>JBGUGD010000009.1:155000-157414 GCA_041697335.1 Vampirovibrionaceae bacterium NZW_1234 | reverse complement strand
TGGAACGTACTACCGCTCCAGGATGCGACGAGCCGACATCGAGGTGCCAAACCTCCCCGTCGATGTGGACTCTTGGGGGAGATCAGCCTGTTATCCCTATGGTAACTTTTGTCCGATGAGCCACGGCGATTCCATTCTCAACCGCAGGATCACTAAGCCCGACTTTCGTCCCTGTTCGACTTGTAAGTCTCACAGTCAAGCTCCCTTCTGCCTTTACACTCTTTGGCTGATTTCCATCCAGCCTGAGGGAACCTTTGGGCGCCTCCGCTATCTTTTAGGAGGCGACCGCCCCAGTCAAACTCCCCGCCAGGAACTGTCCATCCGCCAGACATTTGTGGCTGAATGTTAGAATCCCAACTGTGGAAGAGTGGTATCTCAACGACGACTCCACGGAAGCCGAAACCTCCGTATCAAAGTCTCCCACCTATCCTGCGCAACCACAGTCAAAATTCAATTCCTAGGTAGAGTAAAGCTCAATAGGGTCTTTCTGTCCTGGCATGCGTAGGCCGTATCTTCACAGCCATTCCTATTTCACCGAGTCCCTCCCTGAGACAGTTCCCAGATCGTTACGCCATTCGTGCGGGTCAGAACTTACCTGACAAGGAATTTCGCTACCTTAGGACCGTTATAGTTACGGCCGCCGTTCATCGGGGCTTAGTTTCAAAGCTTCGCCTTGCGGCTAACCTCTCCACGTAACCTTCCGACACTGGGCAGGCGTCAGCCTGTATACGTCGTCTTGCGACTTAGCACAGACCTGTGTTTTTGGTAAACAGTCGCCTGGGACTGGTCACTGCGACCCTATCCCGCTTCAGCTGAATCGCTTACACGGTACCAGGGCGTCTCTTCTCCCGAAGTTACGAGACCATTTTGCCGAGTTCCTTAGGGAGGGTTATCTCGCGCGCCTTGGTATTCTCTACCTACCCACCTGTGGCGGTTTACAGTACGGATACGAATAGTTCTCGCTTGCGAGGGTTTTCTCGGCAGTGTGGCGTCTGTACCTTCGACTCCGTAGAGCCTCCCCATCACGTCTCAGTTTTTAACGTCCAGGCGGATTTTCCTACCTGAACTACCTACACGCTTAGACAAGGCATTCCATCGACCTTGCGTACATAGCCTCCTGCGTTACCCCGCAGCTGCATAACGAACTACCCGTAGTATCGGAATATCAACCGATTGTCCATCGCCTACGCTTTTCAGCCTCAGCTTAGGTTCCGACTAACCCCACGCGGACGAGCCTGCCGTGGGAATCCTTGGGTTTTCGGCGCATTGGATTCTCACCAATGTTTTCGCTACTCAAGCCGACATTCTCACTTCTGCTTCGTCCACCAGTCCTTATCGATCTGGCTTCAACCTACAACAGAACGCTCTCCTACCATCTGCACGCAAAGCGTACAAATCCATAGTTTCGGTATGATGCTTAGTCCCACGAATTTTCCGCGCAACACCACTTGACCAGTGAGCTATTACGCACTCTTTTAATGGTGGCTGCTTCTAAGCCAACATCCTGGTTGTCTATGTAGTATCACCTCGTTAACCACTTAGCATCAATTTAGGGACCTTAACCGATGGTCTGGGCTGTTTCCCTTTTGACCTAGGAACTTAGCTCCCTAGGTCTCACTGCCGTCAACTGACATTACCGGTATTCGGAGTTTATCTCGATTTGGTACCCCGTTCTAGGGCCCGCACCGAACCAGTGCTCTACCCCCGGTAAGATAATGACGACGCTGCACCTCAATGCATTTCGGAGAGAACCAGCTAGCTCCGGGTTCGATTGGCATTTCACCCCTAACCACAACTCATCCCCGAATTTTTCAACATTCGTGGGTTCGTACCTCCACGTGGTGTTACCCACGCTTCATACTGGCCATGGTTAGATCACCCGGGTTCGGGTCTATCTCATGTTACAATAAATCGCCCTATTCAGACTCGGTTTCCCTGTGGCTCCGGGTACTAACCCCTTAACCTGCAACATAAGATAACTCGCCGGCTCATTCTTCAACAGGCACGCTATCACCCTATCAATAGGGCTCTAACTGCTTGTAAGCACACGGTTTCAGGTTCTATTTCACTCAGCTTTCCACTGTTCTTTTCGCCTTTCCGTCACCGTACTGGTTCACTATCGGTTACTAGCAGTATTTAGCCTTACCAGATGGTCCTGGCAGATTCACACGAGGTTTCACGTGTCTCGTGCTACTCGGGTGTCACAGCAAGAGTTACATTGCTTTTCCCGACAGGGCTATCACCTTCTATGGCGGAGCTTTCCAGCTCACTTCAGATAACAATGTAATTTTTGACTCTTGCCAGGTTCTGTGGTCCCTGGACTGTGATCCCACGACCCCCTGTATGCAACGCCCACAGGCTATGACACATACAAGGTTTAGGCTCTTCCCCGTCCGCTCGCCGCTACTAGGGGA
>JBGUGD010000009.1:0-152500 GCA_041697335.1 Vampirovibrionaceae bacterium NZW_1234 | reverse complement strand
TTCTGCGAAGCAGGGGCGACTGCCATCAATGTCAGTTAACATATTCTGCACAACGCTCTAAAAAAGTTCAAGGTTTTTTTGAAAATTTCTTTTTAAAACCGTGAATCTTTCGTTTTCCTGGTTTTTGGATGAGGCTCCTACTGTTGGGTAGCCTGTAGGGCAAAAGTCAAAACAGATGGCATTGCTTCATTAAATGATGAAAGGGACATATATTTTCTCTAGAAAGAGGAATAAAGACCCGACCAGACACTACTTTAGCCTCTTCATCCGTGATCACAGGATACCTTATGTAATATTTCTTAACAATCAAACTCTTCTTCAGAACTGCTTTTCCGATTTTGAAGGGCTTGTCATAAGAAAACGCCTCTATATTTATAGAGACGTTTTCAAAAGTGATTGTTCCCTGATTTTTCAAAAATAGGGTCGTATTATTCAGTCAGTTCGCTAAACCGAAACAGATTGAGAATGTTCGGCTTCAAGCGCTTCCAGATATTTTTCAGCATCCATGGCGGCCATACACCCGGTTCCGGCAGCGGTAATGGCTTGGCGATACCGGTGATCCTGAACATCGCCGCAAGCAAAGACCCCGGGAATATTGGTATTGACACCACCCGGATTCACCACAATGTACCCGTTGGCATCCAGTTCAATCTGGTCCTTGAAAATATCCGTGTTCGGCTTGTGGCCGATGGCGACAAATAGCCCATCCGTTTTGAATTCCGATTGTTCTCCGGTCTTCAGGTTTTTCAGCTTCAAGCCTGTCACACCGGTTTCTTTGTTACCGAGGACTTCTTCCACAGCCGTATCCCAAATAAACGATATCTTCGGATTGTTAAACGCACGCTCTTGCATAATCTTACTGGCCCGAAGCTCATCACGACGATGAATGACTGTGAGCTTTGAGGCAAAACGCGTGAGGAAATTCGCTTCCTCCATCGCGGTATCGCCACCGCCCACCACGACAATTTCTTTTCCTCGGAAGAAAAAGCCATCGCACGTGGCACACGATGAAACACCATGACCAATTAAGGCTTGTTCCGAAGGCAAACCAATCCACTTGGCGCTGGCTCCGGTTGCAATGATCACCGTGTCAGCCGTGTAGGTCTTATCTTCCGCAGTGACTTTAAACGGTCTCGTCTTGAAATCGACTTCAGTGACAATTTCAAACTGACACTGGGCTCCGAAGCGTTTGGCCTGATCCCGCATTTTATCCATTAATTCGGGCCCCATAATACCTTCGGGAAATCCAGGGAAGTTCTCAATATCGGTGGTGGTGGTTAACTGCCCTCCAGGCTGAAGACCTTCCAGAACCAGCGGAGCCAATCCGGCTCGGGCCGTATATAATGCGGCCGTCAACCCGGCCGGACCGGAGCCGATAATAATAACTTTTTGATGCGACATAAAGATTCCTCTCTTGAATCACTATCCTCTTGGGATTGCTATCTCTGACAATGCCTTTATGTTACCCGGAACCTGACCACCTGAATAGAGGGAAGTTCAAAACATTTAGCCAACTGAGCCTTTCCCAGAGACCTTCTCTTCCTTTTATATTTCTCTATTAAAGAGTATGCGGGCATAAGCCATTAAACGATGTGTCGGCTCCACCGGCATCACCCTCTTGCCCTTTTTTGAAACTACCTAACCCGGGAATTGGCGTGACAGCAGCCCAAACTATACTTAACCCAAGTTCCATTCATCTCATGGAGGGGCAGTATGTTAAAGCATCGTTGGCCTGAACTCTCTGTTGTGTTTTCCCTATGCAGCTTATTGTTTATACCGGGTGCATCGAACGCTGCGCAGGATGGACCTGTCTGGATGACAACACCATCATCCTCCGGTTCATCTCTCTCTACAGACTATGCAAAGCAAGTCTTTAACACACCCCTGATGGCGCCTCTCACACCAGAGGATCTCTCTAAACCTCAGCCAATGGCTGCTAAGACACCCGATGGCGATGATGTGGATTTAAATGTGGTATTAATCGACCGCAGCCAAAGTGCCTCGGCACATAGTGCACCAGAAGAATTCAACGCATCACGCCATCAGACAAATTCCGTCAACCCTATGGTTAAGGACTATCTGAGCAGTTTGTCTAATAATCCCCTCCTGGCTCCGCCACCACCAATTCCATCAGCCCTGAAAAAAGCGTGTAAGACGTCCAATTGCTTCTCGCAAACACGAAAAAACGGCCTTCATTATGCTGACATTGAACAACAGAGTGACCTCCAGATTACTCGGATTTATCGCACCATCTTTGGCGATGTCGAGGTCGATTACCAAGGTGGATTACGGCACAAAGAAATTTTGACCATTGACAATCGAAATCATCCTGTCATCAAGACTCGAAACAAGGCCGGGGATCTGGTGCTGCACCCCAAAGTCATTGCCGGGGTACATGGCAATCACGTGTTAATCATTGATAAATCAATTCCCAAGTCAGATTTAATAGGGCGAACACTGGAGTACAATACGGTCAACCTACCTATTGCAAGCAATGGCCAGACCATTCAAGCCAATGACATGCCTGAGGCATTGGTTGAAGAAGATCTCAGCCGTCCCATGCCTGTAGATGACGATGTTACCAAAGATCTTCTACCGGCTATTTATCCGGGTCAGCCAGCCACAATGAACGCTTCTCAAAAAAACGCACAACATTTGGCTGGCAGCCCCCAAGAGTTTGCCAATCCGACGCTCTTGCCTGCCATTTCTCCTGTCCAAGGGCCACGGGTATTGTATATGGCCCAGGCGTATTTTGTCCTTGACGGCAACGGCATCATCCAGTCCATTTATCCAATCAAACCCAAGGACTCAGACCCGTGGTAGTTCCAAAATGGCATACCAAATCTGACGTTCATCGTGTTTTTATCGAAGCAAATCGATAGCGTGGTTAAAACAGCTTTTTTTGGACCGGCTCTGCCTCAAACAGTTCACCGACACTACAATCCAGGATATCGCAAAGGCGATCCATATTCTCATAGGACGGTTGTGTGCGCCCACTGGCCCATGAATACACCGTTTGCTGAGGCAAGCCAAGCTCTTTTGCCAAGCGATAAAGGCTCCAATCCTTTTTTTCCTGGGCGACTTCCTTGATTTTGATCTTCACCGGAAAAACTTCTCCGCAATCGTGCATCATCTATTTGTTTATTATACACGCCTTTGCGTATGTGAAGACGGGTCCGGTTATGTGAGGCTACAATAGCGATTTTAGGTCGCGCAGAAAACAGGATTCATTCTCATCCGGAACTTACCGACGTTTATTAATGCGCTGTCGCGTCTTTTCCAGCTTTTTTAACCAGCGCGCCCGCTCAGACTCGGATGGCGCATATTGAGCCGCCAACTGTTGTTGAGTCAGAGCCAGAGAATACTCTTTTCTCTCTAAAAGAAAGTCTGCCAAAGCCGCATGCAAACGACCGTTCCCGCCAGAGACACGCAAGGCCTCTTCAGCATTATGACGCCATTGCGAGGGTGGCATCCGCCCCGGCATAACCTGAAACCCACGGATCTGTTCTTGGGCAAGGGTTTGTGCATCCTGAATGTCTTTTGATAAACGAACTGCATCACTCAGGTCAGGCTTTTGCTGTAAAAGCACCTGAGTAATCATCTGCGCCCCATCAAAATCGCCTAATCCCATCAGGTCCCTGACAAGCCTCAGGGAAGAAGACTCTTCCAATGGGGCCTTACTCAAAAATTGAGTCAACAGTTGGGTGCGAAGATTTTGACGACCCAGCAGGAAGGCCAGTTGAACCGCCTCAGAGAGCGATTCCATTTGATTGGTCTTCCCCAGATCACTATCGGTAAGCTGGATTGGGGTCAAAGGGTCAACTCGCAGCAGATATAAGGCCAACTTCAAATCCGACGGGGATTCCTGGTGACGGAACTGAAGATAATTTCTCAATGCTGTTACAGCGGATGCAGAGTAAAATAATTGCCTGTCCAGCATTGGTTTTTGCACTTGAAACATAGCCTGGGTCACGCCAGCCAGAAGACTATCAATTTCCACTTTTTCTTCTTTACTTTGCTCCGATGCAGAAACCAGGGGTTCCAGCCACGCCATTCCCAAGCGAAAAGCCTCGTCCCACTGTTGTGTTTGATTCAGCCTATCCAACAACTGAACTTTATAGGTCACCAGCTTGGGCTGTGCCTGCACCTGGGTGCGTAACAAGTCCAAAGCCTGAGAGACTTGTCCACGTTGATCATAAAGGGCCAGCAGCTGGGCCACCGCTTGTGCATCGTTCGGGTTGAAGGCGATGGCTTTTTTCAAAGTCATTTCGGCATCATTAGGCTTTTGCTTTTCGTTATAAGCCAACCCCATCAACTTGAGTGCTGCTGGATTATCAGGATCCTGTTCCAAGACTCGCTTTAAAGTAATGATGGCGTCATCCATCCGGCCATCATCGAAATAGGCACGCCCCAATAATAATGCCGACCCCGCATTCCTGGGCGCTGTTTGTCGGACTCTATTCAAAATCACGATGGCATCTTTGGGCTTGCCTTGCCGCAGCAATAATTTGCTTTTACCCAAAGACACTTCCAAAGATGACGGCGAGATTGCAACTGCCTTCTGAAGCCAGCTTTGAGCCTGTATAATCTCATCCTGCCCAAGAGATACCTGGGACAAACCAATCAACGCTGACACCGATCGGGGGTTCAGATGGAGTGCCTGAGTATAGGCCGTTTCTGCGGCGTCCAGTGAGGCTTTCGGGTCGAGAGATTCCGATTGATATGCCAGGTCTCCAAGCCCGACAAATGCTTTTTCCCGAATGGATTTGGCGTAGGATTTGGCAGTTAAAGCCTTATACACAGCAGCCGCTTTATCAACTTCCTTCACTCGGGTCAAAATAGTGGCATAGGTCAACCGCAAATCAGGATCCGCCGGTTTTTCCTTCAATCGGGATTCAATTAGCCGTAATGCATCCGTATATCGGTATTCATCCAGCATAACCAACAGTGGATCACGCGGCTTTGGATGGACCAGAACTTTCACGGGAACGGTTTTAATAATGGTTGTCTGCGGAGCCTGGGGATTCGTTTTTTCGCCCTGTGATGCCTCGGCAGGTGAGGAAGCGCCCTCAGCAACATCGGCTGGCCTGAAGCCGGGGGGATAGTATTTGCGAGCCGCTTCCACAGGAGCGACGCCCCAAAGCGGCAAACTCATGAGTACTATCGAGACAGCCAGCCCGAGTGAAAAAATTGTCGGAGATTTTGGGGAAATCGCTTTCATTCTACTCCCACATTAGTCTTACCATTGCTTTTCCAAAAGGCTACTGGACACAGCAGACCATGATCTATAAATTATTATTATACGTGGGAAATTGAGAATGTGATAGATGACCGTTCCAGCTGATACCAACACGACCACTCGTCCAATTCGTCTTTTTCTGGTTGAAGACTACTACCTGATTCGGATGGGACTCATATCGGCCCTCCAGGAATTCGACGGCATGACATTTGTGGGTGAAGCCGAATCTGCAGAGGATGCCCTGCAGCAATTGGAGTCGACCGAAGTGGATGTGCTGGTTCTGGACTTGGGTTTGCCCAACATGAACGGGATTGAAATGGCCCAAGAGGTACGCCAACGTTGGCCCCACATCAAAATCGTAATTCTGACATCCCATAACCAACCGGAAGAAGTTTTGGCCGCACTCGGCGCCGGAGCCCAAGCTTATGCCTTGAAAGACATCAAGCCGCACCGCCTGGCACACGTCATTGAAACTGTTTATGAAGGAGCAGCCTGGCTCGATCCGGCAATCGCATCCGTGGTATTAACGTCACTGGGTGAGCCACCCCCTTCCGCCCCAGCGTCCAGCGTTCAGGCGCCATCGAAAGACAATAAACTGATTGCCGATTTAACAGAACGAGAACGGGAAGTGCTGCAGCTCATCGTCCAGGGCAAGAATAACCAGGACATTTCCGAAACATTGCACATCAGCATCCACACCACAAAAGCGCATGTGGGTAGTATTCTAGGCAAGCTCTGTGTCGCCGACCGGGTGCAGGCAGCAATTAAAGCCATTAACGAAAAAATTGTCTGATTAGCAGCCTCGCATTATCAAAGAACCGACTCCGATTCAAACGGGGCCGGAGATAACGTTTTGCCTGAGTGAAGAAACGCCTCATGTCGCAGTCTTAATACCATGGTCTAACCCACCCATTGCGAAATTAAGACCGGTCTAACACACCACAGTGGAATGGCACAGACCGTCGGGATCGCTAAGATGATGGGGTAATAACACACCCTTGGCTGTCCAAGCTGTCGGGTAAGGAGGATTATTCGGAATGAATCGGCATCTTCGAAATGGCTTCATCGGACTTGTCATTCTGACGTCAATTGTTTCGTTGCTAAACACACCGGCTCGCGCCCATGCACTGCATTGCACCACGGATGTTTTTGGCCGACTTGTCTGCAATGACCCCGGCTTTTACAAAAAGCCTCACCCCCATGGGAAATACAAACGAAACAAACAATGTGTTGCTCCAGCACGCTATCGTGCCGCAGCCTATCCAATGCCCGTTGTCCCTTGGGTGCGCATCGGCAACGATCACCCGCATCGCGGGAACTTCACGCGAGCCGGAGGCTGGATTGCCAATCAGGGGCGTGGGTCAACAGTTATTTTGGTTCAACGGTAACAGGTTTCCTTAGATGCTACACGCACTCATCCATGTCGTGACTGTTCCTTTCACTTTTTCCCTCTGCGCAAAGGTTCTCTCCCTTTGCCATTTTTCTTTTCCTGACTCTCTTTGTTCAAACGTCTGCCGGGCATGGTCAAAACAGATCCCCCTGCCTTGCAATTGCCTGGGCGTTGAATTTCTGATGAAGTCACCACATCCGTTAGTATCAATCGGGAGATGATTCCATGAAACCGGTAATCCAGACAAAAGTCCTCTTAATGACCAGCCTCATGCTTTGGTCGATGGCATCCATTGACCTCATGGCAACTGCAGACCCCGCTCATTATAAAACCGGGGTTTCCTGGGGACGGGACTATCACTTGGCCGATATGGAAATGCAAACCGGTCGATATGACAAAGCAGAAACCCGTTTGATGACGGCGCTTAAGAAAAACCCAAGCAACATCAATCTCCGAAGTGCACTATCCTTAGCCCAAGCAGAGCTTTATAAACTGGATGCGGCTGAGAAAAATGCCAATCAGGTTCTTCAAAAAGACCCGGATAATATGATGGCTCACGTCGCCTTGGGCGTGGTTTATCGCAACCGTACGGCCTCTTCCGACATGGTGTATCGAGCCCAACGCGAAACCATTCTGAATCAATCTCGAACGGAATTGGAATATGCAACGGCGTTAGATCCGGCCTCCCCGGAAGCCCATAATCAATTGGGTGTCACATACCGGTATCTGGGGCGTCATCGCGAGGCGATGGGCGAATTTGATAAAGCCCTCCGACTGGACCCCAAATATGCGGAAGCCATGATGAATAAAGGGATTTCCGCCTTGGACAGTGGGGACATCACTGGCGCCAAGACGATGTATCAACAAGCCATTCAATTGAACAGTAAAAACTACATGGCCCATTACCGTATGGGCGAAGTCCTGTTACGGGAGGGAAATCCCCATGCGGCACTGAAGTCGCTCAATACGGCCTTGGCGCTGAACCCCAACAATGCCTCCGTGCTCAGCAGCATGGCAGATGCTTATAATTTGCAAGGAAACTACCCAGCAGCCATTGCCACATATCGCAAAGCCATCCATGCAAACCCCGGTTTTATGCCCTCCTATATGGGTCTCGCCGCCATTATGGATCACCGCGGTGATGGCGAACTGGCCATGGCCGAATTAAAGAGTGCTCTCAACATCAACCCCAAACACCCCGGCATCCGCAACCAGTTGGGTCACCTTGCCCTTACTGTGGATAAGCCGGACCAGGCCATACAATATTATCGTGAAGCCTTGCAAATCAACCCGCAAGATCCGGACGCTCTTCAAGGGTTAAGCCAATCTCTGATGGTGGTCTCTCAAAACAACGCCACCTCAGGCAGTGTGCTGGGAAATGACGATCAGCTATTAGCAGCGGAAGCAGCGGTTGAAGAGGCACTTCGCCTTAATCCGAATGACTTGCGCTTGCACTTAGCCTCATTACGATTGCATCAATTATCCGGGCAACCCCATGCTTCAAAAACACAGCTGGAGCATATTCTAAGCCAGCCTGCCAGCAACGACACACAACAGATTCTGCAAGGGGAAGCATTGCTGAGCTTGGGCCGATACGAGGATTCTGATGCCGTCTTCCAAACCCTCATCCAAAAAGCAGGACGTGACACTGAAAAGTTGCTCACCCTGGGGGATGTTCTTCGCATCAATGGTAATTTACCCTTAGCACAGGAAACCTATGAAAAGGTGCTGGCCGTTGAACCCAATAATGTTAAGGCGAGTCGTGGTTTAAAGCGGATTGCAGCGGCACAGACTGAAGCCGATAAAAATCTGCGCCTGGGTAAAGCATTAAACAACTGGCGTCAGAAGACCAGTGCCATTGATTTTTACGAAGATTCCCTGGCGAAAAATCCCAGACAGCCCGAAACTCGTCTGTCCTTAGCCAAGCTTTACGAGCGGGTAAAACAGTACGATAAGGCCGCCCAGTCCTATCAATTCTACTTGGGGCTAAACCCCGAAATGCCCGAATCCGAACGTCGAGGCATTGAGAAACGAATCCAGAAATTATCCAGTCTGGCTCAAAAACCGATTTCCCATTAACCTCACAATTCATCATTCCCTTTCGGATGTGCTGATTCCGCATCCAAAGCAGGCAGAGGTGGTTTCCTTGATAGACAGCCTGCTTTTTTCTTTTTGTCATGGTCTTCTTACTTCAGCCCAGGCTGATAAAAGCGATCTCTCGCATCATCGATTTAATATCTGTTTACAAAATAACAAAGAAATTCTTAATGTTTGTTTTTATAAAAACATAGAGAGTTAGGTCGTATAAAAGTGAGAGTTTCGCCATGAATTTAAGCCCTTTTGTTTCGTTAGGTTTGACATCTATGTTCCCCGCAGGTTCCATGGGTTCGCAGCCATCCCTTTATGGTGGCCCGAGCATTGGAACGCCCAACGTTCAAATGATGCCCCCCATTATTATTCCCCCCTCCATTCTGGATGGTTCCATGGGAATGGGAAGCAGTATTGGCGGTCCCATCGGGAGCGGTATCGGTGGCTTTCTTGGAGGAAGCCTGGGCGGCTTTATCGGTGGTTTAAGCGGCAGTGCCATTGGGTCGGCTCTTTTCACGCCCCCCAATCCCGGCCCGGAATATAACTTCCCAAAGCCCAGCCCCCAACCCAACTCACCAGATATGCTTGGCCAGATGATGCTGGTCCTCCTGCTGACTCAATTAATCGGCACAAAAGGTAAAGGTGGTAAAGGGAAACCCTACCCCGTTCCCACGCCAGTACCCGTACCCACTCCGGTACCGGTACCCACCCCGGTTCCTGTTCCGGTGCCGACACCTGTCCCCGTACCGGTACCCACCCCGGTTCCACCTAAAGATTTATGTCCGCCCAACCCCATCCTGGTTCGCGGCAGCGGTAAAGTCACCATCTCACAAGGTACCTTCAACGCTTTGAAAGCAGAACCCAATGCCGCCAAGCGTGAAGCCTTAATCAAGAATGAACTGTATAAAGCCGCAGGCCTGGATCCCAAAGACGGACCACGGGAACTCCTGAAGAAAATTTACGGTGTCGACAACACCTCCGGTAAGGGCTACCCCGCCAAGCTGGAGCAGGTTCTGGATAAGATTGTGAAAGACATCGATAAGAAATTCCAGAAAGGCATTGCCGATAAAAAATACGTTTGTGAGTTTGATCTCAATGCCTTCCGTGATGAAGCAGTCAAAACCGTTAAACTGACTTCGCCCATTGTGTTTGACCTTGACGGCAATGGCCTCGGCACCTCCGAAAACAAAATCCAATTCGACATTGATGGTGCCGAAGGAACCGAAACGATGAATGATATTGCCCAAGGTGATGCGGTCCTTGTCTTCGATGCTGACGGTGATGGCATCTCTGGCGAAAACGGCAAAGAGCTTCTCGGCAATTCATCTGACGTCGATCGGGATGGCAACGTCAATGACTTTGAAGATGGCTTTATGGCGCTCAATGCGCTCGTTGATAGAGCCCGTCAGCAAGGTCTTGTCAACGAAGACGACGTCCTTGATGCCAATGAACTGGCCGCCCTGGAACAAAACTTTGGTCTCAAGATCAAGGCTAACAGTCTGAACGCTGAAGCTACCCGGTTAAGCGACGCAGGCATTACCAGCATCAAGTTATCCAAGGGCGAAAAGAATTTTATTGATAACTTTGATGGTCGTGACAATGCGTTACTCAGACAGGACGGCGCCACGTTCACACGGAATGATCAAGAATTAGAATATGGTGACGTGTTCTTCATCACAGAATAGTCACTTTATATCCCCAGTATTTTTCTTCTCAGTAGCTCCGGCAGTATTCCCTACAATCGCCGGAGCTACTTTATTTAGGTAACATTCAGGAACCTTGTCTGCTAAAAAATCCATTGACGATACTATTAGCGGCACCAGCGGTGCGAGATGCCCTTACAGAGCTTTTTGTAACATTCGTTAAAACATTAACACAAAATTAATAATTATTGTTTTTATATACATACGTAGTGTTAGGTTATATGAGTGAGTTTCGTTATGAGTTTTAGTCAATTTCCGTCCTTTGGCATGACGAGCATGATGCCATCCATGATGCCTGGATTTTCAGGTCAATCTTCTCTTTTATCCGGCTTTGGTTCCCCAACCATGGCTTTCCCTTCTGCAGGTTCTGATTTAACAGGCTTACTTAGTGGCCTGGACAGTATGACACTAGGGCTTCTTGGCGGTAGCACCACCACATCGGTCTATAGACCCGGACCGCAAAACTTTGTTATTCCGGATTTGTCCATGACCCGGACCATCCAGCAACCACAGCCTCAACCGCAACAAGATTCCTTCGGCATGATGATTATGATGTTGCTGATGACCCAACTGATGGGTCTCGGCGGTAAAAAGCCCGTGAAACCATGCCCATCCCCTATGCCGATTGATTGCCCGGTACCGACACCAAGTCCAGTACCTGTTCCCACTCCAACGCCCGTGCCGGTTCCGACACCCACTCCGGTGCCAGTTCCGACCCCAACCCCGGTGCCCGTACCAACACCAACGCCAGTACCGGTCCCAACCCCCACCCCGGTCCCGGTTCCCGTTCCGGTACCCGTGCCGACACCGGCTCCTTGTCCGTGTCCTCCAAATCCCATCCTACAGCCGGGTAGTGGCAAGTTCACGATTTCAACAGGATTAAACGCAACCTTGAAAAATGAGCCCAAAGCTGCCAAGCGTGAAGCCGCCATTCAAGCAGAGCTTTACAAAGCCGCCGGTATTGATCCCAAGGCCAAGGATGCACCCCGCCTGCTATTGAACAAACTGTACGGCATTAATATCAAGGCCGGCCCCCGGAAGAATGCCGCCAGTGCAGCCTTGCTTCAGAAACTGGTTAAATCTATCGACGCTCAACACCAGCAAGGTCTCAAGCAAAATAAAGTCATCTGCGAGTTTGACTTGAATAATTGCAAACCGGAAGCCGTCAAAATCACCAAACTGGCTTCACCCATCGTTCTGGATTTAGACGGCAACGGCATCGGCACTTCCGAAGCGCTGATTAAATTCAACATCGATGGCCAGACCGATGAAGACGGGCCTGATGAAGAACTGAATGACATTGCCCAAGGCGATGCCATCCTGGTCTTCGACGCTGATGGTGATGGCATTTCCGGCGAAGATGGCAAGGAAATGTTCGGCCAATTCAGTGACATCGACAAAGACGGCAATCCTGACAACTTTGAAGACGGCTATCAGGCCCTGCAAGCCTTAGCCAATAAAGCAAAACAACAGGGCCTTATTAATGACGATGACAATTTGGATGCCAACGAACTCGCTGCCCTGGAACGTGAGTTTGGCCTCAAAATCAAGCGAGGCAGCTTAACGGCCAACGCAACAAGCCTGAGCGAGGCCGGCATTACCAACATCAAGTTATCCAACGGCCAAAAAACCATGATTGAAAACTTCGATAACCAAGAAAATGCGTTATTGAAGCAAGAAGGCGCCTCGTTTACCCTCAACGGCAACGAGCAGGAATACAGCGATATCTTCTTCCTGGCCCTATAAGCGCCGAAATCAATTTAAAAGCCCCGCTCACTGAATGTTCTGAGAGCGGGGCTTTTTTAAAATTCGGTGTTAGGGGCAGGGTTAACGACAAATAACACACTCACTCGGGCAGCAGCGAGATCGGTTTTCGCCCGGTAAACCCCTCATAAACATCATGAAAGTAAAACAGGCCGTCTTCTCCCAAGTGCCAGCAGAGGAAATACTCCGCCCCGTTCTTGGCGCGATAGGGAAAATCAATTAATCCCTTTTTGAAATCACGAACCTGAATCCCGCGCTCAGTCAGCACATTGACCCAGCGATAAAAGCATTCCTCGTAGCAATGCCACTTGGCATTCAAAAGCTCGGAAATGGCATGGGATGATGGGTCATCCACTTTTGAGACAACCTGATGCCCTTCTTCTTCTTTCACCTGGTGAATGCGTTTGTAGAGAATAATATCATCGCGAAGCTCACTAAGCTCGGCATGGGCCTGAGCAAAAGTTTCCTGGACAAAGGGAAGCATCTGCACCGCCTCATCCAGGGTAAAGTGTTTCTCAAAGAGCTGCTTTTGCAAAATCAATATCCTCTCGTTCAGCGTGACCGATATCGTTGCATACTTTTAGGAATTTGTCCTTTACACGAAGAGCGTATATTTAAAAAATGATTAGGGCGAGGGGACAAACAATACCGTATCCTGCCAGTAGGACGTATCCACTTCAACTCGCTTCAACTGGCTGGTCTGGCTACTCATCCGTTCCAGCTCGGCAAACTCTTCATCGGGCGTCAATCCATTGTCCCCATAGAGACACAAATAATGCTTGGCCCCGCGAATCTTTGCCGCTTCGGCGGTGCCTGTCACCAACGTGGCCTGTTCTGCCAGCTGTCGGAACCGATTTTCCCAGTCTTCCCATTGGGGGGCTTCATAGTTCATGGCTCAAAGCATCCCTTTGTTGCTTACTGACGGACTTTTTTTTATTTTCTCATAAACCAGCGTAGGCTTCTACTCCCAAGGTTAATGAATGAACCTACTCATGTATTTCTTCAACCAGTCGATCATACATGGCCTCAGGCGATGGCATTACCACATGTGCTGTTCCTTCCAGCACATCCGGTGCCAAGGCCTGAATCATCTCACCCAACTGTTTCTGCAGTGTTGGCAGGAATTTCGGTTTCGTCAAGGTATCCCAAACAATCGTTGTGTCTACGGTATCAAACTGATGAACCAGCTTGGATCCCATATCATAAATGGCCTTCCAGGGCGTTTTGGGATAGGCTTCCTTAAACTTGTCGGGCAGGCGCTGAATGCCGACACGGACAATGGCCAGTTCGGCCATCACGGCACTCTGGGTTTTGACATTCCGGATAAAATCGTCTTTGCTCATCCCTCGCACATAATGCCGTGCACAGGCCAAGGCGGTTTCCAGGTGCATCAATGTCTTGAATAGTTTGCTTTTCTCCGGATCGTTTTCGATGGACTTGGGATAAAAAGGCAATTGCGCCAGGTAACGCTTAGCAATATACGACGGCTCGACGAGAAAGGCGGTCAGGCCAGCATTGGTGTGGTCTTTCCCATCGAGAAACATGGGCACCTGATTGGCAAAAGGAATGATTTGGGGCGCCGTGGTCAAATCTCCCAAATCAAAGCGCTTTTTCGTATGACCTTTCACTGCTTTTCGCAGCCAGGCATCCAGGGTCAACACTGTATTTCCCCCGTGATACCAGAAGGTATCGAAAATCCCTCGGGGAAAGACCCCTTCAAAGGCTTTATGAACCTTATCCCGAGTCTGCTCGAAGTTCTTCCAGACCATAAAGGGATTCCGGTTTTTGAAGGCAGGCGACAGCCGCTTGGACGCCTCACCAATCACAATATCCTGATAAACGGTAGCCGCCAGGGCTTCGCGATCCATTTTGAATTCCTTGCCCCCCTTGACTCCACAAACAAACTGGGTTGCCCGAAAGTAAGCGTTCCGGAGATGAATGAGATTTCGGTAATCGTCCGGGGTCTGGGGCAAATGATGGTAGGAGGTCCATTGGGCCCAATTGCAGGCCAACAATTTCCGAAACCGGCTCCAGCGAGACTGGGGCACAAGATATCGATGCAATGGTCCTGGCAAATGCTCATACTCGGCAAGATCGATTCGCTTTTTTGCACCATAACGGATTGAAGAAGGCCTATTTTGAACGGATAAACCCGAGATTAAGCCTTGCTGCCTGAGAATTCGGACCTGCATTGCCATCCTCCAGTGTCCTCTGTCAGGACGAACACCACACAAACTTACTACATTCAGAATAAAGAAGAAGGCTTCTCGAAAATTGCCTTTTATGAACAAGCGTCATCGCTGAAATCGCCCGTCCAAGGGGACGCTTCAAAATTCCCACTTGCACGAATCCAAGTCTCGTTTAAAATAAGGGGGCTTGAAATTTTTTTAAACGTCCTTCAATAATAGGCAATATGGCAAAGACAGCAAAAACAACCAAACCCAAAACAGCGGCCAAGGCCAAGACCAAAGCCAGCCCCAAGTCCAAAGCCAAGGCAGAGGATGACGACGATATCGAGCTTCTTGAAGCCGAGTCGGAGTCCGATTCCGAAAAAGAGGCGGTTGGCAAGAATCTGGTTATTGTTGAGTCTCCTGCCAAAGCCAAAACCATTCGCAAGATTTTAGGTTCGGACTTTCAAGTGAAGGCCAGTGTCGGTCACATTCGTGACTTGCCCAAGAAAAAGCTGGGTGTCGTCATCGAGGAAAACTTTGCCCCCAGTTATGAGATCCTGGCCGAAAAAGCCGATGTGGCCGATGATTTGCAAGCTGCTGCCAAACGGGCCAAAGTCATTTACCTCGCAGCCGACCCTGACCGCGAGGGAGAAGCCATTGCCTGGCACATTGCGCAGATGCTTGAGGATACGAAAAAAGACATCAAGCGCATTGAATTCCACGAGATTACCAAAAACGCCATTAAAGAAGCCCTGAAGCACCCTCGGGAAATTGATCTTAAACGCGTCGATGCCCAGCAGGCACGCCGAGTTCTGGATCGACTGGTGGGTTACAAGCTGAGTCCCCTGCTCTGGAAAAAAGTCAACAAAGGGCTCTCGGCAGGGCGTGTTCAAAGTGTGGCGGTTCGGATTATCTGTGAGCGCGAAGCCGAAGTCCAGGCGTTTGTGCCGGAAGAGTACTGGACCATTCATACGGATTTTGCGGCGAAGAAAAAAGACGATGCCATTCTTCACGCCGACCTCACCAAAGTTGCCGGTGAGAAGGCCCGGATTCCCAATGGCGATGAAGCCCAGGCCATTGTGAAAAAACTGGAAACCAAAGAAGCCACCATTACGGCTGTAAATGAGCGGACCAGCAAACGTAACCCGGTTGCTCCCTTCATTACCAGCTCTCTGCAACGTGAAGCCAGCAACCGCTTCGGCTACCCGGTCAAAAAGACCATGCAGATCGCCCAAAAGCTTTACGAAGGTTTGGAGCTCGATGGGGTTACCGAAGGTTTGATTACCTATATGCGTACCGACAGTACCCGTATCGCCGAAGAGGCGCAGGAGGAAGCCAAGGCATTCATCCTGGAAAAGTACGGCAAGGAGTACTACCCGGAAACACCTCGTACCTACGAACGCAAAGGCAAGAACGTCCAGGGCGCTCACGAAGCCATCCGCCCCACGTCTGTCCATCGGACCCCGGAGCAGATGCAAAAGTTCCTTTCGGGCGAGCAGCTCAAGATTTACAAAATTATCTGGGACCGCTTTATGGCAAGCCAGATGGAATCGGCCCAGGTCAAAACCAAGTCCATTGAAATCACCGTGGATGACCTGACACTGCGGGCCAGCCACAGCAAGGTCATTTTCCCGGGCTATATGGCCATTTACCGCTCTGAAGAGGACGAGGCCGAAGAAGAAGGCAATGCCTTGCCCGAATTGGAAAAAGGCGACGCCATGCTCCTCAAGAAAGTGGAGCCCAAGCAGCACTTTACCGAACCGCCGCCCCGGTTTACCGAAGCCAGCCTGGTTAAAACCCTTGAAGAACTGGGGATCGGTCGTCCCTCTACCTATGCCCCGACCATCAGCACCATTCAGGACCGCAACTACGTGTTGAAACAGGAAAAGGTTCTGGTGCCCACGGAATTGGGCAAGGCCGTCAACAAGCTCCTGGTCGATCACTTTGCCAATGTCGTGGATCTTCAGTTCACCTCGGATCTGGAAAGCCGTCTCGACTTGATTGAGGAAACCGGTGAACAGTGGCAAAACGTGGTGGGTGAGTTTTTCTTTCCCTTTAAAGAAGAACTGGAAAAAGCGGAAAAAGAGATGGACAAGGTCACCATTCTGTTTGAAGGTGAGAATTGTTCCAGTTGCGGCCTGCCGATGCAGTTAAAAACCAGCCGCTGGGGCTCCCAGTTCCTGGGCTGCACCGGTTACCCCGAATGCAAAACTACCAAGCCCCTGACCAAAGATCAAAAAGTAGCACCGGAAGAACGCCCCTCGGAAGAAAAATGTGAGGCCTGCGGCACCATCATGAACTTCAAGTATGGGCGTTTCGGGGAGTACCTGGCTTGTCCCAATGAAGACTGTAAAGCCACCCGCAAAATTGTCGTCAAAACCGGCGTCACCTGCCCCCAGTGCAAGACACAGGAACTGGTTCAGCGGAAATCCCGTTACGGCAAGATCTTTTATGGCTGCCCAGGCTATCCCGACTGTAACTTTGCTGTCTGGAACAAACCGACAGGCCAGCTTTGCCCGGATTGTAACAGCCTCCTGGTTGAGAAGAACCTGAAAAAAGGCAACTTTGAAGCCTGCTCCAGCAAAGAGTGCAAATACTCCCGAGAGTTACCCACAGCAGAAAACGCCGAAGCTCCTGATACCGCTGAGGTTCCTTCTTAAGCTCAGCAGCGCATCAGCGACCTCTTGAAATGGTTCAAGATCGGTCCAATGCTTGAATCACCTGAGACACTGCCTTGCTAAAACAATTCAGAGTCCGACTGACTTCGTGTCGGTGATGTTGAGATACGCCAAGCCGGTCCAAGGCCTGGAGCAGAGACAATCTTTTCCGGCCCTGCCGTTTTTCCTGACGCATGGCATCCAGGTTCTGATTCAGGGCTTGTAGCGTCTCCAACTGTATCGCATCGTTGTTCTTTCTTGCGGGAAGCAGTGATTTTACGCTTAGCCGAGCCATCGGCAACTCCCCGTCACCGGGTCGACTGGCCAAAGCCTGATAAGTGGCAACCCTCAGGTCGTAGCAGGTCTTCCACAGTGCGTCAATCACATCGGGCTTAACCCATTGTGTTTTCAATTGATTCGTCAATGTCTTGGGGTCGCCATCCCACGGACGTCCCACCCAGCGATAGAAGGTGTCCACGACATTGGCGACTTTCGCATGCAAGCCACTGACCCTGGCCACATTGCCATAGCTCCCTTGGGCCATAGCGACCGCCACCGGTACGGGGAGCACGCTTTCCCCTTTTTTTCGCAGTGGCGGATTCAGAGACGCTAACTCCTCTGCCCGTCGATAGCGAACATACCCCATTTGAAATCCGGAAAAGATGATTCGTCCCATCCCGATGTCCCCCCCTCTCGGCGCGTCTTAAGATCGGACAGCGAGTTCAGCTATGCCGAACAATACCTTCTTCCTGTAGTAAATAGAAAACATTCTCGGCCATCAAGCTAAACTATTAGGCAATCTGGATGAATCGATCTATCGAAATGCCATAATGATCCGCATTGCCAGCAACGGCCGATACGTACCGGTTTGCGGGCGCGTCACGCCTGCGCCAACCTGAAGACTGGCATATCTGCCAAACTCAATAAACATTTGAGGAATCAGATTCAGGTCATAATCCCGAGTATTTCGCAGACGCAGGTTATTCTCCATACCCAGGGTAATTCGCTTATTCACATGATAAAACAGGCTGGGATTGACCAGCAGGTCCATATTCGTTCCCCGACTGTGAACATTGGCGCGGGCGCCCGTGATGGTCATCACACTGAATCGGTTGTTCAACGCGTAACCGAACAAATACGTAGACTCCATCGCCGTTCGACGGGGTGAAAAGTCATGACGGGCAATGGCCTGAATGCCATGTATATAAGGGCGGTTTTTCTGTTTGGGCAGTGTCGCCTGGTAAGCGAACTTAAAGCTGTTCAAACCATGATCTCGAAACGGGACTTCCAACTCGATTGCATGACCATCCCGAAAGGCATACTCCACCTCGGGGGCCCACTCCAAATCGAGATTACGCCTCCTCAAAGGCCACAAACCCAAGGTATTGATTTCAAACTCCCCTTTCTTGGCTCCTAGCGGTCGAATCAAATCAAACACCATGGGCTCTGGAATGTGCGGGGCAATACTGCTCTCATCGGCGGTGTTTTCCTCGTACTCCTGCTCCTGCATGAGTTTTTCTTCAGCCTCAGTTGGAGTTGGACTTTCCTCAGCGTTTTCGCCTGCTTCTGTTGCGTATTGAAGCATCACGGGCACCAAATCATCCAACATATCGGGAACGAACAACGCCTCATTTGCCTGTACTGTCCCGAAACAGCCAAAGATAACCAGGATCAGACCGATTAGTTTTTTGGCCAACTCAAACCTCCATGCAGCAGATCGAAGCTATCTCTCTCTATTATAAGCGTGTTCAACATGTCACATCACAGCCCGATTTAGCCCATCTGATGGCTGACCCCAGCCACAGAATCCCAGGCGTGATGACCTAGGCAAATAGCTCTTCCAACGTTTGACTCAGCTTGAATGACGTCTGGCGTATTTGCTCTAATGGTTCCTGGGGGACACCCAGCTTTTGGAGTTTTCCATGAATGGACTGCTCCGAAAGAGAATCAGACGAACCATGAAGCAGGTAATTATAATTGCGCATCAAATACCGGGCCTGGCCCAGGTCCGGCTCCACATGGTTGGGTGTCGGGTCCGGATCGTTGGGGTGCTGAACCAGGGCCTTTATGACCAGCTGTCGAATGTGGTTTCCCAGATCCCAAATTCGTGTTGCGGCCTCATGGCGTTTTTCCCAGGTATCCAGCTTTGGAGACGTGCCATAGGAAATCAACTGTGTCATGTCCCCTTCGCTCCCCTCCTTCTTTGAGAGAATCAAGGCGTCCATGGCATTGAGCTGAATCGCCACTTGCTGATGCAATCCGTCTACTCGGGCCAGCCTTGCCAAATGCTGAGACGGGGCCAAGGTATGCCTTGGGATGACCAATATATCAGAGCTATTCTCCTTGGTTGCCGGGTACATCGCTGGAAGTAACTCCAATTTTCCGAATCGAATGGCATGCATCAGGAACCAACCCTCCTAATTATCTGAAACAAAAACACAATAACGGTAGACCCCCCAGGGTCTGCTAAAGATAAGTATGGAGACTTGGCAGGATTGCCAATTTTGCCCGCTGTGCGTCAAAAATGTTACGATGTCTATCGAGATGACAGACACTATCTGTCTTCATGTCGCTAAAACGTATTGAAAGCTTTTCCAGATGACACAAAACCATGCTTTAACCGACATCAACCAACGGATTGTTGACTGCCAGCGATGCCCGAGACTGATTGCCTGGTGTACCCAAGTGGCTCGCGAAAAGGTCAAACGCCATCAGGACGAAACCTATTGGGGCAAACCTCTCCCGAGCCTGGGCGATCCGGAGGCCCGGCTCCTCATCGTCGGCTTGGCTCCGGCAGCCCATGGGGCCAACCGGACCGGCCGGCTATTTACCGGTGATCGAAGCGGAGACTGGCTTTTTCGGGCCATGTATCGCGCCGGATTTACCAATCAACCCATCACCATCCATAAAGATGACGGGCTCACCCTCATCAATGCCTACATCAGTGCCGTGGCCCATTGTGCCCCCCCTCTGAACAAACTCCTCAAAGAGGAAATCGAAGCCTGTACACCCTATCTGGAGGCCGAATTGCGCCACATGGCGCCTCAGCTTCGGGTGATTGTGGCTTTGGGAAGCATCGCCTTTTTTCATGTACTCCACGTTCTGGGCTCGTCAACCCTGGGGTATCCGAAGATCACCCCCAAACCCCGTTTTGGTCATGGGGTCGAAGTCTCGCTTTCGGACTCACTGACGCTGATCGGCTCCTATCATCCCAGCCAGCAGAATACCTTTACCGGCAAGCTGACCGAAGCCATGCTGGACCAGATTTTTGAACGCGCCAAAGACCTTATTGACCCGACTGACATAACGGCAACACCCGATTAAACCGTTTCGCCTGCCATGGCACGAAGCGTGAAGCTGAAGGTGGAGCCTTCGCCTGGAATACTGTTGACCCAGACTTCGCCCCCATGGGACTGAATAATGTGCTTCACAATGGATAAGCCCAGCCCTGTACCACCCATCTCTCGTGAGCGAGCCTTGTCCACCCGGTAAAATCGCTCAAACAGTCTTGGAATATGCTTGGGCTCAATCCCAATCCCCGTATCTTCCACATCGACCTGAATCATGCCGTCATCCAGAGTCGTCAAGCGAATATGAATCGAGCCGCCTTCCGGGGTATATTTGATGGCATTGTCCAACAAGTTGGTCACCACCTGCTCAATGGTACTGGCGTGGGCCAAAACCGAGGGAAAGGCTTTGGGGGGTTGAAAAAATAACAGAATGTTTTTCTCACTAAGATGCTTTTTGCTGAGTTGAATGACCTTCTCGATAATGGCCACCACACTGGTGGGCGACAGCTCAAAGGGGCATTCGGAGGCTTCGAGCTTGGACAGATCCAGCAAATCCCGAACCAGCTGAGACAGGCGCTCGGAGTGATTGAAGATGATCTGGATAAAATCCCGGGCCACGGTTTCATCTTCCAAGGCCCCTTCCAACAAGGTTTCGGCGTAGCCGTTAATGGCGCTCAACGGGGTCCGAAGTTCGTGAGATACGTTGGCCACAAAGTCCCGACGCATCTTCTCGGTCTTCTTCACCTCGGTAATGTCGTGAAATACGGCAATCCCCTCGGTGATCACCCCATTTTCCACAATGGGAATCGTGTCCAGCTTAAAGACTCGAGGCGGATTATTATAGAGCGTAAACTCCTGGGAATACGGGTTTCCGGATTCAACCAGGGGGGTCAGCATATCGGTTAGCTCCGGGGCGATGGAGCGAAAGAGCCGATCCAAGGACTGCCCGGCAATGGACTCCTGAGAGCACCCGAAAATCTCCTGAAAGGCAATGTTACACAGTTGCACCTGCCCATGCACGTTAAACACCAGAACCCCATCGGCCATGGCCTGGATGATGCGGAACAACTTGTAGCGATCAATGGGAACCGCTTCTTTCAGTTGATGCAGTAACTCATCGGAATCTTCAGAAGAAAGGGGTTTGGGAGTCTTACGTGCGGACTCCGGTGCCAGAACCTGATCCATGGAAAACGACCTCGGGTTGAGAAAGGAAACGTTAGCGCAACGCCGGGGTTTTGGTGGCAATCACGCGATAGCCGACCCCGCGAATGGTTTCAATAATATCACGAGAGGCACCCAGTTTTTGGCGTAAGCGCTTAATGTGGGTGTCCACCGTACGATCACTGATGTTCTCGCCTTCCTGCTCCCAGACATCGGCAATGAGCTGTTCCCGGCTTTTCACCATGTTGGGATTCTGGGCCAAAGACAGCAGGATCTTGAACTCCAACGAGGACAACGGCAGCAATTGGCCGCTCAGCGTCTCAACACAATGGGATTTCGGATAAATTACAATGTCACCCAGGTGAATTTTGGCCGGGGCGACGGAACGTTGCACCCGGGTCCGGCTCAGCATCGCCTTGACCCTGAGAACCAGCTCTTTTGGGCTGAAGGGTTTAACCACATAATCATCGGCACCGGCCTCAAACCCGGAAACCCGATCCTGCTCGGACGAGCGGGCCGTCAACATAATGATGGGAATGTGCTTGGCCTGGGGATCGTCTTTGATTTGATTGCAAATCTTGATGCCGGACATATCCGGCAACATCAGATCCAAGATCAGCAGATCCGGCTCGTGCTCACGGATTTGAGCAAAGGTTGTCTTGCCATCGTAGGCGGTCAGTACTTGGAAGCCCTCTTTCTCCAGATTATAGCGGACCAGACGGACCAGATCGATTTCGTCATCGACGATAAGGATTTGTGCGGTCATCGGTTACTCCCCGGGTTGTGTGTTCAATGTGAATCAATAAAAACGAGCCGTAGGCCCAAATTGACTTTGTCGTGCCCAATACATGGGGTATTGGGAACCGGATTGAAAAACAACAGCTGGTGGGTCTTGATCTTTGGAGTGATTACGGAAAAGTTGATTACTAAAAGGCTTGAAGCGAATATGACGGTTCTTCATCGCATCATCATGCTTCTCGAAGGTGTCGCCGTCATCATCCGTCTTTGGAAGCTCGGACGTTTTGGGTTTTTCCCCGAACGCATTCTGTACTGCCTCGTTGTAGTTGGTCAGCTTTCGGCTGGCCATTTCGGCCAGAAAGATGGCAGCAGCCTGTGGGGCAAATTTGATAATGCCGTTGCGGCGAATCATAGCCGGAATCGTCCGAGAGGAAAAGGCAAAGTCCAGCACCATCCCGGCAGCGAATGTCATGCCAAGCACACTCATTTCACGGCATAAGGACTTCCAGCGCAGCTCGGGCTTATTCTCAGGAATATCGACTTTGACCCGAAGCAGCCCGCCAATGGACTTTAAGCCGGAGGCGGCAATATTCTTCCCAATGATTTCACGCATCATTGGCGAAAGGGCGTTTATCATGCGGCAGACTCCACCATGCCACTCCCTTTTTTATGGTTTCCGGCCAGGCTTGCACCCCCGGAAACCATAAAAAAGGGCCAATACAATTGGCCCAGAAGAACAAATAATGAGGATTTAAAGGGAATATGTGATAGAAAAAAAGATTGCTGCTGCTGAATAGAAATCTGCTGACCCTGCTGAACTACAGGCAAAATCTGCAGTTGCTGGTGTTTATGCTGTCGTTGGGTCAGTGTCATCATCGTTTCCTATTTCAGAGGGGCTTGTTCGCTTTCTGCCCATGACCGTAACAAAGAAATTTGTCATCAATATGGCAAAAACCCGCCACATTGAAATTTTTTTGCCACTACATTTGTCAGCGCCATTCACCGTCCCTCGTTTTCCCATGGGCCGTCATGTAAATGCCCACCATGCTCATGCTTGGATCCATCGGTGTTCATCGGACCCTCTCTCAATGGTTCAATGCCCCACGCCTCTTCATGAAAGGACAGACAAAATGGGTTATTCCGACAGGTTGTGTGTGCCATGCCTTCGTGGCAAAATCGGACTACCATATCATAGTCAACATCCAGATAGTACCGGATAGAAAGGGGTTTCCTATGACCGCAACCTTATTGGCTCTTTATAAAAAACCGGATGACACCCAAGCGTTCGACGAGCATTACTTTCAAACCCATGTCCCGCTCTCGGAGAAAATGCCGGGGCTGGTCAGCGCACAGTACCACCAGATTGTCGGCTCCCCCATGGGCAAAACCGATTACCATCTGCTGGCCGTGATGACCTTTGAATCCAAAGCCGCCCTTGATGCTGCCATGAAATCCCCCGAGGGCATGGCCGCTGCCAAAGATCTGATGGGCTTTGCCGGGAACCTGGTCCACCTGATGATCTCCGAACCGGCCAACGCAAAAGAAACGGCTCACAAAGCAACCGCCGAGGTATAGCCCATGACCACGACTACCCACGTCGAGGTCAAAGCCGAGTTACAGGGCAAAGATCCCAAGAGCTTTGGCTTTACCCGCATTATCTATGAAAAGTACAACGGCCGGGCCAAGATCACCATTAACCGGCCAGATCGGTACAATGCCTTTGACTTTCAAACCTTCAAAGAGATCACCCAGGCCCTGGAAGACGTCTCTTTTGACGATCAGGTGGGCGTGCTGATCCTGACCGGTGCGGGCGACAAGGCCTTTTGTACTGGCGCGGATCTGAAAGAGCAAAAGCAGTACTTCCTGAATCGTCCCCATGATTACTGGAAGTGGATGGGAGCCTTTATCGATCTGCACGACAAACTGCGGGTCCTGGGCAAGCCCTCCATTGCTCGCCTCAACGGCATGGTCGTAGGCGGTGGTAATGAACTGAACATGGCTTGCGATTTGGCCGTTGCGGCGGATGATATCTACATTCGCCAAGTGGGCACAGCCCGGGGCAGTGTTCCTGCCGCAGGTGCAACCCAATGGCTGCCCATCATCGTGGGCGATCGGCGGGCCCGTGAAATCCTGTGGCTGTGTGAAGAAATCCCGGCCCAAAAAGCCCTGGAATGGGGCTTGATCAATCAGGTGGTTCCCCGCGCCGAGTTGGACACCGCCGTGGAAGCCATGGCGCAAAAGCTCCTGGACAAATTGCCGGAGTGCCTGCGCTATACCAAGCAACAGACCAACTTCTGGCGGGATCTCTCCTGGGGCCTTACCGTGAACCATGCCCGGGACTGGCTGACCCTGCACAACACCTCATACGAAACCTTTGAAGGCACCCGTGCCTTTGTGGAAAAACGCCCCATCGACTACGACGCCCTGCGGCGTCGTCATGAAACGGGTGAATCCACGGAGTTTCTATGGGGGCCCAATGTGCAGTCCTGCCAAAGCTGCGGAACGGCCTTCCTGCCTGCCCAATTCAAACATTGTGGTGCTTGTGGCGCAAGCCTCTAGCCGACCACCTTCACCTATTTGAGCGAAACCGCCGCCGTGCCATCTGCATGGCGGCGGTTTCGGCATATCGGAACGGAGGATAATTTCTCCAACAACACGTCGCTAGCATCAATCGGCCGTGAATGGTTTTAATGCAAACCTTAGACGTTGGGTTCGTGGGATTAGGAGATGTGTACGGATGCTTTCATTTGGTTCTCTGGGCGCTCAGCGCGTCGGGTTCAATACCGGGTCCTTGTATTGCTTTTTACCAGATAAAAAGGCGCAACCCAAGCTTGCGGATGCCTTTGCCAAAAACCTGGAAGGCAACGGCATTCCGGCTGAAGTTTTTGACGCTGCATTGGTGGGTGATTCCGGGCGTTACCATTACACCGTGACGGGTCCGTTGGCGCTGGAATACCGTGCGTTAAAAAAGACCCTCGACGATCCGGCCAACCCGGAACTCTCGAAACGGCGCATTGAGACGGTCAATCATGACCTGGCCAATCATGTGGCGCCGACCTTTACGATTTACACCTAGGACTCTGTATACAGGTTATACAGGATATTCTGTCCCGAAGCCCGAGCGTCAGGACTCCTCTTTTTGCCGGAGACCCGGGAATCCTGGAAAACCAAAAACAGACATTACAGAAGGGTTTTCAGACCACTTCGGCAGGTTTCCATGATCCACGCGACTCCCCCTCCGGAGAGGGGAGATTGAGGCGACTCCATTAAACAACCGATGAAGCCTTCCTCGCCATACATTAGCCTAAGAATATAGGTGTGATGAAATCGAGCGAGCCATTCGTGTCGAAGTCAAAGAAAGAGTCGAGAGAGAAAGGCGCAGGTGGACTAATGTCAAATTTGATGCGTTTCACAACGAAACAGCTGTGCGCTTCCACCCTGGGGATTGTTCTGTCGTGTATCAGCGTTACGGGATGGGCTGCCATGACAGGGTTGCAAGGCATTGTGTTAGACTCCAGCGGTTTGGAAACCAAGGTCACGCTCAAGTCGGATACCCGGCTACCCTACCAGATTGTGTCCCAGTCCGCCGACAAGATTGTCATCGACATTAGTTCCGTAGACCCGACTCGCAGCATCCCCACCGATTTTGCCAATGCCGAAAATATCGAACAGGTTATTCTGAAGCCTGTGTCCAGCAATCGGCTTCGTATGGTCATTCGGGGCGAGGGCTTAGGCAACCCGATCATTGCTTCGGGGAAAACCCCACTCCCGACCGTGCAAAAGATCGATCCCGTGTTTTCCTCCGAATCGGATACCGCACCAGTGACCCAATCCGTCACGCCCAAAGCGGCACAAGCCAGTGTCAAGTCGCCTGATGCTCAAGGCATTGCCATGACAGCCCTGGCAACAGAAGCACCTGCACCAACGGTATCCGAAAGCACATCGGACGTTTCTGCAACAGAATCTGCCCCCACTGAATCCCCAGACACTGTGTTAGACAGTGCCGATCCGGATGCCGGTAACACGTCAATGGCCTCTATACAAGATTTGGGTGATCGGACCCCCATGGGCAAGCTGGATTACTCGGAACAAGATACAACCAACACGGAAGACTCCCCCCTGGAAGAAACCTTGGGTAGTGGACTCGATATTTTAAACAACCTCAGTCGGCTTGTTGGACCTGCGTTGGCCGGGAAAGGTCTGTGGTTTAGAATACTGGGTCTTTCCACCCTGATTCTCAGCCTCGGACTCTTTATCCGGTACAAACTGCGGACCAGTGACGGGCCCCATCGGGCTGCCGGCACATCAGTGCTCAATACGTTCTTTGGTCCCAAGCGCAAGCGTCCGCAAGGGCGTCGGCGCCGTCCGAATCTTATGAGCGAGGCTGGCATCCAGCACACTTCCAGACAAACCGAGCGCCCGGTCGGGTTAAGCGGTTTCCATCATCCGGAACTCGAACCGGTTCAACCCAGTCGTCCCCTGGTGAACCGTGCCCAGGCGATTCATCAATATGCCCAACAAGCGTTGCCCGCCGTGAGTGAACCTCGGCGTCGCGACAGCCAGGAAATCGATTTGGAACTCAAGCAGTCCATTAACTTGCGCCAGGCGGTTGAAAGCACCCACAACATGAAGCGCTATCAAAAAGGTCCGGCAAAATCCCCCGCCGCCAACAGCATGGCCAGCCGTCCGCCAAGACCGCAGGCTCCTGCTAAAGGAACGGCAGAATCTGCCGCTCCTCAGCGACCCCTCCCCAGAGCCAGTGCATCCGGCCAATCACGAACGGTGGATAGAACCCCGCCGGTGCGCCAGCCGGTGGCCCAACCCAAGGCCGGGTTACCCGCCAATAACGACCAGGTTCTGGACTTCCTGCGCTCCGTGGCGGAGTTGATGGAAAAAGACGGTCGCCCCGAACTGGCCAATGGTGTCCGCAAAGGCATGGCTCAAAAGCAACCTTAGACTTATGGAAGAGTGAAGGAGAGAGGAGCACCCGGTCGAGAGCATCTTGATTTACCAGACCGGGCCAGGGCTGAAGAATACATCCCTCCCAAGAGTTTCTTTGCCCACCTATAATAAGCGGCTCAATCACACGAGCCCATTCGAGGAACCTGGTATCTGCCGGGTTCTATCTATTTGTAAGGGGGGGGAGGGTTTCGTGAGATGCGTCACTCTCATATTTGGATTTTTAACTCGTTTCTACTCTTTTCTACTCATTTCTACTCTATGATGATTGGGGTTTTAGGTCGAATTGACTCGTTTCTACTCATTTTTGCTCCACAGACGGGGGTTTGTTTCAGGTTTCCATGTTTTGGGATTCAGCCTGAAAGGGTCTACTGTTGCGTTTTTCCGCATTGGGGGGAGCTGAGTGAGCAAAAATCAGATCTGAATTTTTACTCGTTTTTACTCATTTCTATCTCGTCTGTGTCACTCGTTTCTTGTTTTTCTAAAAGGTTTTACAGACCTCTTATACCCAAAATGCCGTCAAATTAAACCTAAACGCTGTGACCAATTTGATTTTGCCTGTCCCGGCTTTTATAAATCGGGTGCCCATGAAGGCTATGTCTTTTTCTTCGACAACATAAAACCCTCTCATCTCCAGGAAAGGTGCATCCTGGTTGTTTTTAGGAGATTCATGGCATGTCAGGACACCCTCGGTTTGGGGCCAACTGATCCGTTACGGAGCCATGTGAAATTTGCGGAAACATCAATGATAGCGAGGACTTTTGGCAATTCTCTTTAATCATTTGTTAATAAAATATTAACAAAATAATAATAATTCATCAAAAAAATTCAGAGGGTTGTTTTTATATCAATACACTCCCTCAATAGTATGGGTTGATGATTAAGGACACATTTGGAGGCTGGGCATTATGAACGCATCTTTTTCTGTTACGTTTAACTACGGACCTACCGGTGCAACCGGGTCGATGACCTACGGTGGTCCTACCGGCAGTGTAACGATTCCGTTCACGCCAACCGTGGGTGGAGCCCCTGGGTTCACCATTGGTGGCAGCGGAACTCCAGGCATTACCTTTGGTGGCGCTCCGACGGGAATTCCCACATTCCCGCCGATGATGGCAGGACTTCCTGTCACCGTGCCCACCACGAGCCCGGATTTATCGCCGATTCTTCAGCAATTGCTGACCAACCAGAATAACGGCAACCTGGCACAGTTGGGGCTGTTGGGCCAAATTGCAACCAATACCAACAACACCAACACCCAGTTGACGACGTTGCAAAATCAACTGAGAACCCAACAAACTCAGATTGAAAATCTGACCCGGTTACTGAGCGAGCGTATTCCGGCTCCCAGAACTCCGGATCAAATTCGTGCCGATAACAGAGCCGAAGGAAATCGTTTAGCCGAAGACCTTGGCAATCAGGCTTCCTTCTTGACCAAAGACGGTGACAGCCCAACGACTGAACAAACAAAAGGCTTGACCGGCAAAGCACTTGACGCCATCCTGAAAAAAGGCGGACTCAGCAATGCCGACAAGAGCAAGTTGGAAGCTTTGAAATCCCAATTGGAAGTTGCTACCAGCGATGCACAAATCAATGATATCTTGGGCCAAGTTATCGGATTTGTCTTGGATAAAGTAGATATTAACTCTTTGGACATTCCTGCCATTGAGAAAACCAATCTGAGATATATGAAGCGTAAAATGTCTGAGAAACCCAATGAACTTTTAGGTGGGACTGCCGGCTCGACCCAGGGCGATGCCTTCAGAGCACTGGCTGCCGCTTTAAAAGCAATGTAGTTAATTCTCAGGTAAATCGTTCTAAAATCGCCCTGGATATCTCCAGGGCGATTTTTCAATTTCCACTTTTAGCAAAATCCATATGGAGTTCGCTTCAGGTGGTTTTTAGCGTATCATCAGATTACCGCCGGGTCCGATTACAAGCCGCCTGGTTTGCTTAAACAACGCTTTTTGATCGCAATCAGGGCTAGACCATACTAGAGGATGGCTAAAACGATAGGAGAGGTTCTTGATCGATGGATTGCGGTATACTGCTCTTCAATTTTGCGTCGCGTGACAGAAGCAGTGGGTGTTTATGGAAACGATTGAGAAATTACAACATCTTTTAAAGCCTGCCTCAATCGCCGTGATTGGGGCTTCTGAATCAGAAGGGTCTGTCGGGAAGGCCCTGCTTTCAAATATTGTTTCGAGCGGGTACACGGGTAAAATTTATCCTGTGAACCCGAAATACGCTGGCCAAGAGGTCATCTACCACAGTAACGGCACAAAAAAACCGTTAACCTATCTCGCAACGCCAGAGGAACTACCCGATAGCGACGTGGATTTGGCCTTGATCATGACACCCAGTAAAACGGTTCCGCACATCCTGGACATCCTGGGACAAAAGCATCTCCCATCCGTTGTGGTGATCTCTGCGGGTTTCAAGGAACTGGGAGAGCAAGGCAACACACTGGCCGAACAGGTAACGCAAACCGTTGAAAAATACGATATGGTCCTGGTGGGTCCAAATTGCCTGGGAATTGCCGATACGGATCCAACAATCCGGCTCAATGCGACATTTGCAAAACAAGCTCCACCTATCGGTAAAGGAGCCGTCTTTTCACAATCCGGAGCCGTTGGCATTGATATTATTGATAAGGCCAAGCGAATGGGCTTAGGCTTAACACAGTTCGTTTCCCTGGGAAATGAATTGCACTTGAGACCGAAACAACTTCTTCAGTTCTGGCACCATGATCCTCAGGTTGCTTATATTGCCGGTTATATGGAATCGGGGCGTTCCCTGGCCGAAATAAAAGATACTGCCGCAGAGGTCACAAAAGAAAAACCTGTCTTATTAATTAAAGCGGGAAAATCCAGTATCGGTGCTCAGGCTGCAAAGTCCCACACGGGTTCTCTGGCTGGAAATGATGATGCCGTTAATGCCCTCTGTGCGCAAACGGGCATACAACGGTTTGGAACGATAACGGATCTCTTTGCCGCCGCTCAGGCCTTTGAAAATGCAAAACCTTCCGCGGGAAATCGAGTGGCTATTTTCTCCAACGCGGGCGGCTATGCGGTTATGGGATCCGATCGGTTGGAGCCCGCATTTCATCAAAACCAGGGGTTAGTCTTGGCACAGTTTAGCGAGGATACATATCAGCAGCTTGAAAAATTACTGCCGAGGACGGCATCCAAGAAAAACCCGGTCGATACCACGGCAACCATGCCCATGGATTCCCTGGAGAATTATAAACAGGCGCTACTGGCTATTCTGAAAGACCCGCAGGTCGATTCCTGTATTGTGCCCATTATCCCACTGCTGAACATGCAACTTCATGAGATAACAAATGCGATTGCCGCTGTGCAGAATGAGTCTGAGAAACCCCTGTTAGTCGTTCTCTCGACCCATGAATCGGATATTGCACAGATCCATCAGGAACTTAAAACTGCCAAGCTTTCCCCTTTAGCGTTATATGCATCTATGGAAGAAGCCATTACCGGATTAGGGGCACTTGAAAAACATCGACTTTGGCAAATGAGGCCTAAGGCTCAGCCGATTGCGATGAAAGACGTGAGTACGGAGCGGGTTCAGCGTATTTTTCATCAGGTCAAGCAAGAAGAAAGGATCCTGCTGACGACATCCGAGTCCTTGGATGTTCTCTGTCTCTACGGCATTGAATCCGCACCCTTTAAAGTTGTAACAACCCTCGAGGAGGCCTTAGAAGCAGCTCAAGTCTTGAACTACCCCCTTGCTTTAAAATTAAATTCAAAAACGATTACTCATAAAACCGACATCGGCGGGGTTCAAGTCGACATCCGAAATGACGCGGAACTGACAAGCAGGTTTCTGAGCATGCGAGAACAACTTTCGCACCATGGGGTTACACACTTCGAACCCGGTGAAGGGATTATGATTCAAGCCTACCTGACCAGAGGAAGAGAAATTATTCTGGGTATCAAAGACGATCCGGATTTTGGTAAATTGTTGATGATTGGTCGAGGCGGCATCTATACAACGATTGATCAGGATGTTCAATTTCGATTAGCCCCATTAACCAGACAAGATGCCCAAGAAATGATCGAGGGTATCAAGGCCTACCAAATATTAAAAGGGTACCGGGGAAAGCCGGCTGTTGATTTAAACAGGCTGGAAGAAGCCATGATCCGATTAAGCTGTTTGGCAATGGACTGTCCGGAAATTCAGGAATTGGATATCAACCCTTATATGGCAACACCGGAAGGAGAAGTTGGAAATTCATCGGTTGATGCGCGGATCATTCTAAAATCTCACCTTTAAAGCCCCGGGATCGCATCAATTCTCTCTTCTCAGGTTCCCGAAATGGGTGATCGCGTGCTGGTTTTTCGGTGGAAGGACACTTCTGATGCCCATGCTTTTAATCCCGCTTGGATCCGTATTTTACGTTCAAAAGCATTCTGAACGTCGTCTATCAGATATACAATTTTAAAAATCGTGACTATTTAAAAATAACTATCAAAAAGTCTCTTAACCTTGTTTTTATATTTATACAAGGTAACACAATGTGCTGATATTTAAGTAAGGACATATTGGAGGCTGGGATTATGAGTAACGGTATTAATACGGCTGCAACAGTTTCGTTCAATTTTAACTTTAACGCCAATGGCACTAGCAGTTCATCGGTGACATTTGGTGGCAACACCCCTGGAACCGGGGTCACCATTCCTCTGGGCGGAACTCCCACCGCAGGTGGTGGCAGCGGAATCCCCAACTTTGGAATTCCCAACGGCATGCCCAACTTCGGGATGCCCAGCATTGGTGATATGCTTCTGGGGCAAATTGCTTTAAATACCGGTAATACCAACAAGTTGTTGGAAGCCATGACCAAGCAGATGAAAAAGCAAGAAGAACAAATTAAAAACCTGATGAAGCTGTTAAACGAGCGCTTGGAAAAACCGAAAACACCGGGCCAGATTAAAGAACAAAATAAGACTGAAGCAAACAAACTTGCAGATGACATTAAAAACCAGGCCACATTCCTGGCAGAAAACGGCGATGGCCCCAATCAAGCTCAGACAAAAAGCTTTACCGGAAAAGCCCTCGATGCAATTCTGAAAAAAGGTGGGCTGAGTAATGTTGATCAAAGCAAACTTGAAGCATTAAAGTCTCAACTTGATGTCGCCACAACCGATGAACAAGTCAATCAAATTCTGGGTGAAGTCATTGGCTTTGTTCTGGACAAGGTTAATATTGATAGCTTAGACATTCCGCAAATTGAAAAGACGAATCTGAAATTCATGAAACGGAAAATGTCTGAAAAGCCGGATGAATTATTGGGTGGCACCAGCCAGTTTACACAACGTGATGCCTTTAGAGCACTGGCGGCCGCTTTAAAATCGATGTAATCGATTCTCAGGATAATACAAAAAATCACTCCGATACTCTATCGGAGTGATTTTTATTTTTGAACTTTCACAAGATGCTGAACACGAACCGTTAATTGGGGATTGGCCTGATTCGGCGATTCAATATTGGCCACGCCGGAAGCCTGAATCAGGAGTTTGGGGTTGATGAATTTGTTCCGGCCGGAAACGGCCGTGGCCGATTCGGCGTCCCACCATCGGCGAAGCCGGGCATCGATTTTTGAAAACTCATCGGGGTCATCAAAATTGACCAACGTAAAATACCGGGTGAGCCCTTCCGGTGTTGTTTGTTCAATGGCCCAGACATCGCGGTTAATAATCGGGCTTTGAGGAAACAAGACCAAGGCCCCGGTGAGGGTTAGGGGTTTCTGATGCACCATCTGCAAACGCTCAAAAACCACCAGCGGGGTTTCGGCACGATTTTCCAACATTAAATGCGTGGGTTCAGGCGGCCACCCCTGGGTGCGGTAGGTCATCCGGATCCCATCCCCCCGCCACAGATCACGTGTCCATGCGGGATCAGTCACAACCACGGGCCAGACCTGCTGTCCGGCTTCGACCACCAACAGCCGCCCCTCTTCCAGGAGGGCATGCACGATGCCGACTAGTTCCCCAGAGGACGGGAGTGTGGCAGGCATATTCGATTCAAGGGTTTTCCGGCTGGGCGAAGCCATGGTTGAAGGTTGCCATGGGGTTTCCAGGATTACCTCCGCGACCTGAAGGTGTGGTTGGGGAGAGGGATTATTCAGAAACGCGCCTTTCACCCGAACCTGGTCATGCCGCTTCAAGCGGGCCAAGGTTTGTCGCACTTCAGGCGAGGCGGGGACCAGGGAAATCTCCATGCTGTCAAAAAAATCCTGGGGATGACGAACGGTCAGCACATAGGCCCCGGTGGCGGGATTGGCCCCGTGGATCATCCCGCGCAATCCCTCGTGGGAAACGGCCTGTTTCATGGCCGCTTGATCCAACTCCGATTGATCCGATTTCTGTGCGGCCACATGCCCCTGCCCGGCCAACCCAAGCACGAGAATCAAAAGCGCTAAAATACGGCGTCGAAGCATCATGGTCCCATCCTACCACCCTTGCCCGAACGTCGCACCTTCATCAACCGGGTGAGGCCATGCCATTTTAAATGCAGGCCGGGTACGGTTTCAGGCTGAAGCGGTGATGAGGGTCAGGTCTTTCACACACTGCAACGCCCCATGACGCGCCATGGCGTCTGCATACATCTGAACTGCGTTGGGCCTGAATGCCTTGGGGAAGCTATAGATTTGACTTGCGGCACTGGCCTGAACATCCGGGTTGTTGGTTTGTAGTGCCTGCTCAAAAGCTTCTTGCCGATCTTCGGGAGGCAGGCTGGAGATCTGAGAAGCGGCACTGGCTTGCACCCTCGGGTCCTGAATTTTCATGGCCTGCTGAAACGCGTCTTGCCGGAACGTCCATGGATACGCACCGATCTGCGACGCCGCACTCGCCTGAAACATGGGGTTTTGGGTCTGCATCACGCGGTGATAAATCGTTGGAATAACCTCACTGGGAAGACTGAATAGTTGAGAAACCGCGATCTCCTGAAGAGACGGATCCTCGGTTTGCATGGCCTGCTCAAACGCATCGTGCCGGAAGGCCGGGGGCAATTGAGATATCCCCAATGCAGCATTGCTTTGAACCAATGGGTCCCGGGTTTGCATGGCCCGTTGAAAGGCCGTATTGATGAATTCTTCGGGTAGACTGTAAATTTCAGACGCAACCACAGACTGCAATGCTGGGATGTGGGTTTTGATCCCCCACTCGAAGGCTTCTTGTCGAAATTCAGTGGGGAGGCACTTCAGTTGCGACAAAGCATTGGCCTGCACCATGATGTCGGTGGTTTGGATCGCTTGACGAAAGGCTTCCACCCTAAATTCAGGCGACAGACAGAAGAGTTTTGACGCCGCCTTGGCTTGTACCCATTGTTCCCCGGTATGCATCGCCTGATTAAAAGCTTCATAGCGCCATTGCTCCGGCAAATTGTCAATCTGAGAAACCGCATCAAGAAGGGCGAAAGGCTGCTTCGACTGCATGAGCTTCAGGAAAGCTTCATAGCGTTCGTCCTGGGGGAGGTTATAAAGTCTTGACGGATTACTTGCCTGGATCCCGCTGTCTGGATTGACTGTTGCCTGCGGATACCCGCCGAGTTTTTTCCTCTCTCGGCGTTGACTGCTTTTAAGAATACCTCCATAGTCGACCCGGATGCCATTTATCCGATTCACATCCCGATCGTCTTCCAAAACAACCGGAAACGCTTTAATGGATTGGCCTTTTCGCGTGGCGACCGACATCCCGGAGGTAATCAACTCGAAGACCCCCCACCCGGCCTTGGGATTGCCGAAATGAAACCGGGCCACATCCTTCAGGTTTTGTTGAGAAAAATAGAGTCCCGTCGCACTTTCGCCATAGGAGCCATGGGTAGATACTTCCGTGGTGTGGTGGTAAACCTTTAAGGCAAACGACTGCTGATTGACCGTCAGGCGATAGACAATCCCATAGCTGCCCGAGCCAATCTGGTGGAGGGTCACTGGGACGTTGGATGGGCCGATACGAAACGCCAAATCATCCGTGTCACAATTTCGGAGCTTGCGCAACAACGGTGCCAGTTCATCCAGGGCCTGATACACCTGCTTGGGCGAGCCCTCGACCGCCTGGCGCAAAGCGTCAGGCAACCGCCCAATGTAGGGCGTTGAGGCAATGTTTAACAGGTTTTGAAAGGCTTTTGGAGACATCCAGTGACGATCCGCCAGAGTCCCCGTGACGCCGCCAAAGCGTACTGATTCAGCCCTAGGTTGCGAGACCGGATGCGGCAGCGCAACCCGGTTTAACACGTTTCGTGGGGCAACACCGCCACCGGCAGCAACGCCGACACGCCTCGGAGGCCCCTGGTTCCTGCTGAACAGCATAATGCGTACCACAGGAAATCCTTTCAGGATAAACTTTTGAATATCCTAAAAAAAACCGGTCACAGGATTTTCATGCCTGCCCGTACAGACTGTATTTTTTATTCCCACCGAAGCAGGATAATCACCCCTATGCCCACTGAAGCTGGCGAGATACCGGTCTCTCCGCAGGCTGCCATTGCCATTGATTGGACATCGTCTGCATCGGCGCCGGATTTAGTCTTGGATTAACCACCTCATCTTGACGCTGGACCGGACGGGCCTTGTAAAAAGGATCCAGCTGGGAGCGTCGGGTTTCTTCCTGGGCTTGCAGCTGTTGATTCAAAATACGTTGGTTCCGAGTCGCCTTGACCAACTGCTTAAGTTGATCCGGCGCCATGGTCGGATTGACCTTGCGGGCCTCGCGATACTCTTTCCCCGAATCGGACAATTCCCCAATGCCCTTGCGAGCAAAAATTCCCAGGAACGAGGTGGCCAGGCCACCGACCAGAATGCCTCCTAAAACTAATGTGCGAACCAGCGGATTCGCATTCAACGCATTAAATACACCGGCTTTCATACCATTGGCCAGAATGCTTCGGCCAACGGCAAAGGCCGCAGCCCCGCCTGCAACGCCAAGCCCCACGCCGGGCCCCCAGGCCAGGATATTGCCGATAATGGGGTGCGTGTTTCGAAACTCGGCAAAGCCGGGATGATTCTCCGAAAAACGCTTCAGCATCCGGCCATACAGCCCGAAAAACTTTTCGCCTGCCGTTAACGCCCCATAGGTAACCAGAGCACTTCCGGCTGCCCCCATCGGGTTGTCCCGATCGCTAAACATGGACTGCGCCGCCGAATTCAACGCCATCTGGGTCTTAATGTTACCCCAGCTGTAATACTGTTCGGCGGATCGATCCACCACATTCTGCCAACCCACGGATGGGCCTTGGGAATGAAGTACATAGGGAAGCAAGCTGGGACCGTACATGAGCGTTACAAATTCCTATCTTGTCGCAGACTGCTAATAAAACCAGTCCGGCCTATTGATTGCCATTATTTCCCGAAAAGAACCGTTTTGCCAAATAATACAACCCCAGGCCAACGGCAACGGTCATGGCCAAACTCTTGCCCCGAGACAGCAGATTGCTGACCAAACCACCGCTCTGTTGCTGGCTCTCGGATTTAGCCGCTTTGGCTTTGCGAGGCCCGATCTCGGCAACATCCTCAGACGGCCCGGTCAAGGACGACACAACACCACTTAATAATCCTTCCAACGGATTTGCGGTTGCACTCTGACCACCGCCAGCTTTATTATTGCCCTGCAAGCCTTGGGTCAACCCGGCTAAAACATTGTCCAACGTGATCATCGGTGAATACTCCTTCGCTGTGTAACGTAAAGCTATGTCCAACTGTCCCCATTCAACCAAAACCAATCAACCCTTTCCTGAGTAAATCTTCCTCACTTCCCTGGGTATTCTTTCCTATCTTCTCCATGTGTTTGCCGTATCCGTGCGCCCTGTCGATAATGGGGACGCTGTCCCCAAACCCCTGCCAAAGGGCCTTACGGCCCCTTGGAACCCCGTGTGGGATAGTTAGGGAGGGGGCATTTAAACCTCCAGGTCACATATTTTAGAAAAGGCCCCCTCCCTAACTATCCCGGTTGGGTGTCCAGAGGGCCAGGTGGCCCTTTGGTGGGGGTTTGGGGGCAAGGCCCCCATTATTGATAATGTGCACAAATACATCAAACATACGAGAAGATAGGAAAGAATACCTAGGGAAGTGGGGAAAGATTCCTCATGGCAGTGGGGTGTGGGTTTGGTTGAATAGGGAGTATCGAAGCACACGAGAGCTTCATCAAGTTTCCTTACCTTAATCCTTACCTAATTGACCCCCAAAACTCCTTAACGTTTACAACCCCGATCATTCTGACAGAGTGGTCGGTTTTTTCTATCCGGCTTCCCGTATAATGAGGATGCACCCTTATTTCCCTTTCTAAGATTGGATTGGACACCCGATGAATCTCAAGGTCTTTTTTCTATTGATCGCCTTTGGTGCGTTGCTGGCTTATTTTGATAATGTCTGGCAAATGGAAACCATTTTGGTGGAGATTGTGCATGGGCTGGTGGTGTCGGCCATTTTTGTATTTGCCATTATTTGCCAGATCAAGTATCCGGAAATGAAGCAGGTGGGGTGGACCAAGATTGTGTGGGGCCTGGGTTTTCTGATGATTGGCAGCTGGGTGGATATTCTGGATGATCCGCCCGTGGTGGCCGTGTTACAGAGCTGGGACATTCCCTTTGGCCGGAGTTGGGAGCAGGCGTTTTTAAAGAAAATTTTGGGTTATACCGGCGGGATTTCCCTGATTGCCTACGGGTTCTTTGAGTGGATTCCGTGGATGATCGACACGAAAACGAACATGCAGAAGTTGAACCAGAAGCTGGGAACGGTCAACAAGGAAATGAACCGGTTGCTGATGACCTATGAGGAGCATATTGAGTCGGAGCGGCTGAACATTTCCCGAGAGCTTCATGATGATTTGGCCCAGCGGCTGACGTTTTTGAATTTTCAGTTGCAGTTGTGCCAGAAGGAAATTGCCGACTCCGGCGGGTCGGATAAGCTGAAGGAGCAGCTTCGCAACATCGGCCAGGAACTGGGAGAGACGCTGAAAACGGTACGCCAGATTTGTCGGGACTTGAGACCGGAGCCTTTGTTCGCCCTGGGGTTGATTCCCGCATTGGAGCAGTTTATCGAAAAGATCCGGCAGCAAACCCCGGAGGTTGGGATTATGCTGGATTACCGGCCTTTAGCCGATACGGACGGGCATGTGCGGTTTGAATCCCGATTCAATGAGCGAGAGTTATTGCACTTGTTTCGGATCTTGCAGGAAGGAATTCGCAACTGTATTAAACACAGTCAGGCCGAGACCATTGATGTGGTGATTGAGGAAACCTCCGAGCAATTTTTATTTCAGATTCAGGATGATGGCATTGGGTTGCCCTGGACCGTGATGCCGTCGGATGAGACCCTGGTTCAAAACGGCCACCTGGGTGTGGTCGGGTTAAAAGAGCGGATCAAGGAATTGGCCGGTACTTTTTCTCTGGCCAACAATGCCAGTCATGGAGCCTGTATGGAGATTACGATTGCCAAATGACTATGACAGAGACAACTGCCATTCGCGTGTTACTGATTGATGACCACACGATCTTGCGTCAAGGACTGAAGCAGCTCTTGGCCACGGATTCACAGATCGAGATCTGTGGCGAAGCCGACAACGGGGAAGATGCCATTATGCAGGCACTGGCGCTAAAGCCGGATGTCATTCTGATGGACATCAACCTGCCCAAAGTGAACGGGTACGAGGCGAGCCGGGCCATTATGACAGCATGGCCAGCGGCTCGGATTATTGTGCTGACGAATCAGGATGACACGCTGGTGTTGAAGAAATTCCTGGATCTGGGGGTGAAGGGCTTTTTATTGAAAGATGTTCAGATTGAAGAACTGATTAGCTCCATTCATCGGGTCATTGCCGGTGAGACCCTGGATCTGTCTGCCGATTTGTCCGAAAAGCTGAATTCGGCAAAATTTACGGCCAAAGAAGATATCTTCGATGCGCTGACGGATCGGGAAAAGGAAGTCCTGTCGGCCCTGACCCGAGGGTACTCCAACCAGCAACTGGCCGAACTCCTGATGGTCAGCCCCAAAACCGTCCATAATCATTTGTATAACATTTACAGTAAAATTGGGGTGAATACCCGCTCGGAAGCCATTGTGTGGGCCATTGAATCCGGGTTCAGCGAGAAATAGGGTTTACGGCATTAACTGATATAAGCCACCTGCAAGGTTTTGGCGTCATCGACACAAACCTGGATGTCCCGGCGAATCAGGGCCAACGGCGGCCAGCCGGCATCGGCCATGGCGTTGTTCATCATCGGCGTAATGGTATCCAGAAAATCCACATATTCGGGAGAACCCTGGATTAACGGCTCCCGGTTCCACAGGGGGTCGAAGGCTTTGAGTTCGCTAAAAGGGTTAGGGACAGGTTTGCCCTTGGCCAGCAGATCGGCCAACCGGGCTTTGCCGATGAGTTGAAGTTCCTCGGCGCTGAGCCACTTGCGCACCAGTTTGCCCATACGCACCATTAAGCGCCCATCAGCCACAAATTGCGTTAAGCACTGGTAGAAGGCCCGGTACTCCTCCTGACGCCGTAAGCCAATACAGGCTTCGCAGTACCCTTCCATCTGGGCCGGGAAGCATGCGCCCTGATAAAATAGGGGATCGCCCATGACCAGTTGTCCCTGATGGTAACTCTCCAGGTTGTCTTCTCCGGTATTGAACTGAACAGTGACGTGGCGCTCGGTGCCGCATTTGGCACAAGGCAACATGGATTCCAGGGTGCGATACAGGCTCATGGCGGACAATCTCCCATAGGTTGAGGGAATCGGTTTGTTTTCACATTTTACGACAAAGACCAAAACCCCTCGAGTTGCCTCGAGGGGTTGGCTGTATGTGTTTGCGTTCAACACGCTTGAATACTGGTTTACTTCCTTACGAACTTACATTCACATATTGAAAGAGTGGATTAAACGAATCAGAACAGACTATGCATTCACGGCCCGACGAGGCTGCTGTTGGTCGAAATTACCCTGAACCAGGTTATCACCATTGTTAGCCTCTTCGGTAGGCTGCTGGCCTCTGGATCGAACTTCTTCAACCGCAGCTTGTTGCTCTTCATCAAGCGTTGCACCGGTACCGGCTTCTTCCATTTCAGCTTCCTTGGCTTGCAGCTGTTCCGGCGTCAGTGCCCGAATTTCATCTGCAGACATTTCATTTAATGGTTTATCTTGGTTGCCTTCGCCACCGGCCGGATTTACTTCATTAGCGCCATTGGCTCCATTGGTGGGAGTTCCATTCGCCCCGTTGGCAGGAGCCCCGTTGTTACCTTCACCACCATTAGCTGCTTCACCGCCGCCTTGGCGCTGACGGATCTGCTGAACGAGCGGATCGTTTTGGGGCTTGTAGCGTTGAACGACCTGTTGCAGGGCCTGGATACCTTCTTGGTTGTCTTGACCATCAGCGGTTTTACTCCAGACTTGTGATGGAATATCTACGGGCTGCTGGCCGGCACTGCCTCCGAGTCCGCCACCACCATCGGTACCTTCACCACCACCGGCACTTGGTGTTTCACCGACGCCACCGGCAGGTCCTTCAACACCTGCACCTCCGGCAGAGTCGCCACCTTCACCGCCGCCACCAAGCTGTTGCAGCAAGCGCTGGTTATGTGCAATGGCTTCCTGACAGAATTTCTCGGCTGCCGCTACCTGGGCTTGGACATCGCCCTGAACACCAATCCCTTTGTCATTTGCGGCTTGTCCGGCTTCTTCGATGTTATTGGCATTGAATTCTTCACCGGTCCAATCCTGGGCCCCCTCGGGTCCGTTGGTTCCGTTAAATGTGGGACGTTGACCATTACCCGCACCATTTGCAGGTTGAGCACCATTTGCTCCAGAAGCTCCGGCAGCACCTGAAGCTCCACTGGCGCCTGCAGCACCAGAGGCTCCGGCAGGTCCGCTGGCTCCATTAGCAGCTGTGGGTCCATTACCAGCACCATTCGTAGAGTTATCATCCTCTAAACCAGTAAAATCAAAATCTTCAGGGCCTTCTGCATCCGAGGCTAAGTTGTTGACAGCTTCAGGTGTGTTTTCACCATTAACACCTGTGTTGCCAGTCATATTTATCTGGGTACCTTCCTGTATACCAGAATTGCCACTAGCTCCAGCACCCTGTACTGGCTGGCCCTGTCCGGGCCCCTGTATCGGTCGACGTGTAATTCCTGATGCAACCATTTGTTTTTCCTCCCAGCGTATTGTCGTAAACACTTACATAACTTGACTCACAACAGCGCACGCGACAGCCCACTCTGGACCGTGATTGCGCACGACCGCACGATAAAGACTTATGACATCGGTTATTTCCTTACGTAACTATTGACCTCACGAAGCTAGATTCACCGAAGTATCTTGCCATTCACGGCAAAGTAGCACGGCATGCATCAACAGCTGATTTAATAAAACTTGTCTTGTTCACCAGCCTACGTTTGAGCAGCAGTTCACCTTGATGATGTGATTGGCTCGTTTGTTTGTATAAATATAAAATCGTTTTAGATTTCGTTTGTGCTAGTTTCAAGACGATCCTAATAATCTCTTAAGGATCTGCGTTTGACGTTCATTTTCAGCACATGGATAATGAGGGTCAATCCCTTAGAGGGACGTCTTGAATTGAAACCAGTGCAGATAAAAAAAGCCCCCGATGGGTATCGGGGGGTGTCTCGTAAGTGTTTACGACAGTTACGCTAGGTGAAAATAAATCTAGGATGCTTGGAGCTGTCGACGTTGCTGATTTTGACCGTTTTCAGCATTTTGCGGGTTCTGCGGATTTTGGGGGTTGTTGCCTCCAGGTTGACCAGTGGCTTTTTCCTTTCGCTTTTCCTCAAGTTTTTTCTCGATGTCCCGGAGAACTTGTTCTAACCGCTTGCCCGTGGGACTTTCCTTCTCTTGCTGAGAAAGCCTTTCATAGCCATCGACCAACTCTTTGTACTCTTTCTCCAGATCTTGAAGGCTCCGGGGGGCGTCGCCTTGTTCTTGTTGTGCCCCATTGGGTCCCTCTGTCCCCTTGGCCGTATTATCACCCTCACCAGGAGTTCCAGTTGGGTTTGGGTTCCCCTGGGTACCCTCGGTTTCACCTGCGGGCTCAGCTGCGCCCGGATCCTCAGCACCCTGTGGGCCTTGTCCTTGGGCTTCAAATAAATCGGCATCGTCATCGCTGGGATTTACTTGGTTTGTGTTGTCACTCTGCAGGGTATCCTGAGACGGTCCCGCCAACGGGGACGCTGCACCCGGTTGTTGCTGTGGCGCACTTTTTTGCGTGTCCTCCAACAATTTTTTAAATGTGGCCCCTGCCGCACCCGATTGGGACAGGATGGGCAGCCCTACTTTATACACTGGGGTTAAAAACTCGAATGTGGTCTTCATCATAGTAGTCATTCCTCTCAGCCTAGAATATCATTCAGTCTCAGCCCTTGAGACTCGTTGACGATACGCCGGGCAATGCCTAGCACCATAAGCCGTACCTGGCGACAGTCAGCGGGTACACACCAGAGTGCTTCCTATTGTGTTAAAAGCACTGCTCGTTTTAATTGACTCGTTAATTTACCGTACACAGCCTAGTATCATTATTCATATCAGGTCTTTCTAAATGTATAAAAACAATCCTTGAAGTCCCTTGTGCTAGATTTGATGTGAGTTTAAGGGTCTTTTAAGTTTTCCAAAAAGAGTCTAAAGAACGCTAAAAAAAGCCCCCGACTTGCGTCGGGGGTTGTCTCGTAAGTGTTTACGACAGTTACGCTAGGTTGAAAACCTGTTTCACATTCATAATTTCCATTGACTGTTGAACAACTAGGCAACCGAACGCATTCGATTATCTATTTCTCGAAGGTTCTGTCGAGTTTGTTCAATTAATTTCTGGTTTTCCGCCGTGGGATTGGCTTGAAGATCTCGTAAACGTTGCCGTAATAATCGCTGGAGGTTTGGCAAATCGTTATTGAAGGGGTTAAATCCATTAATATCTTCTTTTTTCAAACCATCCAGAGCTTCATTGAGTTTTTTACCAGAGGGATCTTCCGTTCTTAAGCGGCGTGCCGTGTCTTCAACAGAGGGCTGTTTTTCACCGGGCTTAAGATCCGTCCGCCGAGCGAATGGACTGGGTTCTTTGGCTGCGGGCTTGGTTTCTTTACCACCGGTGCCTTCTTTACCCTTGGCTTCTTTCGTTGGAGGCGCACCTTCACCGCCACCGGCTTTCTCTTTGTTTTCAGGTTTTTTATCATTACCTTTAGCACCTTGGCCCCCGTCAACCTGATCCGCCAGTTTATTACATTGATCAACCAGCGGTCCAACTTGTTGCTCCAACTGGGATTTGATATTTTCCGCGTCTGGCCCGGCACCCCAGAATTCACGAGGGAAACGAACGGGTTCTCCGCCAGCATTACTTCCGATTCCACCGCCACCATCTTTGGCAGAGGCGCCATCTTTGCCAAGACCACCTGCATTATCACCAGACGGTTTGGCTGTATCCTTACCAGCCCCACCACCTTTAGCGGCTAAAAGCTGTTCGTTTTTCTTAATACCGGCTTTTACCATCTCTGTAGCTCTTGCAACCACTTCCTTAGCATCGCCTTTAAAACCGACACCCTTGTCTTTTGCCATTTTAGCGGCATCGCCAACGTTGTTTTCATCAATTTTCTGATCGGTTAAATCACGAGCTTCCGGAGGCGCCCCCTTCATATCTTTAAACGTTGGTAATTTTTCGGGATCCAACTTACCACCTTTTGCATCAGGCTTGGTAGCAGGTTTATCCTTTTTTTCGGCAGCTCGGGCCGTATCGTCCTTTTCTTCTGGCTTAGCAGGCGGTTTGCCCGTGTCTTTCACTTCGGTGGTATCATCTTCCGGAGTGCCACTGGTGTCTTTTACTTCCGTTGTGTCATCTTCTGGCGTGCCACTGGTATCACTGACTTCCGTGGTATCATCCTCGGGCGTACCACTGGTATCACTAACTTCAGTCGTATCATCCTCGGGTGCAGCTGAGTCTTTTAAACTGACCTCTTCGAAATCGCCCATAGCATCGTCAAAGTCGCCTGTCGGCATTTGGGCAGAACTTTCTGATACTTTTGACGCATCATCCGTTTCCGATTCCGGCAACTCTGCCACAGAATCCGTTGTTTGCTGCAACTCTTCGGGCTTCTTGCGTTTGGGGGCCTCAACATTGGATGCACCCGAGGCTGCACTTGAACCCGAGACACTTAAATCCATATACAGGGGTAATAAAAATTCAAATTCTTTCATACCTTAAGTAATCCTCCCAGCTTATGTGTTACCGAATAATTCTCTGAATATCGCCTAATAACCGTCTTTTATCCTTGTTTTTCGGGTCATTCGCTTGCATATCAACTCATTGGTTTTTCCTTTCCCATTGAATTAAGTTGCTTTTTCGTGCAGGTGAAGACCCGCCTGCATTTTCTCTTATTTGCAGAGCGCGTGATCCCACTGCATGCCAACACAATGTTTTTCTCTTGAAAGAAGAGAAAATGGTATTGTCTACAGTTGCATGTGTCCCTGTGGCAACGGGTGTTGGCACCTATGGGTCAATCACCGTATGCCGTGGGATTATACACGTGGGTTGAAATCGTTATTGTCATCGAGGGGCAATTCTAAACAGCGTGCAGATCTGTTTATATGCATCCTTCTGACAGACTCTTTATTCGTACACAGCCTATAACTTCCATCTAACCGCAAGCCCATAATTTAGGTGTTTGGCACCATCATCATTGCTTGTATAAATATAAACACAACTGTTTTTTTAGTTTTGCTAGTAAATCAGGAATCCTAAGATTCTTTTTGGTTTTCCATATCCACATGATTTCGACCCACCATAAAAGGCCGGTCCTAATGGCAATAATAGCGCTTCAACAGGAAATGTGAGTCGGACGCAATTGTGACCTTTGCCTTGTTTTATATCTCATTACAACATCTCTATTCACGAAGATTGAAATAAAGGAACCCCTGATGCACATTCCTCCTTCGTCTTTACGCTTTGGCGGTGATCGTCCTTATCTGCGCCTTTATGGCGGTGACGACACGACGGCGACGGTAGAACAGCAAAGCACCCCGAATCAACGCCGACTGTCAGAAGCCATTATGTATGAAACCGGCCAAGCATTTGCGCATGGCCCCATTAATCCGAAACTGCGTGATCTGGAAAAGGCCAAAGCCATGTTGGAAGGACTGGCCAAAGAGCCAGATTTTCCTGAAGCACGGTACCAATTGGCTCGGTTCATGCTAGATCAACCGGATGAACGGTCGAGTCCGAAACGTTTTTATCAATTTGTGAAACGCCTTCGATTGGGTGAGGACATTATGGGCGCCCTCATGGATCGCCTGCCCCACCACAAGGTTCCCTATGTTGGCCTGATGCTCCTGGCCGCTTCAGAAGGTGTTCCTGAGGCCAAAGGTCACTTGAACAGCCTGAAAGACAAGTTGTCACCCCGCCAATGGGAAGATGCCGAACGCTATGCTCGGGAACATCTGGAAAACTATAAACTGCGGGGACGTGTGTACTTGAAAACCCCGGAGAGTATTTTCCAAGGTCGCTCATAAAATACAATGACTCTTGAGAAACGAAGCGAGTGGCAAGTAAGCGGCTCGCTTCGTTTTATCCATCAATTTTTTTTGCTTACCAAAAGCAATTTGTCATCATTTTCTGCCTTCATTAGAAGACCCAACCACTCCGATCCACTCATTTAGAACATTACAATCGATAGGAAGATACAGACGATGACACTGACCCCGACTTCACTCCGTTTTGGTTCCCACTTCCAGGTCAGACTGGATTCAAAATACGATGTGACCCGACCCGGCTTTCAAAAGTTCCAACGCCGTGGCGGTGGCCCAGATACCACCAATCTTTTTGCGGCCGAGAAGTATGTGCATACCATTACCAAAGCTATTGTGGATGAAAGCCGAGATGTGGTGAGCCAAACATTAACTGAAACGCCTGACTTACTGCCCCCCACAGCGCTCGCGTTTTATAGCCGTGTCAGCCCGCACCGGATTGATCTGCTCGTACCCGATGTACTGGACTCGGTTGTTGAAACGTTCTTGGACAGTCGTGTGGCTCGTGCATTCAAGGACTATGTCGATGTGTCTTTCAATGGCAAGATACAATCCGGCTTCAGCGGGTCCGATACGCACCAAAATGCAAAAACTATCAAAGCGATTAACGCCCTCTATACTCAAATCAGACGCCAACTCCCCCCATCAACACGCATTTTAATGGGCGATGGCACACGTGTGGCAGGAGAAGTGAGCAACGTGCAAGCCTTAGAGAATCCTCCTGCTTAAAGCAGCCTCAGTCCAGGACACAAAACTGACGCTGTTGCATAGCGTATCTCTTGGATAAAATAGAAGGGATACGCTCAATCGAATGCTGATGGAGGACTGCACCATGGATAGATGTACTTTGTGTAACGGCCGAATCCTCAAGACGGAAACCGGTACTCGCTGCATGAACCCGCAATGTGAAAATGCCAAAGGCATTGCTGCCAACAAGGATACCGTGCAATGCCACTGTGGTGAGAATATGGTCTATCGGGGCCTGAACTCCTGGGGCGAGCCCGAGTATGTCTGCACCGCATGCGGTGCGATGTCCAAGCTCTAGGCTGAAGAGGACCTTTCCTTGAAACGAGTCGCCGTTCTTGGCTCCACGGGGTCAATCGGAACACAAACACTCAGTATCCTGGCCCATTATCATCAGGCGTTTCAGGTTGTGGCACTCGCAGCGGGACGAAATACGTCCCTTTTGGCAGACCAGGTTCAAGCCTTTTCACCACAGCTTGTTTGTGTGGCAGATGAGAATGCTCTGGGTGACTTTCGCGATAAGCTTGCTCACGACTCGAAGTACCCCCTGCCCTTCATCGCTGTGGGAGAAACCGGCCTTTGTGATATTGTCACCCATGAAGATGTGGATATCGTTGTCGTGGGCATTACCGGATTTGCCGGATTACTGCCGACCCTTCGAGCCCTTGAGGCCGGGAAGAAAGTCCTTACAGCGAACAAGGAAACATTTGTCGTTGCCGGGCATCTGGTCGCCCCGTATCTGGATCAGATTGTCCCGCTGGATAGTGAGCATTCTGCTATTTTTCAATGCCTGCAAGGATGCCAGTCCCCTCAAACAGAAGTCCGCAAGCTCTATCTCACCGCCTCTGGCGGCCCGTTCCGAAGTATTTCTCCCGACGCCTTGGCCTCCGTCACTCCGCAACAAGCCTTGCAGCACCCCAACTGGCAAATGGGCCCCAAAGTCACCATTGATTCAGCCACCATGATGAACAAAGGCCTGGAAATTATCGAAGCCCATCATCTATTTCAAATGCCCCTGAATCAGATTGAGGTCGTGGTTCACCCTCAAAGCATCATTCACAGCGCCGTCGCCTTTAACGATGGCTCGATTATTGCTCAACTCGGCCAGCCGGATATGCGGGTCCCCCTGCAATACGGACTCACCTTCCCCGAACGCTGGTCAGCCACTGATTCCGACCTCCACCTGGATCTGACCCAGCTCTCCCAACTTGAACTTTACCCAGCAGATCCCGATAAATTTCCGTGCCTGGCCCTGGCCCGCCAAGCCGCCAAAATCGGCGGCACCATGCCCGTGGTCCTAAACGCCGCCGATGAGCTGGCCGTGGATGCGTTCTTGAAAGGCAGGATCGGCTTTATGGATATTCCTCGTCTTATTGAACAAGTAATGAACCTGCATGCAAAAGATCTCACTTCTTGTCCTTCCCTAAGTACAATTCAGGATTTGGATCAACGAGTACGTGGTCAATTTGATACACGAATAGCGCTCAATGTGAACTAAAAAAGCCTCATCGTTGGGATGAGGCTTTTTGTATCAAGTTACCCACTGGTTGCGAACCGGGTACCGGCAGTTCGCCCTCCTGTGTAAGATCCTGGAACATCGTCCATAATGTAACTTCCATACATATCATCGTAAGAGGATACCCAGGTTCCATAAGGAACAGATGTTCCACCAACAGTGGCAACTGGAGTTCCTTCGATAACAGGCGTGTAATTGCTTCTGTAACGAATCCCTGCAGGAGCAGAAGTATCGTCACCCTGTTCCCGAGCAGCGTTAGGATCGTATCTTTCCACGTTTGGTGCCCGGAAGGGATCCATCATTTCATCCGTGGTGGTTCCAACACCTAGCATGTTACGACCTTCAGAGACAGCAAGCACTGCATAGGGCAAGCGAACCTGGGTACGAGTAGCCAAATTAGGGCTGGTAAAGATTCTGGGAAGGGTATCACCCACAATTTGAGTGGGTTTGTTTTTATCTCCCCAGATCCAACTCCAGGTTTTGGTTGCTCTGTTGTACACCCATTGCTTACCGACTTCTACTGCATCTCGCACTTGCTGAACTCTGGCATTACGAGCTACTTCACTGGGTGTTAAGGTACGGCCTCCTCGAACAACCGGAGCAACAGGATTAGTGACCGCAGGTGCTGGTGGCGGAGAAGCCACTGTGCTGGGCGCCGGAGTCGGAGATGTAGGTCTTGGATTAGTACTGACTGGTTTCGGTCTTACAGGATCCAGTTTAACATTGCGACCGGTCAAATTCGTGCGAGCCTGATCATAGAGTGCAGCCCGTTGTTGTCTAAAGGCAGCTTTCTCAGCGGCACTCATTGCATCGAAACCTCTAGGTTTATCAATACCGGGAACCCGGAGCGGCTTCGGCTTGGTCATTTTATCGACCATTTTGCTACCGCTGCGCATCCATTTCCAGGGTTTTGGCATCCAGCGGGTCAATCTCCAGCCAGACTTAGCAGCTTCAGCAGTGCCTGTAGGAGGCTTCACTTTAAAGCCCATGCTGAGCTTGGTTTCACGAAGAACTTCCATACCGGCATTCTTAATGCGAGCCAAGGGTCTTGCAACCAAGTTAAGCGGGTTTTTCCAACCACCTCTAAAACCTGCCTGCTTTTGGCGAGCCAAATACTGCATATTGGATCGTGTGGTCAGATTCGAAGACTTGCGAGCCACCTTAGCAAAATCACGGGCGTGAGCCTGGTATTCACGCAGCGCATCTTTAACTTCCCGCATAGGTGCCTTGGCTTCTTTGAGCTTACCACCCAATTGCTGCATTTGAGCTTTGGTCTGTGAAGCCTGCGTTTTAGCAGTTTCCAATTGCTTGGTAATAGTTCTTCTTTGCGACTTGGACGTAGCAGATTTAAGCTGCGATTCCAGTCGAGTGATGGTACTTCTTTGATCCTTCAGTTTTGGTGCCAAGTCTTTCATAGCTTGACGTGCTTCTTGTTGCGCTTTACGCAGCTTATCCATATCTTTCAATTTGTCAGCTGCAGCTTTAACTCTTTCAGCCGAATTACGCATGCCTTCTGCGGCAGACTTGGCTTTATCGGCCATACTAGAACCATTTCTGGCATAGCGTGTACCACGAGTGACCATCGGAAGCATATCATCTGCTTTGTCTGCAGCACGTGTAATATTTTTCAGAACATCCAGTTCTTTTGTGCCACCACCTTTAATAGGCAATCTTGCAATTAATTTGCCTTTGTCAGACATCGCAATGGCATCATCCGCTAAGTTGGCAAGCTTTCCAGCCCGATTAGCAATTGAAGTGGCTCGATTGGCAGCCTGAGCAGCCTGAGCAGCACGAGCTGCTTTCATTGCCTTGAGGGCCTGCATACCACCGGCGAAACACATTGCGGCATTGGTGGTTTCCACCCCTAGCTCATAACCAGCTGCTTCTGCCATTTCGTACTCGCCTTTGCTGTACAAGTCATAAACTTTAGCAGCGTTTTGAGCAACAGCAATGGCTGAAGAGCCTAAGCCATATGCCAATAAACCTGCTGAAATAACAGGTCCGACACCGGGTATTGCGCAGGCAGCGACAGCAACACCAACAACTGCCGCAGAGGTTAAAGTTTTCTTCCAACTAAAATTGCCGTTCTCGTCACAGCACATGCTTTGGTAGGTTTTCTTAACAAAACCAACCGTTGCACCTTTCACAAAGTTAGTAGCACACTTAACACCACTCCAGAATTTTTGCCACCCGGTTTTCTGAGGTTTAACCTCTGGAGCCTGGTTACGTAAATTCTGTGCTTCCTCGTTCTGGCGTTTCTGCAGGCTTTCCATGTCAACAGTCGGGTTAGCCCACCATGCCCAACCCTTTTCTTCCCGTTTCTTTTGGGCTTCATAGAACTGTCCACGAGCGTTATACCGTCGATTACGCTCTTGAAGTTCAGCCTGTCTGGCCTGATCTACATAATTTGCGTTGGAGCCAGTGGAAGGCGAACTTGGAGCTGACGGCTGATTTGGTTCATTCCCACCGAAAGTTCGGTTGGCAGATCCATCGTAATAAGGATTTACTCCAATCATTGGCATAAGTTTGAGTACCCCCCTCGTGTGTCAAATTTTTTATCGCAGTTTCGCTCATCTCGATTTCCTACGAACTTGAGACCCAGCACGTTATCTGTGCTGTGCAGCAGCTCGCTGAGCATTTTAATCAATTTGGAAAAATAAATATGGGCAGCGTACTTCAAAGCAAAAACGCACAGTACGCTGCCATGTAAAGGGAGGCGTTAGAATACGCCGCCTTTAAAATCGATCAAAGTTAAACCTGCTGAATACATACTATTTCCCTCTAATATTTCTCGTCATTCACTCTGTATTGTTATTTTTCAGAATTTCCCCATATATATAAAAACTAATTAATTCTTAATTTTAATAGCTTGTAACACAATGATTCAAAAAGTGTTTTTTTAAAAATTGATCATACATAGTCTATTTTATGCAGCTTCTACGCAAACGCTTATACTGGACACTCCTTTAAAGCTCATTCTTTAATAACTATTTAAAGATCGATAGGAAGTACTTAGAAAAGTCTTAAAAGCTAAGGGAGTGGATGATAATCCACTCCCAATACTGTCAGAACCACCTAAAACTTTTGTTATCGGGATTTTAAACCAAGAAGTAGCTAGTTCTCTTAACCTGATTGAGTTCAGTAGCATATTTACAGGTCAGCTGAAAACCATAATTTAGCGATATACCGAGCCTCCAGTGAAGCTTCCACCATAAGATGATCCGTGAAAACCATGTGGATTTCCAGCAAAGCCCGGATAGAAGGGTCCAAATGGAGGGCCTCCGAAGGAGCCAGGAGGAGCCCCCCCAAACCCAAATGTTCCTGGCACATGGTTTGTAAATTGGACTCCATTTAGATTTGGAGCATGATTAACTCCAGTAGATGACACTGGCTGCAGAGCAGGTGAAACCACAACCTCTGTCCCACGCTTGTCATCTACTTTTATCTGCCCCGGTCGGAAATAATTGTTAGATGAGCCAGAAACTGCATTTTTATTGACTTCCGTTCCACGTTCATCATCTACTTTTACCTGCCCCGGTCGGAAATAATTGTTAGATAAACCAGAAACTGCATTTTTATTGACTTCCACTCCACGAGTGTCATCCACTGCAATTTTTCCAGGTCGGAAAACATTTTGAGAAGTCTCCCCTGTAGGGATTAATAAACTCCCAGAGTTCACCTCGCTACCACTATTATCATTAATATTTCCTGCAGCACTTGGTCGTCTTGGCGTGGTTGCATCTTGTCCAATGGCTCTAAGAACGGCTCTATCAATTATTGTCGTGTAACCCATAGCAAATTTTCCTTCTATTTCTAGAAATTAACCCTGTACGTTTTGTCCAATATAGTGAGTCTAAATGTGCAATGCTCTCTAAATAAGTCTAGCCCAATGATTACGAACAACACCCCAGGTTGCATGGTTTGAATGCTGAAAATCATTGGGCTAGATATAATGACATTCGATTATTATGAAGTGAGTGAGTATTTTATCCGTTACACCAATCTTCATCGTAAGTTGGAGGAGGTGTACGACGATACCCTTGGATGGGTCTTAATGTAGGCAGCCCACCGCAAGTGTCACTGAAATCCCAATAATATCCGGCAGGTGGATTATTATAATCTTCACCACTTCCTGAGCTAGTACTTGAGCTTGAGCTTGAATAGGTAGTAGTCGGTGTGGTTGGTACAGTAGCAGGCGGTCTTCTTTCAGTACCGCGTGTATCGTCAACTCTTACCTGACCTGGCCTAAATGCGCCTCCAGATACTCCGCCGGGTCCGCCTTGACCAGGCCGCTCCGTTCCACGGGTATCATCAACTCGGACTTGCCCAGGTCGGAAAGGATTCCCGGGAACAGCCCCAGGTTGCTGTCCATTACCGCCACCACCAATTTCTGTTCCACTACTGTCAGAAATATTTCCTGCAGAGCTAGGACGGCGTGGGGTATCAGGACTTTGCCCCATCGCATAAGCACTTGTGATTAATGCGAGATTACCAAATCCCATATCTATTGTCCTCCATTGTCCATAAGCCTAAATCATCAATAAACATTTATCGACGGAAGCCACCGCCATAGGATCCATACCCCCCACCAGAGGAGCCATAGCCACCACCACCATAAGAGCCGTAGCCACCGCCGGTATAACCACCACCACCAGGACCACCATAGGCCCCGTAGCCTCCGGCCGGTCTATAACCTACAATTTGAGGGCCTGAACCAATGCCTGGTGTTCCGGCAGGACCTCCTCCATAAGGACCCCAACCACCAACAGTCACTGGTACCATACCTGGGCCTGGGCCACCATAACTGGGGAAGCTAGAGTACGAAGGCGTTGTTGTTAAAGTAGATGATGGTACAGTAGCTTGTCGACCTGAAGTACTCGCTCTTTCTGTACCGCGAGTATCATCTACACGAACTTGACCTGGCCGAAATGGAGAACCTGATTGGCCTCCAGCTCCACCGGTAGATGTTACTTCTGTACCGCGGCTATCATCCACTCTTACTTGGCCTGGCCGAAATGGAGAACCTGATTGGCCTCCAGCAGATTGTGCACCGCCACCACCAGACGTGACTTCCGAACCACTACTGTCACTAATGTTTCCAGCAGAGCTCGGACGACGGGGAGTATCAGCATTTTGCCCCATCGCCAAAGAACTTGTCATAATTGCAATATTTCCGTATCCCATGTCCACAGACCTCCATAAGTCCTATTGTCCATTAACCTAGTCTTATTAACCTATGCCATATTTGTATATATAAATATAAAAACTTTCTTAAGGTAATTTATGCTTTTCTGTAACTCAAACTTTACATTCATAAATTGCATCAACTCTTTACGTTATCCTCTCTAGAAAGCAATACTTAAACTGCAAACATTGGCCTGAGTGCAAGCTAAATTAGCAACGAACATCAGCACAGAACACTTTACTTTAGAAATAATGCGAGAACTTTTTTATAGAACATTGAATTTCTTCCCGTAGAAAATACCCCTTTAAAACTGGATCAATTAGAAAACTCGAACAAGCATTAGTTAAAGGGGAGCTTTAATTGAATACTACTCAAAAATTCATAACCTGAAATGTTAAATGCGTGGACACTTTATAGATACAGCCGGAACTAACAAGAAGTTTTTCAATCTAATTGAAAAACTTCTTGCTCAACTAATTTCATTAATAATTTTGAGTGAAAAACAAGTTATTTTGGCAAACGTTCAAAGCTGAAATAGCTATAATTAACGCTTTGGAGCCAAGAGCGCCCTTATTTCGTCATCTGTTAAGCGTGATGGACTAGCACCACGACGAGATTGGTTAAAGAATGTGCTTAAGTCTGGCATATCTCTATTAGAACCAAACCCTGGATTAGCAACACCCCGATAAGAAGGTGCGCTCGGGTGGCAACCGATACAACAATTCTGGTTAGTCAAAATAAGCCGACGCTCCACTATTGGAGGGGGTGACGGCGGTGTAAATACTGCCGGTGGAGGATTATTATTATTCCTGACCTCGGTTCCACGAGTATCATCGACCCGTACTTGGCCCGGTTTAAACGCAGTAGGTTTGCCTCCAGGTCCACCAGTAGATGTTACTTCTGTACCACGGCTATCATCCACTCTTACCTGACCTGGCCGAAATGGAGAACCTGATTGGGCTCCTGTAGACTTCGCGCCACTGCCACTAGATGTGACTTCCGAACCGCTACTGTCACTAATATTTCCGGCAGAACTCGGCCGGCTCGGAGTATCAGGACTTTGGCCCAAGGCCATTGCACCTGTCATGATTGCAATATTTCCGAATCCCATGTCCTTTGTCCTCTAAAATCTTATTGTCCACAGTGCCATAATTAATAAACATCATCGTGTGGGTCTATTAATATAAAAACTTTCTTAAGGAATTTTGTGAGAAATCGTAAGCAATTTTTTACAATTTTACCTGACTTAAAAGTCTGTTTTTTCATATAGTCTCAGAGCCACACCGTTTTGACTTGGTGGAATTAAAGCCGCCAAGTTATTATTATTATTGATTTTGACTGATACGAACTGGGTGAGCAATTGAATTGCTCACCCAGTAATACGATATTAAAGGCAATTTTTATGAAGAGTATCAATCAGGGCCTTATGATGTCTATCAGCGTTGCCGTTATAGTTATAGCTGGAGTCCCAAAACAATATGCCTCTATCATTGAATAACGGTGGATTAGATGTACCACCATAACGCAGTCCTAACAAGTCATTATCTGAAATACATCCACCACAATTGGCCTCATTACCATTATCATCAGTTATATAATTAACCCCGCTAGTTCCACTATCACCCCAGTTTTGGTCGATATAGGTTAAAATCCTACGCGTCAGATTACGATAACGGCCATCAGTTTGCATCCGATCAATATCATCGTTAGTAAAGCCGAGATACGTCAAATTACTACGTGTTGTTTCATTCAATGTACCTCCGGGCTGTAAACTTTCTAATGCCCCAGCGGCCTGAACAAAGCGAGTTCGATCACCCCGGTTCCCTTGAAACTCATTACTTCCCTTTAAGTTTGCACCTGCAGTCAGTCTATCCAAGACTTGGTCAAAATCTCGACGCATTTCAGCCTGTGAGGAATAACGTGTCGGTTGCGCCGGCGGTGTTGGAGGAGTAGCAGGCTCCTTTGGCTCAGGTGCCTTAGCTGTTGGAATTTCTGTTCCACGGACATCATCTACCTTAACAAGCCCTGGCTTAAACAGCACTTTTGGCTTTTCAAATGAGCCGCCACCAAGCCCAATTTCAGAACCACTGCTATCTGAGATCTTACCTGCAGAGCTTGGTAATTTAGGTGTTACTTCACTCTGCCCTATCGCATAAGCACCTACTTTTGATATTAAATTTCCGTATCCCATGTCCAGTGTCCCTCAAAATTATACTGCCTAAACACATTGCCAATTCGGCACTTAATTAAACCTATAATTATAAAAACTTTATTAAGACATTTCGTGCCATATTGTAATCATATATTGCGACAAAGTAAATACATTGCACATACAAAGATATACTATTAAGCAAAATCAAATCTGTACATTGCAAGCGGCAATCAGGATTAAGTTTAATATTTACTCCGGTAACCCAGAACCTGCTTATCTGGAATAAAATCTAGATGATTACCCCAATAATCCGTATCAAAGCCGGCTTCCCGACGTTCACTTTGTAAAGTATGGCTGGAATACATTCGATAAAGCATGCGACGAATTTCCTCATCAGTCGTTCTTTTACGATGTTCCCTAGACATCCGGTTATAGACCGAATCTGTTGTGTCATCGTCAATGGAGCGTTCTTGGTTACGATATTTATCGCGGAGCCGTCGAATCATTTCTTGCGCAGCTGGTGGTTGTTTATCATAGGGAAGACCAGGATCAAACCCAACATCTTTTAGTGCCTTCAGTGCCATCACCATATCGGGGTTTGGCGTCTTGGTTGGGTCTAACCGATCGCTGCGCTTACCATAAAGATTAGTAAAATTGACCTTTTCCAAAGTATCAAATACAGCCTTAACCTTTTGCTCTGTAACCTTAACCTCTGTTGTCTTTACAACAACCTTTGGCTCTGCTTTTTTTGTATTTTCTGTACCACGTGAATCATCAACTTTGACTTTTCCTGGCCGAAAATAGCTTTTGGACTTATCATCCTTGCTGGTCTGACTTTTCTCTGTACCACGAGAATCGTCAACTTTCACTTTTCCTGGCCGAAAATAGTTTTTAGTCTTATCAGTTGCCCTCTTTTCATCTTGTTTTTTTTGCATCCCGGAACTATCATCCACTTTAACTTTACCAGGGCCAAAAGCCGTTTTTGGTTTCTCTGAAGATTGTGCTCCTCTATCGCTGGTCTTTGCATCAGAACCACTTGAGTCATCAATATTTTTTGCCGAACTATGACGTTTCTGCTTCTCTTGATCAGACACCAGTGTAGGCATCCAAGTTCCTATATTTAAATAAATCATACTCATAACCCCTAACTTAGGCGATTAGATACTACCCTCAATCTGTAAAACGAGCTATTATTTGCTTTAAAACAAGTAATTCGGAAATGTTGTGAGAATGTAAATACTTATGCTCATTAAGTTCAAGGACTTTATAGCACTCTATTTCTAGAACAGAACAAAATATGTTCAATCTCATAGCAAAAAACAATGCATCTTATAAAAACAGATTGCATAAAGCATAGCTATTATAGACCAGGATTAAAGTTAAAAGTGACAAAAGCAAGGCAAAACACCTTGCATTGTCACTTTTAAGGCTAGCGAAGATGACTAAAAATCATTCGGATCAAACTCAGGCGGAGGTGCAGAAGGACGATACCCAGGAATAGGTTTCAAATCAGGCCCCCCTCCGCCAGCAACAACGTCACTGTAATCCCAGTAGTAGCCTGGTGGTGGTTCTGACTCGGATCGATAACCAGGATTATAAGGTTCCTTTTTTTCCTCAGAAGGAGTTGCAGGTTTAGCTACCACGGGCGGAGTCTTCACTTCAGTCCCCCGAGTATCATCAACCTTTGTTTGACCAGGTTTAAATACCGACTTAGAACCTCCTCCTCCAGGGGTTGCCCCTTTCGTTTCAGTACCCCGGGCATCATCAACCTTGACTTTACCGGGCTTGAATACACTTGTTGCGTTACTTCCACCAGGATTAACGGTTGAATTACCTCCAAAATAGGTGCCAAGGCCACCAGAATCATCAACATTTTTAGCATTACTGGTTTTTTTTGGCGTATCCGGATCCTGACCGAAACTCCAAGGTGTCATCATTGCAATGGTTCCAAATGTCACTGTCCAATTCCTCCTTAGTTTTGCGAAATAATGATATTCATACCTTGTATATTGTAGTTATCGGTAATAGAGAATAGAAAACTCTTACTACTGGGTAAAAGAATATTTACAGGCCATGTAAGTCACGAAGATACTTAGGAATTTCAGGGTTTTGCTCCGTAGAAGAAGGAACGCTTTTAATAGGAGCATTAAAATAAACTACCTTCATATTAACTCCCCATAAAATCATAATTTCTTTTTCAGCAAACAAAGACTCGCTGTTGCTCGTTGATACTGCCGATGATGGTTGCTTTGCAGCAGTACCTGTCTTCGCGACTTCTGTTCCGCGGGTATCATCTACTCTCCCTTGACCTGGTTTAAAATAGTTGTTAGAAGAACCCCCAGAAGACGATCCTGTTGTCTGTGTTCCATTGCCACTGGTATCTTCAATTTTATTGGCATTACTTTCTCTCTTTGGCGTATCTTCTGGAATAAACTTCCAAGGTAATGTGGTTGTTAATGACATCATTGCTATGGTTCCAAAGCTCATTTTCCAATTTACTCCATATTCTATCCAATTAATTTCTTCAAGTTATTTTCGTCTCTTACTTGAGTATTCAATTGTCGTCATAGGATTCAGAGCTTGAGGGTCTGCTATTTGCTCTTGCCCGTTGAACAGCTTCCCATTTTTCACGTACCTGACGCCGAGTAAAGTAAATATCGTTACCACAGGAGTCAGTATAATCCAATTCATCATCAGGATCTGTGGTTATTACCAGTGGATAGTTATTAACCACAGATGTTGGCTTTGTTGGTCTCAGAGTATCGCCAATTGGCGTCTTCAGAACTTCGGTCCCGCGCGTGTCATCTACTTTTACTTGACCTGGCTTAAACACCATTTGAGGTGAATTTCCGGAAGATGCACCCGTGACCTCCGTTCCACGTTTATCATCAACTTTTACATGCCCAGGCTTAAACACATTGTTTTGTGTCCCTGTTGTTCCCGGGCCAACGACTGGATTACTATCACGACCTGCATCCGGGTCAACCGTACCTGTTTGAGTTGGACGCTTTGGTGTATTTGGGTCTTGTCCAATTGCGAGCTGTGTCCCAAATAGCAAAACACTCGTAACGCTCATTATATCGTTGTCCTCCTACGAATTATCAATTTAATTTACGTGTGTCTTTCTTTATATGAGCTGTTAGTAGTTGTCATAGGGATCAGAGCTTGGAGGTGTGTCATTTGGGCGTGCGCGCTGAATAGCTTCCTCTTTCTCTCGCAATTGACGACGGGTATAATAGACGTCATTACCACAAGTATCATCATAAACCAATTCATCATCGGGATCTGTGGTTTTTACCGGTTGGTAGTACGTCACTGCAGGTGTTGGGGCCGTTGGTGCAGGGACATTTACGACCGGTGCTTTTACAACTTCGGTCCCGCGCGTGTCATCTACTTTTACTTGACCTGGCTTAAACACCGTTTGAGGCGAATTTCCGGAAGATGCACCCGTGACCTCCGTCCCACGTTTATCATCAACTTTTACCTGCCCAGGCTTAAACACATTGTTTTGTGTCCCTGTTGTTCCCGGGCCAACGACTGGATTACTATCACGACCTGCATCCGGGTCAATCGTGCCTGTTTGAGTTGGACGCTTTGGTGTATTTGGGTCTTGTCCAATTGCCAATGGTGTTCCGAAAAGTAAAACACTAGTAACGCTCATTTTTATTGTCTCCTGTGTCTTATCCGTAAATAACCAATGTAATCAAAATTCTTTTTGTTCATTACAAGAATGAATAACGGCTTATTTCATCCTTAAACCTTGGGTAGGCTACATCACTAAGATATTCACTGGACTGCTGAAATTTTTCTATCATCTGCTTGCGACTAACCTGACCTGAGTCTAATGCGGAAGCCCAACCAGAAACTTCATTTGGTTTCGCTTCTCGTTGTAGAATCAGCCGATATAGGCTTCTGGTAAATTCCTCGTTACTCATTGGGTTTTTCTGGTTAAACTCATCCGAAATGAGAACCGCCTTTATTAAGTCTTCCGGAGTAAATTCACCGGTTTGCAATTGATTGGCACGTGCCTCTAATTCCCAAGGCTGTATTTCCCGGCCCAACAATAGCTGGTAGACATCTTTTGCAAATTTTTTATTTTGGATTTCCAAAAAAGTTTGCTTCGAAAAGTTATTTAAGCATTTTTCAACTAAATATTTGGTATTTCCTTGCACAAAAGAATTATATGGTTCAGGTAGAGAATTAAGAGCCCAAATATTGATGGGAGGATAGCTTAAACGCTTTGCAGATTCCAAATCGATGCTCCTAGATGGAGGAGTAGAAACCACAGGGGCCTTAGTGGGCACTCCCTTCTCGGACCCACGAGAATCATCCACTTTTACCTGACCCGGCTTAAATATACTTTTTGAGGGTGGTCCGTTGGATTTCGAAGCATTGGGTTCTGTTCCCCCTGAATCCACTACTTTAACTTGACCGGGCTTAAAATAATGATTCGGTTTCTTATCTGGAGTTGTTGCCCCTGGCACCCCAAACTCATTACCACTACTGTCGTCAATATTTTTTGTATTGCTAGGCGGCTTCGGCGTATTAGGATCTTGCGGCGCTCCAAATGGCAAGCCCAATAACATTACAGGTGAAATATTCATTATCCAACGACCTCCATAAACCTAGCTGTATAAGAATTTAAAATCACTACGAGATGAGATTGACGATGGCCATAGACTTGACTTGGCCAAATTCCGCTTATTATCTAGTCAACATTCGTAACCTTGGCAAAAGTACATTATTTCTGAATTCTGCAGATTGAAGTATATTTTTAATTAAGTCTTTTCGAGATAATTCACCACTATTAACCTTTCCACTCCATCCTGCTATCCCTTCAGGATCAGCTTCACGGCGTAAGTAGATTCGATAAACGTTTTTTACAAATTCTTCATTACTCATTGGATATTTCTGGTTAAATTCATCAGAAATCAAAAACTCTGCAAGAACCATATCTGCAGATTCACCTGAATCTAACCGTGAGCTCCAACCACTGATTTCTCCTGGAGAACCATCTCTCCCCAGAATCATTTGATAAAGCTGCTTCACAAAAGCTTCATTCTTCGGGCGATTACGTGCAATGTAATAACTTTCAGAGTTCATATCGCCACGATCATATGGCCTTTTTGGGGGCGGGTAGCTCAGGCTATTTGCCTTTGCAACATCCATGGAAAACCCTGCCGGTGGTGTATAAACTGCAGGCTGGGGGATAGGCGGTTTTACTTCAGTACCACGAGTTTCATCAACCTTAACTTGACCTGGCTTAAAAACTGATCCACCAGTACCTCCCGGCGAACCACCTGAACCTGTTTCTGTGCCTCTAGTATCATCCACTTTAACCTGTCCCGGTTTAAACGGTGTCCCCGTCTTTCCCCCGGGAATACCACCGATAACTAGATTTTCATTATTTCCGCCTGGAAAAGGTTCTATCTTATCTACCTGGCTTGGCCTCTTTGGCGTGTCAGGATCTTGGCCGACAGCCATCGGGACTGTCATTAACAATATTGTATTAAATGTCACCGTACCATGTCCTCCGAGACGGAAATTACCCTAGCACTATATAAGTCTTACAAATATAAAAACAATATTAATATTTTTGATGTTACGTATGAAACAAAAGTTAACATAATGGCATATAGCACTAAAAACTCTATTATTTGACAAAAATCAATTCAAGCTTTCCTCCCTCTTAGCTCTAACCTTATATTTTTCTAGCCGAGTAATTTATAAACAGTAGAAGAGCTCTTTGTTCATTCTGCACAAAGAGCTCTTATTATCTTCATTTCGTTAGCTACGCGGAGCCATTGTTTCCAACTTTAATGACAGGAAATAGGCACGGAGAGCTCTTTCTATCTGCTCATTTGTTAAAGGTCTCGCAGGAGATCCAGTCGTTAAAGTCCTCAAATAGGCTCTATATGATTCTGCAAAGCGTTTAACCTGAGCATTTTGATTATTTAACCACGTGTTAAATAATTCTGGAGTGAGGTTCTCGCCTGGCAGATCATTAAAACGAGCTCCTAAAGTAACTAAGTGGTTTCTTACATGTGTGCGATTTGTTGCATTATTGTCCCAAACACTATTGGATGTATAGTTTTGATTTAGGTTCTCTGCAGTAATGTTGGGTAATGCAAGGTGTGGTTTCTCCAAAATCGCCTGTACATCTTCCCGAGTCGGAACCTCATTCATTTTGAGAGATAGGAATAATGTGCGAATTCTGCGATTTCGTTCATTTGCATCAGTGACCCCTTGGCCTTGCAAGTAAGTATGATAATCCCGAACAAAGTTCTTAACATTATCATTTTGAGCATTTAACCAAGTCTCAAAGCCAGCTTGATCCAAGCCTTGATCTGGTAAGGTGTCCCACTGAGCTCCTGCCAAACGTGCCCTTAAAGCAGCTCGTTCTTGTTGCAAGGCCGCATGTTGTGTTGGATTATCATAATTCGTCCAGCGAGAAACCGCATAGAATCCTGAGCTATCTAGGAATGCATTATCACCGGTATTCGCTGTTGCTGTCTTTTCGTTACCTCTTTGGAATAGAGTTTGATCAGAAACACGAGCACCATCGATTTGCGGATTTGTAATCAGATTTGCCTGTGCAGCCGGCATCCCCGCAAAAAGCTGTGTAACAGCTGCATTCCGATCTGTAGCACTAATGGTCGTCGACGTATTTAACCAATTTAAATAATTTCGTTGATTCGTTATTAAATCGGCTTCTAAATCTGCAGACGCTTTTCCAGGCTGGCTCCGGTATGAAGCAATAATGGAATCATATAAACGTCTCTGCTCAGGATTACCATTTTTCAAGGTCTGCAGATATTGGTACAGCTGCGATGCACGATCAATAGCAGCTCTGGATTCCCCTAAATTCGCCGGATTATGTTGATATCGGCCCTCAACAATATCCTTAACGGCCCATTCTGTATTACTGGGCTGATAGGTCAATCCAGCATTCATTCGAATCCAAGTACTAGACGGCAAACCAAGAGCAGCAACCCTTCTCAGGTTTTGATCAGGTGTTCCAGCACTGGGCGTTTCTCGATCGGCGAGCTGCTTTTCAAGTCGATCCATCAAAACACGTCGTTCCGCTGGACTTAACCCCTCTAAAAAGGTATTCAGTTCTGCAATCTTCGACGGATTGCCTCTATCATTAACGAGACTCTCAAAGCGAGTCCAATTTGCAGCTTGGCGTGTTTCATCACGCAGTTTAGTGACATCATCTGCAGTTAAATTAACCGATGTCCCGGCTAAAGGCCTACCAACCTCTAGAGTATAGTTTATGCCACCGACAGCAAGCGTTGTTGGTCCGGATGCGCCGCTTGTTCCAGAGGCACCACTTGTGCCGGATGCGCCGCTTGTTCCAGAGGCACCACTTGTGCCGGATGCGCCGCTTGTTCCAGAGGCACCGCTTGTACCGGATGCGCCGCTTGTGCCGGATGCACCACTTGTGCCGGATGCGCCGCTTGTTCCAGAGGCACCGCTTGTGCCGGATGCGCCACTTGCTCCAGAGGCACCGCTTGTGCCGGATGCGCCAGAGCTACCGACGGGAGTAGGTGCTGGCGTTACAGCATAAAAATCGTCATAATTAATGGCTTCTGGATCAGTTGGATTGGCTGGGGCTACCGGCCCGGATGCGCCACTTGTGCCGGATGCACCGCTTGTTCCAGAGGCACCGCTTGTTCCAGAGGCACCGCTTGTACCGGATGCACCACTTGTGCCGGATGCGCCACTTGTGCCGGATGCACCGCTTGTGCCGGATGCGCCAGAGCTACCGACGGGAGTGGGTGCTGGAGGTACAGCATAAAAATCGTCATAATTAATGGCGTCTGGATCAGTTGGAGTGGCTGGGGCTACCGGCCCGGATGCGCCACTTGTTCCAGATGCGCCGCTTGTTCCAGATGCACCGCTTGTGCCGGATGCGCCACTTGTGCCGGATGCGCCACTTGTGCCGGATGCGCCACTTGTGCCGGATGCACCGCTTGTGCCGGATGCACCGCTTGTGCCGGATGCGCCAGAGCTACCGACGGGAGTGGGTGCTGAAGGTACAGCATAAAAATCGTCATAATTAATGGCGTCTGGATTAGTTGGAGTGGCAGGGACTACCGGACTAGTTGTACCACTTGTACCTGAGGCACCGCTTGCACCAGATGCACCACTTGTGCCGGATGCTCCAGAGCTACCGACGGGAGTAGGTGCTGGAGGTAGAGCATAAAAATCATCATAACTAACGCCCGAGTTCATTCCATCAACTGAAGCTGGACCCGAAGTGCCAGTTGGTTCAGATGGAGGAGCCACAGGAACAGGTATATAAGGAATTGCTCTTGGCAACCCTGTCATTGGGTCAATTGGACGGTATACAGTCATGCCCATCCGAGGAACAAATGGTTCCGCAGGCCGACGTCCACGTACTGGCATGTCACCATCAGGCCCGAATAATACAGGCTCCGTCGGATCAAACCCCCTGATACCAATACCTGACATTGTGTATACCCCCCTTAAAAATCATTACCCCTATGTGTATAAAACCAGTTTTTATTCGATTATTAATATTCTTTTAATAATCATTTATTTATTTGTTTTTACACACATTATAAACTTTAGTTTAAAAGTTTAAACCACGATATTTAGCTTTAAAAGGCTTTTTCTAGATTTATAATTTCAGATTTGTATTTTTACTTTCAAATTTCTCCTATAACTCGGTCTGCTATAGATTAATAGCTTTGTTTGCTGAAAAGGCCTACAGGTATTCCCCTGTAGGCCTTTATTTAATATGTTATGCGTAGTTATTCTTAAAGCTGGATTTAATGCCTTCAGATACGTACTTCTGATATTCTTCTTTCTGCGAGTTCAGAGCAGCACGCTGTGACTTTAAGGTTTCCAACTTCATATCAATTTCTTTTTCCATCTGGTTCAAAGCTTCCAGATACGCTTTGGCCAGTTCTTCGGCTTGTTTCTTATCCAGCATCAACTCGCCTTTCTTAGCGGTTGGACACTGAGCACGACGGTTCTGACGAATCCCGTTCGTAATCGCTTGTCTAAGCTGCTGAGCCGTACAGTTTGCAGGTAGGCCGTATTTTGCCGCCAAGGCAACAAATTCGTTACCAGCACCACCCGCAGCATTAAGAACTGCTCCATCTTCCAGCCCGGCAAGCCGGTTGAAGGCATCCCGTCTGGCTTGTGGTGTTGCAGGTGCCCCTCCAACACCCCGATAAACATCCTCAACTTCACCATCGCTAGCCGCGTGAGCATTGCTTCCCACGTTCGGATGGAAAATATCCGAAGCCGATGCGTTGGCCCAGGCTGCACGAGACTGATCCGTAATCGGCAAGAAGCCCGGAGGTGTCAAGTGACCACTGGCATCATACACCAGGAACGAGTCATCGCGTACCTCGCCTCGGCCTAAGAATAGATCAGTGTTACTCACACCATTGGCGTTCTGACTATAGTAATAATTCTCACCCAATTGGGTTTGTGCACGGGCACGAGCAACATCTTCCAGGTGACGAACCTTGCGGAACGCTTCACGCTGCTCCTCAGTCGTACAAGCCGCATAAGTCGCTGGGACAACAACACTACCTACACGGATTTCACCACTTTCAACCGTTCCATCCGGACGGAAACGACGAGTATCGTTCACTCCGTTGCTTCTAAACAGTTCAGCCCGATGATTTTGGAAAATTTGGTGACCTGGTTGTCCAGGTGCCGTATTATTGGCAGCCGCGGCACGTAACACAGAGTTGGAGTTTCGGAAGCGATTTTGAACAATCACCGGAACATCGCCACTCATATCCAAGACCTGGAACTTAACCATCTGCCCTTCTTTAGCCATGTAGGCAGACATCTTATTCTGGTTCATCAATTGTGCAAATTTTGCAATAGCAAATTTCTGTTGATAAAGCGCGTTGGTTTGAAAATCAATCGCATAAATCTGATTGATAATCCCCAAGACTACAGCCAAGCTGGATAAACCCATTCGTAATTCCCCCGCTTTACATCGTAATATTCTCTGCTATAGGTATAAAAAATTTCTTAAGAGAAATGGTGTTATTCTGTGAATAACGTTAACAATTTTTATTTTTTTAAAGTTATAAACCAATTATTATACTAAATGCGGTTAAGCAGTCCCTAAGAGAGATATAGCGCTGTCAAGAACAAATTACGCAGGAACATTTTCACGTGATAAATACCTAATTGTTCAAAAAACAATATATTATATTTACAGGCTCTCGTCCTCATCCATCTGGCTTTCCAGCGATTGAGCTTCTTCCTCCAGTTCCTTGAGCTTGCGATTAAAAAATTCGGTGATGTCGTTCATTTTTCGCATGTTTTCGTAGCCCTTTTCCTCGAAGCCGCAGCCGGGGTGGTAGATGGTTTTTTCATGCGGGAACGGGTAAATGCGGCAGCCTGTGGGTCTGTCTTCATGGATCATGCAGCGCCCGTCATCACCGACAAAACGGCAGTGGAAAAAGCTGACGGCATCAGCTTTTTCGGGGTCGGCCTCTTTAACCCGATCTACAAAAACGGGGGCAATGGCGCGAACTTCTTCCTCGGTTTCAAAGGGAATAAAGAGCGTTAAAAACTCTCGGGCGTTGCTGGCATTAGGGTCATCGGACTCGGCCAGGGCTTTTAACTGTTCATAAGACATGTTGCTTTTAAAGGTCGCAACCTTGCAGCACATGCCCCGGGTCTTACATAAATGCTGGGGAAGCTTGAACAACTCGCGCAATTTCTGGCCAAGACCGGAAAAGTCGTTGGCCTCTTTCATAGCATCGATTTCAAGTTGTTCCAAATCCTCGGTCATACCGTGGCCTCTTCTTTAATATCAATTATCAACATCCATATCATTACCAGTGCTCGGAGCCATAGTTCTTCCACGGTGCAATGGCTTCGTTAATGGACGCACGAAGATCGTCCAACGTCATATTGCGCGTGGGCATATGAACCCCGTCCGGGGACAGCATTTCCATTTGAAACTGCACTTCCTTGAGCTTGCGAATATCGGCCTTTTGTTTTTCGCGCTGCTCAAACTGCCAACCTTCAAAGCCACATCCCGGGGGCATAACGGACCAGCCGTTATAAGGAGCATCCTTGCAACACCGGGGCCGACGTTCATAAATGCCGCACAACCCTTCCTCGGTCACATAGCGACAGTGATAGAACGTGAGCTCTTCGAGTTTCATGTCTTCGCGTTCTTTTACAATTTCAATTACACGCTCCACCTGTTCAGGCACCACTTTGCGGGCCTCATCCAGGGACGGAAACGGCTCAAAAATCTCTAGAAAGTCGATGGCTTCCTGGTTGCCTTCTTCGACCATTTCCAACAGACGCTTGTATGAATTAAACGTTGTCGCCGACCGGCAGCATCGGCCGCATTTATGGCACAGGTCAGGCCGATCCGCTATGGATTCAATGGTGTCGTCCTCGTTCACCCCGCCTGGGATAGGCCGATTAAACATGATCACTCCTTTAGACATCAGGCCCTATATTCAGGCACATACCGGGCCATACTGACCTCTAGTGTCCCGCGTCTTGCGGCCGTGCTCATCCTATTAACAGAGGATTTTCCGAGCCACTATCATCTAAGGAACGAAGATGCCGCCCACGTTATTGCGTAATATCCGGATCTTTTGTCAGCGGCTGAGGCACAGACAGCCCCTCCCCACCCAAAACCTCGACCTGTTGGCCATCGACTTTGAGATAGACGGGTTTCTTATGAGAGGCAGACACCAAGGTCTTGGACAACTGCCGCAACCGCTGCAGCATGCTGTTTGAACCGCCCCCCGAGGTAAATTCGGGAGAAAGGTTAATTTGAATACTGTCCTTGGCTTGTGTCACCGACAACAGCTTGGTGCCTTGAGGAATCTCAGACGAATAGCCATTCCCCTGCTCGGTTTCAGAGGGGCCCTTTAACAGTTCGGTCACGGCGTAGGACACACGCTGGGCATCATCGGTTGGCGGCGGTGAAGGCCAGGGGCGGGTAACCGCTTCCGTCACGACGTCACTACCCTTGCTTTTGCTAAAGTATACCAAAGCCGCATTTTGGCTGGTTGTCGCCTGCATCCAAGGCTTTACCGACGGATCGGATTGAGGACGCAGAACCCATACGGCACCGATCATCAACAGGATGACACTTAAAATCAAGATTAGCGTGGTTTTGTTGGTTTTCATAAGGAGGCCGATTCCCTGAACGATATCTCTCTTATTCTACCGCACACTCACACGAGTTGACGAGGTGGAGGAGGGCGGATACAGGGTGACCTGTCCTCTCAGCGATACAGCATTGTCGACCACCGCCACATCGTTCAGGTTGAATTTTCCGCCTTTCAGAGGCACCAGTTTCGAGGGTTTAAGGTACTTTTGAAGCGCCTGTGTCACCAGAGCCTGAATACCGGTGTTATCGCTCACCCCTGGCAGCGGGGCCAACTGCAGATCCTGAAGTTGAATCAACTCGGTTTTGGGGTCATAGGCCAGGCCGGTTGACACATTTAAGGGAATTTTGCTTACGGATGGCCCTCCAACCAGACCCAGTTGAGCCTGAAAATGGAGTTTTCCCTCGGAAAAAGCAATTGCAGGCTCCAGAACTTGAATTCGCTGAGGCTCTCCACCCAGCAAGGAAACTTTGATATTGCCTAGAATCCGCTGGACCTCTTTGGTTTGAAAGCTGCGATTGAAATCCGAATCGGTCAAGCGCAATTCAATGTCAGCATCCACCGCCCGTTGCAGCTTGCCCGTGTCCAGATTAATCCAGAGCGGTGTTTCCCGTCGGGTCCGCAATAAAAAGTCACTCACATAGAAGGCCTTGTCGTAAAGCAGATCGTGGCCCTTGATTCGAAGATGCTTGGCTTTGCCCGTGGTCAGATCCAAACCGCTATAGGGCTCCAGATGGACATCAATGTCACCGCTCACTTTTTTATGGATTTCCTTTTCGATGGCCTTGGCCCCAATCCACCCAGCCAGTTTGTTCAATCCCAACACCCCCTGCACACCACGCACAACAGGATGGCTCAGCCCGGGGAGTTCGTAGCGGGCACCCGGCTCCAGAGCCAACACCGGCCCCAGGGCGGATGCAGATAGCATCAAGACGAGAACAACGCCCAGCCCTTTTCGACATGGCAACCAACGAAGGCCAGGCCTGAAAGGGAAGCGTTTGTTTATGGCGTGTGTTTTTCGCATAATCATCTTATATCGTACTCGATACCCGCCCGTTGTAATAGCTAGAGGACATTGACGCGATGGCCACGCCTCCTAAGAATTTACGACAATTTCTGGACCTCTTGGATCAGCAAGACGAACTAACCCGGATTCAGGTTCCAGTCTCGCCTGATTTGGAAATTACCGATATCACGGATCGCGTCAGTAAGAATCAGGGCATGGCCAACAAAGCCCTCTATTTCGAATCGGTTCAAGGCTACGATATGCCGCTCGTCATTAACACCATGGGCTCCTTCGAGCGGATGAAACTGGCCTTGGGCATTGAGCATTTTGAAGAAGTCCAGCGACGCATCACGGAGTTTGTGAAGCCTTCCATGCCGTCCTCTTTGCTGGACAAAGTGATGATGCTGCCCAAGCTGGCGGAACTCAATCAATTTTTGCCCCGCCAAATCAAAGGGTCTGCCCCCTGTCAGGAAGTGGTGATTACGGATCCGTCGCAACCCATGCTGGACAAACTGCCGATTTTAACCTGCTGGCCGGATGATGGTGGTCCGTTTATTACCATGCCCGTGGTCTTTACCAAGGATGTGGAAACTGGAGAGCGTAATGCGGGGATGTATCGGCTTCAGAAATATTCCAATTCCTCTACCGGGATGCACTGGCACAAACATCATGATGGCAATCGCCTTTACGAAAACGCCCGTCGGGCCGGAAAAGATCGCATTGAAGTGGCTGTGGCCCTCGGTGCCCCGCCCCACGTTATTTACAGTGCCACGGCCCCATTGCCGCCAGGGATTGATGAAATGATCTTTGCCGGGTTTCTCCATCGGGAGCCGGTCAAAATGGTGAAATGCAAAACCATTGATATGGAAGTTCCGGCGGAAAGCGAAATCATTCTGGAAGGCTATGTCCGCCTGGATGAGATTCGCCGGGAAGGCCCCTTTGGCGATCACACCGGGTATTACAGTCTGGCCGATGATTACCCGGTCTTCCATATTACGGCAATGACCCACCGCGCCAACCCCATCTACTGCACCACGATTGTTGGCAAGCCGCCCCAGGAGGACTATTACCTGGGCAAAGCCACAGAGCGGATTTTTCTGCCACTGCTAAAGCTCTTTATCTCGGAAGTGGTGGACATGAACCTTCCGGCTGAAGGCGTCTTCCACAACTGCGTTATTCTCAGCATCGACAAACGCTACCCCGGCCATGCCCGAAAAGTCATGAGCAGTGTCTGGGGCTTTGGGCAAATGATGTTCAGCAAGTACGTCATTATTGTGGACAAAGACGTGAACGTCCATGACCTGTCCGATGTCGCCTGGCGGGTCTTTAACAACACCGACCCCAAACGAGACACAATGATGGTGGATGGCCCCTTGGATATTCTGGATCATGCCTGCCCCATGTGGGCCTACGGCAGCAAAATGGGTATCGATGCCACGGTTAAGTGGCCCTCGGAAGGATTTGATCGAGAATGGCCCGACGAAATCACGATGGACGAAACAACCCGGAATACCGTCACCCGCCGTTGGCAGGAATATTTCCCCAAGCAGGGCATTCCGGCAGGCGTCTAATACCAGGCAATCCTATTTTTTCAGACCTGTTGCAAAGGCATTCACCGGCGGTGTGGTATTGCCGGGCTGAAGCTGCGCCAGCTCCTCGGCGACAGATTCCATCATAATGCCGCACAACCGGGTCATTAACGCCGTGGTCAACTTGATATTGGCTGCATAAATCGCCACCAGCGGGTTCTCCTCGGACACCTCGGTGGGCAACCCTTCTTGCAGAATCTCGTTCAGCAATTGCGGGATCTCGTCATCGACCATCGCCTGGAATGAATCATTCAAGCGGGTCAAAATCTGCTCTTTCAAGGTCTCCATGGAAGCAACTCCTTCGCGCGTGTCTTTCTTGTCTGGGCTGACGAATGCACCCCAGTGTCTCACGGTCGGGCGTCATTTCCATAGGCGTTTGGATGCAATTGTTACAAACAGAACAAAACGAATCGTCCGGGGCTAGATCGCGATGGCAAAATCCGCATCGTCGGGGTTGAGAAGCTCATCAAAGATCTGCTTCACATCGTCCAAGGTGTTGACCTGGGTCAGCCGATTGCGCACTGAGCGAACTCCGGGGAAGCCCTGGCAATACCAGGTCAGGTGCTTGCGAATTTCGCGAATGCCGTGGTGTTGGCCCCGATACTCACACAGCAACTCGGCATGCTCAAGCGCCACAGCCAGCCGATCCGCCAGAGGCCATTCTTCAACAGGCTGCCCTGTTTCCAAGGACTGATGAACCTGGCCAATCAACCATGGTTGCCCTTGAATAGCCCGTCCCAGCATCACTCCATCCACGCCGTAGGTTTCAATTACGTGACGAGCCTCTTCGGCTGTACGAATATCACCGTTGGCAATGACCGGAATCGAGAGCGCCTGCTTTAATTCGCCAAAGGCCTCCCATTTGCAGCCCGGCTGGTAGCCTTGAGATCGGGTTCGGGCATGAAGCACCACCATCCCGGCCCCGGCATCTTCACACCGTCTGCCGAAATCCAGATAATTCATGCTGTCGTGATCCCATCCCAGTCGAAACTTGACGGTCACAGGGGTCTCAATTTCCTTGACCAGAGAAGAAATCAGCATCTGGGCGTGTTCAGGCTCACGCATCAGGGCACAGCCCTCGAAGTTGCCCGTGATCTTTTTCACCGGACAACCCATATTCAAATCAATGGTTTCGGGATTGTGATCCTCGATAATCTGCCTGGCGGCCTCGATCAGTATCTCGGGTTTATTGGCGGCCAACTGGTAGGCAATCGGGTGATCACTGTCCACATGGTCTAAAATGCGAGCCTTGCGCTGCTTGGAAATCACCATACCGTTGGAGCTGATCATTTCGGTGCAAATCAAGGACTGAGGCGCCCATCGCCGCACCAGGGATCGAAACACCACGTCGGTCACCCCCGCCATGGGGGCTAACATCACTCGACTGTGTATGGGAACATGTTTGATGTTAAATAAAGCCATAGTCTCATTATTATACGGTGATAAACAGATGCCAACACTTCGGACCCTGACCCTCGACAGTCGACTTCGTTTGGCCCATCGCGCCGCCCGGATGGCCGGCAGTGTCATTATGGCCCACTACGGCACGCTCCTCAACATCCGCACCAAATCCAGCGAAACCGATCTGGTCACCCAGGTTGATACCGAGTGCGATGAACTCATTCGGGATGTCATTCGCGAAGAATGTCCCGAGGACACCCTCATCACCGAAGAAAGTTTTGTGGCCGGCAATACCATCGACCTGACCCGGGCCTGGATTGTGGATCCACTGGACGGCACAACGAATTACACCCATGCCTTCCCCCATTTTGCGGTATCCATTGCCTATGTGGAAGACGGGGAGGTACAGGCCGGTGTCATCTATGACCCCTTCAAAAACGAAATGTTTACCGCCACCCATAAAGGCGATGTCATGCGAAACGGCACCCCCATTCAGGTCAGTGCGTGTGAGTCCCTGTCCAAGTCACTTCTGGCCACGGGCTTCCCTTATGACGTCAAAGAGCAGGACGCCAGCAAGAGCAATATTGAACTGCACTCCCAGTTTTTGCGCAAAACCCATGGCATACGCCGACCCGGTGCGGCCGCATTGGACTTGGCCTATGTTGCCTGTGGCCGTTTGGACGGTTTCTGGGAGCTTCGTCTGGCCCCGTGGGATATTGCCGCCGGGATTCTTCTGATCGAGCAAGCCGGAGGCCAGGTGTCTGACCTATACGGCCGTAAAGTCGACTTGAGTCAGCGATGCATTGACGTCGTGGGATCCAACGGCAAAATCCAACAGGAAATTTTAAGCGTCACCACCGCGGCGGCCCTTTAAGCGATAAGCAAACTCTGCTACAATGGACGAAAGTCCCTAGCTTCCCAAAACTCGCGTCCAAAAAGGTGGTTTGCCATGTTCCATGAGGCGTTTCTATTTTTCCTCGGCTCTTTTGTGTCGCTCTTTTCCATTGTGGATCCGTTGTTGGCGGTTCCGGTTTACGCCACCATCACGGCCAGCTATTCCCCGGCGCAACGAGTTGCCACCGCAAAACGTGCCAGCTTGTATGTTTTTTGTATCCTGCTTGTCTTTTTTCTGGCAGGCAGCCTGATTCTCAAGTTTTTCGGGATTTCCCTGGAAGGTCTGCGTATCGCGGGCGGCTTGATGATCGTGGGCTCGGCCGTGGAAATGCTCCAGAAGAAAGATCGTTTGCTTCCCGAAGAGCAGCAGGAATCTGCAGAAAAGGACGATATTGCCTTTTCACCCCTGGCCATGCCCTTACTTAGCGGCCCTGGGGCCATTGCGGTCATCATCGGCATGACCACCGATGCAAAATCCAGCCTGCATTACCTGATCATCTTTCTCGTCATTGCCCTGGTGACCTTCCTTTGTTACATCACCATGCGCCTGTCCCAGGTTATTGCCCGTCGCGTGGGCACTACCATGATGAAATCCTTTACCCGGATTATGGGCTTTATTCTGCTGTGTATTGGCGTGCAGTACGTTTTGAACGGCATTTTACCGCTCTTAAAATCCGCATTTCACGGATAAGGGTTATTTTTACTTTCTGATAAACGCCTAAGCCGATCGATGCTCGGGCAATCCGAGCGAGGGTAAATTGGGCTTGCGGCGCAGCATCAGCATTAGCCCAAGTCCCAGAAAGATTCCCACCAGGCTGAAAACTTGAGAGGCCGTCAACACATGGGCCACCCAGAAAACCACATCCCCCCGCAGGTATTCGATGAGAAAACGGAGGATGCCATAGCCTACGAAAAAGAGACATGCAGTGAGTCCCGGCGTTTTACTGTGCTTATAAGCCCATTGCAGGAGTATGATTAACACCAGCAAGCCCAGACTTTCGTACAACTGGGTGGGATGCACATGTAAGGGATGGGTTTCGTGCCCGGGTGGGAACTGAACAGCCCATGGCAAATGCGTCGGCTTGCCATAGCAACAGCCGGTCATAAAGCACCCGACACGACCAATAGCCAAGCCAATCGCCGCCGGTGCGGACAGGATATCGGCAAACTTAGGCAACGATAACCGCTTGATTTTTACAAACACCAACGAGGCCAGAACAGCACTCACCAAGCCGCCATACCAGACAAGGCCACCCCGATCCAACACCATGCGCAACGGATCGGCCAGATAGGCATCGGGATAGTAAATCACATAGAGCAAGCGTGCACCGGTAAATCCGGCAATGATAATCCAAAAAATAGACTGCAAATACGTATCAACGTCTTCCCCCGCCCGTTGTGCACGGCGAGCCACCCAAATCGACCCGACTAAAAAGCCCAAAGCCACCAAGGCACCATAGGCATAAAGCGTCAAAGGACCGAGATGAAAGAATATAGGATGCATAACCGTCCGAATCTTAACAACGTGCACGTAAGAGGATTATAGAAGGACCCTTGAGACAAATCCATAACCCGTTACAAATCGACAATATTGCTAAAGTCCAACCCAGACTGTCCGATACATCAGAGACGTTTCACTGGGCACCGATTTTAAGAGATAACAGGGCAATTGATATCCTATGGAGTTTAAGCGCTGCGAATCCTGTACACGAGCCTTTACCCCGGAAGGGACAGGGCGTTATTCGGTCATGTGCAGGGAGTGCGTCATTGACTGCGACAGCGCATGCCAACGCATTCGACGCTTTATGCGCAATAATCCCTCATTGTCCGTGGAACAGCACGCCAGCCAGATCGCAGAGGGCGCTGATACCCAAGCACTGTATGTCACGATGCTGTATCACGAATGCAAGCTGGATGTTCAGCCTCCGCAGCAGGAAGAGAAACGCACCTGTAAACAGTGCGGGGCCACCGTCTACTTCAAGCAAGCCACCCACTGTATGAAGTGTGAATCCGAATTAATCACCAAAATCGAAGAGGTGATTCAGAACACCCCTGAAGAACCACAGCTGAAGTCCCCCCCCTCTCCAGGCAAACCCCAACCCCAGGAAATCAAGCTTAAGCAACCTGAACGTCCGAGCCGAGACACCCGATACGGCCTTAAGCGCAATTTTTAACCCGTCATCCCGGCAACGCAGGTATCAAATCTAGAAAACAGGCGTGATTCTCTGGAATCACGCCTGTTTGTCAATCTTAATATCGACTATTAGGCGCTCATCGAGCGATTGGCAAAGGGGTTCCCATTGCCCGATGGGTTCTGACCAGAACCGCTGAAAGGATTGGCCTTGGGCGTCCCGGCATTGGCAACGGCATTACCGTTGGGATTAAAACGGCCGGGCTGCTGGGCCGTCTCGGGATTGTCCTTCTGTTGGCGCTCGCGCTGCTGTTTCTTGCTGACAGCATCATTGGCCTGGGCCAACTTTTGGCTGGCCATGGCGGCAACAGCATAATCCTGACCGGACGGTTCACCCGGGGCCAAAGCCGCCCGACGAACCCTGTCGGCACTAGCTTTTGCGGCTTCCGGATTACTGGGATCCAGATCCTTGACTTTGACCGGTACGTGCCCGGCTGCCCCACGGACCCCGGCTTTGTGATCCGCTTTTTTGTCAATGACAATGGCACCCCCGTCTTCCCCTGCCGTGGAGGCATGGGCCATCTCGTGGGTCATCACTTCATCGTTAATGCGCTTGTCTTCGGCATCCAGTTCGGCTTCCTTGTCAGCTTCCTGTTCGGCCTGTTCCACTTCTTCAGCCGTTTGGGGCTCGCGACCATTTTTGTTCACAAAGGCAATTTTGGCCGCCGACGTGCAATGACCGCACTCATTGCCATGGCCTTTGTCAAACATGGACGCGGTTAAATTGGGTTTGGACGTATCCGGATTGCTGGGATCACCGGCCTGGGGCTTCACACCACCATTGGCAGCAGCAACATTCCCGGCATCAATACTATTAACACCACCTTTTTGATTGGCATTGGCGGCAGGGTTCCAGAGAGGGTTCATAAACTGTGCTGCCGCACGTTGATTCACATCGATCGCCATATGTCCTCCAATAAGGTCCTTCTCACAAATCATTCCCGGAGACATGGGCATAAAACCCTCTCTCGCGATCCTTGTGATAGTGTTTAATCAAGCTTAAGACTAATTTAAGACCTGGAAAGAAAAGATTAAGACAGAAGTTTCAGCGCGATGAGAGACAAGATCTCCTCCAGGACGATATAAAACGTCATACTCTGACACAAATTCATCTTGAGCCTTCTTTATAACAACCTGGGTTAATCAGGAACTGAGGTTGGGTTGATATGACAGTATCCGTGTCTTCTTTCTCCGCTTGTGATTATCGCCTGCGGTTTCAGGGTGTACAAGCCACCCAGGCAGCAGAAAAACGTCTGATGATGGGATATGAGCTGGAAAGCACTCTCAAACACGACATTGAAAAGGAGCAGGATCCTTACTTGGGAGAACTCCCTGAAGATCTTGCCTCCTCTACACAGTCACCGGAAGCGGATCGTCGAACATTGGAAGCCATCGATACCCTTGCGGATACATTAAACCAACGGCGGCCCTGGCAGATGACCGCCCGGTTGAGCGATCAGCCGGTTACCCTGTGGCACTTGGGCAAAGGCGGGTTTGGCCATATTTATAAGCTTTCAACCCGCTCCAAGGACTATGCCTTGAAGATTTTCCGACCGAAACAGGAAGTGGAGCGAAAGATGAGGCGGGAGTTATTCCTGCAAGCCTTGCAAGCCGGGGATAACCCTTGGGGCGAAGCGGTTGATCAGGCCATCTATGCGGCACAACTGGACAATAATCCCTATAGAGAAGGGGCCGTTGGGCTCTTTCTAAGGAACAAACCCGTCTGGGATATTGCCCGCTACCATGTCGGCAACCCGGGCAAAGGCTGGCAGCTCACAGAACTGGTGGATCATCGGGTTGACCTGGCCCGGCGGAAACAGGAAAAACCTTATCGTTTAAATGAGGTGGGCCTTAAATTCTGCGATGATCCCGGCACTCTGGCGAGAATCCTCTCGCTAAATGGCCTTCTTGAATTTCTCCCGGTGTTTCGGCATTTGGGTAATCGAATCCAGGGGATCCGAGTGGACTACGGTGCCATGGAAGGGAGCTATCGAGTGCCGAAAAAGACAGGCCGCTAAAGCTCTGGCGGGCTTAATTAGCGGAACCAGCCTGATATGGTATCCACGGCATTCATCACCCCTTTGCCGAAACTGTTGGTGATATTGTTGCCGGTTTCTGCCACTGTCCGGACGGCGGACTCGCCTTTGTCATAGAGATATTCGGCCGAACGACCGGCGGCCCAAACCGGGTCATGCCCCGCACGAGACAGCTGATACCCGGCTTTGCCAAAGTTCTTATCCAGGAAACCCGGATTACTGGCAACATAGGCACTGGTTTCAGCAGCCCGTTTTTCAAGCGAGCCCCCATTGAGCACCCGGTTTCCATAATCTTTAACGCCTTGCGGCACGTAACTTGCCGGATCCAGATCACCCATCCTACGATTCCTCCCGTATGAAGCAATGTACGTCATATCGCTCTGTTTTTGGGGAACCTGATGGCTCCCTTGTTTAGTTATAAAAACAATCATGCAAGAAAAGATGCATTAATTCCTTATTAACATGGAAACAAGCAACGCCGCTTTGAGATCACAGCGTCAATACCATCAACCGAGACCGAATTGAGCGATTGAAGGCAAGTCTAGGGCAATTTCGCCAGGGCCTCTTGTACGGTGGCTTCATACGGCAGAATCATCTCGGTCCGAATATCGTCGGGATAGTCTTCTTTGGCCTTGTGAATGGCTTTTATCGCCTCTTCGTAATACTGACGGGCCAAGACGGTATCCTGGCGCTGGCTATAGAGTTCTGCCAAATCAATCAAGGGACCGACAACGGAAATCCGGTTGGCATCCTGGAGGCCCTGACGTACGAGAATCATCTTTTTAAGAAGGGCTTCATACTTCTCCCACTGATTGTCCTCTTTATAGAGACGAGCCAGACGCTTCTGGTCATTGCCGACGGTGTGATGCGCTGCGCCCATTTCGCTTTCCTCCCAAACCAGCGAACGCTCCCAATAGGCAATCTGGTTGGCTTTGTCGCCCAAGTCGCCATAGGTATCGCTGGCCATTTGCATCAGGCCAATGCCTTCGGTCAGCTGGTGCTTTTCGGCAAAGGCGATGCCCCGGTCATAGACTTGAATGGCTTCCGCTGGGCGTCCCATCTGCTCCAGCAGATAGGCCAGACTGATATACATCGACAGGAATTCGCTCTTAGGCTCTGTTTCTGCATCCTTGGACTCGTATTCCCGCAGAGTCGCCTGATACAGGGCCACGGCTTTCTCGCTCAACCCATCAAGATCCAGTTGCTCCGCCTTCGCCTGGGCCTCTTGCCATGGTGCCTTGGCCTCGGCCAACGGGACCGCTCCCCCACTCAAACCCCAGATTATGCCCATGGCCAGTGCGCAATGCACCATGTGTCTCAACATCGGTTGTTGCCTCAAATCACCCGTATAGGCTCACTATACCATATTTCAGGCAACTCTAAACCCAACCCTCCGAAGGCCCTCACGTCTGTCGTGCATGTATTTGCCGGACCCATGACGCTCGCTTGGGCGGATTCCTGATATACTGATAGCAATCAAACGGTCCCTCAACCCCCCGACACCAACCCCTGATGCACGAGAAACTACACCAGGCCAACCGCATTGTCATCAAATTGGGCACCCAGATTCTGGTTCAGGAAGATGGGTCACTGGCCTATGCCCGTCTGGCGGCATTGGTGGAAGAGTGTGCCGCACTGGTGGCCCTGGGCAAGTCAATCTTGATTGTCTCTTCCGGTGCCGTAGGCCTGGGGCGACAAGCGTTGAAACTGGGTCATGCCCCCCTAAGCCTGTCTCAAAAGCAGGCATGTGCCGCGGTGGGGCAGAATCTGCTGATGGACATCTATCGGGAGCTTTTCTCCCGATACCAGTTGGTGACGGCCCAGCTTCTGCTCACCTCCCTGGATTTCGAGGACCGCCAACGCTATCTGAATTTGCGTGACACCCTGGAAACCCTTCTGGATTACCGGGTTGTCCCCATCATCAACGAGAACGACACCGTCTCCACAGCGGAGCTGAAAGAGAACCAGACCAGCAGCTTTGGCGACAACGACAAGCTCTCGGCGATTGTGGCCGGCAAGCTTGGCGCGGATCTCCTGATTATCCTGACCAATGTGGATGGCATCTACACGGAGAACCCCAGCCTTAACCCCAATGCCGAGAAGCTCCGTTTAATCGAGGGCTTTGAGCCGCTCAAGGCCATTGAAACCAACGGCAAATCGACAATGGGACGAGGCGGCATGGCCTCCAAAATCGAAGCCGCCAAAATGGCCGCCATCAGTGGCGTTCATACCCTGATTACCTCGGGCACCCAACCGAATGTCCTGCATCGCATCTTTAACCCCGACAATACCGATGTGGGCACCCTGATCCTGGCCCAGGGCGGGATGTCCGGAAAGAAGCGCTGGCTGGGACTGGCCTCCGGATACAGCGGCGTGATTGTCATTAATGACGGGGCCAAAGCCGCCCTGATTAACCGCCATGCGAGTCTGTTGCCCAGCGGCATCACCCAGGTCCAAGGGGATTTTCAGGCCCGTCAGGTCGTCAGCATCCAGACCCCGGAGGGAGACGAAATCGGTCGTGGTCTCGCCAACTTCAGCGCCGAGGACACCCGCAAGATTCAGGGCCTCCAAAGCCGGGAAATACCTGGCATTTTGCCTGCAGCCGAAAGCGACGAAGTCATCCATCGGGACAACCTGGTCATTTATCAAGACTATCTGGAGCCACTCTCATGAACCTGCCCCAATCTCACGCCCCCGCCATTGAACCCTTGCTGCGCGCCAGTCGGGAAGCTTCCTATCAGCTGGCCACGTTGACCACGGACCAGAAGAACCAGGTTCTGGAAGCCTTTGCATCGGCCATTGACGCCAACATCCCCATGCTGCTGGCAGCCAATGCCAAGGATCTGGCCGAGCAGGAGGGCAAGATTGCCCCGAGTCTGTATCAACGCCTGAAGCTGGATGAAAGCAAGCTCCGCCAGCTGGTCCAGGGTATCCGCGACGTCATTCAGCTCGCCGACCCTGCCGGACAGGTGCAATCCCGTACGCTTCTGGATGACAACCTGGTGTTGGAGAAGGTGTCAGTCCCCATCGGGGTGATCGGCATCATCTTCGAATCCCGCCCGGATGTGATTCCCCAGATCCTCTCCTTGACTTTGAAGAGTGGTAACGCCGTGGTCCTGAAAGGCGGCAAGGAAGCGCATCACTCCAACCACGCCTTTATGCAGCTGGTGCGTGAGGTGACGCCACAGTTCGAGTTTCTGCCCCAGGCCTGGGCCCAACTGCTGGACAGCCGGGAAGCGGTTCAGGAAATGCTGGCCTACCATCAGTATGTCGATCTGGTCATTCCCCGCGGGTCCAATCAGTTGGTCCAGTCCATTATGGCCTCGACCAAGATCCCTGTGATGGGTCATGCCGATGGTGTGTGCCACATGTATATTCATACCAGCGCTGCCCTGTCCAAGGCCGTGGACATCGTGATTGATGCCAAAGCCCAGTATCCGGCTGCATGCAATGCACTTGAAACCCTCCTGGTTGATGCCGAGATTGCACCCAAGTTCCTGCCACTGTTCTATCTGGCGGCCAGCGTGGTGGGCATTCAGTTACGCGGTTGTGATCGCAGCCGCACCTATATCGAGTCCATCGACACCGCCACGGTTGACGATTGGCGCACGGAATACGGCGACTTGACGCTTGCCGTCAAAGTCGTGTCCGGCATTGCCGAAGCCATTGACCACATCAACACCTACGGCTCGCATCATACCGACAGCATTCTGGCCCAGGATCCAGCGGTGATTGAGCAGTTCCTCAACCACATTGATTCGGCCTGCGTGTTTGCCAACGCCTCCACTCGCTTTGCCGACGGGTTTCGCTTTGGGTTTGGTGCTGAAATCGGTATCAGCACTGCCAAAACCCATGCCCGAGGTCCGGTGGGTCTAGAGGGATTGGTGATTTACAAGTACAAGCTTCGCGGGGACGGCCAACGGGTCAGCGACTATGTGGGCGAAAACGCCACGGCGTTCAAGCACACCCGGCTGGACGTCTAATTCCGTTTAGGAGTTCGTTCAGTCTAATGCACGCACAGTTCGGGCACAGGGGGCATCCAGCTCAAATCGACGTCGCGGTAGATGGCGCGAGGGGCCGGGCTATCCGAATCCCAATCCTTGCGTGAAAAGCCGGGCTCTTTCTGGAGATGGATGAGTTCAGCCATTGTCCAGGCCTCGTCGGAGTGCAAGCGTTCAAGTTGGCTGAAATCGAAATCTTGGGTCATCGGGTTCCCTCCTCAGTGTTCCTCTACCAATTCTGGGTACATGAATAAAAACCACGGACGGGATTTTTTGCCCCGGTTTTTGGGATTCTAATGAAACCTTAAGGTTTGAAGCGGAATGACTCGAGGAAGTGCTGCACCTCGGGAGCCCGCATGTCGGCTTTGCGGGTGCCAATGTAGACCACCTGGTAGAGGCGGGGTTTTTTGTAAATGACCTTGTCCACGAAGAAGACGTCCATGCCGTTTTGGAGGCTCTGGCGTTCGATATAGCGTCCGGGATGGCCCTGCAGGGAGATGGGGGTCACCCGTTCCAGGAGCTTTTCGAATTGGCCCACCCCACCTTTGGCCGCGTCGTTCAGGATCTGCTCGGCTGTCTTCTTCTTCAGAACCGCATCGGGGATGCGGTTCCATGCCACCATGCAGACTTGAGCGCCCCGATCTTTGGAGGTCACATAGCGTCCACCGACGCCGTCCGCTTCAAGCATTCGGGTGGGGACCGGAAAGGTCTTGGGGAATTTGACCATGAAGACTTCTTCCGCAGTTGCGTGGGGTGACACGAGCACCATCAGCAGGATGAGGCCCACCATAGCCATGAACCCATGTCGTGACACTCTCCCTGGGGATCTCACGTTCGTATCCTCATTCCCGAACCTCTAGCCCGAACCTCTAGGCATGATTATGCCCCATGCTGAGATCGCTGTAAAGACAGGGTCGGTCGGATCGGCTCAGGGCGTTGGTAACGAACGAGGCCCCTGTCGGATAACAGGGGCCTCGTTGGGAATGGGGTAATAGTCTAGGCGTCCAGGACGTTCTGGATGCGTTCGAAGGCCCAGTTCAGTTCTTCTTCGGTGATGACCAGAGGCGGAGCGATTCGGATGACGTTTTCGTGGGTCTCCTTGCACAGCAAGCCCTGGGCTTTCAAGGCTTCGCAGTAGGGGCGCGCCTTGGTGTCCAGCTCGATGCCGATGAAGAGGCCACGGCCACGGACTTCTTTGATATGGGGGTTCTTCAAGGTCTTGAGCTTCTCCAGGAAGCTGTTGCCCAAGGTCTCGGAGCGGGCGACCAGGCCCTCGTCCACGATGACCTGGAGCGCAGCCCGGGCGACGGCACAGGCCAGGGGGTTACCACCGAAGGTACTGCCATGATCGCCGGGGTGGAAGACGGACATGATGGCCCGGGAGGTCAGCATCGCAGAAACCGGGTAGAAGCCGCCGGAGAGGGCTTTGCCGATGACGATGATGTCGGGGGTGACGCCTTCGTGCTGGAAGGCAAAGAGCTTGCCGGTACGGCCCAGGCCGGTTTGAACCTCGTCCATGACCAGGAGAACGTTGTTGGCCTTGCAGACGTCCTCGGCCGCCTTCAAGTAGCCGTCCGGGGGCATCAGGATACCGGCTTCGCCCTGGATGGGTTCGACCATAAAGGCACAGGTGTTGGGGGTGATGGCCTTCTTCAGGGCCTCGATGTCGCCAAAGGGCACGATTTTGAAGCCGGGCGTGAAGGGCCCGAAGCCATCTTTATACTGGGGCTCGGTGGAGCAGCTGATGATGGTGGTGGTGCGGCCGTGGAAGTTGTTTTCGCAGACGATGATTTCGGCCTGGTTCTCGGGGATGCCCTTGACCTTGTAGCCCCACTTGCGGGCGGTCTTAATGGCGGTTTCCATGGCTTCGGCGCCGGAGTTCATGGGCAACACGGACTCGGTTCCGGTCAGCTCGGTCAATTCCTTATAAAAGAGGGGCAATTGACTGTTGCGAAAGGCCCGGGAGGTCAGGGTCACTTTGTCGGCCTGATCCTTGAGGGCTTGGACAATTTTGGGGTGACAGTGGCCCTGGTTGACGGCGGAGTAGGCGCTTAAGCAGTCCATGTAGCGGTTGCCGTCCACGTCGTACACCCACACCCCTTCGCCGCGTTCAATGACGATGTCCAGGGGGTGGTAGTTATGGGCGCCGTACTGTTCTTCAAGCGCAATGTAGTCTTGGGTGGTGGTGCTTTGGTTCAACATCATATCGGTTCTCCCTTCAATCAATGTGTCTTATGACTTGCCGGTCTCATGGCGCCCCAATTGGCCGGCGATTTGTGCGGCTTCCTCGACGGCCCGTGCCAGGACCGAGCGGATCTTACCGTCCTCCATCATCAGAAGGCCGCCAATGGTGCAGCCGGCTGGGGTTGTAACATCGTCTCTCAGCGAGGCCGGGTGGCGTCCGGTTTGCTGGACCATGGTCGCAGCACCGAGGACCACCTGGCTGACGATTTTCAAGGCCACTTCCCGCGGCAGGCCCACACGGACCCCGCCATCGGCCAGGGCTTCGATGATGAGAAAGAGGTAGGCCGGACCGCTGCCGCTTAGGCCGGTCACGGCGTCAAAATGAAGTTCTTCCAGTTCCATGCACTGCCCGACGGCCTCGAAGATGTTGAGGGCCTTGCGCAGATCCTCGGCGGTGGCGTGGGTACCGGGGCAGACAACGGTCATCCCCTGGCCCACGATGCAGGGGGTGTTGGGCATGGCCCGAATAACCGGGTTGCTTTGGGCGAGGGTGTCTTCCAGATGGGCAATGGAGGTGCCTGCCGTGATGGAAATCACCAGGGTCTTGGGTGACAGCTTGTGCTTTTTAAGATTAGCCAGGACCTTGTCGACGGTCGACGGCTTGACGCAGAGGAGCAGGATGTCGGTGTCGGCCAAGTGGTCCTTGTAATCGGTGACGGCGGCAATTCCCAGGTCTTCGGTAATTTTGCGGCAAGTGGCCTCGGTTCGGGCAGCCGCCCAGAGCTGGTTGGCCTCAACCACGCCGGTGGCCAGCATGCCTCGGGCAAGGGCCTGACCCATCACGCCCGCTCCAATAATGCCGAGTTTTCCAGATTGCAGGACCATTGTGACTCCTTTTGGGATGACCTTCCTTGGGGTTTGCCGCTTTACGCGAGCCAAACCCGGTTTGTGTCCGAATGCGTTGCCGACAGCCGCAGGGCCGGGTATAGGGGTATTGTACCCAAGAAGCCCTCAAGAGAAAAGCATGAGGCTTTACTCCTGCGCCAATTGTAGCATTGAAAAAGCTCCCGGCGGGATGCCACGGGCAATGTAATGGATATGGGTTTCTCGGCCAACCTAAATGGGAATTACCAACCCGGGAATTACAGAAGACCCAGGGGTCTGGGCTTGGCCAGGCTTTGGGTGAACTGTTGGTAGGCCGTCTTCATGGCCTTGATCACCCGATAAGGCAGCAGGAGAAACTGAATAATGGATTCAACCAAAAACGTCATCTTGGTTCGTCTGTCCTTCTTAGATGAGGGTATCATCGACTTCTTTATAGGTCCCCGATGGTTGGTATTGTACCAAAGCCATGGGAGTTCATAAAGTAAAGCATTGTTTTCCTGAGCCACTTTTTTGAGTACGTTCTTTACCCTGGCCGGTGGGGTCGGTCAAAATGCTTTCAGATGTACTAAATCCATCAATCGTCTCTATTGATAGCCGGACCGGGTCCTGATACCCTTTTTGTAATATTTCTTCATATTGCCCGGATTCCGTTGGCGGATTACCCCATTATGCCGAAAACGTCACCATGAGAAACTCATGTTTTGACACCCCCTTTCCGGCCAGACCGCCGTTTCCCGCCACCGGCCCGGAGAATCCATCAAACGAAGAAGGTCGACCCATAGCGGGGATTGATAAACTCGTGTAATATAATGTAGTTTTATTTCGAGCATCTGTCGCTCACCCTTATTGACCCTAACCGGAGGAAACAGACACAAACGGTATGAAACCATCATCCCAAAACCCCCAATCCAACCCCAAATCCGCTGATAAAGGCCCCCAACTGCTGACCGACAAGATCCGGGCTTCGGAAGTCCGCCTGATTGCCGATGATGAATCCTTCGGCGTCGTCTCCCGGGCTGAAGCGGAAAAGATTGCCGCCGAACGAGGCCTTGACCTCATTATTATGAGTTTGGACTCGTCGCCGCCTGTGGTTCGGTTGATGGATTTCGGCAAGTTTAAATTTGAGCGGGAGAAAAAAGCCCGCGAGGCCAAGAAAAAACAACACAACGTTGAAGTCAAAGAACTCAAACTGGGTGTGCGCATTGATACACACGACTACGAGGTCAAGCGCAAAAAGGCCGAAGACTTCCTTAATCACGGCCATAAGCTCAAGCTCACCATCCGACTGCGGGGCCGTGAAGTACAACATTCAAATTTGGCCTTTGACCTGGCAAATAAGTTTGTTGTAGACTTGGAAAACTCGGGTGTTGTCGAATCGCCTCCGAAGATGGAAGGCAGACAGATCATTACCATCCTCTCACCCGGGAAGAAAAAGAGTAGTTCGAATCCTGAATAGGAGCCCCAGTCGGAGTTATGCCTAAGAACAAAATGAAAACCCATAAAGCGGGCGCTAAACGCTACAGACTGACCGGGACAGGCAAGCTGGTCCGTGGTCAGGCAGGGCGCGGTCACTTGAACTCCAAGAAATCGTCCGCACGCAAGCGTCGCTTGGAAGGCAACATCGAGATTTATTCCGGTAATGCCATTAAAATCCTGGATGAGATTCCGTATCTCAAATACATCCATAAATAGATTTTTGATACCCTGAAATTGAGGTCTAGATAGAACATGTCTCGGGTTAAACGTGGAAATGTCCTCCGCAAGCGCCACAAGAAAGTCCTGAAGCTCGCTAAAGGCTTCCGTGGCACTCGCAGCAAACTCTTCAAGGTCGCCAACCAAGCGGTCATGAAGTCCCTGAAATACGCATACCGCGATCGCCGCAACAAGCGCCGGAACCTGCGTCGTCTGTGGATTACCCGCATCAACGCAGCAGCCCGTCTGCACGGCTTGTCCTACAGCCAATTCTCCTTCGGCCTGAAACGGGCCAACATCGACGTGAACCGCAAGTTTCTCGCCGACCTGGCTGTGCGTGACAAAGACGCCTTTGCCAAAATCGCCCAGCAGGCCAAAGAGGCCCTTCCTGCGTAACCAGGGCTGACTACTCTTTTTCAAGACGCCGTCCTCTTCTATAGGACGGCGTTTTTGTATGCCGCTCCTTGGGGTCTCGCGCCGCGTGTTCTTGCGCGTGAATTTCGCGTGTTTTCGCGTGATTTGGCCCAATTCACGCGCGTGTTTTTCAAATTCACGCCGTGAATTCGCGTGAAACGCGCGTGATTTTCCCCGCCTTTGCCCCGGTGGGCTCAAAGGACTCAACCCTGAAAAACCCCTCAAAACCTGCATTTCAGCCATCAAGCAATGCTGCAATGGGTTGCTGTTCAGGCTGAAATTTTGAATTTTGGCGATTTTCACGCGGTTTTCCGCTATTTTACGCATGGCGGGTCGAGTTCCCAAGCTATTTAATTATATCTTTATTATATACTAATTTGTCTCAAACCCTTTATTCTTAAGGCTTTTTTAATGTTTCTATCGCTGTAATTGACTATATGTAGGCATCTTCAACATTGATACTGGTCAGATTAAATCCGTTCGGCAACAAGGAACATTAAAGTAACCCTATTTCTTTTCATAGTGCATATTTTTCAGGAATAAAACCATGACAAGCATTTTGAGCAGGATGTCATCCTGAGATAGAACAATCGATAGGCAGACTATAATCCGATCTCTCAAGGACCCCATTAGCAAAGGCCGTTAAGAGTCAGGGATGAGTCTTGGAATCCGGTGAGAAGGGCAGCCCCCTACACGTATACCCTCTGGTAGAGAGGGGATAGGAATGTCTTTTGGGGACTTGGGTTTCGAGTTCGGATTCTTGTGTTTCATAAGGTAGGCCGTGGTTTTGGGCTGTATCGTTCTCCATTGCCCAGAGGATGCAGTCTGTTGCTGAAAAATTTTAGGATACGTGACGAGAACCGTATGACGAACGACGAGACAGAAGGACAAACGCATGAAGTGGATTCAAGACGCCAAACTCAGTCATAAATTCCTTTATCTGTTATTGCTTCCCTTGCTGTGTTTAATTTACTTCGCCCTCACCGATATTGTGGACAAGTCCGTGAAACTGCACAATATGCAGTCGGTCGCCACGCTCTCGGATCTCAGCATTCATCTGAGCCAGTTTATGCATGAAACACAAAAAGAACGCGGCCTCAGCAGCTTGTATCTCACCGCGAAGGATGCCAAAAGCCAGGAGCAACTGAAGGAACAGCGCCAGCAGGCAGATAAGGCCCTACAGACATTAACGGCATTCCTGGGCCGCTTCGATTCGCATGGCTACAGTGCCGAACTGGAGAAGCCCTTAGCGTCCATACAGGCCTCCCTGAAACAACTGCCGGAGGTGCGTGAAAAAGTGGATCGGCAGGAATGGACGGCCAAAGAGGCCATCGCATTCTATACCCGGCTGAATGCCGATATGTTGGATTCCATCGAGGTGGTTTCCAAATTTACACCCAATGCCAAGGTGGTCAACACCTTGCGGGGCTACGTGACCCTGCTGCGTGGCAAGGAAAACGCCGGACGAAGCCGGGCCCTTCTGGCTGCCGCATTCAAAAGCGACACCATGACCCCGGAACACCTCCTAAACGTAATCTCGGTCATTGGCAAAGAAGCAACCTATCTGGAAACCTTTACCCTGATGGCTTCACAGAAACAAAACCTGTTGTTTAACCAGCAAATGGCCACTGGCGCAGCGAAACAAGTCAAGGAATTCCGAGAAATCGCATTGATCAACGGAACCGGCGGTCGTTTCAATGTCGATTCCGCCACCTGGTTTTCCGCCGCCACCACCTATATCAACAGCCTCAGAGAGGTTGAAACGCAATTGACCGCCGATCTGAAGGACATCGTCTCCAGTGAACAGGCTCACTTTACGACGGAACTGTGGATTGCCGTCGGGGTGGCCCTATTAACCCTGGTCTTTGTCGGCTTTGCGATGTATTACCTGACCAACAGCATCGTCCCGCCCATTCAGGAATGTATGACGGTGGCCATGCATGTGGCCCAGGGCGACTTGTCCCATCACACCAGCCTGGATCGCCAGGATGAGATCGGCCAGCTCGGGCGGTCATTAAACGAGATGGTGCGGAACCTGGAACGCATGGTGCTGGAGATTAAGCAAAATGCCCAGTCCGTTGTCTCATCGTCCGAAGAACTGTCGGCCACCTCTTCGCAAATGGAACAGGCCTCGGGCGAAATGTCCCACTTGTCTATGACTGCCTCGGAACTGGCCCACCAATGCAACGATAACCTCAAAACGGTGTCGGTTGCCGTGGAAGAATCGTCGGTGAATATCCAGCAGCTGTTTAAGGCCAGCGAGAAAATTGCCGCCAATAACCAATCTATCGGCGAGGTAACGCAGCACTTGTCCACGGGCATGTCTGCCATGGCAACGGCAACGGCTGATATTTCCGCCTCGGTTTCCTCGGTTGCCGCTGCCATTGAGGAAATGTCCTGCTCCCTCATCGAGGTCTCCCAGAACACCGGCAAAGCGGCCAACTTTGCCATTGCGGCCCAGCAGTCCGTGGACAGCAGCAAGGCCATTGTCCAGAAGCTGGATTCATCCGCCGAAGCCATCGGCAAGGTCATTGATCTGATTAAAGGCATTGCTTCCCAGACCAACCTGCTGGCATTGAATGCCACCATTGAAGCCGCCAATGCCGGAGAGGCCGGGAAAGGCTTTGCCGTTGTCGCCAATGAAGTCAAGGAACTGGCCAAACAAGTGGAGGAAGCCACCCAGGATATTCATGTGAAAATCAATGAAATTCAATCCATTACCGGCACCGTGGTGGTGGAAATTAACGGCATTTCCGACGTTATTTCCGACTTGACCTGCATTAACAATACCATTGCCAACACCGTGGAAGAACAAACCGCCACCGTCAACGAGATCTGCCGCAATGTCACCGGTGCGGCCCAATCGTCCAATGACGTCTCGACCCATGTACAGGCATCTGCAGAGCGGGCGGAAGATGTGGCGAAGCAAATCGCCGAGTCGGCGGAGGAAGTGCAATTTATTGTGAAGAGCCTGGAGAGCCTGATGCAAGGGACCCAAGCCATTTCTTCCAATGCTCAACAGGCCGCATTGGGCGCCAAAACCATGTCTCAAAGCGTTGAATCCGTCAAAGCGTCCACGAAAGAAACGGCGATAGGTGCGGAACATACCAAGGCCGCTGCCGTAAACCTGTCCCAAATGGCCAGCCAGTTGAATTCGCTGGTGGACCAATTTAAACTGGCCCAACGCACCATGCGTGACCGGATGTCATAAGCGGGTGCCCTAACCCCTTCGGTGATAGGAACCGGGAATGGATACTGTCCCTTTCCCCCGAGAGAGAACCCATACACCAGTCTATTCGCCTCAACGTGATAGTGATGCAATTCCTTAGGAGTTTCGCTTGAATGTTTCCCCCGACCACCAGAATGGCTCTGCTGATTTCCAGCCTGTGCTTCCTTTACGGTGTTACCCCCGCCAGCCTGGCGGCCCCGACCAAGGTCATCCTTCAGGATAATCCCGTCTTCACCACCCCGGCCCCGGAAGCCCAGCCCCTGGGACCCTCCCCGGAAAAACCTTTTTTGAAAGGCGTCATCCGAAATGAGGTGACCGATCCCGAATCGATACCCCAGCAAGCGGATCGGTTGCAGTTGGAAACCATTCAGTTTGAAGGGAACCACTATTATCGGGACGCCGTTATCCAGCGTCAGTTAAAGCCGTTGCTTGACGATCCCGCAAAAGCCATGGACGCCCAACACCTGGAGCAGGAACTCGTTCGCATCAACAAGCAGAATCCTTTCAAGCTGCGGGCACGCATTACCCCAGGCTCCTCGCCGGACAAGGCCAACCTGATGGTTGACGTGTACGAGCGCCAACCCTGGCAACTGACCTCCACCTTCGACAACCAGGGCCGCCCCCTAATTGGCACATACCGCTGGGGACACCAACTGACCCACGAAAGTTTGCTGGGGTACGGCGATAAACTGAACCTCCAGTACATTGGCTCTGTGGGGTCATATTTCTTTAACGGCAGTTATGACGTTCCCATCAACCGTCGCGGCGGCACCATCGGTGGTTTTGCAGAATACACCCGGAACAGCCTGGATTTTCCGGTGGCCCTGCAGGACCGCTCCGCCGATCAGGTCGGCATTGGGTTTCGATACATTCAACCCCTGGACTTGCAGCGCATCTGGACCGCCGATATCGGAGTCACGGGCCGGGAAATTCGGGTCAATAATCTTCATGTCCAGCCTCGCTTTATTTCGGCAGGACTGCGGTTTAACAAGCCCGACAAATGGGGTTTGACCCATGCCTATGCCCAGACCTACCTGGGAGAACAATGGCTGGGAGGCAACGCCCGGTTCTGGCGGGTTCGGGGGCAAATGACCCGGACCTTCAACCTGCCCCACGACTCGAATCTGATTCTGCGGGGTTCCTGGCAATATTCGCCGGATGCCCTGATTCCGGTCCAAATGTTTCCCCTGGCCGGAGCCTACGCCGTACGCGGGTTCTCCGAAGGCATGCTGTATTCCGATAGCGCCCAGCTGTACAACATTGAATATCGCTGGCCCATTCCCTTTCTGGCCCAGGTCAACCCGACGCTGGCCCAGCGGGTCAAGGGCGTGGTGTTCTATGACATCGCCCAAGGCTGGCTCCGGGGCAGCCGTGTGGTCAACAACCACAACACCACGCTGATGTCCGCAGGCCTGGGCCTTCGCTGCCGGTTGACCCAATACCTGCAAGGCTTTGTGGACTCGGCATGGCGTATTGGCGGGACCAATAACTTCAGTGAACAAAACCTGGGCGCAGCTACCCTCGGCTCCACATTCCGCATCCACTTCGGCCTTCGCAGTGAGCTGCTCCCCAAATCCTACGAAAAACGCAGCGACCATGTGGCTCATATCGACTCAACCTTCCATTAGAAGCCTGCATTCCAGCCCAAGGCAGATGGGAAAAATTTCCTAGCAAGAAATTTTTTGGGCGGTTTTTAGTTGGGTATGGCGGTCATCATAGGGACCGGCGTTCTTAAACGAGGATTGGGTACGATGCACATTTCCCCACAAGCCCCCTTCACAGCCCTTACCCATCGGACGGCATCTCAAAAAGCCGTGTCCACCGGGCGCCCATCGCTGCAGTTTTCGGCAAACCCGGAATCCAAGCAGACCCAGGAGCGGCCCTCGTTTTTTCGGTGGCTGGGTAACGGCATCAAAAGCATGTTGACCCACCCGCTGGTGTTTTCCATTTCGGGACACGTCGTCATTGGAAGCGTGTTGGGCCTGGTGACCCTGGGTACCGGCTTTTTGGCACTCCCGATTCAAATTGCCGGTCATATGCTGTGGGCCTACAAATCCCATTCGTTCCTACAGAGACTGAAGCAAAAATTACTCCCCAAACCCGCATTCTATGAAAAAGCCCTGGCCCCCGGCAACGTCAAGATGGCCGAGATCATGACCCGTTTCGTCAAATATATCGGGCGCCAAACCGGCCAAACCGAACAGGTCGATGCCGCCCTTGGCCAAATACCGACCAACGCCAGCCCTTACAAAGTGGCCAAAACCATGGCGACCTTGTCGGATGTCCTGCTTGAGAACATTCCCCAAAAGAACCAGTCCCCGATGGTTCGCTTTGCACACAGTTGGGCGAAAAACGGCAGTAATCTGCTTTTGAAAATGCGGGAGGCCAAGTTGTTTAAAGACTTATCCTATCAGCTCCAAAAGGATCTGAGCTTCACTATTCTGACATTAACGGGCCATCCCAGCTCGCGCATCAATAAAATCGGCCAAGATCTAGCCAAGGCCTTTGGCTGCAACGAAGCCGACTTTCGGAAAATATACGAGGATATGGAATCCTAGATTCTGAACAGTGCTGGTGATATGCTTCTCGCATCGTTACCGGCCACTTTTGGAGTTTTTTATCTATGACATCCGCCATCTCGCCTCTGCGCCCCCGCTTTTCAGGGCAGGTTTCCGTGAAGGTCTCGGATTTGGATCGGTCGGATTCGTTTCACGGCAACCCGGAGCGGGATCCGAAACGACCACAGGCCCTGGCAGACCAGGATACTTTTCAGCGGGTTGCCGATGAGGTTGGCGCCGTGGTGAAAGCCAAACCGGGCGACTACCCTCTGGTGGGCATCGAAATTACCACTTGGCGGGGACATACCAATGCCAGAGCCTATGTGAAAGGTGTCTTGCCCCCGAAAGAATATGCAGAAGCGCCGGGACGCAAACTGGTGTTATCCCCCATGGGCTTTGTGAACTATCAGGAACACCCGCATAACGAGGAAACCCCGGAGCAATACAAAGAACGCCTTCTGGCCGAAGTCGAAACAATCGACACCCTGATGCAGCAAGGCTAGCCTCGTCCTGAAAACCGCCATCCACCCAATTTAACGATGTGTCTCGCACTCATCCTGCTCGACCTGGTGTCGCGACGAATCCCCTAACGACAGAGGAGGGACAGCGGACGGAATCGTAGGATAATGAAACAGCCATGATTCCATGACCGTGTTGGAGGCCTCCATGACTGATCGACCCCCGCATTCCGATTATGTGGAAAAAACCTTGAAGCACCTGCTTGAGGTCTCCCAGGATTTAATAAAAGAGCAAACAGCCATTCGGGCCGACATGACCGAGCTGACGCATCGGATGGCCACACTGGGGGAACGTTCCGACGCCTTGTCGAAAGAACTCGGTGCGCTGGCCGATTCCGTTGCCCAATCGGTGGTGTTCCCCATCAAACCGCCCGGGAAAGACAATATTGAAGACAGTGAAGTCCCTCCGGACGAGGCTGTTTCGGAACCCGCGTCCACGGTGGTGCACCTTCATCCACCTGCATCGGCCTCCCATGCCGAACCGGCCCGACCGGAAAGTTCGCTGGAAATGTCTATCGGCACCAAGTGGTTCAGTCGTCTGGGCATTGTGGCCCTGCTGATAGGCCTGGCCATGGCCCTGAATTATTCCTTTGCCTTCTTTGCACCGAGCTTAAAAATTCTGCTGGGCTGGATCCTAAGTGGTGCCCTGTTTGGGGTGGGCGAGAACATCCGATCCAAAGCCCCTCGGCTGGCCCCCATTCTGCAAGGTGGCGGTTTGGCCTTGGGTTACCTGAGCCTGTACGCCATGTTTTTCATCCCCTCGGTCCAGATGTTTCATTCCCACCCGGCCGGGTGGGTCTGCCTGGTGCTGTATGTGGCTGCCGCCATCGGCATTTCCCTGAAATCCAACTCCCAGACCCTCGCTGTTTTGTCGATGGGGTTTGGCTACTACACCGCAAGCTATTCCGGCATGGAATCCATTGCCCTGGCCTCCACAGGGATTCTGGTTTTCACGACCCTGGCCATTGCCCTGTATCGACCGGAATGGGGCATTTTGAAAAAAGCGAGTGTTCTTGGCGCCTTCGCCACGGCAGGGTACTGGAGCGATCCGGTTCGCCCGGGCTCTCCCATGCGGCCCACGGGCTTGAGTCTGCTGGAATTTTATACCTGGGGCGTCTTCCTGCTGTTTCACGGGGCCGCCTTGTGGCCTCGGCATAAAGCCGATGCGGCCCTGAACATCCTGAACACGGTTGCCTTTTTCTGGGTGTACGCTGGAGTCTTGGATCATCCCATGCTGGAGTCAGGCCTGGTGATGGTGATGATTGCCACCGTGCATTTTGCCTCCCTGGGGCAGATGGTGACAGCATTCCGGGATGAGATTCCCAGTCGCTGGGCGTGGAGCTCGCTGATGCTGGGTATTCTGTTTACAGGTTTGGCCACGCTGGATTACAGCCACGGCAAAGTGGAAGCCGCTGTGTTGGCTGCTGAAGCCTTCTTGCTGGGGTTTCTGTCCCGGCAATCCTCCTACCCAAGAACGTTTCGGTGGAGCGCCCTGGTGTTCTGGATGGTGTCCGGCTCTATTTTATTTTTCCAGGGCTTTACCGCAAAAACCGGCATGGTGCTGACCGGCGCCTGGGTCGCAGCCATTGGTCTGGCGCTGGATTACTTCGTGTTCTGCCCTCAACATCGATTTATGAGCCTGATTACCCTCGTCTTTTCATCGTTTGGGCTCTTCTACAGCCTGTGCATCGAACTGCCCCCGCAATGGCTGACCATCGGCTTTGTCAGCACGGCCTTTGCCTACATGACCCTGGGCTTCCTGGCCAAGCGCCGCAAGCATCGCAGAACAGCGTTGCTTTGGCTTTTAATGGCTGGCCTGAACCTGCTGTTTCACGACATTGAATCCCTGAGCACACCCTACAAGATCGGCCTGTTCATCCTCCTGGGCGTTGGCCTGCTCCTGGCCTCCTACGGCTACAGCCTGATGGAGAAGCATCTGGCGGAAGAAAGCACGAAAAACTAAGCAAAAAGCAGGCTGGAGAGGCGGAGGCCTTGTTGCTGCTTGCACAGGCGGACGGTGTTCATCATGAGCATGGCAATGGTCATAGGGCCGACCCCGCCGGGAACGGGGGTGATGTAGCCCGCATGCTGGCAGGCCGCTTCAAAATCCACATCGCCGGTGAGCTTGCCGTTGGGGAGGCGGTTGATGCCCACATCCACCACGACGGCCCCCGGCTTGATGCATTCGGCCCGGATGAGGCCCGGCTGGCCTGCGGCTGCCACAATCAAATCGGATTGGCGCAAGATGTCATCCAGGCCATGGGTGCGGCTGTGGCACATGGTGACCGTGGCGTTGCGATGGAGGAGCATCATGCTGATGGGCTTGCCCACGATATTGGAGCGCCCCACCACGGCGGCACGCATGCCCTCGAGGTTGATTTCATAGGCATCCAGCAGGTGAATAATCCCCGCCGGAGTGCAGGCCATGGCGGCAGGTTCGACGCCCAGAACCAGATTGCCGATGCTTTCGGCATGAAAGCCATCGACGTCTTTTTCCGGAGAAATGGTTTCGACGATGACATTGGTGCGAATATGCTTGGGAAAGGGTTGTTGGACCAGAATGGCGTGAACCGACGGGTCGTTGTTCAACTTCTGCAGTTCTTCCCGGAGTTCAAACTCTTGAATGGACGCGGGAAAGCGCAATAACTCGGACTCAATCCCGACTTCCGCAGCGACTTTCATTTTGCGTCCCACGTACACTTCGCTCGCCGGGTCCTCGCCGACAATGACGGCCACAAGCTTGGGCCGGGCACGGCCGACCAGAGCATCCACCTCCTCGCGGACCTGATCCAGTAATCGTTGCGATACTACTTTTCCATCCAACAGTGTGGCAGAACTCATGAACCCGTGTATCCTTTCCGTAATGACAACTATAACGAGGAGGAGCGAAGCTCGAAGGGCAGATCCAACTTGTGCAGGCAGTCCTGAAAATACTGGGGAAGCTCCCGAATGCGTCGTTCCGGCGGGGACAGGGGAGGCAACTTGCCCAGGAATTTCCAGTTACCCGATTGGATGTTCATGACCGCCGTGGGCGGCAGGATATCAGAAGCCTCGGCTTTGCTGAGCAAGACCATGGCATTGGTCTCCCGGACCTCCTGGCAGAAGGCTTCGTCCTTGGGCGTGATGACCAGAAGGGTTGAAATTTCGGATTTGGGGTAGATCTGCTCGACCAGCCCCAGGGGACCATCCCAGATGACCACATCATACTCCCGAAACAGGCGGGGAAGCGCGTAATTCATTAATTCCAGCTGCACATCGCTCAGCGACACCGGCACATCACCCCAGGCCAGAAGTTCCGCATCGGCTTCGGCGGCAATGGACACCGGCAGATCCTGCAAGGCCCAGTCCACGGCTTCGCGGGTCATCGGGCCCATGGACATCTGCTGCATCAACGTCGCCACCGTGACCGACGCTTGCAAGCCATAGCTGAGCAACAACAGCTGATCGCTGGAGGCATCAACCACCAGCACGGATTTATCGGAAAAGCTGTCCAGAAATAACCGACATAACGTGGACTTACCACTGCCCACCGGGCCAACCAGATGTAAGAGCGTGGTGTATTTGCCTGGGCTCATGCCGTCTTCCTAGGACCTGTCCTTTTTGGTTGTCGAACCGGAAGAAAGGGCTTGTTCCAAGGCTTTCTCCAGGGTTTGAATTTTGGACTCCAGCACCCGGACCTGATCGGTGGAGGCCTCGGCCTTCACTTCGGCTTTTTCACGGCGGAGTTCAAAGTGCTTAATCTCGCGGTTGTATTGGGTGCGGCTGTTCCAGTAAAGGCACAACCCGGCCAGGGCACCCAGGGCAAAAAGTTTCAGGAGAACCAGACCCTGCGGATAAGGCCCCCAGGACTTGGCCAAAAACATCACCGACATCTCTCCGGCCCAGTTCTGCGCCACCAAGAGGACGGCAGCGACCGCAAATACAACGGACAGTCCGGTCAAGATCGACGATTTTGCAATTGCCATGACGGTCTTCCTTTTCTTGCCAGTATTGCCTGTGACGATGCTGTCATTTTACCCAAAGGACATTATTGAATCCATGCATCCAGAAAGGCCCATGCCTGAAGGAATTTGTCGTCCGGCGGAATCTCAAAGCTCATTGCCTCGCCACTGACGGGATGGGTAAACTGCAAACGAAAGGCCTGTAAAATCTGGCCATCGCATTTGTACTTGAGCTGCTTCTCCAAGCCGGACCCGTAGAGCGGATCGGCAAAAACCGGATGCCCGATATGGGCCATGTGTACCCGGATCTGATGGGTTCGCCCGGTTTCCAGCGTCAGCCGAAGCACCGTCATCTTGCGACCAATCGGGTCCGTAACTTCCCAATGGGTGACGGCGGATCGTCCGCCAGGCATCACCGCCATCTTGTCCCGTTTCTGAGGGTTTCGATCGATAGGAGCATTCACCACGCCTTGAAGCTCGGGCATTTCCCCCTGAACAATCGCCCGGTACTGACGCTTGGCCGTGCGATCTCGAAGTTGATCCTGAAGGCCCCTGTGTGCGATGTCGTTCTTGGCCACCATCAACAATCCCGAGGTCTGGCGATCCAGGCGATGAACAATCCCAGGGCGCTCAATGCCGTTGATCCCAGACAATTGCCCATGACAATGATGCAGCAGGGCATTGACCAATGTCCCGGTCAATTCTTTGCCCGAAGGATGGGTCAACATTCCCGAGGGCTTGTTCACCACCAGCAGGTGCTCGTCCTCGAAGATTATCTCCACCGGAATCTCCTCAGGAGAAAGCGTCAGCGGCTTGAGCTCCGGAACCGACAGCGTCAACTCCTGGCCTTCGGTCAGGGCAAAAGCCGGTTTGGTGACCGTCTTGCCGTTCACCTGAAGGCAGTCCTGGGAAATCAGTTGCTTGAGATATTCTCGGGAATACTGAGGCAGGCTTTCGGCCAAAAACCGATCGACCCGTTCGCCGTCGGCATCCTCAGCGACAAGCAGATTGATTGAACTGTTTGACATACGCGACCATTAACACCACGACGCCCATCAAAATAAAGGCGTCGGCCAAATTAAACACGGGATACCGAATGGCAACCACATCGAGAAAGTCCGTCACCGCCCCCAGGCGAATGCGATCCATGAGATTGCCAAAGGCCCCGCCGATGACAAAGCCGAATCCCATAATCTCCGCCCGGCTAAGCTTGGGTTTGGTAAGCATGTAGCCCAGAAATGCAACCAGCAGAAGCCCTGAGACCAACGTCAGGACTTCGGGATGCTCGTAAAACATACTAAAGGCGGCGCCGGTATTATGAACCCGGGTGATGTGAAAAATCCCCGGAATCACAGGCTGGCTCTCCCCGGCCTGCAGGGCCCGAATGATCCAGGCCTTGGACAGGGCGTCCAGACCATAGACCAGGGCAGCAAAACCGAAGGAAATCCAGTGGTCGTGACGAATGGTTGGCTTGAGCTTCACCTTGAGATTTACCGGGCTCTGGGACATTGACTAGTCTTCAGCGTCCTCTTCCGACCTGCCGTTTTTTGCAGGAGAACTCTCCAGAGGCTGGACTTCCAGACTTCCATTCACTGGGGTTTTGGGAGCGACATTGTTGGCATTGTTGGGTGACGAGGTCTGATCGCTGAAGTTAAACTTCCCATTGGCCGAGGTCCGGACCAGTTCCTGTTTTTTCATTTCGGCCATAACGTCTTCCGCCGAGATGGGAACCACATTGACCCGCTTCACGATGGTCGCAATCCCGCTGAGGGAAAGCGAAGGGCGTTCGGGGTTGGATTGCTCCACCGTGGTTAAACCAAGGGTAGCCGTGACAATTTCGTTGTGGTTTGTGGTATTGGCACGAAGCACCCGCTGAAGTTGGTTGGTTTCATTGTTCAAGGCCCGGAACTTGTCATCAATTTTCTGGTGCGGGTATATCGTCGGCTCGTTATCGATGGTGGCCAGGGTAAAGGTGCCTTCCGGCAGGTTGGCTTGAATGGTTGCAGAGTAGGTTTCACCGGCTTTCACCTGTTCAGGCGCCGATAACACGATTTTCAGGTCATCGGCCAGACCGTAGCGGATGGTGGCTTCTTCCCAAATGGTCGCGTCACTCATAATTTCCCAGCTGCTGCCGATGCGTCGCAGAAAGAGTTGACTGCGGGAATGACTGACCATTTTACCGGGTACGTTGATCACGTCTTTATCCGGCGGAGCCGTCGCATAGGAGTGATCCAGGCTCTCGATAGTGGCCCAATCGCCATGAACACGAATTTCAAGCGGCTTGGACTGATAGCAGATCCCCGGATAGGATTGCCAGGTTTCCTGAATCATACTTTTCAGCTGTTCCAGGTTCAGGTTGTCGCCGCTGATGAACTTGGGATTGTACAGCTTCAAGATTTCGGTAATATTGTGCTCGTTGGAAGCTTTCAGCAGATCATTGTAGACATGAACCAGATCTTTGGCCTGTTGCGACTGAGGATCGACACCTACAATAGGAATAGCTTCCGGTAAATAGACGGTGATGTCCTTGGTGCAAGCGTGAGAGGTCGCAGGTAGAGAAGGAGCCTCTGCCAATGCGGCAGGCGTCAGAAACAGGGATACGGCAAACAATGCGCTTAATAGGAATGAACGATGTCTAGGCAAGGTTGTGGTCATAAAAGGCTCTTTCTTCATATTTCTATTCTGCGACAGGTTCCAGTCTGCAACGGGCTAGGGTGAGACGGAAAACCAACCCGGGATCTATTCTACCTCTGTCAATGCGGTCAGGAAATGATGACTTATTTTTGCCTTCAGGTAAGAAGGACAACCGCTGCTTGCATTTTACCACACTCCGCCCCCTTGGGTCGGGAGCCACAGATGGGCTAACCCGAACGTCAGGACAGCTCGGTGAAGCGATGTCATCCATGACGCTGCCCAGTCCGGGAAGTTGCATGTGAATTTTCATGACATGAGGGGGGTGTCCCACGTTTGATTTTCCAGAAACGGAGGTATATGAGCAGTACGCCAAGGTTGTTCTTCAGTCCCAAAGCTATACTTGTCGGTACATGGATGTACCTGGCGTTTCTTGATGCGTTGTTCGAGGATAGCGATCTGTTTTCAGGAGGCTGCTTGTGATTCCGAAACTCATTAGTCTGGTCTTGGACATTACCTACGGCACATTTATTATTTTCTTTTATACCTACATTGCCATGACCTTCATTCATGTGAATCCCTTTTCCCTGGGTTTTCATCCGCCAACGGATCTGGCTTTTCTGTCCTTTATCCTGGTGGTGGTTGCAACGTCCACGACATTTATCAAAAGCCTGGGGTTGATTTCCGATATGGTCAACGCCGAATTGGCGCAAACTCGTTCCAAAACCTATTACATTCCAACCCAACGAAACTAGGATTTCCCCATTCGCCTCTGGGCAAGGTGCCTATCTCCCATCCGATTTACGGTGCTGTTGTCATAAAATGCCAATGTGGCAGTTTTATGGCAACAGCTTAACATGGCAATACCCTTGGGGCACAAGGACTTTACGGAAATTTACTTTTGGAAAGCCTTCCTTCTTGGGATAATACTCCCCGTTCAGGACAATTTTTTCTTTGTTCTGTTTTTACCTGTATAAGAGCAAGATAACACTGACAGAGTACAGGCTATTCTATGCTAACACGGGGTATTACCTTACCGGGAAATAACACCAAAGGGGGACATGCGCTTCGGCCACAGCCACAGCAAGCCACTCATACGCGTTTCTCCGCAGGACTTTCGGACTGGTTATTCCAGAAATTGCCCCAGCCCGTCAATGTGAACGTGGGCGGGATGTCCATCGAAGATTTTTCAAACCGCCTGATGGTCTGGACCATCTACATTCCTCAAGGCATTATGGCCATCAAGTACCGCCAGCACCCCTTTGAAACGTGGGGCCGGAACATCGTCATCTGGCTTGGCATGCTGGGTGTAACGCTGGTCGGTAAGCACGACAAATACGGCTTTAACCCCGGGTTTAATCAGTTTATGAAGCCCCGTGTCCCGGTGAATACTATTGTGCCCCAGGCAGAACTGCTTCGAATGAAGAACAATCCCATGTACCGCCTGATGTATTTCGTGAAACACCCCAAGCAGTTCTTGTTAACCACCGTCAACTCGATGCGTCCCACCGCCAATTATCTTGCCATCGCCCAAGAAGCCGGAATCAATCTGAGCCCCTTGGGCGTTAAACTAAGCGGAGACCCGGCAAAACGTTCCGCTGAACTGGCGAAAGCAGCCGAAAAAGCCTTATGGTCCAAAATTGATGTGAATGAACAGAACAAGCTGATTGTCTACAAAAATTCCCTCATCAATAAACTCTTTACCGATAAAAATCGCCCGAAAATCAATCCGGCACCGCAAGGCTTGATGAATCGGATCACGTATTTCTGGAAGAATCCCTCGAAGTTGACCGGCCTGTTGACGGGCGGACTCAGTGCCGAGGATCAGTTACTCCAGGCTGCCCGAAAGAAAGGTTGGCAAAAGAATTTGATTCGTAAAATCGATAGCATTGAGCAGATTTCCAAACGGATCTCGTCCACCAAAATCATGTCGGTTATGGCTGCCGCACTCCTGATGGCCGTTGTTGTCGGCGTCTTCCTGCAAAAGCTGGTCTTTATGTTTATCGCCCCTCTGGATAAGCACCTGGTACCCAAGACCAAGCTCAAACCCAAAACCGGTGATGATGACGATGATGCCACGGGCTTCCAGAAGCGTATGAATTCGCTCATTCAATCGGTCCCAACCGGGCGGAGGGTTAACGCATGAACTTCCTCGTAAACCCGGTTATGGCTGGCCGTATTCTGACCCAGATGGGGAACTTTGGTTCCTATATCCGAGGCATTGCCCGGGTGTCGTCCGAAGATTTCGGCATGCCCCAAGCCGTCCCCAACGATCGGAAAATCGACTACCTGTGGCGGGATACGTTTATGCCCTGGGCCAATGCCTATGTCATGGAATGCACTTACCGTTGGGCGGAAAAGATCTATGTCATGCCCCAGTTTATGAAATTCCTGGAACTGGACAAGCTTGGCCTGAAAGAAGTCCCCAAGAGCCTGCGAGGCAAAATGATGGGGAGTATTGTCAGTTCGCGCAGTTACTATATGGTTCCCGATCTTTTGGAAACCAGTGACATCCCGGCGCTACAAGCCAAGCTGAAAGAAGCAGTGCAATACTCTCCCAAGAACCGCGCCCTGCACAAGGAAATTAAAAAAGAAATCACGGCAACCCAGGATCTGGCCAAACATCTGCGCCGGATCATGAACACCCCACAGTACATTGATAAACATTTGAATCTGTCCAAGGAAGAAGCCAGGTTGCTGAAAAAGCACCTGGGGCGCCAAGAGCGGTATTTCAGCCTGTTCAACAAGCTGGATGAAAGTCAGGTCATGAGCAATGTCCGGAAATCCCTCAAGGGAAAAAACCAGCAAGATAGTGCCAAAATATTGAAAGAAGCCAGTGATAACGCATTGCAATCCCTACGCCGCCGCCTTAACATGCTGGCGAAACATCCGGCCACAAAGAACAGCACCTTCATTAAAAAACTGGCTTCCATGAACGACGTTCAACTGGTCCGTTACATTAAAGGCGACTCCTATAAATTTACCCGCAATCCCATCGGCTGGCTCCGCAAGTTCTTCAAGGGACCCAACTACACACCGGAACAACTGGTGCAGGAAGTCAACAAGCACATCATCTTTCCGCTGTTTCGCCATGAAAAACAGGTTTCGCCCGCCACAGCCAATTTATTCAAGGAGTTGGGCGCCAGCAAACTGAAGATGGTGAAATTGGCCAAAGTCTTTGAAGGCAGTGGCTTCTGGTTGAAGCTGCCTATCAGCATCATCGGCGTCTTCCTGATGTACGGTCTGTTGGCCAACACCTTTGACGCCAAGTTCCTGCAACCCTACCAGCGTCAACTGGTGAAAGAGCGCGGGACGTCACGTGAAATGATTGCCCCGGCGTATCTGGGTATTATTCCCGCAGCTGCCACCTTTATGCTGGTCAGCAAGTTACCCTTCGTTCAGCGGCTTGGCTATCTCGGATCCTTTGCATTAACCGGTTTTGCTGCCCTCAGTGCATTTGTCGCCAGCACGGCCTTTATGTTCCTGACTCGTATTCGCGGCCCGGTGCCCGAGAAATTCAAAAACGACATGAAAAAACCAGCCCCTGTAAAACCTCAACCCTCCCCGTTGGGAAGCTTTCAAATGACTGCTCAAAACAGCCCCTTTAAAGCATTACAAGGGCAAACCCAAACCCGTTTCGTGAACGTTTAAATCGCGATTTCTCTCGCATCTGTTTGATCATAGTCAATGACCGATCAGCGCTAAGCTTTTCGCCGTGCGTGTTCTGCCTCCATGTGTAATAAATGTTTACGAAATATCACAAGACTCATAAATATTGTTTTTATATTCATAAGAGAGTTAGACCTTGTGTTGTCACACAGAGAAGATAAGAGAGTTAGGAGTAGATCATGGGATCTTACGTCAACAATATTTCTTTCTCCCCTCCCATAAACATGAATCAGGTGAACACGGGTACCTTTTATGGTGATGTGTCAGGTTACGGGAATGAGCAGAATTTAAATATTGGTTTAAATATTGCCTTAAATAATGGTCCTGGTGCGATGCAGTACCTCCCGGATTTCGGGACCAACTACCAGGCACCAACCACATTACAAACGTTTGAGAATCCCACCTTCTTTGGTGGCGGTTTCCCAAGCATGTCCGGTCTTGGCCTCGGAGGCATGCAGCAACCGGGTATGGGCAGTGGTAGTTTCTTCCCGCCCATGCAGCAGCAACCTCCTATGGGCAGCGGTAGTTTCTTCCCACCACCACAACAACAGCAACCTCCCATGATGGGTGGCGGATTCCCAGGTATGGGCCAGCCTCCGATGGGTGGTGGATTCCCAGGCATGGGTCAGCAGCCCCCGATGGGCGGTGGATTCCCAGGTCTAGGTCAGCAGCCCCCGATGGGCGGTGGATTCCCAGGTCTAGGTCAGCAGCCTCCGATGGGTGGCGGATTCCCAGGCATGGGTCAACCCCCGATGGGCGGTGGATTCCCTGGCATGGGCCAGCCTCCAATGGGTGGCGGATTCCCTGGCATGGGCCAGCCTCCAATGGGTGGTGAATTCCCAGGCATGGGTCAACCCCCGATGGGCGGTGGATTCCCTGGCATGGGTCAACCCCCGATGGGTGGCGGATTCCCTGGCATGGGCCAGCCCCCGATGGGCGGTGGATTCCCAGGCATGGGCCAGCCTCCAATGGGTGGTGGATTCCCAGGTATGCCCGGTATGGGTCAGCCTCCGATGGGTGGCGGATTCCCAGGAGTTCCCGGATTTGGTCAGCAACCCGCCTTAGGTGGATTTCCACAGGTTCCAGGCTTCGGCCAGCAACCTCCCATGGCAGGCGGTTTCCCCCCAATGCCAGGATTCGGTCAACAGCCACCAATGGGCGGTTTTCCAGGAATGCCTGGTATGGGTCAGCAACCTCCCATGATCATGGGATTGCCAGCCCCGACACAACCGCCAATTCAGCAACCACAAGTCTTATTCCAGCCCGTTTATATTCCCTATAATCCCGGGCCATCAGGTCAAATCCCACCTGGTTTAAGCATGCCTCAGCCTATGCCACAGCCTGCCCCTGTTCAACCCCAGCTGGATCCGCAACTCATCCGGATGCTTTTGGAGAAGATCAAAGGCCAGCAGCCAGGCGCTCCAAAACCAGGAGGTACACAGCCTAAGCCGCCACAACAAAACTCTGGAGCCATGTTTGCCCTCGTCCTGGTGATTATTGACTTGATCCGTAAGCGTAAAGAAGCAGCGGAAGCAGAAGCGGAGACTCCCGTAGCTGCTCCGGCACCGGTGAACCCACCCGTATCTCCAGCGCCTGCCCCAGTAAGCGGTGGTGGCGGTGGTGGTGGAACAACACCAGCACCCGGACCTTCGCCGAGCCCTGGCCCGTCTCCAAGCCCATCACCGACGCCAGGACCCTCACCGAGCCCTGGTCCGTCTCCAAGCCCATCACCGACGCCAGGACCCTCACCGAGTCCTAGCCCGACGCCGAGCCCTGGGCCGTCCCCAAGCCCATCGCCGACGCCAGGACCCTCACCGAGTCCGACGCCGACACCGGCTCCACCGCCGCAGTACTAGATCAGGATTAGAATCATTTTATAGATTTTCTTACACCAAACATACCGTTTCATATCCCCCACACACATTATCACACACTGAACAACCCGCTCATGACCTGAGAGGGTTTTTTCTTTTCTTGCGTTAATTCTGGTAGAAAACCATATACTGTGTTTCGTCGCTTTTTACAGACCATGCAGAAATAATTACATAACACTGCCAATTTTTATGCTTTGTTTCATTTTCCGGATTCATAAGATTTCCAATAAAAAGCCTTATAGCAAGCTTTTCAACGAAAAACAATTCAGCAAATTCAGATTTACATATAGCAACACTCTATCACAATTATCTCTTAAGATTGTTTTTATATAAATATAGAGAGTAGTTACTGTTCCCGACATTGAATAGTAATGTGTTGAGAGAAGACATGTGAGGAGTTTCAGCAATGTTTAGCAACTCAAGCCCATCCCAAGCTTATGGAGGTTACCCTTCTCAAGGTGGCGCTAATCCTTATGGCGGAGGTCAACCCTATGTTGTTCAACAACCTCCGGTCGTCATTCCACCCTATCAGCAGCAGCCGACCTATACGCCTCCAGCTCCGGCTCCGGCCCCCGTGCCACCGACACTCATTATTCAACAACCGATTTTTTATCCGGTGCAGCATCAGCATAAACCCTGGCAGCCGCACCACCAACACCAGCCAAGTTACCCCTCCTACCCGGCCCAGCCTTCATATCCAACACAGCCTTCATATCCGACGCAGCCATCCTATCCGATGCAGCCGTCCTATCCCACGGGCCAACAACCGCCTGCGGCAGCATTAGACCCCCGCACCATGCAAATGCTCTTTGGCGGCTTAGCTGGAATCTTTGGCCAACTTGCCGGACAACAGCAGCCTCGTCCAATGCAATGGGGAACCTCGGCCTATCAAGTTCAACCAACATTTGTTCAAAGCCCTCAAGCCATGAGCAGTCCGAATCCTTTGAGCCAGTTGCCGCAAGCACTGTTTGCCAGCTTGCTCCTGGGCGGCATTCGTGACGCTCGGATGGGTGCTTAATCGACACGAAACCCCATGCGCCATAATAACCTCAGGTTTGCTAAAAAACCTGGCTCGTTATGATTCCAGGCACATGAATGGATCGTAAAAAAGTCAATTGGTTTGTTTTTGCTTCCTCATTGACTCTATAATTACTTGCTGAAAATATCCCCACTCCCTCATCTTTTATTTCTCGAACCAAAAAGCCCTCTGAAAAAATCAGAGGGCTTTTCTGGTAGAAAATCACTGTGAAGGGCTAAACCGCCAACTCTTCGCGTTTGCGGTTCTTGGCCAGCTCGATACCCATCTCCAGGGCCGCGACATTTTTCTCGTAATGCTTGGAAGGCACCAGCTTTTTAACAGACTGCAGCAAATGCTCCATGGTGACCACCTGCGTTACTTCCTGAGTGATACCCAGGCAAATCATATTGGCCAGCATATTATTGTTAAACTCCTGCTTGGCCATCTCCATCACCGGGACCGTGAAGAGCTTTCGCTTGGTGCCTTTAATCCACTCGTCCGGAATATTTACCACCAGGTTTTCATCCACCAGAATGGTGCTGTCTTCGGCAATATCGTAAAAATACCGATTGAAAGACACCTGGGCAATGGCCAGAAAGAAATTGATGTTCGTCGCCTTGGGATACAGAATCTCTTTCGTATCCACGATCAAATCGACCTTGGTTGGGCCGCCCCGGACCTGGGAGCCGTAAGTGGGACTCTGAACGGCGTATTTGCCTTCATGAAAAATGGCCGCATCGGCAAGGATGGTGGTGCCCAAAACAATCCCTTGACCACCGACCCCACAAAAACGCGCTTCAAGGCGATCAAAACTACTCATCAACTATGCTCCTTTTTTCGCAGCAGCCTTGGCCTTCGCCCGTTCTACCAAGTCATAGTACGTTTGGCTGTATTCTTTCATCTCAGGGCGTTGAGCCAGAATCCCCAGCAAATGTTTGCCATCGTTTATGGCTTCCTCTTTACTGAAGGTCGACTGATCCTTCAAGTGCTTGATCAAATCCGCCGCGGCGGCATACTCGTTTTTGCGGCCCCAGTTGATATGGCAATTAGACATGACCTCCACCACGGAAAATCCGTTGTGTGATAACGCCGCTTTCATCATCTTGTCCATATGGAGCGGACTTGCCACCACGGTACGGGAAACAAAAGACGCGCCAGCAGCCATGGCCAGCTCACACGTATCAAACGTAGGCTCGATACTGCCATAGGGGGCAGTTGGGGACGAGCTGGCCAGGGGCGTCGAGGGAGAAACCTGTCCACCGGTCAAGCCATAAGTGTAATTATTGATAATGATCAGAGTCAAATCGATGTTGCGTCGGCAGGCATGAATAAAGTGGTTGCCGCCAATAGCCAACGAATCGCCATCACCGGAGATGACAATAATTTTGGATTTGGGGCTTGCCATTTTCATTCCGGTTGCAAACGCCAGGGTTCGCCCGTGGGTGACATGCAAGGTGTTAAAATCCAGATAGCCGGAAAAACGGCCAGAGCAGCCAATACCGGAAATAATGGCCGTGTTGTCCCGATCGATCTTCAACTCATCCATCGCCCGTATTAGGGCTTTCATAATAGCCCCATCGCCACAACCGGCGCACCACGTGGTGGGGAGGCGATCGACCCGAAGGTATTCGTTATAATCTACTTCAGCTAATTTGCTACTCATCGTCTCTAGACCCCGACCGTTTCTCGTTCTTTCAACAACTGTTTGAGAATATCATCCGGTGTAATCATTTCGCCGTTATACCGCAACGCTGTCTCCACCGGGCGATGCAAAACCCGTTCCACTTCCAGTGCAATCTGGCCCTCGTTCATCTCCGCCACAATAACACGGGATTTCCCTTGGGCAGCTGCGCGCAGCCCTTTCTCCGGGAAAGGCCAAACCGTCAGAGGTCGAAACAATCCCACTTTTAAACCGTGCTTTTGACGCGCTTCCTGCATGGCCTGCTGGGCTGAGCGACCGGAAGAGCCCACAGAGACCAACAAAATATCGGCATCTGCCGTGTCAATCTCCACCCACTTGCAGATATCATCCACATTCTCGCTAATCTTACGATTCAGACGATCCAGCATGGTCTGGGCCAGCTTGGTATTTTCCGTCGGAAAACCGAATTCGTCGTGGGTTAAGCCGGTAACGTGAAAATGATAGCCTTCGAAAAAGCTAGCCAAGGGGGGCACCAGCTGACTATTATCATAGGGCTTGTAGCCTTTTTTATTGGCTGTATCCGGTTTTGCCCGATCCACAATGGTCAGCTCACTGCGATCCGGAATATCAATCCGGGCACTCATCTGTGCCAACACTTCATCGGAAAGCAGCACGACCGGCTGGCGATACTTTTCGGAAAGGTTAAAGGCTCTGATGGTTTCAGAATAAAGCTCATCGTGAAAACACGGTGCCAAAACAATAATGGGGTGATCCCCGTGGGTCCCCCATCGTGTCTGCATAAAGTCGCCTTGGGCCGGAAACGTCGGCATCCCCGTAGAAGGACCACTGCGCATGACGTTGACCACCACACAGGGAACTTCCGTCATACAGGCAAAGCCTAAATTTTCCTGTTTCAAAGAAAATCCGGGACCACTGGTGGCCGTCATGCACTTTTTGCCGGTTAGGGCTCCACCCACAATCGCTGCCATACTGGCAATTTCATCTTCCATTTGAATAAACGCGCCACCAATCTTGGGCAATTCCCGGGCCATTTCGGCCGCAATCTCCGAGGAGGGGGAAATGGGATAACCGGCATAAAACGTACAACCAGCATCCAGAGCCGCTCTTGCGACAATTTGGTTACCGGTAAGCGCGTATGTCTGACTCATGGCAGCAATTACCTACTTACTCTCTTAACAGGTGGTCCAATCATCATGACTCCAATAGAGCCATTTTTCAACCTTTAACGACCGTATTTTCTGGATGCAATTCCCAAAGCACCGACCCAAGGGTATCTGTAGAGAGCAATAAGACCTTTTGAAATCACAACAAGGGAATGGCACTTTCTTTGCACTACCTGTCCAAACACATGTCAAATCAGAATCGTTGTACATATCCTTGGCGCATTGCCAATACAGCAGCCTGTGTCCGATCATCCACACACAGTTTTTGAAGAATACTATGGACGTGAGCTTTCGCTGTTGCTTTGGTGATAAATAAACGCTCGGCAATCTGCGGGTTGGACAAGCCTTCCACAATCAGGGCCAACACTTCCATCTCCCTTTCGGTCAGGGGCGAATCTGCCGGCGGGCTTACGGGCGGCTGAACAGCGTCGCTACCCATCTGGACCCCTTTGAATTTGCCAAGAACAATGCGTGCAATACCCGGATCCAACCAGGCCGTGCCTTCATTCACGGCTCGAATTGCGGTTGACAGCGTTTCCGGTGGAATCCCTTTCATGCAGTAGGCATCTGCTCCCGCCGCCAGGGCCGCCATGACATCTTCTTCGCTGTCTTTGGAGGTTAGCATAATAATTTTCATCTGGGGATGGGATTCTTTTAATAACTGGGTGGCTTCAATACCATCCATTTCCGGCAAGCCAATATCCATTAACACCACATCCGGCATTTTCTCTGGAATCAACTTTGTAGCGGTCAACCCATCACTGGCCTCACCCACTACCTGAATATCAGCGTCCTTTTCCAATAACATTTTAAGACCCACCAGTGTCATTTGGTGGTCTTCGACCAGAAACAAGGTTATCGCCATGGATACGCTCTCATTAATCGACAGGACTTAGACTACAGAACTTAGAAAATCACAATTCATTCTTCATTATACGTGACATCGGCCAAGTCGTGTTGACACCCGCAGACACTCCCATTGGGACACTGGTACAAACACGAGTATACCAGCCTATTTCAATGTTTCCAGCCATTGAAGGTCTAACATTAAGACTTGCTTAATCCTAGCATCAACTGAAAAAATCATGTTTTTTTACTCATAGCTTGATGTATTCAAGCCATCGTACGTAAGGCATCATTGGAGGACATAACATATGGCATTTGGAAATGTTGGCGCGTCCAACCGCATCTGCGGCACCCCTAATCCCCCAAAACCCTATTGCGGCACTCCCTACAGTCAAGACCCCAGAGACAAGACAAAGTCTTCTCCCACTTCTCTTGGCCCCACCATTCCAACACCACCAACGTCGGTCCAAACTCCAGGAACAACCAGCCAAGGACCTTGGGCCGGCCCAATCAGTTCGGGGACATCCCTGCCGTAAACGAATTACTCTGATACCAGCGGCTGGGGCTTGGCCTCGGCCGCCTTGCCCAGTTCAAACGAAAAAATACTGCCTTTGCCCACATCACTTTGAGCCCAAATTCGCCCCCCATGGGCCTCCATGATCTGGCGGCTGAGATAAAGCCCCAACCCCGTTCCGGTGGTTCGATGCCGACTGGTCCCTTGGGCAAAGCGTTCAAATAATTGCGCCAGGTCCTTCGGTGGAATGCCTCGACCATTATCTTCTACCGAGACCACAACCCGACCTTCATTCTGGGAGGTATGGATACGGATATGGCCTTGTGCCGGTGTGTAATTGATGGCATTGGCAGTCAGATTCACCAGGACACGGCGAATGGCTTGCTTATCCCCAAACACCGTAGGAAGCTCCCAATCGGGATTAAAAGATAACTGTTGTTCTTTTTTCAAGGCCAAGGGTTGCAATTCGGAAACAACCCCTTCAATCAGTTCATTCAAGCTGAATTCACCCATGAGCAACTTCTGCTGCCTGGCTTCATAGCGATACACTTCGAGCAAGACATTGACCAGTTCCAGCATTTGCTGGTTGTTTTGCTTCATCATGGTCAGCATGTCCTTTTGCCGCTCCGAGGTATCGCCCAAGGTTCCGTCCAGGAAAAAGTCGATGGTCTGAATGGCGGCCAGAAGCGGGGTGCGCAAATCATGGGTCAAGGTGGACACAAAATCCTCCCGAAGCCGTTCAGCCTCTTTTCGTTTGGTCATGTCCCGGCAAATCAGGACCACACCTTCATTTCCGGGCAGCAACGATAAGTTAACCTCCACAGAGACCGTTCCCAGCTTGCCTTCAAACAACTGCGACTGCTCGCCGGAGGCTATCAATGCCGCCAGCGTGGTTCCGTTCTGAAAGGTCAGATATTCCGCAATGGAGCGGGTCTCTAAAAATTCGGGCGAGCGCCGGGTCCATCGGGCAAAGGTCGGGTTCACGCCCACAATGTGACCATCGCAATCCAAGGTCACAATGGCATCCCCAGTGTTTTCCACCACGGCTCTGAGCTTGTCCAACGCCAGCATCAGGTCATGGGTCTTCTCGGTCACCCGCTCTTCCAGATGTTCGCTATACTCGCGCAGATCGTGCTGGGCTTTTTCCAGATCGCTGATTTTTTCGTTCAGTCGGACCAACAGGCGTGTTCGCTCAATCCCGTTGCGAATTGCCAGGGTTAATGTCTCGTTATCCCAAGGCTTTTCGATGTAGCGATAAATCCCAACCTCGTTGATGGCTTGAATGGCATTTTCCTTGTCGGCATAGCCGGTCAGGAGGATCAAGGTGGATTGCGGGCAAAGCTTTCGAACCTCTTGCAGAAAACTGATGCCGTCCATCTCAGGCATCAAAAAGTCCGAGATGACAATATCGGGAGCAGGGCCTTTTTTGACAGCCTCCAGAGCACTTAAGGGCGAGTTGAACCCTTCAACATCGTAGTCCGCCTCCAGTGACAGCATGGTGCAAATACTGGTCGTCACCATCGGCTCGTCATCGACCACAAATATGCGGCCCTGACCGAGCGATAGCTGAATTTGTGTATGATCCGACGATGATGTCATGGAGATGTTTTACGACCAGTCTATTTTGCTGATACGATTAAAAGACCAGGATGGGTGTCCTCCGAAGTGTCTTGACCAGAACCTCATCCGACGCTGTTTCTCCATTATATAGGGTAATTCCCGATGCAACAGTCCCTTGGTGATAACTCCCCAAACCCCAGTGGAAGTCTCCTTGTTTTGACCGGCCCTTCGGGCGTTGGAAAAGGCTCGCTTCGAGTGTTTCTGTCCAAACAGATGCCCTGGCTCAAGGAATCTGTTTCAGCAACGACTCGGGCTCAACGACCTGGCGAAGAGGACGGAGTGGACTATTTCTTCGTCAGCCGAACCGATTTTGAACAAATGATAGCAGATAACGCTCTCATTGAATGGGCTGAATTCGCCGGGAATTATTACGGTACGCCAAAAGCGTTTTTTGAAAACACGTTGGCACAAGGGAACTCCATTCTGCTCGAAATCGAAGTCCAGGGGGCCCTCAACATCAAGCGGCTGTTCCCACAAGCTCATCTAATTTTCATTGAACCCCCTTCCCTGGAAGCCTTGGAAGCCCGCCTCAGAAATCGAAACACCAACGACGAAGCTGACATCCAGCGCCGGTTGGAAACCGCCCGGAGCGAATTGGCTCAAAAATCCCAGTTTGATTATGTGGTGATGAATGATGTCCTGGAGAACTGCCAGGAGGAATTGACGGCACTCATTACACAACTCTGTCTGGGCCCGGTCCCGTCCTGAGGACGATTCCCAAATATGAGACAAACCATAGTCAGGTTGTGTCTTTTACGCGACAGTATAGGGATTGTTGTTTCCACACCTTGCTTTTGGCGAGTTCGCTTATGACTTTCGTCTTTCCTCGCAACCCGGTCAAATATCCCTTTCACACCTTCCGCGGTTTGGTTGTACAGCCTCTTTTCTGGGCCCTGATGCTTTTGAGTCCGGTGTTCGATATTTTCCGGATGGACGTGATTTCCCAAAAACTCATCGCCCTGGGTCAATCATACCCGTTAAACCCACAGACCCTGCTTTGGCTGCCCCTGGGCTTTTTTAGCTGTGTCCTGATTATTGCCTTTATGTCCACCCTGTTTGGACGTCTGTTCTGTGGCTGGGTTTGTCCCCATAATACTCTGACCGAATGGACCCACCCCGTCCGGGTGCTCATTGGTCTTAAACCCAAGCCCTTTTATTTGAAGCAATGGGAAACAAAATACCCGTGGCTTAAAGCAGTGAATGTGGCCTTTAGCCTTCTCTGGGGTGCGGCCATTACGTATATGATCAGCACCCTGTTTCTGTTTTATTTTGTTCCCATTTCCTGGTGGTACCAAAACCTGATTCAAGGTACCCTGGAGCCCGTCATCTGGATGGGGCAGGGGTTGATGATGCTGATTGGCTTTTTTATGCTGTATGCCGGGCACGAATTTTGCCGAAGCGCCTGCCCCTATGGCCTGGCGCAATCCCTGTCCGCCTATCTGTCAGCCAAATGGGTGCCCATGGAGATTCGGTATAAGTTTGGGGAAAATCTGAGTGCCTGTAAAAGCTGCCAAGCGTGCAAAACCGCATGTCCCGTCGAGATTGACCCGAGGCTACCGGAAAACTTGCTGGTAGGCGTCGGCGAAGGCTGCTTCAACTGCGGCGAATGCATTGATGCCTGCACTTATGTCCGCGGGGCGCAGAATGCCGAAGGGCTTCTGACCTTTAAGATAAACCCGAATGACGGCCGTTCGCGAACCGCTCGGGAAGTCGCTGAATAGGCTGCGTTCACTTGCAAGGTCATTGACGGCATTCTAAAACCTCGCTACCATGGCTCAAGGTTGATAGGACCGTGGGAGATGATGGGTATATGATACAGGTTGTCGAGACAAAGCATTTTTTTTCAACCAAGTCGAGTGTAATACATCAACCAAGCGTTCTGCCCAATCAAACGAAAGCCAAAGACGTTTTTATACGTCGGCCGCAAGCTGTCGGGTCTGAACCTCACGTTTCGGGACTCCGCTTTGGAGGCCTCCAAAAGATTGGACAAACCCTGCGCCAGAATCTATGGCTCCCCCTGGTCGTGGCGACGGGCGTCCTGATTGGCGTGAATGGCGGGCTTACGCCCCGCTCCACCCAGGAATTTAACCGCTTCACCCAGACCTACTCCCAAGTCGTTTCTGAGAACAACCCTCAGCGTTCGTTCGAGTATTTGAATACCTATCATCGGCATCAAAATGAAAAGATTCGGGCCTTTGTCATTGAAGAAGTGGCGAAATTGCCGGGCCACCCTGCGGAGAAAATTCTATGGACAATTGCCGGGCTGAGGGATTCCGATGCCGTGGTTGCCGCCTCTAAAAACGCTGTGACCACACTTCAGAACGACACGGCCCTTGATCCTGCCATCAAAACCTTGCTTCAGGAACTGGTCAATCAGTTTCCGAAAGATGAGGAAACGACCACCATGATTCCACAGTACATTTATGATGGTAACGGCAATTTGTCGGGGATGTATTTTATTCCGGTTACCACAACCTCACGCGGCAAATACTCGGATCGCTATCAGGAAGTTGAAAAAGAACTTCAGAAAATTGCCGAGACCCAAAACGGGCAGTGGTAGCCCTGATTCATGCCTGGATACAGTCTTCGCCGTACGCGCAAATTGCGCGTACGGAGACATCCGATCTGAGCTAGAGTTCAACAATGGTTTTTCCGTCGCCGCCTTCCATGGCCGGGGCGGGGCCAAAGGCTTTAACAAAAGGAATTTCTTTCAAGTACTGGCGAACCGCTTTTTTCAAGACCCCGGTCCCCATGCCATGAATAATATTAATGGTGGAAACCCCGGTCACCAAGGCATCATCGAGGAATTTGTCGAGAATCCCCAGAGCGTCCTCACTCGTCATGCCGCGGACATCGCATTCCAGTGGCAGTCCCTGGCGAGGCTGCAAATGAACCCGACCACTACCCTTCTCCGACGAACGATGTTTTGACTTCTTGGTATTGGAGGGCTGTTTGACTTGTTGAATGATATCGCTAAAGGGCACGGTGGTTTTTAAAATACCCGATTGCAAGGTCAATTCCTTCTTGGCCTCGTTCTTTTCCACAATGGTTCCTGTGAGGTTCAGAGAATGCGAGGACACGGTATCTCCCACTTTGAGACTATCCCAATCAATGCCCGGGTTGGGGTACAGCTTGCGGGCCTCTTCTCCAAACAGCTCCCCTGTTTGACGCTGGGCATGGCGGAATTTGCCACTGAGCTGCTGCACCGATTTTCGATCCAATCGCTTCGGACGACGGACCTCGTCTTTCAACGCATCCACATCCTGCTCAATGCCCCGGAGTTTATCTTTCAAGCCTTCCCGATACAGTTGCAGGGTCTTTTTCTTCTCGCCTTCGATTCGATTTAGCGTGTTACGGACCTGCTCTTCCTCCCATTGCAGCTCTTGCCGCAAGCGGGTGGCTTCGGCCAGTTCCTGGCTGAGCTGGCGATTTTTCAGTTCCAGCGATTCAATCAAATTGGCCGACTCGGACACCGGCTTGGTCAGTCGAGACCGGGCCAGGCTAATCAGATCGGGAGGAAGCCCCAGACGCTCGGCAATGTATAAGGCATTACTGCTGCCCGGCACACCCAACAGCAAACGATAGGTGGGTCTCAGAGATTCGGCATCAAACTCGACACTCGCGTTCAAGTACCCTTCGTGCTGGTGAGCGGCCACCTTGAGTTCGCCAATGTGGGTTGTCACAATGGCCGTGGCACCGCGTTCGTAAAACGTCTCCAAAAGCGCCTGGGCCAAGGCAGAACCCTCCTGCGGGTCCGTACCGGCACAGATCTCATCGACAAGGATCAGGGCCCGGGACAGATCCGGTGGCTCCAGAAACGAACGTAGACGAGCAATATGCCCCGAAAATGTGGACAGACTTTGGGTAATGCTCTGGGGGTCCCCAATATCTGCCATCACCGGGTCAAATAAGGCCATTGCGGAGCCTTCAGCCACCGGTACGTGTAGACCGGCCCGAAGCATCAAGGAAAAAAGGCCCAGAAGTTTGAGTAATACGGTTTTACCCCCCGTGTTGGGCCCGGTAATCAGCATGATCTGATGCGGCGGTCTCATAATAATGTCATTGGCGATGACACTCTCGGTTTGCAGCATCAGCAAAGGATGTTTGGCCTGTTTCAGCTCGATGACACCGGGCGTATCCAAGACTTGAAGCGGATTGGCTTTCAACAACAGGCTCTGACGCGCCTTGGCTAACAGCAAATCCAAGGCACCTGCCTGCTCAATAAAGCGCTCCAGGGCTTGGGCCTCCTCTTGGAGCCAAAGCGATGTCTGCTCCAGAATACGGCGAATCTCGCGTTCCATGTCGCCCCGAAGCGCAATCAAACGATTATTCTGTTCGATGACCCCTTTGGGTTCAATATACAAAGTCACCCCGGTCGAGGATGCCCCATGGACAATCCCGGGGACATCGGGCTTATGCTCCACCTTGACCGGTAAAACCGAACGGCCCTCGCGTTCGGTGACAATGGCTTCCTGAAGATACTTGGCAAAAGAATGCCGGTGAATCAGCTGTTGCAGATAGCTGCGGATCCCGGACCTGGTCTCCTGAATGCGATGCTTTAGGCGTGCGTATTCAGGGCTGGCAGAATCCAACAGTTCACCCTGGGCATTGACCACCGTCTCCAAACGCTCAATGACCGCATTGGGGAGCGTTATCTCTTCCAGTTCAGACAACAGGGTAGGTGTCACTTCCCGAGAACGGTTTTGGATAAAGAAGCGAACCAGTTGGCGCAATGTCGTGAGGGTCATCAACAAGGCCCCTAACTCTGAGGATGACTGGGCCTGTCCTTGCTTCATCAGCCTCCGTATCAATGGCAACACATCGGGAGGTTCGGACAAGGAAATGTCGCCTTGAGCCATGAGCAAGCGCTTCGCTTCATCGACCCGATTCATTTCCCGGGTTACCGCGTTCACTTCCGGCAGGAACAACCCCTCTTGGGAAATGGCTGAGCGTCCATAACCGGTTTGACAGCAACTTTCCAAGTGTGCCAGCACTTGGGGCCATTCTAGGATGTCAAATACGCTTTGCATGCCTGTAGCACTCTTTCCGGGGTGAGTTCGGTCAAACACGGATATTGATGACTACAGGTTATTTTCATTCGACAGGGACGGCACGTCAAATCCGGATGTGTGAGCACTGTGGCGTTTGTGCTTAAGGGCCGCCACTGCTGCGGGTCCATCGGACCAAATAGCGCCACAAGCGGGACATTGGTGGCAGCAGCCATATGCACCATCCCGGAATCATTGGCCACAACCAGGGACATGCCGGTAAGTAAGGCCATACTGTCCAACAAGGTGGTCTCCCCACACCAGTTTACACAACGCCCTTGCACCTCATCCGGCAGTTCCAGACACAGGGTTTCATAATATAACTTGTCCTGTGGGGTTCCCAGAAAGAAGACGGTTGCCTGATGCTCTAGCACCAGCGCCGTCGCCAGGGCCTGGAAATGACGCATGGGCCATGTCTTGGCCGGATTGGTACTGGTGGCATGCAGCACCACGCGAGGGCCTTGAAAGGGCGCCAGCATTTTCTGGGCTCGTTTGGCATTCACCTCCGGGATCCAGGTTTCCAGACAAAGACGACGGTCTTCCGAATTCGTCTCGTTTGACAGTGGAAGATGATCCAGAAGGCACTGGGCTTCGTGGGCTTCCTGATAACGATAGGGCACACGTTGCGTCAATAAAAAGCCCCGATGATCGGTATTAAATCCAATTCGGCTGGGAATACCTGCCAAAAGCGTCATCAGCGCACTGGAAAAGGAGCGTTTCAAAACATAGGCGGTTGTATAGGACTCCGCTTTTAAGTGTTGTACTGCTTTCCAAAAGCCAAGCCGACGCGGCTCAAACGCCATAACTTTATCCACATAAGGGCAGCCGACCGCCAGGTCATAGGCATCTTGCCCTACCAACCAGTGGATTTCGGATTCAGGATTCTGGTGACGCAGTTCGCGCAAGAAAGGCACCGTCAGAAGTGTATCTCCAATGAAGCGATACCGAAGCACGACGATTTTGGAACCTAATGACGCGTTTTCAGGAGACATACCGGGCTAAAACTGGGGCCAGACAATCCCGCACCACCGGCTCCCAATCAAACACCGGCTCAAAGCGGAGTAAATAAATACGATTATGGAAATCGGTGGGCAAAACGTATTGGATCTTAATCCAGTCCTTTTCAGTGGTCACCACAACACTCTTGGGTTGATTTGACAAGCGGGTGATCAAGGTCGTGAGACTCTCCCGGGTATAGTCAAAATGATCGTCGAATACAAAATGTTGCATCAACTCCAGTCCCAAGCGTTCCTCAACCAGATTTTCAAAAGCTTTGGGCTGCGCAATCGCCGATATTAGATACGTTGCCTTCCCACGAAGAGCATCCAAAGATTTCAAAGTTCTGGAATCCGGGTGCCATAAGCCGATTGGCTCAAAAGGGCATTCTCCCAAGCGGATTCGCTCGCCTTGGGGTACCGTAGACAAAAGACGCACAATCTCTTCCCGTTTCTCCGGATTTATCTGCTTGGTCAACAGAACCCAGTCGGCTCGCTTCAGTTGTTCCAATGGCTCTCTCAGTGGCCCGGCAGGAAGAAGATGGCTATTGCCAAACCCGCGCTCACCATCCACGAGGACAATATTGAGATCCCGGAATAAACGCATGTGCTGAAACCCATCATCCAGGATAAACACATCGGGCCGATAAAGCTCAAACGCTTCCTGCCCCACAAACACCCGATCTCGTCCAACATAGACCTTACTTTTTTCCAGACGCTGATGCATCAGGAAAGGCTCGTCACCATATTGCGGGCTATTGGCTTCATGAAAGACCGTCGGATCTTTACGGCCATAGCCTCGGGACAGCACTGCCACTTTCAGGCCCTTGGATTCCAAATAATTGCCCAGGGAAATCGTCATGGGGGTTTTTCCCGTTCCACCCGTGGTCAAATTCCCGATGCTGATCACCGGGGCCGGCAATCGCGAGGGCAGAAGAATGCGCTGGCGATAACACCACAAACGAGCGTTCACAGCGAGAGTGTAGCCCAACTCAGCCCATCTCCAGAGCGGATTCAGGGTTGCCTCCGGCGTGTAATGCATGGAATTGATTTCAGAACGACGAATTACCATTTACAATACTCGTATGGGATTAACTCACGACATATCTACCATTAAACAACAGTATCGGGAATTGTTTCCGCTTGCCCATCGCAAACTTTTGGATCTCTTCTCGCAATTACGGTTGCAATACCATTGTACCGAATGTTTAACAGAACCCACCACTATTGATGAAATTTTACATGCCGGATGTGGTTATCGTCGGTGGCAGGAAGATGCCATTTTGACCCTGGAACAAACCATCGGAAAACAAATTTGCGACAGCCTGGAGCATATCAAGGCGCAGCGAGAAGAGGTTGGACAATGCCACCAGTGTGGTGTCTGTTGCAACCTGGCAAGTTCGGAATTCGATATGGCAACCCTGAAAGCCAAAGCCGAACAGGGCGACTATTTTGCCCGCCAATTCACCAGTGTGTTTCTGCCCTATGAGTCTCCAGAGGCTGCCCGTGCGAAATTTCCCAGTCTGGTTTCCGAGATTCTGGAACAAACCGATGGGGAAGTGTACTTTTATCACTGCCCTCATCTCACCGAAAATAATCAATGCGGTCTCTATGGCGATCCCCGGCGCCCTCAAATCTGTGACGACTATCCGGAAACCCCGCTGATTCTGATGTACAAACATTGCGGGTATCAGCCCTGGAAGTCAGAATTGTTACCGACAACCCTGTTGGCCCATGCGACCCTGGAATTGTGCCAGTTTTATGCCAATAAGATTCTTGAGGCGGTGAAAGCCCCAGGACCTTCTCTGGACTCAAATAGCGGCTGAATTATTTGCTTGCCCTTAGGGCTTCCGAAGCGTTGAGTACTCCACTGTTGGCAACTTTTCCATTCAGAGAATCTACTGCTCGAGCCGTAGACAGGATATTGCTTCTGACCTGTTGAGCCGAAAGACTGGGGCTTTGAGACCAGATCATGGCCGCCACACCTGCAACAAAGGGCGTTGCCATAGATGTTCCACTCATGGTGGCGTAACGATTACTAGTATAAGTACTGACGATTCCACTCCCGGGAGCCGCAATATGGGTTCGAATGGCACCGAAGTTGGAAAAAGAGGACAGGTTATCGGTAGCATCGGTCGACGCCACGGTAATGATGTTGGGTAAGTTGAAGGCCCCCGGATAACTTGGAGCCGTATCAATATTGGTGCTGGAATTTCCCGCCGCTGCAATAAACAATTGCCCCGCCTGGCCTGCCCGTTGAATGGCATCATACAGCGCCTGGCTGTAACCCGATCCACCCCAACTGTTGTTGGAGATACGAGCCCCTTTTTGAACGGAATAATCGATTGCCTTGACAGCATCCGACACATAACCACTGCCCTTGGCGCTGAGAAACTTGAGAGGCATGATCTTGACCCGACCATTTCCCAGGACACCACTAACCCCTAAATTATTTCCGGTGCTGGCGGCTATGATGCCTGCAACATGAGTCCCATGGCCATTGTCATCCCCGGCATTCGCATTGTTGGAGACAAAGTTCCAACCCACACCATCATCAATAAACCTGTTTGCAGGTTTGTCATTATCCACCCGATTCTGGTCCTGTTTGGTCCAACGGCCATCCTTGTTCAGGTCTTCCCCGGGATTGACGTAGACGCTGGCTGCCAAATCCGGGTGTTCATAAGCCACACCGGTATCGATAACCGCCACAATGACATTGGTGCGCCCCGTATATTGAGACAAGGCCTTCAGGAATTGAATGTCCGCACCCGCTTTGCCCCGATTCTGCCCTGTATTATTTAACCCCCATTGCTGGGCAAATAACGGGTCTCTCGGTGCCGGGGCCGATCGAATGGAGGGTGTTGACGAGGCTGTCGACGTTGTCTTGGGTTGGGGCACTTTGCCGTCCAACCCGCTCCCTGGCGGAGTACCGATATTCTTAGGCTTACTCCCAATAATTGACAGTTCGAAATTCGGTTCGGCATATTTGACCGTTGGATTGCTCTTGATAATTTTGATCCAGGAATCCAGCGACCGTTCGTCGTTGACTTTGACGACATCGGCCTTGATAAAGTCCAGACTTTCCTTGGGAGTTGCCTTAATGGACTCGTAAAAACGGGCCTTGTCTTCATCCGTCGTTTTATTCCGGAAGGTCACAATAACCTCGCCTGGGGCATGAGGCGCCATTTTTCCCTTTGCCTCCACAGGCGCAGTCTGGATCAGGCTCACCATGAATCCTGCATAGAGGGACACAACCATACAGCTCGCCAGAATTCGTTGAAAAAGATTGATCCGCATCATGTTTCTCCCTTTCGCCAGTTCACCGCCCTATCAAGGCCGTATCGTCAATCGGCTTTATTTCTTCAATGCCCGTTACAAACTGTTACAGCCAGACACGCTCTTCTAGCCCTCCTCTTCTATTTTACGTTTAATGCGAAGAATCAGAACGTGATATCAAGCACAGAGCTTTTTAAGATGCAATTTATGCATAACCTATAAAGAGAGATCTCGCCTCATTGTTGCGGAATGAGGCGAGATCGATTTAGGGAGAGCGGCGAGGAGCAGGGAAAGAATTAAAGACCGCGGGCCTCTCTCGGCACAAATTTGGGTTTACCGCCATCCAGCGGTTTATCGTTCCAAATGTAATCGCTGGTGGAATTGCCGCGCCGGATTGTAATGGTATCCCCATTCTGAGGATCTTTGATGCCGTAGCTCGAGCTTTTACCGCCAGGCCAGGTAATCTTGAAATAGCCGGGATTGGAGGGGTCCGGCACCATTGTGGTGTCTTTGGCGTCGGCTGGGAAACTTACTTCAGCACGAATAGGACCATTAATTGGCTGGCCATCCTTTTGCCGTTCTACGGTATAGCGTTTCCCAGGCTGTAGGTCCTTTATATTATTGCCTTCTACCAACGTGGGAGTAGTTGGAGGCTTTGGCCCTAAGCCAGGAGCATTGCTAACTCGGTCGGATGTAGTAGGAGGTAATGTTGTAGCCATAGTTATCTCCTTTTTGTTTTATTGATGAGTGAGGTAAGAGCGTGGAAAAGGAGGCTGTTCAGAACCTGTTCTTCTTGGAACATGGTCTACAGCCGCCGTATAAAACTGCCACGCCGCAGTTTTATCGGGAGGTAAAGTATACACACCAATGTCTGGATAAGGGCTTACTTGTATAAGGCCTTATTCGTTTTTAGGGTTGTTATAAAATTCGACAAAGCTTTGCTGGAAAACGAAATACAAAAAGCATTTCTCTCTGCCAAATAATGCATTTCGTTCCGCAATACATCCGTCTTGTCGCAGTATGTTTCTGCGACAGGCAAATTTTCAACAATCATAGCTGTCTACCTTCTTTTATCCGTACTTAGCCAATGTGCCCACAAGAATTATGTCTGTATAAAAACAATGGATTTTTGAATTGGAATTCTTGTTGAAGATTTGTAACGTGAATTAAGACATCGTTAATAATCCCCTCGTTTATGATATCCCTGAAGAACCCACCTAAACGTTTGGCAACATCATGTTAGAGAGCGAGGTAATTTCTAGACCAATGGTGTTTTTATTTATTTATGAATTAAAGCTGCGGAGAAGGAAGTATGGTTATGGCAGTCCCCCAGTATCGGGGATTTACACGAGTCACCGTTGATCAAATCAAAGACCAGGTTCTACAAATCTTTGGAGACACCCCGCCTACTGTTGGCGGAGGCATTAAGGTCACTGCCGCTCAGTTGCGTCAAGCTGCAACCATGGCCAGTGCGCGGGACGATGATAACCTTGCCATTGTGCTAAACAACTTTGCAAACGCCCTGGACTTCGGTAATCGGACAGTAGATCAGGACGGTGATGGAAAGCTGACCATTGTCAGTCCCAGTATCCCCAATGCACCTTCCTCAGAGTTGCAAGTGTTTTCAGAACGGTCCGGCAGCCGCTATTCCAAGCGTTTTGTGGATAACGAAGACTTTGGCATTGCTGAGCCCGACCCGAACCCGGAACCCGCGCCCAAGAAATCCTTTGACTTGAAGAAGTTATTACTCATCTTCCTGCTGCTGTTTTCCGGCAGAGGGAATGGCCCTCGCGGTGGCCTGTTTTAATATTTCTTCCTGAAAGCTAGCCTAGATAACGGCCACCATTGACATGCAGGAGATGGCCGGTAATGTAGGACGACTCGTCTGAGGCTAAAAAGGCCACACTGTTGGCCACATCTTCAACGGTGCCGAAACGCCCCAAAGGGGTTTCAGCCAGAAACGCCTTGCCTTCGGGACTGGTTTCCAAATCGCGAACCAGATCGGTAATAACCACATTCGGGTTAACGCTGTTGGCTGTAATATTCATGGGCCCACAGTAACGCCCCAAAAAGTGGGTCAAGCAATCCAAACCACTCTTTGCCACGGCATAATGCGCTGTTTTCGGTCCGGCAATCTGAGCCGAGACGGACGAAATATTGATAATGCGTCCGGCTTCGCTTTTTTTCAAGTAAGGCAATGCTTCCTGGCAGCAAATAAAAGGGGCCTTCAAGTTGGTTTCTATGACCGCATCCCAATCGTCATCGGTGGTCTCTTCAAACGTCTTGCGACGATTGATACCGGCATTGTTGACCAGGACATCCAACCCACCAAAACGCTCGGCCACTTGAGCCATAACCTGCTTCACTGCAGAACGGTTTCTCACATCACACTCGTAGGCTCCCACGGTAAAACCGGCATCCGTGAGTTCTTTTTCCAATTGTGCCGCTGCCTCAGGTTGGCTCACATAACAAAACGCCACTTTCATCCCGCATTCGGCCAGACGGCGCACAATACCTGCCCCCAGGCCCCGGCTACCGCCGGTGACAAATGCGACACGGTCATGTAAATCGTAGGTTGCAGTCATGGCCCTGTAGAATCCTCGCTCTCGATATCCGATTCTCAGCCGATCCGTGATTGTCCGATCGGCGCACGATAACATGCCCTATCCTAGCATACTGGCAGCGGCTGAGCAGTGTATCTTCCGTTAATGAAAGAAACAGCCTATATCAGGTTGCTGTGAGTAGATCATATCCCATCTGTTTGAGCCGCTGTGCATCCTGCGGAATGGCTTCGGGCCTAATCCCGATAAGGGGAATCTCAGGTACCTCTGACAAAATGCGTTGCACGTCCTGGTGAATGTGAGACTCTGCTGAGATTACAATGCATTTTGAGATCGGTTTTACCGGGAGTACCGCCTGTTTTTTCACCGGGATTTGAGAAGGACGCACCCACTGAATGCCAACAGAAAATACCTCTTCCAGCATTTTGGCCAATTCCCGGATCCGGGGTTCACACGAATCGGGAACATCGGCATCCACCCAGAACAAAAAGGTGTTGGTCTTTTCATGAACCTGCTTTTGACGAACGTGCTTGTTAATCGCCACAACCTCAGGATGTTCTCTCAGGTAGGTCAGCACATCCGCCATGGTCACCATGCTATCGGGTTTCTTTAATGCCGAGAACACCGCATTAAAGAAATCCACATCGGCCTGAGTGTCAATGCTCAGTCGGTAGGGACCTTCATAATACAAATCCGGAAGACGCATTGAGCCCATAGTAACCAGTGATGGATTCTCCCGAAGGACACTCCCCAGGTGTTCTCGATAATGGGGCGTATTGGAGGCCGCATCAACTTTTAACCAGCCTTGTGTACGATAGCATCCGGTACCACAATAGGCAGCCTCCACTTTTCCAGCCAGTTCGTCATCGAGCAGCACAACATATTCCCAATCTGGATGCCGGTTCAATGTCTCGACATACTGATCCAGTAAAAACGGATCGGCCAGCGGGGAATCTCCCAAGACAAAGACAAATTGAGTGGCCTGTGCTTGCCTTACCGTGGCCGTCAGGCGCCCTACAACATCGTTGCTATCCCCGGCATGGCGATACACAAGAATTCCTTGGGCTTCTGCCCACTGGGCCAGAGGAGTATCGGCATCATCCCGAGTGGTCGCCAACCATAGCTCATCAAAGCCTTTACACGCCTTTAAGCGTTCTACATGATAACTGAGCAAGGGACGCCCATGAATGCCAACCAAAGATTTTCCGGGCAAACGGGTTGATGTCATCCGAGCCACAATAATGCCAATGGTCTTGTCACTCATCTGCTTCTCCTCATAAAATCTCTCTTTGGTTTTTTACGGCGATGTAGCTCACCCGGGTCGTGCTAGACAGGGACCACCTGAGGAGAACCATTTCTCGGAAAATTCCGGAAGGACTCATCCAGTACCTGGATCAAGCGTTGACGACCGTTTTCGATCGCCTGAAACAGGAACATATTGCTCTCAATGTTTTCAAGCATTTCTTCCGCTTCCGAACGGAATTCCTCCTGAGGCCGATTCATGCGACGACCATACATCTGTTCAAATAACATCAGGTCGTTGCAGATGTAATCGTTCAACAGCATATTGTTTTTGGTGACTCGTGTCATTACCAGATTGCACTGGTCCAACTTGCGAATCAGACCTTGGATAGAATGAGTCAGGGCTTTTCGCGTGGCAAGCTCACTGAGGATTTTCTGTCCGAGATTCATGCCTGCTTCCAGAGCCTGGGCCAGCTCTTCCAGCTCAGCCCGATCCCGCTGATACAACTCGAAGACCCGTTTGAATTTTGTGCCGTCTACCGGCTCTTCAGCATATCTGCTCGCAAGAATCTCGGCGAGTTCCGCCCGGGTATTATATTGGTTAACAGCATAAGCTTGAACGGCTTGGGAGAAGGGCATGTGCTCATACCCATGAATGAAGGCACCGCCCTCGGAGCAATTCACAAAGGTAGTATTCGGGAATTTAGTCACCATGGCCTCGAAAGAAACCCGGAAACTGTTATAAGAACGTTGACTCAAGATCTCTTCTCCATTCCAACCTTTGGTTTTGGCAATGGGACCTCCAAAGTCAAAGCGATAGCGTTTATGCCAGTGTTCCTGATCGTCAAGGTACCCTTCAACTCCGAAAAATGTCTCCTTGTTGTCCATGAAGACCAGCTTCTGCTTGCCCTCCAGCAAGATGAATCGGCAATTTTGATAGACGGAGTTTTGCGCATACATCTTTCCATCCGGACACGCCAAATCCTGACCCAGAAGGAAAATAGGGTTGCATCCCAGATCAAGTAACAGCAGTAACGCCGTAATGGACACAGTTCCTTGTTGATCATGAGCCAAAAGGGGTTTGGTCGAAATCTTGGATAACCAATGGGTGATTTGATGGCCTTCATTAAACGACATCAGCTTTTGCCTGGTGGGCAATTGGAAGACCTTGGCATGGGCCTGGGGCTGGGTTACCAAGGTCACATCCTTGCAGAATGACACGTCCTGCAATTGGGATGTGACATCCTTGGTTTCGACAATCACCACAAAATCCGGCACAATACCGGCTTTATCCAGTGCTTTTGCCGCTTGTCCAATACACACGACCACCACATGATCCCGAATAGCTTTTAACGTATCCAGCACCCCAGGAACATCCAGTGAAGGTCCGGCTGAAACCAGAACTCCCGGTTTTCCCTGCAGCGTATTCTGGATGAGTCCGACATCGGGATACTTGAGGATGTGGGGTAAGTTTTTTAAGGCATTCTGAGTAAACTCATGCATGTGTTGCAACACGGTTTGCTGATTCATTGCCGATGCCGTGAGCACGTCTTGCAACCCCTGAAGCATCTGCTGAGCCTGATTCGGCATCGCTTTCTCATAGGACGGCAGCGTCAGGTAATGGACGGCATCGCCGTTTAAAAAAGTTTTGCGTACAGCTTCTTCCAAATCCTCGTACTGGGTGATAATCCGCACTCGGTTGGAAGACAACTCCTGTGTAAAATCCACGGCTTCCAGGGTCATCCGAAGAACCTCGGGAAAAGGTTCATAGACAATAATATTGCCTTTGCAGTTCAGAAACGCATAGCGTAATAAATAGCCTAACCCTAAGCCAAAAAGAAAAACCAGGCTTTGCTCCGACCGTTGATCGTCGGGAACAGTGCCTTCGAAAATCTCAGCCGCTTCCAGACGCGGGTTATCGATATTGTGAAGGGCTTCACCTTTAAAAGCCAGATTCACATCCGAATCATCATCTTTTCGGAACAACACGGTCTCGTCACTCATGGGAGTGGCCATTACTCGCTGACTCACAGCTGGTTGCCATTGGGACAGTAGCGCCATATTGCGTTCAAACATCGATTAACCCTTTTTTCTCTCTCACTCAACGGGGACATACTACTCATGGGTAGAAAAGCCCCAGAGTCTTCATCATGGTTCACTATACCTTAGGACCTATCGCAATAACCTCCATTGGTTAATGGAGATGCTTATGGCCCTCGCCATCGTATGATGTCAAATGTCAAAATGACGTTTTCAATTTCTAAACAGGTTTGTATGGCTTTACACCGTTTCACGCTTATAATCACCCTCATTGTCATCCTCGCTGCGGGACTCTACGATCTTGGCATTGGAGCGACCTCCCCCGGAAAATCAGCCAAGCCGATAGAGACCTATTTAAACGCGGTTCTTGCCGAAGGCCGCTATGTTTCTCGCTGGAATGACAGCACCACGACCCTTCGTATCAACATTCAGCCGGGCTTTAAAGTCCCTGGCTGGAGCCCCGTAAAAGATGCCCTGGTGAAATCCGCATTTTCCGAGTGGGAACGTGCCATGCACCCGCGCTTTCGATTTGTCTATACAAGCTCGCCCTACGAAACCGATCTGCTGGTCAACTGGCAGTTGGATGCCAAGGGTGAAACCGTGGGTGTCACTAAAGATTCCTGGAACAAAGTCACCCAAACCCTGACTGATACACACGTCGTTCTCAGCCTTCGCAATCCCCAGAAGACCCAGATGGACAACGCCATGTTGTACGCCACTGCTCTTCATGAAATTGGGCATGCCTTGGGCATTAAAGGCCATAGCCCCAATAAATCCGATATCATGTACCCCATTATTCAGCCTCAGGTTACTCACCTCTCTCCCCGGGATATTGCCACAATGAAAGCCCTGTATGCCTTAAAACCGGATATTACGAATCCGGTCGGCATCAGTTTTGCTCGATACCAGCGCTATCGGGAAGCGGCTTCAAGAGGCTATACGTATTTGGAGCAGCACCAAAATCAACATGCATTGACGTATTTTAAAAAAGCGGAAACCTATTATCCCCAGGATCCCTATATTGCCTATTATATTGGTGTCAGTGCCTATCGGTTAAAGTCATTCCCCTTAGCCATTGAAAGCCTTGAAAAATCTTTAAAGACCTTGCCAAGCCATTACCAGGATAGTGCCCAGTTTTTTTTAGCAGGCTCCCTGGGCTTGGCAGGTAACGACGATATGACTAACGGACAGGTTGATTTGGGTAAACAAAAATTGGCCCGAGCACAAACGCTTTATGAAAATTACCTCACCTTGTCTGAAACCCCCAAAGACATGCGCGATATGGCGTCAGCCAACCTCGCCATTATTCGGCGCCAACTGGCCGAAACCACCTCCAGGACAGAAGCGGCTGCACCATAAAGGAATGAGAACAGAGAAGAAATGTGTCCGGTTATCTCTTTCCGGAGCCTGTAGCCGGTGCAGGTTTGGTTCGACGTGACATCCCTGCTGGAGCAGGCTCATGAAGTTTGTCGTAGTCTACTAATGTATGACGCAATACCTGATCCATATTATCAACAGGTATCACGTTTATCCGTTGTTGAATTTTGGCAAACCCGCGTGGATGTTCCAGCTTTAGCTCTTCGTAATTGATACGAGGCACCAGAACGGTTTTGATTTTGCCTGTATCGACAGCGCCGAGAACCTTTTCATAGACTCCGCCGATTTGACCGGCATTCCCTCGAGCATCGACGGTTCCGGTCATGGCCACATCCTTGCGAACAGGAATGCCTGAAATCCGGCTGACCAGAGCAGCCGACATGGCCAGACCGGCGCTGGGCCCTTCTGTTTCGGACAGGTAGTTTACGGCAAACAGATAATTATGCATATCCGTGGCTAGGCGCTTGTACTGGGCATTGGCATGAAGCAGATATTGTTCCACGGCCTTCTGGGCAGAGTCTTTCATCATATCGCCCACAGGACCATTCACACTATGAATCTGATACTTCATGGCCTTATCGGTTTTTGACCGTTTGGTTTTCTTCAGTTCCGTAATCTGAATCTGAATTGCCGCCCCCGTATTGTATCCCGGGAAGGCCGCCAGCCCGTTGATATCCCCTACGGCATCCTCGTTCATCACATGGCTCATGGACATCGACACGGGCACCCCGAGGTAGGTTTTGATCATTTCTTTGGTCACCTTCATGGGAACCGGTTTGCCGAATTCCTCAATACAGTGAGCAAACGCTTTGTTCAAAACCAGCTTTAACTTGTGTTCCAACTCATCAGTCAAGCCGCTAAAGGTATGGTCTCTGGCGAGGGTCTCGAGGGCTTCCGGATCAATTTTAAGATTCTGGGTGCCGGTTTCTTTCTGAAGTTCGCCCACACGAGCTTCCAAGACTGCCACCTTTTCACTCGCCGATAACGTGTGATCCATATCTACGGCAAACACATGTTTATCGTTAAACAAGTAGTCCCGAGTCTCGATATCCAGTTCCGGAGAGGTGGCCACAAAGACCATTGGAGCGAGATCCACACCCATTTGCAGGAAGGGATCCTGGAACTGCTGACGACGGGACAGGGACAAAATATCGTTCAACTGGGTCCGTGAATAAACACTGTCATAGATAAACTCTTCGGCCTTATCCAGAACCACCATCGTCTGGGTAGTTCCGGTCGCAAGAACGGCCTGAACAGGAATGGACATCCCGACATCCGCCGAGGAACGATTTTCATTGGCCCCAATGGGCAACACCTGATCGGCCTGGGCATAATGGGTTGGCATTTTCAAAATGGTACCCAGCGTCTGGATGACCGCTTTCTTGGTCACATGCTGTCCCCAGCCGCCAGTCAGCATCAACACCGGGGCTTTGTCCCAGCCATGCTCATTGCCGATCTGAATATACGCCAGAATTTTTTGTCGCACCGACTCAGGAATCAGGCTGTTTTGTGAGAGCAGGCTCTTGGCTCTGTCCCAATCGACTTTACGTCCCTGGACTTCGCGCTCCCAGGGGGTTGCCGCGTAGAGGCGGGCATAATGCAAAATGCGATTGGCCTGGGTCGAATTCTTACTGTCGATTGCACGTTTGGCATCACCCACAATACTGACCAACCGCTTAATCTGGGAGACACCGGCACCCAGGGTCTTGGCCTGCTTGCCCAAGCGATCCACCATATCGTGATTGATAAAGGAACCACCCCCGGCCGACGCCATCAAGCTATCCAAAAACCCACGATACATTTCTCCTGTCGCATGGATTGTCGGCTCTTTTGCCAAATCGTAAGGCAAATCCTGTTGAACGGCGACCTGCATCAGCGATGTCAGAATGTCCTCATTCCGGACCGTCTTCATGGCTTTACGGATACCTGCTTTAAACCGTTCGTATTCCTTTCCTATTGCAGTAGCTTTGGCACCCATACGCTGAAAACGCTTAAAATGCGGTTCATAAGTCGTGTGGGTTTCCTTCAGAAGCTTTTGGGCATCCTGGAGGGTTCCGTACTCCTTGGGATAATGCTGGGCAATATACTGTTCCAATTTACCCTGCAACTCCTTGTTTTTTGCCTGGAGTCCGACTTGACGCAGAACAATCGCCTGAAGTTTTTCCTGATCCTCACCGGCAGCTTCCATAGCAGTTGCGATGGCTTTGGCTTCCCGGACAATGGCATTGTAGGGTTTCTTAAAGACCGTCTTGCACAATTTATCGGCAATGCCCTGAACAACATCCTGGGCAATATCCACTTGGGCTTGTGCGGCATCCACTGCCTGCTTTGCCATGATGGCCTCTGGCTCAGGGTTACGCAGCTTACGGAATAATCGTTTCTTTTCCTCCAGCAATTCAGCAATTTTTTCCTGCTTCGACCCGTAGTCAATACGATTCTTTGTTCGCTGAGCCCACTTTGCAGCTTCTTCTCCAATTCGATCCAGTGTGATTTCCAAGGCCTGTAACAGGGCCGGACTTAATGGCGGATTTTTCGACTTTACCCCGCTCATCGGCAGGGATTTCAGTGTTCTCTGAAGCTCGGGAATCACAATACCATTGATATTCAGTTTGATAATATTGGGTGTATTGGCACCATCGCTGGAATGGCCTAAAAATTCCGGAATGAGTGATTCGTAGATTTTATGTGGTGTGCCGTCGTGGACTTCAGAATCCAAAAACTCAAGGGATTGCTGCATCTGGACCATCATCAAGTGCAGCGGTGTGACTTCCTCGTGCTGCATTTTGCTGGCCAACTGGCGGGCTTTTGCAAGAACTTCCAGGAAGGTGGGTGTTTCCCCTTTCAGTTCGGCAATGCGTGTCAGTACGGCCTTTTCCTGGGATGAAACTCCACGTGGAAACGATACCTTGGAGGCACCTTTAACCGCTCCAAAGTAAAGCGGCAAGACGTTAGCACATTGGGCCAATGTCGGGCCTTTTGGACCAGAATAGCCTGCGGAGAAAGCCTGGGGCAGCTGATGATCACGATCGTCAGCGCGCTGTATTTTTGTGGCCTTCGTGACAGGACGGAATCCCGATGGCATCCATTCGACTCGCATGATCAACCTTCCTTCCCACCTAGGCAATCGCGGATATCAACCCCAAACGTGGTCCCTCAACCAGAATCCTAGGAGACTACTATCTGAATAGAACTGAACGATTTTACAAAAAAAGTTTAAATTTGACGACAATTTTATGCTCATTGTTACAACCTGTTTCACTCTATTTTCCAAATTGAGTTCTTTTGAATCCTTAGAATATGCATCATTCTGAGAAAGAACCTTCTCTGGAGACGATCGTCTTTAATTTTGAAAGCGATTCCAAGCGAGCGTTAAGCATTCATGGGCGAAACATTGTCTTCGATCTATGATGGCGGAACAACAAGACGAGGTGAACAATGAAGCGGCTGATTTCCGGTCTGTTATTGGTTCTCAGTTTGAATATGGGCATGGCGGTCGTCGTCCCATCACAAGCCACTACGCCACCAACTCTGGCCCAGGTGATTTTTGGGAATGTCTCGCGGCAGACATCGATTACCAGCCGAATTGATATACAGCGACAAGAGGCCGCTGCAATTTTACGCCGCCTAAAACAGGCAAATAAAATTCCCGATCAACTGGTCAGCAGTATCGGTGTTCAATCCTCCAATACGCTGAACGCCTATACAGATGGCAAACGCATCGTAGTAACCTCTGGAATGATGCAGGCCCTTCAAACAGACGACCAGAAAGCATTTGTCATCGGCCATGAATTGGCGCATATTCTGGCAGACCACGTCAACAAAACCCGCCTTCGACGAACAGGGCTGGGTGTCGTGGATTACCTGGTTCGAGAGCGAATGGTCTCGGACAACCCCGCTTTGGGTGCTATTAACAGTGTCGGACTTGGGCTGATTGACAAGCATTTCTCCCGAAACATTGAGTACCAAGCCGATGAGCTGGGCATTCAACTGATGCAGCAAGCCCAATACAATCCACAGGCTGCCGTGGAAGTGCTGAACATTCTTCAACGTCAAAGTCGCGGCTTAACACCTGAGTTCCTGCAAAGCCATCCACTCAGCACATCCCGGATTCAAGCGTTGAGTCGGAAATACAATATACAACAGCCCAGGCCTGTTCAGTAAGCGCTGTCGTTCCTAAAACCAGAGTCTGATCACTTTAATAGCAGGCCTTTCTCTTGGCCGGAGCGATTGCTCTAAGCAAACAAACCTTAAACAGGTGTCTTTCCGGTTTCAACAGGTAACTCCAGACGCTGGCTCCACTCGGCCCAGGAACCATCATACACCGCAACCGCAGGATGCCCTGCAAGATGTAATGCCAAGGCAGCGACACATGCGGTGACCCCGGACCCACAAGAGCAAACCACTGGTGAAGTCATAGGGATACCCGCCTGGGCGATACGAGCGATTAAGCCGTCCACGGTATCTATCGATGAGGTCTCAGGCACCAAAAGCGTATCCCAAGGCAGATTAACACTCCCTGGAATATGCCCCAGACGGGGAACCTGCCGTGGTTCCGGATCAATACCGGAGAAACGACCGGAAGAACGGGCATCCACAACTTGGGCGCCATGATGGGTCAGGTTTCCCTGAACATCCTGCCATGTCCAGACCCAACTTTTTTGAAGGTCAGCCCGGTAAACAACGGGCAACGGCGTTGGAATCTCACGAGTTACCTCACGCCCTTCCGCTTGCCATTGGGTAAGCCCACCTTGCAATACGGACACCTTCCGGTGGCCAAAGGTCTTGAACATCCACCACACCCGAGCCGCACTGGCCATTTTGGCCCGATCATAGACGATCACGTGATGATCGTTGGAAATACCCATCGCTCCGACTCGTTCGGCAAACAGCTCGGCGGAGGGAAGCATATGCGGCAGATCGGTATTCCGGTCGGCAATGGCATCAATATCGAAATACACCGCCCCGGGTAGGTGGGCTTCCAAATACTGTGCCCTGGCATCACCCGTCTGATTCGGCATCGTCCAGGTGGCATCAACCACTTTAAGCGTCTCTGAATCCAGCAATTCAGCGAGCTGCTCTGTCGTAATCAAGGCATCCGCATTGGCATAGTCCATTGAGTGCATCCTCCGGTGGCATTGTTGACTTGTAATCGTTTTATAGTGCCACAAAGGTACCACACCCACATGGAGGTTTATCACATTGACTCTTTACTCCAGCTAGGATTTGCCTGGAGCTTCTGCCACCAAAGCCAACATTGCTTGGTGTAACGGACCATTTGAGGCCACATAACTTACCCGGCCTTGAATTTTAGTCAAATCCAGAGGCTGGCCTTGAAAGTCCGTGACTTTTCCACCCGCCGCTTCGACTAAGGCCATCCCTGCCGCAATGTCCCAGACCTTGAGGTTTCGTTCACATGATGCCCCCAGGCGGCCTGCCGCCACATAGGCCATATCCAACGCCGTGCAACCGAGACGACGGTGAGAGGGCTTTTTGAGTTGCATAAAGCCTGCAGGTAGGGGATTACACATCGATATAACGGTGTCTTTAACCTCGGTTGCCGAGGACACTTTCATGGGCCGTTTATTGACCATGGGTTGTCCGGCAGCGGCCGAAAACAATTCATCGCTCATGGGATCGTAAACTACGCCAATCACAGGCTTGCCATCTTTAACATAGGCAATCGAAACCGCAAAATGTGGGATACTGGCTGTAAAATTGCGCGTACCGTCCAGCGGATCAATAATCCAACCGGTCCGAACGGCCGTTGACCGTGTCGGATCAAATGTTTCTTCCGTTAAAAAATCGTCCTCGGGAAAGGCCTGTTTCAAAATATCCAGAATCTTCGCATCGGCCTCTTTATCGGCATGAGAAACCAATTCATCACCGTTTTTGAATGTGATTCCCCGAGCCTCGACCTCGCCCCGGGCATAGGCTCGAATAATCGCTCCGGCTTGGCGGGCAGCTTCTTCGGCTTTAACCAGACGAGGCAATAGGCCCGACTGCGCCAAGGGCGAAAAATCAGTCTGATCTACTGAAGATGATTGACTTGAAAACCGGGTTTTAGACGTGTGGGACTGAGATGCTACCCCACGTATTAATTTCGTTGTTGAAAAAGAATGCACCAGCAATGCACTGCTACTATATACCGACATCATAATCGACTCTCCTTAAGCTCATCACGTTGACCCGTTGCGAGACAGGCCCCCAAGACGTAGCCATCCTATCGAGAACATTGTCCAAGAACAACTGCTCGGTTTCATAAAGACACCACAATGACTCTCTTTAGGGGTTTAGCGCTATAATGAACTTTTTGCAAGAGATGATCGTCTTCGTGATTATCCCCACTTTTTTATTTGCTTCATGACAGAAATCACTGTCAAATGGGGCTCTATCTTCACATATAGTCAGTATTATGGAGGCATCCGATACATGAACCGTCAGATTCTTTCGCTTTCAATCGGCCTGTTAACTTTGGTCACGATTCCCAGCCTTAGCTTTGCTAATCATGATGACTGGACCGGCAACGCGTCGGATACACCACACCATGACACCTACTTTAAAGGTGAGCATGACCATGGCAAGCACTGCCATATGATGCGAGATCTCAACCTCACCCAGTCACAAAAGGAACAGCTCAAGGCCAAGCGGTCTCAGTTTAAACAGGAAAACCAGGCGTCTATTGAACAAATGAGAGCGTCTGCCAAGCAGCTTCGAGAGCTCAGAAGAGCCCAAGGCGGTAATTCTGCTGAAGCGGAAAAGCTCCATCAACAGTTAAAGCAACAACACGAGCAGCTTCGGACCAAGCGTGAAGCCATGATGCGCCAAGTCCTGACCCCGGACCAATTTGCCCAGTTCCAACAAAAAAAGGAACAATGCAAAGCCCAGTTTAAAAACAATGGAAAATGGGGCCAAAAGCAACGACAAGCCCAATAAAATAAAATCGTGTTCTTGAACGCAAGCACTGACGTTTTATTTAGTGCTTGCGTTTACGCGTAGAAGGGAGGCATGCGCATTTGCATAATATTCTGCGCGCTTGTCTGCTGCTCATAAGCCAATGATTGATCCAGCTGCTGGATGAGTGCGACACGATTCTGAATTTCGGAACTCGCTGGGGAGCTCGGGTCCAGGTTGGCCATAATCGTGTAGAGAGAACCTGTCACATTCGCCAATTTGGCTCTTTTAAGGGCATTAAAGGTCAGTCGTAGCGGCTCTTGATACTCCGGCAAGCCTTGTGTCAAGGCCATCATCTGGGATTGGATTTGCATATCCTGGGGCGACTCAGGCTCGAACTGAAAGGATTGATACGCCAGAGTTTTTAACTGTGTGTCCAAAGGAGTAAAGCCAGGAAAGCAAAAGTCGACAATAGCAAGTTGTTGTTCAATCTGCTGGGCAAAGGGCAGAGGATCCGGCGACACCATAGGAGGGCCATAACTTCCGGAGGGCTCCAGACCTTGCTGAGGTCTCAGACGATTATATGCATCATAGCTGCCTCCATAACCACCTGTGCTCCAAGAGGGCTGAGGATTTGCTCCGAAATAATTCAAGTGTGTTGTCCTCGCTCATCTAAACAACGGATTTCACCATGGGTTCGGACAATCGAGAGCAAATATCCAACGACCGGTTGAAAACTTTACACGCTGTAACAGAATCGAAAACCTGGGAGTAAAGCGTCTATTCTTCAACCGGGCGTGCTGCAAACCAGACACAAGCATACTCATCGGCTCGAATATCGGTCATATGCTTTGTGCACAAACCAACTTCAGTTGTTTTCGGCTTAAAGAAAACACAATGGCCACAGGTATTCTTACGCCGTTCAAATTTCCCAGGACGGGGGGATTTGCGGCGGTCTCCCTCTCGACGACGGCGCTCCTGACCAATCTGCCTACTACTCAACCAACGTTACCTCGCGTTGCATTTCCAGGCGGGCTCTATAGGTATTGTAAAACGAATGGAAGGTTCCGGCGAGAATTGCCTGACGCGCTTGAACCACCAGATCAATCAGAAAATGAATATTGTGAATGGATAAAAGTGTCGCCCCACTTGCTTCTTTAATCTTCATAAGATGACGGACATAGGCAATGTGATGATGCTGACAGGTGTAACACTGGCAACCCTCTTCCAGTGGACCAAAATTTTCTTCAAACTCGGCGTTTTTAATGTTCCGACGCCCAGTGCTTCTAAAGAAGGCACCATGGCGAGCAACTCGGGTGGGATTCACACAATCAAACATATCAATGCCGCGAGCAATGGAGTCCAGGAGATCTTCCGGTGTCCCGACCCCCATTAAATATCGGGGCTTATCAACAGGGAGCAGTGGAGCCGTAAACTCAACAACCTTATCCACCCAATCCTTGGATTCCCCTACACTGACACCGCCAATAGCAAATCCATGAGCATCAAACTGGGTCACAAACTCAGCACTTGCGGATCGGAGATCCTCAAAGGTCGAGCCTTGAACAATGGGAAATAACGCTTGCTCGTCTTTGCGCTGGTGAGCTGCAAAGCATCGTTCCAGCCAGGCATGGGTCATATCCATCGACTTTTTGGCATACTCATGGGTTGAGGGGTAAGGCGGACACTCATCGAAGGCCATAATAATGTCAGCCCCCAGGGCATTCTGGATCTCCATGGAGATTTCGGGATTGATATAGTGTGTCCGGCCGGTAATAGGATCTCTAAAGGTCACACCGTCGTCGGTTATTTTCCGAAACTTACCCAGGCTGAACACCTGAAATCCGCCGGAATCCGTCAAAATCGGTTTATGCCAACCACCCCAGCCATGCAGGCCTCCAGCTTTCCTAATCAGCTCATGACCTGGACGCAGATAGAGATGATACGCGTTGGACAAGATAATTTGGGCATTCATGTCCCGCAAGTGCTGCATCGTAATGGTTTTAACCGTCGAATGTGTTCCTACTGGCATGAACACGGGCGTCTCAATCGCCCCATGCGGGGTTATAAACTGCCCTGCACGAGCCTGACCATCCGTTGCCTGCAATGTAAACTGAAAACCCATAGATCTCCGCAAAATCAATTGCCCAATCAGTCGTTCTTCCAGTATGCCCAAAACTGGGAAAATTGTCAGCCCTGAGGTCGCCCTCCTTGGCAAACAGCAAGCACCCCGTTGGCGACGGGGTGCTTGAGTCGTCATTCGAGATGTCAGGTAGATGAACTAGGGGGAGGGACTGGGGGATGGTTGGGGGAAGGATAGGAAACGGGGGAAATCTATGACTTGAACACCAGATTTGAACTCATCTCAAACCGATCACTGACGATAGATTGAGCAAACGGGTTCATCTCAGGCAGGCGAGTGAGATCTGGGCTGGGCAACTTCTTGGGTTGCATGGAAAACACTGCGGCCTGATTGGCATTTTGATTCGCAAACACATTCACAGACATGGGGACTTTCGCTTCTCTCGCTTTCTTCTCTCTTAATTTCGCTCTCTTTCTTGCTTCTCTTATTTTTCTGGCTTGGTTTTGGTTGTGTCACTTCTCTCTATGATAAAAAAAACATCAGATCACCCAAAATTGCCCGCCTTAAGAAAGACTTAAAGATCTAACACCAGTGAAAGTAATTCTCTAAACTTTGAAATCAACATCATCTATTTCGATGTTTTAACCTGGGTTATCAAAAAGCCAGAATAAATAATAGTAATGACATGCATGGACGTTGTTTAACTCCAGAATGAATTATTATTTTCATTTATTTATCAAAATATATCTAAATATTGGGGCTGTCTGGTGCGAACTGCTCAGACGATTTTGCTTTAAATCGATTTTTTCAACAGCGGTTGGGAAACTTTATCTACCATCGTCACACATTTCGAAGCCAATATTTCGTACGCTGATGAATGGGAACTATGAAGCTAGTGAGAGAGAACTACTTTTGAAACACATTTCTCCAGCTGATAAAGTTGTGGAACTTGGCTCTGGTATTGGTTTCTTAGCGAATGAATACTGCAAGCAAAGCAATCAACAGCATATTGCAATAGAAGCATCTCCAAAGTTCTGCGAACTCATAAAACAAAATACCAAGCAATACTCTAATCTCAGAATTATTAATGGCATTGCATCCATCAAAAGTGAGCCAATGACATTTAATATTTATAAGGACTTCTGGGTATCAAGTTTATTAGAATTACATTTAGAACATGATTTACAATTAGTGGAACAGGTTCAGATACCAACTGTGAACCTGGACTCACTTATCAAAGAACATCAGACGACATTGCTCATCTGCGACATAGAAGGGGGAGAGGTAGAATTATTTCAGGATTTCCAGCTTGATGTAAATAAAATCATTCTGGAGCTTCACTGGGGAATGATTGGCTTTGAGGCAGCAACACAGATTATTACCACGTTATTGGAGCGAGGGTATCGTATTAGCGGCTGCCCTGACATATTTATTGCTATTAGGGAATAAGAGCTCTCCCACTCGGTTCAAAATTAACTCATTTTCAAACACAGGAGCCTCCAAAGAGCAAAATAATGGTATTTAATTTACCATAATCTTTTCGCTGTCTGCTCTGTTCTCAGGCTTTTATTGGGCCCAGTCGACCCCATTAACCACTTTAAAACAATCGAAGCCCAAACATGGCAGTCAATCTCAACGTTTTTGGAATACGAGAAAGGCTAGTCCGAAGAAAGTTGATTCTTGTGGGAGAGTATCAACTTTGGGCATCAAAATACTATTAATACCAGAAGAGTTCCTGGCTTTACTCGTAATAGCCCATTTTACATCCTCCTCATAATATTGCTCTGAACTCCAGTACAGCAATCTATCATTTCATCGGCATAATGATACAAATTTTCTCGGCCTCGCTTTTAGAACTTCCCTGTGGCACAATGGTGACTTGCGGAGCTGGACAGGCGATCGCGGCGGATTCTTCGGAATCGGCTGAGGAAAGTCCGGGCACCATAGGGCAGGTCGCCGGGTAAAGGCCCGGTGGGAGCGATCCCGAGGATAGTGCCACAGAAATGAAGACCGCCTGGGTAACCAGGCAAGGGTGCAACGGTGGTGTAAGAGACCACCGGCAGGATCGGAAGGTCCTGGCCAGGTAAACCCCGACCGGTGCAAGACAAGGGAACAGAAAGGGCGGCTCGTCCGTTCCCGCCAAGTCGCTTGAGCCCTTTGGGCAACCAAGGGCCCAGATAGATGATCGCCCAGAACAGAACCCGGCTTATGGACAGCTCCGCTCTATTTTCTTAACTACCAACTTATTGTCCGCAATCGGATTGCTTGCAGCAGGCCCGAGTAAACAAGCAATCCAGGGACATCATACCGCCACCGGAAAGCATCAAGGTCAAGGCGGCTCCGAGTGCTATCAATGGATATTCAAAGCCATTGTCACGGGCAAATAAACCATTACTGCCATGAACCGTCAGAATCGCGACAACCATAGTCCCTGCAATCATAAGCGCACCAAGACGAGTCATAAGTCCTAAGAAGACGAGCAAGCCACCTCCAAGCTCAGAAGCCCCCGCCATAAATGCCATCACATTAGCTGGCTGAAGCCCTAGCTGCTCAAATTGAGAGGCTGTTGCTTCCAGTCCTCCGCCCCCAAAAGTCCCGAAGAGCTTATCTGCCCCATGTGCCATAAAAACTATTCCGAGGGTCAACCGAATCGCAAGAGGAGCCCACGGCCCAACGGCTTTACTCACACAGTTCATACTCGACATTAAGGCATTCATTGCGGTGACCTCTTACCATCATCAACACTTGCACACCATTGTAAGCGATTTTTTTAATCTTGGCGTGGCAAATATTCCTGAATTCTGGTCACCATGGCTGATGGTGTAATAAGTTGCCAGAATTTTTAACGATAACCTTATCACGTGACGCAATGGATGTTTAAAAATTAACCAGACGTTGCGCTTGAGGAAAGACGTCCGATTTAAACCGACATCATGTCCTACAAACGATGGTTGGCAAGCCAGGGCTTATCTGTAAACATTTATAAAGATCCTATGTCGATATTGCAGAACCCTCCCATTGATGCCGATACTGGTCTGTGGATCCTGGTTTCGTGTGGACGGCAGCAACAGAGTCTCGGTGGCCATGAAAGCCTCATCTTCCCTTATCTTCAAATCGCATCGGACAGGTGTTTCACTTGTTGAAATGCTAACCAGTCTCGCTATTTTTTCCATCATTGTTTTCCCCTTAATCATGTTGCCCATTAAAGCTGTCGATCAGACAGAAGAGCTGAAAAACAGTGGGATGTTACAGTTTGAAAGCGATAATTTCTTCCGGGAATTCCATACAGATATTAATCTGGCACATCGCTTCTTCCCGTTTAATATCTATGCTGCCATCCTGGGCGAAGACATGCCTATTGAGCGTTTTACATTCATGGCCTACTGGAATCCCTCCAACAATCAAGAAGTTCGAGTCGGGTATCAACTCCGAGAAATTGAAGCAGGGTCTGGCAAATGGGAGCTTCTGAAGGCAATCATTCCAGCCAACGCCCGTTTATCTGACTTTGCCAGTAACAGCCAAAACTGGAAACCAGCGTCTAAAATTCTCAATAAAGTGAACTATGCCATTTCAGGGCTAAGCAATACGCCACCCATCTTTGTCTACTGCCACCAGAACAATTGCGGAACATCTGCAAACCCCATTCCACCCGAAAAAGCGGACAGTATCCGTCTTCAATCCGGTACCCGGGAAACCCCGTTAGGCCTTTTACTACGCTATCGAAATGCCACCGTCACCATATCTCCGCTTTTCTTCAAGCTAGCCAGTATGAGCCCCAATCCGGATCGCTTCATGGAAGAATCCCAGTTCTTTCCATTTTCTGCCCATTTAGGCCGTTGGAATGCCCAGGAGGCCTGGATTGCTGAGAAAATAAAGAATGACCCAATGATAGGGAATTATCGCGTGCCTGTGGAATCTGCAGCCGAGTTGGCCACTGCCATCCGATTGAGCCCGAAAGACATTCATTACAATTACCGAACCGGTGAACTCCTGGCTGTCAGTAACTCTGATACTAACGTTACGCCAACTGAGCGTGGATACTATATCTTCAAATTCCATCCCGGACTTGCCAGTTATGTTTCCTATGACATCAACATTCCCCAAGGCGGAACCATCACTCATAATTTCCCCGTGGTATTACACAACGACGATCCGGGTGCACTGCCCTTTGGCGAAGCCGAATTTCTGAGCGTTACCCAGGACAGTGATGACAATATCTATGTACTCGGGAAAACAAATTTAACCATGCTTAGCCAATACTCTCCATCATCGTCATCCCGGCTGGCACAATCTCATACCTTTTCTGACCATTCTATTTTGAGTCGGCTCCTCGGTTTTCTATGTCCACCCGCCCAAGCACAAGCTGCTAATCCCACCCATTTTTTCTGGATCCAACGGTTTTCACCTGAAGGTCAATTCCTTTCCCGTTTTAACATCACAGCCAACGACGTCTCGGAGGTGGCCGGTATCGCATTTAATTCTGCTACTCCGAACGAAATTTGCGCCCTCATCAAGCGAACCAATGGGGATTTTCATATTCGTGTCTATCCTAAAGATCAGAACGAGGACGATCCCACACGAGTGGTTTATTCAGCGCAATCGGCAAAACTGAACGACCCGGCCATTGCAGGAGACTTTACCGCAGCTTGGAATACCAACGGTGTTGTTGGGCTAGAGTACGACTCTCTGCACCAACGTTATTTGACGGTACTGGGTTCTTCAGTCTCGACGAACGCCACCGCTACACTTCTCAGCTTAGATGTTCAAACTGGTACCAATGCCAATGAGCGTGTGTTAGCCGTGTCCAATATCCATGCACCACTAAACGGGCCTGTTGCACCAATTCTATCCAAAGCCGACCTGGCCCCTCAGTCTCAAAGCGCCATTGGCGTTGCATTTGATCCCTTAAACAATATTCCGTTCATTACCACTACAGAGAACGATTCAGGAAATACCAATTTCTTCTACTACCAATTACTTCCTAGTCGTCGCCTCACCATTGTTTACCGGCAATAAGCCCTACGGACAGAGAGGTCATTTATGCGCTTGCTTCGATCCATTGAAAATAAGCGACCCCGCTCCAAAGCACGGGGAAACTCGACTACCTTGCTTCTGGGTGCCATGTCCATTGTCAGCATTGCCTTAAGTCTAACATCCGTCATGTTGGCGCCAATCAATGAAACCACACTCTTGTCCAGAGATACTTCTCAAGAAATTGAGCGAGTTATGGACCACCACCTGCTCGAGCTAGACAACTATCTCCAGAACAATCAGCAGTTATTCGCCAGAAGTAACTGGTCTTCCCTGTATAACAACCCAAATGACAATATGCCCAATTACCGGCAACTGACTCAAACGGCCTTTAATCAGCTCCCCGCTAACTTGAGAGAATTTACCGAAACCATTCGTCTATCCAGCGGCAACACCCTTGTTGTTCGCTCCAAACTCCACAGGGACAATAACAATAATTATTCGCTCTACCATTACAACGAAGCGCCCTACCAAAATACAATTAAGGCCGTTGTAGAGTCTGGTCCCTACGGTTTAACCGGAACCTTATCTCGAGCAAAAACCATCTCACTTGCTATTGATCGGTGTAACACAAACAATCTTGGCCCACTGACGCGCTTAACTATTCCTAACTTTTTCGGCGAAAATGGCAATTTTAACATTGGCCTGACCTCCGGACCTTTTTTTCAAGTCGGTGACCAATTTGTCTGCACAATTCCTTCGCGTACACAAACAGATCCTGTGTCCTGCAGCTTCCGCCAACGCGGTCTTTACCTGTTGTCCGGTTCAAACAAGTTCGGCCTGCAACAGGCCAACATCAATTCCGACTATACGTCAAACATCTTTGTCGCCTACAGAACACCTGCATTGGCTGCCACAGCACAATGGCGACTTCAGCTCACAGTCGGCTGGGATGGTAACCGAACCCTGAGCAGAGATGTATTGCTGCCTAATTACTCTACCTCGAATCCTCAAATTGAAAACCCCATCTATATTGAAACCCTTCCACCTCGTGTCGGTCAATCCGGCACCTATAGCCTTATCTTTTACCGCAATGCCAGTGGTCAACTCATTTACACATGGGCACGCTGGGACCTCACTCGCATTTACGACGAAGGCATTTTCGCCTCGACACCGCAAACCCAAATTGTGGACAGTAATATTGATAGTTACACCTTTTTCTCCAATGCATCTGCCAACCCGGGCCGCTTACTAGCCTATACCGTTAACCAAACGACCACTCCCTTTCGTCGAGAAGTAGCCGTTTTACCTGTTCAATTCCCGCTCTTGTTAAACACGACATCATCCCCACCGGCTATCTATCCAGCCACTTTGAATAGCGTGCCAGGGGCTCCCTTACTGGATACGGACAATAAAATTACGAACTCCCCTATTCGTACGGGTAACCCCAACTCGAACTTTAGTCGCACCGACTCCAACACCATACGTTTCGGTAAACTCGTGGTCTCTGATGACGGCAAATTTGTCCTATTCCCATTACAGCACAATATTCGAAACGGTGCCAATGTCCGTACAGCTGTTTCGGTAATAGCTTTTAACACAGAAAATATCTTTATCAATACTCGGAATGAAGCCCTTCGGACAAATCTTAATCCGGAAGGATTATTGGGTACTGGTGCTTCTGGAGGCAGTACGGGAAGCACCGGTTCTTCAGGTGGCAGCAGTGATCCATTTGGGCTTTACGGTTCCAGCGGTCAAGGCAGTTGGTCGCCTCCCCGGCAGAACAACAGCGGCAAAATCCCACCCGGGCAATTGGTCAAAGCTCAAAAAGCCAATGGTCTCGTTAATGGGATCAGTATTAGTAATGAAGGAACCAATTGGGCTCGTTTGATCTCTTTTGCTCAGAGTCCAAACAGAACCGATGGCGAGCGCAACCTAGTTAGTGATGTCTCGGCGGTTAAAATTATGTACAACAAGGCCGATGGTGCTTTTTACATTGTCATTAACGCGGATGCAAGCAACAACGATGGCCAAAATGTCTATCGCTGGGATCCAGACTTTTGGGGATATAGTTATTCTTCCGCCTCACCCCAAGCAAACTCCGTTGAGGGTTCCTTCTCAACTCGTCGTAAGCAAAAGCATCTCTTGGGTTCACTGGCTGGAACATCCTCCTTCGCCGGGGTGTTCAAAACGGTACAAGAAATCCGTCCCGCCACAGGTGTTACACCCACTCGTATTTGGCCAGCCGGGGGTCTTGTTGATTTACGATATAACGCCAAACGAAATGAGTTTCTGGCAATATCCGTTAACCGTGTTCTGCGCATTGATTTGACTCGAGGCTATCTGGGCAACGTAGCCGATACCTTGAATGTCAATCAAAGTTCGTCCCGTTCGTTAGCCTTCGATAACCATACCGGCAAGGTTTATATCAGCCTCCAGTCCACACCGGCAGGACAAACTAGCACGTTGTACGTCTGGGACTCGAACAATCCGGGGCAAGCCCCTCAGCCACTGCTCCCGAATTCCCAGTTAAACGTTGCCAACCGACCCGCCCAGGGTGACGGGAATATGATGTACGTTAAACACCTGTCCACCATGTTCGTCATGGATCTTCCTGCTACAGTTACTTCGACGACCCGGCCAGCACTAATCGCTTTAACGCCGCAATGTGTTTCCAAAACAAGTCGATCCAGTTACGGGATTATTCCAGGGTATCAACGCACAACGGTGTTACCGGTTTCCGACCGATATGCGAACGGTTCTGACAAAATCTACGAAGAATTGGATTAGAGGATGTTATGAATTCCACTCACTCAAAGAGCACATCCAGGCTGGGACAATCGGGGTTTTCTCTGGCAGAAACCTTGATTCAACTCACCATTTTGGTGATTGTGACCGTTCCAATGATCATGATTCTGAATATCCAAAAACAGGGCATTACGACGACCCAGGAATCTACGGTTAATCGAGTACTGACCGACCAGCTTTTCGACAATATTCTTCCGCTCAGTGCTGACCCAATCACTGACTATCAGATAGCCTTCTATACGGGGAGCGGCAACACGCAATACCACTACGCGATTGCTTGCGATCCTGCTTCAAAGTTCAAATCTCCAACCCAATACACAGCCACCTGCCCGGGAACGGGTGGTGGTTCTGAGGAAATGAAAGGTCCGTTTTTCAAACGAGCCTTGAGTTACGTCGGCTCTAACGATCGTCTCAGGGTCACAATTCAGCTTTTTCGTGAACAACGCCATACTGCCGGAGCAGAAACACCCTATTATGAGGTCTCTCGCGAGTATGACCTGAACGCCTATCGTCTGCGCATGGGCTCGACAGACACAAATCCGAATGCCCCAGCCAGGAACTTCGACACGGATTCAACCGGAAAACAATGGTATGGCGAAAGTACCATCTTTACCAATATGAATGCCTTGGGTGCCAATGACCATAATAACTTGTACTTTGTAACCCTGGCCACGGGATGTCCAGCCGCAAACTATACCAAGCAAACCCCGGCCGATGCCAACCTGCTGACGATTCCTTTCAAAAATTATCGCCAGATTCAATGCAACCAAGGGGTTCATTACAACTTCAAAGCCACACCCAATACAACCTACGATGTCCGGTTTTATTACCTCTTACCCAAAAACGAAAACCTGTCCTTCAACTGTGTCAGTAATGCCCCTACCATTAGCTGTGCCCTTGCATCCATGGAGATTGTGTCCTTAGGTGCCAACCATACCGTTGGCCCCAACCTTTTCACACAAAGCATGTATGACATTAATGCTGCCACCGGGCTGAGTACCAACAGCAGTAGTCCCGTCAACATCAGTAGCAAAGGAGCTGTCTTTCAAACTACGGTACAAACAGCCAACAATACTGAGGAACTCCAGATTAGAGTTGCTGCAGCCCAGTCCCCTCCAGCCACGACAACAAAAGTCTATCTCTCAGGAATTGAAGTGATCCAGAGGCAGAGTCAATAATGAGGCATGATCGATCCAAACATCCGGGCATGTCCCTCGTAGAAGTGCTGATTGCACTCGCCCTTGCAGGGTTGCTTGCCATGCTGACCATTCCCAAGTTTTTGGCCGGCAATAAGGAAACCACGAATAATATTGTGGGCAAGACCGAGCAAAATATGCAGCAAGTGGTTAGCGCGTTTCAGTTATATGAAAAACAAAGCGGGCAGAGCGTAAACCTGAACAATGTGAGTATTAATGCGATTATTTTTAACTTTGGCAGCTTCATGGCCTACAAAAAGGCGGAAGACACGCCCATTCTAAAAACCTACTTTTTAATGCAAGATGGCACGAGACTCACCACGGAACCTCGCCTCTTTTCAACAGCAACAGCGACCTTGCCCGAATACTCCAATCCCTTGCCCCTCACTCCGGAGAACTGGGCCGATCCCGATACGCCCAATGTTCCAGGCTATTGTGGCGACTACCCTGCCAATCAATGTCTGTATTTGGATCTCAACGGTCGAAAAACCCCGAATCGTATTGGCAAGGGAGGAGACATCGTTCCCATTCGTATTGATCCGAGTACCAAACGGATTCAAACCCTGTACCAATGGGCCAAGGAAGATCGTGGTGACAACTTCAATGCCTGCGCCTTTGTCTCCGTCTACGATCGTATTTCGGAATTCCCGGGGACCACAGCGTGTAATTAAAATTTCAGGCGTTTATGCCACCTGCTTTGCCTGATAAAGGTCTGGCTTTTGCATATGAGGCATGCCCTTGGTCCAAGGGACGTTCTGCTTCAGTGCCGGGACCACCTCGGAGAGCCTTACTATCTTGAACAAGTCCAGAACTTTGGGGTTCATTAACCCTTGGGCCACGGGCCCTTTCTGGAGGTAATCGATGAAGCGCTTCCAGTAGCCTTGATGCTCGACCAGGAGAATTTGTTTTTGACTGGGGTAAATCGTTTTGTTCAGATACAGCTCGGTGGCCTTCTTGGTCACTTCCTGCAACGTCCCGATGCCCCCCGGAACAGCGATGGTCATAGCCGACCTGGCTTCATAGCCCTCATCAATCCGGGCCGAAAAAGTATCAAAAAAGTGCGTTTCATCGCTGTCACAGGGTGTTTCTCCAATAAAGGGCATCGCCATGCCAATGGTATAGCCCCCACGTTTCTTTGCCCCTTCCGTAACAGCTCGCATGGCTCCCTCACCACCGCCGGTCAAAACCCCAAATCCCGCTTTCGCCAAGATTTCTCCCAAGCGATAGCACAGCCGATACAGGGGGCTGCCCTCCTCAACACTATTGCCGCCATACACCGCCACGGTTTTTCTCCGGGGTGGAGATACGGGCTTCGCCTGCAACATCGCTCCCCCAGAAAAACCAACAGCCGAATTCAATCCCAACCGCATCAAAACTCCTCCTCACCTTGCTTTGGTCTGTAATCGTTATTTAATTCTCGTTTGAACGTTAAATTGAGAGCCTTCTAGTAGGCGTCACCGGTCGCGAAGCCTTTTATAATGGCAACCCCCTGGCTGGTTCCAAGGCGGGTCGCTCCGGCATCCAGCAATGCTTTGGCCCCTTTCAGATCCCGGATACCGCCACTGGCTTTAATGCCCATCTTGCCGAATACACCTGCCTCCTGAAGGGCTTCACGCATCACGGTTACCGTAGGCACGGTGGCTCCAGTACCGCCATCCAACATCCCGGTGGAGGTCTTCACCATATCCACCCCAGCCTTTATGCAGACGGCCGTGGCCAAACGAACCTGTTCCGGCTCTAACAAATCGGTTTCCAAAATCACTTTGACCGGCACTTTCCCGGCAATGGACTTCAGAGATGTCAACTCATTGAGTGTCGCCACCGGCTCCGGCTGCTGTACCTCCTGTAGGAATTGACGCACGTTCAGAACCACATCCAACTCATCGGCGCCATCCCGAATGGCCTGGGCGGCTTCGCCCTGCTTCTCCGTCAAGGAAACATCACCAATAGTGGCAAAACGTTGCTGTTCATCCAGCCGAAATTTTTGCTGCGGAAAGCCGATAACGGTAGCCACTTTCACCGGTGTTCCAGAGAGAGCCGTCTTTGCGAGAGTCACTTTATCGGGACGGACGCAAACAGCATAAAAGCGATTTTCGGCGGCTTCCTTGCAAAGTGCTTTTACAGCGGCATCCGGATCCTCGCCGGCACTGTAGGTTAACTTCGTGGAATCAATAAACTGGGCCACCTGCTCCGGGGTCCATGATTTGCTTCCCGAAAAAGAAACACCGGAGGCACCCTGAGCCGCTGCCTTTTGTTGCGCATCCAGGAGTTCACTGTATCCAACAGGACCAGGAATGTAGGGCTTCAAAATAACGGGTTGCATCGGCATGTCTCCTGTCTTATTTCCTCAAATCTCACTGTAGGCTGTTTCTATTATTATTACGGCCGTGGCCCTTGTGCAAACGGATTTTGTTTCCCGCCCGAAGCTGGGGGCAAGGCCAGCGATTTCATTCGGTGTCGGACCTCTTCTGGAATGTCGGCAATGAGATCCGGCAATGTGTTGAGGGGCAACGACTGTTTCGTCCAGTCCTGTTCGAATTGCTGAGTAAAGGGCCGACACAGCGGTGCGGAATCAATGCTCAGATTGGCCTCATGATTGCGCCGGGTTGAATGCTTGCCCCCATCTGTCTGAAGACCCGCCTTGGACCAGTTTGCAGAGCCGATAAACAGGTGCCGGCTATCAAACACGGCCCACTTGGCATGAAGTTTCTGCTGGGTTCGCCAATCCACTTTATAAAAACGAATGGGCACCCCTTTATCCCGCAAATAGTCAACGATAGGGCGATTGGATTCCGATTGAACGTACTGCGTGGGGTCCACCAAAATCCGAACGCCTGGCTTGCCTCGACGTTTAAGCCGATTGTGCGCCGCAATCAGCTTGTCGGCCACCAGCCTGTCTGTCAGGGTATAGACTTCGCAGATAATGCTGTCCTGAGCCTGCTCAATCCGACGCAACAATTCCTTGAGGATTGTGTTCTTGCGCCCGCCCGGGGAACCAGCGGGTGCGGTTGTCACCACTCGGACCGCCTCCTCGGAAATCACCGGCGGCAGTTCCAAATTGTTGAGGTTGCCTCCGGAAAACACATAATCCGGCTTGAACAGTTTATGAACAATGGAAGAGACATCGTCCCCTTCCAGCATCACACAAGCATCGTGATTGACGGCAGAGTGATTGCCCCAGTTCATCCCACCCAGTACGGCAAACTGATTATCAACGACCATGGCCTTCACATGATTCAGCTTGGCAAATTTCCTGGGATAGGCCAGGACTTCTACACCGTTCGAGCGAAGGTATTGCATCACCTGGTCATTTTTATAGGTACCATCTCGATCATCATAGCCACTATCAAGAATTGCAGTGACTTTGATTCCTTGCCGTGCTGCCTGGGCCAACTTCTGGACTATCAAGCGTTGCCTGTCGCTACCGGGTATGGCCGGAGAGCAAAGACGCTCCGGGTTCAATACCGGATCTTCCAGACTGTAGAGATTGACCATGACGGACTGCTTTGCCCGGGAAAGCAACGCATCAATGGCCTGAAAAATCTGTCCTCCGCCAATGAGTGAGGTCACCTGGGTCTTATGGCCTCGGGAGTGATGCAGAGTATCGGAAGCCTGCGGATGTCCAAACGGCCCCAAAAGAGCCGATTCGCCGAAAATTGGCGTTCTCAGGCGACTCCTGACAACGGTCGGCATGACATGATCGACCCGGTTTAAACCCATCCCAACACAGCCTCGTTACGAAACCTATTCACCTAATTCTCAATTTCTAATCAATCGGCCCCTCCAGGCCACTTTAAAAAAGGAAAATGGGCGTATCTTGGCACTTCACGACAATACTGCCATAAAATTACTGTTGCCCAACCTACGCCCGTTTGTTCATACTGCTATCTCAATCCAAACCTAAAATTCATCGGTTAAAACCAACCCCAAAAACCAGTTTTATCGCCCCTTTCAATAGTTCTATCCTAGACAAGGATGTTGAATTGCACAAGCAAATGTTTATTTTTTGTAACAAAAGGATTTTATTGACGCCATCCCATCGCACGCCATTTCGATAGAAACTTACTTTTTTCAAACGAATCAACTACTTTTGACTCGCCTTTAGCGCCAGAGCCTGTTTCAAGCGCTGCAGGTTCGCAACAGCCAGCTTTGACTCGAATTCTTGAGACGCAATGGCCATGGCACTGGTTGCAGGAAGTCCATGACCTGCCGAACGTTCCGGAATCGTTGCATCTCGAATGGTATAAATTCGTCGTACTTCTTGATCCAAAGCATCGGGGCTTCGTTGATACAGTTCTACAGCTCGATCCAGGTTTGGGTCTGTTTCAGGGCCTTTATAAATACTCCAGAACCTTGCCAACGCCCGATAACCGTCCTGTTCTTCAATAATTGATGTGGAATCATTTTGATCCACAGCATGAACCAACTCATGCACCAGGTAGGCCGCCACAATATTGGGCGTCGAGAACATCATCTGCGGATGCACCCGGATTAATCCCTTGCGATTATCGTATTCGGCAATATTCGCCGTCTCACCCAGCATCTGGGTATCCTCAAAAGCGATGGGAATTTCCTGGGAGAGTTTCAAAACAATAGGATTGGGATGATGAAGGGTATAAAACTGCTTTAACAGGCTACGGGCTTTATGAATAATCTCCCGATACTGGGTGTCCATTAAGGTTTGCGCCGTTTCGGGGTAGAAACGCTTCTGGTCGAGATAGAGCAAATAATCCAGGCGACGGCTGGCCGGATCGAAATCCGGTTTGGCCTGAAGCACTTCCATATACCGTTTCTTCGCTTCCTGAGTATTTCCCGCTTTTTCATAATACTCGCCCAAAACCACGCGGGCATCGTGGTCATTCGGGGTGATAAACAGCAGCTGTGTCAATGCCTGGATGGCTTTTGGCATATTGCCCACCAAGGCGTGCAATTGCCCCATATTGAAATAGGCATCCGTGTATCGGCTGTCCGTTTGAATGGCCTGCTGATAGGCGTCAAGAGCCTTGGCATACATTTTGTTCTTGCGGTATTCGTTGCCCAAGTTCTTGAGCTGCTCAGCTTGCAGGCGAAGCTCACCAGGACTATCGCCGCTAATACTGGCTGTTGCCGGCATACGTGCAAATCCCCGGGGCGACGGTCTCTGGGGATAGACCGGCCACATGCCGCTATAGGAATATCGGGGATCATAGAACTGCATATGGTGATAAAACGACTCAAAGGGTATTTTTGATATCGCGCTTGATTTCGATGATGAATCTGTCACAACTCACCATAGAACACCGCATTCGTCTTATTTCAGCAAACTTTGTCGCCTAACGCAATTTTCTGTCCTGAGGGGCATTAATATGATATCAATGATATGACACCGTGTTCATCTCCAAGCGAGTCTGCCCTATGCGATCGATTGTCACTTCCCTCTCCACACGATTTGGTAACCACCCCTCAAAACCTCAAACCCAGAAAACGGTTTTTCAGTTAACCACGGGTAATGGCCCCGATGAATGCAGCTGGGTGCTTGAGCAGACATTTCTTGCACTGAAGCAGGACGCCCAAAAGCATCAGCTTCAGGTCTTACCCCTCTTCGAAAACCGCAATCGCAAGAACAATCTGCTGCAATCCCTAATTTTTGACGTCAACGGCCAAGACCCTATGGCGTTTATGAAATCCTGGCTGGGCAGCATCCGCTGGATTGGTCAGAGCAAACAGCGAGCAGGTCACAAACGCCACTCCTGGTTTGTGGCCATCAAGCCCATTCAGCTCAAGGACATCCCGAAACTGGATCCCGAAGCTGTTGAAATCCAAGCCACCCGAGCCTCCGGACCTGGCGGCCAGAAAGTCAATAAAACCGCCAGCGCCATTCGCGTCAGTCATATTCCGACCGGTATCCATATCAAAGCCCAGGACCAACGTTCCCAAACCCAGAATCGCAAAGCTGCCCTGGAGCGTTTGAAAGACAAGTTGGATGCGCTGGTACAAGAGGCAAAAGCATCATCAAAGCAGTCTCAACGAGAGCAAGCCAGACAACTGATGCGGACCAAGCCGGTTCGCACCTACGAGGGAGATTCCTTTCGGCTTGTCCGAATTCATGAATCCCAGTGACCCTCGCAACCAGGAACAGCTCATCTAAAGCTATCCGCCACCATTGTTCTGCAATTGGCCGTTCCAATAAGCACATGCATCGGTGTCCATTGGCACTTGGGACAAGGGCATGGTCTGGGTGCTGACCGTTCCATTCGGGGCTGTCACTTTCACCTGGGCTGTGGTGCCGTTAACCGACAGGACTTCATAGGTCGTCGTCTGCTGGAGACCATAATCCCGAACTTCCCAATACATCATATGCTTAGTCGGATCGTTGACCCGATCGGCCGATATAATGTCCTGTAAACGATAGACTCGCTCTTCATCGGCGTCGTAAACATTGGCATTGGGGGATGATTTGACATGTAACCTGACTGAATCGCCAGTGACCTCCAAAATCTTAAAGGTAGTGGTGACTCGATATTCACAGTCAAAGTAGGTCCACTCAGACGCAACCCCTGGCGGTGGCGGTGGCGGTGGCGGAGCGCACACATCCGGATTCGCCATGGACGTAAAGTCCACCCGGAAACTCGGATTTTGGGCCGATATCGTAACGGTTCGTGTCGGAAATTCACTGCCCGGCAATCCATAACTTCCGGAAACGGTATACGTCCCCAAGGGAAGATTGGTTATATCGTGATGATGTGGAATTAACCCGTCATAGAAAACTTCTCCGGTTTGCTGGTTCACGATTTTAATGATCGGATCGTAATATTTGCCGTCCGGCGGTGTGCAGTGAATCGGCACCCACACATCAATATTGCCTTTGCCTGGCGGCGGCGGTGGCGGCGGCGGTGGCGGCGGTGGCGGCGGCGGTGGCGGTGGCGGCGGCGGTGGCGGCAGTGGCGGCGGCGGTGGCGGCGGCGGTGGCGGCGGTGGCGGAGGATCGCATGGCGGCTTCACCTGCCAGCACGGACTAGGTTGATAGCACGTGTTTATGGGATATAAAATTGGCTGTGTATTGCATGG
>JBGUGD010000001.1:0-177740 GCA_041697335.1 Vampirovibrionaceae bacterium NZW_1234 | reverse complement strand
TCCACCACATAGGTATCGTCACCGTCGCCCCCGGCCATGGTATCAGCGCCTGCTCCACCATCCAGGGTGTTGTTGCCGCTGTTACCGGTCAAAGAGTTGGCTCCGGCATTCCCTGTCGCATTGATGTTACCGCTACCGGTTAATACCAAATGTTCAACATTCAAGCCCAAGCTATAGCTCACACTGGCCCGAACCGTGTCGGTCCCTTGGTTGGCCAGTTCCGTTACCACATCACTGGCATTGTCTACCACATAGGTATCATTGCCGAGGCCGCCAGCCATGGTGTCTGCACCAACATCGCCATCGAGGGTGTTGTTGCCGCTGTTGCCGGTCAAGGAGTTACCCAGGGCATTCCCCGTAGCATTGGTGTTACCGGTTCCGGTTAAAACCAAGTGCTCCAGGTGGTCACCCAAAGAATAACTTGCACTGGCACGAACCGTATCCGTTCCTTCGTTAGCATTCTCCGTAATGACATCACCGACATTGTCCACCACATAGGTGTCGTTGCCGAGGCCACCAATCATGGTATCGGCACCAGCGCCCCCATCCAGGGTGTTGTTGCCGCTGTTACCCGTCAGGGTATTTGCCAAAGCGTTACCGGTGGCATTAATGGCAGCCGTGCCGGTCAAGGTTAAGTTTTCCAGGTGGTTACCCAAGCTGTAGGAAACACTGGCCCGAACCGTATCGGTCCCTTCGTTGGCACTCTCTGTCACCACATCAGCGGCGTTGTCCACCACATAGGTATCGTCACCGTCGCCCCCAGCCATGGTATCAGCGCCTGCTCCACCATCCAGGGAGTTATTGCCGCTGTTACCGGCCAAAGAGTTGGCTCCGGCATTCCCTGTCGCATTGATGTTACCACTACCCGTCAACACCAAGTGCTCCATGTTGGTGCCCAAGCTGTACGAAATACTGGCCCGAACCGTGTCGGTCCCTTGATTGGCCAGTTCCGTCACCACATCCCCGGCATCATCCACGATGTAGGTATCATTGCCGAGGCCACCAATCATGGTGTCCGCACCGGTCCCTCCATCCAGGGTGTTATTACCGGTATTACCGGTCAAGGAGTTGCCCAGGGCATTCCCCGTAGCATTGGTGTTACCGATCCCGGTTAATACCAAGTTCTCCAGGTGATCACCCAAGGAATAGCTCACACTGGCCCGAACCGTATCCGTCCCTTCGTTGGCATTCTCTGTAATGACATCACCGGCGTTATCCACCACATAGGTATCATTGCCGTCACCCCCGGCCATGGTATCAGCACCTGTTCCACCATCAAGCAAATTATTTCCGCTATTGCCGGTTAGGGAATTGGCCAAGCTGTTGCCGGTTGCATTCACACTGGCTGACCCAGTCAAAACTAAATTTTCAATATTGTTACCCAGAGTAAAAGTCACACTGGAGCGAACCGTATCAATACCCTGGTTCGCTTGTTCCGTCACCACATCCGCGGCATTGTCAACCACATAGATATCATCACCGTCACCCCCGGCCATGGTATCAGCACCGGCACCCCCATCCAGGGTGTTGCTACCACTGTTACCTGTTAATGAGTTGGCCAAGCCATTACCGGTGGCATTGGTATCATCGGTGCCCGTTAAAACCAAATTTTCGATGTTTGCACCCAAGCTAAAGCTGACTTCGGAACGTACCGTATCAACCCCTTGGTTCGCCAATTCCGTAACAACATCACCGGCATCATCCACGATATAAACATCATTACCAGCGCCCCCGGCCATGGTATCAGCACCTAAGCCACCGTCTAAGGTATTATTGCCAGCATTACCCGTCAAGGAGTTGTTCAGATCATTCCCTGTGCCATGAATATTACCTGTACCCGTCAGGATCAAATGCTCCACATGATCGGTCAATTCATAGGTAATACTTGAGCGAACCGTATCCGTCCCTTCATTTGCGTACTCATTAACGATATCGCCAACATTATCAACAACATAGGTGTCGTTACCGTCACCGCCATACATTTGATCAGCGCCGGCACCACCATCTAAACTATCATTACCAGTATCACCAACTAAAACATCATTCCCTGCCAGACCAAGAAGTGTGTCATTTCCTGATGAGCCTTCTAAAAAGTCGTTCCCTGACGTTCCTGTGATGGTGGGCATATGATCACTCCTGCTAGTTCCTAAAAAGTCTATATATTTGCATCGGTATCGTTAAAAACAAAAATTACTAAAGTCCTTCTTTCAGACTAAATTTTGATCTGAGTTTTGAAATGGAAAAGCGCCTATCTGTTCAATTACTGATCATCAGCGTCTCTTCTTAAATCTGTATTAGCGCCATTCCAGGGTTAATAGCACAACAATGCAAGCCTCAATAAAAAGTCTTGTTTCAAATCATGATATTAATAAAAATATCCCTGAAAATTATGACTCCCTTCTCTAATCGCAAATGCTTCTCTCTAAAAAACCCTTTTTAGGGCAACGTGAACAAACATTGTTCACAAATATTTATTATTGATAGTAAACGGTTGAAGCTTAGATTGAATCAACCAAATATTGGAATTCAACCCTAAAACAGTTCTAGCCTTGATAAAATTCTCTCCCGTACCTACAAGAATACTGAGCTTCTACAGCAAATAAAGAATGATCCACGCTCAAATCAAATCCTTATTTACTGAGATGCGATTATTATTCCCGAGTCCGATTTCCCATAAATGTATTAAACATACCTACTCTCTATGGAGGAAATCCAGTAATAAGCAAAGCTGATTCCTGATGTAGAAACAAACACTACAGCAAGATAACCTGATTTAAAAATACCCACTGCCACTATAATCGCGCTTGCAGAAGCTATATTTTAAAAAATATATGTCAATATCAACTGCACATTTCAATCTTCGCATCTCAAGTAAAAAATAATGCTTCCAGAGTTACTTTACCTGCGAATTAAAAAACCGGAGCATTACTATCAACATTTTTCTAATTGTTCACAAGTGTTATTTCAAAATGCCAATAAGGTCCTTTAAAAAATCCCTGACTCATTGACGGGACTCGAAACCTCCATACGGTTAGGACAAAAAGCGAATTACACAATATCCTTGCGCGAAGACCACACCAAGTAAAAATAAATGCCAAATACAGAATGTAGAACGGAGCAAAGACCACCAAAACCAAAGGCTCCTTATTAGAATTTAACGGGACGTTAATCCACACGCTTCCTCTTGCCCGAAAATCCACCTGAAATACACACAGCAGATAGCGAAACGGTTTGGGAACTTAAATGTATTTAGGTCCAGGCAGAGCGATTGTCAGCGTTCATCTACATCCTCCCTCAAAAATGTCTCGGCAGAATGATATACTTGTAATGATTAGCGTCGCGTTATTAAAGCATCGAAAATTTCCGCCCCATGCGTGCCTACTTTTGCTTTCACTATCAACCCGATATCTGGCGTGTCAATCAGATCCGAAGCCATTGGCTTTCTTTCCCCGGTTCTGAGGCGGCCGGCTTCTGGGACCCGGACACCTGGGAGGAGCGAGCCGAAAATGGGGATGCGGCCACCATGGCTTTGATCGATACGGGACTGAATCATACTCAACTAACGTTTGTCTTGATTGGCACCAACACCTTCAAACGACGCTGGGTTCGCTATGAACTGTTACAAAGTCTGGCTCGTGGCAACGCGATTGTTGGCATTCACATTAACAGTCTTCCTGATATCAAGGGCAACACCTTGCCCTTAGGAGAAAATCCTTTGGATTACGTAGGCTTTTACGTCGATCGGCAAAATTTTCGAGTCGACCTGCACGAGTGGGCCAACGAGTGGAAACGCTGCGGAGAGACAGCCATTGAGAATTTGACCTTACCCATTGAAAATACCGACGGCGCGCGCCTGTCCCATTTCTTTAAAACCTATGACTGGGTTAACGACAACGGCACCCAGAACATGTCAACATGGGTGGATGAGGCCGTTTCATTAGTATCACGCGAGTCTCAAAACAGTTAGGCAATCTTCTACTTGGGTCTGGTTTTTATTGAACCCAAGATCAATGATTGTGGATACCGTTTCTGTCATGGTTCCTCCTCGACTCAGTTCCATTGCGGGTCATCCGGTTTACTTCGCCGGGGCCAAGGCGCGTCAAAAATCCGCGCGTCAATCCGGAATCGGAGATAACAACACCTCGGGCGTGAAGAAGACATACCAGGTGGACATCGAAGCCGCCAGTCAAGCATCGCTTTCCCAAATGGCCCAAGAACACGCTGATGCTTTTAACGCATTAAGCCACCTTCTGAGCCTAGGAAGAGCAACCAAAGGAGGTGAAAGCCTCACCCAAAAAGAAGCTTACCTGGCCGGGTTTCATGAGTGGAAACGCCTGCATCCGGAAGCTGGAAGGCAATTTGACGGGATCCTGTCTGTTATGGAGCCCATCCTCAGACACTGTGTGAAAAGACGTATTCCATTCGCACTGGACAAGGGGTGGAATCTGGATGAATATAAAAACCACGGTTTCAATACAGCCTATCAGGCCGCCATCCGGGCGATTGTGACCTATAACGACTCCAAGGGCACCCTGGTCAATTATGTTTACACCCTGGCAAAGCAAGACCTCTCCTATGAAATTCAGCACCGATTTAACCGTCCCACCCCGGGTGTTTCCCTGGATACGCCTTTAGACACTAATTCCACTGGAAAAAGTTCCTCCAGAAAAGAATTAACCGCCTCAACCGAAACAGAGGCACCGGAAGATTATGTCATTGAAGACGAAACGGTAGCCCACCTCCGAAGCATTATCGGTATTGCCGAACCCACAGGCCTATTAACCCCCAATGAAATCCTCATCCTGCGAAAACGCTTTAATCTGCTTCCTCCAGAGGCACAGGCTGCGGCGGGACAAGCGACATTAGGCGAGGCAGGGAAAGCCATTGGCGGACGCACCCGAGAACGTTCACGCCAATTGGAGACACGTGCCTTAGACAAACTCCGGGGACTTCTGGAAAAGCCCCTCCACCCCTACCAGGTCATCCACTATCGATTCAATCCGGGCCAGGCTCTGGCTCTTTCAACGTATTTGGCCTTTCTACAGCATCAGCCCGCACAACTTCTTTGGAACCCAAAGCGCCTGCCGGCATATCTTCCACCGTTATTGCAGGAACTGGGTCATCAGCTGAAAAATACCCCTTTTGTCGTAAAGCCCGACATCCTGGATCGAACCCGAGACGTTCAAAGCATCCTCAAACGAGCGTTTTCCTACACCGGCAACCCCGCTCAGGACTTGCAGGCTCAACTCGTTACATTGGGCAACCACCTGGGGCTTTCCGCCAAGCAGATTAGCCAGGACCTTGGCATTCGTCTTCAGGACTTGGACTCCACCCTGGAGACAAGCAGCGCAAAAACACCCGAATTTCTGCATGAAGCTGACGCACAGAAGCTCCTTCCCGAGCTGGACAGTGCTTCTCTTCTTCCTCAGGTGCAGCAAGCCTATCAAGCCAGGCCTGAGGCTTTTAAGCAACTTGACGAAGGTCAATTTAAATCCCTGTTGAGCCGACGCGTGGCCCTAGAGCTTCGAGCCCGAGGCGCCCAGCAATCATCCACCACGCTTCAACCCGTCCTGGAAAAAGCATTACAAACCCCCTTTACTGTTCCACTTGGGTGGCTCCGCCCTTTTCTCTCGCCCCAGGAACAAAAGGTGCTCTTAGGCCTCGGGGAAAATCCACGTTACTTGGAAACCTTCCCTCGAGCCACTCGGGACAAAGTCTACAAGCGTTATAAAGCCCTGATTAAACATTCAGACAGCCTATTACAGATCACGGCTTCGGCCCAACCCTACACGCAGAAAGTCGATTTCTACCGCACCGGGTTTCTGAAGCTGCAGCCCCTCAAAAAACGCGCCATGGATGATCAGTCTGTCGCCTTGGGGTATTCGACCACGCATAAGTTATTTCTTCTGTATCTGGACGCAAACCCGGATGCCGTACAGCCCCTGGTACAAAAACTAGGGCTGGTTGCGAAAACAGCCGTCGAGTCAGAGCTGGCCCGACTCAAACAACTTCAGCTGACACACCCGGAGGACTGGACCGCCCAATGGCCGATGGCGGGGCATAAGACCATCGAACTGCTGCGGCGAGCCGAAGAGGTATTATACGAGGACCTCCAAAAAGAGGCCTCACCCGTGCCCCCCATCACTTCAGAGCCCATCACCCGAGAGAGTGAAGCAGCTGATATTCCCCAAACGCCGTCAGTCCCACCCGAGCCTTCAAAATCTCATCCCACAAGAGGCAAATGGCCGTTCCATATCCCGGCCCCCTACCTGTTAAAACGACTGGCCGAAGACCCCTTACTCAATCGGATGCGCCTCTTCCTCAATCTGGAGCGACGCCAAATCCTGGACAAATTGCCTCAGGCAGAGAATTTGAAAAAAACCATGCCTGCCGATGACTACCGGCGCTACCAGAATATGGTTCGAAGCTGTGTCAAAGAACTGCAAGCCTTCACGGATTTAGTCACTGAGCATATCCCCAACGAGACCGAACGAGATGCGATACTAACCTATAGCGATGCCGAGTTCATTCGCCGGGTGTTTCCTATTTTAGCCCAGCACACAGGTAAGGCCGTTTACTCTTTGGTACCTGACGTGGTGGTTCCGGCCAGTTTCAAACCCACAGAGCCATGGAAGCAACTCACCCAGTGGTCCGAATGGCCCAACCTGACCGGCTTTCAAAAACGCATTCTCTACCTTCGCATCGGCGAAAGACTTCGCCCTGAAGCCCTGACCCAGCGGCTCAAGAAAGACCTGGGCTTAACGGACGACAGTATTACCGTCAAAGGCATCCGAACCGTTCTGGAAAAGTTTTACCGCAGTCTCCCGGCTGAATTGTCCCGTGTGGCCCGTGTCGAGCCGCTCAAGTCAGACTCGCCTGCCTTACCGGACAGTCACCCACCTGAGGAATCCCCTGCGTGAGCCCCCCTAGAATATCGGCTAGTGTAAGCTTGCCAGCCTCCCCCACCCGAGTTCGCCTGGTTTATAACACCGACATCCATGGCAATTATCCCTTGGCCGCGCGAAACAAGACGGGAATGGATTACTTCACCCAGGAAGGCGAACGAAAAGGCTACGATGTCCTTCGCCTCAATGCAGGCGACACGCACACCGGCATGAGCCCTCAATTCTGGCCATTAAACATCCGCCTGAACGAACTGTTCCGATTCGATTCCATGTGCCTGGGCAATCACGAAGCCCTCCTTCCTCTTCAAGAATTCGCAGGACGCCTCCTGGAATGGGGTAAAACCGCGTATTTGGGCACAACCCTGAAAAAACCGCTCGATGCACTCTATAAACAGCTCCTCAAGGCGGGCTTAATTAAAACCACTCCCCTCATTGTGAGCAAAGCCAACGGCCAATACGGCTTCATTTCCATTCACGCCCCTGCCGAAAGTATTCAAACCCATTCCTTTGGCATTCAGGATCGATTTGCCGTGAAAAAAATAGCGGCCCAGGCCCAAAAATTGAAAGCCCAAGGCGTCAAACTGGTCATCCTGATGTCCCATCGCGGTTATCGCTGGGACGCAGCCTTTACCCAATCGGTTCAGGCAAATGACATCGACGTCATTATGGGGGGGCACTCTCATACCCGAAAAGACACCTTGCGCCAAGGCAAAACCGTTTTCACAAAACCCAACGGCAAGCCCCTGCTTGTCCTGAATGCCGGTGCCTTTGCCGATAAGGTCGGAGTCGCCGACATCGTTGTGGGCGAAAATGGCATTCATTTTAAGGCAAACAAGCTCCATGCCGCGTGAAACTTTGATATGGATCCGACCGTGGTCGATCTCCTTCATCACTATGGCAAGCGCACGGATACATTGGCCCGACTGGGGCAGGACCTGAGCCCCATGGAGATTCTGAACCAGCCCTATTTTCTGGCCCATTCGGCTCGCCAGGCAGCCCAGGCTCAAATTGGCATTATCCGCGCCAACGAATTCAGACGCGCCCTGCAAGGTGAGATCACCCCCATCGATGTCGATCTGGCCCTGCCCTATCAACACCCCCTGACCCGGATCCGCCTGAGCGGTGAGGAACTGAACCTGGCGGTGCAACAATCCACACAAAATTTAAACGCCCCCCTATACAAGCCCTTTCTTATTTTCAGCGGCCTGCGGTTCACCCTTCACGGACCCCAAGCCCAAAACATTGAAGTTGAAGAACGCCCAGGCCATTGGGCTCCTCTCGATCCAAAGAAAACTTACAGTGTCGGGCTATGTCGCTACCTGGTCGAAAAAGACCGCAATTTTAGGACACTCCACAAGCCACACGCCATAGACCTAAACAGCACGCTTACCTTGGCCGACGTCATGTGCTTGGGGTTAAGACAGCTCAAGGATGACACACCGGATACGCCCCTGCAACTGCCGAACTATTTACCCAATCCTGGCGAAATGATGAAATCGAAACGTTTTCGGAGAATTCCTGACTACCTGCTCGGGAATTTATAAAACCACACTGACCCCGGTAAAAAAGACAAAGGCAACTTTTCAGGTTCAGGCTGTTTCATATCGACAGAACAGACCCCTCAGCTTATTCGAAGGGAATGCGATGATTTCGTCCCTCAGTCTCGTACCTTGGCAAAAACCAATGCTGACCCCCAACCTGAACCCCAGCATGCGGGCTCCGGGAAGGTGCGATTCCGTTACCTTCGGTGCAAGCCCAAAGAAGAAGGCCGAATCAACTCCGAAACCATGGACCTTCAGTCTGGGAGAAATAACGTCAGGCACCTCAAAAGACTTCAAAATCACAGGCACCGGATCGTTAGATCCGGATGAAACGGCATTTGTTTTAAAGAAATTGATGGCCCGCAACCGCCTTGCCCCCAATGAAATGCCGCACGTGATTTGGAAAGATGCCGTGGATGGCGCCCACACGCCGGAACGTATTTTTGAGGACCTCAAAGGCCATTATTTAATCACAACCCACACAGTGCAATGCAAATCACTTCTGAACCGCGGTGAAGCGCTTGAAGTCTTGCTGCATGAAAACGAACATGCCGTAGCCGACACTGAACTCCGGGGGCGACTTGCAAAACATGACAGAATTAAGGCCTACAAAACCGTGTCCGACGCTTTCCATCCATACCCGGAAACTTTCTATGACTTTGTCACCGACCAGCGTGTCACTCCGCCCAAGGTCTCGGAAGAGACCTTCAACAAATTATTCACGCTTTTTGTGGCTTACATCACCAACCCCACTATTGAGAAGCTGAATGATCTGGATTTTCGGACTCTAAAGCTCCCATCCGTTGAGGCCATCATCCGGAGCCGACCGGATTTCCCGATGCCATTGGAGGATCCGAGGCTATCCCCTGAGGAACTGCGCCAAGCCTTTCATTATTTCTATGCGCGACAACAGGTTGACCAGACATGCCGTAAGGCCCTCAGACAGGAGTTGCCGTTCCCGGTTTCCCAAGCAACCCAAGCCCACTTGAAAGACACCAAAGACCCGGTCGCTCAACTCCAAATCGAGCTGGAACAAGCCCTATGTCGGCTGGGCATGGCCACCCAACCCCAACGCAAACGTCTCTTTTATCTTTTTTCCCCCATCGAGGTCCGATGTGCTGAAGCAGAACGGTCCTTAAGAGCACCGTTCTTTGAACAGCTAAAGGCCGATTGCCAACGCTTTAAAATCCCCATTCCCGAAGCCTTAGGAACACCCCTTGAGCAGGAGGTCAACAATCGTCACCGGATTCTTGACCTGCTGAAACAAGGCAATGCCCTCCTGAAACAGACCTTCCAAACCTGGCGACCCTTACCCGTTGAGACCCTGGAAGCGCTTCAAGATAACATTCACAACATCACCAAGACCGATCGGCATCTGCTCCCCGAACTGTGGCTGTATTACAGTACCCCTGGCAACAAGCGTGCCCTTCTAAGGCGAGATCTGGGATTCAGTTCCCACGCCCTCGAGTCGGAAAAAGAACGTCTGGAATTCAACCTCAACAACTGGCTCTATGCCAATGCAAACCTAAAGGCCCTGCGTCAACTCACCGATCCGGCACAACCCTTGCTGAAGCTGATGCCACTGGCGCGTGTGATTGATATGAAACGGATTCTGGAAATTCAGAAATTCCTGGACCGGGTTCCCACATTAGAACAAGGCTTTGACCTCATCGACCAAATTTCCCAGGCCGCGAACAAGGGCTGGCTCAAGGGCTGGGGACAGGCTTTGGGTCGGCTGTGGCCTTTTTCAAAATCCTAAGGACCACATCGGTTTTCAAAAGCGATTTGGGGTAGAATGGAGCTTCCGAGAAAATAGAAACAGACAAGGAGCCCCCTGATGCCAACGGCCGCCAATGCCCTCCAAACCCCTGGGACAATGTTGAGCGAAGGTCCTCAACTGATGCAAATGATTTCCGGTTACTGGATCTCGCAAGCCATTTATACGGCTGCCAAACTCCAGATTGCCGATCTGCTTGAAAATGGCCCTTTGCCGATTGACCAACTGGCAGCCCGGGCTCAAGCCAACGAGGATTACCTGTATCGCGTGTTACGTGCGTTGGCCAGTGTGGGCATTTTTGAAGAAATTCCCAATCGCACCTTCCAGCTCACGGCCAAAGCGGATCTCCTGCGGAGCCAGCACCCTCAGTCGTTTAAGCCGATGGCGCTGCTGATGGGTGAAGAGCATTACCATGCATGGGGTCGTCTTGCCGACGGCGTCAAAACCGGGACCCAACCGTTTCAGGCCATGTATGGCATGGGGGTATTCGAGTATTTTCAACAACACCCCGAGGTCAGTGAGGTGTTTAACGGCGCCATGACCGCCATGGTAAAAAACATCCACAGTGCCGTGATTGACCATTATGATTTTTCCGGCATCAACACCCTGGTAGACATTGGTGGTGGCCACGGTCAACTGCTTGCCTTGATTCTCAACAAGTACCCGCACCTCAAGGGCATCCTCTTTGACTTGCCCCATGTGGCGCAAGGTGCCGTCGAGCCATTGAAAGCCGCCGGCCTGGCGGATCGATGCACCATCGAATCCGGTGATTTCTTCCAGGCCGTTGCCCCGGGCGGTGATGCCTACATTATGGGCCACATCATCCACGACTGGGACGACGAGCGTTCACTCACCATCCTGCGCAACATTCATAAGGTCATTGCTGATAACGGCAAAGTCCTCTTGGTGGAGTCCGTGGTGCCTGAAGGCAACAAACCCGGTATGGCCAAGTTTATGGACCTCAACATGCTGGTGATGACCGGCGGTCGGGAACGTACGGAAGAAGAATACAGAGCTTTATTCGCCCAAGCGGGCTTCAAGCTCACTCGCGTGATCTCTGGCCCCCACAGCGAACATGCGATTGTTGAAGCCGTCAAGCAATAACCCACCAACCCAATGCCGCGACATCCCGGATTCCCCATCCTGCTACTGACCTTGGGCTGGTTCGGCATCTACATGGCCATGGCTCTGGATGCAACCCAATTCCAGATCATGCTCGACAGTCGCTTGCACAATGCCAGGGCCATTGGCTGGGTGCTGTCCCTGGGCCCGGCAGCCGGGATTCTCATCCAACCGCTCATCGGCTGGTTCGGTGACCATTGGCAGCGACAAGGCCTGGATCGACGCCGGATTATGGCCATAAGCCTTCTTGCATCCTTTGGGGCCACCCTTTGGCTCTCGGGACACCTGTCGACTGTCGGCATGATCGTCCTGATGGGTATTTTCTATGCGGCCTTCAATGTGCTCATGGTCACCTATCGTGCCCTGGTCACCGATGTCTCGGGGCGAAGATTCCTGGCCTCCCACAAGGGCCTCATCAGCGGCTATGTGGGATTGTTCTCCGGGGCGGGCAGCTTTAGCATGTTCGCCCTTTGCAGCGGTCTTGGAACCAGCCCCTATCCCTTCTGGATTGGCGGGGCCGTCCTCCTCATCACGTTTATCCTGTTTTTTTGCTATGCCCCCAAGGCCAAGACCAGCCTCCAGAGCCAGAACACCGAAATCCTCCCCGACAAGAGCCTGTTTTCGCCATGGAATCTGCTGGTATACGCCTTACCCCCTTTGATTTATCTGCCCGCCATTCAGCGCCGGGTCATCCGCTTTCCGGAGCAGCATGCCATTTTCAGGCTGTTTACCGTGCTGTTTTTCTCGTGGATTGGCATTCAGGCCCTTCGCGGGTATTTCGTCCTTTTCGGGACCAAGGCGCTTCATCTCAGCTTTGAATGGTCCAACGGGCTGTTGGCCATCCTCACCCTGGTCATGGTGGGTGCTGCGCTCCCCCTGGGCAAACTGGCCGACCGCCTGGAGAACCGGACCCTGTATCGGTGGGCGTTGATTTTTTTCGGGACCGTGGCGTTCGGGGCCTATGCGCTGGTCCACCAGATGGCCAGTGCCGCCCTCATGAGCGTCCTTTTAGGAATCAGTTTTGCCGGAATGGTGGTCTTTCCCTTGTCCCTGTTACTCAAACTCTGCCCCAAACAACACGAGGGCGCCTATGCAGGTTTGTACAACCTGTTTTTATCGGTTCCTCAGCTCTACAGCCTCCTCATCACCGGCCATCTCATCACCCTCTTCAACGATTACCGGGTCATTCTTCCCGTGGCCGGGGTGGCTGTTTTTCTGGCCGTTCTGGCCACCTTTGGGATGCCGACAACCCCAACCCGCCACCCCTCGGCTGCGTGAGAGTCGACTCCCGTTGACGCCCAAGTTTTGAGTATACTAGGAGGAGATAGTTTTAGCTCAGGCAGGGGTCGTCCTTGAATCCATCCGGTGCGTCATTACGGGACAAATTAGTCCTCTACATCAACGGCAAACGGCACGAGATTGCCGGAGACCTGGCCTTTGCCCCTGTAACCGACTATTTGCGCTATCACCTGCACCTCACCGGCACCAAAGTCGTCTGTGCCGAAGGGGATTGTGGTGCCTGTACGCTCTTAATCGGCCGCCCCGAGGATCAGGAGTTGAGTTACCAGGCCGTCAACGGCTGTATTCAATACATGTATCAGTTGGATGGCACCCATGTGGTGACGCTGGAGGGGATGACCCCGGCCGGATCCGTCAACGCGGTCCAGGAAGCCATGATCGCCTGTAACGGCGCCCAATGCGGCTACTGTACCCCCGGCATTGTGATGGCCATGTGCGGCTTCTTTGATACCAAACCCGACACGCAACCGGCCTCCCCAAAAGACATCCAGGATACCCTGACCGGCAACCTGTGTCGCTGCACAGGCTATGAAGCCATCCTCAAAGCCGGAACCCAGGTTTCTTTGAACGCTCAACCCAAACTGCGAGAGCTCTACCCAGCCGCTTCCATCATAGAAGACCTGGAAGCGCTCAAACGCCAACCCGCTTGCGTCCAGGGCTCGACACAGCAGGTCTTCCTGCCAACCTCCCTGGCTGATGCGGTCCGACTCAAAGCCGCCCACCCCAAGGCAGTGATTGTCTCCGGCGGAACCGATGTCCATGTGGTGTGCAATAAACGCCACACGGAACCGCAAACCGTGATCAGCCTCGCCAATGTCGCCGGGCTCCAGGGCATCACCATCGAGGACGGCTTTGTCTCCATCGGGGCCAAAGTCAGCCTGGCGAAGCTGGAGCAGCAGCTTGGCGACATCTTCCCGGAATTCACCCAGATGCTCGAGCGCTTCGGCTCGCCGCAAATCAAACATGCCGGAACGCTGGCGGGCAACATCGCAAACGGGTCACCCATTGGCGATTCCCTGCCCTTCCTGTTCGTCATGGATGCCGAGGTCGAAGCCCTTGGCCCTGCCGGAACCCGCCTGATCAATTTCAATTCGCTGTACACCGGCTACCGGCAACTGGCCCTGGCCGAAGACGAACTCATCCAGCGCATCCGGATCCCCTTACCCAGCCCCACCGAATCCCGCAAGCTCTATAAAATTTCTCGCCGCCAGCACCTGGACATCTCGACCTTCACCGCAGCCCTGCGGGTTGAGCTGGACGGCCCCACTATTCGCTGGGCAAAACTGGCCTATGGTGGTGTGGGCCCCGTGGTCTTACGCCTGCCGAAAACCGAGGCCTTTCTCACCGGCAAGCCTCTCACCGAAGCCCTGGTGAAAGAGGCCGGTCAGATTGCCGCCGCCGAGATCAGCCCCATTTCCGATGTCCGTGGCCATCGGGACTATCGCCTGGCTCTGGCCGAAAATATCCTGCAAAAATGGTATTGGGAGCTGATGGATCACACTGAGGGAGTACTCAAATGACGACCCCAGGCACCACCATCGGCCAAAACATCCCCCACGATTCGGCCAAAGGCCATGTCACGGGCCAGTCCATCTACATTGACGATATGCCCATTCAGCGTAACGAACTGTTCGTAGACTTTCTGGGAAGCCCCGTGGCCCATGGCCGCATCAAGGCCATTGATCTGGAGCCGGCCCGACAAATCCCAGGGGTTGTGGCTCTCTTTACGGCAGCCGACCTGGACGGCCACAATTTATTCGGCCCCATTTTGCAGGATGAAGTCCTTCTGGTGGAAGACGTGGCCATGTTCGTGGGGCACCCCATCGTGGTCATTGCCGCCGAAACCCGAAAAGCCCTGTGGCAAGCCAAAAAGGCCATCAAACTCGAGTTCGAGGAACTCCCACCCATTCTGACCATTGATGAGGCCATTGCCCAGCAGCAATTTATCGGGGCTCCCCGGACCCTGGCCCAGGGCAACCTGGAAGAGGGCTTTGCCCAGGCGGATCATATCCTGGAAGGGACCTTCGTCAATGGCGGACAGGAGCATTTCTATTTAGAATCCCAATCGGCCCTGGCCTATCCCGATGAACACAACACCTTGACGGTGCATTCCTCCACCCAGAACCCTTCTGAAGTTCAGGCGGTGATTGCCGAAGTCCTGGGGCTGTCCTTCAACCAGGTGGTGGTCATCACCAAGCGGATGGGGGGCGCCTTTGGCGGCAAGGAATGCCAGGCCACACATCCGGCGGTCATGGCTTCGCTGGTGGCCTTAAAAACCAAGCGTCCAGCCCGGATTTGCCTCACCGTGGACGATGACATGTGCAGCACCGGCAAGCGTCACCCCTTCAAGAACCGATACAAAGTCGGCTTCAGCAAGGACGGCGACATCACGGCCCTGGACGTCCAGCTCTTCTCAAACGGCGGCGCAGCCAACGATCTGTCGACGGCCGTCATGGGCCGGGCGATGTGCCATGCGGAAAACGCCTATTTCATCCCCAACATCCGAATCACCGGCACCATTTGTCGCACCAACCTGCCGCCCAACACGGCCTTTCGCGGCTTTGGCGGCCCCCAGGGGATGCTCAACATGGAAAACATCATGGAGTCCATAGCGGCCTACCTCAAGCAGGACGCCTACGACATCCGCCGACGCAACCTCTACGGCCTTACCGACCGCAACATCACCCCCTACGGCCAGGTCCTCCAAAACAACACGCTCCACGAGCTGTTTGACACCCTGGTCGAGCGGGCCGACTACAAGACACGCCGGGCGCACATCGACGCCTTTAACCGCCAATCCAAAACCCACTTGAAAGGCATTGCCCTCACGGGGATGAAATTCGGCATTTCCTTCAACACCAAGTTTCTCAACCAGGCCAATGCGCTGGTGCATCTTTACCTGGACGGCACCGTTCAGGTCTCCACTGGCGCCACGGAGATGGGCCAGGGCGTCAACACCAAGATTCAGCAGCTGGTGGCCGATGCCTTCCACCTGCCCCCGGATCGGGTGAGGGTGATGCCCACCTCCACCGAAAAAAACAACAACACCTCGGCCACAGCCGCCTCCAGCAGTGCGGACCTCAATGGCCAGGCTGCGGTGAATGCCTGCAACACCATCCGGGATCGCCTCATCGAGTTTGCCAGCCGCCACTTTGCCCACCAACATGGCGAGGCCACGGGCTCCCCCTTTCACATCGTCTGGGACGAAACCGGCATCTACGACTCCCGGCACCCGGATGACCGCCTGAGCTTTCAAAAGCTGGTCAGCCTCGCCCACCTGGATCGCGTCAACCTGGGCGAGCGTGGCTTCTATGCCACCCCCGGGCTGGAGTTCAGCTGGGAAACCGGCACCGGCAATCCCTTTTTGTACTTCACCATGGGCTGTGCCGTCTCCGAGGTCCTGATCGATCGCTTCACCGGCGATATGAAGGTCCTTCGCTCGGACCTCCTGATGGACATCGGCAAGCCCCTGAACCCGGGTATTGACCGGGGCCAGATTGTGGGGGCGTTCGTGCAAGGCATGGGCTGGCTCACCACGGAGGATCTGCGCTACACCCACCGGGGCGAACTTCTTACCCACTCGCCCACCACCTACAAGGTCCCCAACATCCAGGATTTACCGGACATCTTCAACGTGGACTGGATTGAAAACCACGGCAACATCGTCAACATCAAAGGCAGCAAAGCCGTGGGCGAACCGCCCTTGATGCTGGCCATTTCCGTCTGGGCGGCGGCGAAGCATGCGCTGACATACGTGTCCAACGGCGAGATTCCGCAATTAAACGCCCCGGCCAGCAACGAGGAAATTCTCTCCCGGCTGATGCATTATGCCCACGGCGAAAAAAGCCCCTGGACCGCCCTGGATCGCCCGGAGGTCACTATCGTTCCACCCAGCACCACCACGTCAGGAATCAAAGGCTAACTGTTGCCATGGCATCCTTTTACGAAACCCTGGTGACGCTCACACAGCAGGAGCGGCCCTTTGTCCTGGTCACCCTGGTGGATGCCCTGGGCAGTGTCCCCCAGAACGTGGGCGCGAAGATGCTGGTGACCGCCGAGGGCCTGTACGAAGGCACGGTGGGGGGCGGCAAAATCGAAAAGCGCGCCATTGACGAAGCCCAGGAGATGCTTCAAAAAGCCTCCCAGGGCGAAAAAACCCGCTTTGCCCAATGGAACCTCAACAAGGACATCGGGATGACCTGCGGCGGCACGGTCAAGCTGTATTTCGAGCTCTTTAATACCAAGACCTGGTCCATCAGCATTTTTGGGGCAGGTCACGTGGCCCAGGCCCTCATCCGCATCCTTCTGGAACTGGACTGCCGCATCACCTGCATCGATCCGCGCCCGGAGTGGCTGGCCCGGCTGCCGGAGAGCCCCAGGCTCAAGAAAGTCCACACCGAGGAGATGCCCCACTATGTCCGGTCCTTGGAAGAGAATACCTTCGTGGTGCTGATGACCATGGGCCACAGCACGGACAAGCCCATCCTCCTGGAGATCCTCAAATCCCGTTCCTTTCCCTACATTGGCGTCATCGGCAGCCGGGCCAAGGCCAGACAACTGAAGCAGGACGTTCTGGACGCCGGACTGCCCGAATCGCTCCAGACCGCCTTTCATTGCCCCATCGGCCTGGACATTGGCAGCAATCACCCCCAGGAAATTGCCATCAGCACCGTGGCCCAACTCCTTCAGGTTCGTGACGCGGTGTTTGCCACCCCCGCCTCCCAACAAGATGGCGAGGCCGGGCAATAGCAAAATTCTACAGCAATAGTAATATGAAACCGTGAATCCTCACAAGAGCCGAATCAACCCGGAAAGGAGTTTGCGGATGAGCTTAGCGGCCCGAATGCTTCCTCTCGTACTGGGAGCATCCTTAACAGCCACGAATAGTGCTTCGTTATTCGCAATGACCGAAGTTGAGCCTCTCAAGCATGCCCAGAACGCAACGGATCAAGGTCATTGTGGCCGTCATTGCGGCAAATACGGGGGCTATTGCGGCAGCCACAAATCGCCCTGGTCGCCCTCAGCGCCTGAGGGAACACCCCACTCGGTGAACCCTCAAGAAGCGGCAGAAACGCCATGTGCTCTCCGGGTTCTGCCCAACAGCGCAAACGAATTCGGTACAGCGACCTATCTGCCGACCACAGCACCCGATCCCTAACCTCGGCACCATCTCCGGCGCAAACAAACGCCCTGTCGCTTCGGGGCAAAATCCGGTATACTGGTGCCCATGGGAAAATATCGCGTTTCTGCCGCCGGGGGCTTTCCGGCCATTCTCTACACCATGCGAAAAGCCTGGACCTCGGGCGGTCTGTTTCGCTTTTTTGTCCGCATGGCGTCCAAAAACGCCTGTAAAACCTGTGCCTTAGGCATGGGCGGGCAAAAAGGCGGCATGGTCAACGAAGCGGGTCATTTTCCGGAGTTTTGCAAGAAATCCGTCCAGGCCCAGGCCGGGGACATGCAGGGCATCATCACGCCCGAGTTTCTGAAACAGACCAGCATTGCCCAGATGAGCCGCCTGACCCCGCGGGAGCTGGAATACCTGGGCCGCCTGGCGTACCCGATGATTGCCGAACCCGGCGACACCCATTTTCGCATGGTGTCCTGGGAGGAGGCCTTTGATCGCATTGCCCGGGGCTTTAACAGCACCCACCCGGACCGGACGTTTTTCTATTCCTCGGGCCGGGCCAGCAACGAGGCCGCCTTCCTGCTCCAGCTGATGGCCCGGGCCTATGGCACCAACAACGTCAACAATTGTTCCTACTACTGCCACCAGGCCTCCGGGGTCGCCCTCAACAAGATTTACGGGTCCGGCACCGCCTCCATCACCCTGGACGATCTGCACCATGCCGATCTGGCCATCGTCGCCGGGGCCAACCCGGCCAGCAACCACCCGCGCCTCATCACGCAACTGGTTGAACTGCGCCAGCGAGGCGGGCGGGTCATCGTCATCAACCCTTTAAAAGAGCTGGGCCTGGTACGCTTTAAAATCCCGTCCCGCCCCAAGAGCCTCCTCTTCGGGTCAACCGTCTGTGATCTTTACCTCCAGCCCCGGGTCGGATCCGACATTGCCCTGTACAAAGCCCTCCTCAAAGGCCTCATCGAGAGAGAGCATCTCGACCGCGACTACATTGCCCGCTATACCCAAGGCTGGGACGCCGTGGAAGCCGACATCAAGGCCAGCTCCTGGTCGGATCTGCTCACCGCCTGCGGCCTTTCTCACGACGAGATTGAGCAGGCCGTGCGCATCATCGCCCACAGCAAGCGAGGCATCTTTATGTGGGCCATGGGCCTCACCCACCATGCCTTTGGCGTGGACAACATCCTCGCCCTGTCGAACCTGGCCCTCAGCCAGGGCTGGTTGGGGCAACCGGGCTCTGGGCTTCTTCCCATCCGGGGGCATTCCAACGTCCAGGGCGTAGGCACCGTGGGGGTGGCCCCTCAGCTCAAACAGGCCTTTGCCGAGCGCCTGAGCCGCCTCTACAACATCACCCTCCCCGAAGGCAGCGGCATGGACACCCATGGCGCCATGGTCGCCTCCCACGAGGGCAACATCGACGTGGCCTTCCTGCTGGGCGGCAACCTGTTCGGCAGCAACCCCCATCGCACCTGGGCCGCCGAGGCCCTGCAACGCATTCCCCTCACCATCACCGTCTCCACCAAGCTCAACGAAGGCCATCTCCACGGGCGGGGGCAAACGGCCCTCATCCTGCCCTGCCTGGCCCGAGACGAAGAGCACCAGAGCACGACCCAGGAATCCATGTTCAACTATGTCCGCCTTTCTGACGGCGGCAAGCCCCTGGTCCCAGGGGACATGCGCTCGGAGGTGGACATCATTGCCAGCATTGCCGAGCGCATTTTGCCCAAAGGCGTCTACGACTGGTCAACCCTTCACTCCCACCAGGCGCTTCGCGACGCCATCGCCGAAGTGGTCCCCGGCCTGGAGCCCCTCAAGGACATTGGCCAAACCCGCGCTGAATTTCAGATTGCCAACCGCACCTTTCACACCCCGGCCTTCCCCACCCCCGACGGCAAGGCCCATTTCTACGTCACCCCGGTCCCCGACCTGGCGTATCAGGACGGGACCTTCCAGCTGATGACCATTCGCTCCGAGGGCCAGTTCAACACCGTGGTCTATGAAGAAGAGGACCTCTACCGGGGCAACACCCACCGGGACGTTGTAATGATGTCCCCCGTCGATGCCCGGCGCCTGAACCTTGCCGAAGGCCAAGCGGTGGATGTTTCCACCGAAACCGGCACCATGCGGGTCCGGGTCTCCATCACCGACATCGCCCCCGGCTCTTTGGCCATGTACTACCCCGAAGCCAACCTCCTGGTCCCCCAACACCTGGACCCCGAATCCAAAACCCCCGCCTTCAAATCCATCCCCGCCCACCTCGCCACCGTTTAACCGCACCAGATAGGCCCGGCCTCTTAAGCAGCAAACACGCTCTTGGCAATGTGTAAAAAATTATGTTGTTGTTGCCACTCTGGTTTCATTAAAATATTGACGCAACAATATTTTTATACAAAGATTAGTGACTATAAAAACAGAAATCCGACAGAAAAATGATAATTCAGAATGTGCAAATAAGATTTAAATCAAATTCAGACCCGAATAGTAATAAAAAAACATTGAATACTCAGCCATCGTTTTACCATTTTTCATTTCTTTCTGGGCAGCCAACCTATCACCTGCCATCTCAACCGCCCCCCTTACAGCCCAACACGCCAGATGACACTGAACATTCAACCATTAAACCAGCACCACAAATTAACTCTGAACTCAGTGAATTACTGAATGATCTTACAGACCCAGAGTACTTTGACTCTTTTTGGGAAGAACTAACAAGCTACCAGCGTCCGAAAGAATTAAAACACGCCACTCGTGACATAAAGTTGTTCAGAAAGGCACTGAAGTCAGGTGAAATAGGCTTAATTGATTTTTTAATTAAACCCGACATTGCCATTAATTTTTATTCCAGACTAGCTGATGCCTGTAATCAGGAAGCAAACGAACGACTCGCTAAATGTCGAAAGTATCGTACTTTATACCGACTAAGGGAGTCTGTAAAAGAATTTCAACAAACCACAGCAGTGTGCAATTTTAGTATATCTGCCGCCAAACACATCAAAAAAGATCCAGCCCTCAGAAAAGCCTTAATTAAATTAAAACAACACCCCAATAACATCGAAGCATTTGAAGCAATTTTAGAAGAATACCTCAAAGCACCTCTTCCAAAAGCCTATTTTTCTGACCATCGATATTTAACTTTTGAGGGAAACAAACGAAAAGTAAGTTTAAACCAATATTTTAAAGCCATTGGACTGTGCATATTATATACAGGTGCAGCTTGTGCAACAGGCAGCCTAGGGCTACTTCCCCTTGCATCTGATTTTTACCATCTGACTTTAAATAAAGTACTTTTTAACAAGCTGAAGAAAGTATTTAAAATACCCACCAATGAAAATAAAGAAATAGAGCCTGTTTTACAAATTTCTAATATCGTTCATTTTGGTGAGCGTGTTACGTCCCTATTTCATAGATTTATTCCAGGACTAGGACAGTTAACAGGTGCATTATCAGGAGGTATTGGTTTTGGCCTTCCTTCATTATCGATGCTCTGGGGCTTTCAACATTATTGCGCATCAGGCAAGGCCCCAAATTGGTATGGACCATTAGGGAAAATAGCAAATTTTGCAACAGTAATGCTAGATACCTTTCAATCAGGCGCACAAGACTTTTTACAAAATTTATTTGATATTGACTTACGTGGATTTATATCCTAAACGTGGTGCCAGCTATGACTTCTATTAGGTCACAAGATTTTAAATTTAAAAACTCACATCATACTGTATTGCAGCTAAAAAATTCAGCTCGTCCCGGTTTTGCCGGAAATTCAAATACACAAAAGTCCACCCAAGCAACGTCAACAGACCCGGAAATGAATGACATTCCGTTGATGCTGAAGCAATCCATACAAAATGGGTTTCGCCAGGTAGTCACGCTTTCCCTACTCAACGTTGGCGCGTGGGGAAGTTTCCTGGCAGGCATTTTCGTGCCACCGTTACTGATGGTCGGCATTTCCCTGCTTTTGGTTTCTTTTGCCAATGGCTTTGCCCGACCAACCGATCCGGAACGACGCAGTGAATCACCCCCATCCTAACACCGATTTTTTTCTCGTTCGTCTCATTGGAATACATCGCAATTTAAAAATGCCCATGAAACTGATTCATAACCCCACTTACACAGTTGCAATACCCTGCATTCAAGGGACACGTCTTAATCCGGTTTTGTCGACATCGGTACCAAGGTTCTCCTCTGCTCACAAAGCCGTTAAAAAGCCCCAGTCCGCTCAGAATACGGAATCCATATGGCAGCACACCCTAAAATGTGCCCGCAGTGGGTTGAAAGAATTGGGCCGCATCACGCCGTTAAACAGCCTGGCGTGGGTCACCACTTTGGGCGGTATCCTGGTTCCTCCCCTTTTCATGCTGGGCCTGTGGCCATGCTGTTCTACGCCTTTGCCACCGGCTACGCCAAAGGCTAGCGGATTTCCGGGCAATCGCCATGATGAGCCAAACGAACGGACGAATAAGCTTACTCTCGGGCCTTCATCCGCTCCTGGGTCAGCTCCAAAGCCCGCACCGGATCCAGAATCCCGTGATGGGGTGTCCCCTCGGGATCGACAAAGTTCTTGTCCTTGATGGCTTTTTTAAGCGATCCGCTTAGTCGACGGTATTGCGCTTGGCAAAATCCAGGTACTTTTTACAGCCATCTTGAGAGGAACCGCTATCACCGATACATTATTCTCACGGGGCCGCTTCCCGGCAATCCATAACTCCAAGTGCAGACAGCTGCCATGATTCCACGCCATTTCATTTTCAGATTGATATTAAACCTTATGATCATCTTCCCAATTGACGCAACCGCTCCTCTGCTAGCAATTGCACTTTGAGCAGGAGAAAGGCAGTATTGCGCAGGACCCATACCTTGAAAGGCTGCGCCTATCAACCCCCGCAAAGACACCCAATGACAGTGAGAAAACAACTATAATGAGAGAATAAGCAGGTTAAGCCCACGTTGAACAATGGACCAAAAGTGTTTACTCCTGGAAACAAGCACCTCTCATGATGAAATTTTTCCGTCGCTTGTCTACTACCTCAACCAACTTGGGTTTCAGGTCGATATCCTCACCACCGCAACGAATCTCGAAAAAAATTCACTGTACTATACCCCCCATCTAAACTACCGCTTGCTTCCCATCCCCGCGTTCCGACGTTTAAGCCCAAAAGAACGGCAATGGTTGTCCGGGTATGACCTCATTGTTATCAATACCGTTCGAGATATCGCCATTTACAATGACGCGAAATCCAGTGGATCGTTAACCCTCAAACGAGCCATCTACACAGGGCTTCCTTGGGTCATCCAGGTATACCGGTTTTTCAAATACCGTTTTTTCCAGAGGGTCACGCTGGAAACACTGCTGGCCAAAACAAACGCTACCGTCCTGATGACCTTTCATTGTCGCAGCATGGTTTACCGACACCGTTATTATCATTCCCACCTGCGACAGTCGCCCAGGATAAAGGCCATCACCCTGGCCCCCCATTGCCGAAGCCTACTCCCCTCCGATATCCCCGTTACCTGGTATCGCCCAGCTTATTTTACAGAGCAGCCCTTTACCAAAACCGTGACAACCACCTTTGTGATCCAAGGCAATATCGTCTTTTTCCGCCGGAATTATCTGGGGCTTCTGGACGTCCTGCAAAAATTCAAGTCACACCAGCCGCCACAGTTCAAAATCCTGCTGCTGGGCAATAGCCATACCCCCGATGCACAGCGTTTGGCGTCAGAAATCGCCCGACAGGGCCTGGAAGCCTATTTTGAATGGGAACACGGCTTTCTGCCCTATCGAGACTATTATGCCCGCATCGGTGGCGCCCATTATATGTTGACATTGATTGATGAGTCGTTTGAACACGATTATTTCACCCACAAAATCAGCTCCTCCATTTCAGTGGCTGTCGGGCTCCAGGTAGTGCCTGTCCTTCATGAAAAACTGGCCACCCTCTACGGCCTGGAATCCTGCGCCATTTCCCATGCGGAAAATCATCTCTACGACGCCATGAAAACTGCGCTGGCGTTATCGCCCGAAGAATATGACGCATTAAAAAATAACCTGGCCGAGGTTCAACGAAAATGGCAGGAAGAATCGGTTGATAACTTACGAAACCTCCTGAACCCGCTCGCCCAGAAATAGCGCTATCGGCGTGTTCAATCCCGTCACTTGCTTGAATCCCAAAGTACGCTATTCGGGATTAATGGCGAAAGGCCGCGTAGCTCAGCATGGTCTGAAACAGGATGGCTTCGCTGGGGTAGTCCGGCGGCAAGGGAGGCAAGGGCGAGGAGGCGACAATGGACTTGACCACCACGTCGTTGACCGCCGGGTTCTGGGACGACTCCTTGATGTCGCAGAACAGGACCTTGCCCTGCTTGTCCATCAGGATTTCGGCCAGGGCGTACTCATCGTTGCGAAGCTGGGAGCGCAGGCTGGGCGGCAAGGTGTTGCGCTGGGTCAGGGCGGTGGAGGCCTCGGTCCATTGCTTAAAAGCCGGAGATTGGCGCTGGAACTCCTGCACCCGGTAGGGATCCTGGATCAACTGGCTAACCACCAGGTAATGGGTCTTGTGTCGCTGATCCGGCGGCATGGGCCATTCGGCCAGCGTCGTGTACAGGGCCTCCATCACCTGGTGATCCAGGTTGGGATCCCCGGAGGATTTGACCAGATTGGTCCGGCCCAAGGTCCCGTTTTCCAGGACCCGATACACAATAATGGGCAAGGCACCGGTGTAATCCGAGGGCAGTTTGAGTGCGGACCACAGCTGTGTGGAAAAATCCTCGAAATACTGCCGCCCGGTTGGGGCCACGGCGCCGGGGGGCAAAATCTCGGTCACCTCTTGGGCGGCCAGGCGATGGGCCCACAGTTTGTCCTCATCAATAAACAGCCGGATGTCATCCAAGGTGTACGCGTCAATCACGTCTTGGGGCTTCAACCCCACATCGCTGCCCCGCATGGAGGCAAACACCGGCAACAGCGGCAGCGTAAACAGGCTCATGGTCGACAACGACGTGCCCCAGGCCGCCGCCTTGCTGGGCGTCCCCTGGGCCGTGGTTGACGTTTTCAACAACCATTCATGCCCCTGGACATCCTTGACCGCCGCATTAAACACCGCCAGATAGGCTGGCTTGCCCAAGGCCCCAGGCTTTTGGTAAAACACGTTGGCAAAGCCCGGGGTGCCTTTTTTAAAGAGAACAATGGTCTCCGGCGGCCGGGTTTGATCCACCTGGTAGTGAATGGTTACGTCCTCGGCCACCACCACGGGAGTCTTTTGCGACGAGGAAATATTTCGGCCCTGGATGGGCGCCGTAAACGACAGCGGCACCCGAAGCCCTTTGGGAATACTCATCTCTTTCGCCCAGGCTATGGGAACCCCCATCGCCATTACAAACACCATTCCAGCCACGACAAGCCGTGTCAACGCCATCATCTGCCGTCATCCCCGATTCTCTACTCAATATGGGGCCATACTAGCATGCTCATCCGTAGGTGCGTCTTACTTACCTGGGGAATATCCCATGCCCGATTTTCTTCCAGTTGGTTTTCCCCAAACGGTAAACCGGATAAGGTTTTACAGCCATTAAATCTAAAGATTTCCTGAAAAACCGGGCCTTTTGACCGACTCAATGATATACTATTTATATCCAACACGCTTCCCGCCCCGCTCCTCCCCGAACCCCAATCCCAACACCCCCCCTCGGCTCTGCGTCCATCAGGACATCAAACCCAGGCGTCAAAACAGCAAAAAATGAGTCAAAAATGAGTAAAAACGAGTAAAAATGAGTAAAAATGAGGAATTTTCAAAAACTCCATTTTACTCACCCCACAGCCAGACAACCCGAAATACCCCGGCTCCAAACAGCATTAAAACCAGCCCTGCCACGCCAAGATGAGTAAAAATGAGCAAAAACGAGGGATTTTCAAAAAATCCATTTTACTCATCTCACCCAACGCCCCGCCTGAGCAGGCTTCATGAGTAAAAATGAGGCAAAATAAAGCCTTTTTAAAACCATTTTTACTCACCTCGCATCCCATCACGCATTTTTGAAGTTTGAGAAACGTTATCCGATTACCCCCAATCTGAGTCAGGACTTTTCACGCTATGGCCATCTATGGATACCCGGCCTTTCCGGCCTCCAACCAAGCCTATCCCCTTTACAGCCCAGGCCTCTGGCAGATGCCACAGCCCATGGCCCCCATGTCGATGCCGACCCTGGAGGCCAGCCGGGTGTCTCCAGCCGGTTACCCGCTCTATCAGTTTCGCCTCAACAACGGCTATCGCCTGGTCTTAGAGCAGCGGCCCATCGGCTTTGTCAGCATCAAAACCTTCATCAATGCCGGATCCATCAACGAAAAGCCCATCCATGCCAGTTACCTCTACCCCAAAGACGGCTTCCTACCGGGTCTCGCCCACCTGGACGAGCACTGCCACTTCCTGACCCACAAAAACTACCCGCAGAAGAACAGCCTGGATGCTCACCTCAACGCCACCGGCACCTTCCGTAACGCCAGCACCGAAGACGAGCAGATCATCCACGAGCTGTCCGTCAACCGGGAGGCCCTCCAGCAGGTCATCCCCATGCATGCCGAAATGCTCTTCAACGCCGTCTACCCCGAAGCCGACATTGAGCAGTGCAAAAAGGAAGTCCTGAACGAAATCGCCCAACACAACGCCAGTCCCCGGAACAAGGTCACCAGCAAGGTGAACGAGTTGCTTTTCGAGCGCCCGGAATTTCAAACCGGCGGCCGCCCGGAAGACATCCGAAAGGTGACTCCCGCAGACCTGAACGCATTCAAGGCCCATTTCTACACCCCCGACAAGATGGCGACCGTTATGATCGGCGATATGGACCCGTGGCAAACGGCCCAGCTAATGAATCAGTACTTTGGCACCATCCCGCAAGGCCCTGCCGACACGAACCGGGCCGCCCTGAAGCGCGCCCTTCGCCCAGGGGAGATTCGCACCGCCACCGTCACAGACCCCATGCTGACCTACAGCATGGTGACGCTCGCCTTTCCCAGCATCCCACACCGCCAGAGCAAGACCCGTGCCGCGTTGGATCTGGTTCTCAATCACCTGACAGGAAGCCCCCAAGCGGTTCTGAACCTTGCCCTTCAACATCGCTCCCCGCTGGCAAACAATATTCAGGCCTGGAACACCAGCGGCAAGGAAACAGGCAAATTCACCATTCTGGCCGAAGTCACCCCGGGCAAAGAACAAGCCACCGCCAACGCCCTGATGTCGGAACTACGGGCCCTGCAACGAACCCCGATATCTCAGCAACACCTGGATCAACTCAAGGCCAAAGCGTGCTTTGACTTTCGAAAAAACCTGAACGAAGCCCAGTTCAGTGCCATGGATATGGGCAACGCCCTCTTCAGCAACACTCTGGACGATTACATAAACTATGAACGGCTCATCAACAGCCTAACGCCGGAGGACCTGCAACAGACCATCCAGACGGTCTTAAACCCGACCTCCTATGTCTTGGTCTATGGCGTCCCGGAACCCAAAACCAATAAGCAGGTTTCAGGAGACCGACCGCCTGCCTTTCAGGGGTGGTCCCCCTACCATACTACAAGCCTGGCCTGTGCCGGAGCACAGCGCCAAGGGCATAGAGGAGGATAGAGAGATGAGTAGCCCGTATCTGCTCCAAAGCCTCTGGCCCCAACAGCCCTATGGCAACTACACCCCGGTTCTGACTCCAGGCAGCTCCGCCACGACTATGGCACCTGGCCCTGGCACTCTACCGTCCACAAGCCGCATCACCCCCACCACTCTCGCCAACGGCGCCGAGTGCTTCGCCATTGAAGTTCCCAACCAGTTCACCAGCAAGCTCAGTGCCCTACTGCCCTTTAATGCCACCATGCCGGGGCTGCAAGGCCTGATCAGCAAACTCCTGATCGATGGCTCGGAGGCCACACGCCGGTATCTGGAAGACCTGAGCACCCAAGGCATCGACGCCTCACTGCGCCCCACCCAGGATGGTCTTCTGTTCAGCGTCTCCGGACCCCAGGGCCAGGAAGGCCACTTAGCCCAGATTGCCCTCCACTTGCTGACACGTCCCACCATCGACCCCAACGAATTCGAGAAAATCAAGGGCAACCTCATCGAAGAGCAAAAACAGACGCTCAGCCGTCCCATCTCGATTTTAGATGCTGCCGTCAGGAAGCGCCTGTTTGGCCCCACCCATCCCTATGCCCTGAGCTCGGAGGAATGCATCCAGGCCCTCCGGAAGTTTACCCTGGATCAGGTCCTGGGCTACCACCGCCAAGCCTTGGCCTTGCCCCAGCAGATCCGCTGGATGATGGTCTCCCCTCAGCCAGCCTCCCACCAGGTGACCCTCCTGAATCAGGCTGTCCAAGCGTCCGGATTCTATGCCTCCCCCTATCAACCCGCTTGGCCCTTGCCAGGTGTCCCCAGCCTCCCTACGGCAGCAGACACCCGCAGGGTGCTGGTTGCCAAAGAAGGGGTCAACCGCGCCCAGGTGCTCTACGCCTGGCGAACCCCACCGGAAAACCACCCGGACTATCCCGCCTACCAACTGATCCAGGCCAACTTCAGCAGTCCCAGCAGCGCCTTTTACAAAGTCATCCGCGTGGAACGGGGCCTCACCTATACCCCCATCCCCCTGTACGACACATTCCGCACGGGTGGCTACTTTGGGGTGATCTCCGATGTCGATTTCAATACCATTGGCGAGACCATGAAAGCCTACAACGACACCGTGACCGAGATCTTGAAGACCCCCATCACCCCGCAGCAGGTCGCATCGCTAAAGAACATGGCGCTACGGGAGGTGCGAGAGCACTTACAGTCCACCTGGGGCATCACCAAACACAATACCAATCGCCTCAGCCGACAACTTTCCCCCGAAACCCTGGCCGAAGCCGAGTGGGCCCTCCAACGGGTCACCCCGCAAGATGTCCAGCGGGTGCTGGATCGCTATTTCAACCCCAAGAACAACCCACCCGTTGTCGGCATCCTCGCGCCCCAGGCCGTTCTTTCCAAAACCTTCCCCGGCCCCGCTGCCGAACAGGCCCAGATGTGAGATAATCCTGTCAGAACCCACCACAGCGAAAACGCATTCCCTTGAACGTCCAAGAGAGTTCTAACCCCAATGATTAGCCTGCTTCTTCTTATTCTGGCCTTGATGATGTCCGCCGTCGTCACCCGCATCGGCGCCATTGCCCTTGAGATTACGGGCCTCACCCCAGATCAGGCCCTCTTCCAGGCTTCGTCCGCTTTTTCCGGCACCGGTTTCACCACCCAGGAAGCCGAACTGGCCGTGCGCCTCCCCCAGCGACGCAAGATCATCCGCAACCTCATCCGCTTCGGCAACGCCGGCATCATCACCACCATGGCCACCCTCGTCGGCACCCTGGTGGCCAGCCCTCAGCTGGTGGCCTCGTTAGACAACCAAATCATTCTCTTCGGTGTCACCTTCAGCAAACCCATCCTCCTGCTCTGCGCCCTGATTTTCGGGGTCTACGCCGTCCAAAGGTTCCTCTCCAAACCCGCCGTCTCCCGACTGATTAAAGAGATGGTGACCCAATGGCTCCTTCATGAGCATCTGGTTGAACCGGTCATGTACGAGCAGGTGGCCATCTGTGCCAACGGCAATGGTATTGTGCAGCTGGAAATCTGCGAAAAAAACCCCATGCTGAACCGCACACTGGCTGAAACCGGGATTAGCGGCCGCAACATCTCGGTCCTGAACGTGACCAAGGCCCATGAGTCTGTGGCCTTTCCGGCTCCAGACTATCGCATTGAACAGGGAGACCTGCTGATGCTGTTTGGCCCGCTAAACTCCATCCATGCCTCGTGCATCACCCCGGAAACCCCGACTCACATCCATAACAAAGATCTATTGGAAGATGCCCCCCTGGCCCTGGGCACAGAGGCCCCGCTGTTCTCCCTCCCCGATCAACACGGCAATTTCTTTCATCTGGCCGATTTCATCGGCAAAAAACACGTCATCCTCCTGTTCTATCCCATGGACAATACGCCCACCTGCTCGTCCCAGCTCAAAAAATTTGCCAGCCACCCCGATGACATCGCCGCCCTGGATGCCGTCGTCGTGGCCATTAACCCGCAATCCGTCAAATCCCATGCCCGGTTTGGCTCTCAAATCAATGTCCACTACCCGATCCTCACGGACAAGAACAAAGCCGTCTGCCGCCGATACAAGGCCATGATGCTGTGGGGGCTCCTGGTCAACCGCACGGTCTATGTCATCGACAAAAGCGGCCGCATCAGCTACGCCCAACGCGGCAATCCTCGCCTGAACGAGGTGCTCCAGGCCATTCATACCGGCTCAGGACAGCGCCCACCCGAACCCGAGACTCCGGCCTGCACCCTCAGCGTCTAAGACTCTTGAATTTCTGCCAGCAAAGACTCGGTTAACGTCACTTCGGCCCGCAGGAAATGCTGGGCCAACCACATCTCCAGCACCAGCATCCCGGCACCGGTCACCAGGCCAACCACACCGACGATGCCACAGAACAAACTGACGGCAATGGCCAGCTTGGCCGCCGACAGATAATGCAAAAACGACACCCCCGCCCCCACCAGGGAGATCAGCGCCGTGGCGGCAAAGGCGCCCACAGACACATAAAACCACGTGAGGGCACGAACCAGAAGCAGCGAGCGCCGCCCAATCAGCTGCAACTGTCGCTGGTAAAGCTCCTTTTCCTCCCGCCGAAGCTTCTCCGGATGAGCCAGGCGATCGTAGAGCACCCGAGACCGATCCACCACCCGGGCAAAGCGGTTCGACGTACTCAAAGACAAAACGGACGATGAATTGGTCAATATCGCCGGGGCCACAATAAAGGTCAAAAGCTGAAAAGGGTTTTCGGCCTCAAGAGAGAACATCACGCATCTCGCCTCGCTCACAGTGATCCCATCATAGCATTCCAATCCCCCGGCCCGACTCTCCCGATTCGGCTCCAAATCCACCTCTCATGCTTGCGCCCGCCACTCCCAAACCCTTGTCAAAAAAGACGCTTGCAAAAAAACCGTCTAGACGGTACAGTAAAACTGATCTAAAGGAACATTACCCCTATGAATGCCAAAGCCGACGACACCCGAGATAAAATCCTGGATGCCGCCCAAGACATCCTCGTCACCCAAGGCGCCATGCACCTGACCCTGGATGCCGTGGCCCAAAAAGCCTCCTTGAGTAAAGGCGGCCTTCTCTACCACTTCAAAAGCAAGGAAGACATGATGGTGGGGCTCATCCATCGCCAAATCGCGGGGATGAACCAGGAACTCAAGGATCAGGTCTTTAACGACCCGGAGCCCCGGGGCCGCTTTGCCCGGGCCTACTTGAACGTGGCCTACCAAAAAGATGAATGTGAGAATCCGTCCCAGAAGCTCTGCTCCACCCTGATTGCCGTCATTGCCAACAACCCCAAGCTACTGGAGCCCATCCTGACCCAAATCAACAGCATTCAGGAGCGCCTCCAGAATGACGGCCTGGATCCCACGTCGGCCTTTATCATTCGTCTTATCGGGGATGGGATTTGGTTTAACCAGATGCTGGGCATCCCCGTGGATCCGGACATGATCGCCAATGTGTTACAGCGTGTCCAGGAGGAAACCGGCTCATGTCTCTAAGGTCCCTGTTTTTGGCACTGTCTGTCATCGGCCTCTGCACCACGCAGGGCCACGATCTGGCCATGGCCAAGCCTAAGAAAACACCCGAAGCGATGCCTCAGCCGGATCTGCCCACCCAATGGCGAGGCATCGGCGTGGATGATATTCAAGCCACCACGGCCCCCTCGGAAGAGGCTTGGTGGCAGACGTTCCAGAGCCCGGCTTTGGAGGGTCTGCTGAAAACAGCTGTCACCCACAACCAAAATCTTTTGGCCACCCAGGCCGAAGGCAAACGAGCCGAAGCCTACGTTCGAATGATCCGGGCCTCTCGCCTTCCCACCGTCACAACCTCCCCCAGCTATACGGTCCAGCGCTTTTCGGCCACCCTGGGCGCACAAAACTTCAACCAGGCCAGCGGGAGCCAGGGCTTGGCCTTTGCCCCGGGCAGAACCGTGCGGATCTATACCATCCCCTTAAACGTCAACTACGAAGCCGACATCTGGCTGAAAAACCGGGATCGCCAAATGGCCGAAGCCCAACGGGCCGATGGCGCCCAATGGGATTACCAGGCAACACGCCTGAGCCTGCAGACCGATGTGGCCAGCGCCTACTTTAACCTCATTGGGGCAGAGCAAGCCATTCGCATCCAGGACGAACTCATCGAGGAACTCCAGGAAAACATCCACCGCCAGGAGCTTCGGGAGAAAGCCGGTTTGGTCACCGCCGATGCCATGCGGGTTGAGGAACAGCTGTTTTTGGACGCCAAAGCCGAGCGCGAAGGCTATGTCCGATTGAAAGAATATGCCCTGAACGAGCTGGCCTATCTGACCGGCAAAGCCCCGGCCCAGTTCGATGCGCCGGCCCTCAGGCCCCTTGACGACATTCCCTTGCCCGATGTCGAAGCCTTGTCGGTGCCCTCAGTGCTGCTCACACGGCGCCCCGATATTCTGGCCGAAGAAGCCCGTCTCAGAGCCACGAAACTGGATGTTCAGGTGGCCCGCAAGGAATACTTCCCCAAATTACAGCTCAGCCCACAGTCCGGGCTGTTTACCACGAACCTGGGCACCCTGTTCAACTGGCAAAGCCGCCTGCTGGCCTTTAGTGCGTCCCTGGTGGGCTCGCTCTATGCCGGTGGCTTGAACCGGGCCAACCTGGATCTCCACAAGGCCGAGCACGAAAGCCAGCTGCACCGCTACTTTGACACGATTTACGGCGCCTTTCGCGAAACGGAAGATGCGCTGGCTTCGCTCAAAACCCATAAAGAAACCCTGGTGGATTATGAGAACAAGCTGACCCGGGTCACCGATCGCCTGGCCACGCAGCAAGCCAAGCTGGAAGCCGGTCTTATTGTGGAACCCGATTTAAACCCGTTGCGCATTGAACGCCTGCAACTGCTGCAACGGATTTCCCAAGCCAAAACCGACGTCCTGGTGGACGCCCTCAGTCTGTATAAAGCGGTTGGAGGAACCTACTAATGCCCGCAACCCGCCCTCAACATCCCTACAAAACCCTCGCTTTCGTCCTCGCATTGAGCGTCATGGTCTCCGGCCTGTTCACTGGCTGCCACTCCGGTCCACCCCAAGGCGGACCTCCCATGATGCTACCCGTCTCGACCCAGCCGGTGGCTATTGGCGATGTGGAAGAGGCCTCCGAATACCTGGCCACCCTGCGCTCCCGAAAATCCATTACCCTGTCCCCCAAAGTCGATGGGCGAGTCTTGAGCGTCAATGTCCGCTCTGGGCAAGCGGTGGGGCAAGGTCAGGTTCTGATCGAAATTGAGCCCAATGAACAACAAGCCAATGTCCAAAGTGCCCAGGCCGGTACCCGGGTGGCCGTTGCCGAAGGCCAGGCCAGCCAGGCCCAAGTTCCGGTGTTACAGGCGCAGCTGCAATCAGCCCAGGCCGAACTGAAGCTCGCCCAAAGCCAATTCGATCGCTACCAGCAGCTCTACACTCAGAAAGCCGCCAGTCCCAATGAATTAGACCAATACCAGGCCGCCCTCACCCGGGCCCGGTCTCAAGTGGACAACCTCACAAACCAGATCAAGGCCCAGCAGGCCGTTGTTCAGCGAAGCAAGGCCAACATGCTCCAATCCCAGGCCCAGGTGAATCTACAGCAGGTGCGCTTGAGCCAGTTTTGGGTGAGAGCCCCGTTTCAAGGCGTGGTCGGTGATGTGCCGGTTCACGTGGGTGACTATGTCACGCCCCAAAGCACGTTGCTGACCCTGGTCGATCCCGGCCCGATTGAAGCCTATCTGTATGTCCCTGCCGAAAAACGGGCCGCCCTGCAGTCCAACCTCCCGGTCCAGATCCTCGACAGCGCCGGAAAAGTCCTGTCCGAAAGCCGTCTGTTCTTTATTGCCCCCAATACCGACCCCGACACCCAGACCTTGCTGGTCAAAGCCCTAATCAACAATGCCCGACACCTGTTGGGTGCCGATCAACAGTACCGGGCCCGGGTTATTTGGAATCATTCCCAAGGGTTGCTGATTCCCGCCCTGGCCGTGGTCAAGAACAATGGTCGGGACTTCGTTTTCGTTCCCAAAGCCGCAGGCCCCAAAGGCTATGTTGCCCATCAGCAAGCCGTCACCCTGGGTGGCCTTCAAGGAAACCGCTATGTGGTGACCTCGGGCCTGAAAGCCGGTGAGCAGATTATCGTTACCGGGATGCAAATGCTCGCCGATGGTATGCCCATTGCACCGCACCCCGACAAAACTGAGAAAACCTTCTGATGCTACACTTTTTTATTCGCCGCCCGATCTTCACCAGTGTCTGCGCCATTATCATTATGCTGGTGGGCCTGGTCTTCATTCCCACGTTACCCGTGGAACTCTACCCGAACATTGCGCCGCCGCAGATTGTGGTGAACGCCACCTACACGGGTGCAAACGCCCAGGTCGTCGAATCTTCCGTAACCCAGCCGCTGGAGCGGGAGATTAACGGGGTCAAGAACATGGACTACATCAAGTCCACCAGTGCGGACAACGGCACCAGCACCATTACCATTGTCTTCAAGCAAGGGACCGATATCGATCAGGCCGCCGTCGACGTCCAGAACCGCATTAATGCTGCCGAAGGACGCTTGCCCGCAGAAGTCCGCAACGTCGGGATTCAGGTCACCAAGTCCGCCGCCATTTTGATGGCCGGGGCCTTGTATTCGGAAAACGGGGCCTATGACGAGCTGTTCATCAGCAACTATGCCGATCGCTACATCAAAGACGTCCTGAAACGGGTGGACGGGGTCGGCAACGTGCAGCTCATCGGCGAGCGGCGCTTCTCCATGCGCCTTTGGCTCGATCCCAATCGCCTGGCCATGCGGGGTCTGTCGACTCAGGATGTGGCCCAAGCCCTCCGGTCTCAAAACATCCAGATTGCAGCCGGTCAAGTCGGCCAGCCCCCCAGCGATCCCAGCCGGGTCACCCAATTTACTCTCAACGCCCGAGGCCTTCTCAAAGACGCCACGGAATTTGAAAACATTGTCCTCAAGCGAAACGCCTCGGGAACCGCCCTGGTCAAACTCCGGGATATTGGCCGGGTGGAGCTGGGTGCCGAGGACTACAGCGCGATTTTCCACTACAACAGCCATCCCGGGGTGGGCATTCTGGTCTCCCCTGTCAACGGCGCCAATGCCCTTGCGGTCAGTACCGGCGTTACCCGGGAAATGAACCGTCTGGCCGAAAAATTCCCGCCGGGCCTGAAGACCACCATGGCCTTTGACGCCACCAGCATCGTGGGCCACACCGTCAACGAAGTCGTGCTGACACTGGGCATCACGATTCTACTGGTTATTGCCATCATCCTGCTTTTCCTCAAGCGGGTCAGAACCACGTTGATTCCGGCGATTGCGATCCCCGTCTCCCTGATTGGCACCTTTGCCTTTATCAAGCTTTTTGGCTTCAGCATTAATGCGCTGACCCTGTTCGGCATCATCCTGGCCACCGGCCTGGTGGTCGATGACGCTATCGTCGTCATCGAAAACATTGCCCGCTACGTGGAAGAGCGCAAGATTTCGGCCATGCAGGCGGCGCCTCTGGCCATGAAAGAAGTGGTCAGTGCCGTCATCGCCTCCTCATTGGTCTTGGTGGCGGTTTTTATTCCCGTCATGTTCTTTCCGGGCAGTACCGGGGTCTTCTACCGGCAGTTCTCCCTGACCATTGCCGTGTCTATTCTCATCTCCCTCTTTGTGGCCTTGACCCTGACGCCCATGCTCTCGGCCCGACTGATGTCAACCGGGCACACGGATCAGGATAATCGCTTCTTTCGGGCCGTGGAAGGGGTTTTGGATCTCATCCGGCGGACCTATCAGCGCACCCTGGTCAGTGTTCTGAGATATAAGCCCTGGGTTCTGGCCTTCTTTGGCCTCTCCCTGGCCAGCGTGGTCGTTCTGTTCAAAATTATTCCGTCCGGCTTCGTCCCCAACGAAGATCAAGGATACTTTATTGTGGACATTCAGGCTCCCGTGGGCGCCTCGGCTGAATACACCAGCCGCATCGTGACCAAGGCCGCCCGGATTATTCAAGAGGATCCCGATGTGCTGGGAACCTTTGAAGTGGCCGGGTTCAGTTTATCGGCTCCCAGCCCCAACCGGGGGGCCATCTTTCCAACCCTCAAAGGCTATGAAGAGCGTAAAGGCCATGAACATACGGTCAATGCCATTGTGGCTCGCCTTCAGCCCAAGCTGATGAGTATTCCGGAAGCGACCGTCATCCCCTTTACTCCGCCTCCGGTCCAGGGCTATGGCGATTACGGGGATGTCCAGTTTGAATTTCTCGATAAAAGCGGCACCCTGACCTTCGATGACATGGCCAAAGCCGCCAACAGCATTATGTTTCAAGCCAATCAGCGCCCGGAAATGGTCGCGGTCTTCGCCAACTTTACCCCCAACAGCCCCATCGTGGACATCGATATCCAGCGCGATAAAGCCGAAGCCCTGGGTGTGCCGGTGGACCGCATTGCAGACACCCTGCAAACCTACCTGGGGTCGAATTATGTGAACGACTTTAACTATATGAACCGGGTCTATCGGGTCTATCTGCAGGCCGATCAGCCCTTCCGGCGCGAACCGGGTGATATTCACAACCTCCAGGTCAAATCCCTCAATAACAAGCTGATCCCCATGGAGAACCTGGTCAAGGTCACCCAGACTTCGGCCCCGCAACAGATTTTCCACTACAACCTGTTCCGAAATATCGAGATTGCCGGGTCCTCTCGTGCAGGCTACAGCACCGGGCAAGCCATGGATGCTCTGCTCAAGATAGCCAAACCCGTAATGCCCAATGGTTCGGACTACGAATGGGCCGGGATTTCCAAAGAGGTGTTGGAATCGGGTTCACAGGTGCTGCTCATCTTTGGTCTGGGCTTTCTGCTGGTCTTCTTGATTCTGGCTGCCCAGTACGAGAGTGTCTGGGATCCGTTCATCATTATGCTGGCCGTCCCCCTGGCCGTGCTGGGAGCGGCCCTGGCCCAATGGCTGGCCGGGCAGCAAAACGACATTTTCTTCCAGATTGGTCTGGTCATGCTCATTGGGCTGTCCAGCAAGAATGCCATCCTGATCGTGGAGTTTGCCAACCAGCTGCGTCAGCAAGGCATGACCTTGCAGGATGCCGTGGTTGAGGCAGCCCAGATTCGTTTGCGTCCCATTTTGATGACCTCTCTGGCCTTTATTATCGGGATTCTGCCGTTGATGCTTTCTGAAGGCGCCGGTTCCGGCAGTCGCCATTCCTTAAGCATCGGTGTCTTTGGCGGCATGGTCTTCTCAACCGTCTTTAGCTTGTACGTGATTCCGGTCTTCTACATCCTGGTCAACCAGACCCACCAGCGACTGGGCCGATGGCTGCGAGGCAAAGACGACCTCATGACGGCGACACACTCGGTCTAAACCCAACTGAGTCCAAAGGGGCTTAGCGGACTACTGTTGGCGCTTCAGGATCTCGTTGCCACAGTCATCAAAGCACTGTTCGCCCACCCAATGGTTTTTCAATTCACCCGAGGGCGAAAACACAAAGGATTCTTTTGGCGAAACATCCATACTGACCGTGATAATGCGACCCTCGGGATAGCCGTATTCCACGCACTTGCGCGGGTAGCTGGAATAATCCGTTTCTGGTCCAAAAGGCGTGGAGCAAATAGAGACTTTTAACAAGTCCCCTTGTTGGGTGTAATAATGCACGATGTTCTCGCCATCGTACACCACCGAGTAATCCCCACTGTTAAAAAAGGTGACTTGTCGAAACGCCTGGCGCAAAGTTTCCGGCAATTCATGAGGCAACAGGGAATTTTGCCGGTAAATTGGATCCACCGCCTGGAAGTGAGCGGTATCAATCTCCGGGTTCAAGTGTTTTAAGGCATAGGTCCGGGCTCTTTCCTCATCCCACTTGATACCCCCTTTTAACGTGACCTCTTCCGCCAATGAGGACAAGGGCAGGAGTAACATCAACAAACTCAGGGTCAAGGCATGTTTCATCGTCAAATTACCTAATTACGGATCACTATTTTTTAAGCCTAGTCTGGGATTGAAATGTGAAAATTCCCTATTTGGGTAGCCCCCGACCTAGCCATCTAGGTACTCACAGCCATATGAGAAAACCACTATGCTGAGGTCTCTCGACTCAGTACCATAATGCGTAAATCTTAGCGTAGACCCTGTATTAACCACAAGGAGAGGAAATTAATGAAACGATTCAAATTGAGTTCATTCAAGCGCGTTGCAGCGCTTACGTTTATCATGGCGTTACTGGCCAGCATCTTCTTTATGATGCCCAGTGCTGAAGCCCAATCCAAATCACGGATCCGCGAAGATGCCCGGGATACCTTACAGAATCTTCAGGAAAAAAACCGTAGCGCCTACAACGTTGTTCAACGGGCGGCTGGTGTATTAGTTTTCCCCAAGGTCTATCAGGCCGGTATCTTTGCCATTGGCGGAGAATACGGTAAAGGAGCCCTGATGATTAAAGGCAAGGAACACGGCTTCTATCGGATGACCTCCGGTTCCGTCGGGTTTCAGCTGGGTGGACAGCGCAAGTCGGTTATCCTGGCTTTCTTAACCCAGCAAGCTTTGAATGAGTTCTTAAACAGCAAGGGTTGGGAGATTGGTTTGGATGCTTCGGTTGCCGTCATTACCGTTGGGGCCGAAGGGAACATCGATACCAAAAGTTTGGAGAACAAACCGGTTGTGGCCTTTGTGACCGACCAGAAGGGGTTGATGTATAACCTCAGCCTGGAAGGCACCAAAATTACCCGACTCTAAACCCACCTGTCGGATTCAGTAAAATTTAAACGAGCGGTTCTTCTTCAGAACCGCTCGTTTTGTTTCTCATCAAAAATGTCAGAGACTTACCAGTAGCCCCGGACGTTGGTGGTTCCACCGGTTTGTGTGGTGGTGGTTCGGGTGGTTTGTGTTTCAGTATATTGGTTGGGGCCCGTCTGGGTGGTTTGTGTGGTGGTTTCACGATGAATCAGGACGTTGCGGGCAACTTCCACATTGGAAGGAGCCACTTCACGAATTACGTAGGTCACATCATCGGAAAACGGCTTGGTGTAATTAAAGGTCACGACTCGCTGGCTATTGGCCGGAACCACAAAGCTCTTCTGGTTAAAGACGTTTTCCGTGGTTTCGAACTGCAACGGCTTGTTTGTAGGATTCACCAGGGTCAGGATCAGGGTATCACCCACATCCAAATCATCCACCACAAATTCGCCTGCACCTTGCCGGGTCATCGTCAGCGTTGCGGCCACATCATCGTTCAATGCCATCGCAGGATTTGTCATAAAAATTGACATCACCATCGACAGCCCGAGAGAGAGAAAACCTAATCTTCGTAGCATCATCCGACACTCCTTTTTTGAAGTTATTACGCGACATATCGAAAAAGACACTTTTTCAGTGGCCTATCGTATACGATCACCCGACATGCCTCTATTAGCAGGAAGAGCAATTTCGACCTGGCGTGAGCGCCTCTGAAAGCAGCCTTAGGCATTCCATGATAATATCATTGCGCTACGCTAATGAGGAATTTAGCAAGCCCCTGTGGCGAAGACTCTCCTCAAAAGCGAACCCGGCACTGCCACCATAAGCAACAAATTGCCCTGCATTGGAATAGCATTTCTGGGGGGCACCCCTTACACTACCCCTACGTGTGTCTTTCCACGACGAGAGAAGCAACAGAGACGAGGAGGGTGAAAAATGGATTCGGTAACCAAGATATTGATGGTCAAAGCCCCTCAAGCGTTGTGTTATACCTTTATGGCCAATCCGGACAATATCCCTCGCTTTATGAACCGAGTCACAGACGTGCGCCCAACGAAAGCCCCCAACGTGTTTGAATGGTTCGAAACCGGAACGGATCAGCGTCAGTATCACTGGAAGATGCGCCGGGATACCCTGGATTTTCCGGAAACCCTATCGTGGCAGAGCGAACCCAATGGACCGGTCGCCCTGTCCATTCAGGTGCATTTTGAAGCCATCGATACGACCGCCTGCCGGATGACCTATAGCATTTGCGTGGATGAGCGAAATCCCCGTTCCCAGGAGTTTAAAAAGCGCCACTATCCGCATTTGGAGTTGCTCGTCGTTGACGACCTGGACCGTTTCCAAAGCCTCCTGCAACGGGATCTGACCCCGAGTGCCAAAGTCTTGCAGCCCCAGGAAGCACCCGGAGACATCCCGGATATAAGCGAGGAGTATACCTCCTTTGGGGTCAGCCAAACCCACTAACGGCAAGTAATCTCAAGCCCAAACGGCCCTAAAACTGAAAACAGGGATGCCTCTTGCATGACGTTCGCAATGGAGTGAAACTCGTTTTTTTGTGTAAAGCACTATACACTAGGCATAAGCCCTTATTACCAACCCTTGGGAAGCGTCAAGCCTGCAGCCTTGGATTGGGGCAAGCCCGACCGAGGTGGGTTTTGTATTTTGTATAATAAACATAGGGCTCCAAAGTCCGGTTAGTGCCAATACAGGTTACATTCAATCGCATGTCCCCGCATTCTCAACAACACCAGCAACACGTTCCGAAGTGCTCGAGCACCCATGCTCAAGAGAGCGTTCCTGTAAAAGGCATGTTCACCCTCAGCCCGATTTTTCCTGTCCCCTGTGTTTCCTATGTAAGCCCCGAATTCAGTGACCTGCTGCCCCAGGTTCAACAAAGCGCATTACCCCTTCCTTTGACCGAATTCTATTCGCCTGCACCCCCACAAGCCTTTATCCAAGAACTGATTTCAACGTTAAAGGCCAACCGAACCTTCCGGCAACGCCTCTCGTCCACCCACCCCCACAAAGGCCCGGTGATGCACGAGATTACCCTGTGGCCGGTCTTCGATGAGTCGGGTCAATTGCGTCAGGCCATGGGTACTTGTGAGGAAATCACGGTGCAAAGCCTCACCTCGTCGCAAAATACCCAGGATGAGCTGAGACTGCTGAACTCCATTGTGGAAAATATCCCCAACATGGTCTTTGTCAAAGAATCCAAAGAGCTTCGGTTTGTCCTCATCAATAAAGCAGGCGAAGATCTCCTGGGCATCCAGCGAGAGCATTTGCTGGGTAAAAACGACTTCGACGTCTTTCCGGCAGAGCAGGCTCAATTCTTTACCTCCGCAGACAGAGACGTGCTCAACCACAAAATCCTTCATGACATTCCGGAAGAACGCATTACGGTTCAGGATGGCGCAGTACGCTTGTTGCACACGAAAAAGGTGCCTTTATTCGATGAAAATCACGAACCGGCCTATTTATTGGGCATTTCCGAGGATATTACCGAGCAAAAGCGGATGCACACCATTCTCCAGCGCTATGCCGTGGTTATGGACAATGCCTTGGAAGGCATCAGTATTATGGACAGCCAGGGCCACTATTTATCCGTCAACCAAACCTATGCCCGTGAGCTGGGATACCAGCCCCAAGAATTGGTTGGCCTGTTTTGGGAACCCTTTGTTTACCCCGATGACAGACCAGCGCTGGTTAAAGCCGGTGAAAAACTCTTTACCCAGGACCGCATCGACGTAGAAGCCCGATTGATTCGAAAAGATGGCTCGCTCACCCATCAGGCCATTGCGCTGGTTAAAAGTGTCGATGTCAATGGAGAAACCCTGGGCTATTTCTGCTTTGTTCGAGACATGAATCAACGCAAGCAGTTGGAAGACGAACTAAAGCACACCACGCACCAACTTCGACAAATTGAGAATCTCTTTTCCCTGTCCGCCGATATGATGTGCGTGGCCAGGGCCGACGGCTATTTCCATCAGGTTAACCCGGAGTTTAGTCGAATTTTAGGTTATAGCGAGGCCGAACTCCTGGGCTCGCCCTTTATGAATTTTGTTCACCCGGATGATCATGATCGCACCCTCCACGTCATGAGCGCCTTGGCCCAGGGGCGAACCGTCACCAACTTCGAGAACCGCTATATCTGCAAGGATGGAACGTTAAAATGGCTGCTGTGGAATGCCAGTTCTGATAGCAACAAAGACTACATTTATGCCGTGGCGCGGGACTTTACGGATCGCAAGCTGCTGGAAGACCAGTACTTGGACGCCCTGGAAAGGCTGAACCAGAAAACCAAGCAACGTCGAAAATTTGTGTCCGCCCTGACCCATGACCTACGCACCCCCTTGATTGCTCAGCAGCGTATTCTGGAAGTCCTGCATGAGAATTCTCCTTTTTCTGAAGACAAGCGGTTATTTTCGCTTCTGGACGGGTTTATCAAGAACAACAGCAGCTTGCTGGACATGGTTAACCGGCTCTTGGATGTCTACCAACTGGAAGAAGGGGTTACCAAAGCGTACAAGCAGAACATTTCACCCCACGTGCTGATTGAGGAAAGCTTCATTGAACTCCAGGAATTATCCAAAGCCAAAGGTATCGAGCTCATCAACGATATTCCAAATCATTCGGCTCCCCTATTGGCGGATTATCTGCTGATGAAACGGGTGTTAACCAACCTCATCGGCAACGCACTACAGAATTGCCCATCAGGTTCCAGCATTTCCATTAGCCTCACCCACGGCCCCCGGAGTTCACGGCTCATTGTGCAAGATACCGGCCCGGGGATTCCGCCGGAAATCTTGCCCTATATCTTCGAACAGTACTACAAAGGCGATCAGGCTCGTCGTAAAATTGGAACAGGCTTGGGATTATACATTTGTAAAATGATTGTCGAACTGCACCAGGGAAGCATTGAGGTCGACACCGTCCCGAACAAGGGAACCTGCTTCACCATCGTACTCCCCAATGACGAACGAAAGGAATAGGCCCTTTATGGTAACCCCCGATTCAGATCAAAAACCCCTCAAGGTCATGGTTGTGGATGACCATGAATTTACCCGAACGGGCCTGAGCTTTTCGCTCCAAAGTAAGAGCTCGTTTAACATCGTTGCCGAAGCGCAAAATGGGCTGGAAGCCCTGGCCCTTGCAGAAAAGCTCCAACCCGACGTTATCCTGATGGATATTGAAATGCCGGAGCTTGATGGCATTGAAGCCACCCAGAAAATCAAGTCGCTGTACCCCGAAACCAAGGTTGTGATTTTAACCTCCCGTCAAATTGACGAGGAAATCTATGCCTCTCTCGCGGCCCAGGCCGATGCCTATTGCCTGAAAGACATTAAGACCGAGCGCCTGATTCATGTCATTGAAACCGTAAAAGATGGTGCCGTTTGGCTGGATCCGGCCATCGCCCGCAAAGTGGCTTTGGTGCTTCAACAACGCCCGGGCGTTGGGAAAGACCGACAGTCCCCTCCCGTAATAGAACCTAACCCCCATAATGACCTCTCGGAACGGGAAACGGAAGTCCTGGAATTGATTGCCCAAGGCAAGAGCAACAAAGAAATCGCGGATATTCTGTGCATCTCTATCTATACGGTCAAAGCCCATGTGCGTAACCTCATCCAGAAACTGGCAGTCGATGACCGGACTCAGGCAGCCGTAAAAGCCCTGCAAAGCGGCCTTATCGAAAGCTCAAAACACAGTTAGTCTGAAGAATGGGGCCTTTGACTTTAGAAGAGAGAGCTTGGTTGCGGGGGGGGGCTAGAAGTTTCGTCCGGCGTTATGTTCTGGGCGCACCCAAGAGGGTTCATGCCATCATGTTCATCAGGCCGCCCGCGTCTTTGGTCCCTTCTTTTTCAGCCGTTTCAACCTGACGCAAGGCACAGTCATCTTCCTGGCCTTCGCTCCAGTTTTTATCGACCGTACAATACTCTTTGAGCTCTTCGGGGGGTTCCGCCACGGAGGCAATGAGATTGGCCAAGTCCGTTTTCTCTTTTCCCGACAAGCTACTCAAGGCATCGGATAAATCCGTACCGGACTTCACATTTTGCAGCGCCCCCAGGATACGTCGTTGCTCACCGGGGTTTTGAATCTGTTGCTGTACCATGGATTCCAGTTGATTGACTTTTTGCTGGAGATCTCCTCGAATACCGCCCCCTGCAGGTTGTGCAGAACGGCCGCCATTTAAACTTACAACCATGTCTCAAGGTCCTTTCACGCTTACATCTTCACTGCCGAATATCCCAAAGCACATACGGTAAAGTCTTAATTCATAATTATAAAAACAATCATTTATAAAATGATGCTACTTCGACATAGGCTTTAGATTAATTTCAGGGTGTTTAAGACATGCTTAAGCCCCAGTTCTTCTGCCGTAAACCGACTCGCGGCAGGAAAAAACAGCAGAAAGTTTAAAATGACGCCGGTTTAGCATTGTTCAACAGAGCGCCATTCCAGAAATACGAACTCGCCAAACAGGCTAAACAGATGCAGCAAAACGATCTTAAGCGGGACCGATAAAGGATCCTTCGGATTTGCCGGTGAGAATATTGCTGATGGCATCCTGTTTGGCAAAGTCAAAGACGATAATGGGCATTTTGGTGTCCTTGCACAGGGTCACCGCCGTCTGATCCATGACCTTGAGGTTCCGTATCATCAGCTCATCATAGGTCAGCGTCTCAAACTTCTGGGCATCACTATGTTGATTGGGGTCCTTGTCATACACCCCATCCACATTGTTCTTGGCCATCAGAATGACATCGGCGCTGATTTCAGCAGCCCGCAACGCCGCAGTGGTATCCGTCGAAAAGAACGGGTTCCCGGTTCCGGCGCCAAAAATGACCACACGCCCTTTCTGAAGGTGACGTATCGCTCGAAGACGAATGTAGGGCTCTGCAACACGATCCATGGCAATGGCACTCAAGACCCGAATTTGAAGGCCTTTTTTCTTGAGAATGCCTTGCAGAATCAAGCTGTTCATCACCGTGGCCAACATGCCGACATAATCGGCAGCGGCTCTATCCATGCCCAGCTTGGCGCTGTTTTGAACACCCCGGAAGATGTTTCCGCCGCCAACCACAATGGCGATTTCTGCACCCAGAGCGACACCTTTATAAATTTCGTCGGCAATGGCCTCAACCACTTCCGGCTTAATTCCGAACCCTTGATCACCCATCAAGGCCTCGCCACTGATCTTTAACAGAACACGGCGGTACTTGAGCGCTGACTTGTCGGTGTCGTCGAGCGGGGTGGAGGTGACAGTGTCGGTGGCGTCAGTATTGGTCGGCATCGTGTCCCATTACCCTTTAATTTGGGCCATAACCTCGGCAGCGAAGTTGTCTTCACGCTTCTCAAGGCCTTCACCCAACAGGTAACGGACGAACTGCTTCAACTCAACGGTAGTTCCCAACTGAGAGGCGGTCTCTTTGACGAGATCAGCTACGGTTTTGCTGGGATCTTTCACGAAGGGCTGTTCCAATAACACGCGCTGGCCCAGAATCTTATCGATACGGCCAGAAACGATTTTTTCACGAATATCAACAGGCTTGCTTTGCAGGTCTTCTTTGCCCATTTCGATGCGCTTCTCTTCTTCGATAACCGAAGCCGGGATATCATCACGGGTCAAGAACTCAGGGGCAGAGCTGGCAATGTGCATCGCCAGGTCCTTGGTCAACTGAACCAGTGCTTCGTTCTTGCTCGCATCGGAGCCGGTGGTTAATTCGAGCAGCACGCCGATTTTACCACCTGTGTGGATGTAAGACTGAACATAGCCGTTCTGAGCCACGCTGAAGCGAGCAAAACGACGCAGGGTGATGTTTTCCTTGATAACCCCAATACGTTCCTTCACCATCTCGGAAACGGTCTTGCTGGGATCGGCAAGCGCTTTCTCGGCATTCATCGCATCCACATCAGCGGCAGAAGACTGCATCACTTGATCGAGCAACTGGTTGGCCAGGGTTTGGAAATCTTCGCCGCGGGCCACGAAATCGGTTTCGCAATTCACTTCCAAGAGGACGCCTTGTTTGTTGTCAGCGCTCAACTTGGCCAGCACTTGCCCTTCAGCGGCCGCACGACCACTTTTCTTCTCTGCAGTCAGAATCCCTTTTTGTCTCAGGATTTCAGCGGCACGCTCCATATCACCAGAGGCTTCGATGAGCGCATTCTTGGCGTCCATCATACCAGCGCCGGTTTTCTCACGGAGTTCTTTTACCATGCTGGCAGAAATTTGAGTCATAGTAGTCACTTCCTTATCTCCTACGAGGGTCAATGCTATAGGTTGTGGTTGGGGTGGAGGGCCGAATGCAAAGGGTCGGCCTAGGAAACAGGCTCTTCTTCAACAGCCTCAGCCGGGGCGGCGTCTTCAACAGCGCCAGCCGGAGCTTCTTCAGAAGCAGGCTTTTGGTCGTCTTGCGGAGCACCTTCAAAGTCTTCGGCCTGGATCGGACCACCAGCAGTACCGCGAGCCGTCATTTCAGCAGAGCGCATTTGCTTGCCTTCCAGAACAGCATCGGCAATGGTGCGGGTAATCAAGCGGATCGCCCGAATGGCATCATCGTTACCAGGAATGACATAGTCAATCTTGTCGGGATCGCAGTTGGTATCCACAACGGCCACAACCGGAACACCCGCCTTGTTGGCTTCCAGGACAGCGTTCAATTCACGTTTCTGGTCCACGATGAAGAGCAGGTCAGGCATGCCACGCATTTCTTTAACACCGCCCAAGGAGCGTTCCAGTTTGGTCAACTGGCGAGTCAGGACAGCCACTTCTTTCTTCGGCAAGCGATCGAAGTGCCCGCTGGCTTTCATGTCTTCCAGCTCACGCAGCTTGTTGATCCGGGTGCGGATGGTTTCAAAGTTCGTCAAGGTGCCACCCAGCCAGCGACGGTTGATAAAGTAGGCCCCGCAGCGTTGGGCTTCTTCCTGCACGATGTCGGCAGCTTGCTTTTTGGTCCCAACAAAAACGATTTTCTTGCCCTGAGAGGCAGCCTTTTTGACAACCTCGTATGCGTCGTTCAAGAGTTGGGTGGTTTGGGTCAAATCAATAATGTAAATGCCGTTGCGCTCGCCCCAGATGTACGGCTTCATTTTGGGGTTCCAACGCTTGGTTTGGTGGCCGAAGTGCACACCGGCTTCCAATAACTCTTGTAACGTTGCGACAGGCATGAAAAACGAATCTCCTTCTTTGTCTAGACACGAATTACTCTACAATCTTACACACTCGAAAATGATTTACAAGTATTCATCACAGAGCCCCCACACGGGGCAAGCATCGCCGACCTCGGGCGAACCATGGCAGTTATAGCACAAACGTGGCGTTGATACACGGTTTACCCCTTGCAGCGAAGTTAGCATGAGGAAAAGCGAGGTAAATTATTGAAAAAAGACGACACCATAGTGGCAAGCAGGCATTTCCAGATCTACACTGCCAGGTTATCAGGCTCCGCAGAAATTTCAGCAGGCAGAGAGTGCCCTGCCTGATAGCGAGAACTGGGGTGATACCCCAGAAGGCTGACAATAATCGAGTGCCCCAGATAGCAAATCGGAGTTAAGCTCAAGGCAATCAAGAACTTCACCCCATAATTATTCATGGCGATATGGGTAATATCAATAAAAGCCAGCTTGCCGCTAAAGGCGACGAAGGTTACCACCAATGAATCCATCAATTGGGACATCACCGTAGAGCCTGTGGTTCGAAGCCACAACATCTTCTCTTTGGTTAACCGCCGAAGGGTATGAAAAACCTGGATGTCCAGAAACTGGCCAATCAGGTAGGCTGTCAAAGACGCTAAAAACATCCGACCAGACAGACCAAAAACAGCCTCAAAAGCCTGATGAGGAATGGGTGAATTGGGTGTCGCCGGGATAACCCGGGTAATGCTGAGCAATCCCACGGCAAAAATGGCCATTCCCAAGCCAACAAACGTAACAAAGCGGGCCCCTTTCTTGCCATAGAACTCGTTAATCAGATCGGTCAACACAAAGGTCAAGGGAAAGGGAATAATCCCAGCCGACATCACCAGAGAAGGAATGACCCATTGGGGTTGACCAGCTAGCTGGGCCAGCCAGTCAGGAAGCTGAAACGTGATCTCCGGCGTGGCAATCAGCTTTGAACCCACAATATCGGCAATCACCAACGCTGTGACAAAGCCGGCGCAGAGCACGACGAACAAGCGTTCTGATGAAAACGTCATCAACTAAACCTCAACAGGAGCTAGGGGCATTGGTCTCATTGTAATCAAAGTCATGGGCAAAAAAAACCTAACCCGCCGTTGTATTCTGAAGCGCTTTGGCGTTCTTGCTCTCCAGTGTCCGGGACCAGCGAGACAGACCATAGCAAAGCACAAAGTAAATCAGAGCCACGAAAATCAAAATAGTGGCTTCTCTCATGGTGTGTTCATAAGCAATTTCCGAGGCCCGGGTCAACTCGATGACCCCGATAATGGAGGCTAACGAGGTGTCCTTAATCAAGGTCACAAACTGATTCACCAGGGTCGGCATCATGCGGGACAAGACCAACGGCACCAGGACATAGAGCAACTGCTGAAAAACATTGAGCCCCAAGCTGGTGGCCGCTTCGTATTCTTCCTGGTGAATGGTCGTGAAGCCGCCTCGCAAAATCTCGGCCACATAAGCCGTTGTCGACAAAGATAACCCCACAAAGGCAGATAGCATAAATGAATTTTCAATGCCTAAGGCGGGCAGCAATCCAAAATGCACCAGGGCTATCAGCATCACCACGGGAATACTGCGCACCAGATAAACATACCCTTCCAGTATCCCATGAACTGCAACCAGACGATAATAGCGGCAGATGGCTACCAGCAACCCCAGAAATAGTGAGGTCACCATCACAGTTAGGGAGAGAAACAGCGTCAAACTTAACCCATGGGCTAGCAACGGGCCATAATGAATCAGATCGTCAATGCGAAACCAATTAAACATACAAGGGCTCCTGAGATTGACGCTCTCGACGGGAAAGCTGGTATTCCAGCAAACGAAACAGGCCGGTCGCCATCAAGGTCAGAATCATATAGACCACGATGCCGGCCAGGAAGAATTCAAGATACCGAAAATGCTCGGCGCCCCCGTTAAACACCACATAAAACAGATCCGGAACCGTAATGAAGGCCACCAGTGAGGAGTTTTTAATCACCGCAACACATTGATTGCCAAGGGGCGGCAAAATAATCCGCACCGCCTGGGGTATAATGACCTGAACGAAAGTTTGAAGCCTGGAAAACCCAAGTGATAGAGCGCTCTCCACCTGCTCTTTCGGAATAGACTCGACGCCGGTTCTGAAGATTTCAGCCATGTAAGCCCCCGACTGAAGAAACAACGCCACAACACCACAGACCTCCGGAGGCCAATTCACTCCCAGATTTGGAAGTCCCTTATAAAAAAAATAGATCTGAATCAGCAAAGGCGTATTTCGGAAAAACTGGACATAGGCCTTCATGCCCCACTGCAGAAGCGGGGTAAAATTCAATTGCCCAAAGGCCACCAATAAGCCCATCAGCATGGCCAGCAGGATGCTCACAAGCGAGATAGCAAGGGTATAGCCAACACCTTGGGCAATCAATTGCCGCTGGTCCAGTAAAACCGAAATGTCAAAATCCATCGACGCTATCTCTTCATGCTGCCAGGGGAATTGCTTCTGCAGGAACTAGTTTCATTATAACAAGCTTTCGCAAACCCCACGCGCCTTTAAAGAGACACGGACCGGATATCTTGATTTCAAGCAAGGCCACAAATCTACAGAGCACAGACCGTAGGAGGGGCCGGACGTACCCACTTTTGGCGTAACCCCTGAAGGTATTCTTCTTTGGCCATATCGTCCAGAATTTTTTGAATTGCATCCTGTAAGGGCTTACTGCGAGCGTCCTTACGAAAAGCAATGCCATAGGGCTCTTCGGAAATCCGATCCGGTAAGACTTTGACATCACAATGCTCATGAAGAAAACCGTATAAGATGGAATCGTCCTGGCTAAAGGCATCTGCCCGCCCGGCACTCAAGGCCGAAAAGGCTTCAGTATTGGACTTGAAGCCCAAAAGTTTGGCCTTGGGCAAGACTTTCTTCAGGTTGGCTTCCCCGGTGGTCCCAATAACATAGTTCACCCGCTTGTCAGCCAAGTCATTGATGGAGGTAATACCGGAATTTTCACGAACCATAATGGCCTGGGCCGATTTGTAATAGGGCTCGGTAAAATTCACCACTTGTTTACGCTCTGGAGTAATCGTCATTGTTGCCAGGACAAAGTCCACGTGGCGAGCGTTCAAGGCGGCAACCCGAGTGGACGAGTTCACCTGAACAAACTTGACTTTGTTCGGATCACCCAAAAGGCGCTTGGCAATTTCGTGAGCCAGCTCCACTTCCAGCCCCTTCAACTGGCCATCTTTATCCAGATACCCAAAAGGGGGCGAATCGTATTTGGTCCCCACAATAATCTGATCCCGCTGCTGCACCGAGTGGAGCAGATCGGTGGACTTCTCAGGCAAGGTGGTACGACAGCCCAATGCACTGACGGCCAGGACCAGACCCAACACAAGCAAAAAATAAGTGGAAAACAACTTCATGCATATATTATACCCAGAGTCGCTCTTTTCAGGAATTCACGTTTTCTGCTTTACCGTCGATAATGAACAAGAGCGCGATGAGGCTGATGATGTCAAACGCCGGTTTTCCCAAATTCAATCTTGTAAACTTGCTGAGCCAGGCGCAGCAACTGATTAGTGGCGGTTCAAACGACATTGGCGTTCCCAGCACTCCCATTCCAACAGGGCCTCCCACGTTGCAGCAACAGCTTGCCAAGCTCACCATGGCGGCTTTGTTTGCCGATGAATCGGTACGTCTTCCGGCCGATGAGGTTGCAACTTTTTTGAAAGATGCCATGAAGCTTCCCGAAGAGCTTCGGACCACACTGATGATGATGGCCCTGGAAGCCACGCCCGAAACGTTGAAAAAAAGCCTGAAACAAACACTTAAACAGGTCATTCAAGACAATGCCAACGAATTAACCATTCCCCTGGATGAGATGCAGAAGCTCCTGGGAAAAAATACGGATGAAGCCAAATCCAAGCTCATGAAACTCCTTCAGGCCTCTCCCATCAGTCAAACCCAAAGTGGCCCGCAAGTGGCCGAGCTGGTGAAGACCCTTGACAAGATGAGTGAGAAAATAAAGCAATCCCCCATGCACGCGACCGAAACCCTCGTACTGCTTTACCTGCCCATTTATCCCCTGGTACCACCCCAGAAAATGGACCTGTCCTTTGAAGACGGCAGTGGCGGCGAAGAAGGCCAGGAACGTGATATGTCGGTCGTCATGTATCTGGAAACCAACACCTTGGGCCGTTTCAAAATCGTGGTCTCACAGTATGAGCCCTTGCAAGTGGGTGTTTTGATGTTTCATGAAAAAATTGCCGCCCCAATTCTTCCGATATTGAAAGACAAGACCAACGAACAGTTGGCAAAAGACGGTCTGCCTGCGGCAATCTTTGACACGTCGCTCTTGAACTCGGGAGGAGCAGCTCAGGAAACATCCACCAGTTCAAGCAATGCGGAGAACACAGCCGCCAATGCCGATCTCAGCGAAGGCTTTAAGCGAGCCACACGTCAAGAGGACAAACAGGAAGTTAATATTCAACCTGGCGACAGCGTATCGCTTATTATTTTGAACACGGCCTATGCCTTATCACGCTGGATTTTTGAACTGGACGAACAAAATCGTCCCCTGCAAAAAAGCGCAAAACCCAAGCCCAAGTCCTAATCACCGCCAATATTGCCTTGTTGCGCCGCTTCGTAAAGCGCCTCATCAATATCCTGGGCTAACGCCTGGTCGTGATGCTTGTGCCCCGTCTCCTGGGACTTCTCGGTTTTTTTCAGATTCTCTTCTTTATCGGCCGGTTTTTCAACGGGCTTGCCTCCATTCAGCATCTCTTCCTGGGTTGGAACTTGCGTATAGGCAATCTCAGCGTTTTTCTGAAGCTCTTCCTTACGTTGTTGCAATTCATCTTTGGAATGCGGAACCATAGACCCTCCTCTTAATTAATAGTTTCAGAACGGCTCAGCCCACTATCAATCAGGCTGAAGCGTTTTCACCGTATACCATTCCCTATGATGCACGCTGAAAATCGATGTTTTCAATTCATCATGTCGACAAAAAACCAGAGGCCCCTCACCCGCCTCATCGGTTCACCTGACCAGGCGGTCAGGCTGTGCAAAACGAGTGCAGCCGCGGCTTATATCTTTCTCAAATCCAGAGGTAAGACAAAGTACGGATACTTAAAAAAACTTCGCATTTCAGAGACCTGTGCCTCAAACTGGGTATCCGATCCAAAAGACTTCTCGAATCACGCCACCAGGTTCTTTTCAAAAGTGCCCAGCAATTGATTGTTTTTATAACAATTAACTCAGCCGAATTCCGCTATCAAAAATCTTTCAATAATTATTTTTATATTAATACAAATATTACTCGTTTCTTTAGATATTACGACTAGGCTGGACATTGGAGGCTATATAGTATGAGCTTATCCTCAGGGGTAAAGCCATATGCGAAAAGCTATGGCGCGCCGTTGCATGCAGTTCCTTCGGACAGGAAGCCTGCTGAAAAAAAGATCAACGTCACAAATTACGATGAAAAAATCACCACCGAGGCCTATGCCTCGAATGGCGCAGATGGCCCCAAGGCCGGTGCTGCTGCCGGGGCGGACTGGAAAGCCAAGGTAAACGGCTATGACATGACCGGCTCCTTGGGCGCAAGTGCCAAAGCCAACTGCAATGCCAAAGACGGCGTTGGCGCCATGGCCGAGGTGAAAAGCACCACAACATTTGAAGGTGTTCCGTTGGAAGGTTCCGCAAAACTTGGCGCCAACGTCAGCAAAGAAAAAACCGAAGTCGCTGCCATCGGCAAAGTCGGTGTCGCCGGAATCGATGCGTCCGTAGGCGGGGCCGCCACAGTATACACCGGCGAAGACGGCAAATACGGGGCCAAGGTGGAAGGAAAAGTTGGCCCGGTCAGCTGCAGTCCCAGTGTCATTGTCACCGACAAGCCCGGCGAAAAGTCGGTCGAGGCCAAAGTCGAAGTCGGCCTGGGCAAGAAGTTGAATGCCGAAGTGGGCGTCACTGCCGGAAAGTCTGAGGAGCGAGGCGAATTTGTTGACGCCTCGGTCAAAATCAAGGGCGTTGAAGTCGGTGTCGGCTACAGCACCAAGGAAGGCGTTACAGCCACTATTCCAGGTGTAGGCAAAGTCTCCTCAAGCCAGATTTCCAATGCCGTCAGCACTGCCGCTGAAAAGGTCTCCAATGCGGCATCGGCTGTTGGGCAAAAAATCTCAAGTGCCTGGAAACGGCTCTGGAAATAACACACCTATCCCCTCTCTTCAAGCTATCGCAAACACTCACAGATTATCAGCACAATAAGCAGAATAAGAGCAGCGCTGTTACATCCCCTGCCCTCTCCCAAACAGCCTGCTCTTTCTTTTTTTTTAAATTCTGGAGGCATCCTGACTCACCAACCCAACTAAAGGGCAGGGCATCGCCAGCCTAATTCAGCAAATAGGGTTCCGAGGACAGGACATAGTCCTTGTAAATCGGCGTGCGAGTACGCAAGGCAACCGTCATGGGACAGTGAATAAAGGTCATGTCCTTCAAGGGTTGTGTTACCGGGAGCCGGGTGTCTTCAGAGACATGAAACGGGCGCTCCTGCCAGACCAACTCACTATCGCTCCTTACAAACAAAACAACTCGGAAAACAAAAAATCAAATCAAGACAGTCAACAAAATTACGACACCAGTCATCTTAAGGAAGATCCCCTGCCCGGGTCAACGATATAAAGCAACGACATCCGTAACAACTTCATCCAACCCCATCTGGTCGACACAATACCACTGAATACCGGGAAAACGATTAAACCATGTCAATTGGCGCTTGCTGTACTGGCGAATATTGATCTGTATCTGGCCAATGGCATCCTCCAGAGTGCGTTGCCCTTCCAGGACCTGAATCAGCTCTGGGTACCCATGGGCATTATGCAGTGCTTCACAAAACCCGTAGCGGCCATACACCTGTCGGGCCTCTTCCAAAAAACCTTCAGCCATCATGGCCTCCAGACGCCGATTGATCTGGGCCCACTGGCGCTCCCGATCGGCATAGCGAAGCCCAATGGCCCGCGTAGGGTAGACAGGTTCCACGGGGCTGGCTTCCACTGGCTTTCCGGTCGCTTCAATAATCTCCAGCGCCCGGATCACCCGAACCGTATCATTGGGATGCAATTGAGACGCTCGTTGGGGATCCCGCACCAGCAGCTCCTGATACAAGGCTTCGGGTCCCTCCTCCGCCAGGCGGTCTCGCAACTGCGCCCGATAGGCCTCATCCACAGGCACCTGGGGAATATGGCCGGGCTGGAGCAAGGCTCGGATATAAAACCCGGTGCCACCTACAACAACAGGCGATCGCCCTTCCGAAAGCAATCGTTCCAGAATAGGCCGAGCCATATCCGCATATTGTCCCGCAGAAAACTGCTCCGTCGGAGTAACCACATCGATCATGTGGTGGACCACCCCGTGCATTTCCTCAGCCGTGGGCTTGGCCACACCAATGGACAGCTCCTGATACACCAATTGGGAATCCGCCGAAATGACTTCGGAGCCCAAGTGCTTGGCAATACTTGCGCCCACACGGGTCTTCCCCGTGGCTGTCGGGCCTGCAACAACAATAACCTCAGGGGGTTGCTTCGGCATCGATCCGCAGAAGATACAAAAACAGGAACAGACCAAAGTAGACCATGGTCAGAATCAGCAGGAAGATACCCAAAAAGGCCAACACATCAGACATATTCCCGACCAGGGAGAAAAACAGGTAAAAGGTCCAGAAATAAACCAGAATCAGGACCGTCTGGAAGGGGTGCCGAACGGCGCGCCGGGCACTGAGCCAAAAGGCTTTAAAGGCATGGGTGTCTTTCAAAATCACGTATTGTTGCCAATACAGCGTCAGGGCATTGACGATGAACAGAATCCCCATCGCCGCCATGGAGACAAGGTTCCATTGACTCAACTGGGTTTTCTGATGCATCGGCAAGCGATCCCAAAACTGCTGGAAGTCTTGAAACGTGAGGGTATTCTGGTTATACAAGGGCAAAATAAACTCCGGACTGCCAATCCAGTGATAGGCTCCCCAAACCAACAGGCCGATGGGAGTAATCACGCACAGCGCCCAAAGAATGCCGCCCAGTAAAAACGTCAGGCCATATTGTCCCATGCCGGGAATAAACTCTTTTAGGAGGGAAAAAGGAATCATGGGTAGCGGAAACGGCTCATCCGCGTCGGCAACTGGTCCTTGCAGTAAGCGTTGCTGAAACACCTGCCATTCTTTCACGGCCCGGTACATCATCAGACTCCAGCCGGCCTTGAAAATATACAAAATGGCGACCAGGCCCAAGCTGACAACCCACCAGGCCCAATGGCTGAAATCCGGTGTCGTGTGGGGCAGCAGAAAACTGCTCAGAATGAAATACAGAAACACCGGGTAAACAATAATAAAGTACCGGCCCACCAACAGGAATGTCTCAGCAAAGAGCGGCAAGATACCAGCCCCGGAAGGAGAGGCCCCTGGCATCAAAGGTCCCCCGGACACCGGGCGAGGAGAATTTGGAGTCGGATCGGGCTTTGAGGCGGTCATCATTCAAACTTCAGTTACGGTGCGAAAAACTGCATTTCAGTGTACGACACTCCTTGGCCGAAAACAATCAGCCCTTGGCGCCAAAGCGTCCTTTTCCAGAAGCAGCGTTACTCTCAATGGTATTGTCCAGCCTTCTGTAATAAATAAGTCGGGAGGCCTGGCACGTGGCCAAACCTCCCGACACAGCCCATTATTCCCACACTATAGGAATCTCATTTACCCTGATTTGTGTTGTGTTGTTGTGTTGTGTTGTTGTAGAAGAGAACTCGTAACGGTAGCGAAAACTTGATTCTAGAAACCGGGGATTCTGAACAGCGCCTGGGTTTGAGGGTCAATGTTACCCGTCAGGTCGAACAGCGCCTGGGCGTATTCCGGTTGATCCAGAGGCTGAGGATCCCGTGCATTCAACTGGGTGAGCAACAATCCAAGGTTCAGCTGCTTGTTGATATTGCTGGGCAGGTAGGATTGTACGGCCAGCGTTGCATTTCGGGCTTCTTCCAGCGTGGTGTTGGGCCCAACCTGTCGCCCGAATGGCGAGGTAAACTGGCTCAAGCCGGTCAGAAAATCCGTGCTGTTATAGTCATTGGGAGCCACCGGGGTGCCTGGCGCAACTAAGCGATCCAGGGTCAGGTCACCGGTATTTCGAAATGGGGAATCCAAGCGTTGCGGCGCCAAAGGCAGGGTCGGCGAATTGCTGAACGAGGGGAACAGCGAATTCGGGAACCGGGGAGAGGAACTGCTTCCCGAGCCAGCGCTTAAACCACCACCGAAGGCTCGGTTATAACCACCGCCGGCACCGAAGGGAAAGCGGGGGGTCTGCTGCATTTTCATAATCATTTGCAACAGGAGCAATAAAATCTGAAGCATCAACGTCCGGTCGCCGTTATTGCTAGTCCCGGTCACGGGCGGCGTGGTTGGCGACGGGGTTGTTGGGGGAGTCGTCGGTCTGGGGGGCGTCGTAGGACGAGTGGGCGGGGTCGTGGGACGACCACCGATTGGACGAGCGATAACCATTTCAGAGAACCTCCTTAACACACACACATACACACGGTTGATTTATCAGGGAAAAACAATGCACACGATAATGGGCTTATCCGGCATCATTCATTCGGGATGAAAAAAGGGGTTTTTATCACACACACGAGAAACGAGAGAGAGAGTTGGGAGTCGGTGAGTTATTTTCACCTTGTGTTTATATAAAAACACCCAAAGCAATAATTTGTGTCAGGTCAAACATTAGGGATTCATTAAGATCCCAAGCCCAACCTGACACAAGAATACCGAAAAAGCGTGTCAATCCCTATTTTCCGGTGACTCACCAGGCCCGATGGAAATGGATCAGAAAACCCGGTAAAAAGCCCCAGTAGGCCTTCAAAGCAGGCATAGCAAGCGATTACATGCCGGAAGCCCCCGATTGCAGATCCAGGCGCCGAGTCATATCAAAGATGTCACCCATGGCCTGAAGCCCGGGGTTCTGGCCTAAATTGGGACCACCAGGCCGCTGAGCCAACGCATCGGCACCCGGTGTCTGGGCCCCGTTATTCGAGCCATTGCCAAAAATGCCGCGCAGCCCCTCACCCAGATTTGTAGGCGTCCCAGCGTTGCCGCCTTGGGCCCCACCGGTCAGATAGTCAGGCAAGCCACCACCACCGGTTAAAAAGCTACGCACATCCTGAAACATCTGCCGCGGATCAATGCCGGCATTACCGCCTCCGGGCGCCTGGCCATCGCCAGCAGGACGTGCTCCTGGGTTGGCCGATGGACTATTAATGAGCTGCGCCATTAAATTGTTGCCATTGGCACCATTGGTCATGTCAGGCATCATGGGGTTGTTGCCACCGTTGACACTGGGTTGCCGTTGAGGGACACCTCGAAGATTACCAAAAGCCATTGTATTGTTTCCTCCAGCACAATATCCGATATTTCAAACCAGCACGGGGATTTAGATGTGCCGATTCTTCGATTCACGGTTCACGGTCTCTTCAACCAATGAGATACTGTTATAAAAACAATAATTTGCCCCCTTGTTGTTACCCCAATTCTTAAGTCATTCTTAAGACCGTAGCCATTTGGCTGCACCCTGGCTCCACCAAAAGAAGGATTCCCTTGCATGGTCGCTTTCGTAAACTGAAGGAACAGTCCTTAAGGTGTGGAGCAGAGCAGCGGTGTTCGGGAAAATTCCCATCCGGCGTATTTTTTATTTCGCATCGGCCATCTCCCTGTTAAGCATCGAGACGTGGGCCATTGCCTGGCCGGCAGCTCGCTTTGCCTATGCTCTGGCCTTGCCGCTCATTGGCGTAGGCCTTCATGATGTCTTTCAAAAGCGCCATGCCGTGCTCCGGAATTTCCCGATCCTGGGCCATGGGCGTTATTTATTGGAATCCATTCGCCCGGAAATCAACCAATATTTCATCGAATCCGACATCGACGGACGCCCCTTCGATCGAGTGAAACGGGCCAACATTTATCAACGGGCCAAGAAAGATCTGAACACCCATCCCTTCGGCACCAAGCGCAATGTCTATGACATCGGCTATGAATGGATCAACCACGCCCTAAGCCCAAAACCCATGCCAACGGAACCCTTTCGCATTCGCGTCGGGGGGCCTCAGTGCACCCAGCCTTACGATGCCTCCATTTTCAATATTTCAGCCATGAGTTATGGTGCCCTCAGCAAAAATGCCGTTCTGGCCTTGAATAAAGGCGCCAAAGCCGGTGGGTTTGCCCATAACACCGGCGAAGGGGGCCTCAGCCCTTACCACCTGGAGCCCGGTGGGGATCTCATCTGGCAGATTGGCACCGGCTATTTCAGCTGCCGTACCCCGGACGGCGCCTTTTGCCCGGATCGTTTCCAGGAAAAAGCCGCCCTGCCCCAAATTAAAATGATTGAGATCAAACTCTCCCAGGGAGCCAAGCCCGGCCACGGGGGGATTTTGCCCAAGGAAAAAATCACACCCGAGATTGCGTCCATCCGTCTGGTGCCCATGGGAGAAGATGTTCTGTCCCCACCGTGGCACTCGGCTTTTTCCACACCGCGTGAGTTGTTGCTGTTTATTGATCGCCTGCGCACACTGTCCGACGGCAAGCCCATCGGCTTCAAACTGTGCCTGGGCCATCGGCATGAGTTTCTGGCCATCTGCAAAGCCATGCTGGAGACAGGCATTTATCCTGATTTTATTACCGTCGATGGCGGTGAAGGCGGAACCGGGGCTGCTCCCCTGGAGTTTTCCGATTCCGTAGGCACCCCCCTGGATGACGCTTTGACCTTTGTTCATAGCGCCCTGGTCGGCTGTGGGTTGCGCCAACATATTCGCCTCATAGCCAGCGGCAAAGTAACCACCGGGTTTCATATCGCGTCAAAAATCGCCATGGGTGCCGACTTGTGCAATTCCGCCCGAGGTATGATGTTTGCCTTGGGCTGTATTCAAGCCTTGCAGTGCCATGCCAACACTTGCCCAACCGGGGTGGCCACCCAAAATCCGGATCTGGTCAAAGGCCTGGTTGTGGAAGACAAATGGCGGCGGGTCCAGAATTTCCACGACGGCACGGTCCATGCCTTTATGGAGATCCTCGCTGCAGCCGGACTATCGCACCCCTCGGAGCTTCAACCTTTCCATATCCAACGCCGCATCAGCCCAACCCATGTGCTCCCCTTAAGCTACATTTATGACTATCTTGCCCCCGATAGCCTGCTTAAAGACCCAATTCCTGCGAGCTTTCGAAAAGACTGGCATCGCGCCAACCCCGACAGTTTTTCTCCCATCGCCCCGGCACTCGACGTTCTTTAAAAGCAAAAAAACGCACCCACAACGTCTTCATTGGGGCGCATACACAACCTTATATGGAGGGGAAAATGCGTCCTCTGAGATTCGAACTCAGGACCTATCCCTTAAAAGGGGAGTGCTCTACCGCTGAGCTAAGGACGCACAAGACATAATCAAGTCTTACACAAAATAACAACTCCACTCGGGCACGTCAAGCATTTCCTGAGTAGCGGCAAAAAAAGTGAGCTGCCTCAGCCAGGTCCCTCACCAACAAGCCTGATAACCCGACCATGCGTCCACAGTCGACACTGATAGCAGAACCCGCCTTTGTCCCTGCGAGAAACGTGTGAGAGACGTGTAAAAAAAACAGGCAGAGCCCCGTCTCCCCCCGACCTCCCCATATGCCCCCAATTCTTAAGCCGTCTTAAGTGGATGAAAAAAATTCTAAAAAAAGCTGTCAAAAAAATTTTAACGTTTGTTTTTATACGCTTAGGATGTAGGTTCGTTAGTGTTTATGACACCGATATCGGTGGCAGAAGATAGTTACGCGTGTGAGGAGCGACAAATGGCTGGTAACGTCATAATTAACGGAAACAATGCTGCGGCATGGCAAGATATGGCCCAAAATCTGCAACGGGGCATGGATCGGATGAACAACCGTCTGGATGCCATGGAAGACCGCATGGGTGGGCCCGAAGAAAACACCAACAATAACAACAATGCCAATAACAACAATAATAATGTTCAAGGCAACGGCAATGCCAACAACAACGCCAACGCCGGACAAGGGCGGGCCAACAATAACAACCAGGCCGCTCAGGAGGCGGAAATGCAGGCATTACGCCAGCTAACCGCCGCCCTGCTTCAGGATCGCATCGATCAGGATGCCATTGAGCAACGCGTCAATAACATTGATGACGACGATCTGGAAGACGAAGTGGCCCGGGTGCTGGAACAACAAATGGGCGTCGATCGCGATACGGCCGAAGATATGGCCGATGAAATGGATGACGACGAAGCCCGGCAGTTCCTGCGGCAGAATATGGATCCAAACCAGATTCCCAACCAGAATGGCGGGGGTGGCCGTGGCGCCGGAAATGGCAACGGACCGGAAGGCATTCTGGGTCAACTTCTAAACGGCTTACTTGAGCGCATCATGGGCGAAGGCGGCCAAGGTGAAGGCGGCCGTCCCGGCGGCGAGAACCCTCTCGTTCAGGGATTAGCTGAATTATTGACCTAGAAAGCAATTGGCACATCATCTCCCGTCTATTTCCAAACATTGATATAAGCTATGGAAGGAGCCCCGCATGTTTGGCAATGCCAACAATTCCTTCATGGGATCGACGCCCTGGGGTCGCCTGAGCCGGGAGCTGGAAAAACTCAGCAATTGGGCTGCTGTTCAAGACGTAGCACAAACTGGCTTTTTCCCCTCGGATATGTATACCCCCCAAGGGTTTAACATCTCACGTGCTTTAGGCCAGGTCCAGGATTATTTCGAGATACAACAACGCCTTGAAAATAATTGGCAAAGAACGAATCCGGGGTTGTTGAGTCAACCCCGGGTTGACCCATTCGCATCCCCAAGCCTGCCACAAACACAGGGCCGGCTCTTTTCTGAACAGGGCTCTGATCCTGCCGGGCAACGGGCTGGTTCTCGACCGAGACAAGCAAGGCAAATCGGATCACGCGTGTCAAACATGCTCCAGCTCGCAGGAGACTGGCTTAAGCTCGAGCAACGCCTCGCCCAGTTGTTAGGCAATTCCAACTCCTCCCAAAGACTGTCAGAAAGGCAAGGCCAGCGCTTTACTGACCAAGACTCTGGTATTGGAGGACAACGGGCCGATTCTCAGCCGAGACAACCGAGGCCGATCGGATCACGCGTGTCAGGCCTGCTCCAGCTTGCAGGAGACTGGCTTAAGCTCGAACAACGCCTCGCCCAATTGTTAGGGGATTCAAACCGCTCCCAAACCTCAGGATGAGAATCCCCCAAGACAAGAATCCCCATGGAATAGTCCACGCCAGTCCTTGAATATCCAAATTCGAATGTTTTGAGCCTGGCCGAATCCGTTATCAACACAAATAACACGAGGTTGTCATCATCGCTACACGCCCCGTGTTTGGTGTGAATCCGGTATCAGTATCCATCCACTGACAAAGCGGGCAAGCAGTGATAAGCTAGTCGCATTATCAAGAATCGGAAAAGGAATTCTGCTGATGCGCGTCTGGGAACTGCAACACGCCTTTGGGTTGGACGCACTGGCCATAACTGAACGCCCCACCCCCAGTCCCGGGCCTGGCGAAGTTCGGGTCCAGGTCAAAGCCACTTCGCTTAATTACCGGGATCTGCTGATGGTTCAAGGTCTCTACAACCCGAAACAACCTCTCCCCCTGATTCCGGTCTCGGATGGTGCGGGTGTCATTGACGCCGTAGGCCCTGGCGTGAGCCAGGTCAAGGTGGGCGATCGGGTCATGGGGCTATTCGCCCAGCGCTGGTTCGAGGGCGGGCTCACCCGGGAGAAAGCCAAAGCCACCTTGGGAGGACCATTGGACGGCCTTCTGGCCGAGCATGTCATTTTGCCGGAAACCGGTGTCGTGGCGATTCCTGAGCATCTGAATTTTCAGGAGGCGGCCACCTTGCCCATAGCCGCCCTGACGGCCTGGAGCGCCCTGGTGGATGAAGGTCAGCTTAAACCCGGTGACACCGTGCTGATTCAAGGTACAGGTGGGGTCTCCCTCTTTGCACTGCAATTGGCCAAGGCCATAGGGGCCCGTACAATTCTCCTGTCGAGCAGTGACGAAAAGCTCGCTCGGGCCAAAACCCTGGGAGCCGATGAGATCCTCAACTATGTCACGACGCCGCAATGGGATCGGGCCGTGCTGGATCTGACCGAAGGCCAGGGCGTCGATCATGTCATTGAGGTGGGTGGGGCCAACACCTTAAGCCTCTCGATGAATGCCGTTCGCCATCAGGGAGCTATCCATGTCATCGGCATCCTCTCCGGTGCCGCATCCCAATTGAATGTGCTACCGGTTCTGATGAAACGTATCCGGCTCCAGGGGATCTATGTGGCCTCCAAAGCCTCTTTTGAAGCCATGAACAAGGCCTTGAGCCAGCTCCCCATTCATCCCGTCATCGACCGAATCTTCCCCTTTGAAGAGGCTGTTTCGGCCTTTGAGTACCTCCAAAGTGGCCGACATTTCGGAAAGATTGTCATCAACGTTGACTGACACCTATCACGCTGCCCCACACCCTCATGACACAAAGGACAAAAAAAAGCTGCCGAATGCATGAGAGTTCAGCAGCAATCAGTAGGCTTCAGCAGTGACTTCAGGGGAGAAAGCACACTTGACAACGCACCGCCGGTTAGCCTGCCCAGGGCGGATGCCGATGGACATGGCGGCCTGCAGAAGGCGAAAGCACCTATTCTGTTTCTGTTTCAATCTCATGCACATCCAGGAAAATGTTGGCACACGGCCTTATTACCCCAGATGCTCGGTCCATAACCTTATTGATTAGAGAAAAAACCGGATAAACTCACAAGCTCGAAAAATCGGCCTGGACTTTTTGGGAAAGCACGTAAGACGCACACACGCATTATTTTCGCGCACACACATAACCTTGTACGAAAGGACGATCCTCCAAAAACTGCAACTGGAACAGTCCGCAAGCCAGACAACTTGTCCTTCTAAAGACTGTAATAAATTAAAAACAAAAAACACGCCGATGTTGCATTAAGTAAATCTTAAAAACGCCCTCCACAAGAGGCTTATCGCCATTATCACTCCAACCGCCCAACGGTGTATTCCCAATGGATCGGCAACGCAAATCCGTTGGATTACCCTGGGCGAAGACACCACTTTTAAAAGCAATTTCACAAACAAATCAGGAAAAAAGCTTATATAAAGGCTAATTTACCCAAAATACACGTTTAAAAACATTACCCAGTGGGAATAATAACACTAAAATCCTATCAAGAAGGTTTCAAGAATGCCCCAACTCGATACCTTACACGCCAATACCCCCTCTGAAAACCATGCCGGTCTGAAAATCACCGTGCGGACAAATTGTCCGCACGGTGAAATTGCCTCACATGGGGTTTCGTTGCCGCTCCAAGCCAACCCTTTTTCCCTTGTCCACATCCACCCCCACATCTCAATAATCACGACCCCAGTCAGCACTGTCTCTCCAAAGGGCTCCCAGGCCCTGGAAAAATCGCCCAGACGAGCAATCGCACGGACTTGAAACATGTTACAAATTGTGATCAGGGAGTCAGGATTACTGAAGTTTTGCAAACGTCCGTCCGATACGGGCTATATCTTCATTGAGCAAACGCTAGAAGGAAATGGCTGGATGATGACAGGCTGGATTGGCAAAAGTGTCATGTCGGTAGGGTTCAGTGTGTTAATCATCGCCCAATCTTGGGCGATGGGGGTTTCTCCGGAAAAAATGAAGGCTTACGCCGACATTTATCCGGACCTGTTTCAAAGCACCACACAAACCGTGTCCTATCACGGTGGCGGTGGCAAAAACCAAGCCGTTAATCTCTTGTTGGAAAGCTTTAATGGCAACACCAACGTCGAAGAATTATCGGCCGTCTTAAAGCCAACATACTATACGCCTTCATCCCTGCGCTCGGAAGGTCAGATCAAACAAATTCTGGCCGCCAAGGGCCTCACCTGGGAAGAGTATCAGGAATTAACCAAAACCATTGCCAAAGATCCGGCCCAGTTCCAGCAATTTATTGCCCAGGTCAACGCGGCTCAGGCCCAGCGCAGCTTGGTGAGCAAGGCAGAAAACGATCCAGCCTTCATGCAGAATCTGCATTCACCAGAACACAAAGCGATTGTGAAAAATTTAATTTCGTACCTGAAAAAATAGCGGCCTTAAGAAATCGCCGGCTCAGCAACTCGGGTCTCAACGGAGGCAGCGGGAATGGGGGCCAGAACTTCTTCTAGCGAGGGAGCAACCGGCTTGGAGGCAAAAGGCTTCACCGGTTCAAAGGTGTGGCGAATGCGATCGAGGCAGGCTTCAAGGTTGCTCACATCGTTGCGGAAATACTGGCGAATCAGCTTGGTTAATGCCAGGGTGCCGGCTTCATCGCGTTTGAGAACCGAGCGATAGAGATATTTTTTACCGTCTTTTTCACGGAAGGCGATTTCTTTATCCACGAGGCGATCCAGGACGGTTTTAACCGTGGTGTAGGCCCATTCTCTGGAATCGGCCCGGTCCTGTTTAATCTTCTCTTGAATGTCTCCCACGAAAATCTTGGTGCGCCCATCCGTTTCCAGATCCCACAGAGCATTAAGAATAATATTTTCGAGGTCGCCTTGCTTCAAGTTCATTTTCATATCCGTGAGAAAACCTCCGCTTCCAAATTGAAATAGATAAACTACCTATCTCTCAATTGATCTCTGAATAACTCTCAAATTTTGTTCCTACCAGTATATGGAAAGCACTTTTAAAAAATCAACGTCTATTTCTCAATCTAGCCTACCTCCACAAATACTACTCGATGTAGTATTGACAGTTGGTCGCTGCATTCACCATGGCCTGTGATCAAGAGCCATCGCTCATCGCATCACGACGCTTGTCAAGGGATTCAAAGCAGCTCAGTCAGGCTTTTAAAAAATTTTACGCTTTGACACATTCCTCATCCCATTCACTGCCGAAGGCATGGCCTGAATTCAAGCAAAACCGATGTTTTCGCTACAAACAACATCCATTTATGATGCTGCCCCCATCCGCCACCTCAGGACAGAGGTGAGGAAGGACACAACAGGGGTGGGGATTGTGTTGGCGAGGGATCCAGCCATGCCCACAAACGCGCTATCAAGGACACAAGCACCCCATACCCCCAGTCGGGTCGTCCAGCGGCTTCCTCCGGATCCGGCTCATATTGGAGCAGGGCATAGCGAAGCTGATAATATTCCGGATCCACCAACACCCGAGCCTCCCAGGACGGATCACCGCAAAAGCGGCAACACAGATCGACAGGGGCTACCTGACGAAACCGATAGCAAGCCGATCGTCGTTGCCCGCAGCCGACACATTTAAGAACAACCCACCGAAACACCACCCCCTGCCCACAGTCCGGGCAAAACGTTTTGCCTTCAACCGCATTGGCCCGGGCATGACTGCACGTCACCAGGGCTTTCAACAGATCCATGAATCCGCTTTCTCGCATAACACACATGCTCCACCAGGCTACTCATTCTCTCTCGACAATCCTGTTAGAGAAAGCGTATGCGGATTTGTAAAAAATGCAACCGGGATCAAAAACCGGAGTCCCGCCCCCGGGATTCCCCGGTTGCCGAGGGCCAAGAATCGGCCAAAGCATCGGACTGGCCAGGAGTTAACACAAGGTTGATTCTGCTCAAAATGAGTGTTATGACTATGGCATCCGGTTTTTTTGAGTGGTATTGGATGGATGGCTGTCAAACCTTTTGGCTTCTTATTGGATAGACTGAGACTGGCCCTGACGGATGCGCTTTGCCCTGTTTGCCGTGACAGTATGCCTCCCAAAATGCCGGGGTTCATCTGCCCCACCTGTGAACAACAGCTGATGGTGCGTCACGCCGTCCCCATTATGACGGTCTCCAAGGCCCCTATTTATACCGCCTGCGAGTTTCCCTTCCGGCTCAAGCGGCTCTTATATCAATTAAAATTCAACAACCAAGCCGAGCTGGGGTTTCCCTTGTCCCAGATCTTGTTGCATTATTGGCAGCAACTCCCGCAGGCCCAGCAATCCGGGTGGACGGTGGTCATGATTCCGCCGCATGCAGACTCCGCCCTCGCTCAATTGCCCCTGTTGGCACGCCCATTGGCCAGCCATTTCGGCTATGACTTTCTGGAAAACGGCCTTCAATGGCGTCATCCTATTCAGGCCCAACACACCATCTATCACCGCCGCAAACGCCGCCAGAATATCCAGGGCGCCTTAGAAGTGCATCCAGCCTTGGCCCAACGACTCCAGCCCAAGTCCCGGATTCTGATCATGGATGATTTGATGACCACCGGCGCCACCCTCAGCGAGGCCGTCAAAGCCTTCCAGAAAGTTTCCCCCGATATCAGCGTCACCGCTCTGGCAACGGCCCATGTGCCCTTTTCGCTGGGCCCGACCTGGTGATAGCAAACGTCAAACCCGTTGAGTAACCAACCAGAAGGACTGTCCCCCATGTTGACACAAGATGCCCATAAACCCGATGCCGCCCACAATGCGGGCAAGCCCGTCATCAATGTTGGATTGCTGGGTCTTGGCACTGTGGGCACCGGCGTCTACAAATTGCTGACCCGTTGCCCCTTCACCCACGTTTCCCGCATTGTGGTCAAGAACCTGGATAAAAAACGCTCGCTGGAAACCGTGCCGACCGAAATTATTTCCGATGATGTGGCCGATGTGATCAACAATCCGGACATTGATATCGTTGTAGAAGTCATGGGGGGCAAAGAGCATCCTTACCAAGTGATTCGCCAGGCCCTGGAAAATAAAAAACATGTGGTCACGGCCAACAAGGTGGTTATTGCCAACTATGGGCCGGAGCTGTTCGCATTGGCCGCCCAAAACGGCGTCAATCTGTTCTTTGAAGCGGCGGTTGCCGGTGGGATTCCCATTATTTCGCCTTTAAAAACCTCCCTGGCCGGGAACCAGATCCGCCAGATTGCCGGCATTTTAAACGGCACCACCAATTATATTCTGACCCGCATGGAACAGGCCGGGCTGGATTTTCAGGCGGCCCTCAAGGAAGCCCAGGATTTAGGCTTTGCCGAAGCCGACCCCACCGCCGATGTGGAAGGCCACGATGCGGCCTGTAAAATCGGCATCCTGGCCTCCATTGCCTACCAGCGCCAGGTCGCACAAAGCGGCATTCATGCCGAAGGCATTTCGACCATTGGGCCGGTAGACATCGAGATGGCCCGGACCTTGGGCTATACCATTCGTCTGATTGCCATGGCCCGTTCCGAAAATGGCGAAGCCATCGACATTCGGGTTCACCCGATGTTGATTCCCTCGGAGCACCCCCTGGCCAAGGTTCTGTTTGAAAACAACGCCATCTTTGTTCAAGGCGATGCGGTGGGTGATGTAATGTTTTACGGCAAAGGCGCTGGAGAATTACCTACCGCCAGTGCCGTTTCGGGTGATGTCCTCTTGATTGCCAATGCATTGAGAACCGGCCAACACTCCGTGGCGGGTATGAACCTTTCCTTGGAAGCCCAAAGCAAGCTCATTCCCGTCTCCGAAACCCGAAACGCTTACTACATCCGCCTGGAAGCCGAAGATGAATCCGGGGTCATCGGCAATCTGGGCAAAGCCTGCGGCGACCATAACGTCAGCCTGGATGCCATTATGCAAAAAGGCACCGACCCCAAGACCGGCTCGGCGACAATTGTACTGATTACCCATGATGTGCAGGAAAGCGCCATGCAGGCCGCACTTGAGCAAATCCGGAACCAATCCACCACACAAACCATTGCAACTGTTTTGAGGGTTTTCCATCCATGAGCCAGGGCATTTTAAGCCGCTATCGGTCCTTTTTTGACTTTGACGACACGTTTCCCATTGTCTCCTTAAACGAAGGCAATACCCCGCTGATTCCCGCCCCAGCCGTGGCGAAACAGGCCGGAGTCCCCGGTTTAAAAGTCTATCTCAAATTCGAAGGCCTGAACCCCACCGGGAGCTTCAAGGACCGAGGGATGACCTATGCCGTCTCCAGAGCCAAGGCTGAGGGTTATACCCATATTATCTGCGCCAGCACCGGTAACACCAGTGCCTCTGCGGCCGCCTACGGCACTCGGGCCGGGCTTGAGACCCTGATTGTGCTACCTCAGGGCAAGGTTGCCATGGGCAAACTGTCGCAAGCCATTTTGTACGGGGCCCGCATTGTGGAAATTGCCGGCAATTTCGACCAGGCCCTGGATGTGGTCAAAATCCTCGGGCAGGCCACCAATGTGGCCATCGTCAACTCCATCAATCCTTATCGCCTCCTCGGGCAGCGCACAGGGGCTTTTGAGATCTGTGACCAGCTCGAGGGCCGAGCCCCCGACTATCATTTTATTCCCGTAGGCAATGCCGGGAACATTACCGCCTATTGGGCCGGGTATAAGGCCTATAAGGATGCGGGCAAAATCGATAGCCTGCCCAAAATGTTCGGCTACGAAGCCACCGGGTCGGCGGCCATTGTGCGGGGTGAAAAAATCGATAACCCCGAAACGTTGGCCACGGCCATTCGCATTGGCAATCCCACCAGCTGGCAAGGGGCCGTCAACGCCCGGGACGAATCCGGCGGGCGGATTGATGATGTGACCGATGACGAAATCGTTTACGCCTATCAGTTCCTGGCTTCCAAAGAAGGCATTTTCTGTGAGCCTGCGAGCGCCGCCAGCGTGGCCGGGCTGTTTCAAGCCTGCGCCAACGGCTACGTTGAACCCGGTTCGACGGTGACGTGCGTGCTGACCGGCAATGGCCTGAAAGACCCGGACAACGCCATTCAATTCGGCAACGCCCAAAAAGACACCCTCCCCGCCGATGCTCCACTCATCGCCCAACACCTGGGCCTGCATCTGCCGGCGTAAAAATAAAAAGGGCCCTGCCGCTAAGCAGAGCCAGATTAATTAGGAAGGTAACTTGTTCACCGGTGATGCCGGGTTTTAGGCATCGGTAAAATCGCGTAACACCCGGTTATAGTTGTTGGTCGAGGTATTTTGGCTGCCGCCGAAAGCTCCTCGGTAACTATCAAAGGATTGGCCTAGGTATTGCAACAACTCGGGGGGACAATCTGCATACTGGGTGGGGTCCAGATAGAACGGCGTATAGTAGCCGGGTGGACAGTAAAATGGGGTAGGCTGGGGTTGGGTCAGGTTGCTGACATTAATGAAATTGTTGCCGGAATTGATATTGAAGATGTTCCGGGAATTAATGTCGCCCACCGAGTTGACGCCAACACCGAGACGGGTATTGTTGGACGCAATGTCACCCACGGATTTGAATCCAAATACGTTGGGACGGCCCAGGAAACGGGCAGCCCAGGGGTCACCGATTTGAGTGACTTGCGGGGCAAAGGTGAAATCGCTCTTGTAGTTATTGTGCTGAGCCGAGGTGTGGTAATTGCTGTTATCATAGGCCCAGTTGCCACCATGATAATTACCACCTTGATAATAACTGCTGCTGGGGCTATAGGTGCCGCCCTGATAATAGCTTCCGCCAGGCGGCGAATACGACATTGGGGGATTATACACCGGGGTACCCTCCTGACCATAATAGTTGGTCGAATTGCTGTAATAAATCGGTTTGTTTTCGTTATGCAAATACTGGTTCAGCGTCGGCGAGTAGTTCGGCGAGAAATTGGAACTCACCGCCGTGGGGCTGTAATTTGAAAAATTCGAGTATGCCGATGAGGCAGACGGGCTGTAATTCGAATAATTCGAAACTGCTGAAGGACTGTAATTGTTATAGCTTGAGGAGGACGAGCTGCTACGCGGTGACTGCGGAAAGCCATAGCCTCCGACGTTGGGACTGATACCACCACCGTAAGGATTCATCGAATACATAACGTCTTCTCTCTCCTTCTTCGCAAAACAAGGTAATCTCTTCTCTATGTGTAAATAAAAAATTAAGAAGGTTTAAAAATGCCTAAAGCCGATCCATTTGTTACATTTCGTAATTTTGGAAGCGACCTAGTCAGAAACCGTTCTGCCCCCATATTCTTCACGTATGGACATCTTAAGCCCAATGCCAATTTTTAATTGCTTACCAGCTGCTTTCCAAATATCATTTGAGGTGAAAACACCCGTGGTGGTTGAAAGGGAGTCTCTAAAAGCAATGAAAATTTTGGCAATTAAACCGTATCTGCCAACCAGGGCAGCGAAACAGCCTCTGAAGTTCTCTAGTGATTCATCGAACACCCAAGAGGCCCTGGCTCGACTTAAGGCAGAACTCCTGAACGAGCACCGGACCGAACAGGCTCCAGCAGTCACATCAGCTGAAAAAGCCGAAGGGAGCATTGTGAAAACGTTTCTAGAAACATTTTTCACCAAACAATCCACCCTCCTGAAGCAGATGTTAGACCATCCGACCTTGTTTGTGGGGTATGGTCGCCGAAAAACAGATCCGCCTTCCAGCGACCCCAAAGTCTTACTGCTCACCGCCTCCCATACGGAACCGGAGAAACGAACCCTCCTGAAAGCCTTGCTCCAATTACCGGGGGTCGAGCTCTTAAAAGGCGCGTTGGATCCGGATACGGCGTTGGCATCCGATGATGCCTTCCGGATTGATACCACCCAGATCAAGGAATTGGCCGCCCTTAAAGGAAAGCCGCTTGTCGGACAATTTGGGGTGGTCTCTCGCAACCTTGAACCGCAATTCGACAGAATTGTTTAACGACACGCCCCTATCATTTGAAAAACCCAACGCTCGGAGCCTCTAAAGATCCGAGCGTTTTTATGTCATTTGCCTAGTGGTCGCTCTTTCTTCTCACCCGCTCCAATCCTTAAAGCAACCATCCTCCCACCGAGGTCTTCGAGTGAGAGGATGGTTGTGAATCGGATAATACAGTGTGTTGTCTTTGAATCCCAGCAGAAATTAACGTTTGGAGTACTGAGGACGTTTGCGGGCTTTGTGCAAACCGTACTTTTTCCGTTCTTTCACGCGAGGGTCACGGGTCAGGAAGCCTTCATCACGGATGGACTTGTTCAGATCCGGCATCACTTCGATCAGCGCACGGGCCACACCGAGACGGATAGCACCAGACTGACCGCTTTTGCCGCCGCCATGGGCTTTGACCAGAATATCGTATTTCTCGCGAACACCGGCAACCACCAGGGGCTGAACCGCTTGGGTAACCAACGCAGCCCGTTGGCCAAAATAATCTTCACCGGTTTGGTTGTTCACCAGAAGCTTGCCGGTGCCTTTGACCAAACGTACCCGAGCAACAGCGGTTTTACGACGTCCCGTACCACGGGTTCCTTTTTGCGGGTAATCCATGTTATTTCACGACCTCCAATTCTCTGTAGAGTTCCGGCTGTTGAGCTTGATGCGGGTGCTCAGCACCGGGATACACATGCAATTTGCGGATCTGATCACGACCCAGGCGAGTGTGAGGAATCATCCCCCAAACGGCCAACTCAATCACCTTTTCAGGGGACTTGGCCATGAAATCTTTAAAGGTCAACGTCCGCAAACCACCCGGGTAGCCGGTGTTGCGGTAGTATTTTTTATCATTCGCCTTGTTGCCGGTCACTTCAACATCACTGGCGTTAATGACGATAACAAAATCCCCGGTATCCACGTGGGGGGTGAACTCGGGCTTATGCTTGCCACGCAGCAAGGTTGCCACGGTGCTGGCTAAACGGCCAAGGCGTTGGCCTTTAGCGTCGACGATGATCCACTTACGCTCTACTTCAAGAGGCTTTGCGGAGTACGTTTTTTTCATAACTGCTGGACTCCTGTATTATCTGATTCAAAGTTGTAACATAAACATCGTTCTGAAAAAAGTCCCATGGTTTGGGATAATGGACCGCCATGAGGGAAAGACCCTCGGGTTGTGCGGTAGAAAAGCTATCCTGACGGGCTTTGCATCCAATAATCTGGGGAATGTCTTCCGGCTGGAGACGATCATCAAGCCCAATCTGAATCAACAGCCCCATCAGATTGCGGACCATTTTGTAAACAAACCGATTGGCCACAATGTCAAAGACAATATAGTTTTCATCTTCCCGATACAGGCGGCTGTGGATGACGTTGCAAACATTATTCATATTATCGGTCCGAGGACATTTGAAACTCTCAAAGTCATGTTCACCCAGGAAGTAGCGTGCCCCTTCAGCCATGCGCTCCACATCCATCGGATAGCGAACCCAGGCCGCATCGGGACGCTTCCAGGTGGACCGCAGGGGCTGATTAAAGATGCGGTACTGATACCAGCGCCACTGGGCCGACACGGTGGCATGAAAGTTCTGCTTCTTGACCTCCGACAGAGGCACAATCACCGAATCCTTCACAGACATAGTATGGGGTAACTTTGCATTTAAGGAAAGATTCAGGCTTGGAATCTGATTCAGGCCTTGAAAGGGAATATCGAAATGAACCACCTGACCCTTGGCATGCACGCCGGCATCCGTACGCCCGGCGAGACACACACCGGTATGCGGAATGTTCAGCTTGGCCAAGGTGTTTTCCAAAGCGCCTTGAACCGTATAGGCTTCAATCTGTCGGGCCGCCCCCGAAAAAGCCGGGCCAAAATACTCCAGCAGCAGTGCAATGCGCTGCTGCTGGGTGTCGATACTTTGAGAGTGAATGTCCGTCATCATGCCTGGTCCCAGAAAGGGAAAAAATCCCTAATCGACCAGCTGAATGAGGGCCATCGGAGCGGCATCACCACGACGGGGAGGAAGCTTCACCACACGAGTGTATCCACCCTTACGCCCCTGGAACTTGGGAGCGATTTCGGAGAAGAGCTTACGCAATACCGTCTGGGAGATGGTCTTTCCGTTGTCCGTGGTCATGAGCTCGCCCGTCGGCTGGTTGTAGACATGCCGAGCAGCTTGACGCATAGCGTGAACATCACCTTGCTTACCTAGGGTAATGAGCTGCTCCACGGTTTCTTTAAGCGCTTTGGCCCGAGGCAGCGTGGTGACAATCTCATTGTGCTTGATAAAGCTGGTTGCCAAAGTCCGGATCAGCGCATTGCGCTGGTCAGCCGCTTTGGACAGGTGATGACGTTTACATCTGTGTCTCATGATCGATAGTCCTTTTGGAGTTTATTCTTTCCTTCTTACGAAATCAGTTCCGATTCTTCCGGATTGGGCTTCAGATCCAAACCAAAGGCTCTTAAGCGCTCAATCACCTCGTCAGCGGACTTCTTGCCGAAGTTTTTAATGTTGAGCAAGTCGTTTTCGGACTTGTTGAGCAACTCGCTGATGGAATTGATATTGGCCCGCTTCAAGCAGTTGAAGGCACGCACGGACAATTCCAGATCTTCGACGGTGATATTGGGCGCCTTGGTCTCCGTCTCGGTTTCTTCAGGCTGAGGTTGAGCCACCAGCTTGGGAATACCGGACAAAGAGGCCAGAGGCAACATGTGCTCGATGAGCAGGTTTGCAGCACGGCTCAGGGCTTCAGCCACTTCGATGCTGCCGTTGGACCAGACTTCCAGAATCAGTTTGTCATAATCGGTGCGCTGGCCGACCCGGGTATCTTCCACGGTGTAGGCAACCCGGCGGATGGGCATAAAGACACCGTCAATGGGCAATACATCAACCGGGAGGTTACCGCTGGTGTTGGCCGGAACATAGCCTTTGCCGTTTTCAACGGTCAGATCGGCATGGAAGCTGCCACCCTCGGACAAGGTGCAGATCAAGCGATCGGGGTTGACGATACGAACATCACCAGGCAAATTGATATCGCCTGCAAACACCGGGCCGGGTTTATCGGCATCAATGCGAAGATATTGGGTATCTTCGGTCAGATTCTTGATCACGATGCCTTTGAGATTGAGGATGATGTCCATGACGTCTTCCTTGACACCAGGCATGGTAGTGAACTCGTGACTGACCCCTTCGATACGAACAGCCGTAATGGCAGAACCCGGCAAGCTGGACAAAAGAACCCGACGCAACGAGTTACCCAAAGTGGTCCCGTAGCCTCTTTCCAACGGTTCAATCACAAACTTGCCATAAATCGAACCATCCGAATCGGTGGTTGTGTTGACACATTTAATGTTGGGTTGGTGTTCCATAGGGGGCTAAAACTCCTCTTAAAAATTATCCGGCGGATAGAACTGTTCTAGAACAAAAGTATATCGCTTACCGTGAATAGTATTCAACGATCAGCGCTTCTTTGAGGGTAGCATCCACGTCTTCCCGTTCAACTTTTGCATTCACCCGAATGGCCAGATTGTCCTTATCCACATCCAACCAGCGCGGGGTGGCCGTGGTGGCAATTTCGGAAAGTTGCTTGATCAGTTCCTTGCTCTTTTCCTTGGGCGTAATCACGTCACCCGGCTTGAGCTGAACCGACGGGATATCGACTTTGCGTCCATTCACCAGAAAGTGTCCATGGCCAATCATTTGACGGGCTTGGGCACGGGAAGGAACCAGACCGGAGCGGTAAAGAACGTTATCCAAGCGAGCTTCCAACAATTGGAAGATGATGGTACCGGTAACCCCAGTGGTCCGGGTTGCTTTTTCGTAGTACTTGCGGAATTGCTTTTCCTGAACACCATACATACGGCGAACTTTTTGCTTTTCACGCAACTGAATGGCGTATTCAGAGAGCTTTTTCCGAGCCTGACCATGTTGGCCGGTGGCGTAGGGTTTCTTGTCGATTGCACATTTGGTTTCGCAACGAGCCCCTTTCAGGAAGAGCTTCATGCCCTCGTTGCGGCATAATTTGCAAACTGATTTACGATAGCGTGCCAAGGGTACTTCTCCTTGTTATCAATTTCTGCTGCTTAAACTCGACGACGTTTGGGAGGACGGCACCCGTTGTGCGGAATGGGGGTCACATCCTTGATTAAGGTAATTTCCAAGCCAGCAACCTGAAGGGCGCGGATAGCCGTTTCACGGCCGCCACCCGGTCCGCTGACATAGACTTTTACCGAGCGCATACCGTGCTCGACGGACTTTTTGGCCACGTCTTCGGCGGCGGACTGAGCGGCAAACGGTGTGCCTTTGCGAGCACCCTTGAAGCCACAAGCCCCTGCACTCGACCAAGCAATGACATTACCTTGCGGGTCGGTCGAGGTCACAATACTGTTGTTAAACGTGGACTGAATGTGCACCACGCCTTGGAGCACATTCTTTTTCTCTTTACGTTTGACTTTGCCTTTGTCTTTTTGTTGTTTGGCCATAGTAAATTACGCTTTCTCCACTGTGCTTAAGCTTGTCTACGCATTAACCGGCTTTTTTCTTGATGGGGCTGCCAGCTTTTCTACCACGACGAGTCTTGGCATTCGTCTTGGTGCGCTGACCACGACACGGCAGACCTCTGCGGTGACGCTGACCGCGATAACAGTTGATCTCCTGGAGACGCTTGATGTCCATCCCCACTTTACGCCGCAGATCCCCTTCGACCTGGTAGTTCTTTTCGATTTCTTCCCGCAGACGGTTGATATCATCCTCGGTCAGATCATCTGTACGCTTGTCCGGGTCAATGCCGGTGGCTTCTAAAATCTTTTTGCTGCTTGTCAGGCCAATGCCGTAAATATAGGTCAAAGCCCATAAAAGCTTCTTGTTACGTGGAAGATCTACACCAACAATCCGTGCCATGCTTTCTGTACTTTCTCAGCTTTCTTTACTTATTTCGTACCGTGTTCGTTACGTTTTGACTCTGTAGCTTCTTACGTTTTCGTAACTGGTGTGGCGAGCGACCGAAATTCGCCGTGCCATACAGTGTGAACCAACACCATAACCAAAACAAAAAACAGGATCAAGACCATCGTTATGATTTCTGTGGGCGACCACAGCGCGGGGCGCATCTTTGGTTCTTGAGGGCAAAAACCGAGCCCGGTCTCATCGCAGTTCCGGATCAGGGGTCACTCCCGATCGGGTTGGGTATGGCGAGGCTGGTTTATTGTGCCAGAAAACAAATCCTTTGTCTAGCGGTACTTTCCTGTCCTCAGCCCATGGCAGAGGGCGCCCCATGAAGGCTTCGATCAGTCTCCCCGGTGAAGCCGGTTCGGAGTCGGGGAAATTCCCCCTATCGGAACCTCCTTGCCAACGACCTCGTCATTGAAGATCGTTACGCCCCCGTCCCCCGATTTGAGGCTTTTCCTTATAATTGAGATCGGATGACTTTCAGACAAATGACCTCCCTTTATTCTATATATAGAGAGAGGCCATGATAAAGAAAATCAAATCTGCCCCGATATGGTGATATGGGGCCATGTAAGTCCAAAAGCAAGCGATTTTAGAGGAGTGTGTTCTATGGACAACCGGTCACTGAGTTGGATGAAGCAAACCACCTTTGCCTCCATGCTGGCGCTAACATTAACAACAGCCCTCCTGGCACCCGGCAAGGCTGAAGATGTCGCACTGGAAGCAACGTCAACCACGGTTACTGAAAAGCCCATGCTGCTTAGAACAGTTCCGTTGGAAGTGTCCAGTGTCCCCCAAGCCGAAGGCCTGGACCAGGCTGTCCAAACGGCAGACGGAACCTATGAGTTTATGACGTCGACCGATTCGCTGCTCCTGCATATGGAGACCCTTCGACGGGCCTATGCAGCCTATGGCCAGATTCCCGAAGAGCGTGCAAAGCTGATGAAGGCTTTGAAAGCCCGCTATTTGACCAATGAAAATGACCCCATCAAGTTTTTCGACTATGGATACGCCCAACTGGTGATGGAAGCCAATAAGAACGGCCTTTTCTTCCTGAGAAAAGCCAACGATAAAATCGGCTCCCCCTATACCAGCCTGGCCTATGGCTTGGCCCAGGTCGATACGGACATTATCTTTGAAAACGCGCCGCCGGATGCCATGACCACCCGCAAGATGGATGTGGGCTACAAGCTGAAAGATGCCCTGATTTTTAACCGCGATGATATGAAACCCGGTGTATGGCCCAGCTATGTGCGCATTTTGGAAGGACTGAAGCCTTATGAAGCTTATAGCAGCTTAATTAATGAAGACGTGACGACCATTTATGTTCCCTACGGTGCGACGTCATCCAGCCCCAATAGTGCGCTGATGGCCTTGTCCATGGCTGATGGCAACACGGTAGAGTCGGACCAGAGTACAACAACCGCGACATCTCGTCCCCCGGAAGTTGCGCAGACATGCTCCTTCAGTTCGACACCCGTCAACTGGAACCAACTGAAAACCAGTAAATCGCTGGATTTGGATCAGGACGGCACGACCGATTCCATCAATTTCTTTTTAACCGGCACGCCCAACGCCCCCTATGAGGTTCGTATTCTCAACGGGAAAAACCAGGTGATCGGGGAACTGAAATCCCACAAAGGCCCCCATATTACCGAAGACATTGATGGCGACGGCAAGATGGAAATTGTGGTTCGCCAGTTTGACAAAGACCCTTACCACCCGATCTATGTCTATCGCTGGAACGGGAGCTGTTATGCTGAAGACAAGCAAGTCAGCGCCTATTTCAAATAACAGACGGGCTTGATTTCGCTGTAAGCCTTCAATCTTTAACTTTTGTAAACCGCCTTTTTGCCTCTCGTGGAGAGCATTTAGGCGGTTTTTTCAGGATTACCCGAGGAGTCCGTCGAATTTGTCAGCTACCCGACAGAAAGTAACACATCAATTTGACATAATAAAAGTATCGAAACTCAACACATCTCTTCAGACCAAAACTCTAAACCTCTCTCTCATAACGACTTATCCATAGCCAATGTACGATTGTCTCGCCCTATGCTCACCATAGGGTTTCTTTTTTTTGTCCGTCCTTTAGAGGAACGCGCTTGGAGAGCAGGATGATTGCGAAATGTAAACCACCTCAAACCCAGATCTAAAAAGGGTTTCAGACGCTTCGGATAAACTCCGAAGACGAATTTGAGTCCGCTGAACAAATTTGTTGGCTACCCGACAGAAAGCAACACATCAATTTGACATAATAAAAGTATCGAAACTCTACTCTCACAGAAAACACGCTAAATCGATCTTACTCTTAACGACTTATCCATAGCCAATGTACGATTGTTAACCCTATGACTTCCATAGGGTTTTTCTTTTTTGTCCAGCCCCCCTGTGGCACCTGGAAAATTACAGGCATAAATGTTCACTTCCAGAAACCGTAACAATAGGCAAATGGCCCATGCCTTGAGGCTTTTCGGGCAAAGATGCAACCCACGCCACCACGTTTTTTTATTTTCTTTTTAAATTTGTAGGCCAGAAGACACTTCTTGTTTCAACAATTCATTATTATAAGAATATAACGTTTCAGTTAGGTTAGTAGGAAACAAGAAAAGGAGTCTACCAATGGCATGCAGTATGAGCGCAATGGGCGGTTCAGCAAACGTAATGAAAACCACCTTCCCTCCAAGCAATAGCTTTAACGGGGTCTCCAATGACACGGCCAGCAGCTTTGGTGGTGGGATCAGCGGTAACCTTTTGACTGGCGCACCCAACAGCAACCAGCGCCTCTGGACGGAAGCTTAGAACCGAAACCCGCCCCCTACTTTGGGGCGGCAATACACGAGCTATGTTGTTTCCCTGCAATCTTGGGGCTAAGTAGCAGTTACTACTCATTTTCGCTTTAACTTAACCCATAGCCAATGTACGATTGTAGGGAAAAATCCCTATCCCTGTGACGGCAACATCACAGGGATTTTTTTCGTGTCGGGACATCGCCGCCATCCTATATAGAAAAGAATAGGAAAAAGAACCCTCCGGGGTGATCCGTCTTTCAGTGAATACACCCACCCCCGCCAGGTAGGGTAAAGTAATCAAAGACCAGAACGTCCGAGAGAGACAGTCTGGACAGCGAAGTGCTCAAAACAGGGGGGAGACACCATGGCCAAGTCAAAACAAGACGAACCCAAATTAACTCAACCCGATACGGCTGAGCCAAACCTTACCAGCAATCTGGATAGCTTAAACGACGCCTTGGCCCAAGTTCGCTTCCCGGCCCGCAAGCCTGAATTGATGAGACATATCGGGCCGCTGGAAATCCAATGGTCCCAGACAGAGTCCATGGTTTTGGCTGACATTCTTCATGACAGTCCGCAAGAAGAGTTCCAAAGTCAGGAAGAGCTAATAGAAAGCATATTAAGCGTTATCCGGCTTAGCTTTGGCGATCACGGCGTGCCGGATGGGACACAAATCATTTAACCAGTCCCTTTTGCTTGGCTGTTAGGCACACCTTCCTTTCAAGGAAGCCAAATTCCCTTGCTACAAGCCCCATCCACAGGGATTGATTCGGGATGGCTCAACTTACCGGACTCGTCCTTGAGGGGGTAAGGTCATCGATCTATCCTTTAGAAATCCTAATGAAAAGATAATATTCTGTCCCAAAACCCGGATTTTCGCCCTTCGAAAAGGGCTCAAATGGCAGCCGTATAAGGCCGCAACACGGATATTGCCCGGGAAATCATTAAGTTTCCCTTATCTTTTGATTGTTTTTTAAGAATTATTACAGTTTGAGATCAATTTGGACCGTTTTGAGCAATCCGGTTATTTTGAATGTTTTATATATATTATGTAAGTCACTTGTAACTCATTCGAGAAGAATAAATAGGAGAATAGAGAAGTGGGTTTTGCAGCAAGTCAAGCCAGATATCTAATCCTAACAGCTCGTAAGAGTGACTTGGAATTGCAGGGGCAGTTCATTAACCAAGCTCGTATGTCCCTGGCCAACGTCACTGGCGCTCTGTTTACGATTAGTGCTAACCTTGAACCTGAATCCCCTGCGGCTATCGCTATCCAAGCGAGAATTGCAGCGATTCAGACGCTGGATAAGGCTCTCGAAATGAACTTACGTCGTGTGGACACCCAACGTCAGGCAGTTCAGACAGAGATTGAAGCGGTTCAAAAGGTTATCAACAAAAACATTGACTCTTCGTTCAAAACCTTTAACGCTTAAACGTTACAATAACCATTGTAGTGTTTGTGTTGTTAAGGCCAGAGTGAAGTCTCGTCAATTAGGTCAACACGGTGAATCCCTCGCAAGGGTATTCCTAGAACAAGCTGGGTTCGAAATCCTTCAGTGTAATTGGAGATACGGTCAGTTTGGCGAAATAGATATCATTGCGTATTCCCCGAAAACGTTAACCCTTAAATTTGTAGAAGTGAAGACACGTCGAAATACGAAGTATGGAGAAGCACATGAGGCAATAACGCCAGTAAAGCAAGAGAAAATCAGGATTTTAGCAGAAGCGTACCTCGCTACGCAGCCAGATTTTCAATACAATCAAGTGTCGTTTGACGTGATTACGGTTGTTCACCAGAACAATGGTCAACCGCCTGTTATCACCTTCTACGAATCCGCTTTTTAAAAGTTTCCCACAAACCCCATGTCTGACAACACACACACATTACCCTACCGAAGGTCACCCCTTCGGTTTTTTCTTTTTGTCCCAAAGGCGGCGATCCGATACAATGAAAAGCACGATATTTACAGAGCAACAAACCATTAGACTCATGCCCAAAGTCCGTTTTACACCCCAAAACCTGGAAATTGAAATTGACGGTGAAACCACGCTGCGAGAGGCGGCACATCTACTGGACATCAATGTCCATGATCGCTGTGGCGGCAACGGAGCCTGTTGCAGTTGTGTGGTTACCGTCCTTCAGGGGATGGAAAACATATGCCCCAAAACCGTTGTTGAGGAAGCCGTCTTCTACCTCGACCCCAATGACCGTTTATCCTGTCAATGTCGCATCCATGGCGATGTCGTCCTGGAAGTCGGACGATAAAGGCCTGCTTGTATTCACCACGAAACAAAGGAGATTATGACGCTAATGGCCGATACACCCCCCCCCCTGGAATCGATCATTCGCCAAGCGCCCAAAGCAGAGTTGCATCTTCATATTGAAGGAACCCTGGAACCGGAGTTGATGTTTTCGATTGCCCAGCGCAACGGAATTGCCCTGCGATTTCAGTCAGTTGAGGAAGTTCGTCAAGCTTATCAGTTTCATAACCTCCAATCCTTTTTGGACATCTATTATGAAGGGGCCCAGGTACTGCTCCATCACCAGGACTTTTTTGATCTGACCTGGGCCTATTTGACCCGGGTGGCTCAAGAGAACGTGCGCCATGTGGAAATCTTCTTTGATCCCCAAACCCATACCGATCGGGGTGTACCCTTTAAAACCGTGATTACCGGAATCACCGATGCACTGAATCAAGCCAAGACCCAATTGGGAATCTCATCGCACCTGATTCTGTGTTTTCTTCGCCATCTGAGCGAAGAAGCCGCATTTGAGACCCTGGAAGAAGCCTTACCCTATAAAGAACAGTTTATTGCCGTGGGGCTGGACTCCTCCGAGCAAAACAACCCCCCTGAGAAATTTGCACGTGTATTCGAAAAGGCTCGGGCAGAAGGGCTCCTGACCGTTGCCCATGCAGGCGAGGAAGGACCACCCGACTATATTCGCCAAGCACTCGACCTGCTGGAGGTGTCACGCATCGATCACGGGGTCCGTTGTCTTGAGGATGCCGCCCTTGTAAAACGTCTGTCCGACTCCGGCATGCCACTCACCGTTTGCCCGCTGTCAAACATTAAGCTATGTGTTTTTCCAGCCATGGCCTCCCATAACCTCAAACAGCTTCTCGAAGCCAATCTCTGCGTCACGGTCAACTCGGATGATCCTGCCTATTTCGGCGGCTACCTCACCGAGAATTACCTTGCCTCACTGCAGGCCTTAAACCTGTCTGCCCAACAGCTTCATACGTTGCTTTGCAATGGGTTCAAAGCCAGCTTTTTGGAAGAATCCGAAAAAGAGCGCTATTACCAGGAAATTAACACCTTGTTCGCTCCCTGGCTTCAGCGCAGCTAAGCCAATCCAGACCGTGACGGATTCAGATTCAAATATCTTCGATTTTCGTTGTTGACGCTTCTTGAATGCGCCATAATGAACTATCTGAGGGTTCACTGGAGTTCAAACCAACGTCATGCCCAATGCCATTGAACGTACGATAGCAACAATAAAAGCAATCCGATCAAACCAGTTCCTGACCAAGCCTATCGTCAAGAACCTCTCTCGAAACCGAGGAGTTCTCGTGGTTTGGCTCAGCGGTTTTCTCCTCCTGGGCGGTATCGACCTGCTTCTGGTCCAAAATACCCAGCGGGAAGAGAAGTACCAACACAGCCTCGTGGCTCAGCATTTTCAGTCCCGCCTGCAATCTTCCATGGAAGCGCATGTAACCGCACTGATTGCCTTGAACGTCATTTATCAGAATTTCGTGGACATCAGCCAGTATGATTTTCAACAGTATGGGCAATCGATTACTGCCAACCTGCATGGGTTCCGACGGCTGTTTTATGTCAGCCCGAACTTAACCCTGACCCGCATCTATCCCTATACCCCCAAGAATGCCCAACTGGTGAACACACACCTTGATAAAGCACCTGTCTACGCGTCCCTGTTCAGTCAAGCTAGACAGACCCGCCAACCTTTCACATCCGGCCTTCTCAATTTCATGGGCGATGAGGACAGTGTGCTGGCCATCATCCCCATTTACCGAAACAACTCGGAATTTATCGGTTATGCTGTCGGTGACATTGCGATGCAAGTGCTGTGGAATCCTCTGCAAAAAGAAAGCATGGCAAACCAGCGTACCATTCACCTGTCCGATCCTGCGGGACGCGTACTTCAAAAAACTGCCCCAAGTGTTCGTGAAAAACAAAAGCCGGCAGCCCAATTAACTTTTTTGGTTACAAACCAGCCTTGGCATCTTACCGTTGAACCCAGACACGGGCTTCGCGACTTACTCCTGAACCAGCGATTGGCCCTCTGGTTTGGTGGCCTCCTGATTCTGATTCTGACCCAAATGCTCATCAACGGAGCCAAGCGGTATAAACGCAATCTCAGTGAAGCCCAACACCAATTTGAAACCATGTTCCATGCCTCTCCCGACGGAATTTTAATGTTAGGAGACAACCTGGAATTACAACTGACAAACCCGCCTATTAAAGAATGGAGTGGCTTGAGTGCCGAAGCCCTTTCGAAGAAAACCTTCTTCGATCTCTTCTCCTGTCAATGCCCTCACATGGCAAAATGCCGAGAATTGTCCTTCTTGTTATGCACCAGCGATCAGTTCGAGGGAGAATTGCCCGAGTCTCTGGAAACCGAGATCACACACAATCAGAGCGGCATTAATCGAACCTTGCGTCTCAATGCCTCCCGGCTCAAGGCCGATAAGGCCGAGCGAGATGGTGTTCAGGAGCAACGCGGATTTATTTGTGTTCTGGGCGATATTTCCACTCGCAAAGAACTGGAGCGGGTAAAGGAAAGCCACATTGCAACATTGACCCATGATCTGAAAACACCACTGCTGGCCCAGGAGTTGGTCTTAAGTTCGTTGATCAATGGCAAGGCGGGAACCATTACTTCTGACCAGCAAAAACTCTTGATGGGTGCCAGCGACAGTGTGAAAGATCTGCTGGACATGGTCAATGCAACGCTCCTCTTTTATAAGCTGGAGTCGTCTCACCTTGCCATGTACAAACAGCCCATGAACCTGCAACTGCTCTTAAAAGACGTGATTGACTCCCTTCAGCCCTTGCTTGAGAAGCGCCAGCTCTCGCTGGAATTTCATGCCGCCTTGAACCTGCCCGAGGTCTCTGTTGACCCGATTCAGATGAAGCGGGTATTTCATAACATTTTATCCAATGCCCTGAACTACGCATTACGTCAAAGCACCCTTCATCTCTATATCCACCAAGCCGATCAGGAGGAGGCCGTAACAGTCTGCATCAGCAATCTGGGTAAAGGCATCGGACCGCAAGAGCTTCCACATATTTTTGACAAATATTACTCGCTTTCCCGAAAGTTCAAACAAATTGGCTCGGGCCTGGGTCTCTACATCGCCAAACGGATTGTCGAATTACATGGCGGTAAAATTTGGGCCGAAAGTGAGCCGGACAAAGAAACCCGATTTTATGTCTCCTTACCTGCCATTCAAAAAATTGCAGCCTCTCCCACCATGCAAACACCCCCTTCCGCCATCCGGGCAAAAGAGGGTGTTTAAGGTCTAATAGAAACCAGGCCGTTTCTAAATTTAACGGACCGCAGCTCCTTTAAGCTGAGATTGAAACGCTTGTAATAATTCAGACCATGCATCCAGGGCAGACTCGGGATGATAACTGCCGCGTTTATCACAGAAGAACCCATGATCGGCATCCGGGTAAACAATGATTTTATGACTCACCCGACCACGCTCAAGAGAACTCTCAATCATTTGAATATCTTCCTGCGGAATTGAGGCGTCTTTCTCACCAAACAAGCAGAGCATATAACCCTCAATTTCACCGGACTTATCAACAGGCGGTTCTTCCTTTCCGGGCATATCCTGCGCAATCCCGGCACCATAAAACGAAGCCGTAACAGCAACTTCAGGCAATGTTGCAACCACGTAAGCGACATATCCTCCAAAGCAAAATCCAACGGTTCCAACCCGATCTTTGGAGCTGACATTGGGAAGTTCCTTCAAATAGTCAATGGCAGCACGGGCATCGGCCTCCATATCTGCCTGACTGATCATATCCTTATATTTGCGCCCTTCTTCTATATCGGCTTGCGAATAGCCAAGCTGAATCCCTGGTGCGACGCGGTGATAATAATCAATGGCCATGGCCACATAGCCTTCTTTGGCAATCCGTTGGGTTACATCCTGAATATGCTCATTTACGCCAAAGATTTCCATGAAAACCAAAACACCGGGATAGGAGCCACCATCGGCCGGGGATGCAATAAAGGCATTCATGGCGTTTCCTGCTACATCAATCGTTTCCCAACGAGTTTGAATGTCCATTGATTCTCTATCCTTTCAACCACTTATCAGAGCTCGTGTCCGGCAATTTCCAGAGAAGACACTAAGATGACCAACATAACCGGATTGAGTTCATCTGTTACAGATCTGCATTTAAACCCGAATATAGGCTGGAAGGCAATACCACGGTTTTCCAGATATGAGGACAAAATGGCCTCCGGGAGTGGCAAAAACTAACCCATCTGACTTATTTTTGAAACCAAAAAATTTCTCACCAACAAAAAAGTGGAACCCCAATTTATCGCGCAAAATAGCGCAGGCAAAAACATCAATGGATAGCCTGCAGAAAACTTCAAGACCATTATCCAGTTAACTCATCTTGAAAAAAAGCCTTGTAAGACAAGGACTTAGCATCCTTGTGAGTCATAAGAAACACAAATGCCCATTCTAGTGCAAACCGATAACTCCGCTAAACACATCTTGGTCCAAGTCGGCAGATCTCAAATTTGCCTTTGCAATTTACAGGACTCCTACATTCAAGGGATGTGTTTCTAACGAATCTGACAAACTAATATTAAACGGAACATTCTGTTGCGTTGATCGCCGCCAAACGAATTCCTGGAGGACCAAACAGCCGAAATTCAACGAGACACAATTTCAATCCTCGTCCCCCAACATTTCCAATTTAATCATAGTAGGGCTTTTCAATTTTTTCTAAATATGTTATTTCTAACGTAATATGGATAACTTGGATTAAAAACCTCAACGAACTTGAGTGAAAGGAGTATTCCCGAATGCCCATTACATTTTCCGTGACGTGCGATACGGATGAAGAATTAGCTCGTTTTCTAGAAAACGTCCGATTGGAACAAGCTCTCTCCAAAGCTCGCAAACAAACTGGTGCTTCAGAAAAAGCATCCACCACAACGACCCGAAAAGCATCGGCTGCTGTAGCCACCCCGGCTAAGAAAGCTTCCACCAAGAAAACAACTACCCCCAAGTCTGCTACTAAAAAAACGGCTGCCAAAAAGCCTGCAGCAAAAAAACCGGTTGCTAAAGCTGCTGCCAAAAAAACCGTGACCAAAAAAACTGCTGCAAAGAAACCCGTGACTAAAGCAACTGCAAAAAAAGCCGTTGCTAAAACCGCTACGAAAAAAGCAACACCGAAAAAGCCTGTTGTAAAAGCAGCTAAACCTGCTAAATCTGCCAAACCGGCTAAAAACACAAAACCTGCCAAAGCCGTAAAAGCAGTTAAAGCCACTAAAACAGCAGCCAAAAAACCCGCAGCCAGTAAACCTGCTGTTAAAAAGCCGGTAACCAAAGCAGGAGCAACCAAAAAAGTTTCTGCCAGCGCCGTGAAAAAGACCGCCAGTACAGGTCGTCAGCCCAGTAAATTGACCCCTTTGATTCAGGAAGGGATTGATGCATTGGTAAAAGCAGGCAAGCCTTTCCGGAGCAAAGACGTTACCGAGTGGATTATGAATAAACATAAGGACTTGAACGAAAGCTCCATCACCACCGGTGTCAGCAAATTGCTGAGCGAGTCCCCGTTAAAATACGATCAAATTAAAGATGCAATTGGCCGCCCCTACAAACTCTACAAACCCTAGGCCACATTGTCCTACACCTTTGAAAAGCCCCCTCTCGAAAGAGAGGGGGCTTTTTGCCGTTTCTCGCACAAAGCTCCACATTAATCTCAATTCTCAAGATGAATACTCTGCCCCTAGCGCTAAGCCACAGAACACATCCTACTCAAAGTCGACGTCAGAGGTAAGGCAACAATGCAAAATGCCCTCCTCGCATCAACAAGATGTTGAACAAAGAGGGCATTGATACACTCAGACTGGTATCGACCTCGTTATGTGGATAAGGCTTTAGTTGGAGAGTCATCCAGAACAACCAGACGTTTAAAACCCATGACACAAAGCCCCAGAGAGACCAAAACAACGACAGCCCCGGTTACGTAAGGCGAGGTCGCACCGTAGTGCTGGTATAAATACCCAGCAAGAACGGGACCACCAAAGCGGGACAAACTGGCCAGAGATTGAGTAACCCCCATTGTTTCCCCTTGAATGGTCTCGTGAGATCCTTTCGAAATACTGGCCATCAAGGCCGTATTGGAAAAGCCTTCACCAGCCGCCATTAACCCCGAAGCCACCATCAACCACGGTAAAGAGGAACCAAAAGGCAATGAAGCCAAACCGATCATCAATAAAAACCCACCGAGCAGGGCCAGGTTTTTGTCCCCCAAACGGGGTGCCAAACGGCGGACTAGTCCACCTTGAACAAAGGCCATCACGATACCCAGGTAGCCAAACATGGCATAAATCTGAGCCGGCGTTAAACCATACCGATCTTTAGACAACCATGTGTAGGTGGCCTCCATTAAGGCAAAGGCAAAAATAACGCTGGCATAGGTTACAATAAGCCCACCCACCGCACCTGACAAGCGCCCTTGAATAGTAAACCAGGAAAACGTACGACGCCCAATCAAGTGCTCCGAATCTCGGACTTTTAACGACTCCGGCAAGAGGAAGAAGGCCATTAATGCATTCAGCAACGTAATAATCCCCGCCACGAAGAACGGGAAGCCTAAGGCAAACGAAGGAACCAGATGCAAGCCAATCCAATGCAAGGCACCGCCAAAAAATGGACCAAATGCGAACCCTAATCCAAATGCCGCTCCAATCCACATGCCCATGTTGCGAGTTCTCTGTTCCTTGGGAGAAATGTCTGCAATATAGGCCTGAGCTGTCGACAGGTTACTTCCGGCAATCCCATCCAGCGCACGAGCCAAAAAGAACAACCAAAAACTATTCGCCCACGCCAGGAGGAAAAAAGAAGCCGCTGTACCTAACAAGGAAATCAGCAGAACAGGTCGCCGTCCAATCCGATCAGACCATCGCCCCAGAATGGGAGCAAAGATAAACTGCATTAAAGAATAGATCCCCAGAATTAAGCCAATCTGAAACCCATTGAGCTGAAAGTGCCGGGTATACAGAGGGAGTAGGGGAAACACAATACCAAAGCCAATGAGATCAATAAAAACCACAAAAAAGATAATCCAAAACACGCGTTTATCAACTTGCATCCTAGGGCCAAAGCCTCCTTTGTCATGCAGGACCTTTTTGCTATCCTCATTATTAAGGACTCCTTGGCATTATACTGAACAGTCACAAGGGTCTCAATAGAAAGGACAATCCGATGGTTTACATTGCTTTTGCTTATGGCATTCTAACCCTGATTGGTGGGGTTATCGGCTACTTAACGAAAGGCAGTACGGCATCGTTGATCAGTGGCAGTGTATCCGGCCTCCTCATATTGCTCAGTGCCTTTGCCCTGTTAAAAGGCAAAATGTTCGGCTATTATGGTTTACTAGGGCTTTCTGGGATTTTAACCATCGTCTTTGTGATGCGCTTGCTGAAAACCCATGCGTTTATGCCTTCGGGTCTGATGCTGACCTTGAGTGCTGTGATGTTTGTTCTGCTTCTGGTTAAAAAATCATCTGTGCTCCCTACCTTGTAATTCCCCCTTCAAAATGAGCACGGTTACCCAACGCATTCAGGAACTACAAACCATACTGGACCAGCACCGTTCCGGCGGACAAAATGTTCGCCTGGTTGCCGTGAGCAAGTACGCGACTCTTGATCAGATTTGTGAAGCCTATGAGGCTGGTATCCGAGATTTTGGCGAAAATAAAGTCCAGGATTTTGAAGCGAAACTTTCCGCACTTCCACCCACAGTTGCCCAAAACAGTCGATGGCATTTTTTAGGACACGTGCAACGAAACAAAATCAAAAAAATCCGGACGCATCAAATTCACCTGATTCACTCCATGGATTCGCTCACCTTGGCCTTGATGCTATCAGAAGCCAATGAGAAATACGGTTCTCGACAACCCGTACTATTACAGGTAAACCTGACACAAGAGCCACAAAAGACCGGCTTCTCAAGAGAGTCCTTGCTCGAAGAATTCCCCAAACTCATGAATTTATCCGGCATTGAAATCCAAGGCCTCATGACAATGGGGCCACACACAATGGATGCAGCAGCCAGCATTCATGTCTTCACACATCTGGCAAACATTCGAGACCACTTGGAACAAACCTACTCGATCCGGCTTCCGGAACTTTCTATGGGAATGAGTCAAGATTTTGTTCACGCTTTGAAATGTGGTGCTACAATAATTAGAATAGGCAACCGAATTTTCGGCGCCTGATCGTACAAACCACACTTACTACAAACCCCAATGACAATGAAACAAAGGATAGATAGAATCGAGGAGGTTGTGAATATCCATGAGTGGCTTCGTGAATCGGATTAAGAGTTGGGTTACCGGTGACGATTTTGAGGATGATGTGTACTCTATTGATGAGGAATTTGAAACCGAACGTTCCGTTTATCAACCGATGACGACCCAAATGATACAGGAAGAACCTATGACAGAGCGTGTATCCCGTCGCACCAAAAGTTTGAAAGTTGTTGATCATCCTGGTCAGCAACCAACCACGGCAAACCAAGTCATTGTAATTGAACCCAAAGCCTTCGAAGAATCTCTGGAAATTGTTGAGCATCTGAGAGCAAAAAAATCTGTTATTTTAAACCTCCACTTGTTGGATACTGCCCAATCACAACGGGTTGTCGATTTCCTATCCGGTGCCACCCATGCCATTGATGGCAATCAACAACGGATTGGCGATGGTGTGTTTATCTTTACCCCCAACCATGTGTCCATTGCCACAGAGCAACCTAAAGCCACAGACTTTACCACAGAAGCCTTTTGGAAGCATACCCGGAGCTAGCTCCCATGTTGACCCGACTACTCTTGCTGGGTGCGGGTGGTAGTCTCGGTACGCTTGGACGCTATGGGCTCACAATTTTCCTCAGCCACTGGTTAGGCACATCCTTTCCATTTGGCACTCTTGGCGTTAACCTCATTGGATGCTTTTTTATTGGCTTATTGAGTGAACTATTCCGCAACGTTCCCATTCCAGAAGATTTGCGTCTTTTTTTCATGACGGGAATTCTCGGAGGGTTCACCACATTTTCCGCATTTGGATTGGAAGCATATTCTTTGGCAGGTTCAGTGTCCTTGGGTTCAGCCTTAATTTATATTCTTTCTTCCATCAGTATTGGATTACTGGCCGTCTGGGCCGGTATGAGTCTCACTCGACTTGTTTGGGGTTCCTGAAATAGTCGTCCTTTCCTCCTTGATAAGACAATTCTTCCCTAGGCCGGTTTTTCCATAAGCCGGTCTAGGGCATCACAGTTCCCGGTTCGTTGTAAACTCCTGCAACGAGACCGTTCCGTCATCAGCACACCCAGTGCACTTTTCCAACCTGAATACAGAACACACCCATGTCCCTCATGACCCTTTAAGACCGGGTCATCGAAAGACATGACAGGATCATTATTTTCAGCCCGCAGGGGGCGCTGACATGGACAGCATCATGTATTGCGCAATTAAGCAAAAAAAAACCCTTAGCAGTAGCTGCTAAAGGGCAACAAAGGATAGAGAGTTAGAGTTTGATCATGTTTATACCGCCCATGAGGATACATGGGAAGACATGTAACTCATTCCCTGCAAAATATTTACAAATGTTCAACATGAGTCATGCTGCCGAATTCGGCAACGTCACCATGGCACAAGCCCATGAAGATAAGCTTAGTGGCTGTCGACTCCCAGCAAAGCCTCGAAAGAGGTAGGAACCACCAACTTCGTTAAGTCTTGGATGGCGTTGGCGTATTCGCGAATTTCAAACTGAGCACCGGGATGCTGTCGTAGTTTGATAAAATTCACCACAGCCTGTAGGGACGCTGTCCAATAGAATTCAGTATAGATATTCAAGGGCAACACCCCGCGGGCTTGTTCTTTGGCAACACCGGCCACGATCATTTCTTCATAAAGTTCGAAGGCGGCCTTCGAATGAGCCTGATAGCGCAAGCGTAGGGTATCACCCGCGTCCTCCAGAATATCATCCGTAGAAGCCTGCTTGTTGTCCTCAGATTGCTTACGAAACCCCTGAGGGGTATAGTACTCAAACTGAGAGGCATCCACATAGCGAAGGCTGATTTCGTTCCATGCGTGATCCACCGTGGGCACTTCGGAATAGGCAATGCCCACAACGTGCTTATACCACTGGCGCGCCACAAACTCGGGAACTTTACAGTGAAACTGCAGTTGAACATGCCGAAAGGGACTCCAATGCTGATGCTCTGCCAGATAGCGGATCAGCTTTTTATCCCCATCGGAAAGTTCGGTTTTGCGCTTTCCAAAAGACACACGAGCTGCATTTACGACCGTTAAGTCATCCCCCAGAGCCCCTACCAGCTCTACAAACCCATGATCGAGAACAGATACCACCTTCTCTTGTAACGCTTGCATGGTCGTGATTCCTCTTTTATCCAGCCGAAACGGTTGCTATTAATGATAATAGCCACAGACAAGAACAATTCAAAGTCATAGTCACCAAATCGTTACATTCTTTTTGCAAAACCCACTTCCCATAAGAATCTGACAGGTTTAATGAAGTAATATTTCCACTGCTACAACAAAAGTAGTTTGGCAGCCGCTCGCTCTGCCGATTAATAAACGCGACCTAAAGTCTGAAGCTCCCAAAGCCCCTCCTTGGTGTCACACTTGAAAAATGCATCGTACCAGGTCTTTAGTACAATCAGAGTCCAGATCGGATTTGCGGAACGCAATGTTCCGGCAGCATAACGCTGAAATAATTTATGGATATAGGGGCGGGAAAAGAAATGAGTTTCCTCGAATAAAGCACTCTCCAGAAGACTTTTTTCCAAAGCATCCAGGCGCGCATAAAGCCAATCATCCAAAGGAGGAGATGAAATGGCCTGAGCATTCTGAGGGATACCATTGCTGTAAGACGGATAACGCCTCCGAATGTACTCTCGGAGCAAGTATTTGCTCTGCCGCCCCTTCCATTTAAACCCATAGGGTAGTCCAATAGACCAGGCCAGCAGTTGCAGATCCAAAAAGGGCAGTCGAACTTCCTGATTGGCAGCCATAAACACCTTATCCAAGCCTAAGAGAACGCTGTGGGGCAACAAATGCTGCAAGTCATCCCACTGCAACTGGACAAATGGGTCAAATCCCACCGTGGAAAAGACCCGAACTTGTTTATCCGGAAAGGCCAGCCCTTGGGCCAGCATCTTACGGCGTTCATATTCGGGGAAATTCGTATACGTATGCCAGATGGCTAAAGGATCGGAGTTATTTAATACCCCCTGTAGCAACTGAGACGAATCCCACCCCAGAAAAAACAAGGGCGCTCCGCCTAAGGCAATCGAGAAGGATTTGCGTAGTATAGAGGGTAGGGCATAAAACGGCTTTAGATTTTGATACGCACTGTACTTAGGCAAACTGCCAAACAACTGCGCGGTACCATGACCTGTCAAGGTTACCTTCGAGTGATCGGATGCAACCCGAGCCAACGTATGAAGCGCCAATAAATTCGGATCTGCCACCGGCTCATCCATATGCCACAAAATATGCGGCAGTTGCTCCAGTGTCTCTGGACCGACCTCAACAAGATGGTGCCTGTACCCGGCTTGCCCTACCCAGGATTGCACCGAATCGGCAACCCGGCATTGCCCACGCCCATGGGTATAGGTTGCCGTATAGGTATGAACCGGATGCTTGGTATATTCCCGAGTCAATGCGGCGAGGATACGAGAACCAGGACCATCGTTGAGCATCAAATTCAGGGGCATGTCGAGGGTGCCCACCTGACGCTCAAAAGCCTGGCGCAGTTGGAGATCAAAGGCCTTTAAAGCGTCCTCCATGGATATGCCTTTATTGCGGGTCAACGCCTTGGAGATTTCGGCATCGGGGATCCAGATAGGGTCAACCTGCAAGTCACCCGTCTCAATGGCCCAACGCAGCATATAGCCCGGTGGGAGTTTATAGATGTCGTCAAACAAGGTCATTGGAGAAGGTGTGTACTGCAGCGCAAGATAACTTTGGAGCGCCACAGGGTTCAACGCCGGCTTGGTTTCACGAGCTTTTAGAATCGCCTTGAGTTCCGAAGCAAAGGCAATCCCATGGGAGTCCATCTCATAATACAAAGGTTTTTGGCCCAACGGATCCCGTGCCAGAAGCAGTTCTTTCTTAATGCCGTCCCACAAGGCAAAAGAATACATACCTTCCAGGTAGGTAAACATGTCCACATCATAATGGTCATACATCATCAGCAGAACTTCGGTATCGCTTCGGGTGTGAAACTCAAGCCCTTTAGCCATTAATTTTTCCCGAAGCGACTGGAAATTATAAATTTCTCCGTCAAACACCAGCACATAAGGCTTCATAGGGTGGTGCATCGGCTGATGCCCACCTCGGGGGTCATGAATACTGAGGCGTTGATGCCCGAAACCACCATAAGGAATAAAAGCTGTGCCTTGCCACTCAGGGCCGCGATGCACCAATGTTTTTAGCATCCTGTGTACAATTTTGGATGCGCCTTCTTCCGAAAGAAAGTCTTTGCATACAATTCCGGCAAATCCACCCATCACCCGGTCCTCAGGTTTTCATTCCGAAATGAGGTCACAAGAAACATCCGCGTCATGCCATCCTTTAGTCTCGGCTTCGACGAAGCGCTGTCAAACTTTATTTTGCGCTGCAAAGCTCATTTAGATCTGGGATAGCCACCCATAACCATCTGCTTGCATCAAGAATGTATTCGCCTCATCATAATAAAGCCATCTTAATCTCAGGTAAGACTCGTGTTTAGCAGTATTCGGTTTGGGAAAATAGAGACCATCAACCTCCTCAAAGGCGGTTTGCTTAAAGCCTCCGGTAGCAACGAGGCCATGGGTCATAAGGTGACCTATACCGCCCGCCCGGTTCGTCTCCATCCCAGCCTGGGTCATCACCGAGCCTTTCTCTACATCCACGCGGAAGGTCCACTTGGGTATGGCGAAGTTATGACGCCCTTGTCCAATGCCAACGATCATCAACTCTGCAAGGCAGGCTTCGGTGCTGAGTGGCAACTCACACAAGACATCTTTGTCAAAGGTCCACAGGGTCAAGAAAGTCAGCTACCGACAAGTCATCCCGCATACGGCGAAATGGCTGGGGATGTCTGCACCCTTAAAAAAGCCTTCGAAACTCATCATGCCGTTGTCAGCCCGGCTCTCATTGCTAAAGTACTCGACACAAAATTCCAAGAAGACTCTGCGAAAGCCCTGAACCTTGAGGGCAATGAGGCCAAGTATGCGCCTGAAATCCATCAACTTTCCCTGTGTTTTTATCCGGAAGGCTCACCCCGGTACCGCCATGAGATTGTTCTGGACACACAGACAGGCAATCTCCTCGACGCAAAAGAATGGCGCCTGACACATTTTCTTCCGACCAAATGTATTCGAGCCGCCCAAAATACTACCCGATTCCTCCAACAGATCCTGGAGACCGAGTAATACAAAGAATATTCTTGAGGCTCTTTCCCGGATCAGTAGCTGGTCGTTACATTTTTGACAAAATATATTCCCTGAATATGCACAAAGTGTTAAAATCGCTATAGCTCAAAAAACAATTGGACGAGGGGATAGGGCGGTTAAACGTGCGCAGAATCAAGCAATGTGACACATACACAGCCCCTTCATGTGGTGGATGAAACATGGACAGATCGCTCTATAATACAAATATGAGAAGAGAAGGGAGCAGCCTAGTGACCCTAGCTAAGGCATTTCAAGCGTTTTTTCAGGTGCTTTTCGGAAAAGGGGAATGTCCACACCCGCATGTTAATTTATTACAAGCCCCAACCTATTGCCCCGATTGTGGGTATGGCGTGAAAATCGAATGGGTATTTCTTCACTGCCGAGGATGCAATGCTCGACGTGTTCCAAAACAAACACTGACCGGCCACATAAAGCCCGTACAACAGTTCTGTCGTCACTGTGGCTTGGAGGGCACCAAAATGGTTAAAAAGGACCACATTGAAGCATACGAACTCATGTATGCCGTGGCCATGAAGTCCACCTCCTACACGGACCTGCCCACATCCGAGCCCGCCGTTTTCAATCCGTTCCGAAAAACCACAGTGCATGTGGAAAGCGGCGATATATTTGAAGCCGAAGTCATCCGCAAAACTGAGTTCCGTGGAACCCGACGGGCCTTCAAAGGAAGTGCCTTTGAATGGCAACGCAACCAGAATCCGGCTCGCTATGGTGCAAGCCACTGCGAGCCCGTAGCCCAGGAAAACAACTTATTGCCCTTACGCAAGCTGAGCTAGGCCTTTGGAGCCAAAAGGGAGCTTGCTGCCTACATTCCTCGCAAAGACATCACGGCCAGATGACGCAGTGTGTTTTGCAGAAAGCCTATCAGCATAAACAAGAGCATTGGCGACAGATCCAACCCGCCAATGGGCGGAATAATAGCCCGAAAGGGCGCCATAACAGGCTCTGTAACCGCATACAAAAAACGAAATGGCTGACGGTACATGTTCCCCGGCGACACCCAAGACATGATAATGCGGATAATGAGCAGCACCATAAACAGATTCAACACCTGTTCAAGAAACATAAACAACTGATACATCAGCAATGGGTCCTCTTAGACTCGGGCATGCGACAGAACGTGCCCACAACCACAATGATGCCGCTCGGTCGGTAAGGTTTCAATGAGCTTAAACAACAGGGTTTTCAATTTGTCGTTATTCGCACTGAAGACTTTTAAAACTTCTTCGTGGCTGACGGGTTCCACACCTGGAATACCCGTATCATAATCCGTCATCAGGGAGATGTTCACCACACACATCTCCAATTCCTTGACCAAATGGACTTCCGGGTACTGGGTCATATTAATGACTTCCCAGCCTTGACTGCGAAACCAATTGGATTCGGCCCGAGTACTGAAGCGCGGCCCCTGAATCACAACGATGGTCCCTTCCGGGTGATGTTCAATTCCACACTCCTGAGCCGCTTGAATAGCGTACTTGCGCATCTCCGGACAGTACGGATCAGCAGCACTCACATGGGTCGTCACGGGGCCATCATAAAAGGTATCTTTCCGGCCATTGGTTCTGTCAACGTACTGATCGCAAATGACGAAACTACCCGGGCGGACATATTTTTGAAGGCTTCCTGCCGCACAGGGGGCAATCACCCGGGTAATACCCAACTTTTTAAAGGCCCACACATTAGCCCGGTAATTGATGAGATGAGGCGGTATGGCATGATTGGCGCCATGCCGAGGCAAAAAGGCTACACGACGACCGGCAACCGTGCCAATGGTAATGTCTGTACTGGTCATTCCATAAGGAGTTTCCACCTGAACGACTTCGGCATCTTCTAAAAACTGATAAAACCCGGAACCACCGAATACGCCGATTTCTGCTTGTACCGCTGCCATGGATCGCGCCTCTTCCTGCTCATGTGTTTAGGTAACATTATGTATTTAGGGATAATGCAAACCAAGGTATTTTTCAAGGAGGAGCAGCATAGCCATGCCCAGAGCGTGCCCCTTGGCCATGTTACAAATCTGTAATACCGTGGGATTTCAAAACAATTCCATCCCATCTTTGGTGTTGTTTGTCATAGACTAAGGTTTAGATTCAATCTCAGGTTGCAAGCAGTCATATCGATTAGAAACGGATTCGGACCATGAACCTCCATTCTGTTTTAAGTGTTCCTCACACCCCACGCCCCACTCGCAGAGGTTTACCTCAAACAGCCACCCTCCGGTTCGGTGAACAAAACACCCTGGATTGGCCGTACCCGGTAAAACATCTGCTTCGCTCAATGCTTTTTGAACTTCCCCATATTTTTGAGGCAGAAGCCCAACGAGCCAAACGCAAACAGGAATACGAAAAAAAACACAGCATTCTCAGTTCAATCCCTTTTGCTTCACCCGGAGCCTTTGCTGCAATTCCGGTCTATCCCAACAATCCCTATTCACCTATCATTATTGGGCCCTCTCCCTATTATCAAATGGCGAAAGTGCCAAAAGGACCTATGGAATCCCTGGACGAAGCACTGGACCCGAATCGGCCAAAACCAAAGGCATTAGATCACCTTTTAATGGAGATGAATAGCCTGATAGAAAAGGTCATCACAGGCTATGCCGAGCTCGGGCGCGTGCCGGGCTATCCGAAAAGCATCAAAAGTAAAAACCTGGCCATGCTTTTGAAACCCGCCGTCGATGCTGTTGTGGATTTAGATCCTGCAACCAAGGATGAGTTTATTCTGGCGCTGGCTCTCCAGAACAAGCAATACAATAGTGCTTATGACTGGCTGAGCCTGGTGGCGTCCCTTGCCGTCGATCATGCTTCAGAGGATTGCAAGCGATTTCTTCTGGGTTCGCAAGCAGCCGCTGACACATCCCCAAAATCGCCCAAGGACTACACCCAAAAAATTCAGGACCTCTTTGGGTTCCACCCCTATCAAGTGGCCCAATTAACCTCAGGCTTTCAGGCTCTCTACGAAGACGACAACATGCGAGTGGCCCGGCTAGCCTTGAAAAGCCTGAGCTGAATCCAAATACGGCTTTAGCATCCTCCTTGGAGGGCGACTACCAACCGGTGGCTTGAAATACGAAGAACATGACGATAGCCAGCCCAATGCGATAAATACCAAAGGGCACCAAGGTCCACCGTTGCAAGAGGCGGATGAAGAACTTGATGGCCAAAATGGCGGAAACAAAGGCGGTCACAAACCCGACGGCCAAGACCATTAAGTTGTATCCCTGTAACAGATCCAGTGATTTTACAAGTGAATACCCTGTCGCCATTACCATAATGGGAACCGCCGCAATAAACGAGTATTCAGCCGCGACATTACGCTCCAAACCGGAAAATAAGCCGCCAATAATGGTTGAAGCGGACCGAGACATCCCGGGCCAAAGTGCAAAGCATTGAAAACAGCCAATCATCAGGGCCTGCTTAAACCCAATATCATCCAGCGAGCGAACCGAATGACGAAAAACTTGGCGTTCAACCAGAATAATAGCTACCGCCCCTACAACCAAGGCGGCCAACACGGGCCCCGGACCAAACAAATACGTTTCAATTTTCTTGTGCAACACCAGACCCAAGAATGCGGCAGGAAAACTGGTTACCATCAGGAGCAATAAACCTCTAAGACCCGAAAAAGCATGGTCTTCACTGGGCTTCAGCAGCATTTTAAAGCGGGAGGCGTACAAGACAACCACGGCCAGAATGGCGCCCAACTGAATCACGACCTCAAAGGTATCCACAAATTGATCGTTCAAGTGCATCAGGTGACTGGTCAGAATCATATGCCCTGTGGACGAGATTGGTAAAAACTCTGTTACGCCCTCAACAATTCCCAAAATGATGGAATCCAATATGTTCATAGCCACCCATCTCTGCTTTATTATCACACCGGTGCAAATGCTCAGGCAGGCCTGATATGACGAGCCCAGCCCTCTACAGTAGCTTCATTATACGAAATCTTTCCGGCCGGGGTAACCCGTCAACCACCCAAGATAACCGATGCGAACACCCTTAGCTTTTCTTTTTCAAGGGACGAACCTGAGACCGGGTTACGGAAATTACATCACTCAACTTGGCAATCACTCTTTTCACTTTTTCCAGATGATCCAAATCGGCAATGTCAACCGTCACCTCGATAAGTGCAGTGTTATTGGCCAACATCTTCACTCTGGCGTTGGAAACGTTGGTATTGATATCTGCAATGCGGGCCAGAACATCCTTGAAAATGCCAAGCCGGTCAATGACGTGAACCTCAAGGCGAATGGAGTGAAGGCTCTTCTTCTGCTCCATCGCGTTGCCATTCGTCCAAGAGACATCTAGAACCCGGTTTTCACTGACATGAGACAGATTCACACAGTCATCACGATGAATCATAACCCCACGAGAACGCGTCACGACACCCAGAATAGTATCCCCCGGCAAGGGTGAGCAGCACTTGGCCAAGTGATAGAGCATTCCTTGAAGCCCTTCAATTTCCTCTCGGTTCTGGCGCTTGCGTTTTTGATACAGATTGGGATTGGTCGCGAGCGACTCGAGCGTAGGCTCAGGCTTTTCTTCTTTGTCTTTTTTCAGCCTGTTGAGGATCCGGGGCAACGACAATTCCCCGTACCCCAAAGCCAGGAACATATCGTCGACTTTCACATAATTCAACTGCTGAGCCACTTCGGCCATTTTGCCGTTTTTCATAAACTCATCCACAGCCGCCCGCGTCAGTTCGGCTTCAAGGAGCATTCGTCCCTGTTCGATATGATCTTCCCGGAAGTTTTTCTTAAACCATTGACGGATACAGGTTCTGGCATGGGGGGTCTGTACAAACTTAATCCAATCCAGGCGAGGCGTGGCTTTTTTGCTGGTGGAAATCTCAACAATATCCCCATTTCTCAGTTGATAGTCCAAGGGGACAATTTTGCCATTGACCAGGGAACCCGTACAGGTATTCCCCACCTGGGTATGCACCCGGTATGCAAAATCGACAGGTGTGGCTCCTTGAGGTAAATCAAAGACATCGCCCCGCGGGGTAAAGACAAAGACCTCATCGCGGAACAAGTCCAGCTTGACGTTGTCCACATACTCCTGAGCATCGCTGGATTCATCTTTCAATTCCAGCATCTGCTTCAGCCACGAAAGTTTTTGTTCTTCGATACTGGCCGCCGAAGTACTTTCACCGGCTTCTTTATATCGCCAGTGAGCCGCAATCCCGTACTCGGCTACCCGGTGCATTTCCTGAGTCCGAATCTGAACTTCCAACGGTCTCCCGACAGGCCCAATAACCGTGGTGTGCAATGAACGGTACAAATTGCTCTTGGGCATGGCAATATAATCTTTGAATCGTCCCGGGATAGGTTTATAACTGCTATGAACCACCCCCAGGGTCTCATAACATTCTTTTTCCGATTCCACAATGACACGCAGAGCACCCAAGTCGTATACGTCTTGAATTTCCTTGTTATGGGCCTTCATTTTCTTGTAGATACTGAAATAGTTTTTGACTCGACCGTAGATCCGGGCATCAATATTGAGTTGTTTGAGTGAATCACTTAACTTAGCCTGCATATCCTCGATACTGTGTTCCCAGTCCCGCATGGAACCGGCCACCTGATCGATGAGCAACTGATATTCCTCTGGATCGAGGTATTTAAACGACAAATCTTCCAGCTCGGCTCGCCACTTTCCCATTCCCATGCGGTTGGCCAGGGGCGCAAAGACTTCCAGGGTCTCTCGAGCAATTTTACGCTGCTTTTCAGGCTTCATAAACTCTAGCGTCTGCATATTATGCAAGCGATCTGCGAGCTTCAGCAACACTACCCGAACATCATTGGCCATGGCCAAAAACATCTTGCGGAAGTTTTCGGCATTGCGCTGTTCGGCCGATTCAAAATGAAATTTCCCCAGCTTCGTGACACCTTCGACAATATGAAGCACATCCAAGCCAAACATGGCCTTGATCTCGTCACTGGTGCCATCCGTATCTTCAAGGACATCATGTAAAATAGCCGCACATACAGTTGGCGTATCCACCGGAATCCGGGCCAGCATGGTGGCCACCTGAACCGGGTGAACGATGTATTTCTCCTGGCTTTTTCGCAGTTGACCGTCGTGCTTCTGCGCAGCGTATTCAAAGGCTTTTCGCGCCAACTGAACGTCCTCCTCCGATCGCCCCTGCTCACGAAGCAATACAGCGAGGTCGTTAAACAGTTTTTCTTCCATGGGAACCGAGTCAGACATCACTCACTCATTTTACCCCATCTAATCCGATATCATCTACCGAAATGACCTGGATTTCCAAGGTAAAGGACAAGGCCAAGCTTGGCAAGTTCCGCAACGGATTCATGTAACGGTCTGGTTACGGTTTGGAAATAAAGGTTCGTTGGGTTGCATCAAAGCGGGCATAGCCGGGCTTAGGCAAGTGCACAAAGGCCGGAGCCGTTTTATGCAGATTCTTCGAGCGAATTTCCAACTTAAACTTCTGAGAAGATGCAATCGGTTGAGCCAACTGATTCAACAGCTCGTCATTCGAGTAGTTCATCAATTCGGATACGGTTTTCAGCCCAATCGGCTTTTCCTGTTTTGCAGAGGTCACCAGTCCTTCAATCAGCGCCTTCAAGGCAGCCAAAAATGTCATGCCGTCTTCTCCTCAATACTTTGTCGGTTGGTAGAGATATGGTAATTATTTTAGTCATGGATGCAACGTCCCCAATCCCCTAGACAAAGGAAGTCTGACCCAAAGAGGCCTTATGTCGGAAAATTCCCATCAAACATACGAGATTTGGATGCAAACCGCTTTAGGGCTTGCCCAAAAAGCGCTGCCAAAAGATGTGCCTGTCGGCGCCCTGGTTCTCAACCCTCAAGGCCAGGTCATTGGCGAAGGCTGGAACACCCGCGAAGAGAATTCGGATCCACTAGGCCATGCCGAAATAATGGCCATTCAATCTGCTTGTCGACATCTTCAAAACTGGCGCCTCTCGGACTGTACACTCGTGGTAACCCTGGAACCCTGTCCCATGTGCGCCACCGCCATGCTCCAGGCCAGAATCAAAACCGTCATTTTTGGCGCCTCGGATCCCTTACAGGGAGCCTTGGGCAGTGCCTTGAATTTAAACACCTTCTTCGGCGCTCATGCCACCGTCATCGGAGGCATATTGGAAAAACCCTGCCAAACTCAACTAGACACATTTTTTAAAGCCTTGCGCCAGGGTAATTCATTCTCTTAGAAGAATAAAATATACTTAAAATTTTCATAAAGCAGCCCTGACAGATCTTTTGCGAAAGGGTGACTTTTCATCTAAAGAGATGGTTCACTCGGTCGATAAAAAAATACACCATTTTCCTGGCACAGACTTTGAGGAGTACCGCATGCCCCCAATTGAGCCGAACAAACTCACTATTCCCCTCATAATGCCTTCCGAAGTTACTGAACCCACCACGAGAGACTTGGATCCAACGACACTAACCTTTCTGACCATTACCAGCCCAACAGAAACGGATCAAGTCGATTTAGCGGAGGACCTCCTCAAAGTTGAAACGAAAACTCAGGAACCCTCATCAGCAATTGAACAACTTGCTGCACAAGACACTCCAGACACTGAAACTTTGTCTCCAGCTCCGGCCCCTCCAGCAGCGCAGCCCAATAGCGATGCACCTCCAGTGAGTCCTTCCCTACAGAAAAAACCAGAAACACCTACGTACAGACCTCCAATTGTCTTCGGCGTGGGGGCAATGTTTGGGGTCAATATTCAATCACAATATGCCAATGGTAACCTTGTAAGCTTAACTATTGATGGCAAAGCCCCCAAAGATTTTTTTAAAGGAAAGACGCCAGAGGAGCTAAAAGCCCTCATTACCGCAATAGACACAGGTCTTGCAGCGATACCAAAGCCTCCAGCGAAGCCGGGTGGCCCCCCTCTCTTTCCAGGCGCCGATACAATGAAGAAAGATGCTGAAGCCGTCAAAAAAATGGCACAAGATGAACTCAAAAAGCTCGAAAAGCAAAACCCAGCCAAGCCTGCAGCAAAGCCTGTGGAACAACCGATGGCACCTGCTGGTGTAAATAAACCTGCTATCAAAGCCGCAAAACTTCCTGAATATGACAGCTTGCTTAAAATAGCAACCCGCATTGAGACCATTAAGGATCTGCTTGAGAATGGAAATTTGCTGCAACCTCCACTAACTAATGTGCAACGCCAACAATTTATGCGTGAGCTAAAGCAAAAAGAAAATGAGCTAAAAAATGCCTATACCCGTATCAACAATGCAGGGCAATCAGGAGAATATCACCAACAATTTTCAGATAACAGCCAGGGCAAAACAGGAATCTCAGCCAGCGCTTTTGCCTTGCTGATTGAAACATTTAAGCCCAATCAGTAGCAGTTCAGCCTGCAGAAATCCATTTACCCCGTAAACACCTATAACCTTTCCTGGCCGTTATGGTAAAATCGAATTCCAAACTTTGGAAACAGATAGCCTCCAGGAAAGTCTTCAAATATGCCTCACACGCTGCCGAACCCGGAACGCCTCAGTCACCGTGAGCTGTATTGGCAGGTGCGTCAAGCGCTGCCGATGATTGGTGACAGTGACGTCCGATTAACCGAAGCCATCCCGGTCAGCACTTCTGATACCGCCTTGAACGACGATGTGCGATTGTTTGGCGCCTTGCTCGGCCAAGTCATGTCGGAACATCAAGGTAGCGAGTTTTATAAGCTGATTGAACGTCTCAGGAAAGCCTCGAAGAAAGCCCGGCGCCTGTCGGGGACCTTGGGTTTCGAAGAATTCGATAATATCTTGCAGTCCGAAATTGCCCATCTCCCCCTAGAGGAACAGGTATCCCGTCTGGAAGATGCCGCATCGGCATTTCGCCTGTTTTTAACACTGACCGGCATTGCCGAGGGGTACCATCAAAGCGTGCAGTTTGAACATGAAGAACAGGGCCTAAATCACATCATTCGCCATTTAGCCCAACGGGATGTTTCGTGCGACACCCTCCAGGAGATCCTGGAAAAACTGTCCGTGCGCCTAGTCGCAACCGCACACCCCACCACTATTTTGAGACAAACGCTGTTAGAACATCAAAGTGACTTGTACGATATTTTAAAGGCCTTGTATGCCCCACATTTAACACCGGTGCAACAAAAAAAACTGATGAACCAGCTGACCGAAAAAATTGAAGTGCTATGGGCAACCCACTTCAGCCGCTGGACCAAACCCAAAGTCCGAGATGAAGTGCGTCAGGTTATGGGGTATTTTAGTAAAACCCTCTATTCCACATTGCCGGAACTTCATGAGAAGCTGGAGCAGCTATTTTCGTTTTATTATCAAGACAGTTGTGTGACCCGGAATGCTCCCATTATGAGCCTTGGCAGCTGGGTTGGCGGTGATATGGATGGTAACCCCTTTGTCACCCCCGATGTGTTTGCCGAAGCCCTAACCCGCCAGCATGAGACCATTTTAAATCTCTATATTCATGATCTACAAACTATGGCCCCCGGGCTCAGCCACTCTATCTACCGGGTTCCTCCCAGTCCTGCCTTGTTGGCCTCCATTCAGCAAGACATTCGAGATATGCAGGCATCGGATATGGAAACAAGCTCCTTTGAAATTTCCATCGACAAAGAACCGCACCGTCTCAAGCTGGTTCTCATGGCTGAGCGCCTCCAACAATCCCTTCACCAGCAGTTTCTTTTGGGCGGGCATACCCATACCGTATTTCGCTATATGAATAGTCAGCAACTGATTCAGGACATTGACGTTGTCATTGAGAGCTATCTCCAGCATGGGTACACCCGATCCGTCACCGGCCCCCTGGATAATCTCAGAAAAAAGGTCCAGATTTTCGGCTTTCATTTCGCTTCCATCGATTTACGGGAAGACACCCAAAACATTAACCAGGCAGCTCAGGCCATTTTGAATGCAGCGGATATTACCCTCCCCCACTATGATCATTCTGACGATTCACGTCTTCTGGACATCCTAACCCAGGAGATATTGTCCCCGAAGGTGGTCAGCGCTCGGCAATTGGAGTTTTTAAACCGAGCCGACAGCCTGGCAACCTTTGAAAACCGAGAAGTGGTTCAGCGATTGCTGGGCATGCTGACCGTCACCCGTAAAGCCCACCGCTACATTGGCGAAGGTGCATGTCTACATTTTATTCTCACCATGACTTCATCAGCCCAGGACGTTTTGAACGCGCTCCTGGTCCTTAAAACCGAAGGACTTTTCTATCGGGACCTCGCCGGTCAATATCATAGTGAAATGGACCTGATCCCCCTTCTGGAGACCATCCCTGATTTGCAACATGCGGCGCCCGTGTTTGAACTCCTCTTCAGCAATGAGGCCTACCAGCGTCAGCTTGCCTGCCGGGGAAATACTCAGATTGTGATGCTGGGGTACTCCGACAGTAATAAGGATGGAGGTTACTTCTGCAGCAACTGGGAAGCCTATAAAGCGCAACGTGTGCTCCTGGACCTGGCAAAGCGCTATGGCATTCGCCTCAGATTTTTCCATGGTCGCGGCGGCAATATTGGTCGCGGTGGCGTCCCCACACAACGCGCCATTAAGGCCCTTCCCCCCAAATCCTGTGAGTATGGGGAAGACTTGACCGAGCAAGGTGAAGTCTTGTCCCGCTATTACAACGTCCGGGATATTGCCTTAGCCCACTTGGAAAACGTCCTCAGTGCTCTCATTACCAAGAACATAACAGAGGAAACCCCTCCGCTAACACCCTGGATCGAAGCAGCTGAAACCCTATCCCAACTGTCATTCCAGGCTTATAAAAGCCTCATCCATGACAATGCTGACTTTATTCCCTATTTCGAACACGTCACCCCACGCGAAGTGGAGCTGGTTAACATTGGCTCCCGTCCTCAGCGGCGACGTAATTTCCAGGCCGTTAAAGACTTGCGTGCCATCCCCTGGGTGTTTCGGTGGTTTCAATCCCGCCAGATTATTCCCGGGTGGTTTGGATTAGGCTCGGGGCTTGAAGCATTCGTTCAGCAAAACCCCACTGAGCATCCTGCGATTTTAAAAACCATGTACAACGAATGGCCGTTTTTCAGAAGCCTCATCGAAAACAGTGAGATCGCCCTGCGCCAGACAGACCTCAAGATTGCTCGATACTATTGTCACTCCCTGGCCAAAGATCCAGGTGCGGCACAATGCATTCTGGATCGAATCGATACCGAGTACCATCGCACCCTGGCTCAAATTGAAGCGATAACAGGTCATACCCTTCTGGAGCGCCCGGAGGATCAGACCTTAAAAAATTCCATTGAACTCAAAGAACCCTATTTGGATCCCTTAAATTACATTCAGGTCCGATTACTCCAGAAGTACCGAGAACTTCAGGATTCCCAGGCCGCACCGGAACTCTTAGAGCGCTACAACCGAGCCATTGTCTCCAGCATCGAAGGCATTGCCATTGGGCTTGGCACCGCAGGCTAATCTATCAACTCTTGCAACACATCCAGTGTTGTTGAGTCATTCTGCCTGTACCGGACAAACACCAAGTATTAGCAGGCTTGTTTTATTATTAGCGATAGATTAGGCCGGACCAATAAATTGCGGATTCAGTGGGGTGCTGGCAGCGACATCGGCTTGGGTAATATTAGCCGCAACACCGGCATTATCCGCAACATCACGAATGCGGGAAATCATAAAGGACCAGGAACGGGTATCCGGCGGCGTGCTCAACGCGCTGCCCGGAATGGGGCTGGCCAGGCTGGTCACAATTTGACGAGCAAAGATCTCTTTGTTCGCCAATAGAACTCGTGCAATATCCGCTTCAGCCGTATTGGGGTTGGTCCGATTCAGGAAGGCAATCAAGTCCTGATCGGTGACAACCAAGTCGGCATCGTTCTGAGGACCGCGGTGTGCCCCGGCTTGACGCAAGACGTTAAGTGCCGACTCAGTATCCAGCGTAAAATTAGCTGGCACAGTGTTTTTCAAGTTCTTGTACAGGCCCAGGGTATCAAAGTCCCCCGCACTTACTTTGGTGTGATCATCATCCAAGGAAGAGATGAGCTGCAATTTGGCAACCGTCACCTGCCCTGGAGCCGCATCAGTAGCATCAGACCCGTTTACCAGGTTGCTTACTCCATTGGCGTTACTGAATACATCCCATTGATCCACAATGAGTTGGCCGGCAGCAATCTGACGCCGTACAGTGTCATCCGGATTAGGAGCCTGCTTCAACAGGTTTAGCGTGTGCTCGGCCTCATCCTTGGGGATAGCCAGACCATCGGGGCTGGCGAGCAGGAAGAATTCTTCCAGATCCACTTGGGAAATATTGGCTTGAATGCCACCGCTAAACGCTTGGCCAGGAACTGCCATTGCTTGTAATGCAGCTCTGGCATTCGTAAAGTCTGTATCACTGACATTGGCCTGTTGACCATCCAAGGCTGCAATAATATTCACCTTGGCACTATCCACACCGCCACGGTTACGATCCACCGTTTGCTGGATAGGCTGATCCCCAGGGGCCTTGTGATCATTGAAATACTTAATGTCATGGGCTTTATCAAACAAACTGAAATTCGCAACCAGTCGCTGACCTGCCAGCATCTCGGCCTCGGTTTCCACGTTAGGATGCTCTTGGTTCTCGCGACCTAACTGAGTGACCGCATATTGTGCTTCTTCAAGAGTGGTTTTACCATCCTGGTTGAAGTCGGCATTATAGACAAAGCGCTGCATTACTGCCGTGGTTAAGGATAAGTCAGATGCAGTGGCAGGTGGCGGAGCAGGAGGTGTCACCGGCGTGGTATTACCACCACCACCGTTATTATTGGTACCACCTGTATTGCCGGTACCACCGTTATTATCAGTACCACCTGTATTGCCGGTACCACCGTTATTATCAGTACCACCCGTATTGCCGGTACCACCGTTATTATCAGTGCCGCCCGTATTGCCGGTACCACCATTATTATCTGTACCGCCTGTGTTTCCAGGGGCATCATTGGGACCTTCTGCATCCGGCGGTAATGGCGTATTGGGAGGATTTCCACCAACGGGTGTATCGCCACCTGGAGGAGCAGGCGCTGGTGCGGGACTTTCTGTTTTAGGCTTTTCCGTGTTGCCGAGTTTCTTCAATTCTTTGGCGACCAGTGCCAGTAAAAAGGTTGCAATCCCAGAAAGCCCTTGGGGTTGGGGTAGCAAGGCACCTGGCAGAGTCATGACGTAGGGCATGTGAACAGGCATACTGAACGGAAAACCGAAAGACATTCCGGGTGTCAAGAAAGGTACCTGTGGCTGCGAAAACACTGTGGGAGCAGGCATCATAATAGGGGGAGTCAGCGGAGCAGACACCGGGGTATAGATGGGTGCAAAGGCTTGTCCCCAGGTAGAATTTTGATCATAGCCATTCATGGGCATTGCGAAAGGTTGTGGTTGCTGGAAGTTAGCAAATTGAGTTTGCGGGTAGGCTTGCAGGAAGGCCCCTTGGGGTTGAGGCACGCCACCCAGTATTTGGGTACCACCGCCCAAATTAAAGCCCATATTCAGCGTTTGGTTGGCCGAATAATTTCCAACATTGTTTTGGGTCTGGTTAGCTGTAAAATAATTACCCGCTAAATTAATCATTGCCCTTCTCTTCCTACTTTTCTTTCTCTCTTCTCTTCCTGAACAAGCAGCATCGGCTTGCTATGGCAGTTGCCAATGATAGATATAATTAAGATAAATATAAGGTTTCCTTAATAAAAACCGGAAGGCTCAAAAACGTGCTAGTCAAAGAGAGCCTATAGCGAATTTTGTTACTTTTATTTACATAAACAAACAATAGAAGTGCCGCTCTTTTTCGTGATGGCACTTTTCCAAAGGCTCTCCTTCAGACATAGGATTCTTGGCAATCCCAGAAAACCCATTACGCTTAAGAAAGCCTATTGGCCTGGGAACATAATTGATGGCAAAAACACTTTTCGCTGGCTCATTCCGACACTCATTCAACACAAGATCCACCCTACCTCCATCCTCCTCCTGCCCTATGGCTTCCTTCAGCCGGATGATGTGGAGGCGTCTACAAACCGATAAGGTAGGGGATGGAGAGAAGTATGGTGCGTTGATGGAAGGTCTTACAGTCCCCCCTGTTCAACATTCTGAAGCCCCGGTGGAAATCCGGGATGTTTCACCACATCAGTTGCTGTATCCGGGAACACATGTTCAGGCAGCCATTGAGCAATTGCTCCATGAATTCTGGAATCTTCAGATTCGGACCCGCCTGTTCAGTGTGGCCAAAGAGCCTCATTATTACTGGCATATGCAAGATTTTTATGTCGCTCAAAAAGGCCTCGACAAAGACGGTATTCGCTGGACCCAACTCCGGATATCAGAAGGGCTTTGCCAACACCTGTTCGAATCTGCCCTAGGGAAACCCGCTGAGGACAAAGAATTTTCTCTGGACCATATCCGCAACTTTGAAGTGTTCCTTTTGGAGCGCTTCAGCAGGAAATTGTTTCACATCCTCTATCCGATGTTTCTGAAACAAGCCGATAAACATGCACCTCTCCCCGAACATGACCCACTGGTCCACCTGGTCTGGATACTTGATAGCAGCGAGCCGGAACAGATTAATCAAATTGTCCTCACAGCTCCTCAATCATGCCTTAAAACCGAATTTCCAGACCTCCCGCAGCCGCCGGTCTGGAATCTGCCGGAAGAACGATTTCATCACGCTGATGTGGAAGCCCGCTTTCGCATCGGCTCAACCCGTGTGGAATTGGAAGAAGCCCAAAACCTGGAAGAGGGCGATGTGGTGTTACTGGAAAACAGCCATGCCAGCCGCTGGCATCTGCTCGATTCAATCACCCAGGGAACCATTCCCGTCAACATCTCCATTCCACCACGGTTTCATGCCCCAGAACATTTACAACAACAAGGATACGACGCTATGGCGAACGACGCAGAAATCAAACAAAACATTTGGGACACCCTGGAAGTGGAAGTCACCGCCACCTTTGAGCCGGTCAAACTCCCGCTTCGTCACCTCAGAGACATGGAGCAGGGTCTGGTGGTGGAAGTGGGTGATCTGATGGAAAACCGAATTCATATTGAAGTGGAAGGCCATCCGGTTGCCTGGGGGGAACTCCTGGTCGTTGGTGACAAATTCGGTGTCCGAATCTTAGGCGTCGATGACTCACCACCTCGGGGTAACCGAAGTCAAAAATCGGCCTATGCCTCACAGCCGACGGAGCCCCATGTATCTCAAGCCCCCGAAGAAATGCATCAGCAGGAAGAGATGCCCCCAGCCAACGACTTGATGGACTTAAACCTGGAAGAATCCGATTTTGACGATATGGACGACGAAGAGGACTGGACCTAATGGCCCATTATCTCACCAACTTTATCCTGGCAACCTTAAGCGTCATCGGCTTTTTACTGTTGATCTATGCCTATCTCAAGAAAAATCCATCCCTCCTGCCCACCGGTCCATCCACGCCATCAAACCCATCAGGGACAGGACTCCAGGTCGAGTCGGCATTGGCCTTGGAGCCGCGTAAAAATTTATATGTCATCCGCTATGGTTCCCAGCGTGTCCTGGTCTCAACAACCATGGACAAAATCGAATACCTGACCACACTTGAATCAGAACCTGACACGACCCTTTGCGAAACGGCTCTGGCCGAACAAGTCGACGAGGGAACTGTTGCAGGCTTGACTACCGGATCAAACTATTCCAGTAGTCCATCACCGCTGAGCCCCAATGCCGGGTTCAAGGAACGGTTCCACTACAGCCTCAAATTAATTTTGGCCGATCGCTTTAAACTCGGAGGGAAATAGCCGCAATGGAACAGTTATTCGGCAAAATGGATCCCGCACTTCAACTCATTATCCTGATGGGTGCCTTGAGCTTACTGCCTTTTATTTTGGTCAGTCTCACCAGTTTTACCCGTTATGTCATTGTCTTGTCCATTCTCAAAACCGCGCTGGGGACACAACAGGTGCCTCCCGGCGTGGTCTTAGTTGGGATTTCTCTGATTATGACCATCTATACTATGGGGCCCGTGTTTGGTGAAATGTACGAACGAGCCGAGGTGCCCATCAAGCAAAAACAATCTGTCGTGGCCATCATTACAGAAGCCGCCCAACCGCTTCAGGAATTTATGATGCGCCAGACCCGCCAACAAGACGTCGCCTACTTTGTGGAACTCGCCCATAAATCACCTCCAAAAAGTGTAGAAGAACTCAGCTTCTGGGAAGTAGCCCCCGCCTTCATGGTCAGCGAGTTGCGCACCTCCTTCGAAATCGGATTTCTCATTTTCATCCCCTTCATTGTCCTGGATTTGGTGGTGGCAAACGTACTTCTGGCCTTGGGGATGATGATGCTCTCACCAACCATTATTTCATTGCCGTTCAAGATCCTCATCTTTATTGCCGTGGACGGATGGGGACTCATTATTAACGGCCTCGTCAACAGTTACAATTAACCGGCACGCCCAAGGAGGTACTGTTCATGGACATATTAATGCAACATGTCAGCCACGGTATCGGGCTTATGCTGCTCTTGTCCATGCCCGCCGTATTACTGGCCGCCGGTATCGGTTTAATCATCGGGATTCTTCAGGCGGTTACCCAGGTTCAGGAACAAACCATCTCGGCTGCACCCAAGATTGTCTGCGTGTTTATGCTGATTGTTTTAGGTGGTCCTTTCATGATGGACGCAATGCGAGATTTTATTTTAGAGTCCTTTCACCTGGGCCTGGAAGTCATTCCAAAAGATTCCCTGATGATTCTCCCCCCCAAACCCCGAATTGCTTACGGCGCCAAAGCCAAAGACGACTTTTTCCGGGAGCCGAAACACGTCCCTGGTGAAAACAAAATCCAGGCCATGATGAAGCAATCGTCCAAAGTCAACGAACTCACGGAAAATAATTCCACGCTAAACGTCAACAGCACGCGAGTGGCTCCCAAGCCGGGTGTTGGCGAGCAAATTTACATGAAGCGTCGAGCGACAGGCACATTACCCAAGCCCCCCGAATTCAAGAAGGAATAAAACGGAATGCAAGCGGAGTTTGGAGGCCTCATCAGCCAAATAGCCCTTCTTCATCACCAGTTTGGCGCTATTGTGGATACCACCTTTCTCGTCTTCTGCCGAATGTTGGGCTTTGTGATGGTGGCTCCAATCCTGGGACGAAAAGATATCCCCTTCAACATCAAACTTGGCATTGCTTTTCTGATGAGCTTTGTTCTGGCATGGCACCTTCCAGGCGATCCCATTCACAATCGGGCTGTAACCATGCTGGATCTCTTCCCTTACTTGATTCAGATTTTTGCCAACATCACGGTAGGTCTGCTCATCGGGTTTATCGGTTCCATGATTATGGAGTGTATCAACTCGGCAGGTTCGCTGATGAACAACCAGATAGGCTTGTCCTCCGCCATGATGTTTGACCCCAGTTCCCGGCAACAAGTGGCACTAACAGAAAAACTCACCGGCTACATCGGCTTAATGGTTTTTCTGCATCTGGGCGGATTTTATTGGCTTATCAATGCGTTGAACCGGACGTTTGAAGTCTTCCCCATCCAAGGCATGACCCCGGATTTTGCCAGTCAAATCAGCATTGATTATCTCATTCAACTGGGCGGCAACTCCCTTGCCATCGGAGCACAATTAATTGCCCCTGTCCTGATTGTCACCATCACCGTAGATTTGATGCTCGGGATCGTGAATAGAACGGCACAACAAATCCAGGTCTTCCAGCTAAGCTTTGCTTTAAAACCCTGTATCGGCCTCGGGGTGTTTCTGGCCACTCTGCCTATTTTTATCAAACTCCTGGAACACTACCTGAATGACCATGCCGCGATTTTCTAGCAGCCCACGAATGAAGCATGGACAATAGGATTGTGTGGGCAGGTGAGACACTCAGGGACGTAAAGTACTACGGTTTTTTTGTGACGATAACATTCCCGGAAACCTTGGCTCCATCTAGCTTGGCTTTGGCCTTCGTGCCTTCCCAGAACAAGACGCCATTTTCATAGAACCGTTTCAGACGACTTGCCAGGGAACGCCCCATCAGGCCACGAGCAATGTCGTTGACTGTGCGAAGATAATCAATCGGATTACCGGCATCGTTCCAATAACCTGGCATCACCTCGGCATACATGTGGGACTTGCCGGGTTGTTTCGCTTTAAACTTCCCGAGCTGCAACCACATAGGCAGAAAATGCATCCCGAAATCGTAGATCCGATCTTTCTTGGGTCTGGAGGTATCATTAAAAATCACATCCCCACAGGCAATGATAGTCGGATAAACTTCAGGGCTGATGACGTAAATCCCAGTGCTTCCCAGACGATTTTTACCGGCCTGCTGAAGTGACGGCTTTTCCAGAAAGCTCTGAATTTCACCGGAATCCTTGCCCGTCGGGTTATCCGTTTGAATAATGCCAAAGTTAGGCACATCTTCATCAGACACTTCCTGAACACCAATGGTTACCCCAGCCCCGGTTTCAACATGTTTGCGGACCAGCTGAGACAGATCACCATTGGTCACGGCGTCACCGGCAATGATGACGACGGGTTTGGTGGTATCGATCAAATTGGCTTTCAAGGCTTTATACAAGGCCCCGGCACTTCCGGGGGCTTCCGGATCATCCATAAAACGAACCGTGGGGATCCCGGCCAGGGATTTATGAACCTGGAGTCGTTTATAAAAGGTGTGAACCAGCACATCATTCATGCCATGCGCTTGTAAGAGTTTCACAATATTTCGAGCAATGGATTCACGACCAATCAGGGGAACAGCGGGCTTTGGCAAGTCCGTAATATCCCCGGAAACGGGCTCAAAGCGAGAGCCGACACCGGCCGTCAACAAAAAGGCCTGAGGCGTAGCCGTTTGAGGGTGAATTTCTTGTGGAGCCGGAACTTTAACCTGATCAATCTTACCGGAAAAGGTATCTCCCTGAAGTTCCACAACGGTGTCAGGCAATTGCAGACGTCCACCTTCCAAAACAATATATCGAGCATTGGGTGTCGTCACAATAGCCGTTTGAGCCTTTTTGCCGTTGTGAAATTCAACATCGACCTGGGAATTTCTGGCTTGCTTTACCGTCGCAAAGTCTTTCGAGCCTTTAACACCAACAGTACGAGTATCCCAGTCTGCCTCTCGTGGCTCAAGCTGGCCAAGAAAGCCAGGACGATTATCAAACACGGGATTATCAATAATTTTGCCAAAGCGAATCATCATAACCACATTCCTTAAGTTCAAGCGCGGGCAACATACTCCTTTAGTAAACAGAGCTGATGCACCGAAATTGCAACAAAGCGTTAAAATGTAACAAAACCCAAAGAAAATCGTTTTTTCAGGTTAACCAAACTACCAAAATGTCCTAACGTAATACCCTTACCCTTGGGAATGAATACTTCAACCGCTCGGGATACACTTTATGGCAAATCATGAATCGAAGTCAAGGGCGGTGGATCAGTTTTTTGTTTGCTCTTCCAGATAGGCCCGCAATTGCGCCAGCGGCAACTGAACCAACCCTTCCACACTTTCTATCACATGGTCAAATCGAGGCATTAATTTCATTTCTTCTGCCGCTTCTGTCAGCCGCCGCTCAATAGCGTCCACAGATTCCGTCGCCCGAGAAAACAAACGTACCCGAAGCGCTTCTAAGCTCAGTTTCGGCGGTGCTATAAAGATCGTTTTGAGTTTATCCCCTAGACGTGCTTTTAATTCCAAGGCCTTTTTAGCGGTCAGCTCCATAACGCCATGATGCCCTTGAGACACAATGGGCAAAACATCCCGCATGGCCTTGCCATACAAATGCCCGTTGTACTCATCCCATTCCAACATTTGCTCCGTATCAATCAAACGACGAAACTCGTCATGGGAAACAAAACGGTTTATAGAGGAATGGAGTTCCTCGGCATTTCGGGGCAGGCGTGTCTTCACGGAAGGAATTCGGGAAAATTGGGAAGTCATATCGGGTTGCTTAAAGAGTTCATCAATCAGAGTGGTCTTCCCGGAACCGGAAGGGCCTGACAAAACAAACAACTGACCACGGCTAGATTGAAGAATCTGAGCAACCGACGGCGGTGCCGCAGCAAATTGAGGGGCCACAGGCCAGGTCATCAAATAACTCCTTTAAATCCGTAGGGTATCAATTCCAAAAATACAAGTGCGAGGTCTACGCCGATTATAGCAGTTCAACCATGATTGCATAGACCTGATTTTAAATTTCATAAACATCTCCCTTCATTTTTTAGTTGCCTTACCGATACCCGATTTGTTTCAGGCAGGACAACTTTTTTACTATGGCTGGAGGCCACCCGATGCTGGTTCTACAAAAAAAGTCTGGGTTCTCGCTAACCGAACTACTGGTTGGTGTTCTGCTCTTAGGTGTTATTGCAAGCTTTACCATTCCCAAAGTCTTGACGAACCAAAAAAATCAGCAACGAAACAGCTTTACCAAGGAGGCCATGGTCACTTTAACCGACATGATGGCCGTGTATAAAGGCGCCTTGAAGACGAGTACAGGCATGGAACAATTGCGTCAGGGGCTAAACGCACATAGAACAACCGAAGCTAAATTCATTGAAGGCAATGCAAACCTGCTGAATTGCTCAATGCCTCAATTCGCCTGCCTTCAGCTTCCTAATGGAACTGCCATGGGTTATACGCTCCCTAGCAGGTTTGGGGGTACAAAGCCCAATAATGCCATCCTCATTTACTTTGACCCGGACGGCCTTTCCAACTCCCATGTCGGTATTGGTCCCTACGATGGTGTCAATCTGTATTTGTACACCGATGGCATTGTCAGAGTAGGAGGCACCAACAGTTTACGACCAAACACCCGAATTTGCCTCAATAATGGCCAATGCATAACGGCCAACAACACAATGCCCTATGACACGAAGCCCAAATGGCTGAAGCTGGACTTTTAACCCGTCAGGAAAAAAAATCGTGTTTCTGAAACCAACCCAAATAAAAAGACGACAGATCGAGCTGTCGTCCATGAGAAGAGAAGTAAGAGAAGATATTAATTAGAGGAATTGATGAATTTTAAATAACATGAATTTTGAATTCGTGCAAACAACAAAATAGAAATCTCACTTATTTTGTAACGACATGTAACAATAACCCTGACCGCTCTCCATAGAGCAGGTTATCGATCCGATACACGGCTTATTCCACATTGCCCCCGAAAATATAGAAGAGAAGTACGAGGAGAGAGCCGTGCAGATTGACGCGCTGAACCCGGCGGATTTGGCATCGCAGTATTATTATCTGGATCAAATGCAGTTGAACACGTTTTTCACGCCCGATACCGTGGAAAACAATGGGGGAGACCGCTATCTCCAGGAAACCGGCTATCGTCCCCAAGACCTGGACAGCATGATTAAAAAACTCAACATCAGCCAAAATAAATATTACATTATCAGACTCATGAGACGAGGAGACATTACCGCCTTGTTATACCTTCTGGAAAAGGACAAGTTGGTTAATGCATTAAATCTCTTCCCTCGCTCCAAACTCATTTTATTCCTGAGACAACTGCCCAAGGAAGTCATTCTGAAGCTTTTACTCTGGGTCATCCCCGTTGAGCGTTTAATGCAGCTTTTTCCTACCGAAGTTATTTTTAATATCCTGCGCTCAAAACGCCTTGAGGTAAGAGACCTGGTCAAAGGCTTCGAGAACATGCCCCTGGATGTCTTACAGCGGCTCATGGGGAATATTACCAGCCAAAACGTTGACAAATTAAAGCACAAAGAACTGATGGCCATGTTTCGACAGTTGAAGAAGGAACAAATTGTCGAAGGTCTAAAGTCCATGGATCAGCGCAACTTGCTGGACTTCATCACGTTCCAAGTAAAGCGGGATCCGGAACTGTTAATGATGGTGCCCCGGGAGAATCTGTTCCGGGTCATCGATACCATGCCAAAGCCAAGTCTCATCGAATTATTTCAGCTGTTGCCGGATAATCTGCTTGTCCAGTTTCTCTCCCAGCTGCCTGACAAAGCCTTGGCCGCCGCAGCAAGTCAAATTGACGATAGCGTTTTCTCAAGTCTCCTGGCAAACCAATATCCCGATCTTGTCGCTTCATTGGCCGCTGTCGCCTAGGACCGATCGACCTTCAGCAACCAGGCTTGAAAACCTGACACCATAGTGTCAAGATAGACGGCATGAAAGCGCAGACCTTACGCACCATTGCTGTCATTACAGACGCTCACGGCCTTAAAGGGGACGTGGAAATAAAGCCGTTTGACGAGGATGCCTCTTGGCTTGGCCATTTATCCCAGGTTTACATGTTTAAACCTTCCGGACCTGTAGAAATGAACATCCAGTCGGGCCGCTGGCAAGGGCGCCGAGTCATTCTTAAATTTGCCGGTGTCGAAACCCGGGATGACGCAGAAAAACTGAAAGGATTTACCTTAAAAGCCATCGAAGCGGACTTACCTGAACTGGACGAAGACGAATTTTATGCCGATTCCCTGGTCGGTCTGAAAGTGACAAGCCATGATTCCGGTAAATCCCTGGGCGTGGTTACCGAAGTATTGAGTTCTGCAGCCGGCGATTTTCTGGAAATTCAAAACGAGACTTTGAGTGAACCCATTCTGATTCCGTTCCAGACGGTGTTTATTCCGTCCGTAGACCGTGATCGTGAAACAATTTTCATCACGGGTCTGGATAATTTGTTTGAACCCGCTACGGGCTCCTAAACCACCTATGCTGACCTTTTCTGTCATTACCCTCTTCCCCAATGAAATACAGCACTACTGTGCCGCCAGCATTATCGGAAGAGCCCAGAAAAACCAGATTATCCAGGTTCAAACCATCAACCCTCGTGACTTTACAACCGACGTTCATCATAAAGTGGATGATGCGCCCTATGGCGGTGGCGTTGGAATGGTGATGATGTGTAAACCCATTATGGATGCCTACCGAAGTTTAAGTCCGATGGCACCCAACCATCGCATCCTGATGACCGCCCCGCAGGGCAAACCCCTGAACCAGGCTATGGCCAAGGAACTGGCACAGGCCGAACAGATCGTCATCCTTTGCGGTCACTATGAAGGTATTGATGCCCGCATCATGCAACTGATTCCAGAAATCGAACTGGTTTCTCTCGGTGATTTTGTTCTCACGGGCGGCGAGTTAGCAGCCATGAGCATTATTGACGCCACAACAAGGCTTCTTCCCGGGGCTTTGGGAAAAGATGCCTCTGCCGAAGAGGAATCGTTTACGGAAGGACTTCTGGAATACCCTCATTTTACACGCCCTCCGATATTCGAAGGATTGGAAGTCCCATCCGTTTTACTCTCAGGCAACCATGCCGAAATTGCCCGCTGGCGTCGTGAGAAATCACTGGAGCTCACGTATCGATATCGCCCGGAGCTTCTGGCAGAAGCCACTTTATCCGAAAAAGATTTGGCTTTTTTACAAGCGCTTGAAGCCTTCCAAAAGGCATAAGATAAAAAACCTGCCTGCCCGGCGTTTCCCATAACAAGCGAAACTGACTATAATAAAGCCTTAGTGTAATCTACAGCGCAGGAATGCTTCGTGTCGGCACCCATCGCCCACATGCTTGTGGGATTAACCCTTTATAGCGTCTTTCAGAAACTGAACCATCAGCCACGATTTTCCTGGCTCTGGGCAGGCATCTTTGTCATCGCCACCGGCTTGCCCGATCTGGATATCGTCCCAATCCATTTGGAATTACTACCCAAGTCAACACATCGAACCTTCAGCCATGCGTTGCCAACGGATTTTGTGATTGGCGTGGTCATTGCCACAGGAATTTTAATCTGGCACTCCCGGAAACATTTGCCTCGTCCCAAGCACCTGATTTGGCTTCTTCCCTTAGCCGTCATGAGTCATCCCATTCTGGATATGAGCTGCCTGGACTTTAAGCCACCCTACGGAACACAATTGCTGTGGCCTTTTTCGGATCAATTTTTTTACACCCCCCTGTTCTTTATGCGAAGTGTCGGCAGTTATTATGCACTGGGACAACCCTACCTTCTGTCTTTTGCAAAAGCCTGTCTTGGTGATGTCCTTGTTTTCGGGCCTGTCCTGGTCCTGACCCGATGGGTCCTGGGGCTGAACCAGAGCAAAAGAATTGCATAGGCCCCGTCTTGAAGAGCCGGTTCCTCTTTCCAGTCACCTCTTTTATGATGCTACTATAACCTTCAATCCCATAAGGTCATCTCACATATGCCAAAGACCCTGCTCATTATTGGTGGGGGAGTCGAACAAGTACCTGCCTATGAACGAGCCCGCGCAAGAGGCCTTTTTGTTGTGGGGACAGATAAACATGCCCATGCCCCAGGGCTCCGGTTGGCCGACGCAACCTTGCTGGCCTCTACCCGAGATCCAGAGGAGACGCTGGCAGCTGTTCAGCAATTTCATGCATCTCATCCCATTGATGGCGTGATGACCATTGCAAACGACGTCCCCTATACCGTTGCAACGGTGGCAAACGCCTTAGGCCTTCCCGGCATCAGCCTGGAGTCGGCACACGTGGCGAGCAACAAATTGTTGATGAAGCAACGTTTTGCAGCCCATAACGTGCCTTGCCCATGGTTTCAAGAGCTTGGGTCCGAAGCAGAGCTTCGCCAAATTGTTTTGGCGAACCCAAACACACGGTATGTCATCAAACCCATTGACGGTAGAGGGGCAAGAGGCGTTTTACAAATAGACACCACCACTGATTTGTCCTGGGCCTATGCAGAGTCGGTCCGCTGGGGAGATTGTGGCCGAGTCATGATTGAACAGTTCATTGGTGGCATGCAAATTTCCAGCGAATCTTTTTTACTCGGCGGCAAAATCTACACCCCAACTCTCTCGGAGCGTAATTACTCGCGAATGGCGGAGTTCTCGCCTTATATCATCGAAGATGGGGGTACGATGCCTGCCCCCGTCAGTGAATCCCAGCGCCGCGCAATTGATGATTTGATTCTTGAGGGTGCTAAAGCCATGGGTATCACCCAAGGGATTGTCAAAGGGGATTTGGTCATCCACGAAGACGGCACACCCATGATTATTGAGCTGGCGGCCCGCTTATCCGGCGGCTGGTTTGCCACCCACCAGATTCCTGAGGCCAGTGGCGTCGACTTGGTCCAGGCCGTTATTTCCCATGCCTTGGGTGAACCCATCCGACCCGATGATTTAACGCCTACGCATCATCGCGCAGTGGCCATTCGCTATTGGTTCCCACCCTCCGGAGTCGTGACCCAGATTCACGGAGAAGAGGACCTGAAAAAAATTCCAGGGCTAATGACCTATGGCTTTTTTCGAAGCCCGGGCGATTTTCAGCCCCCCATCCAATCCCACCCCGACCGCTTCGGCTACGTCATGGTCAGCGCCGAAGATAGAAAAAGCGTCATCTCTCACGTTGAATCCGCAATAGCCTCTGTGCGAATAAACGTTCAGCCTTCATACGCTAAGCCGTGTTAGAAGTTTTTTAGTGGTGAATTCAATTAGAGTAGCCTCACATGAACAATCCGTTCCTACTTGATTCGGAATACTCTCTAGCAGCCCTCCCCGGAATCCGCGGGGGTTACCTGCAACTTGCACCCACAACATTGAGCACATCTTATAAAGATCTTCCTATCGAGATGTTTGTTGCAGCCAAGGCCTGGGCCACGCGTTTAGAAAGCCTCGGGGCCAAACGAGTCTACTGGATCACACTTTCAGAGGTACTGCCCCATCTTCATATTCATCTCTATCCCCGCTGGCATGAGGATGAAGCCAGAGGCATTGCTTTATTTGAAGAACGCAACGAATCAACTCAACCGCCTTGGACTCCCGAAATGACACATGCACTCACCGATTGGGCAACAGAGTATTCTATTGCACTCGCAGAAGCGCCTGTCACCTAAAAGATGAACATGTCCAAAAAGAGTAGGGATTCAGTTGCCCAACTGACCATTGTTCCTGGCAATTACAATAAAAAAGAACGTCTAAGAGCGGTCCAATTTCTCTGAAGCTTTATCACTGTCTAAAAATATTAACCCCAGAGAATCCAGCAAACAGTAATGTTGATGCCGCCGTGAGCAATTGCTGAATCTCATGGATGCGACGGCGATGAGGAACTACCACTACATCATTGGGTTGCAGCGGAAAATCCCGTTCCAGACCATTAAAGGTAAACTTTTCAAAGGTATTCCCATCTTCGCGTTTGCGCAACACATACAAGTGGCGCAAATCGGCCTCAGGGTCGGTATTAACATGCGAGAGGGCGTTTAACGCCGTCATCGATCTGGGATCCAAGCGCACATCCGTATTTCCACTTCCCCCTTTATTCATATAGCCAAAGACCCGGACAATAACCGTTTCAGAACCAATAACCGACGCTAAAAGTTCAGGAGCGACCTGAGTTTTACTGGGAGGAACATGAATCACATCATCCGGTTGAAGCACATAATCTTGAGATGTGTCGCCCTTGGCCACAATGTCCTCGAGATTGACGACGATATTTTTCCCGGTGCGCGTGTTTGTAACACTCACATTTTGTACATCGGCGTAAGGAAGAATCCCGCCCGCTTTTACGATCATAGACGAAATGCGAGGTTCATAAAAATGCTGGGTTTTCGCGTCTGTTGAAGCATTATCGGCAAAGGACAAATACGCAGCTTCTGGGGCATTAAGGGTTTGGTAGCCACCCGGCCGCTGCACTTCTCCTGTAATATAAACGGTGTAGGGACGCATGCTCTTAATACTGACATAAACCCTGGGCTCAATCAGATACAGTTTTGCCATTTCGGTCAGCATTTGATTGAATTCCGTCACCGTCATCCCTGAGACAGTAAAAGTCCCAAATGGTGGAATCGTGGCCTTTCCGTTTGCCCGAATCACCGCATCAATGGATTCCGGCGGATCTTCAAAAATTCGGGTTTGCTGTTGTCTTAAGGTTAAATTGCGATTCGTGGAATTGTATAAATAGGGAATAACAACAGTCAAAGTATCCCCGGCACCCAAAATATAATCACTTTCGCCTTTCGAGATACTGCCCTTGAGAACAGCAGGCATACTGGCTTTTTGTTCTTTGATTTGCAACCACTTATTGGCAACAAATTGAATGTAATCGTCGTCAAACTTATCATTCGTAAGAGGTCGGTTTACAATGGCCTGAAACCGACCATCTGAGGGCATCTCAGCATAAAGCCCTGCAGTGAACATGGGCAACAAGGTCAGTAACAAAGTCACCATGGCAACACCACGGCGGATCCGTTTCGAGAAATTAACAAAGACCATCACGTTGCTTGACCCCTTTTCTGACTCGTTCTTGCAAAAAGCGATAGAGTATCTCACTGGGTATTGTAGAAAATTCCCTCGAACCACCACATCCATCATCTTAATGAGTTGATTGCGTGTCTTGGGTTTCTCAACTCCAGACGACTTCTTGCAGATGAACCCAAATAAAGCACCCTCTGGATGATCCAGAGGGTGCTTTTAAAGACGATGAGACTGAAATCAAATCATTTATTTCTCGACTTCGTCAGAGCGATCGGCGGGCTTTTTGTCTTCTTTATTCCCGCCGGTTTTAGCGGCAATTTCAGCATCCAAGGCAGCTAATGCATCTTGTTCCGCTTGCTGGCGCTCAAATTCCTGAGCCGCAACACGTTGTTGCATTTGGGTTGGATCCCCCGTTTTACGTTGATCACGTGCTTGCAACATTGCTTCTCTGTCTTCAATGTTGCCTTGAATAGCATCCATAATGGGATCTCCAGCAGCATCCGCCTTACCAGCCAAGCGATCTGCTTCATCCTCGACTTTTTGCAATTTTTCTTTTTGCTTCACCACTTTGGTACGGCTTTGCAGCGCTTTCAATTGCTGTTGATATTTATCGAGTTTCGCTTGCAGATCAGAATGTCTGAGGCGAGCCCGATTTGCCATCACAGTTGCATCATTCACCACGGATTGTTGGGCTTCGATTTCAGCATCTTTCGCTTTCAACTGTTTTGCCAATTCCGCTGCTTCCGCATTTAAGCCCGCTTGCGCATCTCCGGCAGCTTTCTTAGCCAATTCGCGCTTTCTTGATGCTTGATTAAACAAGTTTTGACGCTCAGCCTGTAGGGCCGTCAAGCGGCTGTTGGCTTTAATTTCTTCAGCCACCTGAAGATCCAAGGCTTGATTGGCAATTTCTTTGCGCTCAGAATGCTTGCGAATCCGACGCTGAATGATTTGTTCATCGGACATAAAGAGCAGCTTACATGCCCACCATTCCAGCTTAGCCGCAATGGTTTCACCAATAGCTTTAACACCAAACCCGCCAAACCGGACGGAGTTTGCTGTTTGCCCCTGAAGGCGGGTCGAGGTCAACATGGCCATCGAGGGAGCCACAGCAGCCGGGCGATGACCTGGGCGCATCACCTGGGCTTGCGTGGGGGATAGATGAATCGTTTGCATAACGCAGATCTCCTTTCTTCTGATGAAGCAATACGCAAATCAAGATAATTATTAAGAGGGACTTGAAGCGGTTGGCGGTGGCTCAGCAGCTTGAGCGACTGGCTCCGCCGGGGGTTGATAGGTAATGGCTAACTGGCCGTTATCGCCCGGTTTCACAAAATAAGTCCCATTGTCCGGGCGATCGGTTAACTTATCCTGCAAAATCAATTGCTTACGCTGTTGTGCCAGGGGCGACAACAATTTGGACTTGATGGTCCGTTTCAGGTGACGGATCCCGAAATCGCGACTGTAGCCCGCTTTATGAAGCTGATTAACGGCTTCCAGATCAATGGCAAGATTAATGTGATCCACGTCTTTGACATGGGCTTTCAGCTTCTCCAGGTCACGCTCCAGGACAACCCGGAAATCATCTTCGGTGAGAGACTCAAACACAACCACCAGATCAAAGCGGCCCAACTGTTCAGGCTTATAACGGCCTTCAAGTGCCTCGTTCACGATTTTCTCAATTTCCTGAGGGCTCTTGCCTTCGGCCTGGGCCTGCTTGATTTTATCCTGGGCCAGGTTCGATGTGTTCAGGATAATGGTATTTTTAAACGAGGCCGTCTCACCGGTGCCGCTTTGCAGCTCACCTTCGTCATAGGCCTGCATCAGCACTTCAAAGGCTTCATCATCCATTTTTTCAATTTCATCAAACAGCACCACTGGCGGATTGGTACCTTTGGTCTGGGTATTTTCATTGGCATCAATCATGTCGCTGGCCAAACTTTTCTTGCCATAGCCGACGTAACCGGGCCCGGCACCGAGGAGTTGGCGAATACTTTGAGAGTCTTTGTATTCGTTCATCTTTCGGCTGACCAGAGGCCGCTCCAAGACGTGAGCCAAGGTCTTTCCCAGCAAGGTTTTCCCCACACCGGAGGGGCCAAGAATCAGAATATTGCAATCGGGCTTATTGGGGTGTTCGTTGATTTCATCCTCGATCTTGTACCCGATCTGGCGCTCCTGGATAAACTCCATAATCTTGCGAACAGCCCCTTTTTGGCCTACCAGGATTCGGGGAACTTTCTCAAAGCCTTTTTCCATGGTTTCCAACTGGGCACGGGTGGGGCGCTTGTTCGAAGCGACAATGACGCCACCGGGTGGCGTCGGTGGCTCCGGCTTGGGAATCGGCAGATTTTTCATGGCGGCAATGCGTTCGGTGGTCAATCCGGACTCCACCAAAACGTTTCGGACAAAATTGTCTTTGTCTTCTTTGAGCAACCAATGCCAAATTGTGATCGGATTGACCCGCTCCAAGCCGTTTTGTTGCGCAAAACGACGAATGGACTGTTTCAGCTCCTCAAACTCGTCATCGTTCAGTTTGGCGTAAAAAGGCTTCTGGTACCCGGGTGTACGCTTCTTTTCCAGCATTTTGGCTCTCAGCGAAGGCAAATACTGTTCATCCACACCCCGGTAAATATCGATGGCCCGACTGCCTTGCTTATTGAGATAAGCCGTCAAATCGGGAGAAGCCGTCAGAATTTTAATTAAATTAATCAGGGCGCCGGTTTTGGCCGGTGCGGGATGCTCCATGTTCGAAAGAAGACTGATAAACATATAGCCTTCATGGGTAAAGGGAGGCAGCTTGGTGGTTGCGGTCCCAGCGTTTGCCGGGGGCTGAGCAGTGGCATCAGAACCAAAGCGAACCCGCACCTGAGGGTGCGTGGAAGCAGGATAGTGCGGTAAAGCCGTGCGAAGACCGTGTGAACGCGAGGGGAGAGAAGCAATCATCGACATCATCACGTCCTCTCCTAAGAAGCCCCGGCGGCATCACTGGCGCCTTGTGCAGGCAGATGCAGAAGGGTTTTAATCTCAACCAACTGACCTTTTTCCTTGGCTTCGCGCTGGGCAATGGCTGCCTGCATCGCTTCCTGATCCAAAATATCCTCGGTAATTTCGTTCAATCTCGGATCATCCAGCTCTTGCTTCGATTTGTCTCTCAAAGCCAACAGTTGCTCACGCTGAGCCACATGTTCGCCTCGCTGAATCCATTCGTTCAGTTGCTCAAGGTGTCGCGAGTAATCCGCAACAGCATCCCGAATCGTCAACTTTGTCCGAAGCAGGAGTTCGTCTGTGGTTTTCTTCCGGGCGTTGGCGGCTTTCAGGGCCGCTTCTCGCTCCAACAATTGAGCCCCGAGCTGGGACCGTTGCTGTTTCTTCTTCGCTTCATCCGTTAAGACATTGGCAATGCGGGCCTGTCTCGCAATATCCGAGATTGCCTGCTGATGTTTGGCAATTTCAGCATCCACCTGCAGTGCCATTAACGTATGCTGCAGGAACAGTTTACGCGCATCACGCAGTTTATGTTGCACAACTTGACGGCGAATCCGAAGGGCATCCACAGGATCCTTCGCCTTGGCAACATCGGTCTCAGTGGGAGTGACCGTCCCTTGAGGCATCCCCAACTTCACAAAGAGCGCCCCGGATTCCTTGCCCTCTTCAAAGGCATTCACCAACGCCTGGACAAAGGCCAGCTCGGACAGGGGTTCTTCTTTCCATCGCTGCAAAAATGTCCGATCGTTTTTCGACGCTTCTTTAACGTCATAGAGCACTTGTTGCAGGATATCATCGGCCGTCGGCAAGTCTTTTTGGGATTTCCCCAGGGCTCGCCATTGCTCTTGAAAATCCGAACTGTTTTCAAAGCTGGCAGCAAACAGATCGGCCGCACTTTGGGCTTCATCTTTCAACAGCCCAAAGGCATTGCCTAAATATTGACGCACCTGCGGGTTATTCATATCCGCCGTGTTAATCACCAGAACCGATTCACGAAGGCCCTTGGGAACCCCAACTGCAAGCGCTTGGACGGCGCCAATAAAACGCTTGTTATAAAGCGCTGCCACACCCACGGCTCCCAAACCCGCCAGAGACGTGAGGAGCATCAGCAGGACATCATGGGACTGGCTGTTGACGCCCCCTAAAATCTGGTTGACCCGTTTTTTTAAGGCATCCCGCTCGGCAGGCGTCCAGTTTTTAAAGTTATTGCTGTTGTTTAACGTTTTATCCAGCAAGCGCTGGGCATCCTCTCGGGTATGGGCGCCTGCAAATTCATCCAGGGTCACCCCATCCACACCGGTGCCCACGGAGGCCACAAAGATATCCATAAAATCACTGGACTTGGGTGAACGCACACTGCGTTTAAACGCCTCTCGAAGCGCATCGGCAAACTCCTGGCGCCGATCCTGGGGCACACCTAACTCCGGCAAATTATCCAGGAACTTGCCTTTGATGTCGACCTGATTGATCACATCCGGTCCCGGGATTGGGCTGGTGGGGCGATCCGGATCATAGGCCACGCCAAGACGGTTGATCTCGCGCTTCATAAAATCAATAAAATCATTGGCATAGCTTCGCAGGTTGGAGTTGGGGCGAAAGTCCGGTGTTCTGGCCAACTTATCCTGAAGGGCCTGATCCAGCATGCCCGGATGATCCCGCAAGACCCCCATGACCTGGTATAAAAACCCGTGATAACGATCGACGAATTGCCCGATCATTTGGGGATCCTGGGTTTTCCCCGTGGCCTGGGCCGTTTGTGTCACTTCTGACAAACGCTGCCAATTGGGATAGATCCGAGGCCGCGCATCCTGACTGTGCCCATAGGCCGAAAACGGATTGCCGGTAATACTCTGGGTATGAGCCCGATTACTGGCAGCCGAAGTAATCAAAAGCGCCGATAAGCCCGCCAAGGGCAGTAGCACTCGTTTCAACGCCGCCTTGGCTTTAGACAGGGTGGTTTCAGGAGGCGCTTGGTTGACAGGCTTAAACACCATATCATCCATTCTTTTATCGGCCTCTTTCAACCAGGCCCTTAGCTCGTTGGCACCGGCATAAGCCGCCGACTGGGACGCGGGGTCCCCTTCGGGCAAGGCCATGCCAAAGCGCAGGGACAGAGCATCAATTTTCGTGATCGGATTCATCAAAAACTCCTTGCAGACCTACCAGTCACTGCCACCACCGGAAGGGGGATCATAGGACGGGGGTGGATCGTATGATGGTGGCGGGTCATAGGACGGAGGCGGATCATACGAGGGAGGATAGTAACTTGGTGGAGGCGGGTAATAGGATGGCGGCGGCGGGTAGTACGACGGCGGAGGCGGATCGTACGAGGGTGACGGGAAAATTACGACACCACCACCAGAGGGCGGCGGATCATAAGACCGTCTTCCGCCGGAAGAAGAACCACCCCCGTAAGGAGAAGGAGTTCCATACGGTTTCTGCGGGGTCGGTTTGGGTCTTTTAGCCGTCAATGCCGTTATGGTTTCTTCCGCCGCATCCTGAATAGTTTGTTCCGGGGCAGAATCTCTCAAGGCCTTCAATTTTTTAATGCGAGCTTCACTGTAGCGCTCAGCCGCTTCGGTTTTGACCTCGACGACTTTCTTGTCCACCAGGGCATTGTAGGTCAGTTTCGCTGCGGCGCTAACGGCCTTATTGTCATGATCTTTCCAGGTCCGCAAGAGCGTCATGGCTTTGGCGCTATCATAGGTCTTGGATTCAGCCCATTGCGTCACGGTTTGAGCCACAATTTTAGCCGCCATTTTCTTGGTCTGCTTTTTGCTGGCGTCCACAAAGCCCATCAGGGCTTCCGTACCTTCTTCAGAGGCCCGTGAAATGGCCTCCAGACTTTCCTCAACCGCGTTATCCAGCTCCTTATTCTCAGTGGCCTCATACAAGGCAACCAAGGGCTGAACGGCTTTGCTGTCAAATTCGGTCATGTGTTGAATGGCTAGAAGTTGGGTTGGCACGGAAGCAGACCGGCTCACCAACAAACCGGTAAGGGTATCGAATGCCCCAGACGATTTAAGAGCCGTCTTTACTGGTTTCTCCAGAGCCTGCCGTACACTATCATCCTGCTCACTCGATTTGGCCTTGAGCAACGACTCCAGATCAGCAGCCTCGGTCAACCCATCAAGGGCATTGGCCGCTGTCAAACGAGCCAGACTCGCGTCACTGCCTAGCGCGGCAAGCAGTTTTCCTTTACTTGCCTTGTTGGCCAGATGAGCGACCGCTTGGGAGGCTTGTTCCGCTTTGTCGGCAGAACCGGACACCACCAGCCCGAAGAGGCTTTCGACCAGATCCGGGGTCTCCGGGGACTTGGCCAGGGTTTTATGAAATGCAGCCAGGGCCGCATTTCCGGCCTGTGCTTTCTCTTTGTGAGCAACCGGAACCAGCAAAGCCAAGGCCAAGGCCGATGCGACATCGGACCCTTGAAGGGCTTCCTTCAATTTGGGCAGGGACGCCTCAGAGACAGCGTCCTTCAAGGCCACCTGATAAGATTTCTGGAAATCCGGATTGGCTTCCTGCTCGGCCGCATCGAATAACGTGGTAAATTCACCCTGCTTGGCTAAAAGAGCAATAGCAGCTTCTTTTTGCGCCACGTTTTCTGCTGCCAAAGCCGCCTTCAGCGTATCGCCAGGGATGTCATTGGGATGAGCCAACAAAGCCTTATTCAGCGCGCCTTTCACATCGACATCGGTTTCTGTCGCCAGAGCTTTCCAAAACGTATCGGCATCACCCGGCTGATACAGCTTGGCGAGCATGTTCACGCTCAACTGACGCCAGCCATCCAATTTACTGGAGAGGCCTTCCAGAAACTTGGGACGATCCTCAGCTGTCGCTTTTTCCACCAAGGGCTTGGAGAGGGATTCGACAACGGCGCCATCGCTTTCTTCGGCAATGCGGGCATAAAAGGTTTGTTTGGCTTGGGCATCAAACTCAAATTTGGACAGGAACCGTTTGGCAAAGAAGTTACGCACCAAGGCGTTGGGATGGCTCAACCCTTCTTTCAGATACAGTTCCTTCAGTTGCTGACGTTGCACCAGGGCACTGTCACCCGAGGCGTTTTTCTTCTCCAACGTGGTTTCAATATCATTAAAAACCGCTTGCAGCTGGTGGGCCTGAGGAGAGCCCGTAGGCTGCAACAAGGCCGTCAGCGTGGGAATGGAATACAGGTTGCCGCGATCCACTTCATACCCGGATCCAATGTCATTCAAGACGGCCTTTGCCACATTCACGTTGCCTTGGACTTGCTGGCGCTTTTTCATCATCTGGCGCGCCACCAGAACACCAAACCCACCGGCGCCGACGGCAAAAAACAGGAAGCACAGCACCCCAAAAACCGTCTTGGTGGTCTCAGCATCCATGGTCGGACCAGAACTGCCACCGGGGGCAGGCGTGGGTCGTTCGCCACCGTTTTGCTGAGCCGCACGCTCTTCAACCAGTTTCACCAAGGCTTCAACCGTATCCTCAACCGCTTTGTCGTAGTCACCCGCCAATGCGGCAGGCTTAAAGTGGGCATCCAGAATGTTGCCGCTTTGCTGGTTGAACTGCCCCACGGAAAGCCGCATGGCCTCGAGCATGGACTGGGTGTTGGTCACCGCAATCCGCTTGCCACCTGACTCACCTCGAAGGGCACCGGCATTGATTAAAATCGTATTATTGCGGCCCAGGCGCAAGGAACTCTGAATGTCTTCGGCCAGGTTAAAAAAGCGATTTCCCGTATTGGAGCGGTTGACGATAATGACTTTCAGGTGGCCCAGCTGCTTGTCTTGCAAGCGTTGAACCAGCTGGTTGACGCGTTGTTCCGTCTTTTCACTCACCAACGGCTGTTTGAACGGTTGAACAATGTTTCGGTTATCTTGTCTGAGCAATTCGATCAGGTGATTCAAATCCTGGGGCGAGTCCACCGACTCAATGCGGGTGCCATCAGGCCGCTGATCGGTATAGACTTTTTGGGGTTGTCCCGGTTGTTGCGCTTGAAGGGTGGCTGGGGTTACCAAGGGCAGCGAGGCCGGAAGCAGAAACGCAGCGGCCCCCATCAACCGAGCCAACAAACCGGCACGAGCGGGACGGCCCCCAGCGTCTCCCGAAAATCGAGGTGTTGCCGAAGGCGCGTGCAAGACCATCTGACCTTCCGTGTGGGCTTGAGGTAGACTCGTTTTTCGCTCCGAACCCACGCCAGGGAATGAAATTTTCATTACTAGAAACTCCTCAACTGTCGATGTGTCTTGATATCGCCAAACGCAACTTACAGTTCCGAAACAAAAGACACGATTGCTTAAATAACCTTTAAAGTTTTAACATTTAATTGAAAAACAGTAGGCACCATTGTCGGGTTTTAAAAATTCCATGCAACCTTTTTCTATAAATTCAATGTCAATGTTTCCTTTTTTTTACAAACGTCATATGTAACGCAATTGAACCCAACCCACTGTGTTAAATTCAAAACCAGGGTAAACCCACAGTATTCGTAAGTGTGTCATCAAGGACCCCAGCCCCTATGCAACTCACAACCCCAATGGAAGACTTGGAAGTGGATGTAAAACCACTGATTCATCTGTCGGAATGTCCCAGTGTCTGGTTGGCCGAAGATTTTTTGACACCCGAGGAATGCGAAACCCTGATCCAAATGGCCCAAGGGAACCTCACACGGGCAACGACCTTCGATTTAGAGACCGGAGAGAACCTGCAATCGGAAGGCAGAACCAGTTCATTGGTCATGCTCAAACCGGGCCAGGACAGTTTTGTGGCGACCATCGAGGAACGGTTGGCCCAATTATGCGGGTTACCGGTAGAAAATGGCGAAGACATCCAGATTCTGAATTACCAGATCGGCCAGGAATACCGCCCGCATTACGATTATTTTGATCCCGCCCGTGTCGGAAGTCACAAGACTTTAAATTATGGCGGTCAACGGGTCATCACCATTCTCATGTACCTGAACACTGTCGAATCCGGTGGAGAAACCATCTTCCCCACTGCGGGCTTGACGATTAGGCCCAGACAAGGAGATGCCCTCCTGTTTTATAACGTCTATGCCAACGGCGAATTGGACCCGGAGTCCTTGCATGGCTCATCCCCGGTCCTGGCCGGGGAGAAGTGGGTGGCCACCAAATGGGTCAGGGAAGCTGAATACACGCGCCCCAGAAGAACCCCCTGATACAGCATTTCAAGCGCAAGGACGAATTTAGCCGATGTGGACCCTGTTTAAGCCCAAAGCCCCAAAGCCCGTGCTGACGCGCCTCAGTTTTAAACCCAGCATCTGGCAATACCCCGGATTTCTCACAGAGGCCGAATGCCGACATATTATTGACCTGGCAACGCCCACCATGCAGCGGGCCACGGTCCTGGATCCGGATACGGGCGAGCGCATTACCCACTCGGCCAGAACCAGCACGGTAACCTTTTTACCGTTCCAGGGCGATGCCGTGGTTTCCGGCATTGAGCAACGCTTGGCCCAGTGGTTGGAGATGCCTTTGGAGAATGGCGAAGATTTACAGGTGCTGCATTACGGCCCTGGGGAGGAATATATTCCCCACTATGACTTTTTCAACCCCAAAACACCCGGGCGCTCCCGGGAACTGGCTCGTGGCGGCCAGCGTTACATTACGGTACTGTTGTATCTCAATGATGTTGAATCGGGTGGGGAAACCATTTTTCCCCATATTCACCTCAGCATCCCCCCTCAAAAAGGCATGGCGCTGGTGTTCTTTAATACCGACGCCGACGGGGAGGTCGACTGGCAAACCTGGCATGGGTCCAGCCCGGTTATCCGCGGCGAGAAATGGGTTGCCACAAAGTGGATCCGGCAACACACCTTCCCCAGATGATCTCAGGCAACGATAACGATAGATTAGACTATCAGGCTATATAAGATATTGTTTAAAAAATAACTTGCCATCTTCATGCCACTGTCCTATCCTTACTGACCATATGGAAGGGTACGTCTCACAATCCGTTGAGACGACTGAAAGCATCGTTTTACTTGGGAGTATCGTGCTACTGCGTCGGGGAGGAATCGACTTATGGTGACCATTCAATTCGGCCATGTGCCTGCATATCGTCTGCCGAAAACAGCAACGTCCACAGCAGCCCGTCAGGCATCGCCTGTTTTTGGCAGTCAACGCGAATCGGGGCCGGTGAGAAAAAGCGCCTTTCTTCCCGTTGCCGCGTTGGCCACGGCAGGCTTATTTGCACCTGTCTTTACGGATTCGGCCAAAGCCGCCGTCACCCCGGAAAGCGCAAAGCTGGTCAAGCAGTTGGAAAGCACCGATGATGACCTCGTGGCAGCTGCCCTGCACAATGCCGGGGAGATTAACGAACGCGATGCCATTCCCCATATCAAGCGCATTTTAAGCGACGGCGTTGCCAGTGAATACACCCTCAAGGCAGCAGTCCAGGCCTTGGGCAAGCTGGGTGCCAAAGGCAACGCGGCCGATCGGGAAGAATTCAGCAAGGCCATCATGCCGTATATGCTCAAAGTGGTGGTCTCCGAGAAAACCAAAGACGGTGAACGCCCCAAAGCCTCCCGGTTTATGAGCCCGGACGAGGTAGAGGAGCTGGAAGACAGTTCCAAATATGTGGTCAAGGATCTGCGCCTGATTGCCGCCCGCTCCCTGGGTCGCACGGCGGATCCCCGCACCAAGGCCCAACTGATGGAAGCCGCCCAGGAAGTGACATTGCCTATGTCCAACCGGCTGATGTCCTTGGAAGCCCTTCGCTATGCACCTCAGGACAAAGCTGTCGGCGAAGAGATGCTGAAGTTTCTGGATCAACTCAAAGTGGCGGATCAGCCGGATCTCACGGCAGCCACCGTCGGCGTCCTCTTGCGCCATGAAAACAAAACCATATGGACCAAGGTGGAAAAACTGATTGTCCCTCAGGATACCGTGGCAAAACCCGCCCCACCCGCGGAAAAAGCCCCCGTCATGCCTCCGGCCAAAGGCGAAAAAGTCACCTTTATTTTCGGCGGCGGCTCGGAACCCCCTCCGGGATCCTTCCCCGAAAAAGGCGCCCAGCGCATTATCACTTATTTACTGGACGACCGACAGCCGGAAGCCGCCCCCATCCTGTTGAAACAAATGGCAGCCTACCCCTTGTACTTCCAGGACAACGACACTGTGTTTGAAAAAACCATCGAGTATTTCAAACACCAGAAAGACGATGTCCAAAACCAGCTGCTGGATTTTGCGAGCCTCAAACAGGCCCAGGTCAAAGTCCGGGAAGTCACGGCCAAACCGGCATCCAGCTCTTCCACCCCGGATCCCAAAGTCGAGAAACAGCTGAACGAAAAGATCCAACAAAACTCCGTTAAGCTTCGCAAACTGGGGATTTCCCTCCTCAGCAGCATGAAGCTCCAGAAGGCAGGCCCCCTGTTTCAGGACATCTACAGCAATACGCTGCAAACCAATTCCGAGGACAACCGCACCCTGCGCCGCATGGCCATGGTCGGCAGCGCCATGCTGAAAGACGAAACCGCCATTAAAAGCCTGATGACCATTGCGACCGATAAAATGGAAGACAGCGATACGCGGTTCGATGCCCTGGCCTCGGTCCATGAGATCCTGACCCCATCTCTGGGCGGGGACATGAAAACCAATACCAATCGTTTGCGCTCGCTGCAAAAGTATGCGGCCGTGTACAGCACCCACCCGCAATTTACCAAGAGCTTTTACAAGTCGGAAATTTTCAACGAAATCCGCGATGTCCGAAAAGCCCTGCAACGCCTGAATGCTTCGGGCAAAGCCCTGGATGAAGCCACCCAGGGTATTGTCGAACAGCGCGTGAAGAGCTATTCGTCCTTCGGCAAAAAATGGCAGGATCTGGCCGCCAAGCCGGAATTTAAAGCCCATGCCGACGCCATGCGGACCTATGTCAGCAAAACCGAAGATGTCGACGGCTTTTTACGCATCCTGATGATCAGCAGCCTGGGTGAAATGCGCGATGAATCCATGAAGCCCGCCCTGAAGGATCTGATTCGCGATCCCTTGGCCCGGACCCAGATTCCGGATATCGCCTCCTCCAACGACCAGTTCATGTTCCCGGGCCATACCAAGATGCAGGTAGCCCAAGGGACCCGCCTGGCCGCCATCAAGGCCTTGGGCAAATCCGGCAATATGGACGATACCGAGCTTCTGGAAAAAGCCCTTCGCAGTGACAATCGCCGCATCCACTTTTTCGCCATCAACGCCCTGGGCGAGATTGGCAAAAACACGGAAACCAGCGCCGACAAAGCGGTTCTGCAAAAGCGCACCGAGCTGGCCACCCGCCTGATGACCCGCATGCCCAAAGTCGATTTGGAAGCCGGCGATCGCATGAACAGTTTCATTAAAAACCTCTATGCCCAAGCCATCGAGCGTCATGGCGGCGGCGAGGATCTGCTGAAGTTCATGGAAAAAACACCCAACACCGTGTTGCGCCGGGCCATTGCCAATGCCCTGATCCATAACAGCAACGGCAAAACCAATTACATGAAAGACAACCGAGTCGCCTCTTATCTGCTGGCCACCTCGCTGGGCATCGATGAGCTGCACAAAAAAGGCATTGACGGCCGGGGCACGGAAATTGCCATTATCGACGGCGACTACATCAACGACGATATCGACAGCTTCAAAGGCAAGGTGGTTTACCCCACCTGGGGACGCACCCGGGATATGGCCTTAAGAGAGTCCTTCCACGGCGAAACCGTGGCCGATGTCATTGCCAATAAAAAGTACGGCATTGCCCCGGGCGTGGAAAAAATCTGGAGCTACGCCGCCTGGGATGATGCGAAATTCCCGGAAAAAGGCGCCACCATTGAACAAGTCGACGGCCTGCTCCGGTCTATCGATGATATCATTGCCCAGCGCACCAGTGGCAAGAGCAAGGTCTCGGTAGTCAACATTTCCCTGGGCGGCACCTCCGCCCTACTGTATGGCGACGATACCACTGTCAAAGGCTACCTGAACAAACTGGGCGCCCGGTTCAAAGCCGGTAGCGAAGCCGGGATTACCTTCATCATTTCTGCCGGAAACGAACGCGGCGATACCCTGAACCACCACTTGGTAGGCACCTTGAACGCCCTGGGCTTCCACAAGGAAAACGGCAAGCTGGCCCAGAGCAAAGGGGTCATCCTGGTGGGGGCCATCGATACGCTGGGCTCCGCCGATCGCACGCAACACAAGGCCTCCTGGTTCAGCAGCATGCAGGATGTGTTTAACGCCATTCCGCCCAACATCATGGCCATGGGCACCCACCTGCCCCTTCTAGACAGAGCACCCAACGGGGATCTGGCCAGTGGTGAAGCCGACGGTACCTCCTTCAGTGCCCCGGTCACGGCGGCTGTGGCCCTTCTGATGAGTCAGGCAGCAGGACGCCCACTGGACACCGAGCAGTTCAAGAAAATCATGGCCGACACCGCCTATCAGCTCAACGACGGCGTGGATGGCGCCGGCGCCCTGGATGCAGTCAAAGCCGTGCAAGCGGCCCAGCGCCTTGGCGTCAACCAGGACTTCAACAAGCTCCTGGAGCGTTTAGGCGTCATCATGGACACCGAAAAACTCCCCCAAAAGTTCTACCGGGCCTTCCAAAATTAAAGGCAGCAGGCCAAGATAGCTGTTTACCAAGTGAATCAAGGCTTATGTGGCTGGCCTGGTATCGGTATTGAGCAAGGTGTTCAATTCATCAGCCATCTCTGTAAGCTGAAACACGGTGCTTTTCAGGTTTTCCGTAATGTCCGTCATTTCCTGGGTCGAATGCCCTAGGACCTGGAGGCTCTTGTCCATATCCTGAGACTGGGACACTGTCGAATGGGAACAGTGGACCACTTCCGTACTGTTTTGCAGGATCCGGTTAAACTGGTCCCCCATTTTATCTAACGCGTGTTTCGTTTCCCACATTCGGGCCAATACGGTGTCGGTGGTCTTGGTTGCCACGGACACCTGACTGGTGACCTCCTGAACCGCCCGGGTGCCTTTGACCATGGACAGATTAATTTCCTGGACCGTGGCCGTCTGCTGGGTCACGGACGAGGCTGTAGAGGTGTTGAGTTGGGTAATTTCCTGGATCATGCCGGCAATTTCATTCAACGAGTCGAGTGTGGCATTGGTCGCGCTTTTAATTTCCTCAATGCTTGCCCGGATCACTTCCGTGGCATCGGAGGACTGCTTGGCCAGGGCTTTGACTTCATTGGCGACCACCGCAAAGCCTTTGCCGGCTTCACCCGCACTGGCCGCCTCAATGGTGGCGTTCAGCGCCAGCAGGTTGGTTTGCGAGGCAATGTCTCGAATAATGTTCACGACCATATCAATTTGCTGTGCGGATTGGCTCAGCTGGCTGGTGGCCTGATGGGTCAGCCCCAGAAAATCTTCGGTCTTCCTGGCAAACTGTGCCCCTTGCGAGGCGTTCTTGGCGACCTCCTGAAGCCCTGCGCTCATTTCTTCCAGGGCGGTTGCAACCGTATTGATGACCGAGGTCATATCTTCGGCCGCCAATGTCATCGCCTGCATATCCTGGGCCATGCCTTCCAAGGCCGTAACAGCGTGATGGGTCCCATCGACCACGCTGGAACTTTCTGCGGCCACCAGATCCACCTTTTGGCTGGTTTCAAGGGCTTTCGAGTTCATCAACTGCAGGTTTTGCTCCAGCGATCGAAAGAACTGAAACACTTCCTGGGTAATGTCGACCATGCCGGCGTTTTTCTCGTGCATCTGGGACGTGTTGCCCAACAACCGGTTTGCAGCCTGGTTCAGGGCATTGGCATTGCTCGAAATCCTGTCGTTGACGTGCTGAATGGTCTTCAAGGCCATATCCGTGGTGGCTTGGCGATGGGCCAGTATTTTCATTTCCTGAACACTGTAGAGGCAGGCTTTCAGCAGAAAGATGTCCTCAAACACAACCCAGCCGGCATGTTCTACCCAACGCCATTGCACCCCGTCGGTAACGCCAAAGACGGACAATGGCCAGAAAAGCCCTCGAAACAAGTGATCCAAAGCCACCACCACGGTAATCGTGGCAATCACTTTCCAATCCCGGTACATGGCCAAAATCGCCAGGGAGGCAAAGACGTGAAAATGGGTTTCAATCCGTCCCCCGGTCAAGTGAATCAACAGCACACTGGTGATGCCTTGGCTCACGGCAATGGCATAGCGCGTCATTGGCCTACCGGATGCCGTCTTCACCAGGTACAACGGAACCGCAATATTCAGAAATCCCAGGGACAGGGCCATCACCAGATGGAGGTGCGGCTGACTGGTCTCGCCAATCCAGGTCAAGGGTGAAACAACGAGGGCAATTATGATTTGAGCCACCCATTCCACAAACAACAGGATTGCCATGACCTTATCGGCCTGTTGATAGAGTTTTTGCTGACTCTCGGCCAGCAGCCGATCCGCTTGTCGGGCCAGCTCTTGCTCGTTAGTCATCCACGTTGCGCGGAACTCGAACGCATTAACGGTTTCAGAGTCATTGTTGTTTGCTAAAACACTGGAAATCATGGCAGGGTCTTCTCCTTAAGCCTTGAGCGAAACCTACATGGGAGCTGACACAGTCCGCATTTTCTGTTCCTGTTTAAATAACGGACAACCGAATACGAAACTTTGAAAAGGATGCTCCAGGCGCTCCTGGAGGGAACTATCCGACCTGACGAGAGAAATCAAGCGCTTCTGACCGACGCTTTCACCCTCATGACCTCGGGAAGGGGTAATACCACCGTAAAACCGGAGTTTTCCGGCGGCCGTGTACAGCATGACTTCCCCGGACGTGTTGACCTTAAAGCGGCGGGATTCCAGGCGCTGGTGATCCAGGACCCGCTTCACCGAGGGCATGCCTTGGGCTTTGGACCATAACGGGCTGGTCTGCCAGTAGGTCTTCATTTCCCCGGGCTGGCTGAACACCACATACCATTGGGCCTGATCGGCCAGGGCACGCTGAAGACGGCTGAATTCCGTCAAACTGGCCTGGCTACAAGGACAAAACGGATGAAGAAACAGGATAACCGTGGGCTTCTGCGGGTGCAGCCGCAACGTGCTTTCTGAAGGCCATTGGTACGGTGGGGCGTCCAGCTCACCGGCACCCGTATCATACTGAAACCAAACGATTAAGCCAGCCACCAGAAAACCCACCCAGGCCAATACCAGGGTCTTCGGGTTCAGGATACAGCGGGCAGCGTTTAGTCGGGATCTCATTATTGCAACAATCACAGGGGTTTAACGGGCAATACGACCGCAGGGTCTCTTCAAACGTGGCCCCGGGTTCACCGGAGGACGCCCCTAAACGTATTTCGGACGAAAGAGAGAACAGAAAAGTTTCAGACGATCGTCGACCCGGAAATCAATATATTTCAGCTTAATCCCTCACGGAATCAGAGGGCATCCCATATTCAATGGACTTGTAGCAGCCGTCTCTGCCTTCTCCCTTTTGAAACGGGGCATTCAGCCCCGAAATCCCGTTTTCCAGAACCCCTCTCTTCCCGAGCGCCGATCCGCCCCGGCGTTTTCATGACGAAAAACAGAACCCACCAAAATGGCCCCGTCCCCCAGCCACATCCTTGGATGAAACTTGACTGAACATTAAGTGCGTTGATGCCACCAGGCATCGTCACGCCCCCACGGCATCGTTTAAAGCTTGCTTAGAACAGAGCTGGCTGTCTCGGCTCCAGCCGATAGGACCTACCTGCATGTCAAAGGCTTCTCGTTCTAATAGTCGAAGATAATCTCTACACCTTCTTGGAGTGCCTGAAGATCAGGATCCTTTTGGACTTCCTCAGGATTAAGCCGTCTTTTTTTCCCGTTCTCTTCGACCCACACGTGACCGTTTTCTTTCCAGTACCGATCGGGTTGATTGGGTTGGCGTTGAATCTGCACCATCTACAGGATCCTCATTCAAATAATCAAAATCCCTTAGAACATCCTAACCGAACCGCAACACAATACACATCTTCGACAACATTGCCCGGTCGTGTAGAATGAAGACAGGAATAGCAGATGTCCTCATACTAATAAGGACTGTCTCCTATTTTGATTGCTTTTATGGCAAGCCTGTTTTAACCCGGGCTTGCCTTTTTGTTGCGGCAGGTTACGTGAAACACCCTTTTCGTCACCTCATAGCATAGGCCCTCTCAGCACATTTCAAACACACCCTCTCCAGAATACCTTATTCGATACTACTTCCAAACAAAGATAAAGCCATTTTTCCAGTCTTAACAGAGATCATCAGATAACCCACACCCTAATAACCTCTCAGCATAAGGCATTTCACCCGATAAATTCTTAAGAATGTCTAAATATCGGGCATTTTTGTATATAAATAAGATATAATGCCCGTAGTAGTGATACTTTAGGTTAGACAACATAGGGAGATATAGGCTATGACCGATTCGTCAATCGATTGGTACGAAATCAAAGGGCGCTATATGGCGGGGGAGAAGCCTCGGCACCTGGCCCAGATGTATGAGATCGACCCCAAGCAGCTTAGCAACATCATTGTGCGCCAGGGCTGGCGAAAGCAACGCGAGGAAATCCGCCTCAAAGTGGCCGAGGAGTTCGTGGACGCCCAACGGGAACTGAATACCAAAGCCATGCAGTTTGTGAACCTCGTCCTGTCGTCGCTGATTAACGAGGACGGCACCTTGAACTGGGAGGCCTGCAAGACGATCAAAAGCGGCGTGCTTCGCCTGTGCCTGCAAATGGCCATGCCGGAGAAAGTCAAAGTCCGGGAAATCACCCACACCTTCGGCGAGGGCCCCGAACCCTGGCGCACCTACACCGAGCCCCCCAGCGCGGAGGACACGAGCAAGGTGAGTAAAAATGAGCAAAAATCGGAATATCAAAATAACTCACCCCCAGAGGCAACCAGTGCCAAGCCCATCGGCACACCGGACATGATGAGGCAACCGGACGACGTGAGTAAAAATGAGCAAAAATCAGCAATTCAAAATAACTCATCCCCGACACCCACCCCACCCGAATCGGCGCAACCCGGCCCGGCACAACCCAGCAAGCTGTTGATGCTCGCCCAACTGCCCCAAGCGTGGCAGGACCTTTTGGCCAAGCTCGCCCAGGACCCTTGCCCACCTTCAACGTATTTCAGCCCCGGTGGGCTTTATCCATCCCCCCTGGCGAACAACGGACCGAATTCACCCCAGCCTCAACAACCGCCACTGAGTGAATCGGAGCTGAAGCGCATTAAAACCCAGGCCATCCAATTCTGAACCACGGCGCCGATTAGCCATAAAAATGCCGGAACAAATGCGTCGTCTCCTGACAATGATGACAATGATACCACCCGCAGTTCATCGCCACCTGGGTGGGGTCAAGCGCCCCATGGCAGACGGCACATGCAAACACCTCGGGCAAGGGCCCCACAGTTACATTTGGAGCGACGTTCGCCCCATGAAAGGACTGATGACACTGCCGACACACCACCGCCAGATTCTCCGGCGAATCGCTCCCGCCCTGGGATTTGGGTTGAAGGTGATGATACTCAAACCCCCGATGATAATTCTCCGCCCCCTCCGGCCGTCGGCCACAGGCACGACACTGAAGGGCATCGCGCAAATTGACCCAAAAACAGGTCCGATTGGGCAAGGCCATCGTCCGACTCCCCTACTACCCGTACTGCCGCTTCCAGGCCGCTTTCCAGGCCTGATATTCGGGGTGGGCTTCAGCCTCTTGCCACTTGGCGTAAAAAATCTCCGCACTCTCGGCTTTCACCGGGTCCCCGGTCCCTCGGGCGAGAGGCTCACCCGTCTCGGGCTCATACTTGCGGCCGCCCCGGTAGTTGGCATAGCGACGTGCCCGAGTATACCCCATTTGCAGGTACTTTCGGGCCATATCGGCCCCCACAAAATCCCCCTGGGCCAGGTAGTCCAGAAACAACCCATAGATCCGCGCACTGCTTTGGCGGGCCGTCTCCGGGTCCCGAAAACGCCAGTGAGGCAAAATCTCCGTTTTATAGGGTTCACAAATCAACACCCCCTGCTCCCCTTTGCCCACCCGATACAGCTCCGGATGGGTGCGGTAATCAATCCCCGGCTTCCAGGAGTAGCCTGACGCATCAAAGCGGTCTGCCCGACGCGATGCCTGTTCTTTGAAAATCACATCATCCCTCCTTGCCCCTCGGCCTCTCTCTAGCTCTCCAGGTCTCTGGGTCCGGGATAATCTCTCCCCCCGGGGAGCGGTTAAGACGAGGCCAGCTTGGATTCGACACTCTTGACCTTGTCATCCATGGTTTGGGTCCGATCGGTGCGGGTCCCCAGCTTCACCGTGGTACTGATGCGGGGCGCCCCCATGGCATGGACGGTTTCGTGGCACCGTTTGATGGCCGCAAACACCTCGTCCCACTCGCCTTCGATGTTGGTGCCATAGGCATGCAGCTGATGGGACAGGCCCGCCTCCTGCAACACACGCTCACACGCGGCCACATACTGGGAAACAGACACACCGACACCTAAGGGAACAACACACAAGTCCACAATGACGCGCATACGCAGGGATACTCCTTGACTGATAACAATCGGGGCGAGGCTTGACCCATGTCACCCCTATTTTATCAGGAGGGCCGCCGTCGCGTACAGGCCTCTAGGACCTGCGCGGCATGGGGATTTCGGCGTAGGGATCCGCGCCCGTTTGCTCCTGGACCTCATCGGACCGCATGGCCATATGCTCGACCAGCAGCTTGTATTTTTCCAGGTCTTCTCTCAGCCGATGGGCCGGATGAAAGGCCATCTCAGTCAGGATATCCCGAGCCCACACCCCGGTTTCATAGGCCACGGCAACATCCAGCTTGGTGCGATCCCCTTGAAGCGATTGCAGGTTCATGGACCCCGACAGACCGCTGGAGGAGGGCGACAGGCTGTGCCAGACAATGACCTTATCCGGCATCATCACATCCACCTGAATGGTCCAGGACACCTCCTGCCCCCGCGGGCCTTCCATCTCCCAATACCAGGTGCCATCCTCCATGGGACGCACGCACGTGAAGTGGGGCATAAACCGGGGGTAGCGATCGAACTGCGTTAGCACCTGATAACACAGTGAGACCGGGGCATTAATTTCCAGACTTTCTCGAATGGTTTGCATCACACAAGCTCCCTTAGGCAAAGCGACGTACCGTCTCATTATGGCGCTGGCCACAGAACTATCCATTGCCCAGAGTGGCAACCTCTGATCCAAACCTCGGGCGTGCCTGAGGATGTACAATCGGCCCCGGTTTCCCAACTCTAGGCTACGGGCGGTCCGTCCCCTCGGATAGGTGTTCGCCTTCCAAACTGCGACGCATCATTTTTAAGCCTGCCTGGATCAACATCCCCGCCGGGTCTTTGGCATCCCGTCCCAGCCCCATTTTCTCGGCCACATCGGCATAGGACAGATCCCCACTGCAATAATGACTCAAGGCCTGGCGCTGGGGTTCGGACCGCAGACCCGCCAGTGCGCCCTTCAGGGCACTCTGGATGGCCGGAACAAACTGCGCTTCATTGCCCTGTACCGGCTTGGCCACCAGTGCCAGGGAATACCCCTTGTCCAGATACAGGCGCAACAGTCGACCGGTCTCCTCCGGCAAGGCCTTCAAAGCCTCCGGCCGGATATGGGCAAAGCCCTGGTGATGCAGTTTCATCGCCAAGCTGCCCTGGGAAAAGACCTGGGCCATATTCACACACCCCTTGGCCAACAGGGCGCGAACCGAATGAAAGTTCACCGCCAAGGCTTTGGCAGATGCTTGCATGCGAAAGCCGTTTTGCCGGTAGACATCCATCGCCTGTTGCTGCTTGTCCGTCATCGCCCCCATGGCGGCCTGAATCTCGTCAACAAAGCGCTGCCCATAAACCGTCCCCTTCGGGAACCCGGCCAGGTTGGCGGCCAGCGTCTCCAGTCCATGGCCTTGGCGCAAATAGGCTTCCAGAATCCCCCGCTCTTTCTCGGACAACAAGCCCAGGGTGCTCGCACCCACGTCCAGCCCAAATCGTTTCAACCGCTGCTCCAGGGACACATCGCCCAAGGCAGGCACCAGGATAGACAAGGCCTTACCCACATGATCCCGTCTGCCCGAAGCCGTCAAGCCATACTTCTGGGTAACGGCCCCGTCTTGACAGTCATGGGTCCAGTAATGCAGGGCAATGTCCAGCGAACGGGGAGGCACCTTCTCAAAGCCCGCGGCAATCTCCTGGGCAAGCCCGATTGCAAGCGTCTTGCCCGAAGCCCCCTTGGGCAGCCGATGGACCACCCCGGCCAGAGAGAAGCCCTCGTTCAGATAGGCCCTCAAGAATGCCTGGTGCGGCTCGGAAATCGCGTTCAGAGACACCTCATCCAGGGCCACAAAGCCTTCATCCTGAAGCTGAGAAACCAGGGTGACCGGGTTCATGCTTTTCTCGACATTGACCAACCCGGCATAGACCGCCTGCGTCACCTGGGACAAGCCGGTGTTCAGGTCCCGTGCCAGTTCGCTGAAGCTTTTCTCCGAGTCACACCGCAGGGTCAGATAAGACTTCTGCTGGGGCGGCAGGGCCTCGACAGCCGCACTCAAACGTGTCTCCAACTGCTTCACCGTATCCGCCCCGGAAACGGCCTGCATCTCGTTGACAAACCGCCTAAGATGGTGCCCCTTGGCAAAGTAAAGCCCCAGCAACTGCTGATGACGCGGAGATAGTGGGGCCAGATCCTCCGATCGGATTTGGGTCAACCCGTGTTGGTGGAGCGGCGTCAGGATGTCGTTGGCTTGGGCCACTTTCCTGAGCTTGGCCAGCGCCCGGGCGACCGTACTCTTGATGGGCGCCTCGGTACGTTCAAGATGCCGGGCAATGTCGGCATAGCTCCAGCCTTTTAGGCGCAATCGAAGCACCTGGCGCTGATTCTCCGTCAGCTGGGTTTGCAGCATCCGGGGCGTCAGCCCCTGAATGCCTTCTTTCACCAGGGCCTGGGCCAAGCGGTCATCCGTCACCGGAACCTCCAGGGCTTCCTTTACCGCAGCGGCGGGCAATTCACGAGACTCCCGAAGAGCCTTCACGGCGTGTTGAATCCGCCCCGTAATCGTCGAGCGTTTGAGCCCCCCACTGGCCTCGGCGATAGCCTGGGCCGATTGGCCCTCTTCCCACTGCTGGGCCAGAATATCCACATGGTGGTCATCGAGAACCTGATCCAATCCGGCGGTCACAGACTGACGGGTGGCCCGAAAGCCGGTCGATCCCTTTTGCAAGTGCTGTTTAAGCTTCACAATGGCCTCATCCCGCCCCTTGGCCACTGCATCCAAAGGTATCGACAGGGTATCAGCAACCTCCTCATCCGAAGCTACCTCGCCCACGGACAAGCGCAAGAGCGTCCGTTCCTGTAACGTCAGGCAATCCAGGTGCTGAGGCCGAAGCTTCGTCAGCCCCGTCAGGCGAATCAAGTTGTTCAAAAACTCAGCGTCTTCCTGAGACGCATCCGTAACCGGGGCTTCAACCCCAACCAACTGTCGTAGCTTGCTGAGAATATCAACCGCATGCCGGTATTGCCTTTCTTCCGGTATTTTCAGTTCCTGGGCAGCATGTTCCGGCGACATCTGGATGAACACCAGACGACGCAGGGTAGCTTGCTCCGCCTCGGTAAAGGCATCCCAATGGCGCTGAACCAGGGGCCGGATGGCGCGCTTGTCTTCCACCAGTTTGGCCAGGGCATTGACCCGCTTGATGGGCACCGAGGCCTGATCCCCCCGGTTGCGCTTAGAGGCCTTCCAGCGGTAGATCTGGGTCATCTTGTCCAAACCCGCATCGGTATACTTGCGAACGGTATCCGCCGACACGCCAAGGCGCTGGCCTATCTCTTCCGGCGGCAACGGAACCCGGGTATTCAACCCGAACCCTAAAATAACGACGGCTTCTTCCATAAAGGTCAGGCACGGCAAGGCCTGCAAAACCATGCGGATCTTCTTGTCCTGAGCGGCCTGCTCATCGGGGCTCAAGGTGTCTTCAGCCAGCAGGGCGGCAAAGGTTGTGTCCGAATCACTGGCCATGGGCGCATTCAAGGAACTGCCCAACGGGTTTTTCCCCCGAGCCTCATTCAGGGCCCGATTGGCATGGCGGGTAATGCGCTTGAGAAACGTTTCCTCGGCAGACTCTGGTTGCTTGACTTCTTCCTTCTTAACCTCTTCGATGGCCATGGCCAACCCAAACTCGCAGGCATTGCCCACCTCTTCCACATCAAGCCCATGGCGATTTTGATTCAGACGCGCCAGATAGCGGGCAAAGGGCAGATACGCCTGATGAAGTTCCAGCCACGCTTCCTGATCCCCCTCGCGAAGGCGGGCCACCAACGCCTGTTCGTGTGAGGCCGAGATCCGACGCCCATACCCCGGGGACGCGTCTTCGGCTGAGGGCGACGCTGCATCCGACCCAAAGCGAGGCCGGGAAATAGGGTCACCAAGATGGCGCTGACCCGCCCCAAGGCGGGAGGCATGGTGCAGAAACCCAACGGGCAACAGAGGCATCAAGCGTGTGTATCCCTCAATCTGTGAAACAGGGGTATTGGTATTACAAACCCCTCAATATCCAGAATTGCGTGGACGTGATTCAATGAATCCAATTCCATGACAACCGCAGCGAGATCAGGCCATTGGCCTGCCGGAGGCCCCATGTCCGACCACCTAGCCAATCACGGCACAACACAGCTGTATCTGGATGACTTAGCCGTGGGACAAACATTTGTCTCCCGAGACTACCGCGTTTCCACGGACGCCATCAAAGCCTTCGCCCAGGAGTTCGACCCACAGCCCTATCATCTGGACGAGGAGGCCGCCAAGGAGACGTTTTTCCAGGGCCTGGCCGCAAGCGGCTGGCATACGGCCGCCATCACCATGCGCTTGCTCACCGAAAGCCTCCCGATTGCCGGAGGCCTCATTGGCGCTGGGCTGGAAGAACTGCGATGGCTAAAGCCCGTTCGCCCCAACGACACCATCCGCCTGGAAACCGAAATCATTGCCATCCGCCGCTCCAACTCCAAGCCCCATCAAGGCATTGTCAAGCTCCGGCAAATGACCTACAACCAAGCCCAGGAACCCGTCATCCGCTCCACGTCCACCATCGTCGTCCCGTCCCGCCCCTTGGCCTACCCCTGATATCACGCCTGGGTCATTCTCGGATTCCCTAACCAGCGAAGCGAAGCCCAAACCCGAAACGAGGGGGCCGTTATGCGTCAGCTATCATGCCGCGATATAATGAACACAGAACGCATGAGACCAAGACAAACCCTCTATCCTGCGAGAATCATGACAGGGACAGACGTGTAAAACGATGACAACATCCTTCGACCGGGACACACTGACAAGGGACTTAACGCAGTATTTCTCAGCGCACTGGAACATCCCGGTCGCTGTTTCGGCACGGGATCACCTTCATGAAAACATCCTCTGGAGCCCGGAAGAAATCGCCGTGATCGAGAGCCTTTCCTCAGTGCGGCAGAAAGACTCCTGGCAGCGGGCACGGGCCGCTCTGAAACAGGTGATGCACGCCTGTGGGGATGACCAAACCGACACAACCGGATTATCCTTCCCGCATCCGCGCTACTCGCTCACCCATCATCTGCCGTGGGCGTTTGCCATTGGGCACCAAGACCCCGCGATGGCCTGTGGCATTGGTATTGATTTTCAACCCGGGTCGCAATCCCGCCCCCTGGGAGAAAGCCTTTACCTAACAGAGCCGGAGTTGGCATGGCTGGAATCACAGCCGGAACATCAGCGCCTGGAACACAGTGTACGATTATGGACGATCAAAGAAGCCGCATTTAAAGCCACCCTCCAGAATACAGAAATGGTGCTTCGGCAATACGCCCTGGATGAACCGGATGCCTTGACCGGCCACATTCGTTTGCCCGAGCCTGCCACGACCCGCATCCATTATGCCAGTTTCAACCTGGGTATCGGGTCCCTGACAGCAGCCATCGCTAGGCCTTTGCAGGCGGCGTTTTAATGCCATAGAGAAACACCGACACCATGTCCCGTGAGGTGGCGATAATCTCATCTTCAGACGCATTTTGGAGCCGGAATACCGTCAAGGTCGTATCCAGGAAGCTGGCAAAGAGTCCGGCCAGCAAATGGGTGTCTCGTGCCGGTAGTTCACCAGTGGCAATGGCCGCATCAAAAATCTCTGAAATCGGCTTCATAATGGAGGTCTCCATGGCCTCATAAAAGCGGGTCTGATTCTCCGGGGAAAGATACTCCCGAGCATCGCGCATGACCGTGGCAATACTGGTCGGGCTGTACTGAAAATAGCCGAGGGCCAAGGTATAAAGCCGCTCTTCAAAGCCAGGAATATCGGCAATCCCCTGTGAAAAATTCTGGTGCCCGCTCTCCAACATGGCCACGAGGACCTGCAAAAACAAATTCTCTTTGTCCTTAAAGTAGTGGTACAACGTGGGCTTGGTGACGCCCACCGCATCAACGATGTCGTTAATGGACACCGCCGCAAACCCCTTGGCCCGAAACAATTCCTTGGCCTTTAAGAGGATAATCTCCCGCATGGGCAAATTCCCGACATCCGTTTGATAAATACGAAGGGGCTTACCGGGAGGGGTTCCTTTGACGGGATCCATGCTGAAACCTCAGGGAGTACAACTAACGTGAGTGGGTATCGCTGATTCCATTATAGAAATGTTTTGCATAAATAGGGGCATGATTCTTTAAAAAAGTTGCGCCCCGATCAATATCGGTGTAGAAAGGCCGGTCTTCGTGAAGCTCGGCGCTGACACCCCGAATCGCCTCATAGATAGCTTTGGAGGAGGAAGAAAAGGCCTCCCGATCATCACACAAATCCATGCCTTGCACCAGGACTAACGATTCAATCGACAGGATATAGTAGAGGTAGTCCAAAATCTGCGCCGTCTTGCGGGCGGCAATGGTCCCCATGGTGACGACATCCTGGTTGTTGGCGTTGGTAGGAATCGACTGAATCGAAGCCGGTGTGGCCAGGGAGCGCATTTCTGCCAGGGTCGCTGTGGCCGTGACCTGGGCCCCCATAAACCCGCTTTGCAGCCCCACTTTATCGCGCTGCATAAAGGCCGGGAAGCCGTTATTCAGCTTCACGTCGGTGATGCGGGCGATGCACCGCTCGGCATGAATGCCCATTTTTATCACGGCATTGGTCAAGGCATCCGAGGCGAAGGAGACGTGTTGGCCATAAAAATTGCCGCCATGAAACACCGATTCTTCCTCGGGAAAGAACAACGGATTGTCCGTGACGGAATTTAGTTCGGTGGTCACCACGTTATTGTGAAAGGTCAGCACATCCAGAATGGCACCGTAGATCTGGGGCAAACAGCGAATGGTATAGGGATCCTGGATGAGTTCTTGATCGTGAGAAATCCCATCGGCATTAAGCTGCTCACGATTCAAGCGGCTGGGCTTTCCGGTTTGATGCACCAGACGCTGGCTATCGGCAATCAGTTGCTGCAAGCAATGGGTGACGGAAATTTGCCCCGGATGAGGACGAACCATGGCAATGTTGGGATGAAAGGCCCCTGTGCGGGCGTGAAATAATTCGGCATACAACACGGAAAGTCCCAGGCTCCATTCAATGGCTCTTCGGGCCAACACCGCATTGACGGCGGCAATCCCGGTCATTACGGAGGTGCCGTTTACGAAGGCCAAGCCTTCTTTGGCTTCCAGGGTCAGGGGTTTCAGGTTGTATTTTTCAAAGGCCTCAAGGGCCGGCATCCGTTGGCCATCACAGATGACATCGGCCTGGCCCATCATGGCCAGCGTCATATGCGCAAGAGGCGTTAAATCGCCGCTGGCCCCAACGGTCCCCATGGCCGGAATAACGGGCAGGATATTCAGGTTCAGCATCTGTTGCAGATGCCGCGCCGATTCAGGCAGGATGGCGCTATAGCCGCGACTGATGTTCACCAGCCGGGCAAACATCAAGGCCCGGGTATGCGCTTCTGATAAGGGCTCACCGACACCGGAGCACAGATGATACACCAGGTTTTGTTGCAGGAGTGCCGATTGTTCCGGCGTGATGTACTGATTGGCCAACGGCCCAAAGCCGGTGGTGACACCATAAATCAGGGCGTTATCCGCAATCAGGGTTTCCAGAAAATTCCGGGACGCCGCCATTTTGGCCTCGCAGGACTCGGACAGCGAAACGGATTGCCCACCCAGGACAACCCCTTCAAACATCTCCAAATGAATCGGGGTCACCCCATCCAGAAAGAACGTTGTTGCCCCTAGGCGTTGAGACTGGGTATCGAGGGACTGTGTCATAACGTACTCCATTCTGTAATTTTCCCAAGCGCATTGCGCTCCAATTGATTGGAAAATGTTATGGATTTGGGACGCTCGGGCGGCGTTAACTGGGTTTGGATCCACTCATGCAAGGTCTTGCGAATCCCATCCGTGGGTTCCTGCCCTTCCTTGAGAACGATAAGGGTTTTTAACCGATTGCCCTGCGGGTGCTCCATCAGGCGTACGGCACAATCTTCCACAAAATCCAATTCGCGGATGACCTGGGCAACCCGCTCAGGAAAAACGTTAACCCCACCCACTTGTACCGCATGATCACGGCGCCGGAGAATTTCAAACATCCGCTCCGAGGTCCAGCGAACGATATCCGGCAACGGCAAGGGGTCACGGTTTGAATTCTCCAAATCGAGCAGAGCTTCATCCTGAGGCTGCCAATACGGAAAAAGCGAGTAGGGCGATTCCGGATGGTGGCGATACCCAATACCGCCCGTTTCCGAGGATCCGTAAATTTCGGTCATCCCCGACAAGCCTTTCTCAAGCAGAGCATCAACCAGTTCGGAAGCACATGGCCCGGTAGAGCAGACGCCCTGAACCTGAAACGCCGGATCAATCACCAGACCGCTGCGCAGCAAATAATCCCAGTGCAGGGGGAAGGAAACGATCAGATCGTGGGGCTGCAATTCTTTTTTCAAGCGATTGGCCGACCAGTCCTGGCCATAAACCACCGGAACAGTCATGACCTTGGGCAACAGCACGGTCCACAGAAAGCCGTAAATATGATGGGAGGGCACCAGGGCCACAATGCGGGTTGTGTTTGGAAAGAGCGAACGGATAAACTCAGCTTCCCGGATCAGGTTGGAAAAACGGTGATGACACGGTTTGGGGGTTCCCGTGGATCCGGACGTGAAAAAGGTGATTTCCTCCGAATAAAAAGCCCAGGATTGGGCCACAAGAGAGGCCCAATCCTGAAGCGTTTTTGCACGCAATAGGTTGTCTTCGATCCCGGATTCAAAGATGTGAAACATCTGGTTGACCATCCCGGCAAGCACCATCCGATCGTAGGAGTCGGCTCCCAGGCCCGATTCGTTCACCAGCGTACTCGGGCTGAGTTGCCCACCCAGATTGTCCTCCACAGTGAGGTGACCCAACTTCTTGAGTTCACTGGGAATCAAACTGGCCAGAACCTGATAGAAGTCCTGCTGATGTAATTCAACCGACGTAGACATCCAGAAGAATCCTCTTTTTTGAGCACTATAAACGTTTGACGAAAATCCAGTAGTTATCCCCGGCCAACTCTTTTTTCATGTGAACTTTCACGTTGGCAGGCTTCATTTTGTAGTCAAAGGTGTAATCGAACATCACGTTCAAATCCCCTTTGGCCACACCTTCTTTAAATTTGCCGAAGAATTGGGGAGAGTTGGTGCAGGGGGCAACCTCACGGAAGAAATTCTTGCCCATTACCGCCGACGGATCCCGGCCGGTAATTTCACCTTCGGCAATGTTGTACTTTAAAATCGTGCCGTCCTTGTCGACCAAAACCGCCCCAAACGCCAGGCTATCCAGGTCTGCGGTCGTCAGCTTCGACGCATCAAAGTCGTTCTGACCGAATTTTAATAACTGCATTGAAGACATTAGCGAATCTCCTTTTTACATTAACCATTGAGACAGATTCAAAGAGTCGAGATTGGCCATTGGGTTTATTGAAAGGCCATGGAAAGTTCTTCGGAGGAAATATTATGATTCCCGTTCTGGGGACGACCGTTGCTCAGTTCATCCTCATGAAGGTCGCTGGGCCGATAGGGTTCAATGGTTTTATCGCTGGTTTTGTTAATGCCGTTTTCCAATAGATTAAAAGGTGCCTTGTTTACCAGGGACTTGAACCAAAGGTGCATTTGACGCTGCATGAAGTCGACATCTTCATCGGCAGACAACTCAATAACAACGTGACCCCGGCGCAGAACCAGTTTATAGGCGTTGCTGTTGGGAGTGCTGAATGCATTGTGACTGCTGGGCAGACATTCAAGCGCATGTGGCACGGGCAAGCTGAAAAGCACTTTAAAAATTTGCTCGGCTTGCAGCTCGATAAACCAACAGTATTCATCCACATATTCCAGTTCAAGCTCATCATGCTTGATTCTTAAACGATACTCTGACATAGTCGAAACCTCACTTAATTACCACAGTGTGACCATACGTTAGGACTCCAGGGGAAGTTATGAAATATACCTTGCGGTACATAATATTCCCTTCGGTATAATCGATAAAAACTGAAGGGGAAATTTGCAAATTTGTAATAAAAGTTCGCACCCGCAAAATCGGTGTCAAAAAATGCCGTTCAGGGTCTTTAAATCGGTAGCACCAAATTCAGAACACATGTCATACAGCAAAGGATGAGACCTGATGATTGGGTTTTCGACCCCACCCAGAGAGAGCCACACCACGAGTTCACTGCGTTTTGGCGGCTACGATGCCAGGCCTTTAAAAGCCATCTACACCCAACCCATGACCACGGGAGATCTCTTCGTCGCCCGCCAACTACAATGCATCGGCGAGCGGGAGAAGGAAATTTCTGAACGTCAAACCGGATCCAAAGACGGGGGTTTCAATGTCCATGTCCATTTTACCCAGCCGCCTTCGTTTAAAACAATTCGGCGCCTCATCAGCGGCAAAACCCCGGAGTGGTCGGGCCAATTGATAACGCAACTCTATGACGCCTTGAAACTGGTTCGCGAAAACAACCAGAATTCCCTGATGCCCTATTCCCGAAACAACCTGTCCTGCTGGGGCCAGGACTGCAAAGCCATTGTCAAGGATCCTGACGGTAAAGAAACCATGCTCATTCTTCCGGAGCTGCGCGTGACGAGCGAGGACATGCGGGCCATTGGTTCGCCCCAAGGCAAAATGCTGGACCGGGGAGAGCAACAGGCGGCCACGAACCTGGCCAAATTGCTCAACATGAGAACTCGGGAAATTAAATCCTATCTGGAATGGGGCAATGTCTTTCTCGGCACCAAACCCAACGGCCAGGCGTATGCCCTCATCGGCCAGGACTCGGTCAACGTGAATGCCTTAAATATTGCCGGCAGCGTTAACAAATACCGGCTAAATCCCGACGAGTACCAGGCCTTAGCCAGAAAACAAATCATCGAGGATTTAAACCTGCAGCCCGAAAACCTGCACATTATCAGCCAACCGGCAGGGCACATCGACTTAGGCATCCGGGTTTTAAATTATCCGTATGTGCTTGTCAACGACTTCGATTTGTCTCTAAAGGCCTTGGCAAAAGAACTGGCGAAACCCAACCTGAGCCCTTATGAACGGGAAGGCCTCCAGCAGCTGCTGGAAGCAACCCGACTCCATCAGCGGGACAATGAAAACAACCCCGAGTACCTGAAGAAATTCGGCCGGTCCGGTCCTTACGTGCCCACCGATCAAACGGTGGCGGAACTCACGGCTCAAGGGTTCAAACCCATTCGGGTTCCAGGCATCTTTGGTTATCCCTACCAAGATGGCAAGGAACACTTTATCAATTTTATGAATTCAAACCTTCACCAACGGCCCGATAAATCCTTGGTTTATATGACCAACGGCAGTGGCGACACGAGGCTGAACGAGATTTTTCAGGAAGCGCTCAATGCCTCGGTAAGTCACGTCAGCCAAGTGGACTTTATTACAGGCAATTCCAGCGAGCGTCCCGGTGTGAGCCACCTGGAAAAAATGCTGGCCGTCAATTCCGGCGGACTTCACTGCATGAGTACCGAACATCCGAACTTTTCCATGACCGGCGAAAACATACAGGATTAGGCGGATCCATGTGCGTGTGAGATCCGCCACAATGGGATTGATATAGAGAAAAAAATTTCTCCTGGAAGGGAAGTCGTAATTTATGATGCAAGATGTTTTAGCCGTGGGGGTCGTCATTGGAATGCTGGCAGGCGGACTTGGTCTGTCCGATGATTTTAGCGCTGCACCAGGCAATGCCTCAGAACATAAAGTCTTTTCATTTTTAGGCGATGCACCTGGAGATGTGCCCGCCGTAATGCAGCCTTCGGAGATAGTCCCTCCCGTTCCCGAAGCCCATCAACCTGCAAAAGTACGCGTCACCATTGACCCGGTCAAACTGGAATCGGACCTCTATATTCGAGAATACAGCGGGTTTAAAATCACCCTGACCAACCTCGGAAGTGACCCGGTTACCGTGGATAAAGTGGACGTCGAAAATGCGGTCAGCGGCAAGAAAGCCTATCAGGATGTCAAACGAAGCCTCGTCAGCGCGGGATCGTTATTGGGGGTCTCCGGGCTTTTGGGCACCACCATCAGCCGCAGCTCCATGAATGTCAAAGCCAAGAACGAAGCCGATGCCTTTGGTAACAATTTGGCTGCAACCGTCATTCCTCCCGGCGGCTCCGTGTCGACACAATACCTGGTGGCCTTTGGAAAAGTTCCGAAAGTCCATGTCCACTTCGCTGACGATGCCGACGTCAAACTCCAGTATGTCGGCTACTTATATGTCCAGCCCGAAGACAATGTCGAGTTTCAGAACGTCAACTACAAAAACGATCGGCTGTACTGGCAATCCCAAGTCGACTCGAAAACACCCGAAGCCAAACCGGAATAAATAACCCTGTAAAAACGCTAGAACCGCAGTCTTTCCAGCGAGACTGCGGTTCCGATGTCTTATATAGTATCGTATTGCCTGCGGCACGAAAATACCCGAGTGGCGGATTTCAAACCCGCATCATCGATTGCAGCGCCTGGCGCTGCATCAGCAGATCATAGCCCGGCAACGTTAAAAAATCGACCAGCGGTTTTTGCGTCACCACCCGGTCAAACAGGGCAACAGCCTCTTGCACAATGTGCTGGGGCACCCCGGCATCGTGCCGCATCAGTTGGTCCTGCTCCTGTGCCAGCAATTTGCGAAACAACGTGGGTGTTACCTTGCGACCATCGTCCAGAACCCCCTTGGGGCTATGAATCCATTGCCAGATTTGGGTCCGGGAGATCTCGGCCGTTGCCGCATCCTCCATTAAATGATCAATGGGGACACACCCGTTTCCATTGAGCCATGCGGCCACATAGCGCAACCCCACTCGGATATTCGTCCGCAAGCCCTGCTCGGTCAACGGGGCATTCGGGGCAAATCTCCGTAAATCCTCCGCCGTAATGCGGTGATGATGGGCAGCAACCTCTCGCTCAATCTGGTTGGGGTGAGGCATCACCTCATCAAACACAGTCTTGGCTACGGGAACCAATCCGGGATGGGCCACCCAGGTGCCGTCATGCCCATCCGTTACCTCACGCAACTTATCCTGACGGACCTTGTCCACGGCCTGGTTGTTGGCGTCGGGATTATCCCGAATGGGAATATAGGCCGACATGCCGCCCATCGCATGGGCACGGCGACGATGGCATGTTTGAATCAGCAATTGCGAATAGGCTCGCATAAACGGACTGGCCATGGTCAGGTTGGCCCTGTCGGCAAACACCAGACCATGATGGTTTCGCATGGTTTTCATGCAGCTAAAAATATAGTCCCAACGGCCACAATTCAACCCCGCCGAGTGGTCTCGAAGCTCATACAAAATCTCATCCATTTCGAAGGCCGCAGGCAACGTTTCAATGAGAACCGTGGCCTTGATAGTCCCCACAGGAATCCCGAGAAGCTCTTGAGCCCGAACGAATACGGCGTTCCACAAGCGGGCTTCCAAATGGCTTTCAAACTTAGGGAGGTAGAAGTAAGGGCCGGTGCCTTTACTGATTAAGGCATGGGCATTGTGGAAGAAGTACAGGCCAAAGTCGAATAAACTGGCCGAAATAGGCTGACTATCCACCCACAGAAGCCGCTCTTCCAGGTGCCAGCCTCGCGGGCGAACCATTAAAACAGCCGTGGCAGGATTCAAGCGATAATGACGCCCATCCGGGCTGTCATAGGTTATCGTCCCGCGAACGGCATCATAAAGGTTCTGTTGGCCCAGGATCATATTGTCCCAGGTCGGACAGTTGGAGTCTTCAAAGTCGGCCATAAAAACATTCGCGCCGGAATTCAAGGCATTAATAATCATTTTTCGATCCGTCGGGCCCGTAATCTCAACCCGCCGATCCGCCAAATCCAAAGGCAAAGGCGCAACCGTCCACGAGGATTCCCGAATGGAAGCCGTCTCCGGCAGAAAGTCCGGAGAGGCCCCCTGATCCCATATCCGCTGACGCTCCACGCGACGGGCCAGAAGCTGACGCCGCTGCGGGTCAAACTGACGATGCAACTGGGCAAGAAACTCCAACGCCTCGGGAGACAGCAAAAAGGCCAACGGCTCCTCGGACATGGCATGGATCAAGGAAACCCCGGTTAAGGACGTCGTTGAAGAGACCATCTTGAACTCCTTTTCAAGCACATTCATAACTACAATAAAGTCCTGGCGGACCTCGGCAACAAGAAATAAAAAAGTCCCCCCGCCAAGGTCGTTCTTGGCGAGGGAGACAGGAACGTCAAACTAGACGAATTGTTCGGCTTCCGTAGACCCTTCCAATGCAAGTGTTGAGGCATTACGACCGGAAATCACCATGGCCACATCATCGAAGTAGCCGGTTCCAACTTCCCGTTGATGTTTGGTCGCCGAATAGCCTTTGGCTTCAGCCTGGAATTCTGCCTGCTGCAACTGGCTATAGGCTGCCATTCCCTCAGTCTTGTAGCTGGACGCCAGCGAGAACATACTGTAATTAAGAGCATGAAACCCAGCCAGCGTGACAAACTGGAATTTATAGCCCATGACGCCCAGTTGACGTTGGAAAGTTGAAATCTCATCGGCCGAGAGCTTCTTCTGCCAATTGAACGACGGCGAACAGTTATACGCCAGGAGCTTGCCGGGATACTCCCGGTGGATGGCCTGAGCAAATCGACGAGCTTCCTCAATGTTTGGCTCTGACGTCTCACACCAAACCATATCGGCATAGGGCGCATACGCCAGACCGCGAGCAATGGCTGCATCCAAGCCCCCCGTCATCCGATAAAACCCTTCCGGCGTGCGCTCACCCGTAATAAAGGCCTTATCCCGAGGATCCACATCGCTGGTAATCAGGTGCGCCCCATTGGCATCGGTTCGGGCAATAATCAGGGTCGGCACACCCATCACATCGGCTGCCAAACGGGCTGCAACCAAATTGCGGATGGCCTGGCTGGTGGGCAGAAGGACTTTGCCTCCCATATGCCCGCATTTTTTCTCCGATGCCAGCTGATCTTCAAAATGCACGGCAGAAGCCCCTGCCTCGATCATGGCTTTCATCAATTCAAAACAATTCAAGGGACCACCAAACCCGGCCTCGGCATCGGCCACGATGGGCACCAGCCAATCAATCTGATGTTGGTTCTCGCCATGATGAATCTGATCCGCCCGCAATAAGGCCCGGTTAATGGCCTGTACCAGAGTGGGGACACTGTTGCACGGATACAGACTTTGATCCGGATACATTTGCCCAGCCAGGTTCGCATCGGCAGCCACCTGCCAACCGCTGAGATAAATGGCCTTCAGACCGGCCTTTACCTGCTGCATGGCCTGGTTGCCACTTAAGGCCCCCAAGGCATGTACGTATGGCTCCTGGTGCAGAAGTTCCCAAAGGCGATGAGCCCCGCGTTTTGCTAACGTATATTCAATCTGGACAGAGCCCTGCAAGCGCAAGACGTCCTGAGCGGTATAAGGCCGCTCTATCCCTTTCCAGCGCACATCGTGCTCCCAATTTCTTGCGAGCAGATCCGCTTGTTGATCACGATTGGTCATACTATATCCCTCCATAAAAATACTCGTGTTTAAGACATATCCCTCCAACAATCCAATCGGTGGCCCACCTTTCCCGAACTACCGAACCCGATTGAACGGGTTTCGATAAAAACGGGATGGATTCAATCACGCGGCGTTCAGTCATAGTACGCGCTAAAACCCGCGTGAAACTATCCACACGAGCTAGCCGGTGTTGGCAGTCATGCCCGGTGCAAAGAAATCAAAACGTTTAACGCGATGTGTCGGGTTCAACAATTACGAGGGAAATGATTTCAAATACGGTTTTTTCCAGACGGTCCATGGGGTGTCGCCTTGGTTCCAGAGTTCGTTTAAATGCAGATACTCTTGATAGGTGTCCATGGCATAGAAAAAGCCCGGGTGAAAATACGACATTAATTGCGCGTCGGCGACCAAGTCCTGCATCGGCCCACTTTCCAGAACACAGGCCGGATCGGCAGACAGGTAATTAAACACCTCACGATTGAAGACAAAAAATCCGGCGCTGATCAACTGATGCATCTTGGGTTTTTCATTGAAATGCATCACGGTCCCGTCGGGATTGGTTTCGATGATCCCAAACCGAGACACGGTTTTTACCGACGTGACTGTCGCAATGCGCCCATGGCCCTGGTGAAAGGAGAGCAAATCGGGAAGATGAATATCCGACAACCCGTCTCCATAGGTGACCATAAACGTGTCCGAATCGATAAAATGCTCAATCTGCTTCACCCGCGATCCGGTCATACTGTGCTCACCGGTATCGGCCAGGGTCACCGAAAAATCATCCTCGTGGACTTCGTTATGAAACACGATTTCGTTACGGCGCCCCATGTGAATGGTAAAGTCCGTGGTCATGGCCTTGTAGTTCAGGAAGTATTCCCGAATCATTTGGCCCCGATAGCCCAGACACAGGACGAAGTCTCGAAAGCCGTAATGGCCATAGAGCTTCATAATATGCCACAGCAGCGGACGCCCGCCAACTGACAAGAGGGGCTTTGGTGTTGTTTGTGTTTCCTCTCGCAGTCGGGTCCCTTGACCACCGCACAAGATGACAACCTTCATAGACCAGTGTTACCTTTCTCCTCCGTGATCATCCCGAGGCGGGTGACTCACAGTAAAACAACCATATCCCCTGTACTTTTGGCATTATTCTAACAGAAACAAACAAAAGAACGTGTCCTCTGTCACCAGGTTCGGGGATTCATGGGGAGCGTATCGGTAAAACCCACTTCAAACTGTGTCTCTACAACACCAGGTTCCTTTAATTGGAGGACCTTGAAGACATCAAGGCACTTGGTTCAAATAATGATCGAAAAATGTGGGACGTAAGCACTCCGGGCAGATATAAATAAACCAGATTTCGTACTGATCGTGCATTAAAAAAGGCCAGCCATGCCCGGACTCCACACTCTGGCCACAGCCGTCATGCCGACACGTATACTCTTTCGGAGGAATCGTCGTCGTGGGAACCCAATGGCCTTTCATAAAGAAATATCGATCACCTGCACAAGTTGCCTATCGGAAAACGGGTATCAGCATAGCATTTTCAGAGCCTGGGGTAAACGCCAGCCTGATCCCGAATATTCCCGTTCGCAAGCCCCACCCCCAATACGATAAAAAATCGGTTTCGAAGCGGGTTGCAGCCTGCAAATCTCTGATACACTAAAATGACAGGGTGAAAAATACACAAGGGCAGAGACAGTTTGATTGGCATTGAAAAACAGGTTTTAAACCCACCAGAAACCCCCTTGGTAATCTTATCGGAAGGGTGTTTTGGGGTGCAGCAGTCAAAGACGGCAACCGGGGTTATCCGGTATGGGCAATGGCCCGTTACGGCGGTAATGGACAGTCAGTTTTCCGGAAAAACCGTGACCGATGTGATTCCCGATCAACCGCCCATTCCGATTGTGAGCCGACTCTCAGAAGCCCTGGCCCTCTCCCCTAAGCCCAAAGCCTTGCTCATCGGCACGGCCCCCATGGGGGGCGGATTGCCGGACAGCTATTACCAGGTCGTCAAAGAAGCCCTTGAAGCAGGGCTTCACATTATTAGCGGACTACACATCTTTCTCAACGAGATTCCTGAACTGGTCGATCTGGCACAGGCCAAAGGTCTTCGTCTGTGGGATGTCCGCCAACCCCCGTCGGATAACGTGGTGACCCGTCAGCTGCCCCGTCCCGCCGGGACCCGAGTGATTACCATGGTGGGCAGCGACTGCTCGGTGGGCAAAATGTACACGGCCTTGGAACTCAACAAAACCCTCACCGATCGGGGTGAAGCGTCGCAGTTTGTGGCCACAGGACAAACCGGCATTATGATTACCGGCCACGGCGTGCCTCTGGACCGAGCCATTGGCGATTTTATGGCAGGCTATGTCGAGCGGGCCATTGATGAAAGCATTCAACAGCACCAGCCCAAATGGGTGATTGTGGAAGGCCAGGGCTCGTTGCTGCACCCGGCCTATTCCGGCGTCACCATGGCCTTGATTCATGGGTCCGCCCCCGATGCCTTGATTTTATGCCATAACCCAAAGCTTAAAGGCATTCGCAATTTCGAATCCGTACCGATTCCGCCGCTGAGCACGCTGGTGAATATTTACGAGTCTGCGGCAGGTTGGATTAAACCGGCCAAGGTCCTGGGAATCTCGTTGAACACCTCGAGCTTCACCGAGGCCCAAGCCAAGGCCCTGGTCCAGGAGTACGAAGACGAAACAGGCTTGCCGGTGACCGATCCGGTCCGATTCGGCATGGGTGTTTTGGCCGATCGGGTGATTCAGGCATTTTAGTCCCTCCCCGTTTTTTGCTAAAATCAAAGCTGTGCATCAACCAGGATAGGGGAGCCCGCCAATGGACCAGTTTTCGTTTTACCCAGTGGAATTGCCGTGTGAGTTCGATTTTACCATTTCCCGAGGGACCCAGTCCGTGGCACGCCACGTGTTTGTGGAGTTAACCTATTCGGAAAACGGGAAAACCTACACTGGTTTGGGAGAAGCCGTACCGTGCGAGTTTTATGGTTCCACCCAGCAATCCATTCTGGAATTTCTGGAATGGATCCAGGACGAAAATTTACTCTTGCCCCTGACGCCCTATGACATCCAGAAATTTAATGCCACCATGCGTCAGTTTCCCGGCTTTATGCCAGCCAAGGCTGCAATTGAAATGGCCCTCTATGATTTGTTGGGCCAAGTCACCGGCCAGCCGCTGTACCGGTTGTGGGGGCTGGATCCGACACAAATCCCCCGCTCCTCCTATACCATTGGGATTGCCGACCCCGATCTCATCAAACACAAAACCGAAGTGGCCTTATCCCGTGGCTACGATATCTTGAAAGTCAAAGTCGGGGGCCCGGAAGACCTGAAGACCCTGGAAATCATCAAGTCGCTGGTTCCGGAAACAACCACCATCCGGGTAGATGCCAATGCGGCCTGGCTGCCGGATGATGCCATTGCCATGTTCCCCATTCTCAAAGACTTCGGGGTCGAGTTTGTTGAAGAGCCGCTTCAGCTGGATATCCCGATTCCGGAGCGGATTCGGGTCAAAGAATCCTCCCCCTTGCCCCTGTTGGCGGATGAAAGCGTGCACACTCTCACCGATGTCCCCCTTGTGGCGCAGTGGATGGACGGCATCAACCTGAAGCTCACCAAAACAGGCGGCCTGACCGAGGCCCTTCGGATGATCCATGCAGCCCGGGCCCATAACCTTAGCATTATGTTGGGATGCTTTGTTGAAACCTCGCTCTCGATCACGGCTTTTGCTCACCTGGCCCCCCTGGTCGACTATCTGGATCTGGATGGCGGCCTGCTTCTGGCCGAAGACCCCATTGAAGGGGTGCGTTGGAACGCCAATCAACTGTCCCTACCCGCCACACCGGGGCTCGGCATTCGCAAACGGGCCGTTGGGGTCTCCGCAAAATGACGCGCCAGTACTACTCCGCCGACTTTCTATACACAGAAAATCAAACCCTGGAAGACCATTACCTGGCTGTCGAGGACGGCATCATCGTTGAGATAAAGCCGTTAAGCACCCTGGATCCCAGAGAATGCCGAAATGTACGAGGCTTTGCCAATGCCGCCATCATTCCCGGCTTCGTCAATACCCACAACCACTCCTTTCAATCCTTGCTCAAAGGGTTCTGTGACGATGCCGACTTCTTTACCTGGCGGGATCAGGCGCTGTACAAGTTCTCTCGCATCATGACCGCGGATGACATATACCATGGGGCACTCTTTGCCTTTGGTGAGATGCTCAAAAACGGCATTACCACCGTTTGCGATTTCTTCTACATTAACGACCAGGCCAATCACAACGCCCGACTCATTATCCAGGCCGCCAAGGACCTGGGCATGCGCGTGGTGATGGCCCGAACCATGTACGATTGGGACGGTGCCCCCACCCGGTATCGTGAGACCGTGGACCAGGCCGTTGAAAACACGGAAGCCCTGATGGCCGAGTTCAAGGACGACCCCATGGTGTCGGTTCTCCCGGCCCCCCATAGCCTCCATGGGGCCAGTATCGAGATGATTGAAGCAGGCGCCGCCCTGGCCGAAAAGCATGACACGCTGTTTCATATGCACATTGCCGAAGGCCAGTATGAGCGTCAGATGATGGAAGAAAAGCACGGCTTGTCTCCCATTCGCTTTCTGGACGCTCGGGGCATTTTAAACCCGAGGCTGGTGGGTATTCATTGTGTCTGGCTGGATGATGACGAAATTCAGATGATGGCCCAACGTCAGAGTAAGCTCTCCTATAACCCGTCGAGCAACATGTTCCTGGGCGATGGCATCACCCGAATCCGGGAGATGGTGGATGCAGGCGTCTGCATTTCCCTGGGCACCGATGGGGGATGCAGCAACAATCGGGCCTCGATTATCGAGGAGATGCGCATGACCAATCTGCTGCAAAAGGTCCGCTTCTGTGATGCCACCCAATCCAAGGCCGAAGAGGCCTTTTTGATGGGGACCCTGAACGGCGGCACGACCTTAGGCCTGCCCATTGGTCGACTGGCCCCGGGCTATGCCGCAGACTTTGTGGTGGTGAATTTAAACGACCTCTCCATGCAGCCCAAAGGGCATTTTGGCAAAAATATCGTGTATTCTGCCCAACCCTCCGCCCTGGTGGCCGCATTTGTGGCAGGCCGTTGCGTTATGATGGACAATCAACTGCTCCAGGTGTCCGAAAGCGAAATCGTTCAGCGCATTCAAACCACCATTCACCGCTGGCTGAATACCCCCGTCCCCTCGCCTGCGTAATCCGGGCCTTGAATGCTCAAGCTCTCTCTGAATTGGACGATGATCCTGTTAGTATCCGCCCTAATTAGGTCCTGGCTGTGAACCTGCGTTCTGACACCATTTTAGACGTGTCGTTGATGGCATTGATTATCATGTACCTGGCGTTCAACCAAACCACCGGGCATGCACCCGCAGAAGCGGTTTTGGGACAAACGTCACTGATTATCAACGACCTGGAAGCCGAACTGGGGAGGCAAGGGACGTCAGGCGGCATCGTCCCAGCGGGTCTTAACCTGCCTCAGTTTTTTAAGTCGGCGAAAAACACGGCCATCGTGGGCAAAAAGGACGATGCGGCCTTAATGCCCGATATTACGCAAACCGATGGTAACATCCGCTTGGGCGGGTGTCCCATTAATGCCAACGATTGGATTATTCTCCGGGTGGATCAATCGGCATTGACCGGTATTCCCGAGCAATGGGTCAGCCCTTCGCTCAAATTGTGTCTGGATCGAAACGGCGGCAAAGGCCCCAATAAAGAAGGCTATGACGTGATTTGGCTTTCCATGTCCCGCACCAGCGTGCCCCATATTACGTTGCTCCCCGTGCAAAGCCATGTGCTGAACCCGGTAAACCAGACTCAAAAATAGGACGGGCTCATCAAAAGCCCAAACGCTTGCAATGGAATCCCGCGCTTGCATTGAAGACACCTTTGCCCTTCAATCACAGCAGTGAGTCAGGGATTCGGAGCCTTATGCCATGCAGCATCTTCCAGCAATTGCGCCCCGCTTTCGGGCCATTCAGTATCTCGATGTGTCCCATTTGGAAAATCACGTCATCCTCCCCCCGTCGGAGTTTATCACCCTGAAATTGACCCACCGAGATAAAACCAAGTATCAGCCCCTGCTGGATCAGAACGATACCGTCTATTTTCAGGCCAGCGGGAACGAGCCTCGAGGCTGGAATTGTTTTTACAGCAGTTTTTTGGCACCCCCCGGCCTGAAAACCACTCCGAAACAATTTGCACTGGCCTTTCATATGGCAAAGCGTCTGAATCTTCCCCAGGAACAAAAGAGCCGACTCCTGAAAGGAATCGTACAAACCGCCTTTTACGACGGGGTTTCCCTGGCAACCACGCGCATCCCGTTGCTGGCCGGGTTTACTCCCAAGCCGGTTCAGGACTATCTTCAGAACAGGCTCGTCTCAACAGCCATGGCTGGGCCATTGCGGGCATCCAAACAGCTTCAGGCATCCACTCATCTGGGAGACCGGGTGTCCTTTGCCGAGTTTAAGCAGCTGTGCCATTCCGCCCGAGCCTTGGCTCGGCAGCGAAAGCAAGCCATTCAGGATGCGGTTATTGCCCTTCGACAGAAAAAAGGCTTATAGCACGGTATCGTTAAGCAATGCCGGGGGCTTTTTAAAATGAGCCACCAGCTTTTCCGTTTCTGTGGCACCGGCAACATCCAATGGCGTCACTCCTTGGGCCGTATGTGTCCAGTACCTCACCGTCACCCGGGTGTAGCGAATGTCCAGATCGGGATGATGATCCTGGCGCTCGGCCAAGTGAGCCACAGCATTGACGAACTCGATGCCCCGTAAAAAGTTGGGAAAGGCTTCCGACCGGACCAATGCATTGTTCTCATAGGTCCACTGCGGCAGCGCGCTAAGTGCCTGCCGAATCTCATCGTCAGATAAAAGCGAGGCGGTTGTCATAGACTCTCCTAAACCGTTCCAAACATCCGGTCCCCGGCATCACCCAGCCCCGGAACAATATAGGCTTTGTCGTTCAACCGCTCGTCCACCGATCCGGTATAGATTTTGACCGCCGGATACTGCTTCGTCAGATTCTGGATCCCTTCCGGGGCCGAGATAATACTGACAAAGGTAATGTTTTTCTCCTGAACGCCCAGCTTGCTGATGATTTCAATCGCCGCCAGTGCAGAGCCCCCGGTGGCCAGCATCGGGTCCAGGATAAAGATCCGGGCGTTGCTGTAATCGATGGTCGAAGGCAGTTTGTTATAGTAGGTAATCGGTTTCAACGTCTCTTCATCCCGATACAAGCCCACATGATAGACACTGGCTGAGGGAATCAAATCCATGGCCACATCACTCATCATCAGTCCGGCCCGCAAGATGGGGGTAATCAGAATCGGCACTTCCGACGAGAGCACTTTGGCTTCAGCCTTGGACAAGGGGGTGTCCACAAAGGCCTTGGACAAAGGAAGGTCCTGTGTGGCTTCTGTCAGGATAAACTGGGACACCCGGCGCACGGTGTTTCGAAACTGCTCGTGGGAGGTGTTTGTATCTCGCAAAATGGCAAGGTTATGCTGAAGCAAGGGATGCTGGCACACCGTTACGGCGGAAAAAGTTTGTGGGGCTGTCATGGATGAGACTCCTCTGGCTTGGGGCGATCGATCAACGTTTCTATGCTACCAGAAAGATAGCCGACCATGGCCAAAAAAGCACCAACTCCCACCCGATTGTTCGGCTGGGAGTCGGTAGAATTTAATACGAGTGGTTCAATTAGCCTTGAGCAGATTGGCTAATGGTGCCATTGTTGCCACTGGTATTGAAGACGAAGTTGAACCCGGATTGTCCGCCTTGGGACACAACCAGCTGACCGTTGTTACCATTCTGAGCATTGTCAGCCACAACGATGTTGACGACAGCGCCCGTCTGGGAGACAGCAGCCTGACCATTGTTGTTGGTCACGTGGGTCAGGTTCACAAATCCACCGTTGGCATCACCTTGCTGAGACACCGCAGCGGTTCCGTTGCTATTGTTCTCAACACGGGTGGTGTTCACGTTACCGGATTGAGACACAGCAGCCACGCCACCGTTGTTCTCAACTTGAGCATTGTTGCTGTTACCGGACTGCTGAGCCACAACGGCACCGCCATTGTTCTGAGCAGCGACGGTGTTGGTTCCGCCACCGGCTTGGGTGACTGAAGCGGCAGAGGTATTGTCATTAGATACAACAGCGGTGTTGTTGTCGGTGGTTTGGTTACCCACGGTGGCTTGCTCAACCACGACAACACTGCCATTGGTAGCTGCAGCGACAGCGACGTTTTCATTGCCAGCAACCTGAGTGGTGGTGGCCACACTGTTATTGTTAGCAACAACAGCGGCTTCGTTCGTGTCGGTAGCGATAGCGGTGCTGGTTGCAACACTGTTATTGTTGGCTACAACCGTGGTTTCGGTATTCTGACCGGCTGCAACGGTTTGTACAGCGCTGCCATTGGTAGCGGTTCCAGAAACTTCAGCGGTTCCACCGGAAACAGCAGTTGCCGTTCCGACGCTGCCATTGTTAGCCACAACAGCGGCACCAGCTTGCTGACCGCCTACAGCGGTTGCAGAAGCACCGCTACCATTGTCGGCGGAGGCAGCAGCCACAGCCGTACCACCGGCGTTTGCCGAAGCGGAAGCAGTACTGTTATTGGTTGCAGAAGCGGTTGCTACAGCGGTGCCAGCACTGTTGGCTTCAGCAGCAGCGCTAGAGCTGTTGGTCGCCGTAGCATTGGCAGAAGCAACAGCAACACCGTTGGCTTGAGCCGACGCAGAGCTACCGGAGCTAGCAGATGCACTACCTTGAGCAATGACACCGTTGGCTTGAACAGCAGCGACACTGGCGTTGGTTGCTTGAGCAGCAACGTTGGCAATGATACCCGATGCGCTACCGGCAGCGATACTGCCATTGTTAGCAGCCACTGCAGTGTTGGCAACTGTGCCCGAACCGTTGACGGCAACGGCGGAGCCATTGTTAGCCACACCAACCAAATCGGTCTGGCCTAAACCTGCGGCATTAACGGTACCGGCGCTACCATTGTTAGCGGTCAATTCAATGTAGGTGTTGCCACCTGCAATAGAACCGATAACACCGGCGCTACCACCCGTCAAGCTCAAGGAACCAGCGGTATTACCCGAAGTAATCAGCTGACCGTTCACAAAGCTGCCATTGCTTGCGCTGATGGCAAATGCGTTTGCAACGCCGCTTTCCTGTCCAAAGTTCAAGGCACTGCGGTTCAACGTGCCTTCCAGGTAGTTGGTACCCGTAGAGGACTGACCGACATTCAAGGTGCCGTTGTTCAGAACAGCAAAGGCAAAGTTACCGGCAAGACCGGTACGGCTTGCGCTTGCTTGAAGAATATTTCCACCAGCATTGGTACTCACAAAGTTGGACGCAGTTCGACCATTGGTATCCGACGCCAGCCGGAAGGTCGGGTTGAAGGTAAGTCTCTGAAGCATTCGTGTTCTCCTTACTTCTTCTTTCTCTCGGAAGCCCAAGCTTCCATATCTTCTACTCTTGTATGCATAAAAACATTGCTTGTTTTATTTTAGATAGAATGTATATAAATGTAACAACAATTTTTAATCATTTACTTATGATTTGTCTCTATTCAGGAGTGCCTCCCCCCTCGCGAATTGGAAGCAACTGCGAGAGAAATGGATACACAAGCAAGAATCGAGGCCCCAAGAAAAGGGACCTCGATACTGAGTTTTGGTAAAAATGCTTAAAAAAGCTTAGAGAATACCTTCTTTAATGGCCTTCACCGCAGCCTGTACCCGATCATTCACAGAGAGTTTTTGCAAAATATTGCACACATGGGCCTTTGCCGTATGAACACTAATGATCAATTCTTTGGCAATCTCGGTATTGCTTTTCCCATCAACCAACAGCTTCAGGACTTCAAGTTCACGTTCCGTCAGTTGCGTGACTTCCGAGGACACGGTGGCCGTTTTGGACGAAGCCGTTGCTCCGGAATCAGGCGATGTTAAGGGCGGTGCAACAGTCCGTTGAAAGATCTTCAACGCCACATTGGCAATGGCCGGATCCAGCCAGGCCGCGCCTTCGGAGACCACTTTAATGGTATCAATCAGGTTCGTCGGTGTGTTGTCTTTCAGGCAATAGGCATTGGCCCCGGCACCTAATGCGGCAATCACCTCTTCCTCTCGCTCGTGGGAGGTGTAAACAATCACTTTAATATTCTCGTCAAAGCGCTTGATCTGGTGAGTTGCTTCCACGCCGTTAATTCCAGGCAGCCCCAAATCCATCAAGACAACATCCGGTTTCAACTGTTGGGCCTGGAGAAACCCGCTCTCACCCGTATCGGCTTCACCCACCACTTCAATTTGATCATCGGCTTTCAATGCGGAACGCAACCCCATACGCGTGAGTTTATAATCCTCAACAATAAGGACCCGAATTGTTTTTGATTTGACCTGCTGTTCCAGCATGCTCGCTCTCCTTTTATATGCGACCCACAAGATGTCTCAATGGATACGTTTTGCGTCTCTATCCCAACACCTGTTATCCAAAACCAATGCCTTAGAATTGGCATCCATATGTTGGTCTACCGACCTTGGATGTTACGCGGATTATACCCTGTAAACACCATGGCATCAAAACATGATGCCCCCAATCGTGAAGAAAACGTTATAAATCGAGGAATAACCGACATCTGCAACACAAATACTAGTCACCTGGGGGATATTCCTGGCATGGATTCCGTGATCCAAATTTCAAGTCCCCTTCCTTATATATAGTCGTCTTCATCTTAAAATGGGAGATTTTGCAATAAGACTGGCATGCTGATTTTGCTTCAGGTAGAATCGCGGCAGAACACATGTTTTTTGAGTGAGTATGGGTTAATTAGGTTATGGGTTATGGGTACGATTTATCAAGATTTCATAGGGTCCAATATGGTTATGCAATCCATGTTTAAATGCCAGGAGTGCGGCTCAACACAATTTAAACTTATGTTGCAGCCGTCCTTCCAAGGTGCCGTGGACATCTACACCAACGACAACAAGGATGTCATTGTCAAAGTCAACGACAAGGAATTCGTCGCGGATCTGATGTTCATGAATCAGTTTGCCGTCTGCAGTGGCTGTGAAGCCATTAAGTCCTGGCAATACCATTATCCCAAAGAACAGGAAAACCCGATTTAATTCCGCCTGGATTGCAATGCCCGCTGACAAAGAAACTGCCGCCCCAAGGGGCAGCAGTTTTTACGGTGTAGGATAGAGAAAGATTGTTGAGAATTAAACGCCTTCTTCGGCGACTTGAGCAATGGTGATGTTCCCACTGGTGGAAAGGGTGGCCACGTTTGTTGCATTGCCACGAGCGGCTTGTGTGGCAGCCACCTGGGTTGAGGAGATTTCACGGGCACCGGATGCACTTAATGTATTGGAAGCGCTGGCACCCTGGGACAGGGCGATTTGCTCGTTGTTAATCCGAACGCCACCCGACTGGGACAAGGAGTTTGCGGCGGTTGAAGCAGCACTTGCCAGCTGAGAGGCGGACATTTGAGCGGTACCAAGACCCACCTGAACTGCACTCTGGCTTGTGGTGCCTTCCGTGCTGACACCTTCCTGGCGGACACTGCTGGAGCCACCGGTGGTCACAGCATAGACACTCTGCCCGACGCTTAAGCGACCGTTACCGATTTGCTCGGTACGCACATTGGCATTGGCAGGAACAACGGAGATGGCATTATTAACCCGGGCACCGCTGCCGATCTGCTCTGCCGAAACATTGCCGGCGCTGGTATACAGTGTGGCCGAGTTGGTGGCCGTACCGGTTTGACGGTTGGCAAACGATTCCTGATCGGAGGTAATATTACCCGTCGATTGGCTGGCTACCAGGGTGTTGGTTGAACTGCCACTGGCACTGGTTGCAGACTGAATGGCGTTGGTTTCAACACGTCCGGAAGCACTTAAGACACCGTAGTTGGAGGCCGCTGCGGTACCGTTGCCCACCTGGAGCAAGGACTGGGCTCCACTAATAATGCTCTGGCCACTGACGTTACTGACCACAGTACCCGTACCTAATTGCGAGGTTGAGTTGGATCCATAAGCGTTGCTTTGGCTGGCGCTATTATACGTATTGCCTGTGCCGCGGCCCTCTTGAACGATGGTATTGGATCCGGATGTCAACCGCTGGGTCGACAATTGGGTAATATGGGTGGCTTGTGCAAATTGGCTGTTATTATTAACACCAGAGACATTGGATTGATTACCGATGTTGGTGGCACTGGCACCGGCAAAAATCGTCTGGTTCAGCGAGTTGGTGCCGCTGGCCGTTAAGACGTGCCGGGCACTGTTATACCCATTTCCGGTCGCACTGACGACCTGCTCGGAAATATTGCTGCCGTGGCGTGGATCCGGCTCCAGGATGTTGGTTCCATCCCCTGCGCGGGCAACCGCAATCTGGGTGGAGCGGTTATGGCCATCACGGCCAATCCACATATTACCGAAGTTATACGCACTGAAACCATCAGCCAATTGATACAGAATATTGTTCCCATCGCCGCTTACGTGCTGGTGGGATTCGTTACGTGCTAAACCTCTGGCGCTATAAGCGACTTGGGAAGTATTGTTGGTTGCAAAGCTGGTCCAAACGTTAGAATAATTGCTCGATGTCATTATCTCTTCTCCTTCTCTTTTCTTACACCGTTTCGTAAAAAGGTTCACCCTGATTGCCAGGGGGTATCAATCTCTCTCTTGTTTATATAAACGTAAGGTATAAAATTCTTGGAACGATTTATTAACAAATGTGAACAAAACGCCAAATCCCCCCTCTCTGTCGAGAGGAGTTTTTCAAGCTATTCGGGTATTTCAAACCATCTCACGGGATTCACTGAGAAACCCAACCCTCTTCGTTTCGTAATTATCCAATCTTTTCGCTGACATCGATTAAACCGGGAGAAATCTCATTTTATAAAGGGAACCCAATGTCTTTCACCTTATAAAAGAAGACCTGAAAAAACCGACTCATTATTAATGGGGGGAAGAAATCCAGCCGCCTCTTGAAGAGACGGCTGGATTCAGATTTAGCGAGATGCAATCACTAGCTGACGGCGACTTGGCTGACCGAGTTGTTACCGTGACCGGTAGACAAGTGGGCAACGTTGCTGGAGTGGCCATTAGAGATTGCTGTCTGGGAAGCAACGTTGTTGCCGCTGTGGGTACGCTGGCTAAGGGAGTTGGAAGCACTCCAGGAGCTTTCAGCGAACTGGCTAGCGTGGTTGCTGCCGTGAACGGTGGACTGGGAACCAGTGTTAACTGCAGTACCTCTGGAGAAGGCATCCTGAACCAGGGTGTTGTTCCCTTGACGGGTAACCACTTGGTTAGCGGTGTTCTCGGAGTAGCTGCCGTGACCCAGGGCAACAGCGGTTTGGCGAGTGTTGTTGTTGCCGATTTCAGGGTCATAGTTGTTGCGGTTGATGGAGCTACCATAGGCACCGGTGGACACAGCGAGCTGATCAATGTTGTTGTTACCGAAGCGGGTGTCGGCGTTAGCGATGTTCAGAGCACGACCGCCCCATCCATCAGCACGAGCTTCCTGGTTGATGTTGTTGTTACCAAACGTGGTCCGAGCAGATGCAATGTTGGTGGCGCTGTCACCTTCACCGTATTGGGTCACGTTATTGTTACCCGAATAGTTGGAGAAGCTGACCGTGTTGCTAGCCGCACCGCGATCGGTGATCGCTACCTGCAGGGCGCTGTTTGTGCCCCATCCGGTAACAATACCACTGGCAGTGTTCGTTGCACCGTTGCGGGCGAAGGCACGCTGGTCGAAGCGGTTGTCACCAATATAAGGATCAACGTTAATCATGTTGATGGCAGTATTACCGCGAGCTTCCTGGTTAACAATGTTGCTACCGTAGGTGGTGTTAACCCAGGCACGGTTCCAAGCTTGACCATGATTCGCTTCAGCATATTGGTTGATATTGTTGTTGCCGATAAAGGTATTGGCCCACGCATCGTTACGGGAATTGCCGGCACGTGAAATAGCGGCCTGAGACGCGCTGTTGCTGCCATAAACATTGTTCAAACTGGTCGTATTAACAGATGTCATCACTCGACTCCTTTCCAAGTCTCTACTCAAAAGAACTTGTTAACTCTACAATTACTACTCTTGTTTATATAAAAATAAATATTATTATTTTTTTAACGCTTTATGTATAATTGTTAAAATCAAATTAAGGCATTTGGCAAAACCGCCTCTATTAAAGGGTTTTCAGGCTACAAAAAAGAAGAGAATGATTCCCAGGTGTTTGAGGGCATAAGATTTAGCCGTGAAAAGCTTTATCATTAAACCGTTTCAGCCAAATCAAGATAAGCGAGGCATACGATTTCATATGCCTTTGTTTGCATTGGACCCGTGAAAGCCAGGCCAGGAAAGGCCTTTTCTGGCGATCACCACTTAGTCTGCTTCAGTCAAATCGGGGTGAATCGCCCAAATGCCCATAACATGGTTTTCTAGCAAATCGCAGGACTGAAGCCGATTGAGGCCGTTTTGGACAGCCCGAAAACTAGACGGCAGCCACTGGCTTCGGGGCACCGCCTTGTTCAAGACGACAATAAAAACCCCGTTACTTGGGAGTAACGGGGATGTAATAAATACCCTCTCTTCAAATTTTCAGGCACTGCCTAGGATTGGCCTGTCTCTCTCTCATTTGTCTGTGGGCTAGTCATTCGAGATGCTTTCGTTCTCGAACAACTGCTTAATGCGTTCGGTCAATTCGGCATTGTCCAATTCCTGACTGCGCTCGTTCAGCTCTTGGGCGATGGTGAAGCAGCGGGCCGCCTCAATGTTTTTGCCCAGGAAGCTGAAGGCCCGACCTTTGTTGTAATAGCACAGTGCATAGTTGGGGTTGTACAACAAGGTCTGATCGAACAAGGCCATTGCCTTTTCCATATTGCCGATGTGATCCATAAACAGCACACCCAGGTTGTTCAGGGCGATGTCGTAGGTGGGATCCAGCTCGATGCTTTGTTCATAGTAGGTTTGGGATTCTTGGATATTGCCTTGCATCCAGGCCAGATACCCCAGGTTGCACAGAATTTTAGCGTTATTGGGGGACAGGGCCAGGGCTTTCTCGAAGATTTTCTGGGACAAGGCGTATTCCTGCTTGTCGTAGTACAGGGTGCCCAATTGGACGTAGGCATCCAGGTTGTAGGGGTTGGCATTCAAGGCCGCCTGATAGGCCGTCACAGCAGCATCGAAAGACTGTACGGCACTGTACAGGTTTCCGATGTGGGTGTAGGTATTGGCCAACAGGTTGTTGCTCTGGGTGTAGATCAGGGATTGCATCGCCATCTTCAAAGAGGCCTGCAAGTTCTCCGGATCGTTGGCATAGGCCTGGCTCAGGGCGGACATAATTTCACCGTTCTGGGGGCGAATGGCGAGCCACTTCTCCAAAGTCTCAATCAACATTTCCGTGTTGCCGGTCACTTGGTATAAGTTCACCAGGTAGCGATACCCATCATCCCGGGACGGATGGCGGACCAGGGCACGGCTGAACCAGAATTCGGCTTCAACGTACAGTTCTTTCTGGGCATAGCGTTTGCCGATTTCAATGGGCAGAATCTCGATGCCGGGGAACTCCTGATACAGGGCAATCAGATTGTCCAGGGCCAGTTCCGGGCTGCGCAGGCGATTCAGCCACATGGTGCCATAGGTCTTGGCATAGGGCGTGAAGGCCATCAGGGATTTGGAGGCCGCCGCAGACAAGGCACCTAAGGCCAGGTTGGCCGTCGCCTGAAAGCCACGCTTAAGCGAAAACCGGGTGCGGTTCTGGTGCAGTTGGATAACGCCCAAGGCCAGACGCACATTGGATTTTTGGCCAAACCGGTTGAATTTCAAGGCCTGGGTCAACAGCTGTTCGGTTTGCTCCAGGTTGCCGTAGTGAAAGTTCAACATCGCCTGGGTTTCAAACATGCTCTGCATCGTGTCGTCGTCCAAATTAGGCATTTGGCCCAGACGCTCCAGGTATTTACGGGTTTGATCAAACTGGCCGTTGAGCATATAGGCCTTGGCCATCTTCGCCAAAATCGCCGGGTCATCGCTCATCTCAGCGGCAACGGTATAGGCATTGATGGCATCCAGCAAGACATTCTCGGCCTGTCTGGGGTTTTTAAATTCCTGGTACAACCGATCACCTTCCTGCTTTTGGGAATAAGACGCAGCAACAGGGGATGCAATCGTGAGGGTATTCTGTTGAGGGTATTCAAATTGCATACTCTACCAAACTCCACCTTCTTATAATCTCTAGGTAATGCAGATATCGGATCGGTTGGCAAAATGCTGAGAATGGAGGAGGAAATCCGTTACATTTTTTAATGCCAATCAGCAAAACCCTGTCATAGAAATAACTTTAGTCACACTTCAATTTTTAACAAACGTTACAATGCCCGTTAATCTTTCCTTTAGATTCAGTGGACACCGCCATAACCTCAGCATTAGGCACTTTCGAGACCACCTGCAGACCATATCCAAAACAGAAGAGCGATTTCAGCCTGCTGCCCAAAACCCGTATCCGCTGGGTTTCCCCCAAGCCCAGCCCTGCGGCAGCCCGTGCAGAGGGCCGCAAAATGCTGCTCTGCCATAATCGGACAGATCCCAAAAGAGGTGTTCGATCCCATGCGGCATCAAATTGATCTATATAGATGATCGATGAATCGATCTCGCCTGTAAGCTGACCTTTGAGATGGCGCCCGTTGAGACCTTCCTGGGGGGCCGTTGAACGAACAAGAATCCGGTGATCCCCGGGCACACTCGCGCGTGATTTACGCGTGAAACGCGCGTGAATTGGGCATTTCACGCGTAAATCACGCGTCAAACACGCGCAATTCACGCCCCAATTCGCGTGAATTGCGCGTGATTTGAGGCTTGGGGCCCTGGCAGACGATAAGACTAAAACGCTCTCAGAGATGGGGTTTTCGCCACACAAGGAGGGGTGCGATAGGGGGTTCAAATGGCAGTTTTGGGGATTTTCACGCGAATTCACGCGTATTTCCGCGGGGCAGGAATCCAGGATGGGACGATTTCGGTCGTCCATTCGAGCGGCTCGAATGGAAAGCGGGGTCATGAGATATAGAGAACAGAACACCACAGCAACATCCTTCTATTTATATATTTATTATATACTAAAAGGACCAAAACCCTTGCTATTTAAAGATTTTCTTAATATTTATCCCCGCTAACACTTATTTTTAAAGGATTTACACGATTACTATACAGCCATAGCCAGTTGCAGAAGCATTAAAGCAGAAACGATGACGAAAATTCCTTGATGCGAAGTAACCGAACATGATTCAAGAGCCGGGATTACTCTTGGCCAGCAAAAGAATGAACTTTGGATGAGGCGAGGGGGAGGAATTTCCGACATGTGCCAACCGGTCGGGCCAATAGCGAAGGAGGGCGGTCAGCTCCACACTTGTCATTTGGGCGGGTTTCGCGCATAGTGCTGTTGTTTGAGAGTGGTCCGAGAGACAGCCCGCTGATGACCTTGCACTCGCAATCCATGCGCCAGATTGCCCCGGAGGCTGATGCCTTGCGCCTCGGTGTGGGTTGGGGCAAGTCGGACCTGGAAAAGCCCTGGATTCTCGTGGAAACCGCCGGGGGCGACTCCCATCCCTGCTCCGTGCATTTGTACGACCTGGCCCAGGATGTGCGCGACGGCGTACTGATTGCCGGGGGCGCTGTCGGGCGCTATGACTGCACGGATATGTGTGACGGTGTGGCCCAGGGGACAGACGCCATTGATTTATCGCTGCCCAGCCGGGAGCTGGTCTCCATGGCCGTGGAATTGCATGCCAAGAGCGGCCATTTTGACGGCATGGTGGTTTTATCCGGCGGCGATAAATCCCAGCCGGGCCACTTGCTGGCCGCGGCCCGCCTGAAGCTGCCAACCATCTTTCTGCCCGGGGGTGTGGGCGATCTGGGCCCGGCGGGATTCTCGCTGGAAAAAGTCGGCACCATCGATGCCCAGTTACGTCGCGGCGAAATCAGCCCGGAGGATTACAACTTCTGGTGTGAGCATGCCTGTATGTCGGGAGGGACCTGCGAATTTTACGGCACCTCGGGCACCATGCAGATGATGGGGGAAGTCCTGGGGCTGGCGTTGCCCACCTCGGCCTTGAGACCCGCCCACTTGAACATTCACCGCCGGGGCGCCCGTCAGGCCGGAAAGCGCCTGGTGGAGATGATCCGGGAAAACCTCACCGCCGATAAAATCCTGACGGAAAAAGCCATCCACAATGCCCTCGTGGTCCATGCGGCCACCAGCGGCTCCACCAACGTCTTTATTCACCTCGCGGCCCTGGCCAAGACCCTTGGGGTTCCCTTTGACTGGAAACAGGTGGTGGCCATCAACAACCAGGTCCCCTTTATCGTCAACGTCCGGCCTTCGGGTGTTCATGCCAACTCCCACGTGTGGTATGCCGGAGGGGCCCCACGCATTATGTGGGAGCTTCGGGATTTTCTGGCCTTGGATGCCCTGACCGTGACCGGAAAAACCGTGGGCGAAAACCTGGCCGATCTGGAGCAAAGCCGCTTCTTCGAGCAATGGCCGCTGTTCTTACAGAACTTTGGCCTGACGGTGCGTGACGTGATCCGCCCGGTGGACGACCCACTCGATCCCCAGGGCGGGGCCACGGTGCTGTGGGGCAACATTGCCCCGGAAGGGGCCGTCGTAAAACGGGCCGCCGTACCCAAGGCCATGCACGAGTTCACCGGCCGGGCCAAAGTTTTTTACACCCAAAAAGACGCCATCTCAGCCATCTACGGTGGCCAAATCGAGCCCGGCGATTGCATGGTGATTCTGGGCCAAGGTCCCCGTGCCTGTGGCATGCCCGAAATGTACTACATTACCGAGGCCATTGCCTCCTCCGCCCGGCTTCGGGAGAGCGTGGCCCTGGTGACCGACGGGCGATTCTCGGGGGCCACCCGGGGCCCGGCCATCGGGCATGTGTCTCCCGAGTGGGTGACCGGGGGACCCATCGGCGGCGTCAGGGACAATGACATGATTGAAATCAGCTTTTCCAAAAACCAGCTCAATCTGGTGGGCATCGACGGGGAACCCATGGCCCCCGACGAGATTCAGCGCCACCTGGACAAGCGCCTCGCCCAGGCTCCGGCGCCCACGGTGACAGCCCACCCGGGGTTGCTCGGCATGTATCAGAAATTGGCCACCTCGGCAGCAGAAGGAGGCACCCTAAATGTCTAAGTTCGACTTTCATGTTCCCGTCATGAGCCTGGTTAACGCCCGGCATGAACCGATTGTGCCGTTGATAGAAGCCAATCTGGCATGGTTAAAAGCCAATGGTGCCCAAGGTCTGGTGGTGATGGGGACCACCGGGGAGTTTCCCAACTTCTCCGTGGCCCAGCGCGAGCGTTACCTGGAAGCCCTCTTGTCGGTCAATCCGGACCTGCCGGTCATGGTCAATATCGGGGCCGCCAGCATGGTGGATGCCCTGGCCCTGCAAGCCCACGCCCTGAGCCAGCCGGGGGTGACCAGCATCATCTGGATGCCGCCCTTCTATTACCCCGACACCGCCATCAACGGCTTGACGCGCTGCCTGGATCGGCTCCTGGATCACCAGCCCGAGCATCGGCCTTTCTATTTGTACCACTACCCAAAATTGAGCCAGGTAAGTATTGGTGCCGACCTGTTGGAAAACTACCCCAGAGTGGCGGGCTTGAAAGACACCTCAGGGGATTTTGATCGCATTGGCCAACTGGTCAAAGACTTCCCCGACAAGCAGATTTTCGTGGGCACCGATTACCGGGTCTCCGAGGCCCATGCCCTGGGCTGTGCCGGGGCCATTTCCGCCATGGGCAACATCGTCCCCCATCTGATTGCCCGGGCCTGCCAGGGCGAGACCACCTATGATGCCACCTTGCTGAAGCTGCGCCAGACCTTTGAGACCTTTGGCAAGCTGGCCGGGTTCAAAGCCTACCTGAATCATCTAAAACTGGCCCCACACCAGGCCAGTATGACCCTGCCCTTTGTCGATCTGTCCCTGGAGCAAACCAGTGACATGCTCTCGGTCATCGAGATGGTGTTACAGGAAGGACCCGCCCCTCATGCCCTCTGCTAACCCCTTGACCCAAGCCATGATCGATATTTCGGTCCCCATCTTCCCGGAGATGCCCATTTATCCGGGTGACCCGGCCGTCGTCTTCGAAACCGTCATGGATATGGCCCAAGGCGGCCCGGCCAACGTCACATGCCTTCACCTGGGCTCCCACACCGGCACCCATTACGACACGCCCCACCACATTTTAAATAACGGCAAAACCATGGATCATGTGCCCTTGTCCCGCTGCTACGGCCCGACCTACGTGGCCCAGGTCCCGGACGAGATTCAGGCCATTACGGCAGAGGTATTGGCCTCGCTGGACCTGCCGCCCTGCACCCGCCTGTTGCTGAAAACCCGAAACAGCCGCTACTGGCAAGAATCCCCCACGGAATTTCGCTCGGATTACGCCGGGCTGACCGGTGACGGGGCCGCCTTCGTGGTGGCCCAGGGCATCGAACTCGTGGGCATCGATTACCTGTCCATCGAGCTGTTTGACTCCCCCAATTTAGAAGCCCACAAGACGCTGCTGCATCATGACGTGCTGATCCTGGAAGGCTTGAACCTCACCCAGGTTACCCCCGGATTCTACACCCTCTCGGCCCTGCCCCTGGCGTATCAGGCCATGGACGGTGCCCCCACCCGGGCGGCCCTGATCCCCTTGTCCTAGGCCCTAGGTTCCGGCACATCACCGCCAATAGCCCTCTATCCGAGTGCCAAATTCCGACCAAAGGATATCCAAAAGTATATCCTTTATTACAAAATTCAATGCGTTCTTCAAGCAATTATTAAAATAATGCGTAAAACTAAAAAATCAGCCATTCGCGTTGCTACTATAAATATAGAAGCGTAATTCCCGGATTGTTAGAGAGCAGCCAGAAAAATAGACAGAGTGGTGATTAACGTGTCATTTCAGTTTGGACAGATCCCTAGTAATAATGCCTTTCGTGTTCCAGCGAACAATGCCTTTCGCACGGCCGAGACCCAGCCCCAGGCTACCGGCAACATGATGTTGACCCCTGCCGCTCGGGAAGTGATTGATACGTTCCGGAACAGCACCTACACCGTACCCCAGTTCTTCGAGGAAATGCGGTACACCCTGTGTAAAGACTCCCCCAATGCCAAGTTGTCAGAGTCAGACCTGGATCGATACGCCCAGATCTTGCAGTCTTCCCGCTCCATGCTGGAAGATACCATCAACTTTAGTGCCAGCGGCGAGTTTTCCACCGATGCCTTCCAGGAACAACTGGAGGAATTGGACAAGCGGCAAACCCTGGTGAACGCCATCGGCCGCTTCTTCAATGAAAACCGCGACGCCATTGCCTCGGGCGGCTTGTTCGGAGCTTTTGGCGCCTAGTTTCCCCCTGAATTTGCCAGCCTTCCCTCCCCTGAAGACACTATAAAAGAGATTCAAGTCTCATGTCGGATTCCATCGACATGTTGCCATTTGAATCTCTTTTTGTTTTACTGTACAACTATAAACACTCTCCGTTATGCGCTGTTAGCTCAGTTGGATAGAGTGCATGGCTACGAAGTAGGACACCAAAGCGGTAGACTAGGAAAGGAGAAAGACCCTAAAAGACAGATAGAAAAGGAGTTTCAACCTAAGCGGTCATGTGCATTATACTGAATCTCAACAAAAAATCTAGTCCTC
>JBGUGD010000004.1:0-151865 GCA_041697335.1 Vampirovibrionaceae bacterium NZW_1234 | reverse complement strand
GGGCTGACCTTCCAACGTGTACTGACCTGCAGCACTAATATGCACCGTCAGAATCTTGGGATCCTGAGTCACCGACTGAGAGGCACCAACCGTGGGAACCGCAAGCTTCAGCCCCTTGCTATCCAGCATAGGCGCAATGACCATCATAATGATCAAGAGCACCAGGAAAATGTCTGTCAGCGGTGTGATGTTAATTTCACTAAAAATTTCTCGGCGTTCTCGGCTCATTATTGGGGGGTCTCCACTTGGCTAGGGGCAACATTGGAGGACGATTGCTGCAACTCGGACTGACGCTCCCCGGATAAGGGTTCACCGGCAATGGTCAACTTCTCAAACCCGGCCTGACCGGCAGCCTCAAAGACTTTCATAACATCTTTGCTCTGGGTCAATTTGTCGGCACGAACCACAACCTGCTTCTGGCCGCTAGACTGCTTCAGTTCGGTCAGTTGGCCTATCAAAGAGGCTTCCTGAACACCTTTGCCGTTGACGAACATCTTACCATCCTTGGTAATTTCCACGGTGACCTGACTCTCCTCCATGGATTGCCCGGATTGGAGCTTCGGCACCTTAATCTCCTGGTTGGCCTGCTGAAACATCGGGGCAATCACCATCATAATAATCAGCAGCACCAGGAAGATGTCAGTAAGCGGCGTAATGTTGATTTCGGTAAAAAGGCCCTTGGCCCCTTTGCCTCCTGTGGAAATCGCCATAACTACACTCCGTGTTCAGCCGTACGGGTCAAGAAAGTGTTGGATTCGGCCTTGGTGTCATCGGCAAAGCTGAGGAACAACAGCTTCAGGAGCTGGAAGTCATCCTCATAGCGACGAACGATGGTGTTGAAATAGTTGTAGAGCACAACAGCCAGAATTGCGATCCCGAGACCGAAGGCCGTTGCAATCAATGCAGAACCAATCCCGTAAGCGACTTCGGTGCTTTGACCGCCTTTTTTGGCCAAGTCGCCAAAGGTAATCAGAATCCGAACAACTGTTCCAAACAGACCCAGGAAGGGAGCAACCCCACCAACGGTACCCAGAACTGAAAGGCCCTTTTCCAGCTTCCGGGAAGCCAGGTTTGCAGTAATATCAAAGGAGCGGGCGAAATCGCCTTTTTTCTCAGCCAACAGACGCAGGCCTTCTTCAGAGACTTCACCAATAATGCCGCCCAGCTGGGTGCTCAATAATTGGGCATTTTCCAAGCTGCCCCGTTGTAACTCCCGTTGCAGGCGGTGAATAAATTGAACCACGTCACGCTTGTTGCGGTTGTAGAAATACCACCGGTTCAAACTCACCGCCACTGTCCAGATGGAGCAGAACACGATCGGCAGCAATACGGCCCAGTCCTGTTTAATTGTTACCCATAATAGATCCATTCGCTGATTCTCCTGTTATCGTTAACCTAACCCAGAGCTTGCCCATCTATGACCGACGGCTTCTGCGCTTATCATTAAATACGTTATAGTCAAAGGTAAACTCAATGTCGATATTCTCATCGGCGAATTCTGCCGGAAGAGGACGAAAGGGGAAAATCTGTTCAATGGCTGCCACAGCCGCACGATCGGCCAAAGGAGCGCCTGAACTTTTGGTGACCTCAACTCGAATTAGCCTACCTAGGCGATCTACACGAAAGATGACGACCACGCGTTTGCTTTCGTTCCCCCGCGGTGGGTGCCAAACTTGTTTAATGCGTTTTTGCAGGTCTTGCATGTACGGTCCAAAGTCGGGTTCTTTTACAGCATCGACGCCCGCTGGCGTATTTTTGTTCCCGGCCTCACCATTTAAATCAATGGCCTCTAAAGCCTGATGCGCCACCCGTGACTCGGAAGGGTTGGATGTGGCATAATCGGCCACCAGATTGCTAATATCAACAGCTGCTTTTTTGGGGCTGGGTTCCGGAGTTATGGGACGCACAACAGGACTGGGGCGCTCCACAACCTGGTGCTGTACCGGCGTTGGCGGTGACCTGAAAACCATTTTTTGCGGTTCTGAAACACGCTGCTGAACCGGTTTTGGGGTACTCCCCAGAGGCTTGGGGCGAGACGGGGTTTGCGCCGCTTTGGGCTCCATCAGGTTAACCGGGCGAGATTCCGAATGGGGTCCACCAGCCTGGGTATTATGGGCAGCACGATAATGGGTTTTCGGATTCAAGGGCGGCTGCTCAGGCACCTCGGGCGGTACCAGAACAAATTCCAGGTCCTGGGGTTTGGGCTGGGGTTTGGGGGTCAGCATGGCCAACGGGATACCCAAAACATTGACCACCACCAGAGCCACAACCAAAAAGGCGATGGGGGCTACCAGATGAATCCCAACAGAAAGTACCACAGCGACTCGCATATCAAGGCTGCGGACCGGCTGGGGACGCCTTAACTGTTTTTGGTGCGGAACGCCCTGGATGGGCACGTAGCTGCCTGTAAATTTAAAAGGATTGGTTGTCCGCGTTCTGCCCGGCTCACGAACTTGCGTTGGTTGTCTTGGACGAAACGTGGACATTGGCATTTCCTATATTGGTACTGTGCCAGAGGGGTGCAGCCAAGTTCATGCCTGAACTTGGAATTGAAACGCTAATTGCTGATCGTGAGGGGTTGATCTAACATCACTTGCAATGGAGTTCCCGGTTGCAACTCGGCTTCAACCCCTTGTTGAACAGCGGTTCTGCCAAGCCCAGCACCAGCGCCTAAAATGCTGCCCCACATCAAACCTTCGTTCCATTTGCGGCCACCACTAACCAAGGCCCCCAGTGCTGCACCACTGGCAGCCCCCAGTGCTGCACCTCCCAGTGTGTTTTTAGCTGCCGTTCCAGCCCGGGAGTGCTTTGTGCCACCGCGAATAATTCCAGTCCCATCGGGGGTTACAAGCCGAGCGGATAAAGGATAGGTTCGGCCATCGGGCAAGACGGCACGATTAAAACGCAACTGAAGTTCCCCATTTCTGGCGGTCCGCCCCGCAGGAACACTGGAAACCACTTCGCCTTGAATCTGAGTTCCTGCCGGGAGCATCAGGTTCCCTCCCATGGAGAGATCGTAGCCCAAGGTCACGGATACAGGATCCCCAATGCGGGAGTTATCACTGGAAATATAGGTGGTGTTGGTAACGGACAACGAGGTTCCGACCGGGGCAGTGGCAACATAGCCTTGCAATGTATTGGATTGTTGGCCATAGCCTCCACCCCAACCCGAATTATTCCAATTGGAATTACCCCCATTTGGATTATTCCAGTTCGAATTCGAATTGTTCCAGTTGGAGTTATTCCAATTGGAATTGTTATTAGGCTGGCCCCAATTGTTCTGATTCTGGTTTCCCCAGTTGGATTGCTGTTGCGATGCCGGTGGTGTGTAATAGGAGGAACCCGAACTGGAGCCAGAATTATCCCAGTAGGGGGCCTGTGCAAAAACAGCAGCGCTGGGAAACACCATGCCCAAAGTCACGATGCTTGCCAAAAGAATGCGGGACATTGATGTTGAGGCCATGGAAGAACTCTCCTAATACAACCACTTAAGGGATATAGACGAGGGCGTCCGAACAAAGTTCCGAAAAACCCCACTTTATGTGATTCCTATTATACACTGGTCATAGTCAAAATTCGCAAGATTTGCGATAATATTCCAAGCTCCGTTTACCGGTTAGGGTTGATCTCAAAGGAATTTACATGCCTGCTGCACCCCAAGATTCCCATCTGGCAAAGCAACTCCTGGATAACATTCATAGCCTCCCGTTATGGGTCAAGCAAGTCTTGTACTTAAAACTTCGCGACGAACTGACAGAACACTACGTCCCAGAATCCTTAAACTCACTGACCCAGGAAGACACCGTTGCGTTCTTCGTGCCTCGCCTCACCCTCGAGGGCGAAAAAGCCATCCCCAAGATCACGGGCGACTTGGCTAAATTTATGCTGGAAGTGAAGCAAAAATTCACGGTCCTGGATATTTGCCTTCGCCAACAATGGAGTCTGGAGACCTGCGCCACACACATGATTGAAGCCATTCATCAAAAATGGGTTGAACCACCATCCTCCATTAAGGCCATGGGTACTCTGGAATATATGGCAAACCGGATCCGCCTCGGTGAATACCTGATGAAAATGGACCGTATTACCGCCGATCAACTGGAGCAGGCCCTACGAACCCAACAATATATCAAAGAAGCCCTTCAGGAACATACCGGCATCGCCAATATTTTGATCAACCTCGGCTATATCACGCGCCAGGATACCGAAAGCATTCTGTTTCTCAAAGAAGAAAGTGCCAAACCCATTCGCAATATTGAATTTTTCGCAAAACTGCTTTCCTAATGTTCTCTTCTCTATAAAAAGCTTCGTTGAGAGTATTACCCCTCGTGTCCTGTCATGCAAAAATGCAGGGGCTGGCCAAGCGACATGCCTACAGCGACGTAGCCGTATCCTCCATTCCCTCTCTCTCAATTTAGCAGCGTAACCTTTTGCCCTTTTATCTAACCTAGACATGAGAAAATCCCCACCCGAAACCGGATGGGGATTCATAAATTCGGTGGAACTCGGATTACTTTTTAGCCACGAGTTCTTTGAATTTCTTACCAGCAGAAAACGCAGGAACGGTTTTTGCAGGAATTTTCAACTCTTTACCGGTTTGCGGGTTGCGACCGGTACGAGCAGCCCGTTTGCGGGGTTCGAAGGTACCAAAACCAACCAAGGTTACTTTTTTACCTTTCGCAACGGTTTTCTCGATAATCTCGATAGCGCTGGTCAAGATTTCAGCAACTTGTTTTTGAGAAGCTTTGGTCTTCTTGGCTACTTCTTGTACTAATTCTTCTTTATTCACAGTTAACACCTCCTTCCAAATATCCTCAAAAGTTATTATAGAGGTTGTCCAAAAAAATGCAAGCTCTTATTTTAACGTCAGATCAGAAGAAGACCTTCATGTCAGTCTGCTATGAATCTAATAAAGACACTTTAAGTCCCTGGAGATCTGGCAATGCTGCATTGGCTTTAGACCCATTCCTTACGACTCGCTGAAAACTTCCATGCCCCCATTTTTGCCCAACATCTTGTTGGGCTATTCCCGCTTGCGTCATGGATCGCCATGCACCACCTGGGTAATCCTTCGCTCTTACTGGTCATTTTCATGATTTGGATAAAACACACGCGAATCTCCCCTACATTTATATAGGCATAGCATGATCTCAATCCCAGACATGCTTTACCCAGTCATGCGTATTCAGGCCAGATAGGCCAGAGGCAGACTTCCCTAAGAATATCTTGCCTTAACGCAAGAACAAAATATCCGACAACGGCCCTGTTTTTAACGGTCTAATTTGGCACTCAGTTTTTGCAAACGCTGGTAATCTTTGATTTTGGCTTCCAATGAGGTCGTTTCAGCACGAGACAAGCCCAGGGACCATTTATTGGCCAGGACAAACTGGGTAGCCTCAATTTCACGCTGGGCCATGATGCGGACCGACTCACCCGGCCCCTCCGGATTGGGCTTAGCCCCCCCAAAGCCACGCTTAAAGGCCAACCAAGGTAAATCAATGAGATTTTGCTTTAGCCGCATCAACCAATTCTTGGTCGGCTTGTTGGCTAAGACAAATTGGGACGCCTGTTGGACTGCTTCATAGTTGTCTCCACAGGGTGGCAATCCATTCAACAGGGCATGGACCATAAAGAGTTTTTGATACAACGTGGATGGCTGCACCATGTCTTTGCGAACCAAGAGCACCATAGCCTTTTCATTGTCTGCTTTGGTCTTGGCCGTTTTCCACTCCTGAGGATCCAGGGCAAAGGATTGACCTTCCCTATCCGGGAAATACAGCGAGTCGGGCACAAACAACAAGGCCTGAGATTCACCCGTCTGCTCTAAAATCTGATTGACCCACGGGTCATTGCCGGAATCGTAGACGTGGACTCCCATCCCACTGAAGTGCTGCAGAATTTGATTCGTATCGGTTTTCAGCGTCTTCATCAGGTCTTTCACCTGCTGCTGTGTTTTTTCCAGCTTCTGCTGGGGGGTCATGCTGGAAAGCCGACTCTTGTTAATTTGCTTTTGGATATTGCTTTCAACCAGTTTGGGTTGCTCGACTGACTGCTCAGCTTCTACAGTATCGAGCCCAGGCATTTCGGGGCCTGGAACAATGGTGCTCTGCGTATCCATAGGGTTCGAAGGCAAGGAATATCCGGGATAGGCATAAGGATTGTGGTTGCCGGCCAGTGTGAATTGATCAGTGGGAGGCTGCCCATAACTGTTCCATGGGGTATATGCCTGGGGGGTATATGTCTGAGGAGCATAGGTTGCTTGAGGGGCCGACAAATACGGTGATGACATGCTGGAAACCGTATTGGCATAGTTCGCATAACTTGGATTCGAATAGCCTGTATTCGGCTGGGTATAGGCAGGTTGAGAATAGGCAGAGTAGGTACCATACCCATGCCCGGTAGTCGGGTAGGTTTGAGAAGAGACCATTTGACCGGCATTAATGCCGGGATAATTGACACCACCTGCCTGAGGATAGGAGGGATAGGTTCCCGTGTAGGGATACTGCGAATTGTTCGATGACAACATGGACAACTTCCTACGATTCTCGATTGCCTAATGGATTCCATTGCAAAGATTAAGTCCATGAAAAAGAAAACAGACCAAGAAAAAAAGTGCGTTTTTACAAATCCAATGGATGGATTATGTTAAGACACAGATAAGCAAATCCGAGAAACTCCTTCTGGACAAGTCAATACGCCCATCAATATGCAGACTGATTCCTTTAAACGGATGTAACAACATGTGTCCGAGCGCGCAAATTGCGCGCTCGGGGAGCCCATCAACACTCCTAAATACACTCCTCTCAAACAGGGAGATAGCCCCTAGGCGACTTAAACCCTCTTTCGTGACTTGTCAGTACTCGTGTTATAGCCTCCCTTGGCTCTTCACCACACCCTAGTCCCCATTTCTTGCAGGATTTGAAGGTTTAGAATGATTTAAGCATTCCGAAATCGCCTACTAAAGACATATCAGACTTAAATTTAATTAAATGCCCAATACCAGATCCTATCAAAAACCTGCTCCTGAGGGTTTTTATACAATCACACCCACCATCATGTGTTAAAAATTGGCAACACCACTGACCAACATGGACAGTGACGGAAAGAAAGGATGTTTTGTGCTGGGCTCGGCCGCATGGTCGAAATACATTTTAATTTAAATTGCTTGAGCTGATAATCCATAAAAGCACGTCACCCAAACTAACTGGCGTGCCTTCATCAGCCATAAAAGTTTCTTTTATCACGTACACACCACTTGGAGGAATTGGTTCAAGCCAATTCCTTTTTCTTTTCCAATACAAAATTAAAATACGCTAAAAAGCTGCCTGTACGTTTTTTAGCACAGTTTAATCCAATATCTTTTCGCTAAAGACCCTCTTCAGATTGACACAAACACCCCGCATAAATGGGAGTTAATAAAGGCTTAAGAATCCCATTTAATCTGATACTCAGGCTTTCCGATATCCACTGATAAAAACAACAATTTTCAGACCTAACAACAACTGAATTTTAAATGCGTTAATACTGATACTGGCTTATGCATAAGTTGAAAAAAGCGATAACATACCAATAATGATAAGGGGGATACATTATGACATTTTTAGCTGCCGCAATTACCACTTCAGTGCAAGCTGCTACACTGGCAGGAACACAACAAAGAAACAACCAACAAAGCAGCCCAGGCGTGAACAACACCCAAGGTGTGGTCGACACCTCAAGCGCCGACAAAATGAAAGAACTGGCTGAATTGAAACGCACCAATCCGGCGGCCTATGAACGGTATATGCGTCTCAATAATCCATTTCAACTGCCATCGAACAACGAATTTCGCAACTTGCAACCGGGCGGCACGATTCCGCTAGGACCGGTTCCTGTCAGACCCGCCGGTGGCGGTCCCGTCTAACACCTGAAATCTTAACCATAGGGCTCTGATTGGGGCTCTTCACTAAAATGCCACGTTCAGAACCACGACCCTTGGTAGATTGGAGCGGCAACACACGCTCAAGGAGCTTGTACCACAATTTCCGTTGAGCAGGTCTCCCGGATTCTCCGGAAGATTTCATCCCAACCTACCACCATGCGTAAGCTCCTGCATAGGCCTGTGCAGGAGCTTATTGCTATGCTACTCAGGCGAGGCTGCCCGATCGTTTCATGCCAGTCCGGAATATCAAGCTATAATAGAGGTTGAATACGGTCTAAAAAAGGGCACTCACTTGTGACAATCTTCGCTCTGCGACCATGGATACACATCTGTCGACCGATGCGCCTGGCTCTTCTGAGCATTGTTCTCCTCAGTCAATGTCTTTTTACAGCATTGGCTCAGGATGCTCATCATCCAGCCGCATCGCATGCACCTGTGGTTAGTGAAGAAGCCGGACCCTCGGCCTCTTCACTAACCACAGAAAGCGCCCCCCAGTCTACTGAGGAAGCGCCCTCCATGGCCGGACGCCCCCTGAATCAGGTGTATCAGCGCAACAAAGCCGAACAGCGCCGATTCACATCCGGCGATTATTTGGGACAGGTCTTTCTGTTAACTGCGGCTGTCATCATTCTCATCCTCGTTATGGCCAAAATGATTCTTCCGCGTCACGCACCTGGAGGCAAAGATTCGCTATTACCGTTTAGCCCGACAAGCAACAACCCCATGGCAGGGCCACCCCCCGGAGGAACGAGCTCATCACCATCACCCGTATCATCGACTGAACCATGGCTCAGCCGCCTGTTTGGCGGCCTAAAACCCATGGCCGAAGCTGAAACCTCATTACGCCCTCAAATTCTGTTTCGTAGCCGACTCGGTCCAACCAAAGACATCCATGTGATTCAGGTTGCTGGAAAACGCCTGGTCGTGGGGTCCACCAACCACCAGATGACATTGTTAACCGAATTAGATTCCTCAATGGACACTTCACTAGTCACACCCGACCCGGATGCCGATCTCTACAAGCAGTACCTGCCTTCCGAGGACTCATCCTCGGCCCAGCCGCCCTTAGCGGGAGATGAGGAGATTGTAATTCTCGATGACTACGAAGATACCTACGATACCAACGCCTAGCCTCCCGTCTGTGCAGATGTCTATATCAGATAAGTGACTCGTTTGAGTTTCCCGGTCTTTTGAAGTACGCTACTGGTAGGGATGGCCTGGACTTCCCTGGTTTCTCCAAGCGTGAGAGAGGTTGTGCGGATGTCAAAAATCAAGATTAAAACGATTTTCCAATGCCAGCAGTGTCATGCGGAAACCCCGAAATACCTGGGCCGTTGTCCGGAATGCGGCGAATGGAACAGCTTGTTGGAGCGCAAGGTTGAAATTCAAAAATCCGCCTCGGTGCAAACCGTTGACTCTCGAGAGCTTTTTGGAGGAACGGCAGAATCTGCCGTTCCTCAACTCCTGAAAGATGTCTGCCTCACGGATGAATTGATCCGCTACTCCAGTGGCTTCCCTGAGCTGGATCGAGTCTTGGGAGGCGGTTTTATTCCCGGAGCCTATATCCTCATTGGTGGCGATCCGGGCATTGGGAAATCGACCCTGATGCTCCAGGTATCCCAGGTCTTAGGTCAGCAAGGCAAAACCGTATTGTACGTTGCCGGGGAAGAGTCACCTCACCAGATCAAAATGCGGGCAGAACGACTTGGTCTTGATGGCCATCGTATCCTGGTGTATCCGGAAACCAATATTCATAAAATCCAGCATGAGATAAAGACTTCCAGGCCGGATATGGTCATTATCGACAGCATCCAGGCCATTTATGATCCGGATTTATCAGGTACCCCAGGCAACGTGGGCCAAATCAAGGAATGTGCCGGGCAGCTGATGGTGACCGCCAAAGCCTTGAATACCACCATTATTCTGATAGGCCACGTGACCAAAGAAGGGGCTGTTTCCGGCCCCAAACTTCTGGAACATACGGTGGATGCCGTCTTGTACTTCGAAGGCGAAAAGTTTCGCAACCTTCGGATTATTCGGGCCGTCAAAAACCGTTTCGGCAATACGAACGAAATCGGTGTGTTTGAAATTACCGAAGCCGGGCTTCTGGAAGTATCCAACCCCAGCGAACTGTTTTTGTCGGAGAACAGTTACCAAAACCTCCCGGGAAGCGCCATTGTGGCTACCATGGAAGGCAACCGTCCGCTTTTGATTGAAATTCAGGCTCTGGTCGGGTTTACCACCTATGCCTCCCCGCGACGCGTTGCCAATGGTTTTGATATCAGTCGTCTGCATCAAATTGTTGCTGTTCTGGAACGCCGCCTTGGTTTGGATTTTTCCAAGCAGGACATATATGTCAACGTGGTGGGCGGCATGCGGATTCAGGAGCCCGCAGCCGATTTGGGCATCGCCTTGGCCCTGGTGACCAGTCATTATCAAACCTCTCTGAAGCCGGGAACGGTCGTGGCCGGTGAAATTGGCTTAACGGGGGAAGTACGGCCCATCAGCCATTTTGAAGGTCGCGTGGTGGAATCCGAGAAGTTAGGCTTCAAGCGCATTGTATTGCCCCAGGTCCGTCATCCCAAGGCGTCTGGAACCCCGCATCATATTGAACAGGTAGAAATTCATTCCTTGATGGAAGCCTTAAAACACTGTCTTGACCAGAAGCCTGTGATGCATCAAGATAGAAGGCAATCACAAGTTGAAGGAGACACGTTCGATGCCGACATCGACCGATAAATTAAAAACCATGAGCTTGTCGGAGATTATGACCGAATACCCTCAGGCCGAACCTGTTCTGACGAAATACGGCCTTGCCGCCTATGCCAAAACGGAAACCGCCAAGCACGAGAATCTACAAGCCAGCGTACTGGTCCACTCCATTGATTTAGACACCCTGATGAATGAGCTGGTACGCGTCATTAGCGGATAAATCCGCGGCCCCGTGGGTGGGGATTGTGGTTCTGAATTATCAAAATGCGCCGGACACCATTGCCTGTGTCACGTCTCTTAAAGGGTTGTCCTACCCTCATTATTCTATTGTGGTGGTGGACAATTACTCCCAGGATGGCTCGGCCGAGGCCATCGCCCATGCGCACCCGGATATTACCCTGATTGCCGCCACGGACAACACCGGCTATAGCGGTGGCAATAACATCGGGATTCAGGCCGTCTTGGCCAATCCGAAATTTGACTATGTCTGGCTTCTCAATAATGACACTACCGTCGATCCCGAGGCGCTGACAGGGATGGTGGACTTGGCTCAGTCCAATCCCCCTTGCCTAATTGGCGCGCAGATCCTCTACCCCGACGGCCGGTTTCAGCGTGTGGGCAATCGTCTGGATAGGCGTCGAGGCAAATTGGTTCACTACCCGGAATCGTCACTATGCGAGGGGATGACTGTCGAATCCCTGACAGGATGCAGTATGTTGATTTCACGTGCGATTATCGACACCGTGGGCCTCTTGGATGAGCGCTATTTTTTGTATTTTGAAGACAACGATTATTGCTTCCAAGCCCAAACCCAGGGCATCGAGTGTCGGGTCGCTCTGAACGCCAAAATCTACCACCAGGAAGGCGCTACGACGAAACGTCAAAGTGTTCTGACCACCTATTACTACCAACGAAACCGTCTGGCCCTGCTGCAACGGATGCTGCCTGGGGATCAGTTTCGACGCATTGAATCCTATACGCGCTTTCGTCTGTTTCGCAGTAAAATAAAGACAGCACTGAAACCCTTTGATACGGATGCCAAGCGTCATCATCGGGCATTCGAATTGGCGGTAATGGATTTTAAGGCAGGTCGCTTAGGAAAATGCCAACACATGCTTTAAAAGGTTTGGTTCTTGCCGGAGGCAAAGGAACCCGGCTTCGTCCCCTGACTCACACCACGGCAAAGCAACTGGTCCCCGTGGCCAATAAACCCATCCTGTACTATGCCCTGGATGGCCTAGTGGATGCCGGGGTTCGGGATATCGGTATTATTATCAGCCCGGAAACGGGACAGGCCGTCACGAGTGCCATCAATGCCTGGTGTCCTGGTGACGTCAAGGTCACGTTTATTCCCCAGGAACAGCCCCTGGGTCTGGCTCATGCGGTCCTGACCGCAAAGCCTTATCTGGGCTCGTCCTCGTTCATCATGTACCTAGGGGATAACTTGATTCAAAGCAGCCTAAGACCAATGGTGGAGGCCTTTGTAGCAGACAGTGCCGATGCGCATATCTTGCTCAAAGCGGTCCAGAACCCTCAGGCCTTTGGAGTTGCCGAACTCAACGACCAGCACCAGGTCATTCAACTGGAAGAAAAACCCAAGCATCCCAAATCCAATTTGGCCTTGGTGGGGCTGTATTTATTCCGGGCCAATATCTTTGACGCCATTGATCAGATTCAGCCCAGTGCCCGAGGGGAGTTGGAAATTACCGATGCGATTCAGCAGCTGATTACCATGGGTAAAACCGTTCGTGCCCAGACCCTGGAAGGCTGGTGGCTGGATACCGGAAAGAAAGACGATCTGCTTGAGGCCAATCGCATTGTTTTGGATGCATTTTGTACTACCCTGGTGGAGGGCAAGGTGGATAAACAAACCCAGCTGCGCGGCCGGGTTGAAATTGCCGCCGGGGCCCGCGTCACCAACAGCATTATCCAAGGCCCCGTGCGCATTGGCGAAAATTGCGAAATCCACGATGCCTATATTGGTCCCTTTACCAGCGTCGGAAAAGGCACCCGTATCGAACAGGCCGAGGTGGAAAACTCGGTCTTTCTCGAAAGCTGCCTGCTCAGCAACATTGGCACACGGATTGAACAAAGCTTAATCGGGCATGAATGTTCGATTACCAAAGCCCAACGTCGCCCGGCCACCTATCAGCTCTTGCTGGGCGATCAGTCCTCTATTGAAATCTGATGTCAGCCCTCTCGTGTATCCGCCCCCGCTCGTCATGCACATTGACCTTTACAATTTTAAAAAAAATAACATTGAATCTTGAAATCCAGACTTTATACAATTAACCCCTTTTGGATTTCCAAGGGCATTATTTAGGCGTACATAGGCGATGGCAACACAGCATTTTTTCGTCTTTCGGATGCGTTTTTTCAACGTTGTCCGCGCAACGACACTATTTTTTTGCCTTGGATATTTAGGGTTTTGTCCGACGGGATACGCACTGGCCGTGGAGGATTCAACAATGACCATCCCAAGTAATCTTTCTACCATAAGCACCCAAGTCGCAAGTACCGGGCTCGGCCAAGTAGCCGGGGCAAAATCCCAAGAGGTGTTGGACCCCAAACTGGTGGAAATGAAGCCTTTGGGCAAGGCGTTGCCCCTCATGGATCCCAATGCTCCCATTTCGGCACCACCTCCCATGAAGCCATTGCCAAAGGCAGTGGGAGAAACCACACAACAAATCCTGGTCTTGGGCAAAGAGAAAAAAGAACTGAAGATCCCGCTTTTTCGGGGTGAAGGCAAGGCCGCTCTGGAAAAAGGGCCGGGCCTCCCAGCCGAGTTACAATTTCCCACCGGCGGCACCAACGGGGGCCGAGTGGTGAATCAGTCCAATCAAAATATCTATGCCATTTACTCTTATCGGGACAACGAGAATAACAAGCGCTACGGCATGATCATCATTCCTCCAGGCAGAGCTGCCGGCGGGGCCGGTGACGACTTGGATTGGGCCACAACAGTTCCCCCACGCTGGGATGAAACCTCTCAGCAGTATGTCTTTGAGCCAAACCATCCAGGGTATAAGATTCGGGATGGGCAGGTCTTGACGTATGACACAGGGGCAAATCCCTCTTTGGGTGGCAATTTTTCCCTGATTACCGGAGGTCCGGAGACTGCCGGAATGATGAATGGCGGGCGAAACCCCTGGATTGGTTCCAGCCATCCGGGCTATCCCATTGAATTTCGCCCTTAGTTTGAACAACACCGATTCTTTTGCGCGGTTGAGATTAGAACAGGTGGTGATACTCTGCTGCCTTCCAATGCCCGATGTAACCAAGCATCTGGGAGGCATTGAAGTGCACAGGTATACTTTACAAATATTTAATAGCTAACATGATTTCAAAAGATACAACCTTTATGCCAATAGTCTCGTAAATAATGAACCAATTCGATTTAGGGGTACATTGGTAGGGAGGAAGCAACTATGCCGAGTGCAAACGCACCAGTATTGGGTCCAACACAGGACTCACCATCGAAGTATGTTATCGTCAAATTATGGAAACCTGCTCGAGAGGATTCGCTTCCTTCGGCGATGGATACTCCTCCTCAGATGCCTGAACGAGTGTCATCCAATCATGCTAACGAATTAGGATTGTTTACCCCGTTTGGTAAGACAAGCGTTGGCATGCCTAGTTGTCGAGTGCCGGAAGGCTATGTCCCCATCAAAGCGGCTACAACACCAAAAAGCGAACCCTCGATATCATACATAGCCAGAATCGGAATTAGCAGACCTGCAAAAAAGTTCATTGTGTCGGAAGGCGAAGTTCCCACACATTTGGCGACAATACCGAAGAGTGAGCCTTCAATATCAGACATAGCCAGAATCGGAATTAGTCGACCTGCGGAAAAGCCAGTCGGATATGCTCCCTCCAGGCGATCCGCCGGCAAGGTCCCTAGTAAAGAGACTCAAGGGACACCGCTTTATATGGGAGAAACGGGTACCAATCCTTTAACAGGTGGTCCCGGCCTACCCACAAACCCACAGGCTGGCCAGGGCTATGAACGAGGGAGGGTATGGGATCAAGATAATCGAAATAGAATTCAAAACCACAGTAATAAGAACATATATGTTGTTTACGGCTACCGTACACAAAATGGAAGTTCAAAAAAGGGGATGTACATCATTCCACCTAAAACGAACTACTCTACTAATCAAAGCATGTGGACCACTACTACGCCACCGCGCTGGGATCCTGTAACGCAGCATTACGTGTTTGATTCCGATCAGCAAGGTTATGAACTATTCGCTCGAGGTAATCACCTCAAGTATGATACTTCAGGCACACCGTCTTATGTATTTGACATCAGCAGAAATCTATTATCTGGCAAAGGAATATTGACCTATATGCTGAGTGGGTCTACTGCTGTCGGAAGCTACAGCAGAAGCTGGCTTCAAGGTTCTAGTGATATCCCCATCACCTTTAACCCCATTACCGATATGCAGCATCCTGATACAGCTCCTAAAAAACTCTACTAACTTCTGAAGCCACCGAACCTATGACCGGTCCTGCTCATCATAAACACGAGTATCGGATTTGACATTTCCCGCGCCGCCTCGTATCCTGAGGCCACACGGTGGGTTTCTCCCCGTTGGCCTTAGTTGGATTTATGGTTTGAGATTTCAGGATCGGATTCACAGGTGTTTATTTACATTCATTTGCCCTTTTGCCTGTCCCACTGCATTTACTGCGATTTTTACGTGGAACTCAAAGGCACACCCGATCGGCGGCGGGCCTATATCGACGCACTGAAAACCGAAATCATTCATTATTTAGGCCAACAAGACCCTATGCCGATTCAGACCGTGTATCTGGGTGGGGGCACGCCGGGGCTGTTTTGCGCCGGCGAGATCAACGATATTTTGACCACCTTGCGATCCATTACGCCCTTTTCACCCGAAGCCGAAATTACCTTGGAAGCCAATCCAGAAGGCACCGCATCGCCCCTACAGGACTATCGGGACATCGGGATCAACCGGCTCAGCATTGGCGTGCAATCGTTACAACCCAACGAGCTCAAACGCTTGTCCCGGGTTCACTCTCGGGATCAGGTCTACCGCTTTATGGAAACGGTTGTTGCTGCCGGTTACACCAATGTGTCCATCGACTTGATGTACGGCATTCCGGAGCAAACGATGGCCAGCTGGGCCGATACACTTCAACAAGTAGGGACGCTGCCCATTCAGCATATTTCCATGTATGGCCTCAAGGTCGAACCGGAAACCGGGCTGGCCAAGGTTTTGCAATCAGGGCGCATGGCCTTGCCCACGGATGAGACCACGGTAGAGATGTATGAATTCGCCCTACCCGTCTTGGCTCAGTACGGCTTTGACCTGTATGAGATCAGCAATCTCTGCCGACCAGGCTTTGCCTCTCGCCATAATTTGGCCTATTGGGACAACCAAGCGTTCTGGGGCTTTGGGGTCAGCGCGCATGGCTATATCCAGGAGTGCCGCTACGAAAACCCCCGAGATTTAAAGGCTTATCTTGAAAATCCGTTGCAACGCGCCCACCTGCATCCTTGTTCTCGAGAAGAACAACTGGAAAATGCCTTTATCTTCGGGTTACGAAAACGATCGGGGGTTTCCATTGCCGTACTGGAAGCCCGCTATGGCTTTGACTTCAACACCACCTATGCCAAGCGTCTCTCTCGGTATTTTGAGACTGGGCTTCTGATCCGGGACCGCGATACCTTAAGGCTGTCCCCGGAGGCCATCCCGGTCAGTAATACCATTCTGGCGGATTTTCTCGAGCCAGTCCTACCTGACTAGCACGTGCCCAAGGGTGTTCTATCGGGAACAACGCGGCAGCGAACAAGCTTTAGGCACAGCAAGTGGCCACACCCATATCGGCCAAGACATTGGCCAAATGTGTCACGCTTTGGGCCTGAACATATTGAGGCGCCTGCTTCAGACGTTCCAGGCTATAGAGCAACTCGGGTACCGCATCATACCAGCGATGGCCATCCCAAGGCACCTGATGCCACAAGACCGGCATCACCGAACGGGAAGCCAAGAAGTGGTTCATACGCTCGGCCACAAGACGCTGGCGATGCGCAGGCATCAAGCGAACCAGATTTAATAAAAAACCAAAACGGGGATGAACATCATACCAGCGGCAATACGTGTATTGCGAGGTCATCTAAACGGGCTCCGTTCTCTATCCTGGTTTTTATTATACCGACACCAGCTGCTTGCGCAAAGCAGAACAACAGAAGCACAGACCAGGCCTGGAATTTTTACTTAACAAACAGGCTGTAAAGCGATTTACTTCTGTTTTTTTGGGCCCTCAATCTTAAACAGGCCCATGTTCAAGGCTTCGGCCATTTGCCGGGTCAGGTGAGCCGTATCAAAAACGGCAACTCCTTTGGCTCCGGCCTGAAATGCCGTCCAAACCTGATCGACAACATCGGTGGGATTGTTGCCGTTAAAGGGCCCGAAGATTCCAGTAATTACCGGCACCGCAGCCCCGGTCTGAACCTCACGGGTATCGGTAGCAATGGACTCTAATGAACTGGTCAGGGTCATGGGAGCAATAAAGTCCACCCACCCGTTTTGGGCCCAGGAGAGCCAGTTCTGGTGCTTGCGCTCGATGGACTCTTTGACTTTGGGAAAGATGGCGACAGATAAAGGCATATCTGGGCGCTTTTCCTTGATGTCGTCACGAACTTTGCGGACAAATCGGTCAATTTGACGGGTTTTGAAGTTGTTCCATTCAGCCCACAGTTCGGGATCCGCCGCCGGGGTCAGCTCGGCAGGATCTTTTCCAAAGCGATCCTGGAAAACTTTACGGGCAAAGGGAGTATAACCCCACGTGGTAGCAACATAGCTGAAGCGATCCTGCGGAAAGCTTGCCGGATAACGAATATAGTCTAATTGAAATCCATCAATAGGGTAGCGGGTGATAATCTCATCGATCAAAGTCAACAGGAACTGCTGCACTTCCTGATTCATCGGATCGAGGAAATAGGCACCCGACTCTAGGGTAGAGGCAGGCAAGGTGGCTTGCCCCAAGCCGGAGCGTTGAATGTTGGCCCATTGCGGGTAGGTCGTCAAAATACTGCCCATGGATTTATCAAACTGGCGGTTCCCGGCATAAAAGGTCTGGAACCAGACATGGACTTTCATACCACGCTTATGGGCTTCATCCAGCCAGGTTTTCAAGAGGTCTCGATCCCCGTCTTTTTGCACAAACGGCAGCTTTTGGGGAATGTTATAGGTCTCAAAGGTACGCGACTTGAAGATGGGATCCCCGTGCAAGTAGGTCTCCAGGAAAATCGTGTTGAAGCCTGCTTTTTGAAGCAGATCCAAGGATTGGCGAATTTCAGCCAACGACGCTTCACTGGGGCGATGCCAGACCGCCCGCATAGACGCGGAGGACACTGTCGGATAGCTTTGCCACAAAACCGGTGTCAGCTGCTGTTTCAAGGCCAATGCTTTTTCGGAGACCTCCTGATCACTCAGAATATATGCTGTCTGGCGCAGGGTCTGAATTTTTTGCTTCACCTCCGAGGGAATTTTAGCCGGTTGAAGCGCTTCGATCTTGCTGACCAGACGTTCCAGCTGATATAAGTAGGTTTCCTTATCGATGGTACTGATTACCGTGTTGTTGTCCAAAGAAATCTTGCTGCCAATGGGGGCATTTTGAAGCAACCATTGCCGGGCTTTGCCATGACCGCTAAGCACAAACGCCCCGGATTCAGCAGGAACAACGCTATTGGCGCCTTCCTGTGCAATCACCCGACCTTCTTTGACAGTGACTTCGTAGCCAAATTCATTGGTTCCCGTGGTGGGCTGTCCATACAGGCTATCATACAGAATCATCTGGTTACCCCCTCGAGTTCCCGGGAATCCCGATCCGGTGGGATTGGTTTGCGGCGTGGGGTTCACCGCAGAAATGGAAAAACGGCTCTCGGAAACCAGAGCCTGACTGACTTCAAATTCGGCCCCCATAGGAAGAGTTTTGAGCAACCATTCGCGTTGATTTCCCATGGCGGACAGGACAACACCATTGGGAGGAATGGACATATTGCCGCATTTTTTCAGATCCTCATCCGATTCACATGTAAAAATACTGGTCATCCGGGTGACCTTATAGGTGTTTGCTTTTCCAGGCACCGGCACTGCCGCAACCTCAACACCGTAGGGATTGGTGCGGGAAGAAGGACCGTATTCAGAAGTATAGAGAACCAGGCTATCGGCTTCTCGCTTTTGGTTAATCGTGTTGATGGTCACCACCTGACCATCCGGGGATTTTAATTGATAACGGGACCCCGGCCACTCCGCATGGACAAGCCCCTGACCCAAAAGCAATACCAGCCCCAGAATCAGGCTCAGCATTTGTCGGTGATTCATGTACAATGTCCTTTCTCTCAGTGTCCTTAATCTTCCTAGCCACTACAGTTGCAACGGTAACTCTTAAGAAGCCTCGTTGCGTAGATATTGAATCAGGCCTTTAACGGCAATTCCCGTTGCATTGCCATCTTTGGCATCGCCACCGGCAATGTCCAAGTGAGCCATGGGGATGTCTTGGCCAAAACTCATGACGAAGGCTCCTGCCGATAAGTGTCCGCGACTTTTACTTTTACTGGTGTTGGATAAATCAGCCGCATCACGCTCGCTTTTAATGTTGTCAAAGTCTTCTTCCAACAACTCAAAGCTTTGAACCGATTCACCCACGTCACGGGCTGCTGTTTCTACCCGACGAACCAAATCCTCATCGGTTCCCATCAGTGCAATACTATGGCCTACGGCCACACCCGCCGATCCGGTCAACGTGGCAACGGTCACCATTTCATCAGGCTTATCGAGACTGGCCTTGTACACGGCATCGGCAAGCGTCACACGCCCTTCGGCATCCGTATGGCGAATTTCGATCTTTTTCCCGCTGGCCGAATCCAAGATGCTGTCCGGCAAATAGGCGGTATCACTAATTGCGTTTCGGGTGGCTGCCACATAGGCGGAAATTTCCACGCCTTGCAAGGCCATTTCTGAGACAGCTTTCATAATGGCCAAAACACTCGCGGCCCCGGTCATATCGAATTTCATATCATTCATATAATTTCCGGTTTTAACCTGAACGCCGCCTGTATCAAAGATAACACCCTTACCTACCAGGGCAATTTTTTTGGAGACCGTGCCGCCAGAGGGTTTGTAATGAACTTTAATAAAGCGTGGCGGATCGGATTTGGCCGAAGCAGCTGCCACAGCGAAGAACGCGGGCATTTCTTTGGCGATACGGCCCACATCATCAATAATTTCAACGGAAATGCCAGGAAGCCCCATAAAGCTGCGCGCCGTTTCAGCTAAGGTTTCGGCAGTTTTCAGGTTAGCCGGCATGTTGGCCAAATCTTTGGTCAGGGCTTCGGCCATCCCCATAGCCCGTGCTGCCTCAACATCCTTCTCATGAACCGAGGTGCCTTCAGACATAATCAAACTCAGGGATTGGAAAGCATGGATTTTGCTTTCACCCGCTTCCCGGGTTTTATAGGTCGACTGAAATGCCGCAATACAAGCGGCTTGAACTGCGTGACGCACAGACACTTTTTTGGTATCCACCGGCATAAGGACAGCAACGTCATGGACTTCTTTATAGCTAAACGTCTCTTTCCAACTGCCTTGAAAGGCCTGAGTCAACTTTTTGATATCCAGCTTGTCCGGCTCACCCAAGCCTAAAACCACAATCCATTTGGCCTGAATGCCATCGGGGGCTCGGAGTTTAAAAATCCGCTTTTTGCCGCAATCGGCTTTAAAACGCTCCTCGCTCAGGGTGGCTAAAAGATGCCCGCTCATCATATCATCCAACGAAGCGTGAAGCTCAACCCAGCGAGGCACTTTTTTCGATTTTTCCTTTTCTTCTGTATCTTCAGGCAATTCAGCACCGGCAGGAGCGTCTTGCTGAAAGACCGGCACGACCATGACATCACACGGAAATTCGGCAAGGTTAGGTTTATCGGTCACAATGCGAATGTCGGTTGCATAACTGCCCATGGCGCAGGGTTCCTTTCGTCCGAACTGAAACATGTACCCCTTATTGTATGTAAACTCCTCCAAAAGGGGTAGAAAATTCACAATCCCCTTCAGGATTCGCTCTACCCACCAATAATCATGGTGGTATGTTCCCCAAGGATGAGCACAAAAAGGAGTTTGACATATGGACACCCGGGAATCGATGGTTCCAGTCTGCCCGTTAATCAGTACCCGAAGCGAAGTGATGGAACTGTGTCTGGGAGATCAATGTGCCTGGTATGTTGCTCCGGTCCGTAAATGTGCTCTCTATGTCATGGGCCATAAAGGGGCTGTTGACCTGCAAAGCTTGCAGCGTGACATTGCCGGCCAGATGCAAGCCTCTGCACAGCAGCAACATCATCACTAAAAACGTTTGTACCTAGGCAGACATTGCTTTTTCACCCAAGCCATAGTCCTGGGCCAGCTTTGAAAAGGTCATAATCGACGCAAGCCAATTGCTCATCTCCGAGCTTCGATAATAGGTCTTGGCGTCGGAAAGCTCATACAGGGTATTGGGCAAAAGAAAGTTTTTGGAAGGATCCTCGGTCATATCCCGGGGCTGATCCCCCAGACTTGCCAGAATGGGCAGCCCCAAGGCTTGAGATGCTTTCTTCTGATACTCCAGTTTGGATTCCCCATCGGCTACAAAATATAAATGGCCGGGTTTATCCAGCATGCCTTTAGGGACACCGGCCTCTTCTTCAAGGCGCTGAATGAGAACATCCCGGTTTTTGGCGCTCATACTGGTGATAAAGGTATAGGGCATGCCAATCTCATTGAGAAAGGCAATAAACTCTTTGGCCTGAGGAAAGATCTTAGGCTTGTTCGATCCGGTAAACTCTTGCCATGTGGCTTCGTTAAATCGGTACGGGCCTTTTTCGTCGCCTTTTTTAAAATATCGCCCCTGAGGATCTGTATAGTAGGCGCTATTGTCCTGGATGGTTTCATCAATGTCGAGAACAAAAATCCCTTTTTCACCCCGCTCATGACATTTCAGAGCGTAAGCCCGGGCCTGATCATACACCTCCTGAAAGCGTTTCTGATGCTCCGGGGTCCTCATCAACCCCAGACGAATGTCCATGATGCTTCGACGGGTTTCAGCAGCCAGTTTATCAAAAAGCTTTTCAATTCCTTGACTTGGTTTGGGTTGTGCCAACGTGGTTGACGCGGGTAGCGTCGATGAACGGCCAAACTGAGGCTCGACGACTTTCCCCTCCTTCTGATGAAAAGCCGATGCACCGGGAGCATACGCGCGATTATAAGGGTTAACTGTGACCGATGTGGATAATCCTCGTAACATCACTGGTGTTCCCGAATCCCCTTCTTCGATACGGAACTCACCCATCGGGCAGAAAAACAAGTTTCTTCCGGATCCGATAGGCTAACAGAAGTAGTGGATAAAAACGCGAGAACCCAGGTTGTTGCTACTTTGATGTCAAGATATTTACAGAGCAAAATACATGAGGTTCACCCTTGGGTGGTATGAACGCTGGCTGAGGTTGGAAACAATTTATTTTTCACCATATCTTTGGCAGAATAGGGCTATATTGACTGACCCCATCAACAAACGGAGAGGCAATTTCAAAATGCGGCATTCTTTCATCGTGAAAAAACCCTTAGCACTTCTTCTGATTGGGCTTCTGGCCAGCCCATTGCATGTCGCACTGGCGGCTTCCGTGCCCACTCCCCAGATTTACCACACCAAGCTTCCTTCAGGCCAACAGGTCTATGTCCAGGAAATTCACACCCAACCCATTGTGACCATTGATACCTGGGTGAATGTCGGTTCTGCCGATGAAACACCGCAAAACAACGGGGTGTCTCACTTTCTGGAGCATTTGCTCTTTAAAGGCACCAAAACCTACAAGCTGGGCGAGATTGATCGGATTCTGGAGTCCCGAGGGGCCGATTTTAACGCCGCCACCAGTGATGACTTTACCCATTACCATATCACCACGGCCAGCCCCTACTTTGAAGAGGCTCTTAAGCTTCACGCAGATATGCTCTTGAACGCGACGATCAATCCACCTGAACTGACCCGGGAACGGGAAGTGGTACAGGAAGAAATTAACCGCTCACTGGACTCTCCCTCCCGAAAAGCTTACATTGCCCTGGACAAATTGCTCTTTGGCAACCATCCCTACGCCATGGATACTTTGGGACCCAAGAGTAACATCCAGAAAATTCCGCGAGAAGCCATCCTGGACTACTATCACACCTGGTATCAGCCTCAAAACTTTAAAACCATTGTGGTCGGCGATGTTCAGACCGAGAAAGCCGTTAAAATGGTAAACCAGGCTTTTAAAACGGCTTACAGTGTTCAGGTGCGCCCCAAACCGGGGCTTCCCAGCAAAAAACCGATTCTCCCGATCAACCAACCTTCGTCCACGGTTCTAACCGACCCCAATGTCTCGATAGACAACTTCGAATTGGGCTTTCTCGCCCCAGGCATCGAGCATCGCCAAGATAACTTTGCCTTGGATCTGGCGGCAAAAATCCTGGGTGATGGTGCAAGTTCCCGCTTGTACCGAACCTTGAAAGAAGAACAGCAGTTGGTGGAAAGCATTGGGGCCGGCAATATCACTCACCGCCAAGCCGGCAGCTTTGTCATCTCGGCAGAAATCAAACCGGAAAAACGTGCCGAAGCGCAAAAGGCCATCCTAGCCCAATTAGCCCAGTTTAAAGCCAAAGGGCCGACACCTGAGGAATTGGAAAAAGCAAAAACCCAAGTGGTCAAGGAATTTGCTTTTCTAAATGAATCAACGTCCGGGGTGGCCAACACCATTGGCTATAATGTCACCATTGGCAGCTTATCCGACTACACTGACTACGTTAGCAATATCCAAAAAATCACAGCCGCCGACGTCAAGGCCGCCGCAAATAAATATCTGGACTTTAACAAGGCCGCTGTAGTGGAAATCTTGCCTAAGTCCGACGCAATTGCGACCCACCAGGAAGTGGCAGCCAACATTCAACGCCTGCGTGATGCGGTACACATAACCGCTACTGACACCGAACTGGCAGGTCAAATGGAATCTCCTGCTCAGAATGTGCAGAAAGTGGTTCTGCCCAATGGCACAACGCTACTGATGAAACAAGTACCCACCAGCCATACGGTTGCCATTAACATTATGGCCAAAGGCGGACGCCTCTTGGAGCCTAAACCCGGGGTGGCTTCCATGACAGCCCAGGTGCTGATGAAAGGCACCAAAAACAGAACCTTTGCCCAACTGAGTGAAGAACTTGAACGCCAGGGCTTATCACTGTCCAGCTCCAGTGACGAAGATTTTCTGGAAATCCGGAGTTCCGGTCTGAGCAGTGACGTGGATTCCTTGATGCTCATCTTGCAAGATGTGCTGACGAACCCCACCTTTCCACAGGATGAACTGGAGAAAGAGCGGGCCGAATCCCTGCAACGGATTCAAACCAGCCGGGATCAACCGAGCAATCTGATGTTTGAAAAACTCACTGAAGCGCTCTATCCGAACCACCCCTACGGCGCCGTCGGCAGTCGCCTGGAGCAATCCTTGCCGACGCTGACCCGCGACGATTTGGTGCGCTTTTACCAACACAGCCTTCGTCCGGACAACCTGGTTATTTCGGTTGTGGGACGTTTTGATCCGGAGCGGGTAAAATCCGGTTTTCAACAAATTCTGACGGCCATACCTTTCCAAGATCAGCCACAAAAAGTGGCTGCAACACCATTGCCAAAGACACCCTTCCCCAATGTTGAACCCTTGGCCCAGGATATTACCGTGATGGCTCAAAAACCAGAACAAGCCGCTACCTGGGTTGCTTACGGCTGGCATGCCCCGGGAATTTCTACCGACCGGGATTACATTACCCTGAAAGTCATTAACACGCTTCTGGGCTCAGGGCTGAGTTCTCGGCTTTTCGTAAACCTGCGGGAAAAACAAGGCTTAGCCTATCACGTCAGCTCCACCTTCCCCAGCATGCTGAAGACCGGTAACTTTGTGATGTACATCGGCACCGATCCCAAGAACCTGCCTAAAGTAGAAGAAGGCTTCCAGAAAGAGATCAGCCGGCTTCAAACCGAATCGGTGAGCTCTGAAGAGCTTGAAGCGGTTAAAAGCAAGCTGATCGGCTCTTTTGCGCTAGCCCATGAATCCAATGCCAACCAAGCCTTCTACCAAGGGTTTTACGAGACCATGGGTGTGGGCTATGGCTTTGATCATCAATACCCAAAACTGGTGGAACAAGTAACCTCGGAAGATGTCCAACGGGTGGCCCAGCAGATCTTCAGCCAACCCAAGGTCGTCACCGTAGTGGCTCCCAAGGCGGTGCGTAAGGAAACAGCACACGATGATACGCATTAGAGTTCCTGCCACCTCGGCCAACCTGGGCCCGGGATTTGATACCCTGGGGATGGCCCTGCAGTTCTACAATCATTTTGAAGTGGCGCCTGCCGAGACCTTAAGTGTGGAACTGTCCAAACACACCTGTATTGAGACAGACGGGCTCTCTCTGGATCCCTCGGAAAACTTGCTGGCCAAAGCCTATTCGGCTTACTTTCAGTTTCGCCAGGAAACACCGATTCCGGCTCGTCTGGTGATTGAAGGGCACATACCCCTTTCCCGAGGACTGGGCAGCAGCTCCAGTGCCATTGTCGCTGGTCTTGTACTGGCCAATCACATGCACCCCGATCCCCTGCCCAAGACCCAGCTGGTCCCGTGGGCTATCCAGCTGGAGGGGCATCCGGACAATGTGGTTCCGGCCTTACTGGGTGGAGTACAGTGTTGTGTCAGTGAGGATCATCGCATCTCGCTGGTGTGGCCGTCGGAATGGGGTATCATCCTCATTATTCCGCCCACCAAACTCCATACCAATGAAGCCCGAACCATTCTGCCAGACCATTACTCGCGCCAAGAGGCAGTTGCAAACCTTCGTGGCATGGCCGCATGGATCTACGCCGTAGAACACAAGGATGCCAGTCTGTTTCAGGAGGCCCTGCAATCTGACACCATTCATGAACCGGCTCGGGGCGCTTTGATACCGGAATGGCCTGTTTTAAAAGAGGCTTTAAGCCAAACTACAGCCATGGGCTCAGTGATTAGCGGCTCTGGCTCAACCCTGGCCGTTTTTACCCCAAGCTCTGTGAGTCATCATCAGTGCTTTGAGCGCTTAAAAACGGTAACCGAACTCTCACACTGTAAGATTGTCAGTGTTAAAGCCGATACTGATGGGGTTTATACCCTTCCGACTACGACCTCCAACACCACGCTTCCCGAAGCCTTGTTTTAACACCCCGTTGATGTGATTTCGCTTTTTGAAGCCCTGTGCGGCTTTTGAGCGTTTTCTTTATCTTTTGTGAATATTTTTTATCAGATTTGGATCGAGCTAGCAATTTTTTCAGCGCGTTTGTTTTTATTTTGGAGTAAAGCGAATGATTGGAAAGCAACGAGAGAGAGAAGCCATAGATTTTTGAGGGAGAGAGAGTTCAGTGCATCCGCATTCTCAATTTGTGAACACATCTTGTGACGACTCGGTCACCACACCGATCTCAGCGGATTTGTCTCCAACGAACTCTCCCACATCCATCGGTGTTGCCCCATACCATCACGGAATGGGAACCCCGTCCATCCGATCGAAACGTCTTTCCGGGCAAGGATTTCACCGTCCTTTGGGTGGTGTCGATACTCGCCGGAAACACCGCCACTCGACGCTGGGCGCTTATGGCAACCCCTCTGGCATGACCATTCCAGACTCGCTGGCTGCCCATAGTAGCCTCGAGAGTGATGCATGCGACGTGACCTTTCCACGTCTGTATACCTATTTTGAAGGAGGAACCCCGAAACTTGCCATCCCCTACATCCTGAAAAACGGCACCGTCGGCAACCCCTTGGCAAATTCTGCCATTGCCCATCGTGTCTGTTGGCGCCCAAGTGGCCCTGTGGTGATTATTAGCACACCATGGCCCATCGAATCACCCGAGACACTAGCCCGGTTGAAATCGGAGATATACCACGCCATTTATCAGGATCCGCAACACTAGATATCAAAACCCACCTACTTTTAACTCAATACACATCCCTACACACATACGACCCTACCCGCCAGGACCTCACGGAATCGGCGGTTTTTATTTTGTAGCCCTCGCACGATTAAAGTGATGATTCCAGATCCACGCTCAGCTGACCTAAGGAAGGATACACCCCTAAGCAGCGCAAAAACGAGGTTTTTGCCTCCAGCTTTTGCATAACCTCGACCGGCACCGTGCCTTCAATGTCGACATAAAATAAATAGTCACCCAGACTTTTTTTAGCGGGTCGGGACTCGATCTTAGACATGTTCAACTGATGCTCGGCAAAGAGCATGAGCACCTCTAAAAGGGCGCCTGGCTTGTTTTCATGCATTCCAAGACACAAGGATGTTTTCATCATACCAGGCCCTGCCTCCAAGTGTGCCAAGGACTGAGGGGACTGACTGGAAAGGACCAGAAATCGTGTGGCGTTTCGGGTGTTGTTTCCAAGATTTTCAATCAACACTTCCAAGCCGTAATGCTGTGCCGCTTTACAGGAGCCAATGGCCGCATGGGTTTCATCCAACGTTAACAACGCTTTAACCGCCTCGGAGGTAGATGCAGCAGGAATAAATTTCACATCGGTGCCGAACAGCTCATACACGGCATCCCGGCATTGCCCGATGGCTTGCGGATGCGAATGAACAAAGGCAATGCCTTCCATGAACTCATACTTTCGAATCAATGCATGCTGGATAGGCATCACAAACTCGGCCACAATCTGGGTTCGTGACAGCTTCAACGCCAAACTGTCCAAGACTTCTCCCACAGACCCTTCCAGGGCATTCTCAACAGGGACACAGGCCAAATCCAGGGCACCTTCATCCACGGCATCCAAAATCTGCCGGAAACTCATCATCGGTACTGGTAAAAGAGAGGTATTGTCTCCATGTGAAACATACCGCTGAGCAAACATTTCAGCGGCGACTTGAGAATGGGACCCCGCGGGGCCAAGATACCCAATCCGCATAGGCAGGCTGACCTCATCAATGTGGATGGGGTTATTATAAATCGTTTCTGTGTGCGATGCGACTGTTGAACCTGATGAAAAAGAGAACTCTATGCGTTGGCAAAGGTTTTGAAGGAGCGATTGATGTCATCCGTAATGGTCTTACGAACGGCTTCAATCTCTGCCGCAACCGCTTTTTGTTGCGACCGAACTTTGTCCAACTGGATTTCAATCCCTTTTTCGACCTGGGCTAACTGTGCTTGGCGAACCGACAATAATTGCGATTCCGGACTTCCCGGCTGGATGTTTGCAGCCAGTGAAAATAAACTGGCGGCGACTGCCGTTAACTGCTGAAGATTTTCACTCAGCAAATTGATTTGAAATTCCAGATCCGCATTGCGTGCCGTCAGCAGCAAATCGCGTGCAACCGATGCAGCGAAACTCATCGAAGCAACTCCTAACTCAATATTCCTAACAAGAAGTACCTAAAAGAGAGATATTTAAAAAAAGAGATAACAAACTAAACTGAAGAAGAGAGAATTTAACTTATTTATATAAAAACAATTTCTTAAGGTTTTGTGCTAGTGATCCTAAGATTTTATTAATATTTGTGGTAAACGCCTCTTGATGGGCAATGCCTCAGAAAAGACGGCCTGAAGTTGGCCTCTCATCTTTCTGTTGTGATTTTCAGTCTAAGACAATTGCGCTACAATCAGCTTTACAGATGTCGTGTCACACAATCAGGAGATGAATCCCGGATGTCGCAACACCCTAAGATCATCATCATTGGCGGAGGCCTCGCCGGCTCGGAAGCAGCCCTGCAACTGGCTAAACGCCACATTCCGGTAACTCTCTACGACATGAAACCCCTTAAACGATCGCCTGCCCATCACTCGGATACTCTTGCCGAAATCGTCTGCAGCAACAGTTTCGGAAACCTGCAACCCTCAACCGCAAGCGGCCTGCTGAAGCAGGAACTAAGGACCCTCGACTGCCAGTTGATTCAGTTGGCCGATCGTATTGCGGTTCCCGCGGGCAATGCCCTGGCCGTGGACCGGGATCAGTTTACCCGGGAAGTCACCCGCCTCGTTGACGAGTCCCCTTGGATTACGCGAGAATCCGCTGATATCACAGACATCCCACCAGATGCGGATTATGTAATTATTGCCACAGGCCCACTGACTTCGCCAGGCCTGGTAGACACGCTACAACGCCTTCTCAACCAAAAGCAGCTGTATTTCTTTGATGCAGCAGCCCCCATTATTGTCCGCGACTCCATCAACTTTGATATTGCCTTTTACCAAAACCGCTACAACAAATCCGCCCAGACTGAAGGCTCCACAGAAGAGAGCCCCAGAGATGATGAAGGCAGCTACATCAACTGCCCCTTGGATAAGGCCCAATACGAGGCTCTCATTGACTTCATCCTGAGTTCGGAAAAATCCGAGCTGAAAGACTTTGAGGCCTCAGACACCCGCTTTTTTGAAAGCTGTCTGCCCATTGAAGAGTTGGCTCGACGGGGGAAAGACACCCCTCGCTACGGCCCCATGAAACCTGTCGGCATTGTCGACCCCAGAACTGGCAAGCGTCCCTATGCTGTTATTCAACTTCGACAGGACAACCTGGCTGGGACCCTGTATAACATTGTCGGCTTTCAAACCAACATCAAGTGGGGGCCGCAAAAAGAAATGATCCAGATGATTCCGGGCTTGGAACAGGCCGAAGTCGTCAGATTCGGGGTCATGCATCGGAACACCTTCCTCAACAGCCCCGAGGTTTTGAACCCGACCATGCAACTTCGGACTTACCCTCATATTCTCATCGCAGGACAACTGTCAGGTGTGGAAGGCTATACCGAATCCATTGCCTCAGGTCTTCGAGCCAGCCTCAGCGTAGTTCAAGCCTTGCATGGGGAATCCCCGACACCCTACCCCACAGAGTGCATGATGGGAGCCCTGTTCGAGTATATTACCCGCCCTGGGGTCAAGCATTTTCAACCCATTAACAGCAATTGGGGCATCTTACCGGCCTTGGAGCCCCCCATAAAAGACCGAGCCGTTCGCAATGAACGGCTCAGAGAAAATGCAGAAAAAGCGTTGAATCAGTATCTTATTTCGACACCGGTGCTAGGCCGACAACCGTCGGACGCTCTTGCGCCAGTTGCTCAATAGAATTCTTGCTGAATTCAAGTACCGGTGAAGCAAAGATACCCAACACCAGGGTCATCACCACGCAGACGGCCAAAGTGGTTTCCAATAAGGCTTGGTTATCTGCCGCATCGGGAATCGCCTTAACCGCATCTGAAGGCTCTTTAACGACCATCAGACGAATGATATTGATGTAGTATGCTAACGACACCGTGCTGTTGACCAAGGCAATGCCCACTAACCACAAGTACATTGGCCCCGACATGGCAACGGCCTGAAAGAGAAAGAACTTGGCAAAGAAACCCGCCGTAATGGGGATCCCAGTCAGGGACAGCAAACACAGGCTAAGCCCCAAGGCCAAACCAGGACGTTTGTAAACCAAGCCCTGGTAAGCATTGATTTCATCGGTATGGGTCATATTGCTAAAGGCAATGGCTGAAGCAAAGGCACCCAGGTTCATAAACAGATAGGTCACCAAATAGAACAGGATGCTGCCCACGCTAACAGTAGTTCCGGACACCAAGCCCAAAAGCATGTAGCCGGCATGGGCCACGGTACTGTATGCCAACAGACGCTTAATGTTGGTTTGTTTCAAGGCCACGAAGTTTCCAATCGTCATGGACAAGACCGCAAGAATGCCCCATAACAATGGCCAGGCGGCAAAGCCGGAAAAGATGATGACCAGCAACCGAATGGTCACGGCAAAGGCGGCCGTTTTAGACACCACAGACAAGAAGGCCGATACGGGAGTAGGAGCCCCCTCGTACACATCAGGCGCCCACATATGGAACGGGGCAATCGAAAGCTTGTAAGCCAAGGCAGCAGCCACCATCAGCATAATGACCACCAGCGTCGGATGAGCGACCCCTTGGTACTGAGCCATGGCCATGCCAATTTCAGAGAAATTGGTAGAGCCCGTCAGACCGTAGATCAAAGACAAGCCAAAGAGAAAGACCGCTGTGCCCACGCCACCGTAAATGAGGTATTTAAAAGATGCTTCGGCGCTGCGGTTATTTTTGCGCAAATACCCGGCCAAGATGAAGGAGGTAATACTCATGGTCTCCAGCGCAACGAAGACAGCAATCAAGTCCGAAGCCATCGTCAGAACCATCCCACCCAGGGTGGCTCCCATAATCAAGACATAAAAGTCACTGATGATTCGTGTGTTTTGCTGCAGAAATCGATGGGAAATGGCAATCGTAATACCAGCACCGGCCAATAAAACGGCACGCACAAGCACCCCAAGCAAATCTGCCGTCAAACTGCCAAACGCCACAGACTGAGCCGTGGTGAGCGGTGCATTCACATGAGTCCATACCAGCGCCCCCAAGGACAACAAGACAGTGACCAGGGAGGTCTGCATTAATGCGTCATTTTCCTGCACTGTCTTCTGATGAGAAACCACCGTCAGAACAATGACCAGCATCAACCCCAGGGTTAAGATGCCTTCCGGCAAGAGATAAATGAGGTTCTGTTGCCCCAGTTGACTCAAACTCATATCAAACATTAGTGTGATTCTCCTTCACGCTGATCCGCCAAGGCGGCAGTGGAAACGTAGTTGGGTTTGGCTGGAGGCAAGACCGCTTCAGTCTGAACGCCAAAGGGCTTGCTTAAGTCCACCGACACCGACTCCAAGGGGTCGGCAATCCAGCCGGGAACCAGCCCAAAGATCAGAATGGGCAGGGCCAACCCAGACAGAACAAAGACCTCGCTGACGGAAGCATCTTTGAGATCGCCCCACTTGGGGAAAAGCGGGCCCATAAAGACACGCTGTAACATCCACAAAAGATAAGCGGCGCCCAAAACAACACCCACAGCCGAAATCACGGTAAGAGTCTGGATGGACAAGTTCAGCTGTGCGCCACCAAACCAGGGAATAACATCAAAGGCCTTGGACAGAAACGCACCATAGAAGACCAGGGTTTCTGCCGGAAAGCCCGCCAACAAAGGTAAACCCAAGCTGGCCAAGGCAATCAATAAGGCAAAGAAATAAATCGTCGGCAAGTTTTTCCCAAAGCCGCCCATTTCAGCAATCATCCGGGTATGGGTGCGGTTGTACAACGTGCCCACAATCATAAAGAGTCCGGCACTGATCAGGCCGTGACTTATCATTTGGAAAATGGCACCTTTAATCCCAACGGCATTCAAGGCCCCTAAGCCCAGAAGCACGAAACCCATGTGGCTGACACTGCTATAGGCAATCAGCTTCTTGAGATCCGCCTGAACCATGGCAACTCCGGCCGTGTAGATAATATTGATCATGCCCAACAGCACCAGGTAGGGCGCCAGGATTTCGGCGGCCTGGGGAAACCAGCCAAAGCAGAAACGAACCATCCCGTAGGCACCCATTTTCAGCAATATGCCTGCCAGAAGCATACTGATCGGGGTTGGAGCTTCAACGTGGGCATCGGGCAACCAGGTATGAAACGGCACCATCGGTAACTTGATGGCGAAGGCCAGGAAAAAGCCCAGAAACAAGAGGATCTGTGCCGTGACCGCAACACCACTGCCGGAGAGGTTTGCCAGTTGATCGAAGGCAAAGGTATTTTGGCCCATAAAGGTTCCAGCCAAGAAGAACGCACCCAAAATCGCAGCAAACATAAAAATACTGCCAAAAAGGGTGTACAACACAAACTTAATAGCAGCAAATTCACGACGAGGCCCGCCCCAAATGGCGATGAGCAGGTACATGGGAATCAGTTCCAATTCCCAGAACAGGAAGAACAAGAAGAGATCTCGAGCCAGGAAAACCCCAAGAATCGAGGTCGTCAGCACGAAAATCATCGAATAATACAGCTTGAGACGCTTATGAATCGAAGTATAGCTGGCAATCACAGCCATAAAAAGTAGGAAGGTGGTGAGGACCACCAACAACCAGCTTAGGGAATCTGCGCCCACACTGTAGTTAATATGGAGTTGCGGCAACCAAGCCCGGGTTTCCATCGGGGCGTGCCCAGCAGAAAGCCACCAAAACAAGGCAGACAACACAAATAACAAACCGGAACCAACCGTACTAAAGGTGTTGAGCACTTTGTTGTCATCCGGTAGGAACGGAATTATCAGTGCATACACGATTGGCAGGAAAATCAGAATTGAGAGAATCGGAATGTTTTCCACTGATAAAACTCCTTATACCATCCATTTCCAAAGGACCAGGGCCAATACCAGAAGGCCTGCCACAAACAGTGCCACATAGGTCTGTACCCGTCCACTCTGTAACGTTCTCATTGCACTGCCGCTGACATTGACGGTGCTGGCCGACAAGCCTACCAGACCGTCAATCACTGTCCGATCAAACCAGGAGGACAGAGCAGCAAAAGGCAAATAAATTTTGGTGGCAATGCTTGTATAAGCATCATCAAAGAACCACTTGTTCCACAAAAGCGTGTAGACCGGTTGGAAGGTCTTGCGGAACCAGTCAGGACTGATCACGTTAGGACCACCATACATCAGCCATGCCGTAGCCAAGCCACCGAGGGCAATAAAGACCGACAGGCCCATCACTGCTAGGTTCAACTCTTCGTGATGAGGGTGATGACCGAAGTAGACCAACTCGCCGAAGCCAGGGAAACCAAATTGCCCTGAAAGAATGGCGCCGATTAGGATCGACGGCACAGCCAAAACGGCCAAGGGGACCCACATGACGGCAGGAGACTCGTGAGGATGACCTTCACCCCGATACTTGCCATGGAAGGTCATAAAGTAGGTCCGGAACATATAGAACGCCGTCATACCAGCCGTAGCTACCGCCAACCCAAACAGCAGCGGGTAGCTGGCCGTGGCGGCAATAATTTCATCCTTCGACCAGAAGCCACTAAAGGGAAGTACCCCGGTAATGGCGACGGTCCCGATTAAATAGGTGGCCGCTGTAATGGGCATGTACTTCCATAAGCCGCCCATCCGACGCATATCTTGCTCATCGTGGCAGCCATGAATCACACTACCAGAGCATAAGAACAACATCGCCTTAAAGAACGCATGGGTCATCAGGTGAAACAACCCAGCCGAGAAAGCACCAATCCCCATCGCCATCACCATATACCCCAACTGGGACATGGTGGAGTAGGCCAGGGCCTTTTTAATATCAACCTGAGTCAAGGCAATGGTAGCAGCGACAAAGGCCGTCAGTGCACCCACCCAGGCAATAACGGTCATTGCCGTAGGAGAGAGGGTAAAGACCGGGTACATCCGAGCCACCAGGAAAACACCGGCAGCAACCATGGTCGCTGCGTGAATGAGGGCGCTAATAGGTGTCGGACCCTCCATTGCATCAGGCAACCAGGTATGTAGGGGCAACTGGGCACTCTTGGCAACAGGCCCCAGAAAGACTAGCAGGCACATAATGGTAAAAGCCATCGGACCGGCTGCAGCTAACGCCACTTGAGCGGCTCCACCCATGTGGGAGAAGGTCAGCACGGGGCCGGCCCAGTAATCCCAACTGAAGTAGAGCAACGTCAAAATCCCGACCAGCAACCCAAAGTCACCAATTCGGTTCATCAGGAAGGCCTTAACAGCCGCCGCTGCAGCCGAAGGACGAGTAAACCAGAAGCCGATGAGCAAGAAGCTGCTAACCCCGACCAATTCCCAGAACACATACATCTGGAAGAGGTTAGAGCTAAGAACCAGGGAGAGCATGGAGAAGTTGAACAACGCCAGATAGGCATAAAAACGGCTATAGCCTGGATCGTGGGACATATAGCCGTGGGTGTAAATTTGAATGAGCATGCTGACTGAAGTCACAACCAGGAGCATCATCATCCCGGCAGAATCAATATAGTAACCCATAGGTAACTGCAAGGGACCGGCTTGCAGCCAGTTCCAGTTGACTTCAACGGGAGAATACCCCGGGCCCCATTGTGCCCAGAACAACAATGTATGAACCAATCCCAAAAAGGTCGACGCAATCACCAACGATTTGCCGCTTTTGGGAGGCATAATTCCAGTCCAACGCCCCAGAACGATCAAGATAAAGGCAATCAGGGGGTATACCGGTATCAACCAGATGCAGTTATGAATGAGATCCGACACCTTGCTCTCCTTAGTAGTGCTCTACCACTTTAACAAATTGAAGCGCTCCATATCCACGCTCACCCGTTTGCGATACAAGGCAATAAGGATGGCGAGACCCACTGAGGCTTCGGCTGCGGAAACGGTAAGAATAAAAATACTGAAAATCTGACCACTAAGGTCATTCATGTTGACGTAGTTATTGAAAGCTACCAAGTTGATATTGACGGCATTCAACATCAACTCGATACACATCAACAAACGGATGGCATTGCGGCTCGACATGACACCATACAGCCCAATGCAAAAAAGAATCACGGTCAACCCGAGATAATGATACAAACCGACTTCAAACATCAGACTAGTGGACTCCTAAGACTTCTTTTTCATTTTGTGAGGAATCGGACGATCCCGGCACTCCCAGAGGTTGCATCATATCTGGGGAGTTTAAGGCATCTTGTTGATCCGATTCTCCAACGAGGGCGGTAAGTTGCCCTTCTTCCTCAGGGAATTGGCGTTTCGACAAGATGATGGCGCCAATCATTGCTAAAAGCAATAAAATAGAGGCCAACTCAAAGGGAATCAAATATTTGGAAAAAAGAAGCTGCCCAATATGGCTCAAGCCGGCATCGGTTTGAATGGCCTGAACGCCTGCCAGCGAGGAGGCCGTAGCCGGATCAACTTGTTGAATAAACAACCCGGAAATAGTATTGGCCACCAGATTGGGTGCCATCAAGGCCCAGACCAAAAAGCCTAGCGTCGCTGCAGAAACCGCCGCCGGAATCATCCAGAAGCGTTTAGGGCGTTCTTGACCCACGGGGTCAACAAAGGGTTTGTCCCCGGTTAACATAATCCCGAAAATCAACACGATGGTAAGGCCCACGGCATAGACCAGAATTTGCGCTGCGGCGATAAACGGCGCATTGAGCAGTACAAAAATGGCCGAAATAGACAGAAAGGTCACCAAAAGCAGCAGGGCACTATAAACAATACTGCGATGAAGAACAACGCCCAAGGCGCCGCCAATCATCAGAGCTGCAAAGGCCCAAAAGCTGAGATTATATAAAAACGGCGATGTATCCATTATTCTACATGAGGCTCCAAACCGTGCTGCAACCGATATTGATCAGACTCTTCGCCGCTTAAAGCCAACGCATACTTGTCTAAAACAAGGGCGCGCCGGTCATAATCAGCTAGCTCAAAGTCCGGAAGCATTTTAATGCAGTCAACCGGGCAGACTTCTGTACAATTACCACAAAAAATGCATCGACCTAAGTCAATGGTAAAACGGTCGATGACGGGAACTTTGTTCTCATCACGGTGCATATCAATCTGAATCAGGTCTCCACAAGGGCAAACCCGAGCACAGGCTTGACAACCAATACACAGATCCTCACCGCTGGATTTGGTCAATAAGCAGAGCCTTCCATGAAACCGTTCGCTCAGATCCGGCATCACTTCAGGATATTCCAATGTTACGGGCGGACGAAACAGGTGCTTGGCAACCACACCCATGCCCCGACCAACTTCAATGGCACCACTGATAACTTTATTATCTGTAATTCCCATGGTTATACCGTCCTTTGCTGCATCTGGATGCGGGTAACGACCTTACGCTTAAAGAGCGCTCCGAAGGCCATCAGCACCAGGAACAGTGCAAGAGCCATTAAGAGGTAGGTCACCGCATACTGAAGACTAATGGAGAACGCCCCGAGAGAAATGACCGCTGTGCTTTCAAGAGACCAGGAGATCTTCAACATCGCAATCAGCAATAAGTTCACCAGAGACAATGGAATCAAAAATTTCCAACTGAAGCCCATCAATTGATCCGGTTTAAGGCGAGGTAGCGTTCCCCGAATCAGCATGGCAAGAGCAATAAAGACGTAAGTCTTGAGAATAAGCCAGGTTGCCATCTCAAATTGCAGCAACAAGGGTTCATTAAAACCAAGTCTTTCGAGGATCAGCCCGCCAATGGGGGAATAATACCCACCAAAGAACAAGACAACCATCAAGGCGCTCATCCCAAAGAGGCTGGCATACTCGGCGAGAAAGAACAAGGCAAACTTCATACCGGAGTACTCGGTATTATACCCGCTGACCAATTCGCTTTCGGCTTCAGGCAAGTCAAAGGGAATCCGGTTGACCTCGGCAATGGACGAGATCCAGAAAATAACAAAGCTCAAGGGCAAAATGCTAAGCCAATACCAGGAAAAGGCACCAAATTGGCCTGCATTCTGGGCTTCAACAATTTCCTTCAGGTTCAAGGAACCAGAGGCCAAGGCCACACCCAGGGCCGACATCACCAAGGGGATTTCATAGCTGATGGCCTGAGAGGCGCTACGCATCCCACCAATCAGCGAATACTTGTTGTTACTGCCCCATCCGGCAAGAACGATACCAACAACCCCAATGGAGGACAAGGCAAAGACCATCAGGAGCCCCAAGGTCAGATCCACACCCACGAGTTCGCTGGTAAACGGAATCAAGCCGTAAATAACAAAGGTCGGCAGGAAGAACAATACCGGAGCCATGGTAAAGAGCAATTTGTCCTGCTCCGGGGTCATAACATCTTCTTTAAAAAGGAGCTTCACCCCGTCGGCAACCGTTTGCAACAACCCCCAAGGACCAACACGGTTGGGGCCTTTGCGCTGGGTTAACCAAGCCAAAATTTTACGTTCCATCAAAACCATAAAGACAACTGCAGCCTGCCCCACAAGGGAAATGACCACAAACATCAAGCCGGCCCAGATGAAAAAAATGAGTTCCGGGGGCAACCCTAAGTCCATCAGCAGTTTATAGAGAAAATCTTTCATTTATCGATCGACCTCCGGAAGAATAACGTCAATGCTTCCAAAAATGGCCATCAGGTCTGGGAATAAACGTCCTTCCATCAAGGGTGGCAGAATACTCAGGTTGGAGAAGGACGCACCACGCCACTTGACCCGATAGGCTTTTGGGGTGCCGTCGGTAATCATATAACACCCTAAAAAGCCTCGGGGAGACTCTACCGTCGTGAAAGCCTCACCTTTGTTGGGCTTAAAGGTAATCAGATTGATTTTTTTACCGGTAATTTGATAATCCGGGTTGTTCAGGGCATCTTCGTCCCCAGCTTTGCGACGCCGATTCAGCTCAGCCGTATCACCGCCAGGCATTTTTTCAATACATTGGCGAATAATGCGAATCGATTCCCGCATTTCCTGAACACGGATTTTGTAGCGATCGTAACAATCGCCGTTCTTGCCCACCGGCACATCAAACTCAACTTCGTCGTAGCACAGGTAGGGGTTGGTTTTGCGTTGATCCAAAGCAATTCCGGAACCCCGCAAGGTCGGACCGGTAACCCCATACTGAATGGCTTGCTGCGGATCCAGATAGCCCACCCCAATGGTGCGATCCAGGAAGATGGGGTTTTTATTAACCAGAGCTTCGTATTCGTCAAAGCGCTTGGGCAAATCATCAATGACCAGACGGACCTTGTCCAGCCAGCCTTCAGGCATATCGGCAATCACCCCGCCAAAGCGATAGTAGTTGTACATCATCCGAGCACCGGTCAAATCTTCAAAAAGCTTGAAGATTTTTTCCCGATCCCGGAAGGCGTAGAACATGGGGCTGGTCGCACCCAAATCCAACAAAAACGTCCCAAACCAAAGCAAGTGGGACGTAATGCGGTTCAACTCCATCGTAATCATCCGAATGTATTGAACCCGCTTAGGAACCTGTATGTCACAGATTTTTTCGACGTTAGACACGAATACATAATGATCGAAGAAGGAAGAAAGATATTCAACCCGGTCAATGGTGGGCTGGTATTGGAATAAAGACCGGGATTCGGCCATTTTCTCCTTGCTTCGATGCAAATAACCAATTACCGGCTCCATGGATTTCACCAACTCGCCATCCAGCGTGGTGATGAGACGCAAAACCCCGTGGGTACTAGGGTGCTGCGGGCCGATATTGACTACCATATCATTGGTGTCAATGTCCTTTTCAAAATAAACGCCTTGAGCTGTTTCGGGGGGAGTGATTGTCGTCGCCATATCGCTACCGCTCATTCCATACTAATCTGGGATCTTCTACCTTGTAATCCTTGCGCATCGGGTGTCCGATCCAATCAACGGGCATCAAGATACGCTCTAGGTTGGGGTGACCTTCAAAGACGATGCCAAAAAGGTCATAGGTCTCACGCTCATGCCAATCCGCCGTTTGCCAGACCGACACCACCGAAGGAATTTTTTCATCCACGGCCGTAACTTTCAAGGCCAGACGATCAAAGGTCTTGGTGGAGTATAGGTGGTATACCGCTTCCAGACGGTCTTTCCAGTCCACGCCCGAAACAGAAACCAACAGATCAAACTGGGCTTCGGCATTGTCACGTAACGCCACTGCTGCATTCAGAAATTCTGAGGACTTTAACTCGATCATCTCCATGCCAGTAGCATCCTTACCCAATGGGGCCGGAGAAAAGCCCAGCTTACCAAGCAAAGTCGCATAAGGACCTGGCTCAGGGGGCGGCGGAGGGGTTTCTTCTTTTTTCGGCGCAGCTGGCTTTTCGGCAGCGGCCGCTTTAGCAGCAACAGGTTTTGGTTTCTCAGCGCCTTCTTCAGACGGTTTGGCTTCAGCTGTTTTCGGTTCAGCAGCTTTAGCTTCGGCAGCAGGTTCGTTATTGCTGGCGGGCTGCGGCTTGTCGATTTCGTTCTCGTTGCTCATGACGGAACCTTATATTACCTCTGACCATTTCTAAATCGTCCAACTCATAGGCATCACGCTGGACACCCCAACGAACATAATCGGGGAACTCTTCATTCGGAAGGAGAACTTCCCCAGGCCCCAACTTCACCCGTGGACGGTGGGTGGCGATACGAGCCATTCTGTCTTTCAAAGACTCCTTACGGATTTTTTTCTGAAGCTGAATTAAAGCATCCAGCAACGCTTCCGGACGAGGCGGACAGCCAGGTACGTACACATCAACCGGAATTAACCGGTCAACACCTCGTACCACTGAATAGGTGTCATTTTCGTACATCCCACCCGTCACGGTACAGGCACCCATGGCAATAACATACTTGGGCTCAGGCATTTGCTCATACAAGCGAACCAAAGCCGGTGCCATTTTATGGGTAATAGTGCCCGCCGTAATAATCAAGTCAGCCTGACGGGGAGTTGCCCGGAAAACTTCAGATCCAAAGCGTGAGATGTCAAAATTGGAAACACTGGTGGACATCATCTCTATCCCGCAACAAGATGTAGCAAAAGTTAAAGGCCACACCGAGTTAGAACGAGCCCAGTTATACAGCATATCCACGCTGGCCAAAATAATACCGCTACTCTCCAGCAGTTCGCCAAGATCGGGTAACTTTAAATTAGACATGATTGTGCCTCCTAGTGATGCTGATGACCCGATGTCAATTATTGCCACTCAAGGGCCTTACGGCGCCAAGCGTAGACTAACCCGATAAATAGTATAGTCAAAAACAAGAGCATTTCCATCAGCCCCAAGAGCCCCACCTTCATAAAGGCAATCGCCCATGGGAACAGGAAAATGGCTTCAATATCAAACAGGATGAAGAGTAATGAATACAAATAGAACTTCACGTCAAACTTGATTTGTGCCTGACCATAGGGTGTCATCCCAGACTCATAGGCTGTCTGCTTGAGCGGGTTGGGAGCTTTGGCACTTACCACAAACGAAGCAATAATGGTGCTTAAGGCAAATAGCAGGGAGCAGATAAATAGAACTAGAAGAACACCAAATCCTTGTGTATACATAGCTTTTCAGATTCCCATCGCCAAATAAATCTCTTCAATCCTGGTATTATACCAACAGTTGGAAGATCGAACTATGAGCATGAAAAAACAAAAACACGAAACGATCAATCGCTGGGTTTGGACGTGGTTTTTAGCCACTACTCTCATAATCCTTCCTGTTGGGGCGCAGGCAGAACGTCCAGAATCGGATATCGTGACCCGCGTTGATACCTTACTGCAACAGCGTCACTGGAGTCAAGCCAGCTCACTTATGGAAGCCCATTTGGTAAAAAGTCCCTCGGATTTAGAAATTCGCCGCCGATTGATTCATCTTTATATGCTCCAACATCGCCACGCAGAAGCACGTAAATTGGCAGAAAGCGCCTACACTTTATTCCCTGATTCCATTGCACCCATTGATTTAGAAAGTGATGTGCTTCTCGGCCCACTGGTTACCCGTACCCCAGAAAAAAAAGAATCCACCCTTGCCCAGCTGAACCGACTGGCCCTTCAAGCCGCCGCTATCAACGAACTGGACCCGACCACACTCTATATCAAAGGGGTCATCGCATCTCTCAATAGCTTGCCTCCGGAAGCGGAAACCTATTTCCTCAGGGCATTGAACCAAGATCCAAATTACATCAAAGCCCAACATGCCTTGGTGGAGATGTATAGCGAGCAGGAGCAGCCACGTCTGGCAATTCCCATTTTGCTTCAAGCCATTGAGCAGGACCCGCACAATGTGGACACACTTTATCTTCTGGGTAAAGTTTTTGTTCAAAAGGGTGACCCGGAGAAAGGACTGATCTACTTAAAAGAATCCCGCACCCAAGATTTACGAGAGCGGCCCAAACGCCAATTGGTTTTGGCTGACGCTCAGCGCCAACTCGGCCAGTTGGAAGATGCCTCGGAAAGCTATAGGACCGTCCTGGAGGTCATGCCCAATCGAAGCGACCTATGGGTGAAATATGCCCAGCTCTCGGATACACTCAATCAGGAAGATAAGGCCATTAATGCCTATCGCAAAGCCTATGCCTTAGACCCGGGCATCCTTACCAAACTGGTAGACCAAGCCACAGAAGCCTTTTGGACCAAAGGTCTGGCAGAAACCCTCCCAGACTATCAGCGTTTGTATCGTATTACCCCGGAGAATCCTCAATTACTAACCCTCATGGCGGCTATGGCATTCCGTCTGTGGCAGGAAAATAAGCCGCCTTCCCCCATTTTGTTAGACAAATTAGCCAGTGACATTCGTAGTCGAGACTCCTTCTCACCGGCCTTGCAGCTTGCCGATCTGAAAATTCAAGTCATCCGAAACAACGGTTTTCACCCGGGGTTAGAACAGGTACTGGAATCCATAGCCCAGGATAACAGTGACCCATTGACGCAGGCCTATGCTCGCATTATTCAACATCGTCCAGTCGAGGCACTTCGTCTTCAAAATGCGGTGCTGAACCAAACAGTAGAAGGATATGATACCCAAATGCTTGTTCTTCATGGAGCTTGGCCCTGGGCTCAACAATCCGTGGATGCCACAACCCCTTTGGCTTCCTGGGTTGGCAACTGGTCCCGGGGACAAAAGCAACAGGCAGATGAGTCACTCCTGCAGGCTCGCCAAAATCTAGATGCTCAACGCTATGGGGAAGCAGAAAAAAGCTTAAAACAGGCTCGGTTTTATTTTCCGTTCTCTGCCCGCATTTACCTCCGCCTAGTCCAGGCTTATCTGGGACAAGATAAAATTCAAGCCGCCCGCCAGGCACTTCGAACGGCCAAAGCTCTTGATCTTCCAGAGTCGGATGCCGAAACAGTGGCCTCCCTGCAAAAGCAACTGGACGCCTCTTTGCGTCCATAATCCTGATGTTGGGCATTCTCGTTTTTTTAAGGTTCTGACTCTCCAAATCCAGTTCCTTGACTGAGCTTTGGCATTGTTAAGAATCGTTAAATTCCCATAGGCTTCCGGCATGTTTTTTGGTTCAGTGGTTTTTAAAGTGTGTCAGAGGGGATACGGAAGCCATTATGCTTAATACTGTCAATCCAGTTCAATCGGCACCCATTAGCCTTCCAAATCTTCAAAACGCCAGGAGCATTGCACCTGCTGGCCAGTCTCTTGCTGACACCGTCCAGTTTGACACGGTCTCTGCTCCGGTTTCACCACAGCCTACCAGCCTTGGGCTTCTGGACTGGGTTACCCATCCCATTGAAAGCTACAAGCTTTCCAGCCTTTTAAAAACCAATATGGCTCCTGGTGAAAGTTTTGGTACCCGTTTGGCTATGTACAAAGCCATTAAGTCACGTCTATCCACCAAGGGCAAAGCCAATCTGTACCAGCAATTGCTCCAAGGACGTTTAACGGACACCAAAGCAGACAACAACCGGTCCACATTGACCCATTTGTTTAACATCATTGCCACCCCCCGTGCTAAAGGCCTTGACGGCGACGTCATCTTGGAAGATGTACTGCGGTTGATGAATGCCCCACAAACCATTACACAAAAATTTGGGACTCTCAAAGACGCCAACTTGCAGGCATTAATGCAGTATTACCACAGCGGCCAAGGTCCCCAAATTACCAGCCCCATCGACATTAATACCCTTCGTGTCAATGCCAGTGCGACCTGCGTGGCTTCCAGCCTGATGTATTATATGGTATCCAAGTGCCCCAGCGAATTTTCCCGTCACATTGCAGAACTAACCAGCCCAAGCTTAGCGTTTAACGAAAAAGCCAACCTGGCTGAAATTTCTCCCGAAGATCCAAGCCAAGCTGCCAAAAAGCTAAATGATTATGGTATTCCTGCTGCCCCCATCTCCGGTACCAACAATACGCAGTACATTGTCAAGGTTAACCTGCCTTACAGCGGTCTGGTTCGGGCCGTTAACCAGCAAGGTTCTCGTGAATCCGGGAGCCGGGGTGTGGTTGAAGCGGCTTACCAAGGAGCACTGACTCATTTGGTGGTTCGCTCCTATGATCCGGGCCTCGATATGCGGGTCAACCCGGATGGTACCCTCGATCCCTCCAAGGGCCTGGAAGAAGATCGCAAAACCTTGATGGAAAGCATCATTAAGGATAATGGCGGTGTCATGTCCGTTACTTACCAGTTCACTGCCTCAAATCGCGACAACGAACCCTACCTGATGGGCTACTACCGCAGCTTTGAAGAAACCACACAAGATTTAATCAGCGCAATTGATGCCGGTGAACAGGTCATTATTGGCATTACCGATACGGACCGCTCTGGCACCACCGGACGCATTAATATGGGACACGAATTAAACGTTGTTGGCTACACCAAAGACGCTAAAACCGGGGAAGTCATCTTTAATATTGCTGACAGTGATGACAACAACCCGAATCTGGTCCAGCGCCGCGCCAGTGAAATTGTCCCCAAAATTCATCACGCTGGGTTCCCAGTCAAACAAGCTCAAAAAATCTGGAACGACATCAATTCCAAGCTGAATAACCAGTATTTCCTGCCGGATGAGTCTGATAGCAAGCGCTTTCAACTGATCTCAACGGTACCGGCCAAAGAGCAACCAGCCTTCTTGGACGAATACCAAAAAATCCTGCAGGAACAAGAAGCTCAACAACCCTCCGCCGACGTTGCACCTCAGTTGACCCAACCGGCATTGGCCCAGCAACAGTCCCCCTTGCCACACTGGCAGCCGCAATGGCAACCGGCATTTATGCCCCAAATGTACAATTGGCAAGCCGGTTACGCTGTCCCAAGACAGACCTATTCACAACAACAAACCTGGCAAGCTCCTCAGCCCTGGGGATACACCCCTTATGCTAATACAGCCTATGCGACCTACAATTACCAATACGCCGCATATGGCCCTCAATCCTCAACCTATGCTATTGCCAGCAATCCCTTTGCTCAGCAGCAAGCCCAGTATTATCCTACGGCAACTGGTTATACCCATCCGTACGCAGCCTACGCCAACTATCGCTAGACTCAGTCATTGGCTCGCCCTCTTAAAGATCCGCGTTGCCCAATACTTCCAAACAGTGCCTTTGAATGGCAGGTATACCACTTTTCTTGTTATGTGACGTGTGGGCTAGACAGCGTGTGGACAAGGGGAACTGATACGGAGCCTTTAGAGCACCTGGTTCAAAGGTTTGCCTGGCAATATCTTATAACTCGCAAGACAATATAAAGCTGTCAATACGCTATCGACCGCCTCGAACACCAAGAGTCTTATCCAGCTGACGTTCCTGATTGATATTCCCCGTATCGATCAAAGCTTTTTTGCGAGGATCGCCCTTCACATCGTTGAGCTGACCTAAAGAGCGCATCAAGCCAACAGCATCGCCCTCGCCCGGAATAATCAATGTGCTCCCGGGATCTGCTTCCTGCCCAATCATGACAATGTTTTTACCTTCGGCTACACCGGTACTATCAAACACATCAGCCCCTTGAGCATCAACTTCACTCGGATCGCTCCAGACCATGGCATCAACATATTGTTTTTCTGCGATCTCTTCGAGTTTTTTGGGGATCTCAACCCTAATGTCCACAACCCCACTAGCCGGGATCACGGCCTCGGCTTCCAGGGTAGGCTTCCCGACTCTCAGTTCAACACCGTTGTTGAGAACCTTTCCTTTAGACTGGGAAGATAAAAATAACCGCACATGATGTCCGGGCCTGCCTTTAACGGTAAAAGTTGCCGAACGACCAGGAATAATCTGGCTGGGGAGATAAATCAGGGGTTGTTGTTTCACCAAATCACTTAATTTCAAGGCCTGAGCCGAGGGCAAAGCCAACAAACCTAGTAATGCTACGGAACACGCGAACGCCGCCATCACTTGAGATTTTCTGAAATTCAACATCGCTTCCTGAACCTCCACCATGATCTTGTGTGTGCTCGTAGGCCTTATTGTATCGAAACCTGGCAAAATTTACGAGGATTATTTCCCGTCACCTCATTTCTGTGGTTAAATACCCAAGAAGTCCCTGATCAGACATTTTCACCACAGGAGCTGTGTTCATGATTCTCACCATCCTCCAAGTCATTCAAGCCCTTCTCAGTGTTGCTATTATTGGTCTTGTCTTGATTCACTCACCAAAAGGTGATGGGATTGGTGGTATTGGGAACGCTGCACAGCTGTTTAGTAGCCAGCGTGGTGCCGAAGAAGGCTTAACGAAACTAACAGCTTGGGTTGTTGGCTTTTTCTTTTTGGTCTCGGCCATTACCGGGTTTTACGGCGACTTTCTGATGGGCAAATAAGCGCTGCGCGTTAAGAGCACGTTTCCAAGAGTTTGACCAACATCTGATAGCCTTCCACTAACCTGGGACCAGGGCGCACAAAGAACGTGTCATCCACTGGAAAAAGCTGGCCTTTTTGCAGGGCCGGCAACTGATCCCAACCGGCTCTTTGGCGAACCTTGTCCAGCGGAATCCGCCCATGAACCCCACACCAGCTTAAAAGCACCATATCAGCCCGGGCTTGAACCACCTCTTCGGCGCTAACAATGCGGCCATTGGTATGGGTCTGACTCATCCGATCGGCAAGAACCGGTTCCCCACCTGCCAACATAACCATCTCCTGAATCCAAGGGGCCGCATGTACGATGGGATCGCCCCATTCTTCGGCAAACACCCGAATACCCGTTTTGGGCCGAATCGGCATCCCTTGGCGCATCTGGTCAATAAGAGTATACCCGCGCTCAGGCACACCCAACAGATTGGCAATATAGCGAATATTGTCATAAATGGACGCAATCGAGCTGGGCTGACTGACAAAAACCCGACAATGGGCTGAGACGAGGGCTTCTACCATGGGAGCCTGGTAATAGGTAGAACAGAACACTAAATCTGGCTTAAGGGCTTCCACTATGGCAACATCGGCCTTGGCAAAATCTGAGACCACGGCAATACGGTCCTGGAGTTCCGGTGGATAGTCACAATGCCGACTGATCCCAACCAAAGATGCTTCAAATCCTAAAGCACACAGGATTTCCGTATTGTCGGGGGAGGTGGATACCAAGCGCATAGGCATCTACAGATAATCCCAAACTAGAGAACCAGACGGAGATCTGCTTGGCGAAACAACTGGTTCAACAACACCATAGACATCCCCACCACGTTAAAGTAACACCCCTCAATCCACTCCACCAGAACACTGCCGTAGCCTTGGATAGCATAGGCTCCGGCTTTATCCATGGGCTCGCCGGTGGCAATGTAATTTCGAATTTCAGATTCTGTCAGGGCACGCATTTTGACCCGGGTCGAGAGGGCCTCAAGATAAACTTCTCCGTTGGAGAACACCGCAATAGCCGATTCCACCGTATGAACCTGCCCCTGCAAACGGGACAACATGGAAAAAGCATCGGCTTCATCCGTAGGCTTTTCCAAGATTTCGTCATTCAGAACCACTAAGGTGTCTGCCGAGATGACGATCGCATCCGGATATTGACTCGCCACAGACTGACCTTTAAACCGAGCCAGGTGCAACACCTTCTCTCGGGGGGACAATCCTGTTACATCATAGCTCTTTTCATCCACCTGTGGCGGAATGACCTCAAAATCAATACCAAGAGACGCTAACAATTCCCGGCGCCGGGGAGAGCCAGAGGCCAGAATAATGGTTTTCATTTGTTGCTTTGGGGTTAACTCAGTCATGGCAATTTCCTGCACAGTCGGGCTCCTCATGGAATTTCGTCCACATAGCTTGTTCCAATCAACGGGTCGGGTAGAAACGTCTGGGGCTGCTCCGGGTGCTCATGGCTGTAAATGTAGCCCACCCCGTGACCATACTTTTTAGCATCCTTATAATGCGCATCTCTCAGATGTGGCGGGACTGAAAAACTCTTTCCCCGGTGCTGGATGTCACTCATCGCAGCATCTATGGCCACAACGGATTGGTTGGACTTCTTGGCCTGAGCCACATAAATAGTCGCCTGCGCCAGCGGGATGCGACACTCAGGCAAACCAAGGCGATCCACCGCCTCTGCCGCGGCAGAAGCTAAAACAAAGGCCATGGGGTCTGCATTCCCCACATCTTCGGCGGCTGTGATGAGCAAGCGACGTGCAATAAACCGGGGATCTTCGCCTCCTGAAATCATTTTTCCTAGCCAATAAATGGCGGCATCCGCATCGGAGCCTCGCATACTTTTTTGGTAAGCCGAGGCATGATCATAGTGTTCATCTCCACCCCGATCGTAGTTTAAGCGATTCTGCTGAACCAGTTTTTCCAGAAAGGGCAATTCAACCTGCCTGGTTTCGCCTTGGATTGGGGCACACAGGTAGGCTGTTTCTAATAGGTTAAGGGCGCTTCTCCCATCACCATTGGCATAGTCTACAACAAAAGATAAGGCCGCCTCATCTATGGAAAGATTTCCAAGCTCACTCACACCTCGGTTTAACAAGGTAAGAATCTCTACTCGCTCCAGGTAGCCCAGGCGCACAACCAATACCCGAGACAACAAGGCCGGAATTACCTGAAAGCTTGGATTCTCAGTGGTTGAACCGATCAGAATAAAGGTTCCGTTCTCGACATAGGGTAATAGAGCATCCTGCTGGGTCTTGCTGTAGCGATGGATCTCGTCGATAAAGAGCACCGTCTGGCGTTGAGTCATATTGAGGGCCTCTTTAGCAGATTCCACTGCCTTACGAAGTTCAGCAATTCCTGAAGAAACGGCACTCAACTCGATAAACAGGGCATTGGAATTTTCTGCAATCAACCGGGCCAAGGTGGTTTTACCAACCCCAGGCGGCCCCCAGAAGACCAAGGAGGTTAAACTCTTCGACAAAATCAGGTTTCTGAGAGGGGCATTCTCACCCAATACCGACATTTGCCCCACATATTCCGCTAACGACTTGGGACGAAGCCTTTCGGCCAGCGGAACCTTACGATGCTTGTCGCCCAGCAAATCCAACAGATTCGTCATTGCCCATTCAAGTTCCCGTGATTTTACCGATAACAGTATAAAATAGTAAAAAGAGCTGTTACACAATTCATTTCCATGACCGCGTTACATGTCACAATTGACCAACTGACGAAGGATAGGCTAGAGGGCAGCTGTACAGACTGGAGCGAATTTCCAAAACCGGGCCACTTCATTGAATTTGAGACTGAAATGGGGAGCCGGTTTTATACCCAGATTGACTCCGTAATGCCCGTTCCAGGAAATAACAAGGTCCTGAAGCTCGTCTTACTTCCGGTGTCTGGAAGCCCGGACACGCGTGTGGTGAACTCGCGTCAACTCTCCCAACAAGATTTCTATCGTTCGATCTACGAGCACATCCCTGTTAAAACCCCCATGTCATTTGACACTCTGGTATTTGATTTGTCTAAACTGGGCCGGGTAGTCTTTGTTGAGCAGAACGAATATCGTCTGCACCGCCGACTGATTAACAGCTTTCATGCAGCCTCCACCCCCATGCTGATTCTGGACCCTTTAGGCCTGGACTTAGAGGCTGCCCATCTGAAGATTGGTTCTAATACCCAGCTCTCCATCCAGGAAATCGGGATTACAGCCTTTTTGGAATCGGTTATTAATGGACTCCCAAAACCCATTCAAGCCCAGGCATCCGAACTGCTCTTAAGCCTGGTCCCTCCAACACCAAGCTTCATTCCAATCCAATACTTTGTGAACCACCCGCTGCTCAAAGATCACCCGCTCTCCGCCGCTATCCTGCATCAGCTCTTTAGTTTTCACAAAAACCGGCTCTTTGCCTCGACACCGGATAAAGCCTTAACTTTAAAGCAGTTCTCAGGAGCTTGGCACATCGATTTTTCCGGCCTTCCCCCAGAACTCTTACCCATTGCCTACGAAGGAATCTTGAAAATGGTTTCTCGGCAGGTAATGCCCCAAACCCTACAAATTATGCTTATTTCTCCCGAGGTCGAGTCCCATTACTTAACGGAATTTTTACAGCGAACCTCATACAGAAGCTTTCTAATCAGCTCCACGGATAAGCCCTGGAAAGATTTGATTACTGATCATTGGCAGTCCCAGCGTCAATTTGGTGAAGAAGGCATTGTCATGCATGGCACCATGCTGGATGGGCTGAGTATGTTTATCCCAGAATCCGCATTAATGGCACCTCTGCCTCAGGAGATCCCACAACAGGTCTTGCCGGCCCTTGACGCCGTTCCAGATCAGGCATCTACCTCGGAACTGGTCGAAATGCTTGAGCATGCGGTTTTTGAACCAGAGACCTTGGTAGACATACCCGATCACCATGAACCAGAAGAAGAAATAGCCTCAACAAGCCCTCTCTCCACTGAGCACGCCGAACCCTTGGTTCACGAAGATACGTCCTCATTTACCGATGATTTCTTACAACCTGATCTGTCCTTCGATGAATTGCTTCACCAAGAACCGACGTTAGCGCTCCCTGAGCTAGTCCCTCCCTCGGACACCCCTGATATCCAAGAGAATAGTGAGGCGCAAGCCCCTCTCCTTGATGATCCTATGGTTGAGCCACTTGTAGAGGCATCCGAATCAACGCTTGAGGTCGAAGCCCACCAACACGACGGTTCATCAGAAGCTACTACCCTGGAAGAACTCAGCTTATCCGGCCTTGAAATTGAATTCAATGGCTTTGACGATCTCGCTCTAACACCGCAATTGGAACCTCAACTGTTGGCCCCCATTGAGACAGCAGATCCTGATTTGAGTGCACTACCGCTGGAGTCGAAAACCGAGTTTGTAGAACCTGATACTAATTACGAAAATCTCTTAACACCAGCAGTCACCCAACTTGAGGCTGTAGAAGCCCCCCCACCCGAGGAGTTACTGATTCCACCTGAGGTGGTGGACGAAGTTTCCTCAGGAGAGCTTCATGAACAAGAGAATGCACTTCATGGTGAACTCAATTTCATTGATCTCTTTGACTATCACATCAGCCTACCCTTGGGTTTTGCCGACAGAAGTTCCTCACCGGCTCAGGAAACGTCACCAGAGACACTCAGCCCGGTAGAGTCTCAACTCAGCATGACAGATGAAGCTGTTCCGTCTGAGTTACCGGAGCATTTATCCATTGAACAGGTTGAAACTGGGGATTTAGAATCCCGCTGGGTTCACGAAGGATATCAACCAGAGGCTTTAAACGCCCTGGAACCTATTTCTCTAGCTCCCTTAGATATGTCCGGCGATTTAAGCTTGGACATTGTCTCTAACCCGTCGTCGGAAATGGGTTCCGAAAACTCCATTCTATCTCTGGAAAGCGGCTCATTTCTACCCAGTGATGAAAGTAATCCAGACAGCTTTACTGTCTTGACTCCGTCACAAGAGTCTACTCTTACGGAAGCTACAGCAGCACTTCCCACCTCCGAAGTAATTGATCCAGAGCAATGGGATGAGTTGAGTATTGACTGGCGAATTGCTGAAGATGCTCCCAGTGCTGCCTCCAGCACGACTGATCCCTTTCAACTTTTGGAATTGGACGACGAGGCCCCAACACCTCAACCGTCTGAGATTGAGAACCAAGTGCCCAGCACCCTCGAAGAATCAGGTGAAGCCTATCAAATTGACTCTGAGCTGAATCTATTAACAGATGATGCGGAAGGTTTATGGAATCTCGAGTTTGGCAATATGGAATCCTCTTTGGGCGATCAATCCGGCTTCTACCGCCTGTTAGAAAAAGAGATTCCCAATATTACCAAAGGCATGGAAATGCTGCCTGATCTGGAAACCAGTGCCGATATGAGCCTGGAATGGGATATGACCATCCTGGAAATGGAAGACGGCATCTTGTCGACCATGGCCCCTGACCTTCTGGAAACCGTTAACGAGAAGAACCTGGAAGCCGACCCTGAAAAGTTGTCTCTGGAAGCGGAAATGGAAATCGGCACAACTCGGATCTATGAGAAGGTCTACCAGGAGAATGCACCCTCGGGCGAATGGGAATTCGATCAGCTCCATGCCCTACTAAAAGAAGGTGAGGACACAGAACAAATTCATTTGAGCCCAGACACTCATCACTCAGCCGGAGAGTCCCGTTTTGAACCTTCAGCCGAAGCGAAAGAAGACTCTGCCGATACCCAGCCCTCTCCATCTGAACACAATAATGCCCTAGGAGACACGCATCAATGGGAACTGGGTGTGGTGCAGAAAGCACACTTGGCTTCCCCTCTGGAATCAGAAGAAGAACAGCTTTTTGATAGCGAGGAACTCGGCAAGCTTCTGGGATTGGAGCAATCCGTAGTCGACGCGAATGGCGACCCCAATGCCGAACCCATGGACATCTTTGCTTCCCTGGAACTGGATGACGAGATTACCCTTCAACCTCAGAACGAAGCTACCAACGATGAGCCTTCCCAAGCCGCCTATTTCAATGAGCTCAATCAGGCCGTATTTGCCTTGGATCAAGGTCCCATTAGCGACCCCAGTGAGCCTCCCACAACCCTGCTCACCAATCAAGGGCTGAACAACCCAACTGCGTTGGAAGTCGAGTTACCAGAGATACTAACGCCCGATAGCCTCACCCATATACCGGAAGAATTGCAACTCACTGATCTGATGGCAGAAGATGTTCCCGAGCATCCTGCCGAAATTCCTTCCAGCAATAGCGACACAAACGCTTTACTTGAGGAAATTAACTTCTTTAATGATACTAATCTGGATACCTCGGATTTCTTTGCCGAAGAGACCTCAACATCCAACGTGCCAGAAAACTGGGAAGCCTTCTCCTTCAGCGAGGACTTCCCTGAATCAGTGCTACCTGCACCGACAGCACCAGAGACCCTTTCTGAGCCAACACCAGAAATTAATCTTCTGAGAGATGACCTTAACCTGGATCTCTCCCTGGATGACCTTATTGGGTCAGCCCCATCCAACCCCTCCATGGCACAAGACCAAGCCATTCCTACGAGCGATGACATCCTGGGTAGCCTGGAGCTGGATATGGGGGATTTCGATTTTGATTCTGTCAGTCCCACACCGCAAGGCGAACCCGTGGTCGAAATGGGGCCAGCCCAGGAGATATCGGCAACAACATCAGACTTGGGTGAATTAGGCTTGGAACTTAATTTGGATGAATTGATGATAGAAGCCTCCGCTCATACGGAAGTTCCCCTGGCTACGCCTTCCTTGGAAGAGCCTTCACTGGCAGTGGATCTGGGCCTATCAGAAGCCGAATTTGACTTTGGTGACCTAACGGCCGCGTTGGACATGCCAGCCGAAATTGCCCCTGAGGCTGATCACAGGACTGACCCATTGATGGCTAACATGAACCCGGAAGAGCCACTCGACCTCGACTTATCAGTTTTACCCGATATGGATCTCAATCTCGCCGCACCGACGAGTGCTCAAGATAATTTAGATCTGCTGGAATTGTCTGAAAGCCTGGCTTCTCTAGCGTCACCAAGCTCTGAAAAAACCACTATGAGCGCAGACGGCCTGGATTTTGTACTGGATGACCTGGAACTTCCTCTCGACCTAGAGCTCCCTGCTGCATCCGAACCCGCAACAAGTACCCCAAACGACGAATCACTGGATCTATTGTTTGGACCTGATGAACCTTTGCCCTCCTTTGATTTGGGTGTAGTCGATACCGAATTCCACGAAGCCACTCCCTTGGGTGACATTCCGCTGAGCTTGGATCTTGACTTTACCCTGGATGGACAACCTGCCGTGGCGGCATCAGCCAGCACCAGCGGAAGCGATTCGGCTGATGGCACGCTTCCGGTCTACAAAAATGTGGTGGCACAACTTACCGAAGCACATTTCCATCCTGGTGAGCAGGTCTACCATACCCGCTATGGCCAGGGCGTTATTAAGCGAGTTATCACCATGGATGGCGATCAGGTGATCCTCAACATTAATTTTGAGGGCATTGGCAAACGCCTGTTGGATCCGAATTTGACAAAACTTGAAAAAGTCAGCTAGTTCCAGTTCAATAATGGGATGAGTACTCAGTATTGATTAGGACGGGACGCTGATGTCGCAAAGTTCTTCTGCCCCCTCGAACACTCCTGTGGATTATAAAGACACCCTCAACCTGCCTCAGACCAATTTTAAAATGAAAGCCGGCGCGGCCACCCGTGAACCTGAACTGGAGCAGTTTTGGGAAGAGCATCAGGTTTACGAAAAAGTCCAGGCCAAACACGATAAGTCCAAGCGCTTTCTCCTTCATGACGGCCCACCGTACCTGAGTTCTGACAAGATCCACATTGGTACCGCCCTGAATAAGATTTTGAAAGATATTGTGACAAAATACAAATCCCAGCAAGGGTTTTACTCACCCTATGTTCCTGGGTATGACGGCCACGGGTTGCCCATTGAAAATGCTGTCGTAAAATCCATCAAAGGAGGAAGATCTGCTGTTTCCGAGGTGGAACTTCGCAAGCAGTGCCGAGCTTTTGCCTTGAAAAACCTGCAAGGTCAAGAAAATAACTTCAAACGCCTTGGAGTCTGGGGAAATTGGTCTCAGCCTTACGTCACCATTGATGGCCCTTTTGAAGCCACCCAAATTCGCTTGTTCGGAAAAATGTACGAACAAGGCTACGTATACAAAGGACTCAAACCTGTTTACTGGTGTTCTCACTGCGAAACCGCATTGGCAGACGCTGAAGTGGAGTATCAGGACCATACCTCCAACAGCATTTATATCCGATTTCAAGCATGGGAGTTCTCTTCACCGGACTTTCCTGCTCAAGTCAACCGAGACTGGCCGGACACCTACTTCGTGATTTGGACAACAACTCCCTGGACCATTCCGGCGAATCTGGGCCTGGCCTTGAACCCTGAGATGACCTACGTCTTTGTAAAGACTGCTCATTGGGGCACATTAATTCTAGCCGAAGCCCTTCTGGAAGACTTTGCGCAAAAAACAGGCTTGGAAAACTACGAAATTATCTTTAAAACGCCAGGAACAACCCTAGAAAATCTAAAGGCAAGACACCCTCTCTACGATCGGCCCAGCCGGACGGTTTTAGGCGACCATGTTACGGCTGATGCAGGAACCGGTGTGGTCCATACCGCTCCTGGCCACGGGCATGACGACTACCTTGTCGGTCAGAAGTACAATCTCGGCATTTTATCGCCGGTTGATAATCGTGGGGTCTTCACCGCAGAAGCAGGCGAACGATTTGCAGGGCTCTTCTATGAAAAAGCTAATCCTGTTGTGATTGAAGCCCTCGATGAAGCCAAAGCCCTTTTGGGTGCCTCCAAGATTAATCACAGCTACCCGCATTGCTGGCGATGCCACAACCCGGTCATCTTTCGGGCAACGGAGCAATGGTTCATCAGCGTGGATGGGTTCCGTCAAAAGGCACTGGAAGAAATCAAGAAAGTCGCCTGGGTCCCAGCCCGAGGTGAGCACCGGATTACCAGCATGGTCGAAAACCGTTCGGATTGGTGTATTAGCCGTCAGCGGGTCTGGGGCGTCCCCATCCCGGTGTTTTATTGCACCCAATGCCGTGAACCCCTAGTGAACGAGGCCATCATTGATACCGTTGCGACTCGATTTGAAGCAGAGACATCCGACTCCTGGTGGGCGTACGATGCGGCAACTCTTCTAGGCAAGGATTATACCTGCAGTCAGTGTGGCCATGGTGAGTTTGAAAAAGAAATGGACATCATGGATGTCTGGTTTGACAGTGGCGTAACGCATACAGCTGTGGTTGAAGCCCGTTCTGAGGAGCTTGGCCATCTGCCTGTAGAGCTTTATCTGGAAGGCTCCGATCAACACCGGGGGTGGTTCCAGTCGGCCTTGCTAACCAGTGTTGCCGTTCGGGGTGAACGTCCCTATAAAAGTGTCTTAACCCATGGCTTTGTCCTGGATCAGGATGGGCGCAAGATGAGCAAAAGCCTTGGCAATGTCGTTGACCCTCTGGATGTTATCCAGCAACTGGGGGCTGATGTTCTGCGGCTTTGGGTGGCCAGTGTTGACTACACCAATGACGTTCGGATTGGCAAGGAAATCATCAACCAACTTACCGAAGTCTACCGAAAAGTGAGAAATACCATCCGCTTTATCCTGGGAAATCTTTCGGAATTTAATGCTCAAACGGATCTGGTGCCCTACGAGCAACTCTCCCGCTTGGATCAGTACATTCTGCATCGCTTGCAGCAGGTGGTTGAGGCTTTGACCGAGGCCTTTGATACTTATGAGTTTCACCATTATTATCAGGTGCTTCAAAATTTCTGCGTCACCGAATTGAGCTCCCTCTACTTCGATGTAACCAAGGACATTCTCTACACTTCGGGCAAGAAATCTCTAGAGCGCCAAGGGGTTCAAACCGTCCTGCATCACTTGCTCAGTACCTTGACTCCGATGTTGGTACCGGTGATGCCTCACTTGGCTGAAGATATCTGGCTCAACATTCCCGATACACACAAACCTTCCTTCGGTGCGGAGACCCCACCTTTAAGCATCCTGATGGCCCCATGGCCCACGGTCAATGCTCAAATGATGAATCTGGCCGTTGAGAATGACTTTAAACAGTTAATGCAACTGAAGGAAATGGTGAACTTGGCCCTGGAAAAGCCTCGTTCCGAAGGGACCATTGGCAGTTCACTGGAAGCTGAAATCACGTTGGTTGCTCTGGTAGAGCCCCAAGCCAGCTTACTCCAACACATCCCGCTCTCAGAGCTGGCGACATTGTTCATTACCTCTGGTGTCAAACTAGCCTCATCCCCACCAGAGAGTGTAATTGGCTCTTCTGGAATTGGAACAGATACGCCAGTTCAAGTCTATGTCACAAAAGCGGTAGGTGCAAAATGCATCCGATGCTGGAAATACCTACCCTCGGTTGGCAAGACACCGGCACATCCAGAAATCTGTGAGCATTGCATCCAGGCCATTTCAGCTTAGACTGAGGGCTTGTATTGCTTTGACTTGAGAAACTTGAGATTGGCCTTAGCCTCTTCGTGGCTGCTGTCGAGCTCTAAGACTTTTTTGTACATGTTGATGGCCTCTTTAATACGCTTGTGTTGCTCATAAGCAACACCTAGGTTGTAATAGGCGTCAACAAAACGGGGCGAACGATGAATAGTCTTGTTGAGATAATCGATACAGTTTTCCATATCCCCTTTTAACCCATACAACGTACCCAGGTAATAGAATATCTGGGCAGATGGGTTGGTGCGCTCTATTGATTTCAGATAGGAGATGGCCTCATCAAAGCGATCCATTCGCTCATAAATTGACGCTATCTCTAGATAGAGGGATTCATCAGCGACACCAAGGTCCATTACCCGCTTATAGGCTTCTGAAGCCTTATCATAGTCCTCCTGCTGACAGTAGAGCTTACCTAAGCCCATATAAATGCCCTGGTGGTTTTCATCCCACTCCTTCGCTTTGTTATAAGACTCCATCGCATCGTTGAGTAAACCGCGTTCAAATGAGTCATCGGCTTTTCGGCAATAACAGTTCGCCATTTCCGTCCGCAACTTAGTTTGACTGATGGTTCCGGTTTCCTCCGTCAAGATTTGATTGAGCGTGGCGATAGCCTTCTCAAACATTCCCTCATCCACATAGACTTGGTAGATCTGGAAGCGAACGTTTTTTGAATCAGAGGGGTCTGAATCCAACAAGGTCTGGTAAGTTTGCAGGGCTTCCTGCCATTTGCCAGCCTTGTGCAAAACCGATCCCAATAAGAGTACCAAATCGGCGTTATTCGGATTCTGCTCAACCAGTTCTTTGAGGAGCGCCGCCGATTGATCAAACTCTTCCAACTCGGCCAAAATATGGGCTTTTAGCTTTAACCCCGGAATATGGGAGGGACTCTGTAATAAAAGCTTATTAACATAGCTGAGAGCGATTTTCGGGTTTTTATGGCGATAATACACTTGAGCCAGTTCATACAGGGCTTCGCTAAAATCAGGTGCCAGGCGTAAGACGTTTAAATAGGCACGCTCAGCCCCCGACAGATCCTTCAGCATCATATAAACTCGCCCAATACGGTAGTGCACCATGTGGTCTTTATTGCTAATTCGAATTGCGGCCAGATAGTGTTGCAGTGCCTCGGCATAATGATATTGCTTATAAAGCTGATCCGCTTCCTTCAAATGCTCTCGATAACTCAGACGAGGTACGCCAGATCCGGACCGGCCCTGCTGCACTTTTAAAATCGCAACAACAATTCCTACGGCAATGAGGGTTAATAACCCCAGTACCAACAAATAAATATAGGTCGACGAGTTGATTCCTGGCATAAACCTTCCGTAAAATGAAGAAGCATTATGCAATGCATAGGCCTGCAAAAGCCCCATGAATTCATTATATAAAAGTTTATCGATTCAAAACTAATGCAGAAAGCGTATCCTGAGAAGATTTTAGTGGTTCGTCTCAGTGCGTTAGGAGATGTTCTCCAAACCCTGCCCATCTTGCCCCTGCTCCGAGAAAGCTATCCCCACGCAAAAATCGGCTGGATGGTGGAGACAGATGCCGCCGTACTTTTGGAAGGAATCGCCGAAATTGATGTCATTCACATCTCTCATCGGAAACGATGGCTGAAATCGATGTCTCGGCCTGGATTATGGAAACAAACCCTTCAGGAAATAGGCATCTTTTTAGCAGAGCTTCGACAACAAGATTATGATCTTGCCTTGGACTTTCAGGGGCTGTTTAAAAGTGGCTTAATGACCTATCTTTCTGGCGCTTCTCAGCGTATTGGGTTTGCCAGCGCCAGAGAAATGGCAAGCTTGTTCTACACCCAATCTGTGGCCTCCCCTGAAGGATTTTTTACTCAAAGCGTCCCTATCCTCCAACACTTCAAGCGCTTGCTCTTTGCCGCCGGCTGCAACACTGATGTCAACACTACTATACCCTTCCCTACCCTACCTGTAACCGAGGCCACCATGGCCCAAGCTCAATCCCTTCTTTCGGACTGGTCTCCGGATACTCCTATCGTCGCTATGGCGCCGGCAACGACCTGGGCAAGCAAGCATTGGCTTCTTTCCCACTGGAAAGTGCTCATCCTTCGACTTCTGAAAGAATCCAATACCAATATTGTTCTTTTAGGTGGGCCAAATGATGTTGCACGAAGTCAAGAGCTTGTTGCAGATATAGAAAGCCAACATCCCGCCTATAAAACCCGCCTGAAAAACCTAACCGGGAAAACCGATCTGGCAACGCTCAAAGCTTTATGCCTTCGACTTCATACCTTGATTGGACCAGACAGTGCTCCCCTTCATCTGGCTGGAGCGATGGGATACTCCCACTTAATTGGTCTCTATGGCGCTACAGGATATTTACGAACCCCTCCCCCTCGGTACAATGAACAAGGTATTCTGCTTTCAGCTACGCCGCCCTTGGATTGCCAACCATGTAACCAAACCGAGTGCCCTTTAGGGACTATGGCTTGTATGGCGGCCATTACACCAGACCAGGTCTTTGAAGCGGTAAAAAGAACCTTATCTCAGCCACAGCCTCATCCGGCTTAAGCTTGTTGAGGTTTGGTTTCAGATGACTTTTCAGGTTGCTGCTCTGGAAAACGCCGCATGAGACTAGCGCGCATCTTTTGAAATACCTTAGTCAGAATCCGTACCGAGCTTTTTTTGAGTTGATGCTCTTCCTCACTGAACTCTAGTCGTTCGGGCAGCGTTGCTGGGTCAAAAGGAAGTTCATGTTTGGTCTTGGCCAAAACATCCTCTTGGCGCTTCTTTGCCACTTCTTCAATGGGCCTGCCTGTCACAAAGGCTTCAGTCGCCACATGAAAGTCTTCCAAGCGTTCCTTGATCGTATCGATCACACTTTGATCTTTACGCCGACGAGCCTTGGACAGCAATACTTGAAGAGAAAAGTTTTCAATGACCAAAGGCAAAAGAGGCGGATGCTTGGCCGCTTCGACATAGGCCAAAATAATGTGCCAACCCAGGCCTTGAGGGTGATGGGCCAGTTGGTAAATCCGTTTAAAGGCATCGCTGCTGCCTGTGTCAAATGTATGAAACTTATTTAAATAGTGAGATTGCCGCTCATGACCTAAAAACCGCATAGATGGCCTTACTGGTCTTAGCATAGCCCCGGGAGTGGTGGTTGAAACTAAGCTCATCAAAGTGTCTTCCCCGTACGTTGATGCATCGATTTTTGTCTCCTCAGAAACCCGCCATCTTTACGGACTTTATTCACATCATACTGAAGGCTAGGATAAGTGAAAATGAGAATCATTATCAATAACAATTTGACAATTGAGAATAATTCTCATAAGCTTTATGAGAATTATTCTCAAATAGAGATATTCTGACGTCCTCAGGATTGGCTCAGACCGTGTTCTTCTCACTCTCTCTTTACGATTCTTGCTTTATCACCAATTTGTCCCATTCCTTGTTTCTGAGCCAAGTATAGCCCGCTATTAACACCAAACCAGCAGGGATTATGAACGTTAGCTCTCTTCATACCTTCGCCAAATACTTGGACCAACCGCTCTTATTGCGGCGCCTTAACAGCGCAACCCCTATCCTTCTTCCCTTAGCCGGGGCCGGGTATGTCGCCTACGAAACGTTGAGAGCTCCTGCAGACGAACGTCGAAAACGCTTCATCAAAATTGGCTCCGTCATGGCAGCCACTGTCGCGGCCGCCCTGTTTGCCACCCGAAAATTTGCTGTTCTTGAACCTCATAATGCCGTCCGAGCTGCTAAAACGGTCCGTGACTTATTAACTAAACAAAAAATTACCGTCTCATCCGCACTCGACGCCTTGCTGAATAAATCAAAAACCCGCATTCTCAAGCCCAGCGAAGTGGGTCAACTCTATAAGCACTTCGCTCCCCTTGGTAAAGCGCAGCAAAGCAAGTTAATAAACATCATTATCCCCCCTCCGGTTAATGAAGGGGCTGCCAAAATGTTTCGGGAAATTTGGAACCTTTCCATGCTCGGCTTTTTCCCAGTGGTAGGTGGGGTTTTAGGCGGTGTGTTGGGTAATGTTCTCAATGGCGATCGCTGGAAAAAAGAATTCAAAAATCAGGCCAAAGAGGGGATTTATCAGTATTTATCGAACATCGTACTGTGTAACGTCGGAGCGGCTCTGTGCCTTTTCGGACTGGAAAAGACCCCTTTTGGCAAAAACAAGCTCGCTCGGGTTGCCAGCATGATGGTGGGCATTGCAGCCTTCGGGGTCATTGGCGGAAGCAGCATTGCTAACTTCTTTGGCAAAAATTTCTTTAACCCCTTGTTCGACAAGGGCTTCAGCCAAACTTTCGGTGAACTAAAACAGAACGTTTCCAAACATGGTGTCGGCAGCCTCTTTAAAAATCTCAACGACGAACGACACCCGGAGTTACTGGATGTCGGTCTCCATATTGATGATGTTGCCACAGTTGGCGTTTTAGCCGGGTTAAAGTGGATTGTTCCAGCACTGGCCTTTTTATATAGTGTCTCCGGATATCGTGCCGGCATTGGGTATCGCAATGGCACCGATACCCAACCAAAAGCCGTCTTGAGGAAGACTGCAAATTTCTCCGGAGAAAATGACTCTCAGAATGCAGGACCGAACTTGGAAGCCCTGTTTGCCCAACTGGCTCAGGCTTCTGATCCCTTGGAAATGGAAACCGCCAATACTCGCAAAACACAGGCAAGACCCCATTCTCTACAACAGTCATGGGGGATACCTGCCTTCATGCCCTCTTCAGCCTGGGTGGCCTCTTCAAACACATCCTTCTCTCAACCCACCTTGGGAGCCTTTTCACCGCTCCCGACATGGTCTCCAGCATTCTATGGCAGTTATGGTCAACCGTATACTCTCCCTTCAGCCCGGAGTCCTTGGGCATGAATACCAAACCCATCTTATCTTCCTCATTCCCAAAGGCTTCCAAACCTGACTTACCTTTATTTGGTCAGGATAAAGACAAAAAAACATTACAAGCCTTCGCTGAGCAAGTCCTAATCCAATCCGGAGCGACACCAGACAAGCTCAAAGCTGATTGGGGCGTCCGCCTGTGGACCATCCGAGCGAAAAAAAATAAATTGGTTCTTAAGCTAGACACAACAGACGCACCCAAAACCCTGGACTGGAAAGCACTTAAAGGATGGCTTCAGGAGATTCTGACCCCGGCCTTAGGGCCATGCATTGAACTGGAGATTAAGGACAAATCGCTCAAGTCATGTTGCCATAAGGGTTGTAATGGTTGCCTGGCGGATGATAAACAGAAACGCAAGCTCTGGCTTCAAGGCTAATTTCCCTTTTCCACCTCAGGCATTACGGATTCCTGTGCTTTGTGCATACGCATCTTACGCAACCTATGTTTAAATAAGGAGATAACATCGTTGATGGTTAAAAATGAAGTCACATGAGGTAATCCATCGTGCCCGAATACTCCTTTGATCAAGCCAAAGTCGTCAATATTCTCAATCAGATTCTGGAAACCGAGTTGGCTGGCGTGGTCCGTTATACTCACTATTCGTTGATGATCTATGGCCCTAATCGGATTCCTATCACCTCCTGGCTCCGTGGCCAAGCCGAAGAATCGCTGCGTCATAGCCAAGAAGCCGGTGAGTTGATTACACACCTGGACGATCACCCGTCCTTAAGCATTGGGCCTCTCTTGGAAACCCACCAGCACGACATCTACAATATTCTGGAAGAGTCTCTGGAGCATGAGGAAATGCAAATGGAACTCTACCGGGTGCTGCTGAACTTGGTGAAAGACAAGTCCGTGATGTTTGAAGAATATGCTCGCCGTATGATTGCCGAAGAAGAGCAACACATTGGCGAAGTCCGCAAAATGATGCGAAAGCCTGCTATGACCGCAGCAGTGGCTGCCCATTAGCACTTCATTTTTTCGGAATACAATTCAATCCCCACCCGGTTTCGGATGGGGATTGTTGTTGAAGTTCCAGTTTAGCTTGCCTTTAGGAGGCCTGACGGGTTTCCTGATACCACATGGCCCGAGGAACCTCTGTTGCATGATTCCAAAAGCGCTCCAGCTTGTAAAAGGCGCGATCTTCGTGATGAAACAGGTGGATTACCACATCACCAAAGTCTAACAGCGTCCAACGGCCGCCCTTATCGATCTCATACCCAACCGTTTCAATCTTCTCCTGCTTAAATGATTTCAACAAATAATCGGCCAAAGCCACCATCTGGGTACGGCTTTCGACCGATGCAATCACAAAATAATCTGCCAATGTGGAAACATGATCGGTTTTTAACACCAGTGTATCTTTTGCCTTCTTATCTTCCGCCCAATTTGCGGCAAGAGCGGCGGTCTCAAAAGATGTCAGCTGTTGTTTTTCCAAAAATAATCCTCCTATTTTCTAGTGACTTCGGGGAAACCACCCATATCCTGGGCCGATTTAAGCTTGTTTACCAGGTCGTTTCGGGCTTCCACGGTTCTGGGATGAATAACCTGGCCTTTTTCGATGAGAAACGTAATTGTGGAATCCATAATGTAAAGAACGGCTTTGTCCAAGGTCGTGGGATCCTGGTAATTCAAAATGGACGTAATCTTCTGAGTATACAGGGGGTTTCGAGTGTTTCCCTCAATCTTATCGGCAAGATAAACCAGTTTCTCCACATCAGACATACCGGCACGCCCAGTGGTGTGATAGCGAATCGCGTTCAAGACGTCCTCGTCCTGAATATTCAATTCCCATCGCGCCAACTCCGCCCCAACAAAGGGATGCAGCACCTGAGGCGACTCCCGCTCGGCATCAGAAATGTCAATATTAAACATCGTTACCATCTCCAGCAACTCGGCAGGAGAAGACAGCTTTGCAGCATCATGCAAAAGACCAGCCAAACCGGCTTTTTCAACAATGGACTCTGAAAGCTTAAAATTACGGGCAATTTCAATCGCTTTTTGCTGTGCCCCAAGGGAATGTTGGTAACGCTGCTCACTCAACCGTTGCTGCAGCCAGCTCTGCAAGCCCTGTTCATTTATATTCGTGACGGTTGTGTTTGTAGTGACCAATCCGTTATAACATCCCTAATTTGGTATTTACATTTATATTATACCTTGAATACAAAATGTTTTCTAGCCTCTTGGGCAGGTTCATCATCAGTAACCAACAGCGCTTAGGCGCCCATAGCCTCGTCCAAATGCAGGAAATGACAGCGTGGCAGCCGTAAGACAACAGCGGTTCCTTGATTTTCCTGAGCATTTATTTCAATACTTCCACTCAGTTGACTCATTTTTGATTGGACAATATGCAGGCCAATTCCCAAGCCCGTTTGGACGTTTGTTGTCGCATAGATCGAGGTTTCCAGGGCCGCATTTTCAGTGACCCGGTCACTTGGCTCTGACTCCAAGGAAAACAGATCGGGGGTCTTCACCGGATTGCGAGAAGATAGGCCTCTTCCGTCATCTTCCAGGGTCAAAATCACATGGTCCCCCTCGACATCTGCACTCAGACGAATGACACCGGTCTCAGATTTCCCCCGCTGAACCCGATCCTCGGGGGCTTCTATCCCATGAAACACGGCATTTCGAAACAAATGGATCAGGATGGTTTGAAGTGAATCCATGATCTCGTCACGAACCATGAGCGTCTGTGGCAGAGAAAACTGGGCTGAAATGTGTTTCCCATTTTCTGAGGCCGCCTGAACCACCCAGGGCATAAAACTTCGACCCAACTGAGCCAGTGAAGCCTTTTCCGATAGCGTTACTTTGGCACGCCGGGATGAAAAAGTGAGCAAGGGTGAAAGCAATTCCGGCTCATCCATTTCTTCATCGCGTTGCAAGTCATACAGGTCATGGACCAAATTTACCAACGTACCTTCCGGTTTGCGTTGGTCTTGAGCTTTATGGTAAGCCTCTGACGCCTGACAAAAGGCATTGTAGATGCGAGGGTACTCAGCCTCAAAAATCATCCCTTGAATAGCCACCTGAGACTGCATAGCCATTGCGTTCAGCAATTGCTCGATTTGTGCAGCATATTGCTGTACATGGGCCACACTGGCCATAGCGGCTCGGGTTTTCAGTTTATGGGCCAAAAGAATACCTTCTTCCAGCCGCTGTTCTGTTATGGAATACGCTTGTGTAGCTTCACCAAACCCCTCTAAAAACATCTGTAACTGCCGCACCGTATTCAAAATGGAATCCGAAATCATGGGAATGTACCTTATCGGTTGCTTTATATCACATTATAAATATCGGTGTCATACCGTCGAATCCTTCGAACAAGTGAAATTCGTCCGCTGGGATACCCGCTTTTGAGATAAATGGGAATAATTCTCCTTGAAGCCCATAGAATTATGCTTAGCGTCAAGGCTTCTCTTCACTTCATCCCTGAGTTTCCACGATATACCCAATAAAAAGCGGCAGGGCCAAAGCCCTGGGCTGAACTCTGCTTTTTATTCATTACAAAATTAGTAGAAAAATTACAACACAAATTAAAACAGTGTTTAATTCCATTACGAAGATAACGGCCTCAAAACTTTTCCTCACCAGTGGCAAAAAATGGTGTCCTGACAGGCATTCTACAAAAGACACATGTAACAATTTGTAAACCTTCTGCTCAATTAGGGTTGTGCTCATCACTTTTCGATCTAAAATACTACTATCAACAGTAAGTAATACGAACTGCAACACACAACCCCGCATTACTAAGTTTATTTTCCCCCTCACTCCCAACCTAAAATTGAATCCCCTCTCCCAATCGGAGAGGGTTTTTTTTGCCTGTTTACTGTCGTTTGCATTTGGCAACCCTCTTGATGTAAGATATCAAAGCTTCCAGTAAGCCCTACCGGTTATGCCGAGGTGGTGGAATGGTAGACACGCGTGCTTCAGGTGCACGTGGGGAGACTCGTGCAGGTTCAAGTCCTGTCCTCGGCACCATCTATCTTTAATTTTTTGACAAGAGCGGCTCTTGATTTGAGGCCGCTCTTTTTCGTTGTTCCCTAGCCACCCATCATTTCAACATAATCGGTGTAATCAACCAGTTTGATGACCACACCCTCAAGCTTTAGCTTGATAAAGCCTTGGGATTCATATGGAGATTTTGGAATTTTTTTGGCCCCCAGAGTCTTCAGCTTGGCCAACAAGGTGTCTCGCTCTCCCAGAGTACTGTAGGTGGTATACAGGTGCTTGCCATTGGGAGTTTTCTCTTCGGCCGTCACTACCGTTACACCCAGTGCCGTGTTAACCCGAGCTTTAATCTGCTGAAATGCTTCTTCAGAAACCCTGACTCTAGGTCGACTGCCCTCAAAGCGATAACCCATCCTTGGCATGCCTGCGTGGACCCTCATCTTTGTTTTCACCTCCCTCGTTTTCCATAACCTTCTTTCCCAGATTCTCACATGGTCGAATCAAATTCCCAACACCCCAAACGTCAGGAGCTTTGTCTCATTTACCGACTTCCCTAGACAACAAAATGTGTCAGCAATTTTTGGGTCAAGCATGTTTTTATTCAAATACAGAATTCAAATTTAGCGCAGGCCCAGGCGAGTCCCACACTTAATGCGCTGTATTGACGATGTGCGACTCTTTAACAAGCCGGGCCTGCGCTAATTTATTTTTGTCCCATAACGACATCGACAATCTTAAGCTTGCGTTAATAGCCAATGCCTTCCAACTGCGGTATCCTAAAACTACGGACATCAGGAGATTTTTTACACCATGATGCTGCAGTTCTGGACCGGAATGATTGCCGCTGAGCTTTCTCAAAACCGAAAACGTCTTATGGAATCCTGGATGGACGGATTTCGCACCTTTACCTTCAATACCGGCCAACCTGCTGCAGATACCTACTCTCCTTCCAGCCGAGAAGTTTAAACCTAATCCTTAACCGACGCATTTCAATCAAATGCTCTGGAGCACTGTCTTAAGGGCCACGCTGTTACATGATGTAACAATGCATCAAAAACCTTTTTTATTGTTTTTTTATATTTACAAGACAATATTATATCGCTTTGTTCTTCTCGTGCTCAGTTTGATGTGTTAGGAGTTCTGTGTATGTTTTCGCTTGCAAATCTTACACCTCGCAATATTATGGCTGCCGGACTGCCGGTGGTAAACAGCAACTTGATCATTGGTAATAATGGTGTCGAAGGGTTTCGTAACCCCCTGGCCGAATCGAACCCGCGTCTTCTCCCTCCCATTGTGACGCTCCCAGGGATTGTGATATCTCCTCCATCATTGCCTGAAACCCCTAAAGCCCCAAAAACCGATGCGCCCAAAAACAGCAACAATAACCTTATGATAATGTTGATGATGGTGCTGATGACCCTTTTAATGAATAAAAAAGAAGGGGCCTCCAAATCACCTCTGGCTTGTTAAGCAAGACTTATTTTAGCCCTTAACGGGCTTTAATCATCAACTGCCCCAGTCAAACTAGTATTCCCCCTCTGATCCATGAACCGATCGAGGGGGCTCGTTTTTTGTCCGACTTCAAATCCCGAAAAGCCGTAGTAGCTTAGGAAAGCACCCAATATTAATAAAATATTTACAATTGTTTGCAATATATCATAAACATTTTATTAATTGTTTTTATACACATAGGTAAGACATTGAGTGTATTTTTCTCTCTGTGATTTGATGAGTTAGGAGTTTCGCCTCATGTTTAATAGTAATAACCAGCTTACGAGCAATAATAGCTATTCGTTTAACCAAACGTTTAGCCAGAATATGGTTAATTACGATGGTAATAACCAGCAGAATCTCAATTATTCGGTAATGATTGGTGGCCCCCAACTCGGTGTGGATTCTACGTTTGGTGGCTTTAATCAGCCTTTCTCAGCTCCTCAACAACCCCAGCCTATGCCCGGCCCACAACCTGGTGGTCAACAACCGGGTGGCCAAGTTCCTGGCGGTCAGTTCCCTGGCGGAGGTGCTCCCGGTGGTCAGTTCCCGGGTGGCGGCTTCCCCGGCGGAGGATTTCCAGGTGGCGGTATGCCTGGTGGATTTCCCGGCGGTGGTATGCCCGGTGGTTTTCCCGGCGGTGGTTTTCCAGGCGGAGGATTCCCAGGAGGCTTCCCTGGTAGCGGATTCCCGGGTGGAGGATTCCCAGGTGGAGGATTCCCAGGTGGATGGTCACCTGGAGGGTTCCCGGGCGGAGGATTTCCAGGTGGATGGTCGCCTGGAGGGTTCCCAGGAGGTGGCTTCCCTGTAGGCTTACCCACCCCTGAACCCCAGCAACCCATTATTCAACCCATCATTGTTCCGGTACCCACTCCGGCGCCAATGCCAATGCCGCTTCCACAACCTCAACCGCAACCGAAGCCGCAGCCGCAGCAACAAAATCCGCAATTCCTCTTTGCTCTAATCGCCCTCCTCATTACCTTGATGGAGGATGAGGAAGAGGAAAAACCGAAACCCGGTCCTAAGCCCGGTCCAAAACCTGGCCCAACCCCGCCACCCAAGCCAAAAGAGCCCAGTGGCACGCCCTTGGTCCTGGATTTGAAAAAAGATGGCAAACTTACCAGCGATAAGTCGGTTCAAGTTGCCACCGATCGCAACAACCAGAACCGAGTGACCTTAAACGATATTGCCAATGGTCAAGGTCTACTGGTCATTGATGCTGATAAAGACGGTATCTCCGGTGAAAACCTCACAGAAACCCTGGGGGTCAACACGGACCTGTCAAAGTTCGGCATTACCAATGCCAATATTAAAGATGGCTATGATGCCCTTAAAGCCATCGCAAAGAAAGAAAATCTCATCTCGGACAAAGATGATGTCTTGGATGAAAAAGATCTGGCCAAACTCGAGAAAGACTACGGTCTAAAAATCAAGACCAGTGGCTTTAACTCAACAGCTATGAGCTTATCCCAAGCCGGTATCATCAAGATGACCGTGGGTGATGATGCTAAAAGCTTACGGCGCAACTTTGATGGTCGTGGCAACGATCTGTTGAGTCAAGCCGACACCACCTTCGAAAAGCGTAACAAAGAGACCGGCAAAGTCGAAAACCTCGGTTTATATGCGCTCAACGTGACGGGTGGTCAAGGCGGCGCAACCAATGGTGGCACAGCAGCCGATGCAGCTCCTCAAAGCGAAGCTCAAACTCAAGCCGAGCCTCCGCAAACGGATGACGAAGGCTAAGCCACTCCAAATAAATCATATTAAAACCGCTCGGATACTTTTCTCCGGGCGGTTTTTGACAAGGCCCTAAAAAAGTCGCCTTTTGACCCTTTGACCTCCATCCATACATACCGATTGCCCAGACGCGAGGAACGGCAGAATCTGCCGTTTCATCCCCATAGAACAAATTTGAAAAACGCTCTAGACAATCATGCCCTGGAGCTGCCGGTCAACGCAGCCTCGTTACGCTCCCCTGTCCGAATGCGAATAACCTCGTCGACGGTGGAAACAAATATTTTTCCAGCCCCGCTGGCAACATCAGCCCGGCAAATCTCGACAATGATATCCACCACCTTCTGATAGTCCGACTCGGGAACAACAATCATCAGCATAATCTTGTGGAGGAAATCCACTTTGTAGGTCCCGGCTCGCCATTCCAGGGTGATCCCCCCGCCCATTCCCCGACCTTTGACGGAATAGACGGTCATCCCAATAAAACCTGCTGCCTCAAGGGCGTCTTTCACGGCATCCAGGTTTTCTTCTTTAATAATGGCTTCGATCTTCTTCATTGCGGTCGATGCTCCCTATTAGACGCTTGCATAGGCTTCTTCACCGTGTTGGGAAATATCCAGGCCCACTTCTTCCTCGGCCTCACCCACACTTAAGCCCCATGTTTTGCTGATGGCTTTGGCAATCAGAAAGGTCATCGCCGCCGAAAAGACCCAGGCCACGACAACCGAGGCCAACTGGACCAAAAACAGATTGACATTGCCATACATTAAGCCATCGGCTCCATTGGGATTGATGGCCTTACTTGCGAATATCCCCGTTGCAATAGCCCCCCAGGTCCCGGCCATCCCATGACAGGCCCACACATCCAGGGTCTCATCAATATTCCATTTATTCCGAAGCAAAATACAGCTATAGGATGTCAGAGCGCCGCCGATACCAATAATAATGGCAGGCAGTATGCCCACATAGCCACATGCTGGTGTAATGGCTACTAAACCTACAACAGTACCCGTGGCAACGCCCATGACGCCGGGCCGATGGGAGCGCCAACTGATAATCATCCATGTAAGTGCCGAGGCCGCTGCCGCCACATTGGTGGTGATAATGGCATGCACAGCCACACCATTGGCGGCCAGAGCACTGCCACCGTTGAAGCCAAACCACCCAAACCACAATAAAATAGAGCCCAAAAGGGTTAAGACAATACTGTAGGGTTCATAATTGATGCGCCCATAGCCTTTTCGCTTTCGAATGACAAGTGCTGCCGTTAGCGCAGCCACACCCGAGGTAATATGAATGACGGTCCCACCCGCAAAATCAAGGGCCCCCAAATTTCGGAGCCAGCCGCCTTCGCCCCACATCCAGTGAGCCATGGGGTCATACACCAGGGTGGACCACAGCACCATGAAAATTAAAAACGCACTGAAACGCACTCGCTCAACAAAAGCCCCTGAGATGAGTGCTGGCGTAATGACCGCAAATTTCATCTGAAACATCATAAACGCCATATGGGGAATCGTCGCAGCATAAACGGCATGAGGCATTTCGCCCACGCCGTTTAACGCAAACCACTCCAAACCGCCAATCAGGTGCCCTTTGTCGGGCCCGAACGACAAACTATAGCCGAAGAGAACCCATTGCAGGGTAATGACAATCAAAACAGAAAAACTAAGCATAATCGTCGATAGCAGGTTTTTACGACGCACCATGCCGCCATAAAACAAGCCAACCGCGGGTGTCATTAGCATAATCAGACACGACGACATTAAAACCCAAGCAATATCACCGGTGTTCATTCCTGTTCCAATTCTCATTCCAACTGCGAGCTTCCATTATCATCCAACATCGGGAGCCACCTTGTACAGAGGGCAATTCCATGGCAGTATTCATCCGGCCTCAAACGCCATTGCTGAAACCTGACGTTCGACAATTACCGGTCACAAGTACTGGGACTCAAAATTAGAAAGCCTGATTCGCTGAAACCAGCATAAGAGTTTAGACGGTGGAAACCTTCTCGGATTTCAATTTACGGCTCATCAGGCTTCGAATCAACAGATCCTCGGACGGGGATTCAAAGAGAGCACGGTTGATTTCATGCACAATGGGCATATCCAAATCCAGTTTCTGAGCGAGACGATTGACGGCCTGTGCCGTCTGCACGCCCTCAGCTACCACCTTGATCTCGGTCAGAATTTCAGGCAAGGTTTTGCCTTGAGCCAACATGTGCCCGACCTGAAAATTCCGGCTCAAGGGACTGTTACTGGTTGCCAAAAGGTCACCCAGACCGCTTAAGCCATATAAAGTCATCTCTTGAGCTCCCAGACGAAGGCTAAAGCGAGTCATCTCAGCAAGCCCTCGAGTTAACAAAGCTGCTCGGGCATTGTCACCCAGATTTTTCCCAGAAATATAACCGCTACTAATGGCAAATATGTTCTTCAAGGCACCGCCCAACTCCACGCCGGTGACATCGGGATTGGAGTATAGCCGAAGACGGTAGTCGCGAGTTAAGCAGGTTTGGAGTTGCTCGGCAATATCGAGGTCTTCAGAGGCAATAGAGGCGGCTGTGGGTAGCCCCAGCAACATTTCTTTTGCCAACGTAGGCCCCGATAACACGGCCTGGGGATTGCGGGGCAGCTCTTCTTGAATCACTTGAGACAAGCGCTTCAACGAGGTCAGCTCAATACCTTTTGAGGTGTTTACAATAATGGCGCTTCTGGGTAATCCGGCTTCAGCCAGCTGGCGACACACATCACGCGTCCCTTCGGCTGTCACCGCCAAGACCACTACTTTGGTGTCTTTCAACTCTTGGGCAAGATTCTCAACGAGCATCACATTATCCGGTAGGGTCATTTCCAGCGGAAAGGTTAGGTGCCTGTTTTGGGAAATGGCCTGAATCTTCTCCAGCTTTCGATCCCACAGCCAAACATCGGCGGACTCGACCACCTTGCCGTGCACTGCAGCAGGTGGATTCGCCCAAAGCCATGATAACGTTAATCCCCAACTGCCTGCGCCTAAGACTCCTATCTTCATATCCGATTCTCCTGGTGCTGAAGCAGCCGTTGAATATTGCTTCGATGCAGATAGACAATATAGAGCGCCATAAATGTAAACAAAACCAAATGGCTTAAGGGCCCATGGAGGAACCACACAGCAATAGGGGCCAAGACCGCCCCAAGCATAGACCCTACAGAAACATAACGGGTCAGCTTCATGACGCCAATGGCAATGGGTGCCACCACCAAGGCTACCAAAGGCTCTAAAACCACAATGACCCCAAGGCTGGTAATCACCGATTTCCCCCCTTTGAACCCAATAAAGACCGACTTGCTGTGTCCTAAAATAGCGGCCACCCCCGCCAAAACCGGAACCAATTCATAAGCATCGGCAGAGACGGGGAACAGAAGCTTTGCTCCTAAAACCGCCAGTGCCCCTTTCAACCCATCCAAAACCAACGTTGCCAAGCCTGCTTTATTCCCCACAACCCGTTTGACATTGGTTGCACCCACATTGCCACTGCCATGCTCTCGGATATCAATTCCTTTTAGCTGTTTCGCAATGATGTACCCAAATGGGACAGCCCCCACAAGATAAGCAAACAGAATGTAGAGTATGGCGTTCAAGGTCATCCCTTGGTATCCTTCTCATCCTTGCTGCGACATGCAAGCACCAACGGGGTTCCCATGAACTCAATGTTGGCGCGGATTCGATTTTCAAGATAGCGCTTGTACGAATCCTTGAGTAGTTTATCACTGTTGACGAATAAGAGAAACGTGGGAGGAGAGACATCGACCTGAGTGCCGTAATAAATCTTAAGTCGCTTGTTCTTGAAGGGCGGTGGCGGAGAAGAGGTATAGGCATCCAGCAGAAGTTGATTGACGACACTGGTCTGAATCCGTCGTTGGGCATTCTCGTGTATCTTCAGGGCCATCTCGAAAATCCGCTCGACACGCTGTCTGGTGATGGCACTGGTAAAAATGACCGGCGCAAATGCTGCATGGGGGATTTCAGCGTAAAGCTTTTTCTCTGCCTCCTTGGTGGACTTGGTCGACTTCTCGGGAATCAGGTCCCATTTGTTCATCACCAACAGTAAGCCTTTACCGGCCTTATTGCTGGTTTCAATGATGCGCTTGTCCTGATCGGTGACACCTTCGGTAGCATCAATCACCAAAACGGTAATGTCCGCTCTTCTTAACGAGCGAATGGCCCGATCCACAGAGAACATTTCCACGCCATAAGACACTTTTCCCTTTTTACGAATCCCGGCCGTATCGACCAAGGTAAAGGTGTAGTCATGCCATTCGACATCAGTATCAATGGCATCACGTGTCGTGCCTGCCACATCACTCACAATGGTTCTCTCTTCACCAATCAATTGGTTTACCAGGGACGACTTACCCACATTGGGACGCCCCACAAAGGCCAAACGGAGGGTTTTGGGGTTTTCTTCTGCAAAGGTCAAATCATCGAAATAGGGTAAGGTTTTGATGGCCTCAAAGATTTTGTCTAACATATCACCCACGCCCACCGTGCCATGCATGGCAGAGATGGGCAAAGGATCTCCAAGACTCAAACCATAGAATTCAGCGGCATCACCTAACTGGGCTTTGGTATCCACTTTGTTGACGGCCAAGAGAACGGGCTTGTCAAACTTTCTGAGCAAGCGCGCCACTTCCCGATCGGTTTCCGTAATCCCCGTGACCGCATCGACAACAAAGACCACGACATCGGCTTCTTCCAAGGCAACGACGACCTGTTCGTTGACCTTACTGGCAAATAAATCTTCTTCTCCAGGCGCTAAGCCACCTGTGTCCACGAGCACAAAACGCTTTCCAAGCCATTCACCGTCATAATAGGCCCTATCTCGTGTAACCCCAGGAAGGTCATCGACAATCGCTTGTCGAGACCCAACAATTCGGTTTACCAAGGTGGATTTTCCCACATTGGGCCGACCTACAATGGCAACTATCGGATGGCGCATCGTTCCCTCTTTATTTTCTACAATGACAGATTAAAATAAACAGTATGAATTCAAAAGTCTTTGATAAACCAAAACCCATTATCGGTGTTTTGCAACTTCTTCCCCTCCCCGGCTCCATCGGGTGGAATGGGCGTATTGATCAGGTGATTGCCCGGGCAGAACAGGAGGCCACTGCTTTGGCCACCGGGGGTGTGGATGGCATTCTTGTGGAAAATACCTTTGATGCCCCCTATGCTGCCGAGCGCATGGATATGGCCGGCGCCATTGCCATGGGCTTGATTATTCGCCGAATTATGCACTTTACTCACTTGCCCATTGGCATTAATGTGCTTCGCAACGACCCGGAAACAGCCCTGGCCATTGCCATGAACGTTGGCGCTAAATTCATCCGGGTGAACCTTCTTACGGGGGTGGGCATTTCCGATGCCGGACTTCTGGAAGGCAAGTATCGCGATCTGTTGGCCTATAAACATAGCCTTCAGGTGGAAGACATTGCCATTTATGCGGATGTGTCTCTCGACCGGATGGTTCCTAAAATGAGTCATCTGGAGCACTCCGACCAGCTCTCACTGAAATCTTTGGCGCTTCAGGCCCTTGAACCCGGAGGCGCTGACGGCATCATCCTGAAAGACACTCATCTGTCACCACAAGAGATTCAACAGGTCTCTCAGGGCATTGATGCTCCTGTTTTCTATGAATTTAACCAGTTAATTGCCGATTCAAGCTTGTATCTTGAAGCTGCAGATGGCCTGGTCGTTTCTCAGACCTTGAAAAAGTCTCCGGTAACGACGCAAGACCTTCGCCCCACAATGGACTTAACCAAAGTGGAAGAATTAACTACTGCTGCGGATTTGGTACGTGGCCGCTTATCTCGCCCTGTGTAACGTATTTCAAACTATTTTATCGAACCAGAACATTCCCGGCACTGCCCAGCGTGGTATTCCAGGGAGCGGTATCTAAACGTGCACCATTACGGCCAAAAACAATTTCCTGGTTATTCCCCCAATAAAACGCTTTCTGACCATCTCTTGGGGTAAATGCCGTGCCTTGCCCCACATCAAAGTCACCCCACTGATTAAAAGTGCCCACAAAGACATCACTACCCACCCGATTAGGGGGCTTGGCTCCGTTATAGTCAAAACATACATTCACATTCGGTTGCGTGCCGTTATTTTGAGGTGGCTCGGTTAACAGCTCATTTTCCGCCAAACCGGAAATGACCACCCCGCTGGGCAGAACGATCCATCCTTTTTTCCCGCTCAGGGCGGAGCTGGTACAGGGGTGTGGGGTTCCATTCTGCCCCTGAAACTCTGAACCCCCATAGGGTCCATTGGCTGCATCTGCAGCCTCGGGTGAGCCTGCTATTGAGTTCAGGATAGGGTTCAGATTGCCATAGAGGTCTTTTTCCGGATCCACGGCATTCTGAAGGCGCAAAATATAAAATGCCTGCTCCAGTGTTGCAATGGCTTCCACGGTTTTTGCGGTTGCTTCCTGGACTCCCGATGTCTGCAAGACCTTAGGAATGGTAAAGGCTGCAATGACCCCTAGCAAGGCCAGCGCAATCAAAAGTTCGGCAAGTGTAAAGCCTGCGACTCCACGACGCATAGGATGTCTTTCCTCCAGTGGCCACCCATGTGGACCAATGTACAGTAATGCGGAAGTATCGGTTGATTCCCCAAAAACTGTGAGTAAATCTTGTAAATTTTTGCAATATCCTCCACATAGTGGCCTATGAAGCATCCAGACTTAACCCACACGATACCGCCCCGGTTTTCCACAGCATCGATATGGGTTGGCGCAAAAGCCGATTCAGCTGTTATCATATAGCAATACGTGTTTTAAATGGTTCGAAGGGAGCGGCAAATGCACTTACCCAAGATGACAGCTGTTTGTCTATCTTTATTTCTAGGTATTAGCACCTTGGTCCCTGCTGCTTGGAGCGATACTCCCAGTAAACTGATTAAACAAATCCAATACGACTCGCTGAACGGGGAATTATTGATAGAAAATACCACTCAAGCTCCATTTGAACCGAGTAAATTAAGCCATAACACCCGACTCAGACAAGTTTCCTTTTTGCTCCCGAATACCACACTGCAACCTACTCCCCTAACCCTGCCGATTCAGGATGACCCTATCGTTAAAAGCATTACCCTCAACCAGCGAGCCATTGAAGGAATTCCTGCCGTCAAAGTCGACGTAGACCTCTATTCAACCGCCCCCACCATACCGATTTCCACGGAGGCCGATACTAAAGGTCTAAAAATCGTGTTTTTACGAGCGAAAAACCCTCGAGTGTTTTTTGCAGGGGCTGTCCAATCCCCAAGCCTCCAAGCCGAAGCGAATGGGGTATCCAGCAGCGAAAAATCGGCAGATACGGACGCTATCCCACTCAGATCATCTGCCTCTCAGCCCCCCTCTAGGACAGCTGAAGACCCGCGTAACGCCACCCCTTCAACCCATAGCTCCTCGGATACAGTGGATTCAGTACTGGGCCCTGTTTCAAATTCACTCTTAAGTGTCATTCATGACATATACTTCGACGAAAACACGCTGACATTGGTTTCGGCCAAGACCCCGATATCAGTTAAAAAGAGTTTTACCCTGAGTGAACCTGACCGCTATGTGGTCGATATTTCCCCGGCGGTGTTGGCTTCCAAATCCTTGATGCGGGCTATTCCTCAGAACAACCCTAACATTCAAAGCTGCAAAGCGGGCCAATTTGACGAGTCCACAGTACGCGTGGTTGTTCAATTTGCCAATAAACTGACGCCGGTGGATATGCGTACCGAAGCCGATAATCGAGTGCTTCAGCTGCATTTCTAATCGAACGCAGCCCTGCCCCTAAAGCTTAGGCATAGTTAATGAATCCAGCAATTCGAAGAGCTGTGTTGCTGTATGCTTTGCCGTATGAGGCTGTTTTAAAGCCTGATTCAGCAAGTATGATACTTGTTGTTTTACAGGCTTATCCTTTAAAGGAGCAAGCAGCGGCGAAGCCTGCAGTGCCTCAAAGGTTTTCGAAGCAGCCAACAGGTTGGGCAAAGAAACCTGAGGCATCACAACCGACTTCTCAGCGACACCATGCGTCTGTAACCCCTTACCCGGAATCCAAGTCGCTGTCGCTGCAGATGATTTCATCAGTTGGATAGGATCGAGCGATAAAACTTTTTCCAAGCGCCGATAGTAAGACAATATGGCTTTGGCAGTCCCTCGGGATTCATACCACTCGGGCGTTCTGGAGGAAAGTTGTTTAACCCGGTCCAGGTAGGCCTGAACCGTCGTGTGAGACGAATCACCTTTATCTTGAGAGTCTGAAGAGGGCACATCGGAGATGGGTATCTCTGGGGCTAATGATTGGGAAATACGGAATAAACGATGGGCGGTCTGCCATAACCACTCACGCCCCTCCTCCGAAATTGCCATTTCTAGAAACGCCTCACGCTGCTGGGAAATAGGCCCAGCCGGTAACGTCTTGGTCGCTAAAGAGGGCATGTCTAATTGGTGAATCCCTTGAATTTCCATATCCAGACGCACTTCCTGAAACGCCTTACGGGCCTGCTCCAGTTTCGTCAACCGATCATCCGTGAGAACAGATAAACCTAACTTGGGTACCTGATGAATGCCCCCTTGTGTTTTTGAAGTACTCTCCAGAGGCTTCAACGCCTCCTGAATCGTCTGGTAGTAAGCAATCACACCATCTACAAGACTATGTTGGATAAACTGCTCCGGGGTTCGTGTTTTGGGAATATCCGTGGGCAGAAGAATCGAAGAGGACTTTACTGGCTCAGCCTCCTGGGGTTTCCAGGAAACCGTACGGGCAAGTTGCTTAATACCTATCAAGGGGTTTATAACACCAGAACCCGCCGCTGTTTTGGTTGTTCCAGCCATTCGCACAGTAGGCCAGGCCGTTCGCTCCGTTCTCATCCTCAGTCCCAACACATTACTACAACAAGTTTAGAATTGTCTCATATCCAGGCTTCAGGTCAAGGTTTCGTAACCAAACGTAAACTCTGCCTGACATGACGACACCCCTAAGGGCTTGGTGATACCTGCCGCTGATTGTTGTCAGAGGGGCTTCTTGCCGTAACACCCATGGCCTCAGCAGAGTACCTCTGGAATCGACACTCATGCGACAGAATCACGTCAGTCGATCGACAGCGGATCGACACTTGCGCGTCGGTTTCGCGTCAATTCCAAAACATTAACCAGGGAAGACGCCTTAATAGCAAGGATTTCCAGGAACAACACTTAAAAAAACAGGGGTTTCGACGCGTTTTGTCGAGATTTGTCGCGCTTTAACGAAGCAAACGATTCGTTTTACGAGATGTACCGGGGAACACACCCGTTTGGTGGCGTTTTTTGACTATTATTCCCACAACGTTGGCATTTTAAACCTGGCTTGGCAAGCAAGCGCACTGTCCTGCTCATCAAACGGGACAAATGATAATGCCTAGTTGTTGGAGAACAGGCGATCCCGACGCGCAGGATCGGCAATGGCCCGCCGCACCACATCCGGGTGGGCACTCTTTTTGACCTTGCCTTGCTGCTCGGGAGCCTCGAGTCCTTCAACGGCTTTAACCCGTTTCTCTAAGGCATCCAGACGTTTGGAAATGGTATTTAAACGTCCCAACTTGTTGGCGATCTCATCAAGCTTCCCATCCAGAACATCCAACTTACCACCGGCGGGTGTTTCCACATCGCCAATGTCTGTATCATCTTCCACGGGTTTCGTTGGCTTTTCCCGTTTCTTTATTGTCTCTTCAACCTTGTTACTAAAGGCCCGAAAGGGATAGGTCACAATCGAAGAGACAACTTTAAAGAGCTTGTGAAATAGATCCAACACCATGGGGGTGGCGATGGTCGTCAAAAACGTCGTTAAGACAGCTGCCGGAATGAAACGAGACAGGCCAAGCTTAGCCATCACTTCGGGGCCATGCTTTACCAGACCTTGCTCCAACTGTTGCGCAATTTGCGCCTGAAGCACCATAAACGGGTTTCCTCCTCAACATCGTTCTGTGTTCTAAAGATAGTTCATAAACTCCCCTCAAGCCGGTTTTGTGATAGCTTTCCGGGACGTTCTTCACAATTGTTAATAATTTGCTGCGTTCTTATGCTGCAATGAAGCAGGGTCCTTTGGAGTCATCCCCATCACCCATGTTGATTTTACCATATGCCCGATTACGCCCGATTTGATGCAGTATTGCCAGCAGCGAAGAAGCGATTGCCAACAAGACTGGTCTGCAGCTTCTGGCGAGCTTGCAATTGCTTCATTAAAATCTCCAAATCAATCGCTGGTTGCATCTTTTGGCTTGCCTCAGCTTGAGCGGCCTGCTTCTTTTTGTCGCGCTTGGCCTGCCATTCTGTCCACTTAATGCCGATCAATGGCTCTACAATCCCAAGCATGGCCACAGTAATTCCTAAGGTCACCCAGTTCATCCGGGTAAAGATACGAGAGGTGACGCCTCGAATGGCTTTGGGCAACATGGCAATCTCGGCTTCGGTCCGGAGCATCACCTGTTTGCCAACCGTCTTGGTGAGCTGTGTCTTGTTGGTTTTATCCCACCATTGGGCAAACATTCGCTTGAGCATCGGCGTTGCCAGAATCCACACGGACCAGCCCAGGAAGGAGTCTACCATTCGCTCCCGAAATTCAATGTCACTTCGCGAGGTCATCAGACGAGAGGCTATCAGAAACGCAAAGCATGACGCCATTTGTTGTTGCGTAGTAAAGGGAAAGCCCTTGCCAAACTGAAACATCTTGGTCAGACGTTCCAGAAAACCTTTTCCAGGCAGGTTTAATACCTTATTCCACACTCCATTCGAAAGGTTGGTTGAATTAATGAGCCCAGCCGCAAATGGCAAAGGAACCAACGAGAGTAACAAGGGAACCGGATTGCCATTCTTCAGGCTTTCATTGAGATAAGGAAAGGCATTCTGTAACCAGGTCTTCTTCTCTTGGGCCTGATTATCTACTTTCTTGAGTTGACGTAACCCCATCTCTCCAGGATAACTGTCAATCCCATATTCCTTTCGAGTCATGGCCCGAATGACATAGGGCACAGCAAAAGTCAGCGCCATCGCGGCCCCAATACTGATGGGAATTCGCCATTTGTTTAACCTTGCTGTATTGGCAAGAACCGATTTGGCCTCAACTCCCCAGCCAGATTTTGCCCAGACAGACTTATTCTTGCCCATCTGTTTGATAAACAACGAGGCATCGTCCATGATCCCGTTGACGGTATACGGCTTGCCGGGGATATCCATGGTCTTCAAGCCCAGCTTTTTAGCAATCTCCATGGCTTTCTTCGTTAAATCGGCTTTACTTTGAGGATAAATGACCTTGTTCATCATGGCCGCCACATCAGCACTTGTGGCTCCCTGGCCATATAAGTGGGTACACAGCTGGCGAATGAAGTCACCGCTAGACCGGATCGTCTTGCCGTTGCCAACCACTTTTTGGAAGAGTTCCAGGGTTTCGTGGGAAATAAACTGGTTAGCGACATTACGGGATCCTAGGCGTGTAACACCGGCACCAATGGTATAAGCCAAGATCCCACCCATAAAGTTATCCGTAAAAATAGATGCAAATTCCCGATACAAACGCTCTTTTGCCGCAGGCAAATTGAGCTTAGGCTGATTATCTTCTGTTTTCTCGAAGAAATATTGGCGATACAGGTCTAATAGAGTACGGAAAATGACAAAGCCAAAGATGTCCTCAATGATCATCCCGGTGGCTCGATTGCTGTGCAGCTCTTTCAGGAATTGCCCCACGGAAGACCCCTTTTTGGCAGGCGCAGCCATCCCACTGCCAAATCGTAGCGACTGGCTTTGAAGATTTATGGGGCGTTGGCTCGGAGTGATAAGGGTCATAAATCAGGGTCTCAGAGTAGATAGAACGGGGGTAACCTTGGAAAAATTCAAGCAAAGAAGAAACCACTGTCGGTTCCGGAAGGGAGATGACAGTGGCTTCAGCAAATCTTGTTAAACAGCACGTGATGCGACCATCATCTCCTTATGGGATGGTGCTGATGATGATGGTTCGCTTGAGCGACGTTTAGAACAATGTCTTTCATACTCAGATTAAACCTTCTCAAAAAAAAAGTTGCTAGGCAAGGCCACAAATTGTAACCAAATATTAAATATCAGCACTTATTTCATCTTTAATTTGAATTACTATCTGTTTTTTTCACGTCTCTCGGGATTCTATTAGCACCCTTGTTAGTCGGGCTCCCTCTGGATAAAAACATGTTTCATATTGGGAAATCCATTCATCCAGGACCTTGACTGGAATCCCACCACTTAGGTGATGGCCCTTATTTCAAATCCATGTAGAATTCACAGTGAGCTCAGGGGGGTACAAATTCTGGAGGACCCATGCAAAAACAACTCACCAAACCGAAAACCAACCACAGCCGAGAAGACGATCGAAAGCCCCATGGCAAAAAGCCACCCTCGATAAAGAACCGGCATCGAGAACAGGAACAGCTCCGTGCTCTGACTCGCAGCCACTTTGATACGAGCGATATTGAAGATTGGGATAACTTCTGGGCGTCCTGAGACGTTATTTTCTCTACCATCAATCATACAGCAGACAAAGAAAGAGGCGTTTTTCAACGCCTCTTTTAATTTACGTTAGAACGTGACTTGGAAAAAAGCCTATCCTAGGATTTGTACCAGTTCATCGGTTTTTCGTTCAAATCCACGTAAACGTTTTTGACCTGGGTATACAGCTCCAACGCATGGATGCCCAACTCACGGCCAATGCCGGACTGCTTGTAGCCTCCGAAAGGAGACTCGTTGGGCAATTGGTTGTAACAATTCACCCAAACGGTTCCTGCCTGGATGGCCCGGGCAACACGGTGAGCCTTGGTCAGATCACGGGTCCAAACAGCGCTAGCCAAGCCATAAATGGTATCATTTGCTTGGCGTACCACATCTTCTTCACCTTTAAAGCGAATGATACTGACCACAGGTCCAAAGATCTCTTCTTTGGCAATGCACATATCATTCTTGACTTCCGCAAAGACGGTGGGCTCAATGAAGTAGCCTGGCAGATCCGTGCGCTGTTTGCCACCGGTCAGCAGTTTTGCGCCTTCTTTTTGACCTTTTTCAATGTATGCCAAGACTTTTTCCATTTGGTCCTTACTGACCAAAGCACCCATTTGGGTATCGGTCTCCAAGGGGTTACCAACCCGGATTTGCTTGGCCCGCTGAACAAAGGTCTCTACAAATTTGTCGTAGATGCTGTCTTCCACAAAGAGACGGCTACCGGCACAGCAGACCTGACCCTGGTTAAAGTAAATGGCGAACAAACATCCTTCAATGGCCTTATCAAAATCTGCATCGGCAAAGACGATGTTCGGGGACTTGCCGCCCAACTCCAAAGACACGTTTTTAATGGTCTTGGAGGCCGCTTGCATAATCAGGCGACCCGTTTCGGTTTCACCCGTGAAGGCGACCTTATCTACCCCAGGATGATTGGCCAGATACTCACCGATTTCGGCACCGGGGCCAGTGATAATATTAACCACGCCACCGGGTACACCGGCTTCCATCAAGAGTTCACCTAAACGAAGGGCACTTAAGGGCGTTACCGAGGCTGGCTTTAACACCACGGTGTTGCCTGCCGCCAGGGCAGGGGCAATTTTCCAGGCAGCCATCAGCAACGGGAAATTCCAGGGGATAATTTGACCCACTACCCCTAGCGGCTCACGCAGTGTATAGTTCAGCGTGTTTCCGGGGGCCGGAATGGTTTCCCCGTGGATCTTGTTGGCCATACCGGCATAGTACTCAAAACAATCGGCTGCCAGGACCACATCCACGAATCGGGTCTCCCGAATGGGTTTGCCGTTAGAGCGGGTTTCCAATTCAGCCAGTTCATCGGCATGGGCACGAATCAGTTCAGCCGTTTTAAACAGCAAACGCCCCCGTTCACTGGCGGACATTTTAGACCATTTGCCGCTTTCAAAGGCCAGACGAGCGCCTCGAACCGCCTGATCCACATCTTCTTTGGTACACCGGGGAACCTCAGCAATAATTTCTTTGGTTGCGGGATTCTCAACCGCAAATGTGGTGTCCTTGGACACCCAAACACCATCAATCAGATTCTTAAAAACCGTTTTTTGGGCCACTGTGCTGGACATATACCTGCCTCCTTCTCAGTAAATTACACAACCCATATAACCCCCGAACCGGGTTGCCCCCTCTCGTTGATTATATTTGGTTAAGAATCATATTGAAACCATGACCGCTTGTAAAGTCTTATTTTCAGGCTTTTAGCCTGGATACAAGCTCACTACAAAGCCCGACATGGCATGTTTCACCGAGTTGCATGAAAAATTTAGCACCGTATCTGGTTTCAGAGCAGAATCCAAAAGAGGTAAAGTGCCTAGTATTTGGTCCAAGGCTTCAAATAGGCTGGATCTTTATACCCTGCATTGGTCGATCCGATGACATCTTTCCAATAGACTTCTCGAGATACAATTCGGCCTGTAGCGTGAAGATACACCAACTCTGCCGGCTTGATGACACCAGCCCCATCGGGATCGTAAGAATAGGACATTGTATTGACATATACTATCCCACCAGGCCCCCCGGCAGAGTTACTGTAGCCATCATAGCGCAAAATCCCCCCGTCCGAGAAACGATAACAGGGATTCATGGTGGTACAACAGGTACTCGCCTGTTGCCCGGTACAGGGCTTGAGGCTGATATTGACATTGCCAGAAGAAATTTTATTCACATACTTGAGCTTTTCCATAATGGACCAGCCAAAACGTCCCCCCATAGAGACCTCCTGGATTTGAGCAGCCATGTTCTTGGTGCGATAAAGCGCAGTGCTATTAGATGAGGTGAAAATCATGCCAGGCAAAGTCAACATGGCCACAATACCAATGAAAATTAAGGCAATAATGGCCTCAAAATACGTAAATCCCGATTGCTTGGCCTTGACTGGTTTCAACACCCTGGTTCCCTACACGATTTATTCTATTGAACTGGCTCTGGGGCTCTCTACCCTTATCGGCCAAAGGCTTGGAAAGTTTAGCCTCTTGCATGCCTCCCTCGGCGTAAATCCTTAAGGAATCCTTAATTCCAGTATTCGGACTGTTACATTTATTTAAACTTCGGCACAGGCCCTAAAAAAATCGTTTTTATATATATACAAAACATCACTTTCTTCTCCTAACTCTCAATTCCTATCGACTCTCTGCATTCTCGTATTTTCGAAGATTCAGAGAGTTTTTTTTGTCAAATTTTCTGAGTCTCTTTGGGCTGCCTAATTTTGAGGTTCAAAACTCAAAAGCACCCAGACCGAAACGACCAGGGTGCTTTGAAAACAACTTAAAAAACCAACTAGGCTGCTTTGTTAGCCGCTTTAGCCACGCGAGCTTTGTAGCGGGCACCGGTATTTTTGTGGAGAATACCTTTCAAAATGGCCCGATCAATCAAGCTGTAGGCCTTGGCCAAACGCTCTTGAATCTGCGCAGCGTCTGCCTTGTCTTGCACAGACTCCAGAACACGCTTAATGGACGTCCGAATGGCCGACTTGTAAGCTTGATTCCGAAGACGATTACGCTCAGCAACGTCAACACGTTTTTTGGCGGACTTGATATTGGGCACCGGGGACACTCCTTTTAACTGGTCATGCATTCGACTGCATCGTAAATTATGGATAACATTTTATACCACCAATAAAATTCCGATGCAACAGCCCCCGAGCCTTTCACGGAAAAACCCGTTCACAATGCGCTCGCCAGGGCCTTGATACCACTACCTGAGTAGGCAATAACCCATAACGGGTTTGTTCGCTAACATACCAGCAGGGACAGAGAACGCACAAGACTCATGAGATTTTTCTTATGGTCATAAAATTGCTTGTAAACCCGGCGGCAGGCAATGCCAAAGGGGTATCTAAAGTCGAATTGGCCCGTGTTTTAGAAGAATTGGGGCTGACTTATGAATGGGTAACCTTGGAGGATCTGCCCTCACTGGTTCAGTGCGCCACCAAAAACCAACAGCACCAATACCTTATTCTCATCGGCGGAGATGGAACCTTGCACCGTATTCTCAACGCCATCGGCCATCGGAATCTGCATTTATTTACCTTTGGAATTATCCCCGTCGGCACAGGCAATGACTTTGCCCGCTCCCTAGAAATACCGTTAAACCCGCAACTGGCATTAAAAGCCATGCTTGAAGGCCACATACACGCCGTTGACATGGGCTTAATCAACCAGCGTATCTGCTTTACCTGTGCAACAAGTATGGGATTTGGTCCCGAGGTAACGAAAACCGCCAAGCGCTCTCTAAAATCACTATTCGGCAGAGGAGCACTATATTGGGGTGCGTTTTCCTACCTTTTTCGAAAAAAACCCCGTCACAGCCTGAGCATTCAGATTGATGATCAGCCCCCCAAAAAGATTCGGACCCCACACTTGGTTGTGGGGAACGCCAAATACCACGGCGGTGGCTTTCCCATTGCCCCAAAGGCCCATCTAAAAAGTCATTGGCTCGATCTGTACTATCTCAGCTGGCGGCGTTGGTGGGAGATCCCGAAGCTCTACGTTCGCGTGTTCTTAAAAAAGCACGACCACACGTTGTGTAAAGAAATCCACCATCAGCAACTTAAGACCATTGAAATCCGCCTGAAAACTCCCGTTGATGTGGACGTTGACGGCGACATTTACACCTTTTATCGCAAGATGACAATTGGCATCTACCCTGAGAAATTGCGGGTAATGGCTCCGCCTTGGCTTGCTCTAGAGCACGAACCGATCGAGTCTATACCCTGGAACCTCATGGGCCGAAAGAGTCGTGCAAGTTAATTGCCCTGAACGATACTGGCAATGAATGAACGAATAATGCTTGTCCCAGAAGGCGGATTGCTTCTGAAGAACTGTCCTGGTCCCATCGGGGTTAACCACAATCGCTGAATCCGGCAAAGGATGGAGACTGGCCCCGCCTGCCCCTTGGACAACATGATGGCACCCCGCCACCACATGTCTCTGATAACTGTGATCATGACCAGAGAAAACAGCCACAACATTCGCTTTCTTTAAGCGGGGAAGAAGCCATTGACGCAAACGTCTTTCATGTGGCCGTTGTGTCAATGAATACAGAGGGTGATGCGTTACCAAAATAACCTTGCGAGGGCCGGCTGTTTCCAAGAGCCCATCCAACCAATCTAATTGAGCTTCTTGGTTTTGGGCCAACTCACCCGAAATTCCGGTATCCAGGCAAATCACACGAAGCGCATTGCCAAAGTCCATATAATAATACCAATTGGGCAATTGAGGTGAAGCCCAAGCATACTCACTGCTTAAGTGTGAGGGGATATCTCCAGAGATAAAAAAGCGGCGATAGGCCTCTAACTGATCATACCAATCATGATTCCCTGGAACAGCCAAAATAGGTTTTTTATAATGCCGAAATGCCTCCAGTAAACCATAACGATAGCCTTCAGCACCCCCTGCCGGATACATAACATCGCCCAAAATCAGGCAAAAGTCACTGGGATAAACCGTCTGGTGCGATATGGCCGTTGAGACGAGATACTGGCCGGGCGAGTTCATGCCGGTATCGCCTACGAGAATAAACGAAAAATCGTCCGGATCAGATACCGACGGTGAATACTGATAGCCACGCCCATCATCCGGCACTGGCTTCGGTCCTAACTTTGGAAACTGACGAACCAGACAGCTCGTCCCCAAGCGCAACCAATCCTGATGTGATTGCCACATCAGCTTTGAGAGATGCGTCCGGGTGGTCCCGGCTTTTTTGCGAAAGCTAAATCCTCGATGTCGAAACCCATCGCGCTCAGCGGCTGGCAAGGGTCTTTTCGATTCAAACATTGAGACTTCCGGGTCTCGAGGCTGCATCGGATCCACAGATTCAACTCCACACGGTTGTGTCTATTATTCGGCACCGTGAAAAAATTATCCAGTTGTGGAAAATTTTTGTTACCTGTTTGACTAGATTATCTTCAAGTAACAACACGCGATACTCAGATGCAGGGTTGATAACCGGCTACAATAATCCACTCACATCATAGAGGAGGGCGATCTTATGCATCCCAACACGTTTTTTCGGATTGTTCAGGAAGAAGCGGGTCTAAATGACTTGGAAGAGGCCAAGCACGCCACGGAAATTGTATTTCGCCACCTGAGCCATCGGATTACCAAAGACGAAGCCGAGGATGTAGATGCCCAACTCCCGACTGCCTTAAAGAAATTATGGAAAGGACAACACCCCTTGCTGGAAAGGCTTAAAGAGCCCTTCAGCCGCCCCAGCAAAGAAACCCGGATTGAGTTTGTCGATGCGGTAGAACAAGAAGGCAGCCGTTTGAACGTCCCCGGTGAAAAACTGACCCAAGCCGTTTTCTACGCGTTACAGCAACAGCTCACGGAAGGGGAAGCCAACGATGTGGCCGCGCAACTCCCGAAGGATCTGCGTACACTATGGCAATCTTCAAAGCCATTAGCACCTTATGTCGGCGGAGGTGGGGAGGCCGAATCCGTGGATGTGTATTCTCCTGGCAGCGAAGAGCGGTTTTAAACAATTTCAGATGATGACGAGCCAGGATGGAGCATCCGGTCCAAATAATCCCGAATACTGAGGTTCGGAGCTACGTTATTCTCTGCGGGTTCACTCTCGGAACATTCAGCCCAAAGCCGCTGCGATAACTCATCGAGTAACTCATAGTAGGGGTTGATGTCCAAAACCTGAAGGTGTTGACGCGGCAACCCGTTAAAGTTTAAGGGGCATGTCGATAAATCCGGACCCAATTTCAGTACCAACCCATAGGCTCGACACAAGGCTGGGCGATGCTCATACAGGGAGCAGGCACCCTCAATCAGAACAGGACAGTAACTAACTGGGGTAGGCCCCTCGCCTCTCAAATTCGCTCGGATTTGTTCCTGAACATCCTTAGGAGCTTGTTGAAACCCTTCCACTAAAAATACAGCTTCGCTATAACGGATTTTGTACTGGGTTTCACAACAGCTGAAACAGCCTTTACGACAGGCCAGATAGGGTTGATACTGGGCTTGTAAAGGGCCTAGCTGACTGTCCAGTGTCACCATGGCGTGGCGATGGAGATGCATCAGATCCGGTGATGTTGTGTCCATGGGATGCACTACCGCATCAATATGACAGCGAAGGACATCTGAAACATACCCACTTACTCCTGACGAGCTTGCAAAGCAGGCACTTCCGAGAGCTGATATGTCGTGTAATTGACTAAACGGACAGCTTTATCAACCATTTGCTTCAATATTTTAGACTGATAGCCCGCTACAGAATTATCGGCATTGCCAGCCCATTGTTCCGTTCGTTGCTCCAACAGACGAGTTTGATCCCGAACCGACTCCAAGGCACCCTGGTATCCAATGGGCCGTTGGCTGGGGTTCAAATTGCTCATACTTTGAGACACAGAGCGCAGGGCTTGCTTAATTTCACCGAGAGTGGCCAAATTTGCCGTTTGCAGGTCCGAGCGCAGCATGCTATCCACCATCTGTTCCACTTCAGAAATCAACTGAACGCTAGCCGAAAGCGGATTACGGTGCGGAGGGACAGTCTTACGCTGCCGGTATGGCCCTCGCTGCAAGAGCAATTGTTTGTCATTATCAAACTGGGTGTAGGCAAACAGCGTCGTCCCCATTACACCGGTTCTGCGGCAAATTTCCAATGTATCCAACAGGGACACGGCATTCAGCTTTTTCAGGGATAACCCGGGATAGACCAAGGTTTTATCGCCGCCCACATTGTTAACGTAAGATACCAGACGCTCTAACGATCGAGCACTGCGACTATAGGCCATCGGGTTCAATGTATCAATCCAACCATTGCGGACCCAGGTTTCCCAATCCTGCTGAATCATGAGCATCCGCCCATGCCGGGCTAAAGGAAAGACAGCGGCCGACAGCTTGATTTCAGGATTAATCGATTTTAAGCGATAGGACAGTTCCCGCACAAAGGTTGTCACCTGAAAGGCTTTCCAAGCATCCCAGGCTTTCAGCGTATAATCGTTGAGATCGGATAAGCTTAACCCTGTTTCTGCGGTAAAACGGTTGGCGGCAAAGGGCTCAAATCCCATAGGCGTATTGGGTTTCTGGAAAGGGTATCGGATATAGTCCAGTTGTAAGCCATCAACAGGATAATTGTGCACAATTTCTGCATATAAGCTACTTAAGAACTCTCTGGCTTTAGGACTAGCGGGGCTCAGCCAATATTCATACTGCTCAGGCAATATCATTTCACCATTCCGGCCGCGCAAGGCTTCAGACGCTAACTCAGGCTTGCTCAAGATGGGACCCGGAAAGGAATCCGGTTGTCCCAGAATTTTGTTATGCCGGGTATTTCCCACAGCAAAGGCCCACACCCAAGCATGGAGTTCGACACCTTGCTTATGTGCTTCATCGACAGCCACAGCCAAGGGGTCCCAGCCTTTAACCTGAGGGTTTTGCTCGACCAGTCTGCTTGGATAAATGGGATAACCCGCATTGATGGTTTCAAAGTAAATGACGTTAAATCCAGACGCCGCAACCCGACGAATGAGCTGACGCAGGGCCGCTTCATTGCCCGCATTTACAATACTGCCCCGATCCATCCAAATGGCTCGACCTTCAATCACGGTATCAGGGATTTTTTCAAAGAGAACACCCATCAAGGTATCGCGACTTTTTTCATAGGCAGTTAAGGCCACACCAAAGTTTTGTTGAAACCAGGCTGTTTCAAACCGGCTTTTCTCCTGATTCGCAGCATCTAAGGCCGCCTGAATCTGATGATGCTTTTGAGGCACATGCATGTATTGGCCAGCCAGCATGGTGACTTTTTCTTGCAACTCCGCAAGCTCACGCATCCGGTCGTTATAGTATTCGGCAATAGCTGTCTGAGTTTCCGAGTTTCTCAATTGTGCCAGTGCTTGTCGATCGCGCTTGTTACCGCCATCGAAGTCATAGAGCTCATCAGGATTAGAATCTTTGTCTTCTTCCGACTGAGTAGAATTCCGACCTCCTTGAGGTTGAGGCGATGACGCAGCACGAGTTGCCTGCTGAGCAGGTGTAGCATACATTTGTGTCACCTTGGGAGGCTCCGAATCGGAACTCCACAATGTACGGGTCGAAGCAGAACTTTGGCTAGCGGGAACAGTACTTTGCTCAGCCATCGTAGGAATAATTCGACTACTTTCTGCATATGCTGCTGAACTTAACCCCTGAGAAAAACCAGATCCAACATCAAACGCCACCAGACTTCTATCGACTTGTGCCCATCGACTCATGACGTCCCGAAAAGATTCAAAGGACAAGGTCCCGGACCAATTCCAATTCACCAGCAACGAATTCCCGGCTCGAACTGCAGCTGGGAAACTATTCCCCCAATACATTAAGGGTTCTTGGGTGGCACTGGCGTGAATAACAAAGCTTCCAATCGGTAAAAATGTCTTGCTCGGCACACCATCAATTTTGAGTGGAAGGGAATAAGAGATAAACTGGGTTCGCGTAATCTGAAATCCCATGGCTTCCAAAAAATGTTCAACCCGTGTATTCGGACGAGAAAGCATAGGCAACAACAGCAAATGCATATCGCTGCCCTTTAAACGCTGGATCTCATCCAAAAAGGCTTTACTGGAATCATCTTTCAAAGGAACAATCAGAAGATTTCCTTTAAAATTGGTTAATTCTTTCAATTGTATAGTTGAAATATTCTGATTTAACTGCTTTAATGTAGATAGAAGTTGAGGGCTTTCTTGAATATCATGGCTACTCAACGACTCATTGAGCACAACCGCGATGCCCGGGCTTTGTGCGTTGCTGGATACACTCAGCCACGATGAGAAGCACATCCCGATGGCCAGTATAAGGGATATCCATATCTTGTTTTGACGATACAGTTGATTCAACAAACCAAGAAATACCTTAGTAATATGGCCTATCACGTCGTATCCTTCCCATGAATCCTTAAAAACGGTTGAGCTATTCACAGTTTTACCCAGCAGAACAGAGCTTAGAGGCACTTTCATGATCAATGATGCAATTGAGATATTAAAAGAGAAAACGCAAACATCAGATGCCCGACTCCAAGCATTATTGCTTATTGTCGAACAATTTGAAAGTAAGTACTTCCCCCTCTTTGAGGAGATCCTTCAGGATGAGGACGATAACCCGGATATCCGGAGTGGGGTTGCTTTGGCGCTAGGGAAAATTGCTGGAAACAAACCTTTTGAAATCTTAAAGCAGCATTGTCGGGATAAAAATGCCACTGTGCGCAATTATGTCGTCTGCGCTCTGGGTATGACCCATGAAGAGGCCGCAGCTCCCCTGCTGATTCAGGCCCTCAAAGATAAGGATAACACCATTTTCGCGAGTGCCTCGGAAGCCTTGGGAGAACTAGGTCGCAAGGCCGAACCTTACCTGATTGATTTGTTATCCAACGGTGAAGACGATGCACGCTGTATTGCCGCGTGGCAGTTAGGGGAACTGGGTTCATCCCACTCTGTCCCTGCCCTCGTCGATGCAATCCGTCGTGAAAGTAACGTTTCCGTGATTGCCCTTTGTATCTGGGCCTTAGGGGAAATTGGTCTTGGATCCGATGATGTTTTTGAAATCCTAGCCAAAGCCCGTCAAGAAGCAGAACCCGACGTTCGTCTGCGTGCCGAAACGGCGATTAAAAAAATTGTGCGCTTCTGCAATTAATGCCTGGACAATCTGAAAAAAGCCAAGCCGTCACCTCTGATGACGGCTTATACATTTATTACCATACGGACAAAATAAACGACCCGCTGTCGTTTCCGAAGCGGGCCGTAGAATACTAAAGATGAACTCGTAATTACTTTTTGGAAACGAGTTCTTTGAATTTTTTACCTGCAGAAAATGCCGGAACAGTTTTCGCGGGAATTTTGAGTTCTTTACCGGTTTGCGGGTTACGGCCGGTGCGAGCAGCGCGCTTGCGAGGCTCGAACGTACCAAAACCAACCAAGGTAACTTTTTTACCTTTAGCAACGGTTTTCTCAATAACGTCGATAGCGGTGGTCAAGATTTCAGCAACCTGCTTTTGGGATGCTTTCGTCTTTTTTGCTACCTCTTGTACTAATTCTTCTTTATTCATAAGTGACACCTCCTTTCCAATTAACTTAATCCCTATTATAGAGATTGTCTTACAAAACGCAAGTACTAATTTTTCAAGTTATCCTCGAAATACCCGAAAATTTATCGGTCCCGAGCATTGTCACCTCCCCGTCACAAGACCTTAAAACCCTTACAGCGAGACCAACCCAGACTTTTTTATACTTAAAATTTGAGGACGGTTTCACTGCCACAATTTGGCTCAAAAAATTTTTCAAAACCCCCGATTTTCTCCTCCAAACACCCCATTATCATTTAAATTGCCATTCAGATTTGAATCCTCAGGATGTCTACGCAGGACATCGCTCGCCTCAGGTTTCTTTCTTCCTTTATATAGAGAAAGAATTCATTCTTTGGAAGCTCTTCACAGATCCTCTCATGACAGACCGATATGGAGACGGATTCTGATTGGATGAGATTGCCCATCGGTTAGCCATGAATGCCTTACCTTATATAAGGTTCCCTTAATACGGTTAACCTTGTATCGATCGTTGCCCGAACCATTGCGAAAGTACCGCTTTCGGAGCGGTGACTCCGGTAACCTGAAAGCCGTTGGCCGGATTTAGAAATCGGTTGGCAGCCCGCTGGATATCGGCCACGGTAATTCGCTCAATTGCCTGCTGAATCGTTGAAGGATGAAGGGGGTAGAGATCATTTTGAAGCCAATGCTCACTAATGGAAGCGACACCTTCTGTTGTCTGCATGGCGGTGCGCATATTCAGCAGGTACTTCTTCTTCGCCATAGTCAGCTCTGACTCTGAAGGTGGGGTTTGAACAACCTGCTGAATGACCTGTTGCATCCCCTGCAAGGCAGGGCCAACCTTATCAAAATCAACCTGTGCAATCACACTGTACATGGAACCCTGCTTATCCTGATTGTAATTTTGCTGAGTTCCATATACTAAGCCTTTTTCGGTTCTAAGCACCTTGAAGAACCCACCTGAAAAACCTCGAAGCATTTCCAGCAAAAGACGAAACGCAGGATAATCAGGATCGTTTGGTGAGGGTGCCCGCCAAGCTTGAAGAATATGGGCCCGGGGAATCATTTCATTTGGAACCAAAATCGGTCCTTGAGTGCCTCTTGCCGGAAATACCGGCGGCGTTGGCGGAATGGCTTGACCCCGTCGATAGGGATCCGAAAACCACCCTGATCCCTGAATAGCTTGATTGAGGGCATTTTGTTGAGTTTCAACAGGCTGGGGAGACACCATGATGAGTGATGTCTGATCCACATTAGCCAGAGCCTGGCGGTATACAGACATGGCCGCTTCCAAACTATACTGGGTTAACTCTCGGATCATGGTTGCACTGTCCTTGGCATAGGGATGATTGGTGCCATACAGTTTCTTTAAAACAGCCTCACCCAAGGGAACATGAGGATCTGACTGCCCATTCTGAACATTTTTGATGGTGTCCTCTTTTAAAACATTAAAGGTATGTGGGTCCACAACAGGCCGGGTCAGAAGCTGCATGGCCACATTGACCAAGTCGTTCTCCTGGCCTGCAGGACCAGACACGGTCAACTGAAACTTGTCTCCGGCAGGTCCAGCCCCAATATCAATCCCTCGCGACTGGCATTGCGTAACAAAGGCCTTGGTCGCTTCAGAGCCCGAAAGCAGTAATCCCGACAAAAGCGTCCGAGCAGTAGAAACAGTGTGCCCCATGGGCAGGTAGATTGACACTTGACTGCGTTGTTTTCCCGAAACCTGCTGAAAATAACCGGTAGCACCATTGACCATACGATTAAACAGCGGCATCCCAATCTCAGGCGAAGACATGGATGATGTCATGAGAGGCTGAGATGCCATGCCCCCTGAGAGAACCGGCATGGTATAGCCTGGAAAGCTCACGGCATTGGGCATCCATAGATTCGTCATCAAGCGGCCTTTCCTTTCCCAGTGCCAGCTTGCCCTGTTGCGGCAGTTTGACCCGGAATACCAAACACCACGGCGTAGGTACTGGGATTTAAGTACTTTTGCGCTGTCTGAATAAGATCGGCTGGAGTAATACTATTCACAATCTGCTCATATTGGAGGCAATAAGGCATACTCTGATGAAGCGTTTCTTCACCCAACATCATCGTGGATGTTTCCACATGACTGCGATCACTCTTAAACTTGAAAATTAGGTTTTGTTTGATTTCCTCCAACTTTTGCGGCATCACCATCCACTGGGAAAGACGCGAAACAACACCCAAGGTGGCTCCCAAGGCTTGTTGCTCTTGGCCAGGCGAGGTAACCAGAGAAATACCAAAGATTCCAGCAGCTTTCATGGGCGAATATTCTACGCCAATCTGATTCACCAGACGTTTTTGGTTCTGCACTTCGGTTTCCAGCATAGATGTAGGACCGTTCCCTAAGAGGGTGCCTATCATCTCCATGGCAACACGTTCCTTAAGATGACTTCGAGGGGGTGCCGGAAACGCTAAATTGACCACACTGTAAGTCAACTGGGAATCATGGACCGTCGCATAACGAACTTCACCGGGCCTTATCGCCTGCTGCATGGCACGAGGAGGTTCAGGCTGTATGCGGGGTGGAACACTTCCAAATTCCCGGTTGATGTGGCCAAGCACCATTGACGGATCGACGCGCCCTGAAACGACAGTGACCATATTGGTGGGCGTGTAATACATTTGATGGAACTGCTCAAGCTGAGCTGCGGTGGTTTGCTGCACATCTTCAACCCGCCCCAGTGTTTGGAAAATCGGACGGTCAAACATCAATTCATAGAGCTTACTCAGAACCTTAGCCTCAGGAATGTTCATCCGTTGGCCCATTTCATTGATGACGTTCTTTTTTTCCTGGGTCAGTTCGTCCTCTCGATACACGGGCCGTAAAACCGATTCAGCGTGGAGCGAAAGCATTTTGGGCAAATCTTCTCGATTGAAGACCAGCTCGTGTTGAATCATTTCACTATCAGTAGAGGCATTAAAGTTTGCGCCTGAACGATCTACCGTTTCAGCCCATTGGTTTTTACCGAAATTCTGAGACCGAAGGAAGTGGCAATGCTCATCCAGGTGAGCAATTCCGGAGGGGAGGCCTCGAGGGCTATATAATAGACTTTTATAGACGGGAGCTTCATAAATGGAACCCGCATTCACAAAGGTCCTCAAGCTAACGACATCGGTTGGACGCTGTTCCACAATGAGGCGATGTCCATTACTTAATGTGTATTGATAAATAGGATAGCCTTCCGGCGATACCATACTGGTGACCAACATCGGTGGCCGTTGCCATGGGGCAAGCCCTCCAGGACTTGTCTGCACGACAGGCGATGCCATCATCAGAGAGCCGGTCTGAGCCGGTTGATATGGCTGGTAAGCATGCACGCCCGGGTAAAAGTGATTTGGTCGTGAAATCCCCATATGAACTTTGGCCTGGCCCCTTCCTCGATACTATAGGTATAAAAACATCGCCCTATCAAAATGTGCCATGAAGGTTAAAGCCTCATACCAAAGGTCCTAGAGCGTATCCATACCAGAAACAACTGATTTTTACTCAAGAAAGAGGCACAACTCCATTAAATTAATGATTTTGTAGCCCGTTATAGCAACCAAATTGTATAATAAACCTATGGCTATTGCAGTTTTCCTGGATCGAGACGGAACGATTAATGAAGAGATTGGTTATATTACCAATGTCGCTGATTTGCGTTTAATTTCCGGTGCCGCCACGGCTATTGGCAAACTCAACGATGCCAATATTTATACGATTCTCACCACAAACCAATCCGGCCCCGCAAGAGGCTATTACAACGAGGATCATGTTTTGAAGCTTAATAGCCGACTGGCTGAATTGTTACAAACTGAGGCAAACGCCTGGCTGGATGCATCTTTTTATTGTCCCCATCTTCCCCATGGGAGTGTCGCTGAATACTCTAAAGACTGCACCTGCCGTAAACCCCATACGGGTATGATTGAGGAAGCATTAAAGCTTTTTCCCGATATTGATCTCGCTCAATCTTATGTTTTGGGAGACAAAGCAACCGATGTCGAATTTGCAAAAAATGCTGGCTGCAAAGGCATATTGCTTCGTACAGGATATGGCGAGCAGGTTCTTCAAGGGACCTACCAGGAATTAACGGTCAAACCCTACCTGGTCTGTCGAGATATCGTTGAAGCCGTGGAGCGTATCCTGGGAGAAAATACCCGATGACCTCATTATACCTGGATTCAGTCCATCGCCATCCTCTTGGTTAATACCCCTCAAGTTGAGCTTCTTTGCCAATGAAAGCCCCGAAAACAGCAAACATCTGCATCAATATCCTGGCCTCCATGAGCCACTTGGAACTGCTGCAATATGATATTCAAAAATCCAGCTTTGAGCATATGGATTCCGAAGAGTTCCTCTTTGATCCTTCTACTCGTGAATTTCTGGAAGATGATGAACAATTTAAAACCGTTATTAAACGCTTGTTCGATCGCAATAAAATTCCCTATCGCACACCCACGTCACTGGTATTTCCCAGCTTTTTTACACGCCAGTACTCGATTCCTGACGATCTGCTTGGTGAGGACTTAACAACCATTCTGGTGAGTGAGGCTGAGCGGTTTTATGTCTTTAAAAAAGTGGACCCCGATATTGGTTATTGTGCCATCAAAAATAACCAGATTTTGTATACAGCCTATCCCAAACTCACATTGGACATTATTCGAAACGCCTTTATTGATCTCAAAATTCCCTTGGTATCTATCGATTGTAATTACACCGCCACCATTCGTGGCCTGGTTGCGATGGGGGTTGTTCAGCAAGAGATTGCAAACCAGCTGAAATGGGGTGTTTTAATCATTAGTGACTACAACATCTTCATGTCTATTGTGGAAGGCTCCTTAATCGAGAAAACCCTGGAAGCTCCAGTCTCACTCCAAAATACAGAAGAAGATGCCTTACTCTCAGAAGTTAAAGCCGATTTCCAAGAGTTTTTTGGTTTCGAGGTCTTAAGCCGCATTGTTATCGTCAATAACTCTCTGAAAATTTATAGCCCCACACTGGCTGAAAAGCTAGGGTTTCAGGGAATTACCGACTTTTTTGATCAGAACGATGCGACATTAACTTCCCGTGGCGCCGAAGATGCAGCTTTTCCCTGCACTTTGGAAGCTGTGGGAGGAGCCTTGGTACGCGCTTTTGCCGAAGTACCTGCCATGGAAATGGCTGATCCCAACGCCATGGATAACCTGGTGGACGAAGGCCGGAAGAACTTGATTGCCTATTGTTTAATTGGTTTAGGCGCCATTATTTTTCTCATCCAAATGGGTATTGGCAGCCTGCTGGACTACTTTACCCAAAATGAAAATGCGAAAACAGCCGTTCTCCAAGGCGATATTAATACTGCACTCAATAATCTCTCGATTGTGCCTGAAATCAAGCGCAAACTTTATATCAAGCAAGCTGTCTATCAGAACTACCGAATCAGCAATCTTGTTATTAAAATCTACAAGTCCCTCCCTGCCGATGCCTGGTTAAAGGAATCTGTCATTAAATCCGCTACGGATCTCAAGTCGATAGAAGTCAACATCAATGGCTCCACCCTAACCCCCGATCCGCTCAATGCCTTTGTAAAAGAGTTGAACAACGAACTTCCCACATCCCCCATAACTCCCACAGTGACACCCAAACAACAAGATGATCAACGCTATTTTGATTACACCCTTATCAGTTCGCCCAGTGCCCAACGATCTGCTGGGAGCCCGTAGCCATGGCCTTAAATGTTGACTTGAAAAACCTGGATCTCAAAGCGCTCCCCCAACAGTTGAATTTAAACGAGTTGGATCTGTCGAGCACCAGTTTCAGTTTTTCTGAGATACGGCCTTATCTTTTTAATATTAAAGCCCTCGCCGGTATTGCCTTTGTCATCTTTGCCATCTCCAGTATTTTTACCAGTTTGCCCGAAAAGTTCGGCACGTATTTTTCCACAGTTGCGTCAAACCAAAAGTTGCAGGAAAGTAAAAAAGGCCTGGCAATTGAAGAGAATAAGTTACGTCGCATCTCTGAGGAGCTCAGCAAATTTTCGACCCAATCCGTTAAAGTCAAAGAGGGTGACTCTCCCGAATTGATCATGATTAAAGTGGCTCAAAAAGTGGTGGAGCTCAGCGAAAAGACAGAAAATGTCTACGTCAATTTGCAACCCATTGAGCCCACTGTTCTGAATGTGGATGAATCCGTCAATCTTCCCATCTCCATTCCAGGTTCAAACACCGCTCCGAAACCTGCAGATGCCCCTGCCGGACCAACACCCGCAGACGCCCCCCCAACCGTCATTCCCTCCACCCCTGCACCTGGGGCCAGTGGTTCTGACACCAAAGCTCAAATGAACGCCTTCCAGTACGTTTTAAACCTGAAGGGCTCCTACGTCACCTTGGCGCAGTTTATTCATGACCTCTCTAAGATGCGAGAACTGATCATGATTACGCGTATTACGCTTACCCCTATCAGCGAGTCTGCACAAGGAATGTCCGATATGAATCCTGATTTCATTTCAATGAAGCTTGAATTTGCCATTCCCTGGCAGAAAAAATAGCAGGTCATCGTGATCCGGGTTTTGGTATTGGGTTATGGTCCCATGGGATTGGCTTTAACTCAAGGCATTTTGGAACACCCGCAGCTAGCAACCTTGGTCGGTGTTTTCCCTTGGTCCTTGCATCCTGATGAGCGCTATTATGCTCGAGAGTCCAGTGAACAAGCCTTTCGATGGTTCCTGCAGAAACATCATCTTCCGGTCATCCAAGCTCCAAGCGTTAATCACTTTGAGTTCATCCGACAATTAGAACAGCTTCAGCCTGATCTGGTTCTCGTCGGCTCCTGGGGAGAAATCATTCAACCCCATGTCTTAGCCATACCTGAGATTCAATTTATCAATTGTCATCCCTCCTTACTGCCCTATCACCGAGGAGCAAACCCTTATACAGCGGTTCTCCTTGCCAATGAATCACAAACCGGCATCACGTATCATCTGATGGATCAAGGCATTGATACGGGCCCTATTCTTCTGCAGCGTGCCTATGCCATTGAGACGATTGACACAGGCGGAAGCCTGCGAGATAAAGCAGCCCGAGAAGCGCGACTCTCGGTCAAAGAATTGTTAGAACAATGGGCCTCAGATACCCTAATCCTTACGCAACAACCCCCTGGCAGCGGGTCCTATGATCGGCTTCCACACAATCTCGGAGAACTCAATTGGGGCATGGATCCAGGTGACATGGATCGGTATTTGCGAGCGCTTTATCCATGGTTCCCCATTCGCGGCTGCATTAAAGGCCGATTGTTTGAATTCGCCTCTGGCCGCCTAACTCACACTAAATCCCGTGATTCATTAAAAGCCTCAGGTACTGTATTGGCTCAGAGTTTTCACCATATTCGCGTAGCCACGTGTGATCCAGACTATCAGGTTCAGCTGAATCTCCCCCGGCTCTGCTGTAAACCGGCAAGCCTGAGCCGTTTGCTTGCGTCATTTTTGTTGCGACGCGGCCAACAATTTTCTTCGATTCGATGAGGCATGTTACATTACAAAACACATCCCTTAAAAAAAGAAACCCTCTCAAGTGAACAAAGGGACCTATCATAATAGAATCAACCTATTGAAAAGGGGTCTAAAAAAATTAAAAACCAGCGTTTATGCTTGTATCCCATCTTAGTCAACGTAAATGGGATTGTGTTGTGAAGAGGAAAATATGTAAAGAGGGAGGTTTCTATGTTTGGAGGAGTTGCTGCCGGTATAGGTGGGGCAGCGGGAGCTGCTGTCGCAGGAAAAAAAGTAAAGCCCAAACCCATGGTACCCATTCAACCCGCACCAGGACCATTCCAACGAGCCGGTGCCGCCATTGACCAGGCAGGTCAAAACGCTGTTAACAATATCCGCAGTGACATCAATGCCGGTCAGCAAGCCGTTAACAACCTAAACCAGGCTGCAGGGCCTTTAGCGCCAGCACTTCAAATTCTGGCGCCAGGTCTTCAAGTAGGAGCATTCGCTGCAGGGGCACAAGGAAATGCGATGAACCGGGGTGTGCAAAACTTTAGAAATTTATTTGGGTTCTAACATACCCGCACTTGTTAAGCTACCCAATACTGGATAGGCCCTGATTCTGGCGAATCAGGGCCTATTTATGTCTTCCTTCCCAATATCTTCGAAGTCAGTCATTCCATATCTCAAGGAAAAAAATCCAGCCTCAAGGCAGCTACCATGATAATCCCACTGCTGATCGAATACTCACTCCAATTCAACGCTTTGAATCCAAATGACGACCAAGATAAAATAAAGCTAACGTCATGAGTTAAGGATGTCATCTGTGAGCTTCCCCAGCGTTCGCCTGCGTCGGCTTCGACGCACTCCTGCCCTAAGAGAACTTACCGCCGAAACCCACGTCCGTCCCCAAGACTTTATTTATCCGCTGTTTTTGGTCGAAGGCCGACATCAACAGCGACCTATCCCCTCAATGCCTGGGATTTATCAAAATTCAATAGAAAATGCCTTGATTGAAGCGGACAAGGCTTTGAAGTTGGGCATTAAAGCGTTGATGCTGTTTGGCGTGCCTGAAGAAAAAGATCCCCAAGGCACCAGTTCGTATGAATCTCACGGGGTTGTGCAACAGGCCACCCGAAAGCTGCGAGAAACCTTCGGCAACGATATTGTCATTATGACCGACACCTGCTTATGTGAATACACCAGCCATGGTCATTGCGGAGTCATTTTAGACAATCAGGTGGTCAATGATCCGACATTGGAGACTTTGGCGAAAGCAGCCGTTTCACAGGCCGAAGCTGGGGCCGATGTGGTGTGCCCCTCGGACATGATGGACGGGCGAGTCCAAACCATCCGCTGGGCTTTGGATGATGCCGGCTTTTCCGACACGGCCATTTTATCTTATGCCGTCAAGTACGCCAGTGCGTTTTATTCCCCGTTTCGCGATGCTGCGGCGTCTGCACCGGCCTTTGGTGATCGACGGAGTTACCAGATGGATTGGCGTAACAGGCGTGAAGCCTTCCGCGAGGTCGAGGAAGACATGTTGGAAGGAGCTGATATGCTTATGGTCAAACCTGCCATCGGCTACTTGGACATTTTAAGCCAAGTTCGCGAGAGAACCGACTTGCCAGTGGTGGCTTATAACGTCTCTGGGGAATACAGCATGGTTAAAGCCGCAGCCCAACACGGTTGGATTGACGAGCGGCAAGTGGTTCTGGAGCTCCTGACCGGTATCAAACGTGCCGGAGCCGATTTGATAGTGACCTACCATGCGCTGGATGCAGCCAGCTGGCTCTAGGGTATCCCTAAGCCGAGATCGCCCAAACCCGCTGAAATCGCTTATATTATCCATCAGCGGAGACTAGTCAAACGCTCGAGATTCTGACACAATAAACAGCGGAATCTCACATCAAGGCCAACCAAAATAGGAGAATCCTGGGCACATGAAAAATGTCCTTGGCATGATACTCGCCGGTGGAGAAGGACGTCGCCTTTATCCGCTCACCATGGATCGGGCCAAACCGGCTGTCCCGTTTGGGGGGAAATATCGCATTATCGACTTTGCTTTAAACAATTTCATCAACTCCGCCATTTATAAAATTAAAATTCTGACCCAATTCAAGTCGGATTCCCTCAATCGCCATATCACCCGAGGCTGGCCCATGCCTCCTCTTTACAACCATTACATTGACTTGGTACCTGCCCAGATGCGCACCGGAGGCGCTTGGTACCAAGGTACGGCTGATGCCATCTATCAGAATCTGAATTTGATTTATGACGACAACCCCGATTTTGTCGCCGTTTTTGGAGGCGATCACATCTACAAAATGGACGTTCAGCAGATGCTGGATTATCACCAGGAAAAACAAGCCGACCTAACCATTGCAGCTCTGCCTGTGCCCGTAGAGCAGGGACGGGAATTTGGCATTATCGAAATCGACAGTAATTACCGGGTTATTGGCTGGCAGGAAAAACCCAAAGATCCCAAAGAAATTCCAGGTCGTCCTGGATGGACACTCGCCTCCATGGGTAATTATGTGTTTAATCGCGACATTATGATCCGGGAATTGGTGGATGATGCCGATCAAGAAAGCTCGGCCCATGATTTTGGCAAGGATATCATTGCCTCTATGTATCTGCGTCGGAATGTCTATGTGTATGACTTTGCCCAAAACTCCCATCCAGGGATGCAAGAGCCTGAGCGAGGATACTGGCGTGATGTGGGGACCATTGACGCCTACTGGGAATCCAGCATGGATCTTGTGACCGTATCCCCCATCTTTAACCTCTATAACCCCCAATGGCCGATTCGGACCTATTCCTATCAGGCCCCTCCAGCCAAATTCGTCTTTGCTGATGACGATCGCCGTGGCTTTGCTACCGACTCTCTGGTATCCGATGGCTGTATTAACAGTGGGGGACATCTGGATCGCTGTATCTTATCGCCTTATGTACGAGTCAACAGCTTTGCCAAAATCGAGGATTCGATTTTGATGCATGGGGTAAATGTTGGGCGCCATGCTCAGATTCGAAAAGCCATCATCGATAAGGGTGTCGATATTCCAGCCAACACCCGGATCGGCTATGACCCTCAGGAAGACAGGGCTCGCGGTTTTTACATCTCACCCAGCGGTGTTACCGTGGTGGCCAAAGGCACTGTGATTAAAGCCCCTGTTATGATTCCTGGGTTTAGCCCCAGCTAAGCCGGAATCCACGGGGTTACCTCTACCTGAGCCAGAAGATCTTCATACTGATAGGCTTGAAGCAAATAGTTGGCTGGATTCATTACGGTTGCCGTACCTGCAGCAACCCCCATCCGAAGAACCTCTTCCCAGGGCGCCTCTTCGCAAAGTGCCTTTAATACCCCAGCAACCATAGAGTCCCCTGCACCCACTTTACTCATGACATCCACCTCGGGAGCTTTCGCTGTAAGCACTTCATCATCCGTGACCAACACAGCCCCAGCTTCGGCGAGGGAGGTAACAACGGCCTGGGTTTTACCCGCTTGAATCAAACTGCGGGAGGCTCCTACCACATCATCAAGTGTTGCCATAGACCGTCCCGTGAGACGTTCCAGTTCGTAGCGGTTGGGTTTGATTAAAAACGGCGATGCCGCCAATGCCTCTTGTAAGACTGCCCCATCGGCGTCAACGACAGTCGAAACGCCCCGAGTGTTTAACAGTTCAAGTAGTTCTCGAAGAGCAGACGCTTCTAACGGAGGAGGGACATTCCCTCCCAGCGTCACCCAACGAATATCCCCGGGCAGGTTCCGAAGCCGCTCACATAACAAATGCCACTCATCGTTGCGAATACGTCCGCCAGGGGCACTAATACGGAGCTGCCCGCGTTCATGCTGTTCTGTAATAATGGTATTGACCCGAGTTTGGGATTCAACGGCCACAAAATCATGAGAAACGCCCTCATCATCGAGAAACGACCTTAGCCATTGACCCGTATCTCCCCCGCAAAAGCCGGATGCAATATTTTCGACTCCCAGGCGATGCAGAACACGACTCACATTGACCCCCTTACCACCCGGCTGAAACAAAACGGTCTTCGCCCGTAAGGTATCCTCCAAGGAAATCTCGGGAACCGTAATTAAATAATCAATGGCCGGATTTAATGTCAGAGTCATTAACATGACAGAAGCCTCCTCTTCCTGTGAGCCAGATGTGCCTATCCTAAACAATTTCCACCAAAAACAAAACCCTTGATTGGGTTTCTTTTTGGTTAAAGTCCCAACTCACACTATACCCACCATCCAGACTGAGGGTTTAATTGCAGCGCTTCAGGCGGCCGAATGACTTCAAAATAGGTGTATAACTTGGCAAACTGTTGCGGCGAAACCCTTTGATTAAAACGTCGGTTCTTACTGCTATTGGCCAAAATTGTCCAGGGATCAATAAAAATCCCGATATGCGCTGTTCCCCCGCCGATGCCCCTTAAGGCCTTGTCATTAAAGGATAACGCCAGGTCTCCGGGCTGAGGCAATTCCGGATATACAATTCGGCGTCCCCCCTGGGCCAACAAGTCATCCCGAACCGAGTTTACCGTATCAGGATCCCGGCCATAGGTTTTTCCCAAGGCAGACTTCAACACCTTATTCACCATATAGGCACAAGCCAGATTGCCACTATCGGGCCCATCCTCACTGGAGTGATTCCAGAACATTTTGGCCGCTTGAGCAATCCGCCATCCACCCAAGGCGGGCACAGTACCAATACCTGGCCAGGGTAAAGACGATGACCAATAGGGAGAAACTGGAGACACCATCACCTATACGCTCTTATTTAACACTCATTGAGATTGAATCAAACCCCAACCCTCAGCGCAATTGATTCTTGAATTTGGTTTCGATACTGCCTTATTCAAAGGATGTTCCAAAAAACATCCAGGTCAAAAAGAAATCAGCCACAATGATGGAGATGGCGGTCCAAACCGTGGCTTGGGTTGTGGCTAAACCGACACTTCTAGCCCCCCCTCGTGTATTTAACCCGGTAGTAACCGTAATTCCTGCCAAAATAATCCCGAACACCACCGATTTAATGAGGCTAACTTCGATGTCATACCACTTCAAGGTCAGCCAGACCGCATCCAAGTACATCGGGTAATGAATGGAGGCGACATAGCGGGCCGTGATCATCCCCCCCCAGATGCCAACCGCTTCGGCCAAAATGGTAATCAAGGGCAAGCTCAGGATACAGGCCAATAAGCGAGGCACCATCAGGTAGCGAATGGGGCTGATCTTCATGATGCGCATGGCGTCCAACTGATTGGTCACGGCCATATTGGCAATTTCTGCCGAGATCGCGGTTCCCGCCCTTGCCCCAATGGCCATGGCCGTAAAAATGGGCCCCATCTCCCGAACGGTTGCCAGCGCAACCAACGAACCCACATAGGCGTTGGCCCCAGTCATGGCAAATTTTTCGGCAGCATGCAGCGATAAAACGCACCCCGAAATCAGGCTAATAATCATAGCCACTGGAATCGAGTCAAAACCAATTGCCGCCATCTGCTGAAGCACATGTGCCAGCTTGATACGCCCCTCTCCCAAGTAGCGTATGGCATTGGCCAGGTTTAAGCTGACCTGGCCAATGCCATCTAACATATCATCAACGGGCATGCGCAGGCAGCTTCACTTCGGTTAACCACGAGTGGTACTTGGGATGCTTCCCTTTGGCAATGTCGATATAGAGCTTTTGAAGGGTCATGGCAAATTCGCCGGGCTTGCCGTTTCCGAGTTTACGGTGATCAATGCTGGCAATAGGGGCTACTTGGGCTGCTGTTCCGGTAAAGAAGGCTTCATCCGCCAAATACAGTTCGGTACGGTTGACAGGGCGTTCCTCGGTTTCAACACCCAGTTCGTTTCGGGCAATCTCAATAATTGATGCCCGTGTAATGCCTTCCAAGATGCAATCGGTCCGGCGTGAAGTGATGAGTTTGCCATCTTTGTATAGAAACAGATTCATCCCGCTGCCTTCAGACACGTTGCCTTCATCGGTCAACAAAATGCCATCATCAAACCCATTCATATGAGCTTCAGCCATCACGAGCCCAGTATTCACATAAGCTCCACCGACCTTACCTCGGGGTGGAATGGCGTTATCCGACACACGACGCCAGCTGGACACACAGACATTCAAGCCCTTGTCCAAATCGAGATAGGCGCCAAAAGGCAGAACAAAGCAACAATAATCCGTGCTCACATCATCCAGGCGAGGCGGCACAATATGGCCCGACTTGTAGAAACGGGGCTGCAGGTAGACATCGCTTCGAAACCCATTTCGAATCACCAGCTCCCGGCAGGTATCCATCAGGCCCTCCAAATCCAGGGGCGGATCCAACAGGACAATCTTGGCACTTTGCAGCATCCGCTCAAAATGTTCCTGGGCGCGAAACAAGTAAATGGACTGGCTTTCTTCATTCCAATACCCCCGAATTCCTTCAAAAACAGAGGTTCCATAGAGGAACGCATGGGTTTTAATGTTGATATTGGCTTGATCTTCGGGAACGTACTGTCCTTTAAAATAGGCAATGGGTGTCAATGCAATGGTATCCTTGGCTAACTTTACGCGAGGGTTTGAACCTGATACCCTTTATTATATGAAACATCAACCTGTGATTCTAGTAATTTTGGATGGCTGGGGCATTCGCACCGAAACCAGCGGGAATGCCATTGCCGCGGCTCAGCCCAGCTTTTATGACACCCTTCTGGCCAAGCACCCTCACATTGCTTTAGATGCCTCAGGAGAAGCCGTTGGTTTACCTGAGGGGCAAATGGGAAACTCGGAAGTGGGACACCTCAATATGGGAGCCGGTCGGGTTGTGTATCAGGATTTGACTCGTATTAACAAAGCCATTCGGGATGGCGATTTCTTTCAGAACACTGTACTGTTGGACGCCATGACCCATGCAAAAGAACGTAACAGTACACTCCACTTAATGGGGCTCGTTAGTGACGGCGGCGTTCACAGTAGCCTGGAGCATATTTTAGCCTTGATCGATATGGCGAAAGCCAATGGGGTTGAAAAACTTCGGATTCATGCCTTCCTAGACGGCCGGGATGTTCCTCCGAAGAGTGCCGAGGCCTACTTGGCACCTGTGGAAGAAAAACTACTTGACCTGGACTATGCCCAGATTGCTACGGTCAACGGCCGTTACTATGCCATGGACCGGGATAATCGCTGGGAGCGCGTCGAAAAAGCTTATGACAACCTTACCATGGCCACGGGGGCTCGTCACTTCCTGAGTCGTGATGCCGTTCTTTCGGCCTATCGTCAGGATGAAACCGATGAGTTTGTAACTCCCTGTGTCTGTGATTTGACCTATGAAGGAATGGCCGACGGGGACGCCATTATCTTTTTCAATTTCCGGCCCGATCGGGCTCGTCAACTCACCCGGGCCTTTATCGACCCGGACTTTAGCGGTTTTGCCCGAAAGAAAATAGTGCAGGATTTAGCCTTTGTCTGCATGACCATGTATGACGAAACCCTGACAGCCCCCATTGCCTATCCTAAGCAACCGTTAACCCATATTCTTGCCCAGGTTTTAAGTGAGCAGGGAGTTCGACAGTTCCGTACCGCCGAGACCGAAAAATATGCGCATGTCACCTATTTCTTCAACGGTGGTTTTGAAGAACCTTACCCGGGCGAAGATCGGAAATTGATTGCATCTCCGAAGGTACCCACCTACGATTTACAACCGGAAATGAGTTTACCCGGTGTGGCCGATGAAGTTGTTCATGCCATTGAAAGTGGGCAATACCAATTTATTGCCACCAATTTTGCCAACCCCGACATGGTAGGACACACCGGTGTTATGGGTGCTGCTGTGGATGCTGTTAAAGCCGTTGACGAGGGTCTCCAGAAAGTGGTCACTAGTGCACTGGAGAATGGCTGGGTGCTTATTTTGACGGCCGATCACGGCAATATCGAAACCATGTGTGACGGCGAGGGAAACCCCCATACCGCCCACACCACTAATTTGGTGCCCTTTGTGGTGGCCTCCACTACCCATACCTTTCAATTGGATACCAGTCGCCAGTATTCCTTGGCCAACGTGTCACCCACCATTTTAGACATTATGGGGATTGCACAACCTGCAGAAATGACCGCTCAATCCTTGCTGATGCATCAGCCCTCTCCGCTGGCCACATCCAGTCTTTAACGAAACTCAGGGAAGGCTATTCTTAATGCTGCCCAGCGGAAGCTTCCTTGAGTAAGGCAGGACCATTGGCTTTTAAAATCGGAAAGCGTTCTTCAATGGGTTCAACGTGTTGGCCTTGTCCAAACACCCGATGAAACCACATAGGGCCAACCTCATACCAATCTCGGGTACGAATAGGCTTGCCTTTAGGCAAAATAGTGTCTGCGGCCAACTTTAGAAGCGGCACACCCAGAAGGGAGATCCCCAGCAAATACCCAAACATCGGGTTAAATAGACGAATGGCGTTCGCGGTTTGGGACCGGCCCACACTTTGGGTCAGTCGTGTCATCGCTGTAGAAAAGGGGGTCCCAAGAGTCTTGAGCTGGGCAGGTTTATACTTTGCAATTTGGTTTAAGAACTTGGCCTGAGCCTCGGCCAACTCTCGAGTTACCACACGAAGCCCTTCCTCAGCCGCCTTGGGGTTTTTACCCTTAAAGAAAGTGCTAAACCGGGTAGTTTTGTCACTGAGTTCCTTAAGCAACAGGCTTATTTCTTCCCTCATGGTCGGGTTTGGAATATTGGGGCGGACCTGAAGGTTCATCAGCTTGGCTAAGGCCGGAGTTTTCAGAAGTTTCTGGATGTTATTGGCATCGAATTGGCGATACACATCCGAAAGAACCTGACCGGCTCGAATACCGGCAAAGCCCATTGAAAAGAGCACTGCTGCTTTCAATAATGCCTGTTGCTTTTCGAGGGGGGTTTTAGCAGCCCCGACCTCATAGACAGCCCAACCCAAACCCACGGCAGGAAAAAGATTCTTGGTGTGCTGGACCATCCCATAGGTCACCCCGGCTTCCATCATCGCCTGCAGAGGAGTCCAATCACCGGTAGCACCCGGAACCAGCTTATTTTTATCCTGACCTTGCTTATACAAATAGGAATATAACAGCGGCAAAAAGAGCGCGAGTTCCAGCACCGGCAGTTTGAATAGGATTTCGCCCCCTTGTTTTAAATACGGGGCGCGTTGGATAATCCGCTGATTGGTGTTGGTCAGTAAGCGAAAAATTTGACTTGAGGTGCCACGTATGGCATTCACGCTCATCTGTGGGAGGTCTCCTGGTATCCGTTCCGGTGGCTAAGTTTGTTAGAGGGACCACCTTCGATTCCTGGGGGCATTAATGATAGATATAAACAAATCAAGCCCGTTCGTTGCGAGGCATTTCAGAAATTCGTTACAATTCTTTAGAAAACTCGTATTCGGGATACGCTTCCACCAATACGCTATCCCCGAGCAGCCGGGTGGAGCGAATCGAAAAGGATATTCCCTCAGCAAGCGTCATCACGGGAGCCCCTACGAAGCCCGCAAGTGCGGCCGGGTCCATTAATAGTTTTGGCCCATACACAAGCCATAGCTTTTGCAGTTCACGATGCTGCATCAAAGCACCCGCCAAATGTCCTCCGGCTTCAACCAAGACCTGGGTGAAACGGGCGTGTCCACATGCTGCAATGACCTCTCTCAATGACAAACCCAACCCTGTTTCAGACACGGCAATTACCTTTGCACCGGCTTTTTCGAGTTGTCTAGCATACTGAGAATTCAGCTGTGCCTTGGCCGTAAAAACCCAGACCTCGCCTTCATCTGAGATGCATTGCAACAGCCTGTCTCTTGCCGGATGTAAGCGCCCACGCCGATCCAAAACCATACGAACCGGCGGCGCCCCAAGCAAAGGGACCTCACGCACAGTCAAGCGGCTTTGGTCCTTAATGACACTCTCGGCCGTAGTAAGAACGGCACAAGATTCTGCACGAAGATCATGGACCCAGGCTCTGGACTCCAGACCGGTTATCCACTGGCTCTGACCAGTGCGAGTTGCGACCCGACCATCCAGGGTCATCGCATGCTTGAGAACCATAAAAGGCTCGCCGGTTAAAATCCGATGGCTGAATGCCTCATTTAAGGCTTTGCACTCTTCTTCCAAGAGCCCTACCTCGACATCAATACCTTGAGTTCGAAGCCTTTCAATCCCCGAACCGGCCACTTTGGGGTTGGGATCCACCATGCCGCAGACGACCCGATGAACCCCAGCAGCGATGACCGCATCGGCACAGGGAGGCGTTTTACCGGCATGGCTGCATGGCTCCAAGCTGACATAAAGCGTGCCTCCTTGGGCGCTGCTCCCGGCCTGCTGTAACGCAAATACTTCAGCATGTGGGCCGCCATACTGTTGATGATACCCTTCACCAACCACTTGGCCATGCTTATCCAACACCACACAACCCACCATCGGATTCGGGTGGGTTCGGCCTCGCCCCATACGGGCTAATTCGAGGCATCGTCGCATCAACGTTTCGGGTGAGTCCTGCATCGGCTCCATTATACCCAGCCCAATACAAAACCAACAGGAAGCACCCTAAAAATGGCTATAAAAGTCAAAAGAGCGTCTAACTACCTTGGTCTTCCAAGGGGATCTCGTCCAGTGTCAGCGTCTTTAAATTCAGCTGGAAGGCCTCAACACCTTCAAAGGTCAACGTTTTATCGGCGGCGACGTCTTTGAGTGTTACTTTGCCCGTGGCATCTTTTGTAAAGACATAGTTGGTATCATCGGCATTCATCCAGCGCAGATAGACCGTATCATGCCCAGCACCGGCATTAATATGCGTATTTGTCCCGAATGCCTTACGCATATTATTCACATCTGTATTGTTCTCAATCATGATCTCATCATCCCCGTTATCAGTATTGATGGTCAGTCCCGAGAAGTTGTCATACAGATGGAGCAGGTCTCGCCCATCACCGGTTTGAACCGTGAAGTCCTTGGCATTGCGTCCTAGGGTGATGGTGTTACCCCCATCGCCAGCCGTCAAGCTCCCGCCTTTGATATCATCACCAAAGGTAAACTTATTGCGACCATTGCCAAAGGTCAGCGTGCCTTCGAAGCCCGTCTTGAACTTCGCTGTATTATTGCCATCACCGACATTAAATATCCCTTTAAAATTCTTACCAATATCCCAGGTATTGGTACCATGGCCACCATTCACTGTCCCAGCAGCATTATCTTTCATGATGACTGTATTTCTGCCATCACCAAAGGTTAAATTCCCCTGAAACTGGTTGCCAAAACTCCATCGGTTATTTTGAACCCCCGCAGTAATGGTGCCTGTGAAATTTTGTAGCGCCGTAAAAAATGTTCGGGTGTCATTAAAATTAAATGTCCCCCCGACATTGGCTCTCGCGCTAAAAAAAGCGGTACCCATGCCGGAAATATTGACATTGGCATTCTGGGTCCCTGCCAGAACACGTCCATATAAATTTTGCCCAAGCAACAGCTGGCGAGCATACACGTTATTTTGCGAGCTAATCGCCGCGTTAAAATAAGGTCTCGTCACAATCGCGTCTCCGTAATACGATCCCTAAACGTTCATAAAGAGATACTAAGTATCTCTTAAATGAATAAAAACATATCCTTTGGACAAATTGCCTCCGAGAGGAAAGTTTTTTTCACAGTCCGGCGAAAATCACGACAAGACTTCGGTTTTCAGACTGCTTCTATGGCGAAGAAACGTCACCAGTACGTTGGCCATACTGGCTAAAGGGATGGCGTACAAAACTCCAACCAGTCCGGCCATTTTTGCACAGGCCAGTAATGAAACAATCACCATGACAGGGTGTAATCCCATCACTCGCCCCATCACTCTTGGTGCAACCACGTTATCCTTAATGACGTGAAACGCATAGACCAGAAGCATCACAAAAAAGAACTTCCATGGGCTCATCGATAATAGAACAACGGCGCCCGGAATAAAGCCCAAGACTGGACCAATCAGAGGGATAATCCCTGCCAGACCAAAAAATGTGCCCAGGAAAATGGCATAAGGAACCTCAAACCACCAGTAGACAAGTACCATAAATACGCCCGTTGCCGCGGCTAAAAGCACTTGGCCCTTAATGAAGCCAAACATCAAGCCATGGAAGCGCTCCAACAGGAAGTCGGCTGTTTCCTGGCTCTCTGTCGGAAGCATTTGGATAAAGCCGGACTTTAAAACCCGGCCGTCCAAGAGAAAGTAGAAGACCAACACCAGCCCGGTCAGCGCATAAATAAACCCGGTTAAGGTCGATCCAATGACATTAACAACATTGGCAACCGCTTGGCGGATGGAATCCACCAAGAACGTGTTGAAATTCCCCGCCATATCAAAAAGATTTTCTCGGATAACCTGCTTCTCCATCGGGCTCAAGGGGCCCTGTTTCCCCTGGTTGGCCCGAGACTCGGCCTCCAGGATCGCCTGCTGAGCTTGGGGAATATGCCCGGATAACTTTAACGCACTCATCTCTCGCCGGAAAAATGGTCGGGCCAATCGCTGACTCATCGCCCATTCTTCCGCTTGATGGGCATATAAGGGCAACTGATTGGTAAACTGCTCAAGCTGACCAATGGTCAACGGCACAAATCGCAAGCTGGTCCACAAAAGCCCGGATAAGAAAACCAAGTAGACGAACAAGATCGAGCCCGTTCTCAGCCACGGGGCAAATCCGGCATAGAAGGGTCCTTTGTTGTGACATAGCTTCCGAAGGACCTGCCGAAGCCAACGCTCAAGGCCATTGACGGGCCCGAGCAGGAGATAGGTGGCCAAGACCACAAACCCAATAAAAACGGCCAATTCGTTAAAAAACAAGGCCACCCGAGACAGCATCCAGATGAGGGTTGCCCAGGCCAAGAGGCCGATACCCAGTTTGACAAATTTATCCAATTCCGTTTGTGATGTCACAACGCCAACCCGAGAAGTTCTCTTTCACCTATTGTATCATTTTGTAGCGTTGCCCCAGGACTTTCCGGGCAGGCTTTCTTCCAGGTCCGTTCCAATCGACTGTGATTCGACAAAAAAGCGACAACGTTCGACCCTTTTGTGACAGTTTGACGTCTGATTCGCGTCGTTCTGCCCCATCCTATCCAGGCAAAACACCTTCCCTACAAGGATTTACAGATTTTCACCTCCATAAAAATTGGGTTTCAACGCGTATCGACGCGTTTTGTCGATATTTATGGATTTTTGGGCTTGTCACCAGGGCTAAAAAACATTGGGTTTGGGACACAAGCTTCTAAAAATCGTTTTTTTGCTTATTATTCCCAGCTTTAAGGAAAACTAAACCTTAAAAACCCATAATGGAAGACGTTTAAGCTAAATAAAACTCTTCGGCTGGTTCTGAAGTTCTTCTTCCAGCTGCTGAGGAAGGGTTGGCGCGGTACCTGACGGGGGCGTTTGTAGCTTTTCAGGCACAGGCGAGGGGGCCCGACGACCGGGATGTTTTTTCAGAAGCGTCACATGCAACTGGCGGTTCTTTATTTCCCGACGCATGCTGGCAGGCAGCACTTCCTCGGATAGGGTCATGGATTTCATAAAACTCGATTGTCCCAACACCTGCTTGCCATTGGGAGACACCAGGGTCAGCTGCCCGGCCACCTGTATATGGTGGGGTTTGACCTCAATGGTCACAGACTTTTCATCGTTTGGATCGGCTAACGGAACAATCACATCATAGGTTTTTGGCGTTTCTACAATCTGCACCGTTGGCATCGCCTGAGCCATGTGCCCCAGGTCAAATAACGGCGAATCGCTTAAGGTCAGGAGATCATCGAAAACAGAACCGGAGGATTCGGATTGAAAAGGCTCTGAACGATGTTGGGGAGCAGGCGGATGTGGGAACGGTTTATAAGGAAATGGCGCTGCCTGAGCTTGCGGACCCAACATGGAGTTAAGATCCCTTCGAACATGATGGTTTAAAGTGAGGTGCTGGTAAGCAAAGACACAGAAAACCGCAAGCCCCAAAGCAACTGCAAGAATCCAAATGCCTTGGCCTTTGCTCTGCTCAACTTTCATGGAATGAACTCCTTCACAGGTGCACAGGGGTAATGCATGACTATTATGCCCAAAAGCCCCTTATTTGTCCTCCCCCGAAGTTATTATGAAACCTGCTGATGACACTGCTGCCCCACCACAAAAATTGAGGGCGACCTCTGGTGAGGTCGCCCGGGCACACATATCACACACATTCGAACCAGCTCTCAGAAGACCTGAGAACAGACCATGAACATCTCTGTTGTCCTTAGGCTCTCACAGACCTTTTATCGCAAGGGCGCCAAGAAGCAACGTGTCCTCCCCATGGTTTTTTAGCGCAGGGCTAAAACCCCAAATCAGGGAGTCATCGATTTGAATTTTTAAATGAGAAGAAAAGAGAGACTTAAAGCGAGAAAAAAATAAAAAAACCGAACATAGGACAACGGCGACGGTAAGAGCCGTCGCTGACAAATCTAAATCATGTCGTTCAAGAGCAAAATCGCTTGAGCGCCCAAGAAAGCTTCTTCGGAAATTTCTTCCTTGCAGAGCAAATCTTGCGCTGCTTCAACCATTTTAGGTTTTTGGTAGCCTTTAAAATGCTTGTCGTTGATAAACTTGCTTTTTTTAGCCGATTTTTTGTGAGAAGCCTGGTCTTTCATTGGCTAGTGTCCTCCCAACATTTATTATAGTTCCTACCGAAAAGAATCTATATATATTAAAAAATTCTTAAGGATTTTAGTGTTATTTTGTAAATATTGATTAAACCCCATCGGACATTCCCCTGCCACAAACTTGCCCTATTGAGACTTTTTGCACCTAGTTTTAAAAAACAACTTGAACATAACCTCTGTTTACGATACATAAGGCCCTAGGATTCGCTCATGCGATCCACTGCTATCAATCTTCAGGGGGAGCACTACATGAACGTTTCTTTTACCTCAACCCAAGCATTGCAACACGCCATGGCACCCAAACGGCGTCCGCTAAAGCCCATCTCGACTCCGAAGAATCCAGGGGGATCACCTGGTTCACTGCATTCCCTGTCCCGCCATCATTTTAGTGATCGGCTGGTCGCCGTTCAGCACGTGCGCTTTTCAAGCGCTCCAAAAACCGCTGAAAAAATTCCCGTCGTCGACCTGTCACAGTTCGTCAATGGAGACGCCACAGCAAAGGCCGCCTTCGCCAAAGCTCTGGGAGACAGCTTCAAAGAATATGGATTTGTGGCCGTCACCGGTCATGGCATCCCCAAAAGCTTGTTCGAAGAAAATTACAAGCTTCTGGGCCAGGTTGTGGGCCTGGATGAAGCAACCAAGAAAAAATATTACCACCCGGAAATTGGCAGCCAACGCGGGTATTACCCGATGAAAAGTGAACTCAAAGGCAGCACTGTGGATGGCAAAAAAACCACGCCGGATCCCAAAGAGGCTTGGCAAGCCGGGCGTTCTCGGAACGATTATCCTGTAGAAGTGCCTGACTACCAAGCCGCCAGCGATAAGCTCTACCAATCGATGGAAGATGTGGGCCTTCAACTGATGGATGCCATTGGCTTGTTCCTGAATGACAACGGGTATCTGAAATCCACCCTGGTGGACGACAGCGGCAAAAAAATCGGCTCCCATATGATGCGCTCCATCCACTACCCGCCCATTCCCGCAGAAGACCGGCTCAACAAGGATGAAAATGGCAAGGTCATCCGCGCAGGTGCCCATAATGACATGAATTACATCACCTTGTTACCGGCCGCCACGTTGGGTGGACTTCAAATCCTAAAAAAAGACGGACAATGGATGGACGTTGAAGCCAAGGACGAAACAAAATGGCAGCCGGGAGATTTCAAGGTAGGTGATCTCATTGTGAATGTCGGCGATATGCTTTCTCTCATTACCGAAGGGCATCCCAATGCCTTGCGCTCAACCTCACACAAAGTGGTGGGCAATGATCAACAGCTGGAAAAAAGCCGATTCTCTATCCCCATGTTCATTCACCCGAACCATGACAAGGCACTACGGAACCTGGTCAGTGGGCAACTGATTGAATACCGGCATGACGGCAATAAAATCCCCTGCAGTGACGCCGGTGAATATGTCTATAATCGTCTACGCAAGCATGGCGGCAAAACCCTGGATGGGCAAATGTCCTATGCCGAGTTCAAACAAAAGAACGCCCCGCTGACCCACGGCCTCTAGGTGAGCAAAACATATGAGTCAATAGGCATGGGTCTTTTTTGACTCATTTTGACTCGCCTTGACTCACAACGGCCGATATCCGGATACCTAAAATAGCGAACGGATTAGCGAATGAGCCAATTCTTCAGAAGGGAGAACCCTTTTTGGGCGTCTTGTGTCAGGGTTTGAACGGTTGCCGGATCCGCCGGTTTAAGCGCGTCCTGAATGTCCTCTGCTTGAAGGGCCATCAAGGTATGAACGGGATAATCGGTGAGCTTCAGTTGAGCCGCCAAAAGCTGTACCTTGGGGTCATAGGAGAGGGTTACTGTGGGGATGCCCATCCGTGCCGCGGTCAAAACCGCGTGAAAACGCATGGCCAACAGACCACTGGATTGCGCAATCCCCACCTGAGCCTGTGTTTCAGCAAACCAAAAACAGCGAATCTGGTAGGCTTTTAGAGCTTTTTCCAACTTGGCCAAGGGAAGGATATCAACCCCGGCTTGACAGTCAATTAAGTTCAAGCCAGCCGCCTTTACCTGAGGGATCTGGGCCAGGACATTGGCCAAATGCTGGATATCCTCATCCCGTAATTGCCCCCAGGGACGCAGGGAAATACCCAAAGGTCGAGACTCGTCGTAAGAAGAGTCGGCCGGTGGTTGCCACATCCATACCGGATCGCCCATCAGCCCCACGTTGCGACTGCGTAACGTACCCATCAGTTGATAGGCCAGGGCTTGACTTTTGACATCCCGGACCACGATGAGGCCTGCGTGGGACAAGGCTCTGGAAGTTAAGAAGCGCCCCAGACGGGAACTCAAAGGCCCGATTCCCTGACCGAAAAAGGCGACCGGACATCGGCGCCAATGGGCCATTTCGATGAGCCCTCCATAATAGATAGGGCTTGCCGGGCCGGTCACATCTTGAAAAAGACCGCCTCCACCACTGATAAAGGCTCGCATATCCCCCAGGGCTTTCCAAATAGCACCGACCTCGGCCCTGGGCAAGGCCTCCACGCCAGGGTATTGCTTTAGCGTCAGGGCGGGATTGCCGGACAATACCACCGGCACAAAGCCGCATTCCTGAAGCTGCTGGACAATGACCTCAAGAATCAGGTCATCGCCGAAGTTCTCAAAGCCATAATAGCCCGATACCATCACCCGATTAGCCATGGCGCAATAGCAATCCTTGCTGTCGCATAAACGCCTCTGTTGCCTCCTTCCAGTCCCGAGCACAGTCAAAGCTCGAAACCATGGCCGTGTTATGGGGACGCTTTGCAGGGAATCCAAACACATCAGTCTCCACCGGTGTCATAAACCCTGTGGAAGCAGCCATACAGTCACAGAGAAAAACGGCTTGTTCATAGCGGGTTGTCTGGCCAAGAGAACAGCCATGAAAAATACCTTTCAAACGCTCCACTCTGGCTTGCTCAATCATGTCACATAAATCCTGCGTCCAGGTTGGGGTGCCCCACTGATCCCGGGCCACGCGTATGGGGGAAGAGACCTGAGCCGATTGCAAGATGAAGGGTACAAAATTACGAGAGCCGGAGCCATAGAGCCAGCTCGTCCGGATCACTGCGGCATTGTCAGGCGCCGTGGCCAGAACATGTTGCTCTCCAAGACGCTTGGATTCGCCGTAACGGTTAATGGGGTTGGGGGCATCCGTGGGTAAATAGGGGGCTCCTTTGGTCCCATCAAATACATAATCCGTACTGATGTGCACGAGATAGGCCCCATGGGCTCTCACCCAATCGGCAAGAACACCCGGGGCATGAGCATTCACCTGAAGTGCTTTATCGTATTGTGATTCCGCAGCATCCACCTGAGTAAAGGCCGCCGCATTGACAATCATATCAGGAGAAATGGCATCGAGGGTCTGGAGCAGGGTAACTGCATCCCAGGTCAGATTGAAATCATCGGACGTGGTGCCAATCACCTCGACGTTATAAGCTGGATCTGACCAATAGCGAACCAAATCCTGCCCTAAACTGCCTGCAGCCCCAGTAACTAAGATGCGTTGGTGTTTTTGCTGGATAACCATGCGGCCCCCGGTGCCGTTTTTTCACGTTGCTGCCGTGCCAGGACGTTTTCAATCCATTGGGTATTCTCCTGGTACCATTTCAAAGTCAGAGCAATGGCATCTTCAAAGGAATGCTGAGGTGTCCAGCCGAGTTCCTGACGAATTTTGGTCGTATCCAAGGCATAACGGCGATCATGCCCGGGACGATCTTCCACAAATTGCATCTTGGAGTCGGACAGCCCCAAGGCATCCAGAATCAAGCGGGTCATCTGGAGATTATTGCGTTGCTCGGTTGCCCCAATATTGTAGACCTGTCCCGGTGTGCCTTGATTCAAAACCTGGATGACAGCCTCGGCATGATCGGCCACGTAGATCCAATCCCGAACATTTAAGCCATCGCCATAAACCGGTAAAGACTCACCGCGCAGGCCTTTGAGAATGAAAAAAGGAATCAGTTTCTCGGGGTACTGATTGGGGCCATAGTTGTTGCCACACCGGGTAATGCAGACCGGAAGACCAAAGGTTTTAAAGTAGCTCATCGCCATGAGATCTGCCGCAGCCTTGCTTGCAGCATAGGGACTGTTGGGCTTCAGCGAGGTCAGTTCCGTAAATTTCTCCTCTGTCTCCAGGGGCAGGCTTCCGTATACTTCATCGGTAGAGACCAGAACAAACTTACTCAATCGATGCTGTCGGGCCGCCTCAAGCAATACCTGAGTCCCCAGTGTATTGGTTTCCAAAAAGGCCAAGGGATTGCTGATGCTTCTGTCCACATGGGTTTCTGCCGCCGCATGGATACAGACATCCACTTCGGCCATCAGGGTATTGGCCAAGTCAGCGTCACGGATATCCCCGTGGACGAAGCGATAGCGCGAATCTTGATCGACATCGGTCAGGTTTTCCAGATTACCGGCATACGTCAGCAAGTCCAGATTAATCACTGCGGTGACCTCTGGATGCCTCGTCAGGAGTTGGCGTATGATCCAAGACCCAATAAAACCGGCGCCACCCGTTACCAGAATCCTCATGGGTTACCCGTCTTTCCGGGCCCAATCGTAGGGCACATCGTTGGTATGCGGATCCACTCGGAATTCATCAGGCTTTTCATAGTTATAGGGTTTATCCGGCAGGTTCAACACCAGGGCGTGCGGAGCACTGATCCCTTTAAACCCATGCAACACCCGTTTGGGAATCTGCACCAGCATGGGGTTGCGCTCGCCAATAAAGAACTCGTTGACGACCCCATACGTCGGAGACTCTTCCCGGCAATCATAGAGAACTAACTTGATGTGGCCGACCAGACAGATGAAGTTGTCAATTTGATCGTCATGATAGTGCCAGGCCTTAACCACACCCTCATTGACGGCGGTAACATAGGCCTGGCCAAAGCCTTTGAACAGAGGATCATCGATACGGATGGTCTCCATCAAGAAGCCCCGTTCATCCACAATGGGTTTTAAAACCTTTGTTTCCACACCATCAATACGCTGCTTGCCTGTGTTGGGCTTAAACGCCACTTTCTCCATCTGAGCCTTCCTTCGTCTTCAACTCTGGCGATACATCTATAGTCACTTTACGCCAAACACGCCAAAAGGCCAACGCACTGGCGTCAATCTAAGTCTCTTTAGAATACCATTGCTTGGCTTTTCCATTGACATTCTCAAGTCCATTCCCATCCGCCCTCTTCTGTACGAAACCTCCCCTGAGCGGCCAATAGCCGGAAGCTTATTGTGGGAGCTTCTTTTGTGTTAGACTGGAGCACATTGATGAAGGATACAAAAGGATTAGGCTATGGACGGAACCTTTGCAATCGGCTCAGATCACGCCGGTTTTGAGCTGAAAGAAGCCTTGAAAAACTACCTGGAGAAGCGGGAAATTCCCTACAAAGATTTTGGGTGCTTTACCTCCGACAGCGTGGACTATCCGGATATTGCCGGTTTTGTTGCTCGTGCGGTTCAGGACGGGGAGTATTTACAAGGTATTTTGTGTTGCGGCAGCGGGGTAGGCATGGCTATCACGGCCAATCGTTTTGATAAAATCCGGGCTGTGGTCTGCCATGATCTGTATACCGCCTCGATGAGCCGACGCCATAACGATGCCAACGTGATTTGTTTTGGCGGACGGGTCGTTGCCCCGGAGTATGCTCAAGAACTGCTGGATGTGTTTATGAATACCCCGTTTGAAGGCGGCCGCCATCAACGCCGCGTGGACAAAATGGATACTGCCCCCCAAGGAGACCAAGTACAATGCTAGGAGCCGACATTCTCAACGCTGTAGACCCTGAAATTTACGGCCTAATGCAACAAGAGTTGCGCCGTCAGCAAGAGACCATTGAATTAATTGCCAGTGAAAATTTTACCAGCAGTGCTGTCCTGGCAGCCATGGGCTCGGTCCTGACGAATAAATATGCAGAAGGCCTCCCGGGCAAGCGGTATTACGGCGGATGCGAGTATGTCGATCAAGTGGAACAGTTGGCAATCGATCGGCTTAAACAGCTGTTTGGCTGTGACCACGCCAACGTTCAGCCCCACAGTGGTGCGCAAGCTAATATGGCCGCTTTTATGGCAGCTGGACTGAAACCCGGAGATACCATTATGGGCCAGGACCTCTCTCATGGCGGTCACTTGACCCACGGTTCCCCAGTGAATTTCTCGGGCTTGTACTACAATGTCGTCCCTTATAAACTCAACCCTCAAACCGGCCTCCTGGAAATGAACCAGGTCCGGGAACTGGCACTGGCTCATAAGCCCAAGCTCATCATCTGCGGCACCAGTGCTTATGCCCGCACTCTGGATTTCAAAGCTTTTCGTGACATTGCCGACGAAGTGGGCGCGGTGTTGATGGCCGATATCGCTCATATTGCAGGGCTGGTAGTTGCCGGCCAGCACCCTTCCCCGGTGCCCTATGCCCATATTGTAACCACCACAACCCACAAGACCCTCAGAGGACCGCGCGGGGGTGTCATTATGTGCCAGGAAGCCTTCGCCAAAGCCGTGGACAAGGCCGTCTTTCCAGGTCTTCAAGGGGGCCCTCTGATGCATGTGATTGCCGCAAAGGCTGTGGCCTTTAAAGAAGCCCTGTCCGATGACTTTCGTCAGTATGCCAGAAATGTCGTTCTGAATGCCAAAGCTCTTGCAGACGCCTTGCAAGACGAGGGCCTTGAATTGGTCAGCGGCGGCACGGATAACCACCTCATGATGGTCGATTTGAGAAACCTGGGTATTACCGGCAAAGAGGCCTCGCTGGTTTTAGACGACATTCACATTACGGCAAACAAAAACACCATTCCGGATGACCCGCAAAGCCCCTTTGTCACCAGCGGGCTGCGTCTTGGCACGCCAGCCGTTACCAGTCGCGGTATGGATGAAGCCGCACTGCAGGAAATTGGGCGCATTATTGCTGCAGCCTTGAAAGATCCTTCCAACGCGGCGACCTTAAAAAGTCGTATCAAGGCCCTGACCGATGCCTTTCCGCTGTACCCGGAACTGACCCCGATGAAAGTCTCTTAAGCCTCTGGCTTAAACGACGCGTATAATGGATTGTATGAAGTCATTACTGAAGACAGGACACCGGCATGTTGGACATTAATCTCGCCGAGGTTTCATCCATTTGGGTACTGATCGTGGGCTTTTTAATGGCCTTGGCTTTTTCCGGCCTGATCACCCCCTTGATCCGCAAATGGGCCATTGATGCCGGGCGCTATGACATCCCCAATGATCGCAAAATTCATAAGTTCCCAATTCCCCGGGTGGGCGGGGTTGCAATTTGGGGTGGCTTTGTCCTGACCATGATAATTTTGAGCTTTTTTTACTCCGGTCAGTTTGAAGGCAACGGAATGGAAGGGATCCTTATCGGTGGCTCGATAATGTTCTTTGTGGGCTTACTCGATGACCTGTATAATCTGTCTCCCTATCTCAAGCTTTTTGGTCAGTTTCTGGCCGCTACGACAGCCTTCCATCTGGGCATTCAGATTGTGGCCCTGGATCTCCCCTTTAGCAAAATTTTGCTCCTCCAGGGACTGAGCCTGCCCCTGACGTTGCTGTGGATGATTGGTATCAGTAACGCCATGAACTTCATTGACGGGGTTGATGGCTTGGCAGGCGGGGTTTCCATGATTTCGGCGTTAACCTTATCGGTGGTTGCCTTGAACATGAATGAGCCGGTCCCGGCATTGCTGGCTATCTGCTTATCGGGGGCAACCCTGGGCTTTCTGAACCTGAACTTCTACCCGGCCCGTATTTTTATGGGAGACAGTGGTGCCCTGTTTTGCGGCTTTGTTCTGGCCTGTATTGCCGTCACAGGGGTGTTGAAAACCCTGACCATGACCATGCTGGTTCCGGTCATTATTCTGACGGTTCCCATCCTCGACATTACCTACTCCACACTGCGGCGCTTATGGAAGTTTCAAAGCCCGTTTGTGGCAGACTCCGAACACCTTCATCACAAACTGCTCAAGGCTGGATTTTCGCAGGTCCGGACTGTCGTGGCGATGTACACCATCTGCATCATTGGTGGCATTATTGCCAGCGTCTACATTGGACACCTCAATGAATATCTCCTGACCCTCACCAGTGTTATTATCTTCAGCACCTTGCTGGTGGTATTGACTCGCTGGAGCACCCGCCATACGGATCGGCGAATTGACTTGACCAATGCCAGCAAATAACCCCCTTCTTTTCACTGCTGTAGGTCGGTTGTCCCAGGGAGCTATTGAAATTTCCCTCAGATATGAAAAAATGAGTTATGCGTCGATTCGAGAATAAACGAATTTTAGTAGCTGTTACCGGCGGCATTGCGGCCTACAAGGCCTGTGAACTGATTCGAATGCTTCAAAAAGAAGGTGCCTCTGAAGTGGTCGCCATGATGACTCCCGGGGCACAATCGTTTCTGGGGACTTTAACCCTTGAAACCCTGACGAAGGGGTATGTTTATGTGAATGCCATGGAAAACACCCCCGATGGGATTCCTGCTCACATTGCCCTGGCTCAGGATATGGATGCCATGATTATTTTGCCCACGACAGCAAATACCTTGGCCAAGCTGGCCCACGGAATGTCGGACAATATGGTCACCACCACCGCCATTACCTTTACAGGAAAACCTGTGGTCATTGTCCCTGCCATGAACACCCGGATGTGGGAGAACCCGTTGGTTCAAAAAAACCTGCGCATCTTGAAGTCTCTGGATCATGTGACTTTGGTTCCTCCGGAAACCGGGGATTTGGCTTGCGGAGAATACGGCGACGGTAAGCTGGCTTCTCTGGATACGGCTCTCTTATATTTATACAAAGCCATGCACCCGCAACGCCGTTTGTTTAAAGACAAACGGGTGGTGGTAACCGCAGGAGGCACACGAGAACCTATTGATGCTGTGCGTTACATTACCAACAACAGTTCGGGAAAAATGGGCGTTGCTCTGGCTGACGAGCTGTTTTCCATGGGAGCTGACGTGTTGCTCTTGCACACCATGGAAAATCTTGACCGCCCCTATCGCATCATTCACGTCGAAAATGCTGAAGAGATGGGTAAATTCGCCAAGCGAAACTTTAAAGAGGCTGATGGTATTATTATGGCGGCGGCCGTTGCCGATTTTCAGATGCCCCCCAATGCCCGTTCCGCCCCCCCCAGAAAGCTCAAAAAACAGGACACGCTATCTCTGGACTTGGTAAAAACCCCTGATATTCTGGGAGAAATTGGCCCAACCAAGCAAAAAGATCAATTTGTCGTGGGGTTTGCTGCTGAAAGCGATCATGTTATTCAGCATGCCCGTGAAAAACTAGAACGAAAACACCTGGATATGATTGTGGCCAATGATATTTCTCGTCAGGATATTGGTTTTGCCAGTGATGAGAACGAGGTGTCCATCTTATTTCGAGACAAAGAGCGTATCGATCTGCCCAAAGCCCAGAAATCCGTTATTGCTCGGCAGATTTTGGTTCATCTGTATCAAAAATTCCTGGCCAAACGAGAAGAAGAACCTGAAATGTCTGCCAAGAGCCTGGCCGAAGAGCAAGCCTCTGACTCGTCAGATTAGAATTTTTGACGTTACGCTCTTTGAGCCATTTCATGTCAAAACCGGCTTTTCCAGCAACCCATGCGCTTCTTCATAAAATTGTAATTTGTGGTTTCAGCCGAAAATTTGTATAATAAACAAACTTGATTTCAGACGATGAGTCCTACGCCTTGGGACTGATCAGGATTTGATGACACATGGGATAAACAACAGTGGGGATGGTGTATGACGGGTATTCGTTATTTTGAACACTCGGTTTTGGGTGTCGTGGTTCTCAGCGGCTCCGAAGGAACAGGACTCACCCGATTGGAGTTTGCATCGCACATACCAGATAAACAGCCCTTGAGTTCGGATCCATTTTTAGAGGACATTGAACTACGTCTTAAGCTTTACTTAGCAGGCCAGCGGGTGGACTTTTCAACCATCCCCCTTGCGCCCCACGGTAGCCGATTTCAGCAAGCCGTCTGGGAAGCCTTGTGCCGCATTCCTTTTGGCGAAACACGTTCTTATAAGTGGGTAGCCCAGCAACTAAATATGCCGAACGCGTCTCGAGCCATCGGTCAAGCCAATGGACGTAACCCCATTCCCATTATCATTCCTTGTCATCGGGTGATTCAGCACGATGGCACGTTGGGTGGCTATACCGGCGGCTTAAAAATCAAGTCTTTTCTCTTAGGGCTGGAACGTCCCCGCCAGCTGCAATTAGCGGTGAATGGGACACTACTCAATCCCCAAGATCGTGCGTTGACACTCTTGTAGCCAGATACCGATTTTTGGTTTTATTGGCCCTGCAAGCTCACAGCTTGGGCAATGTCAATAACCAACTCATCACCAGGGACTATGGTGACAGACTCACCTCGTCCCAAAATGGCCTTGGCCGCACTGGCTGTTGTAACCGCAGTACCGGAAGCAACCCCGGCAAGAGCCACTGGCACCGTCATAAGCATATTATAGCCTTTGCTGTTTTGTGTATTGTTTTGGCCGGCTTTGTCTACCAGAGACTTGTACTGGTTAACACCTTTATCGACACTGGATTCTAACTTTGCCCCGATGCCCGGATCGGTATACAAGGCGTTCCGAGTGCGATCCACCTTGGCAGAAGCCGCATCCAGATCCAAGCGCATCGACTGAAGCTCGCCATTGGGCAACATCACATGGTCAAAGGTCAGGCGCATCAGCCCCCCTTTACTGAAAAATCCCGGCCGCTGGACCTGAGCCACCCGTCCTCTCACAGGCGTCCCCTTGGGTAAGACCAACTGCCTACCTGCAAAGACATCTTCAATAGCCATGGCCACAAACCCGTCACCCATATTGCTGGTTTTACTGTCCAAAGCCGTTAGAAAGCGAATCTTTAATGTGGTTCCGGCAGGAACCTCCTGTGAGGTCAAGCTCAATTCGGAGGGCGGGTAAACAGTGGGGGAGGTCAGGGAATCGGCTGAATGTGCCACCAGAGAGCCCAGTGGCAACAGTAAAAGGAACACTCCAAAAAGGGCGGAGGAAATCCATCGTTTTAAGGGAGATTGCATCTTGTTCAGGAAAACCAAAACTGCCTCCTTCCTGTTTTTCGTCGCTGAGGGTTGAGGATGCGCCATCCGTGACGCGTTTAACAGGACTCAGCCTCAGTATAGCATGGCGTAGTAAAGGCGCCCACACTAGGGGTAGGTTCGAGGAGCAAGTGGTTTGATTAGACTTCGCCGCGGCTGATTTGGTCCAACAATTGCGTTACCCGACTTCCCCGTTCCAAAGAATTATCCAGGTAAAACTGAATTTCAGGAGTATGATGAAGACGGATACGCTTGCCAACTTCGGAACGCACCTGAGGAGTCCATTCCTTCAAAATCTCCATAATCTCAGATTGGACGTCTTCGCTCCCAAAAATGCTGACAAACAACTTGGCATGGCGTAAATCCCCGGAGACCTCGACATCTGTAATGGAAATGACTTCATTTGCCAAGCGGGGGTCTTTGACTTCTCGGCGAATGATGTCACTGACTTCACGCATCAAGGCCTTACGAACCCGATCGGATCTGGAGAATTCAAAACGATTGGCCATGGTCACACCCTCATCTGGTTGATGTTGATTTCAAAAGCAGTAGTTTATAACGAGGTTCGCTCGGTTTCTTTAATGGTATAGAGCCGAATAATATCACCAGGCTGTAAATCATTAAACTTGTCAAAGGAAATCCCGCATTCATAGCCAGAGGCCACTTCTCGGGCATCTTCTTTAAAACGCTTGAGATTGCTCAAGGTGCCTTTGAAAATTTCTTTGCCGTTACGGAAGACCCGAGAAACCCCGTTACGAACAATTTTACCCTCTGTTACATAACATCCGGCAATAATAGTCTTACCAAACGAGAAGAGTTGACGTACTTCCGCACATCCGGTCTCCTGCTCTTCGGTTTCAGGCGACAAGAGGCCCAACATCATTTTTTCCATGTCCTCAAGGACATTGTAAATGATGTCATACTCACGAATTTGAATGCCCCGATCTTGGGCAACTCGCAAGGCATTGGTCTCTGCTTTAATATTAAAGGCAATAATCAAGGCATTGCTGGCAGAGGCCAGTAGGACATCTGCTTCAGACACATCACCAGTGCCTCCATGCAAGACATGGACCGACACTTCTTCCGTCGCCAACTGTAACAGAGAAGCCGAAATAGCTTCCACCGACCCCTGTGTTTCGGCTTTCACAATGACATAAAAATCCTTGCGTTCCGTTTCTTTGTCGCTCATCAAGCCAGGGGCAGCTATCATCTTGTTCAGGCGCTGTTCACGATCCTGGTTCTGGCGCTCTTGCAGAAGTCGTTTGAATTCCTTGTCATTGCGCACGACTTCAAAGGCCTCACCCGCCAAAGGAACTTCGTTCAAGCCTAGAATTTCAACCGGCGTGCTCGGACCGGCCGATTTCAGCCGTTCCCCTGTGTCGCTAATAAGAGCACGAATACGTCCGCCTATGCGGCCCATCACAATGTTTTCCCCGACATGTAAGGTTCCGTTTTGAACCAGAACAGTTGCCACAGGCCCCTTGCCTTTATCCAGCTTGGCTTCAATCACAACACCTTCTGCGGGTACTGTCGAGTCGGCTTTCAACTCTTGTAATTCGGCCACGAGGGTAATCATTTCAAGAAGGTCATCCAGGCCAAGCTTTTGAAGGGCACTGACCTCCACCATAATGGTGTCCCCCCCCCATTTCTCAGCCATCAGGCCATGTTCGGACAATTGCACCATGACCCGATCCGGATCAGCATCAGCCTTGTCTATTTTATTGACCGCAACAATAATCGGAATGTTGGCAGCTTTGGCGTGGTTAATGGCCTCAATCGTTTGTGGCATCACACCATCATCAGCGGCAACAACCAGAATCGCAATATCCGTGGCTTGAGCCCCTCGCATCCGCATAGCCGTAAACGCTTCGTGACCTGGGGTGTCAATAAAGACAATTTTTTGCTCGCCTTGCATAACCGTGTAAGCACCAATGCTCTGGGTAATCCCACCCGCTTCGGTGTCGACAATCCGGTGACGGCTGGCACGAATGGCATCCAATAGTGAGGTTTTCCCATGGTCAACGTGGCCCATAATGGAAACAACTGGAGCCCGATGGCGTAAATGCTTGCCCTTGGCTTGGCGAACTTTGAGTTCCGGGGCCGCAAAATCAACTTCCGGCTTATCTGAAGGTCCTTCAACCTCAAACCCCAATTCTTTCGCCAAGTTCATGGCATCTTCCACTTGCATGGTTTGGTTAACCGTTACCATGACCCCTTTCATAAACAAGTGGCGAATGAGTTCCGTTTCCCGTTTCTTCAGTTTTTGGGCCAGTTCTGCGATAGACAAGGGAGCTTCAATTTTAATAACTTGTGGCTCTTCAACCACAGGCTCTTGCTTGACTTTAGAAGAAGCCACCGCTGCAGGGTGAGCTTGCTGTTGGGGCCGAGGCTGTTCTTTTCGCTGCTGTTGAGAAGGCTGAGTCGGCTTCCCTTGCTGTTGACGCTGAGCTTCAGATTGAGGCCGAGACGGAGCATCTTGAATAGCCACTTGAGCCTGCGTTTTTTGAGGAGAAGACGCAACCATAGGCTGACCAGAGGGACGGCCACCAACGTTCCCTACTGAAGGAGAAGACTGAGGACGCTTGTCGACCTGAGGGGCCTGAGTTTGAGCAGCAGGTTGCTGAGGCCTGACGGGAGCTTGATGCCGCTGAGGTTCTCGATTGGCACGGGGCTCCATACGATGAACCACAGGCTCGGAAGCGGGAGGCTCTGTTTTTTTCGGATCAACAGACGGTCTCTCCACCTTGGGTTCTATTTTCGGCGCTTCCACTTTGGAAGCTGGCTCTGAGGCCTGAGACACAGACGAACTTTCAGCTTGAGAGCCTGACTTTAAGGCGCGTACTTTATCTGCAACCTCGGCTTCAATAGAGCTGGCATGGCTTTTGACCGTAATATTGAATTTCTTTTCAAGCAAATCCATCAGTTCCTGGTTGGTCATCCCCAGTTCTTTGGAAAGCTCATAGATTCTAACCTTGGGTGCCGCCACGCTTTGTTTTATCCTTTCATCAAGTCATTTAGACATTCTAATATATCATCCGGGATGGAGGATTTCAACGCTTTCTGTAGCTTCTTGCCCTTCAGTGCAATCTTTAGACAGCGTTCATCACGACACACGTAAGCAGAACGACCCGAAGCAACCGGAAACCTTTCACCAGGAAAGCCAATGCGCATTTGTTTTCCAATGCGGTCCAGGACCACCCGTATCAAATGAGACCGCTCTTGCGGCTTACGACACGCCACACATTGGCGTAGAATTGGCCGAGGTTGAAAAGACGGGTCAACTGCAAGCATTAGATTTAAGGGACACTCCTTACTTTAGATCAGTAATCGTACATGCCGTATTAGGAAGCATCATACTTGCTCCAGAAGCCAGTGCCAATGTCCCATGAGCACCATCTTTATCAATTTCTTACAGTGGTCGCAACAAAAAATCGATCCGCTTCAAGAAGTTTTTCCCAAGCCTTGGCCCGCTGCTTAGCCTCATCATAAGATATTCCAGCATTCAGATACAGATAGGCGGTTCGCCCACTGCTTTTAAACCACTGATGCTGTAACAGATTAGTGAGTGTAAAGGTCCCTGTACCAATTTCCTGTTGGCCTAATCTTAGAAGCTCTTGGAGGATCGCTTGGTAAGAGCGTGGTTCAGGTCTCCAGGATGCAAGTAAGGCAGGAATATGACCGTATTGCCCAGGAGCATGTTCTGCTAATTCTTGTGCTTCACCCACACATTTCTCTGCAATAATGTCGGATTGGGTTAAATTGGCAATCGCAGGGTAAAATCGAGACTTCACAGCATCATCCACCAGAAACATCGCCAAAAAGTACCTCAGCAGGCGAGGAGGTTGAACCTGAGTCAACGCAGGTAGAAAAGTCTGAGCTGTTTTCAGATCATCACGTTCAATATTTCGGTAAGCCAGTCTCACCATGGCCCGGTACCCCTCAGCTGTCGGATGCTTCAACAACGGTTCTGCAGATTTCCGAAAGCGCTTGAAGCGGCTTAATGTAAAACGCCCTGAGTCAAGCATCGACTTGATAATGAGAAAATACAATATGTCAGACGTTTCTTCTGGAATCCCTAGCTTCTTAGCCCGATGCAGCTCCAGAACAGCAGCAGCTGGTAGCCGAGTGGTCATAGTAGCCAGAACAGGCACAATAAACACAGGGATATTCCGCTTCTGCGGCAGTTGAAGACCCTGACCTTTCTCCTGAATTTGAGACAATACATGGCGATAAGCTTCAAATGGGTCAGGCCGCATCTGTCGCTTCGCCTGCCCAAAAGAGGGAACCTGCTTGATGTCCCGTCTCTTATACCTCGCTTCTGCAATACAGAAAGACATCCCAACACTCCACCCGAAGTAGGCTCACTGAGCATCAATGATGATTGCTTATAATTTTTTACATATCATAAAAACATCACACAACCTACCTCTTGGTGGCATGATCGTTACAAAGGTCGCCTTCCAAAATTGAAAAGCGACCTTTGAATTTTAAGAAACCAGATTTAGGTTAAGAAGCAGGATGCTCTTCGAGGTCCTCTTCTTCCTCCAAATCTTCTTCCAAATCATCCAGTTCGGTGTCGTCTTCATCTAAATCAAGCTCGTCGACATCAAAATCATCCAAGCCTTCTTCATCTTCGGACACCTCAAAAGCGTCCTCCTCCGCTACAGGTTGCTGATGGCGAGGTGCTTCACCCGCAAATACATCTTCTGGGTGAGCCGCCATGGTTGGTTGGAATTGACTAATGCTCTTAATATCCAGCTTCCAACCTGTAAGCTTAGCGGCCAAACGCACGTTCTGACCTTCACGACCAATAGCAAGGCTGAGTTGATCATCAGGCACAATAACCTGTGCAACCCGATTCTCAGGATCCACCATTTCGACGCTGATAATCTTAGCCGGCGCCAGTGCATTGGTAATGTACTGAACCGGATCTTCTGACCAACGAATGATATCGATTTTCTCATTCTTCAATTCGTTGACAATCGCCTGAATACGGCTACCACGAGCCCCAATACAAGCCCCCTGCGGATCCACATCGGGATCGCTGGAATGAACGGCGACTTTGGTCCGGAAACCGGCCTCACGAGCAATATTTTTCAGCTCAACCAGACCATCTTCGATTTCAGGAACTTCCAACTCAAAGACTTCCCGTACCATTTGCGGGTGCGCCGTTGACACAATAATCTGGGGTACTCGGCCGTTATCACGCAAGTCGGACACATACACTCGGACTTTATTGCCTACCCGGTAATATTCTCCCGGAATCTGCTCCCGGGGAGGCATAATGGCTTCCAAACGCCCAATACTGACAACCACGTTACGTCCTTCAATCCGCTGAACAATAGCCGGGACGACGGTGTCTTTTCGCTCTTCAAACTCGTTGTAGACCAGCTTTTTCTCGGCTTCCCGAATCCGCTGAGTCATCACTTGCTTGGCCGACTGGGCTGCAATCCGTCCAAAATCGTTGGGGGTAATTTCCACATAAATTTCGTCACCCAAAGCCACAGAAGCATCTACGCCTAATGCTTCCGGCAAGGAAATTTCATTTTCGTCATCGCCTACGGCTTCAACCACACGTTTACGCTTGAAAATCCCAATCTCACCGGTCTTTTCCAGCAGACGCACTTCATACTCATCCGGATCTTCAATTTCTTGTAAGTGGGCATAGCGTTTATAGGCGGCCATCATTGCTTCCTTGATGGACTCCATAAAGACCAGCCGGGGAATCCCTTTCTCCCGTTCTAATTGCTCAGCCGCTTCTTGTAACTGGGAACCAAGTTTAATCATAACGTGTAATCCTCCTGGGGACCGTTTGGGTTTCAACATTCGCTGTTAAGTCAGGTGCCAAAGCTATCTGAACCGTTTTCGGGGTCCAGGCCAGCTCATGGGTCTGCTCGTCTTCTGATTCACTGAGGCGATAAATCACCATCTGCGTCTCGGGATCATATCGGTGAAGATAGGCAATAAAAGGCTCTTGGCCTTTGGGCTTGATTTCAATGCGCCGTCCTTTGTAAAACTGAAACTCCCGGGGCTTAGACAGAGAGCGAAATAGCCCAGGTGAGCTTACTTCCAAGCTGTAAGAAAAGTTTTCCAATTCAGGAACACTTTCATCAATCATCGGGCCCAAGGCCTCGCTAATATCTTTACAGTCTTCAAGTGTCACACGTACTGTGGGGTTAGGGTGATCCAAATAGATACGCAAGTACCAGCGGCCATTTTCCAATTCCATAGCCACATCCACAACAAAATAATTGGCAGAAACAATAATTTCGGCCACTTCATACACCTTCTCCTGGATGGATTGAATTTGTTGCGGCGACAAAGGTTTTGGCTGGTACCGCTTTTTCTCTTTCATGGGGTGGGAACCCTCCCTTTTTAACTAAAAAAGTGGGTCGAAGACGTACCCACTTCTACGTGTTTTTGAGAAGCAATGGGATTATAGCATCCTTCCCAAACCCATGACAATCCTCACCCAAGGCCCGTCCCACACCAGAGTTAAAGTCACCAATGGGCTTAGCAGCTCAGGCCTGTCTTTTCCTGCACCTTGTTTTGTCGCATTTCAACTCCCTGATGGACGGCTCCTTCCCCAATGTCCTCCAGCCAGACGAGTTCTGAGGCGAGCAGAAGCAGTATTCTGTCAATAGAAGAATCACTTTGAGATGATTCGATTATATGTTTCACTTTTTGAATCGATTGTGACCGCAATCGATTTCTTTCTCTAAGTGGCCCTTTCATCATCCCAACTACGGCATCATCAGAATTTGGCTACTTTCACAACGAAACGACAGGAGGAAAGATATGGCTCAGTCTGCAGATCCCCTTCGTCCACAGGTACCGCAAACCAAACCTGTGCTTAATGAGGATGAAGCCCTTAGAGACCATCAGCAGATATGTACCAAGCTTTCCGAAATCTTTGTCCATCAAATGGGAGTCGCCAATCGCATTACCCTGGATGTTAACCCGAGCACCGGAATGAAAGAGTTTCGCTTTGAGCTGAACCGCAATAGCCCAATTTTAACTCAACTTAATGCACAAGATATTAAAGGGATCCCCGTTCGATTTGTACTGAAGGATTAAGCTTCCTGTTGCATATCGATTCATAAGCCCCCCTCTAACCTCGTTAAGAGATAAGGCAAAAATGAATCGGGACCGTTTTTTATTTGTCCGCATCTGAACGCACAATTTGATGGGGACACAAATACCATGTCGATGTGGTTCCCTCTACCATCATCGCCTGGCTTCACCTCGTGGAGACCACCCGGGCCAGTTACACGGCTCCGGATTATCTATAACAACGACACCCATGAACATTGGGACGACTTTTCTCGAAGCATCACAGGCTTTCAGGCTTTGTCCAACCTAGCTCAGGCTTCAGGAAGTGATGTTCTTCGCCTCAATGGAGGTGATAATTCTACAAGTATTGAACCACAGGAATGGGAACTGAGTATTCGGCTGATGAACCGCTTGGGACTTCATGGAACAACCCTGGGCAATCATGAGTGTTATTTGCCTTCGGAAACGCTCTTTGCCAAATTGTATCAGTGGGCACAATTTCCCGTTCTGGTCTCCAACATTGTGCTCAAGAGGCTTTCTTCATGGGCTCCCATCTTAACCCGAGGTAAGATCAACACGAATGCTCAAGTAATACGGACCCCTCAAGGACACTATGGACTTTTAGGCGTAACATCCACTCGCAAGGCCAAAGATAAATACAATACCCGGGACTTTAGCATTCTCGACTTTTCAGAAACGTGCCAAAAGCTTCAAAATGAAGTGACCCATTTAAAGCATATGGGGATTAACCGGGTTATTCTGGTCTCGCATCTGGGTTATGCCTGGGATAGAAAACTGGCTCAATCGGTTTCGGGTATTGATGTGATTGTAGGAGGCGATTCGCACGATGCAATTGAAGGTATCGTACCGGGTCAAAATTTACTGTCTTCTCCCTCCGGTGAACCGGTCTTGATTGTCCAATCTGGGGCAAATTGTCAATTTGTAGGGGCGGTGGATTTGCTGTTCGATTCTGCTGGGCGCATTCGACCGTTACAAAACCATTTAATGCCCAGCCGACTCTTTCTCCCAGATCCCATCGCAAACTCTCTAATTCAGCAATACATTCCCCCGGCACGAAGACTTGGCCTGGTTTCCGCTCCGATGAGCAAATCCCAGTTGACCCGATGGCTGTGTGAAACCTTACGCGTAAAAAGCAATACCGATATCGCCCTTATCCGACCTCATGAGATCAGAAAACCGTTAAGCCCAGGGGTCTTAACGGATTGGGACGTTAAAACCATGATGCCTTATCCAGACCCCATGGTCTGTCTGACACTTCGTGGCAACGAACTGCTTTTATTAGCCCAGCGCATGAGCCGATATGCTCAAAAAAACAACAACAAACGCTTGTTCTACAGCTCTGGCCTAGCGATATACACGAATTCAATAACGGGAATTGGCACCAGTCGAGTCTTTAACTCAAAAAGTCAGCAGTGGGAACGTATTGACCCGAATAAAACATACCGCATTGCGATGGGGCTATACGGGGTTACGCACGCCCAGGCATTTCCAGAACTCGGCCATCCCGAGCGTATTTATCATACTTTAAACCTCCCATTGATGGGGCTATTTTCTCAAGCCTTGCAAGCTCTAGGAGCACCCTTCCGACCTGTTAACCTGCGTTAAAACTGTGCTCAGATCCTTTCATTCTCGGTCGAGATTGGTAAAATAAGAGCGGGAGTAAACTGTGAAAAATGCTTTCTTAGCCTCGTGAAAGGATATACCCCTGGTGGATATCGTAACGGATTCTACAGCAATCAACCCCACTTTCTACCCCGAACCTCTTTGGGGACCAGATAACCCTCATCCACTCAGTCTTGGCGGCACTGAACTTTTATGGCCAGGCAAATATGATTGCTATGGAAACCGGTATCAACCTGATTTGGATTCGTTGAGCCAAACCTATATTCCTCAAGAATCCCACGGCAATACGCCCTCTGCTAACAGTAACCGTCTCTATCACGGTGACAACCTAGGGGTTCTGGCATCCCTGAACTTAGAGTTTCATAACCGATTACAGCTCATTTATATCGATCCTCCCTTTGATGTTGGGTGTGACTTTAAACTTTATGTCCCATTAGGAGAACAAAAGTCGGATCGAACCAGCCGTTCTCAAAACGGAATCGAGCTTTTAGCTTATCGTGATCGATGGGGAGAAGGTACCTATCATTATTTACACATGATGGATCAGCGTCTTACCCTGATGCGAGACCTTTTATGTGAGTCTGGAAGTATTTTTGTCCATGTTGACTGGCGAGTTAGTGGCCTTATCCGCCTACTACTCGATGAAATCTTTGGTAAAAACAACTTTGTTAATGAAATTATTTGGTGTTTTTCTCAGGGAGCAAAATCCAAACGGATGTTTGGCCGAAAACACAATACGATATTCTGGTATGCCAAGACACAAAATCGGTATCAGTTTAACCCGGATGCTGTTCGAGTCGCCATGAAATCTGGTACCACAAGCTTTGGAGGACGGCTTGAAACTGACCCGGATGGGCGCCAATATCGGTTGGTCTATGGCTCAAAAAATACTCAAGGCAAAGCCCGGTATTACAAATATTATCTTGATGAGGGCAAAGTCCCCGAGGACTACTGGACTGACATTAATAGCCTTCAATCCGGCTCAGACGAACGCGTCCACTATGCAACACAAAAACCAGAAGCCTTACTGGAACGAATTCTCTTGGCTACCACACAACCGGGAGACTGGGTTGCCGATTTTTTCTGTGGTTCAGGAACCACCCTGGCTGTAGCCCAAAAGCATGACCGACACTGGTTGGGGTGCGACGAAGGAGACTTAGCCATTCATACCTGCCGCAAGCGTTTGATAAAATCCCCTCGTGCCGAAAAACCAGCCCGCTTTTCAATTTGGAAGTCTCAAGCCCTTATTTTTTGCGAAGCATCTCTGGCATGGCAAGTTGTTTATCACAGTCCACACGAAGTCGACATCTTACTAAACGACTTCATCCCCTCCCAAACAACCTCCCAAGACTCCAAAGCAGCAAAAGCTCCTGATGTCTCTGGCCTGGATTACTTGGATTATTGGGCTATACAGTTCAATTATACGCCAGATACCCCATTTCTTGCTGACTGGGATAGTTTCCGAACTCGGAAACTTCGTAACCTTAAGTTGCAAAGCGATATTAAATTTTCTTTTTCCGAGCCTGGGGAATATACCAGCTGCATACAAACCGTCGATGTGTACGGAAATAGTGCTTTTCACCTCATTACTCTTGTCATTCCTGCCCCTGGGGTCCCCCCAGAAAAACCTTAAAGCGTTTGTGTCCCGCTAGACCATTGCTGAATAAAAGCTTTCACGCGTTCCATGCGAGATTCTTGAACCATCGCCTGAGTTCCCAGATGTTCTGTTTTTCCCCAGTTCAAAGGACCCTCATCTCGTGTAAACAGAATCTTCCCCGTAATCCACATCACGACGGGCAGCCAGATGGCAGCTAAAAATATACCTGTTTCAATGGCTAAGAGTAAAGATTTCACTACACCCACGCGCTGGTAAATCCGGATTGCCTCAAACAAACCTGAAATAAAGAAACTGACCAGAACCGGGATCATAATAAAAGAACTAATCAAGTGACTTGGCCATTCTCCAAAAAACATGTTGACAACCTGCACAATTAAGTCGATAGCCAGCCACAACGGAAAGGCAAATTCAAGGAAATAGGCCAACATATCCAACATAGCACGGCGGGAGACGTGGGGCGACGTAATCATATCAAAGCCATGCTCCAAATAGCGTTTCAGGCTGCCTTCAGCCCAGCGCCGTCGCTGACGAAGCAAGGGCTTGAAGCGGAGAATGGCTTCTTCTTCTACTGTAACATCACGCAGATACCGTACATCCCATCCAGCAATGTGAAGTTTCGTAGATAAATCAAGATCATCTGTAATTGTGTCTTCGGTCCAGCCACCCACTGAGTGCAAAGCCGTCCGCTTGATAAGTTGACCATTACCTCGAAGTTCCACGGCGCCTCGAATAATGTCCCGGCCTACCTGATAATGTGCGTCCAGGATGTACTCGTAGTATTGGCAACGAGTCAACGTGTTGACTTCCGGATTCATAATTACCTTACGAGCCTGCACGGCACCCACCCCATGATCGGCCAAGTAGGGAAGCGCTCTGGTGAGAAAATCCGGCTGCACCCGAGCATCGGCGTCAAAGACCACCAATACTTCTCCTGGCACCCGCATGAGTGCATCATTCAGAACCGCTGATTTACCAGGAGTCGCATCGGCTGGGCGTACAACATAATGAAAGCGACCCATATACTCCTGAGCCAAAGCCTCTAAGACCTGAGCCGTGCCATCGATACTGCGATCATCAAAAACCCACAGATCAAAATGGGGATAGGTCATTGCCAACATCGAGCGGACTGTATCACCAATGACAGCAGCCTCATTGTGTGCCGGAATCACCACACTAACCTGAGGTTCGTAATCCGCAGGAACAGGAGGCAAGATACTGCCTTTGGCAACTTTACGCCGATGGTGAAAGTTGGCAGCGGAAATTAAAAGACCATAAATTCCAATGCTAGAAATGACGACAATGGCAGCAGATTGATGAGGCATTAACTTTTCCAGCATCAAAACAGCCGCTACCGTAAAGAGCAACAAGAGCCACATTAGGACTTTTTCATAAGCAATGTGCATATTATGCTCTCTTCAACTACTGGGGGTTCCAGCTACCTTCTTCTTTGCAAAGCCGCATCAATAGGCTAACAAACGATGCGAATATTCGGTTAACACTTTTGCCGCATAAACTCGGCCATTCAAATTGGCACTTTTATGGGCCATTTGCTCAACATTACGCTTATACCGACCACTGGTTAGGATAGAATCCAAGGCTTTTGCTAAGACCGCAGGACTCGACCCAATCCGATCGTAGTCTAGACGAAGCGCTACACCTAATGCATCCATCCGAAGAGCGTTGTTCTCCTGCTCGCTTTGATTGCGATCAGGGATCACAATCGATGGTGTGCCAAGACTCATCAGCTCCATAGCCGTACTGTGGCCAGCCTGTGTAATTACACAGTCTGCAGCCTTAAACATAGGCGCACAATCTTGGACATGACCACGTCGATAAACATTTTCAGGTAAAGGGTGAATGGCAGGCAAGGACGTTAAAAGATCAAAATAAACATGCGGAAACTGAGGGGCGATCGCAAGAACAGCATCTAACAAGGGCTGACGATAAGCATGTCCCCCCAATGATACAACCACATAAGCACTATACCCTTCAGGTCGTGCCATTGGAATCACGAGATCGCGATGCCATGGCACCAGAGGCCCCAGGAATCGTGTACGCTTTTTGACATGAAAGGACGGAGACAAGTTGAGCAGACAGATGGTATCGGGAGGATAAAAGTCCGGAATAAGGATTTCGTCCGCATGGGAAAGCCAAGTGCGCATCCACCACTCAAAAGACTTACCAAAGAGTTTTACTAACGCTGTGTCTCGCTGGAAAAAGGGATAGAAATCACTTTGATTCGTAACAACAAGGCAAGGAATTCCCAAGCGAGAAGCGGCAATGACCGGAGCAATACGACCATCCGCGACAACCAACGTAACCTCATGAGCCCGCATAATCTCACGCTCTTGAGCCACCATCTGATTCAAGGACAGTAGGGAAGATTGGTTCTTAATGATGGTCTTACCAACATCAAAACCACCATGCTCTCCCATCAACCGGTATTCTTGCGGGACATGAACCGTATTACAGCCAGCTTTTCGAATACGCTCGAGCGCATAGCCGTAAGACCCAATCAAAATATCACTCCCTGCAAATTCACTGGCAATAGCCAAGGCACGACTCGAATGCCCAAAGCCCTCACTGCTGATCGAGAGGTAAATTTTAGGCTCCCTCATGGGGAACAAGCGCTTTTTACCAAGTTGGAGCATGACCGCCATTACCATTTTTCAAACGATCGTACAGGCCTTTGACGCCTAAAATCAAGAGGGGAATCCCTAAAATCGCCAACATAGGTGCTACGCCTAACCAATCGGATCCTAAACCTGCCAATAGCACTGGTAATGTTGAGCACGCACTAAGTAGTGTAAACTGAGCCCCCATAATCTTGCCGCGCTTATCTTCTGGAATCATTTCATGCAGTATGGACTGTAAGGGAACCGCCACTAAGGCAGCTCCAAAACCGAGCCCCAGTGCTATAGAGTGGGCGTACAAAATGCGCCAATCTAAATAAGGAAATATACTGGGCAAAATAGAGGCTCGAGATAGAAACATCGTTGGAATTAAGGCCAATAGTCCCAGTCCTACCATAATAAATCCCGCATAGACCAGCTTGCCTTTTGCCCTTTGGCGGAAAAACCGACCAACGGATAGGGCACCCATCACCATGCCTATACCGCTAAACGTAATAATCCAGGCAAATTTTTGAGCCGCTATCTTTGGGTCCACATACAAATAACTCTCTGCAAAGCTAATAAACAGGATACACATCGCCACGACATAAGAAAACAATAAGGCCAACTTTAAGATTTTGTACAAAATCGTCTTATTTGAAACCAGATAGGTCATCCCCTCTTTCATTTCCTGGCAAAAAGCTCGAAATGATTGGTTTAGTGTTTCTTTGGGCGACTCCAGTTGCCCATCTTTTTTGCCTAACGGGTAACCCGCTTTCACAAAACTGAGCGCAATTGCGGAAAGTAGAAACAGTCCAACAATAGACCAATGAACAGAATTCAAACCAAAAAAGTGAATAAATGGGTCTCCTAAAGCGAAACCAAAAATCACAGATCCCATCATCGTTGTTGTAAAAAGAGAATTTGCCACCAAGAGCTGAGAACTTCTAGTAACCATAGGGATAGTGGCAGACTCAGCAGGGACAAAAAATTGAGTTACCGCAGAAATACCAAAAGCACAAGCATACAACGCCAACAAGGAGTGGGCTTGTATGGCGATAGGAATGGCGGCAACAATCATTGCCCGCAAGACATTCGTCATGACCAACGTGCGCCGCCGATGCCAACGATCGACAAACACCCCTGCAGCAGCTGTAAGCAGGATCGCAGGAATGGTAAATGCAACGTAAAGATAGCTTTTAAGGCTACTTTGAGCCCCAAAGTAAGTTACAATGAGCGTGATAAAAACAACAAAAATAATTCGATCCGCTAATTGAGAGAATATTTGACCAACCCATAAGGCCACAAAGGTCTTATTCTGAAACAATGACCTATAACCATCCGTATCCTCAACGGACTGAAGAGACACCGTTGTATCAGGAGATAGATTTACAGGTGCTGGCATCGCTTATTGCTTCTCAAGAGGCTGACAGTTAATGGTCATTTTACTCTGAATCCAGATGAAATATCCAGCCTAGGCCCAAAGTTTCTCGTGAAGCAGACGTTAGGGAGTATATACTCCCAAATACTCAGCTTGGGGCCATTGGTTGGCTTCCCAAGCGGTGTAAATCTTTGAAAATACAAGTTCTGGCTTTACCAAGAGCGCTTGCGCTTCTTGCAATGAGAAAAATGCAATCTCATCCAAATTCTCCGAGGTTTCTCGCTCGAGTAACCCTCCCAAAAGCTGGCTCCGAAAAACCAGATCGATAATGTGGCGACCATCAGGAGCAAAAAAATCGGCTACAAACAACAATGGGCCCAATACCACATCCAGATTCGCCTCCTCTTTGATCTCTCGAACTGCGCACTCACCTATGGTCTCAGGCTCCTCCAATGTGCCACCGGGCAGCACCCAAAAAGGCCGCTTGTTTTGCCGAGCCAATAAAATCCGATTCATTTCATCGAATACCACAACACCCACACGGACTTTAAACAGATCTGCCATAAACTAGCGTGCCATCCCTCGGGTACTGTCACGCCAATGCCCGTGACCATGGCCCGCTTGAATATCAAAAACACCAAAAGGAGCTTTAGCAGACTCAGAAGCAGATTCTCTGAGATCGGCTGGTTGCTTCTGAGGTTCAGAACAGCCAACCAGGCTTAATCCAAGAGCCAAAAGCATAATCAACCCTACAAAACTTTGTAAGGCCCGTAATCCCAAACAGGCCAATGGCAACACTCTACAAAACCTCCAACCAAATTCTTGGCGAAAAAAATCCTAGCACAAAACCGAGAAAAAATGTTTTTATCCACATGGAACCTTGTGTTCTACGAGTGTCCATAGGAGGACCCTCGGTCGAAGAGACATAGGTAAGGATTCAGAAGAGGGAACAGATGTCGATCAGTATACCGACATCCAGTAATCATTATGGTCCGAGCAGGTATGATGTTGACAACCTGTCGTACTATAACAATTATAATTTTTCAACTTATGGCAAAGGGTGGGACGATCACGTCCGTAGTTGTCTCAGTATTGCTTCTTTCATGTTTAACGTCGGAGGTGGTAGCTCCGGCCCATCTGTTGTTGACCCAGGTCTCACTGGTGTAGCATCTAAGGCCACTGATACGACTAGGCGCTTATATACACAAGCTCTGATCAAAGAAGGCTTAACACGTGGAGCTGATGCTTGGTTAACAGCAGGAAACCAAATGGCACGCTTGGCTGGGGAAGCCCCTAGAGCAGATTTTTCCACAATGTCGCATCAACGGTTGAACAGTTGGCTTGAGCAACATACTCGAGCAGTCCAGCCAGGTACAATAACGGCCTCAGGTAATCCACGGTTCTTTAACTTTTTGCGTCAAGAACGTTGGCAAGCTATCAATAATAGCTTCCGAGCCTGTAGCTGGAGCACAATCTTTGGTGTTGGTGTCCAAAATACAGGCCAGGTAGGCCGTTCCTTTGCCACCGCCGGCATGATTGATCCTAAGACCTTGGGGATGATCACCGACAAGACAAAGCAGATGGGACTGCTTGGCTTATTTAAAGGCGGCTGGTCAAATTTTGGGCAACAATGGCGCACCGCCATGACCATGAACTTTAAAGATGTCGGTCTACACGCTGTAAAAAATATGAGCGTTGGCGGCTATATTAAAAATTTGGTTGGCGGTAACTGGCTACGTGGTATTTCCGAATACTTGGCAACCGGAAGAGGGCTCTTTGGCGCTGTTCTTGGCAGCGCAAACATTTTAGTAAATGCTTTAAATGTTGGCTTAACAGCAGTCAAAGCCTTTAAATTATCCCAACGAAATGGAGAAGGTTTAGGACAAAATATCCTAAGGGCCGTGGTCGCAGGCGGTAAGACTTTAGCAACCACGCTTATCGCTTACGAAGTTGGGGCCATTTGCTTCACCTTTGCGGCAGGCTTTACGGCATTACCTGTTCTGGGTATTGCAGCCGGCTTAGCCGGGGCTGCAGCGGGCGGTGTTGCAACTGCCTATCTCATGAAAAAACTTTGGGGACCATCCATTCCACCAGAACTGGCACGACACGATGTTTAATTCGATTACAATCTAGTATGCACAGTCGGCTTCCTGTTTTCTGGAAGCCGACTACTGTGTTCAAAAAATAATTTGATGCCTTAATTAATTGCGATGGGTTGATCCAGAATAATGCTCATCCGAGCACCACTAGGGAGGCTGACGTGCTTGCCCTCGCGAGTCATTGCGTATCCAATTCCAACAAGGCTACCAGCGGCCAGACCGAAGACAGCCCCTGAACCAGCGCTACCCAACAAGCTTCCGGCAGCAGTTCCCATTAGGGTCCCTACAGCAGTGCCACCAGCAGCAGTACCCACACCTTTCAATACTTGAGCTTGGGGACTATCGCCACGGATGACACCTGTCGAATCGTCGGTTACAATATGTGCGCGAATGGGCACAGTAGAACCAAAAGTGGTGCGAATCGTATAAAATTGCAATTCCAGCGAACCCGATTTACCCATACGAGAAGCAGGAATCACACTTGTAACCGCTCCATCAATTCGCGAGCCTGCCGGTATAGCGATTTGATTATCAAGATACACATCGGCTTCGATAATGGCTGAAATCGGGTCACCTACTTTATTTGAGGCCGTATTTACAGGATGATCGAGCTTAATCATCATCATGGTTCCTTTTGGAATAGAACTCAAATGACCTCGAAGTGAGATATCCTCTTGTGTCAGGGACTGATTTGCCGTATTTGCTGGGTTTGGAGAGACCTGAAGCATGGTTTGAGCCAACACACCCGGTGTCGAGCTCAACACAACAACAGCCGCCAACGATGCCAACAAAACAGATCGAATCATCATCACGTTTGCTCCTTTGTTGCCCTTGGGATCATTCAATATCAACAATCGTGATTCTTATTATAAAGAGATTTCAATTTGGAAGGAAGCATCCCCTGATGAGCTGGCCTTGTGCGTATCACGATGACCAAGTCTTTTCTCATTGTCCTTCGTATTTTCATTCTCAATTCTCGAATAGTTCAAATAGAAGGAGCAATGGTACAATATGCCGATTGGACATCCAGTCAAGTGTATTTGGTTGTGAAAGGTCCTCGCTTGATTAAGGCTAACTCAAAGCCTTATGCTCGCTTGTCTTTAGACCCTGCTTTAATTCTTTTTGTGGCCACTCTTGAAGGCCACAATAAACCCTGGAGCAATTTTATAGTCAATCGCCTCTTCTCCTAGTAGTTGAGCTGCGTTACGATCCAGAGGTGTAACCACCGCTCACCCGAGTAATCTTGAATGCAGCTTTTGATCACAGGTGCTACTGGATTTATTGGTCGAAATCTTATTGATACACTGGTCACGAAACCCCAGATTGAAAAGATTTATTGCCTCGTTCGCGATGCTGAAAAAGCCAAAGAGACATTCAGGCATGTCAGCTACCCGTTGAATTTCGTAACTGGCGATATCATGAAACCTGACAATTTGTCTAACTTACCGGACAATATCACCCATGTTTACCACCTTGCAGGACAAAGAGGATTTGAACAAAACAAGCAAGCTTCTGAACTGAATGACCAAGGAACAGCAACCCTTTTAAAGATTTTTTCACAGAGAGGCTCACTAGCTCGCTTCATGTTTTTAAGCTCATTGACTGCCATTGATCGACCTCAAAAACTGAAACAATATGTTCCTCTAAAAGAAACAGATAACCCCTACCCAAAAAGCCCTTATGGTAAATCAAAACAGCAGGCAGAACGTTTAATAGAAGGCAGCGGTATTCCTTATACCATTTTACGTCCTGCTTTTGTTCACGGCCATTATTTACCTCCAAGTTCCTATCTTGGTCGTGCAATCTTGGACACCCACGCAGAAAACCCCTACACTAAAATGCCTTTTACAGGAAGCATCAGTGAAATTCATGCCTCCGATCTTGCCGATATTATTTGGGAAGCATCAACAGAACGACGTTGCCAAAATGAAGCCTATTTTGTCTCAAACCCAGAGCCGGTAGGTGTTCAGGACGTTTTCAAAGTAATTTACCATTTTTTCAAAAAACCCTATCACCCTTACCCGATACCCAAATTCCTTTTGCCATGGCTAGAGAAAGCCATGATTAATGAAGGGCTCTCTCCACTACTTGGGGAAATTCTTTTTAAACCCTACTTTGTGTGTACGCCCGAGAAGCTATATAGCCATCTCCACTACCGGCCTTACTATGGCTTTGGGGCAGGGTTACACCGAACTCTACAATGGTATCGCCAACACAACTTGGTATCTATTTAACAGAAGCCCAACAAAATTCAACTTGCAATATAGCATGATAAAATAATTCTACGTGAAATGTTGTCCGTGCAGTGTTAATCATCTTTTCAAAGTAAGCTGGTTCCTGATGAAAGCAATTTGGATCTTGATTGGTATATTAACGCTCTCGTTAATTGTGCTGATTATTTTAATTGGTAAAAATTATAATGAGGATACTGTTAATCAGGGTTACGCTAGGCCTTTTGAAGCCCAGCTGAAACAAAAACGTTCGTCGGAAGAGGAAAGTGACGAACCCCCTTCTCGTGAAGTTCATGGCCCAGGTCTCCGAGAATCAGATATCCAGAAGCACCATGGCCGAAACTATTCCACATTTTAATTTCAGATATCTTCCTCCTTACCCGCCTGTCTGTCATTCAATTTAAATCTGCTCCCTTCCAGCATGAGTCAACGGGATTTGGCTCAATTGCGTTGCTTAGGGCGCGCACTTAACAAAACTACATGATTTATCACAAAGTTTTCTTGACAACTCTTATAAGGGTATACTCAAAACCCACAACCTTTTTCAGACACAGGAGGAAACAAATGCCAGTATCTATGAATTATGGGGGACCATCTTTTGCTGCCATCCCAGCCAGATCAGGTATTCAAAAAAATGCTCAAGCAATCCCCACAGATAGCACTCGCTTTTCCGGAATAGCCACCGCTGCTACACCAGCCCGAAAAGCAAATTTTGATCTCCTCGGGATTATTACAGCACCTCTAAGCTGGGGCTGGGGTATTATCAGCGGCTTGCTGAGCTACCTACCCTTTGTTGGTAAGTTCTTCGGCTAGTCATACTTTTAGAATCACGTCCCACCCAAAATGTCTGCACATATCACACCACCCGTAGTAAAAGACTAAACACCATAGACGCACAAATCTAGAAAATTTTAAAAAGGAGGAATTGTCACATGCTTTCCACAGGGGGAGTATCGGCATTATCACATGCCTCACACGCTTTTACGAAAAAAGATGCAACAACTGTTCGATTAACATCAACATCGGATAGTACCAAGTTTTCAGGCTCGTCAGGTACACCTGCCGCAACGCCTGCCAAAAAAGCCAACATTGGAATTTTAAGCGGTCTGCTTCTCTGTGGAGGTGGAATTGTAGCACTCCTCGCGACTGCAGTTGGTATTGTAGGCTATGGGGCCTTCAGCCTTATTAGCGGTGGCATCCGAAAGGTCACTGGATTATTCTCATCCAATAAATCTGAAGAGGATAATGAGACCAAACCCAAGGCCAAACGAAAGTAATTTCTAATTAGCTTACATAGTGGGACAAAGCCTTACCTGCAAGCTCTTGCGGTCCAGGTAATCCTGCAATGGGTCCTCTGCCACCTAAACTTAGGGATGCCACCTGAACGCCCAGTTCAGCACATTGAACTAAACTGCGTTTTTGAAGCATACCCCACAAAAACCCACCGTTGAATGCATCTCCTGCCCCAATCGTATCAACCAGCACTGGCGCAGGTATAGCACTAATATGATGTTGTTGACGGCGGAAAGCAAGAGTGACTCCCTCTGTACCCTGCTTTAAAGCAACCATAGGAACGTCCCGCAATTGAAAGTATTCCAGCATATGAGGCAAATCCGTTATATCCAGCAAGCCTTGCAAGTCTTCGAACGAGGGCAGCAAAATATCGACATAGGGTAAAATTTCTACCATAGCCTCAATTGCATGATCGCGATGAACCCAAAGTCGACTGCGATAATTGGGATCATAGACTGTTAATTTGCCTTGAGCTCTGCCCAATTGAAACGCCTTCAGCACACAGGCACGTGCTGTAGGCGATATTGCTTGTGACACACCTGTGGCATAAACAACAGAAGCTTCCTGAACCCACTGTTCGGATAGATGGGAAGGATGCAAACGAGAAGCCGCTGAGCCATGACGATAATAGACAAACTCATGCTGACGCTGAGCATCCAGAGCCGTAAAATAAACACCATTATAGCCCTGTGAAAAGCGTTGCACTCCCCGACTGTCAATACCATAGGACTGAAACGCTCGAATTAGCCGTTGACCAAAACCATCCATTGCAACACCAGAGACAAATGCGGCTTTCCCTCCCAGGCGCGAAACCGCCACAAGGGTATTAAATACATCACCACCAACTTGACATTGGAATGAGGATGTTTCAGCTAACCCCGAGTCGGCATCCAACTCGATCATACATTCTCCGATGCCTAAAATATCCATCCATCAACCTTTCTAAATCCCACTGGCCATAGGTCTCAGTATATAATAAATCCGGGATTGTCAGCTATCATCCCAAGTATGGAACCGCTCTCTTGAGGCTTAGGATCATCTCCCATGACATTACCGGATTATGCCGACGTTGTTGAAAAAACCCTTTCACTCGGGTTTGATCATGTTCGCTCACTAAGAGTTCCAGACATTCAAGAAGAAGGATTACGGCTAGAAGCGTGGTTGAACCAAGATTATCACGCAGACATGCAATGGATGGTCACTCATCTGGACAAACGGCGTGCGCCTGAGTCGCTCATGCCAGAAACCCAGACCATCTTGTGTGTCACCATGAATTATTACCCTGGCAAATTACCTCAAGAACCAAGCGACCTCAAAATTGCACGCTATGCTTTAGGAGACGATTATCACAACATTCTGAAAGAGAGGTTAAAAGAGCTACTTGGCTGGCTTAAATCAATTAACCCCGAAATAGAAGGCCGCCCCTTGGTTGATAGTGCACCCATTCTTGAGAAAGCGCTTGCCGTAAAAGCAGGCATTGGGTGGCAGGGTAAACACAGCAATTTAATTACTCGAGACAAAGGCTCCTGGGTATTTTTAGGGGAGCTCTTATTGAACGTGACCTTCCCCAATCAACCTGAGCCAGAACCCATAGGCGACTTTTGTGGTACTTGCCGGCGCTGTATAGAAGCCTGCCCAACAGAAGCTATTGTCAGTGATAAAGTCGTAGATGCGCGAAAATGCATTTCCTACTGGACGATTGAATACAAAGGTGATGAGATACCCGAGACAATTGCTGAGCACCTGAATGGCTGGCTGTTTGGCTGTGATATCTGCCAAGAAGTCTGTCCCTGGAACCTCAAGTTTCAACAACCCACAAGCGAAGTTGCCTTTTTACCCCGGCCATGGAACTTACGCCCAAAACCAAACGATATTTTAACACTGACACCTGAGGCCTTTCGCGTCCGGTATCGAAAGAGCCCTTTGAAACGAACCAAATTATCAGGCCTTCAGCGGAACTTGGCCGCATTAAAAAAACAGCGCCTGAATAACGACAACCCCATCTAAAGCCTCTCCTGGATTGCCTTTGATATTTTCACTTATGACAAAAATAAAAAGTCTGCTTCCCCCCTCTGAAAGCAGACAGTCAAGATGAACAAGATAAACCGGCTCTCCCCCCTAGACCTTCCGTATCTTGCTTAAGCTCCCCCTGCTTAATTCTCGGATACCTTCACCACATCAAAATTCAATTTTAAAAGTCTGATTATGCTTGTTCAGATTGTCATCACTGCAACGAGAGCTACTCCTCCAGGCGACCCCATTGGGTTCAGCCAGCAGAACGTAACGCATCCTCATCACGGGTATTGCAGTTGCTGCACTTAAAATTGTGCATGCCACAACCCTGACATAACCGAGGCGAAAGCAAGAGCGCCAACTATTGAATTGTCAAAAGCCTTGTTAGAATGTCTTCATGAGCCGTATCCCCATTTACGCTTTACTAATTTCCCTCTCAGAGCTTGAAATAACACCCCTTCGTTTTGCGTTACTTCATCACCCCTTACATAAGCATAAAAAAAATCTAAAGAATTTTAGTGCCAATTTGTTACAAGGTTTTTCAATGGTTATTTTTTAAATTTTATACATTATAAAAACCGGTACCCACTAGCACACTAATATGACTTCCCCATCCCTTTTGAGACAGAAAGCCCGGAATCAAGAAGCGCTGCAACAGGTTATTCTAAAAGCCGATAATGCTTGATTGCAAGGTCTCTTAGCCAAAAACTAAGCTCTAGTACAGACGACGTTGTATTACTACGCTGTTCTTTCGCCCTCCGGACACAATACAAATATAATAATTCATTAATATGCCGAATCCTGGAATATAAGTAAAACCGATAGACGATTTCCCAATCATCTGACACCTTCAGGTGAGCATTATAACCACCCAAACGATGGAGCTCACTGGCACGGAAAGCCTTCATATGAAAAGGAACATTCAAATAACTGGTCACCCACTCTGAGGTTTGGAGAGCCGAAATATCCGGCTTCATTACCTCGAGATACTCCTGTCCATTTAAAGTTGTTTTGCGGTACTTATAAACAGGTCTCAACTCGCAAATCGGCCTCAAAGAGTCATCGATATAGGCATAATTCGAATAGATCATCCCTAAATCCGGATCTGCGTCAAAGACCTGCCTGACTCTTTCAACCGCTGTCGGCGCTAAAAAGTCATCATGGTCTAGCTCAATCAGGTATTCCCCACAGGCAAGTCGACAGGCATCCCGCTTTAGCGCACCAATGTTTCCACGATGCTGATTTACGGCATAAATCTTGACACGACTATCCCAACTGGCAATTTGATGCAATACCTCCCAGGTCTTGTCATCACTATCGTCATCCACAATAACCCATTCCCAACGAGATGATGTCTGTTGCGCTAGAGATGAATAGACCGCATATAAAATTTCCCCCGAACAATAAGAAGCAGTAATAATACTGACCATTTTCGGTTTTTCCTGTTCTGAAGGCCAGACTATTTCTGTAATTTTTTCTTCAATCTGCCGTAAACAGGATTGGGCATTCTGTGGCTCTGTTAAAACTAAAAGCTTTTCATCCAACTCCTCCTGTAGCTTCGTGGGTATGTCGTCCCTCTGCTGGCAGAGGACTAAATCAGGTTGATACTGAGCCAGCACAGGTAAAATTGTCTGATTATCCTGGAGGTGCCTGACTTCAAAGTATTCCCCAGGTAACTCGAAGGCAAGAGAAAGCAGCGTTAAAATTTTAATTCGGATCATTTCATATTGGCCGAGGTTTATCGTTAAACTCAACAAAGGCCTGCCGATAATAATTTCTCGCAATGGCAAGGTGATCCTGAATGGACTTATTGCGAACAAAAGTCGTATTACCGGCATTATCCAAGAACCGATATAAATATAGGAGCTTGTCGATATGATAAACTTTCGAATAAAGAAAGAATCTTGCCATTAACTCCCAATCATCCGCCACGGGAAAGTTTGCATTATACCCTCCCAACCGCTTGAGTTCACTTGCCCGGAAGCACCGAACATGATTAGGGCCAACCGTTAAAAACCACCCGAATTGTTCCGTATAGTCAGGTCCAAAGCGATCATAAATATTGGGCGTAATACATTCATCATACACTTTACCGTGGTATTCGGTTTTCCGATAGCGATTTTCCCAAAACTCCCCGCCATAGCGATGAGGCCTACCATCCATAAAAAACTCAGCAAAATTGGAATACACCATGCCAACATCAGGACTCGTCTCAAACGCGGTTTTAATATCCATCAACGCCGTATCTGTCAGCATATCATCATGATCCAGCTCTACCAGATAAGTCCCGTATGCCAAGCGTGTCGCCATATCTTTTATGGCACCAATCTTACCATTATGACTGATTCGTACCGGCCTTACCCGAATATCCTCGGTAGCAATTTGCAGCAAGCGTTCCCACGTGCCATCGGTACTTTCGTCATCCACAACAACCCATTCCCAGTTGGTATAGGTCTGTTCTCGAAGGGATTGGTATGTCTCTCGCAAAAAATCACCCGTATTGTAGGTACCGGTATAAACGCTGATAAGGGGTTGCAAATGCTGCTTGGGATGTTCCCATAAATAGCCGCAATAGCAACTCTCAATGGCTCTAATCAATTCATCCGGCTTAATATTGGGGTCCAGGTGAATCCATTTCTTGCGAATATCAAAATTAGCCACATTTAGCGAGGCGGGAATAAAAGTACTTGTAACAATAACATCGGGCTTAAACGTTGCAATAGTTGCAAAGAGATTGTTCATTCTCTTGCAAAAGAACGTATCATAAGGAACGTCCCACTCTTTTCCGATAAATAGGACTTTTAGATTGGCGGTTGGCATTGTTGTGTTTTCCGCGCTTACTCTGTCAGAGTGCAGATCTCATAGCTAATACTACCACTGAGTCGCTTGCTTCCTCTCCCCCAGATTTCGTATTTAATATTTATCAAAGCTGTCCGATGTTTAACTCAAAAAAGCAACCGAGTCCTCTTGGGACTCAACCGCATCTCTTTTCGAGACTTGTCAATAAAATCCATTAACTAAACGATGTGAAACTGACCAAGGCTATTGTGTTTATCGTTCCTTGATAGCCTTAACGCTAAAATCTTCTCCAGCTTGAGAAAAACTATAAAAAAGCCTGACAATATTGCTGGCAATTCAAATAGTCTTGCTTAGTAGGGTACGTAAATGTATTGTTCTGTAAAACTAAATTCTCTTCACTGAGTTTTGAACGACGGGCAGTCACAACATATTGATAAGAATAGGACTCCAGATCTCGTCTAACAAAGTCAAACACTTCTGCGGGAAACGTACTGACTTCCACCGGTTGCTCTCTGAGATTTATTGGGTGGAAAATCCTATCTAAACTGATAATTTCTAATCCCAAATCTGTCATAAATGAAATAACAGACTTAATGGTAAAAAACCGGATGTGGGTATTGTCCAGTAAGCCTTGAGGGGTATAGCGAAAGTTATTTAAAAGCAAATTCAACTTTAGAGACCCATGACTTACATTCGGAATAGAAAAAATCATTGTCCCGTCTTCCTGCAAGATGGGGAGCACACCACGAACGGACATTTGAGGATGAAGCAGGTGTTCAATGACATCCCCCCACAGAATGTGATCCACCGGTTCAATTCGAAACGCATCAAGTTGTTCCGGTTGGTTTAAGTCCAATGTCACTACGGATTTATAGCAATTTCGCTGTCGGGCCTGTTCTGCCATATGAGGATCATACTCAATACCAAAAACTGTACAGCCTTTTTGTGCCAATGCTTCTCCAACATAGCCTGTCGCGCACCCCACTTCCAAAACCCGGCTGAAATCTCGAACAGCCAGAATCATTCGGGTCAGTGACGAATTCAGATAATCTAAATTAACAGCGTAATTGTATTGCATCAGTCGCACAGAGTTCCGTTAAGGTAGCAGTATGGATAGATTCAGCCAAAATTAAGATGGTATTGGTTCTTTCGGACTGTTTTTAAAATACTTAAGCCTAACTCCTCAATATCCCCTATAGGTTTAATTAAATCCATTTATTCGGCATCAAAAAAGAACATGTGGAATAATCGACTATCTGCTACGTCATTCCCAAAGTACATAGAGGCACTATGGATTAGCTTGGCATTCCAAATGACCAGTCGATTATACACATTTCCAATGACATCAATAACTTCCCATTTTGTAAAATCAAAGAGATTGCCGGAATATTGCATCCGATTCAGATCATGCAAGCTCATATTGGCTCTCTTGGCATCGGCTTCTGTGGGTGAGGCCATTAAGCCTGTCTTTTTGCTTCGATAAAACGTGGTTCCACATTCAGGCGGTGCATTGGGGGTTAAATAGACGACCGCGGCATACGTCTGTAAATCGGAGTGAATCACAATTGGATCGGAGGCAATACAGTATTGAAAAACCCCGTTGAACCGATGCTCATCCCATACTGTAATCCGCTTTTGAAGCAGATACTCCAAACGTTCTTTGACACCAGGAAAGCAAAATTTTGCGATAGTGCGCTTACCTTTGTGATAGTCACTCTCTATAAACTCTTGGCTTAAGGCCAGATGACGCACAAAATCCGGATCAACATAAAAATTGTCGACAACAATAATGTCAGGCTGGTGATGGGTAAGCATGATGTATGTTGAACCTACATCTCATAAACGCTTAGAACGGAAGCATAAATTAAGGTTGAAAAGCTCCGTTTTAGGAGAGTGGATTATCTCTCCTCCCATTTTCGACTTATTTACTTTTCTCTTGAAGTAAACCCACGAAATCCATTGCTTGCAGTAGTCAAGGCCGGCAAGCTGTGTTCATTCCTCAAGAACTCTGACATTTGCTATTCAAAATTTAGAGCACTCGCCTCTGTGTTATCTTTTCTGAGCCTTAAGCGTAGATGCCTGTCATACCATACGGAGAGTAGTAATAATACGTGTAGCCTTGAGGTCCCATATCCCCTTGTGGCCCTTGAGGCCCCATATCACCCTGGGCACCAACATCACCTTGAGCACCCTGAGCGCCGTCCATACCGCTCATACCGACATCACCCTGAGCACCTTGAGCACCTTGAGCGCCGTCCATACCGTTCATACCGCTTATACCGATATCACCCTGAGCACCCTGGGCACCGTAATCCCCTTGAGCACCCTGGACACCCTCTGCTCCGGTAGCTCCAGTAGCACCTTGAGCACCGTAATCACCTTGGGCACCTTGAACACCCTGAGCACCGTAATCCCCTTGAGCACCGTAATCACCTTGCGCACCCTGGACACCCT
>JBGUGD010000033.1:0-41377 GCA_041697335.1 Vampirovibrionaceae bacterium NZW_1234 | reverse complement strand
TGGCCTGAAGCTCCTGCACAATGGAACCGACCCGCTCGGTCCGGTGAAGCACAAAGGGCTGAATGCGCTGAACCAGATTCCCCAGGGCTTGCTGGAGCGGATTCGGCGAAGCCGGTGTTACCGCTCCAGGTTGTGGCAACTGATTCGGCGCTCCGGAGGGGGTGTTCTGAAGGCGGGAAATGGGCTCTACATGGGTGCGCATAAACTCGGTAACGGTCCCCAGAATGCCCGGCTGGACGTAGTGCATGACCGACCACAGATCGCCCAGTCGATTCTGAATGGGCGTGCCGGAGAGACCAATCCGGAAGCCGGGTTTGGCAAGGTCTGCATTATCCCGGTCCTCATGGGCAATTTCAAAGGCGGCCTGGGCCCAACCAGTGACCGGATTATTGATTTTGTGGACTTCATCCAGCACCATCCCGGCCAGAGAAAGCTGCTTGAGAAGATCTTTGCGGCTTTCCATGGTTTCATACGTGGTCAAGATCACGCGCTGCTGACGCAGGTGAGCCGCAGCCCGCTGATTCAAACGCTCGTTAAACTGAGACTCGCTTAATTCTTCTCGGCGTGACTTGGCCTCACGTTTGATCTCCTGAGTGACCTGGGTCATATACCGAGGCAGGTCACACACCTGATCCAACGGCAGGTTCGTAAAATCCCGGATGTGATCCCGCCATTCGGCCATGACTTTTTTGGGACACGCAATCAGCACCGGCTTGGTTTCACCCTCGTTCCAGCGCTTTTGCAGATAGGCCAGAGTTTGCACCGTCTTGCCCAAGCCCATGCCATCGGCCAGAAGGCACCCGCGACCGTTTCGGATATTGTAGTCCATCCAGGAATAGCCCAGCTTCTGGAAATTGAGCAACGGCTGTTTAAACTGCACCGGGGTATCCAGCAAGGTGAATTGATCGGCGACATTAATGGCTGTCAGCAATTGTTCCAGCAATTGGGCCGTATCCGGACGCAGGTTGTCATAGGACGTCTCAGCGGTAACACCAGCCACCTGCAGTTGCTTGCGAATGGCCGCCGTACATGCTCTCAGATTCGTAGAATCGGCGGGAACCCAGAGATCTTTATGCTGAATGGTTTTGGTGACTTCCGGGTTTGTGGTGGTCGGCTTTTCACCCACCATGGCATCAACAGCGCCCACAGGAACCTGAAGAGGGTTGGTGGGAGTACCACCAGCCTTCGGACCTTCAATCAGCGATTGGGGCAATAATATCCGGATGCCCTTGGCTTTAAGTTTATTGGCATGTTTAAGGAAGTCCAGCACCTCGGCCGTATCCAGAGCCATCGGTTGTGGAGGCAAGTCTTTATAGTAAGCTTCCTTCAGCTTGGGATAGCCGTCAGCACCACTGGCGGCATCAAGAGCGGCCTCCGTATCCTGACGCAGCGTAAACTGTTGATGTGCGGGGAGGAAAGGAAGCACGTAATGGGGCACGAGACGATTGGCCGGAATATCCAGGCGGGCTTCCTGTTCATCGGGAACCCGAGGTGGCAGGGTCCATGAGAACGAAATGCTCCAGTGCAATTCCTGTCCCTTAGGCGGTATCAGGGACATGGTCAGCTGCTTGTTGGGCGTCGCATTATATCGCTCAACCAAGGCCTGGCCCTGCTGAAACTCCCGCAGTTTGTCCGTCAGCACAAACTGCTCGTTCAGATAACCTTTAATCAACATATTGGAAATATACGCGTTCAACCGCAGCAACAAGGCTTCCTGGTTTTGGGGGGACAACTGCGGGCGTACCTTGGCAAAGGGTTTCTGCTCAGTCAGCACCGTGAACAGATCCTTCTCTGTTAATGCTGAGAGAATCCGCTTGACAACCCCAGACTCTATGGTCGCGCCTTTCATGTTGGCATTCAGATATGCCGTGAACTTTTGTGCCGTGTCTTCCGCAAACAGACTTTCTCCCGGTGTCAGCGTCAGAAGAAATTTTTGCCATTTCGTATCACTTTCCTGAACTTCTGCCAGGGTGCCATTGAGATTAGCCCGATGAAATCCGGTGGTATCCACAGTCGAGGCTTTGAGAATCAGTTCCCGCAATAGCGGTTTATCAGAGGTCTTGGAAGCTACGGCTTCAAAATAGGCCATGCTGGGCATAATATATCGCTCTTGGCCGGGAATTCGCAGGGACTTAAAATAGGTGGCATAGGCATTAAACTTTTCATAAGCAGGCGAAGAACTGCTGGCCACCTGACGCCCAACCAATGCGGCATGAGCCGGGGGCAGGTATTTGGAATTCAGCACCATCCAGGGTCCACGCTCATCCATCAAAGGCAACAGATAGCCCGTGTGATACAAATGCATCAGGGACGCCTGGATGGTTTGAGGGTTGGTATGGCCCAGTTCTTTAGTAATTTTTGAAGTATTGATCAACGTTTCGACAGGATACCGCTCCAGAATTTGACTGCACAAGGCTTTAACAAGGGGTGGCACCGCCAAGCGGGCAGCTTCGGGCGATGCCAAGGGGGATACCGAGGAATGCTGTGCCGGGGGATTATCCACCATGCCAATGGCTCTCAGTTTTCCATCCCGGTGCTGTGCCTCAATCAAGGATTTCAAATTGCTCGCCTCGTCGACACTTAACACTAGGGGGCGAGGCGGAATACCAGGATAGGGTTTTAAGGCCGGATACAGTTGCGCCAATTCCTTCAAGGCCTGTTCTGCGGCAGGCTGCCCCATGTAACCGCCCTTTTGATAGATCATCGCCATCTCTTCCGGCACATAAATCGGGCGTTCACCACGAAGATGTTCAAAATAGGCCATCGAACGCGAGTTATCTCCGGCGGATGCCGCGTGACTGGTGGAGACAATAACGTTCTTGCTGACCGGGTCGTTTCTGAAAAACAGACAGGCCCCATCAACCCGGTTGGGTATTTTTTGCACGTCTTGCAGCAGCGACAGCCCAAACTGGCATTCACTGACCCGTTGGGTGAAACGCTGGGTTTGGGGATCCAAAAACCCAAGGGCGACAAGAGTTTGGGCTCCCCATTGCAACGGCAAAGACAAATTGGCTCGGGTATCCAGATTCTGGATCCCGTAGCGATCGAAGGTCCGGATTTGGCCTTCGAGACTGTAGGGCAGCGAGTACTGCAGAAGGGCCTTTAAAAAAGCGTACGGCACTTTGGAGTCGGGAGTCAGAAGTTTTGTTTTGAAGAGATTGACCATCTTATCGGAAGAGAAGGCTTCCCCAGGGGACATGGTTTCCAAAATAGACATCATAAAATTTTGTTCCGGCACGACGGGTTCGGCACCTTGAAAGCGATAAATCCCAGACTCCAGCGCTGCCACGGGACGTCCCAATTGAATCAGCGCATCCAGGGGTTTATCGGCATCGGCAATCTGAGCCCGAAACTGAGGTGGAATCAATCCGTTAAAAAACTGAGCCGAGGGAAGCGGAGAGCCTTGCCGAAGTCCATATTTAAAAAAGGCAATATAGACGAAAGGTTCGACAGCACTGAGCAGGGTCAGTGGTTGCTTCTTAACACGTTGACTGAGCAAGGCAGCCGTCACCAGAGGGTTAAGGTCTTCGAGATATGATTTGGGATCTAAAATACGCCAAGGGGTTTCGGGGTTGTCTGTAGGATGGGTAACCGGCACACTGCGACCGGCATCATACAAGGCTTTCAAGGCTTCTTCCGCATGTGCTCTGGGGATTGCCAATTCATCCTGAATCTTATCCGCATTCACCAGACTCTCCGGGGGGTAGGCATGGATGATCCGCCCCATGGCCTGTTGAATCTCAGGCCGCACGGTTTTAGGAATCTCTCCTAAGGGAGAAGTGGCGTTAAACAGGGGTGGCCGGAGCGTGCTTTCAACCGTTCCCCTCGGTTCCGGTGCCTCAGAGCGAGCACGCTGAATCTGACGTCGGGCCTTATCTTTCTTGCGTTGTGTGCGCTTCTCGTTTTTGGATTTCTTCCGAGCACCGAAGCGAACCTCGTCTCGCGCCAGGGGTTCGGAAATCACGATTGAGGAATTCTGAGGGGATACTGTTTCTGAAGGGCGTCCGGCAAGAAGCCGAGCGCGTTCAATGAATCCAAGGCCAAGCCGAGTGGGAGTGATGGGTGTCATGGGCAACAATACCTATCGAAAAAAATGGAAGCTACTTCTATAAACCCCCTGCAAGCTCAGAATTGCCCTAACCCTATGCCTCCTTACAAAAGATATCAAGTTGAGCGTTGCTTGATGTCATTGGTTCATATATCAGCAAGACATCAAGGCAACTTTAGGACCCAAACAACCACCCGCTATTGCAGTGAGTGTCTGAGTAATGCGGTCACCGAGGAAAGCGCTTTGAGAGGATCGAAGTCAAGGCCGAACTCCTTGCCTTGGCGAAGCTGGGCATAAATTCGAGCATAGACCTCGCCTTTGGCATAGGCGGCCTTGAGCTTATTAACACGCACACCCAGCCAGTCTGCCACCTGTTGCTTTGTCTTTTGGGTCATGCGCTTCAAGTCCCTGCTGTAGGCCAGGGCGAAGCGTCGGGATTGGGAGAAATAGTTATCGTCATCATCGTGCGCATGACCCAACTCGTGGCTGGTAATATTGGCAATGTCATAATTTTCCAGATACAGCCGAGACAGTGGTCTCAATGACGTTCGAGCAACAACCACCTTTCGGGTCAAGGGATCATAAACACCAGCCGCTGTATCAAAGGTGGCACCGTCTGGGCTGAGAGGGATTTTCCTGCTCGCCAAGTGGGGAAACACATCAATAACACGTTCGGCACAGTGTACTCGGCTTCTTCGGCGAATGAATCGTTTCATCTCCTCCGGCGTATGCTTCAACAAGGCCTGAAGAACCGTGTCGACAAATTGATGCGGTACACTGCCCATGCGCACAAGAGCATGCTGATACAAGTAAATGCGATACAACACCCGCTCCGTATTGTTTTTCCATGTCATCGCCGTGGCATCTCCCAGCAGATATCCCAGAGGAGTACGTCGAAACAACGTACCAAAAATATTGTAAGGGTCCTTCATGACCAATAGGTGACGAGGTTGGTGAGTTTCATCCAAAAGTACGCGCAGATACGGACGACCCAAAAACGACGGGATCTCTGGCGCCACCATGATATCGTGGTGCTTGGGCCGGTAGGCTGCCTTGAGAGTGATGGGTCCAAACACGGTTTTTCGCTGAAAGCGGCTTTCCTGGGGTTGGCCAGTATCCAACGGAGGATACACGGCGTTGATTGCGTCGCCACCAAGCAAGCTATTCAGTTGTCTGGCAACATCCTTACGCCAATAAACGGGCACCGCCAACTGCTGGCGAGACAGAAATTCGGAACCAAACACCTGTTTCCCACCAAAGCGTACCCCCAAGCCAACCACTGCACAGTCCTGCGGAGCATCGGTAAACAGCCGAACCCTATTAGGATTAGGCAGCGGCATGTGTTGATGACGGGCAAAGAGTTTCTCAATAGCCATGAAACACCTCAACTCCTGGAGGTGTGTAGCATATCACAGTCACACCCCCTAATCCGGCGAGGCTAACAAATGTTAAAAAACAAAATAACAACTATACCCCGGCTCCGATCAACGTAAAATCAAAGCCATGATCAAGCCATTCCTGCTTATTAAACAAGTTGCGTGTATCGATGAGAATCTTCCGCTTAACCCAACACGATAGATGAGACGGCCGAATTTGCCTAAACTCTTTATGATCCGTAACCAGCACTATACAGTCTGAATCTCGACATGCTGTTTCCAAATCATATAATGGATACTCCGTGCTGCTCACATGGGGATCATGCAAAGCAATTTGATAGTTTGGATTACACCGCAACCGATTAAAAATTTTTAGTGCTGGAGATTCTCGTATATCATTCACATTCGCTTTATAACTTAGCCCCAAAATTGTCAACTTGATAGGGCCCAAATGACCAACTTTCTTATCAATCTCGCAACACACAAAGCTTGGCATTTCATCATTTACCATTCGGGCTTGACGAATTAAGGCCGTGGATTGCGGAAATTTTTCAATAATAAACCAGGGATCAACTGAAATACAATGCCCACCGACACCGGGCCCCGGCAAGTGTAAATTGACCCGAGGATGCAAGTTGGCAAGTCGAACGACATCCCAGGCATTAATTCCCAAGTCATGAGATACCATTGCCAGTTCGTTCGCAAGTGCAATATTGACATCACGATAAGAGTTTTCCATGAGCTTAACCATTTCGGCTGTTGTAGAACAGGTCAAATGGATCTCTCCACAAACAAACGTTTCATAAATTTTCTTGGCTTGCTCAGCAGATGCCTGGTTAATCCCCCCAATGATTCGATTATTGAGGGACAATTCGTTAACAATATTTCCAGGCAAGACACGCTCAGGACAATAAGCTAAATAGCAATCCACACCCATTTCCAGACCAGATTCCTCAAGCAACGGTTTAAGAAATCCCAAACAAGTACCTGGCGGAGAGGTAGACTCCAAAATCACAATATCACCTTTTTTCAACAAAGGGATAATGGATCTCGCCGCATTTTCAATACATGACAAGTCAGCTTTGTTTTCCTCCTTGATGGGAGTTGGAACGGCAATAATATAAACATCCGCCTGCTTAGGAACAGACGAAACGACAAGATTTCCAGAGCATAGCGCAGCAGACAATACTGTACTTAACCCCGGCTCTTCGACATGAGTACCTCCGTCATTCAGTTTTTCAACAATTGTCGGATCAATATCGACCCCATGTACTTTAAACCCATTTACAGCCAAGGTACTGGCTGTGGGTAAGCCGATATATCCCAGCCCCAAAATACAGATTTCTTTCATGAGGACTCCCTACAATAGTGTTCCTCCACGAAAAGAAACAACAAATGCCTCTTTGAGAGTTAAAAGTCTCATTACTATGCAGAGCATACATCTTGGCTACCGTATTCAAATCCTACATGTTTATGATTTTTTAAGAGGAACACAGGGCTTCTGAGCCTGCCGACTCCACCTGCATAAGATAACTTCACTTATTTGTATGATGAGGAAGAACCGTAAAAACGATTAGATATTGCTAGTAAACTAGGTAACATTTATGCTTCTGTACAATGAGAACTACACTGATCCGCACCAGTTATCAGCGGTAGAAAGCAGAACACCTATCAGTGGTCACTATCCGAAGGATGTCGATTTATCTTTTGGCAAAATGGTCAGCATTCTGAGGAGTCATTTACGGCAAATTGTCACCTTTACACTGGCTGGAACTCTACTTTCCGGTGCCTTAATCGGCGTATTCTGGCAAGATAGTTATTCGTCAGTCTCTATTTTGTCATTAAAACCGGATGACATGCCAGAATATGTTACACAGGGTGTACGCAGAAACGTCCAGGTTTTCCAAGACGTAAACCCTTTCAGAAACCAGGAAGAAATCTTAAGAAGCCCTATTTTACTGAACCGCCTCAAGGAAAAGCTTCGTAAAGACCCCGCTTTGAGTAAGGTGGAGGATATCGATACCATTGAAAACAGCTTGCAATTCTTCAGAATCAAGCAAACAGAATTTTTTCGTCTTAAAGTCACACGGCTTAAACCACAAGAGGCAAAGGGCATAGCAGACATTTACTTGCAATGTTTCATGCAATTCTCACAAGAACAGTCTCGCCAATCCTATAAGAAACAAAAAATGATTATTGAGAAACAGATTCGGGAAAACGAATTTAAGCTGGCCGATATCAATGAACAAATCCGCAATTACCAGCAAGAAAATTCGGATGCAGACCTGAACCTCGAAATCGGAGAACACATTCGCCGAATTGAGACCCTAAAACAACAAGTCAACGACACGGAAGCATTGCTCGCCCAAACAGAAAAAACGAGAGATGGACTTCAGAAACGACTGGGTCTAGACGTACATTTGGCAATTGAATCAACAGCCCGTGGCCAAAATGAGTCATACACCAATCTGAGCAATCAGCTGGCCGAACTAAACCGCTCTTATTGGTCCAAGTCCATTACGTATAGCCAAACACACCCCTATATGGTTAAGCTGAAAGAAAAAATAGAATACTTAGAAAAAGAAATTCAAGATCAGGAAATATTAACTCTAGGTCATCGCCCCAACAGCAAATTAATAGTAAAAGACAATGTGCGAATTGATATGATTCAGCAATTAACACGGGCCGATGTTGAAGCAAATGGTCTGACTGAAAAACTGAACGTGTATCGTACGCACTTGAGTCAAGCAGAAGACGAGTTGCGGCAATTCCCTGAAAAACAGGTTAACTTGAATAGTTTAACACTCAAGCAACAGCAGCTTGGGCAGATTATTGACAAACTCCATTCCGCTCTTGCTGATGTCGATATTCATGTATCCTACACACCATTGAATGTTGTTATGAAGCCCACGCTTCCTAAAGAAGCCGCTGCACCCAATCGTATCCATTTGATTTGCTTGGCATTTTTTGTATCGCTACTATTACCCCTCATTAGTGTATCGCGCCGACATTATCACATCTTCAGAGACACACCTCATGCCGAATATCTTCAAAATATTTTGAATATTCCAGTATTAACAACGATCCCCTGGCTCTCGTCAAAACAATTGAAGTCCAATCTCGCAGTTATTGATAACGCATTCAAAGATCTGGCAATAAGCCTGGTCGCAGACCAGAGTAATACCCAGCGTCAAATTGTCGTTTTTGCCTCGCTACTTTCAGGTAGTAAACAAAGTACCAGTGTATTAACACGAACCGGCATAGCATTAGCGCTGGCTGGGCACCGAGTATTGGTAATCGAGACCGATAAAAACATCAGCTTGAACAATACTGTAATTGAAGATCTAAACTCAGACACATTAACTCTACCGGAAATCATTACCCAGATAAACACCATGCTGGCTCAGCATAACGAAGTAAACCCGGCAATTTTAGCCAATTGGATCAAGCAGGTTATTAAGCCATCCTCTATCAACCCCAACCTCTTTTATATTAATATAGGTAATCTATCTGGAAATTCTTTTGAACTGTTCTTTTCAAGAGGATTCGACGTATTCCTGCAAGCCACAAAGCTCAATTTCAACTGGACATTGATTGATGTACCACCATTGATAAGCAAAGCTGAAGGCTACACAATAGCAACAAAAGCGGACGGAACAGTACTTATTATTGAACAAAAAGCAACAAAAGAACAGTTCCAACAAGTGTATAAAAAACTGCGCTTTATTAAAGCCCCCCTTATCGGTACGGTCATACGGGAGTTTTCCTGTGAATATTCCTGCAGATAGGCGACTAGAAATGTTAGAACAGAGCAAAACACAGTTTGAATAACCATAAACAGGGTTATATTCCTTTCCAAACTGAGGAGAAGGTTAATGAACATCTCGCATCGGCAAACAACCAATCTATTCAGCGCTTGTTTCTTCTTCTGTACAATCCTGATAAGCACAACAATTCCCGTATTTTCAAGTAATACTGTAACATCAGTTATCAAAGCCAGCGAGACTCAGGGTTCACAAGAAAGCGTATTCTTCCAAAATATTGCCAACCAATGGCTGTCAACTGCTTTCAAGGCAACCACGCCGGCTGTACTCAAAGGTGCGATCAGCATGTCAAGTTCAAATGGGTATATCCTCAACCCGGGGGATACGGTTGCGATTTCCATTCCCAAATTAACTATAAATGACGAAGATGATATCGTTAACAAATCTTATAACGCAGAAGCGATTCAGGAAATCATTGAGGTCGTTATCCGTGATAATGGTGAAGCAACAATTCCGCCCTTTGGTACCTTCCAAATTGCCGGCATGACAACCGATAGCTTATCCAAAATGTTGGAAGCCATGAGCAAATACTATCTGGTAAACCCTCGAGTATTTGTCACGCTAAAGTCACTCAGACCTTCCACAATCTATATGCTTGGTGAAATTAACCGACCCGGAGCATACGCAACCGTAAATGCTCCAGAAAATGCACATCTTGCCTATTCTGGCAATACACTTACACAAAAAGCTGAGCAACATTTCTATGAACCCCGGCTCAGTTTAATGGTGGCTAAAGCAGGTGGCATTAAACTAACATCCGATATTCAACATATTCGCGTTACCAATGCTCGAACACAGAAAGATATTACGGTCGATCTGAATAAGTTACTTGAAGGAGACATTGAACAAGACGTCAAAGTGGAAGCAGATGATGTTGTCTATATTCCTAAATGTCAGGGTGAACCGAAGTTTGATAGCATGCTTGCCTCATCTACCCTGAGTCCTGAAAATAATAATATCAACGTTATCGGCTACATCCAGAAATTAAACTCGACAACCAACAACGGGAGCTACAGTATATCACTCACCTTACCTGGAAACAACATGACGCTTCACCGGGCCCTCTCGGGTATAAATGTTGACCCAAGAGCCAACCTGAGGAAGATTGTTGTTATGCGTAAGAAAGAAGATGGAAGCTTGGAAAAGCACCTTGTAAACGCTCTTGAAACTGACTTTCAGTTACATCCAAATGACACCATTTTTGTGCCCAGCTTACGCATGACAGCCAACCTGCAACAAATTGCCCAATCCTTCTTCTTCCTTACATCTGGTATCCGCGCAAGTGTTAGTGCATTGGAATAATAACCAGAGCTAGCTTAGATGTCCCTACTCATTATGAAATCCTCTACTCTTTTTCCTTTGAAGGAAATCCATACCCATGCCAATCATGCTCAAAACTAGCCATGCTAAGCAAATTAAATGTAAACACTTATCGAATACAAAAGTTTATTTCCATACTTTCCTACCGCTCTTTGTCTAGTTTTATCGGCTTTTTTAAAACCATTTTAATTACCCATCTATTTGGAATAGGTGCAATATCGGACGCTTACTTTATCTTTACAACCATCCTGACAACAGTTTCAGGTTTTATACAACAAATGTCCCTGAACCTCGTTATTCCGGTATATAACGAACAATACAACCGTAACCAAGCTTCTCCAGAAGATGTTCAAGCACGACAGAGAACATTTATTTCTCTCTGCTTCAACTATTTTCTAACGTTCAGCTTCGGGATAGCACTAATCATTTACGTTCTTCACGAGCAGCTAATCGGCCCCCTCCATGATAAGCTCTCAACAACCGAATATCACATCATTTCAATTTTGCTTCACTATACTCTGCCTGTCACAATTTTATTTCAAGCTTCGAACTTCTTGTCTCAGCTCATGCTCCAACGGCAGGAAATTAACAAATACTTCCTGCTTGACATCATAAATGGTATTATTTTTATTACTATCCTAACTGTGCTTGCCTATTTCATGAAAGCCTATGCACTGATATGGGCTTTCCCGTTCACATCGCTAATTTTATTTATATCACAGCTTGTAACATCCAGCTTTCGATTCCAATGGTTCTGGAAGCTGAGAGACTTTGATATTGGTATCAAAAAAATATCGACTCGCCTGATCTCGTGGGCTTGCTTTGCAGCATTACCTTATGTCGACAATTATTTCTTGACATTATTACCTGCAGGAGATCTCAGCGTATTTCGCTACTCATCAACATTAATAACTGTACTAGCAACACTAACCGTGTTTAATTCCCAGACAACAATTATCCCAGAAATGGCATTACTGGGAAGCACTCGGAAATACAACGAACTCACAAAAAAGCTTAATACCAGTATTTTTGAGCTATTCATCATAAGCATTATTATTATTAGTCTTGGCTGCGTGTTGGCCCCAATCATACTTCCAAAGTTATTTTCATGGTATGATAAGCTTTCTTCGGAACATATGACAAAGTTAACACTTTGCGTGCAGATTCTTCTCTTTAGACTCCCATTTGTTGGATTTCATCAGGTGGCGAGTAGCTGCCTCAATAGCATCGCATCCAACAAGCAACAATTATTATTTGGTGTACGTTCGCTTATCGCTCGAATCATTCTGGCCTGGATAGGCTTAAGGTACTGGGGATTTTTCGGCATAATTGTTACTCACGTCATCGAATATGCCATTATTTCCGCTATAAATTACGGCACGATCCATTGGATAATATCAAAAAACAAAGATCAGATACCTAACCCAACATAGCCAACTATGTACACAGCCTATATTTACTGCTGGGTACCATTATAAAATAAATTTATGCCATGTGGTTCGATCACAAGCGAATATATATGCCCATTCTCAAATATGAGGATCAGGTTCGTCGTGGATTGCCACTGGATTTGAGGCATACTCTGACTGCAAGGAATGAGAGCCCAGCCATAAGCCTGCTGTTGGGGACAATCTATTGCCAGCATGTGTCCTGGCTGTAAACCATTGAGGCTCGCGGAATACAAGTTTAAGTTCCCTTGCCAGTTACCACTGACAATATGATCTGCAGAACCACCCAATGCAATGACAATTAAGCCTCCAGACAGTAGAAAATACCCTTCGAACGGAGTAACGACACAGTCCGGATGGAGATGAAGTAGAGAATATCCATATGTGCCCTCTCGGTGATAACATACGTAATCCGAAATAAGCCAGAAATGATCGGCAACTGTGCGCAACTGCCGCAAATGAGTATAATGCCCGTTATGGTTTTGGTAGCGCATTCGAAAAATGTCTTGTCCGGCCTGAACTTCCACTTGACGCGGGTATGCCCCTACTCGAAAACTCCCCCATATATCGGCCTGTTCTTCACCTGGGACCCAAAGAGTATTATGGGCACCTGTACCACGAAAGTACTGCCGTTCCTTCGAATCCTGATATTCCGATACCCCCGAATCAACAATGATCGGCTTGTTTTTCACATGAACTTCAATGCTCGCCAAATCACAATGCCCATGAGCCGGTAGCGCCCGAGGCCCAAAATCACCAAAATCCATGATTAAACTGGCTTGATTCGGAAGATTACGAAGAACTAACCAACCCGCATCGGGAAAAACCGTGCTTTTCGTCAACGAGGCAAATGACGGGAGACAGAAAGCCTCTTCACTGACCAGGGTGGCATAGGCATACAGTGTTCCTAAATCGGGTATCTGCTGTAGCGAGGTATCACCAAAGCATGGCAACTGACCTGACGCGTGTCGTATTTCACTTAATACATTCAACATGCGCCTTGCTTGAGCCATTAATGGGCCACTTTCAGGCAAACTACAGGATTTCAGCAAGGCAGACATTTCCAGAATATCCTGTAAAACCCAGGCATGATACATCGGTGTTCTTTCCATATGAACACCGTCCGGCAGAATCTGATCTGAGATAATATGCAATGCTATGCTTCTTGCATTGCGCAGCCAGGTGGCAGAGTCCTTACACTGCTCTAATGCCAGTCCCGCAATCAATAGCGCTTTAATATTTCGAACCAAATGGTTGCCTTGTACGTCCCATTCCAAAAAATGGTAAACATAGCGGGCGTCCTGATATAGGGACTGTACAATTCGATTCTTCAGCATTACCGGAAGCTGAGGCCGATGATGTAGTATTTCGCTCCAGGCAATTATTCGTTGTGAAACTGCATAGGTCGACCAGAATTGCACTTTGAAAGGCATTTGCCACCACAAGTCAAGCTGGTGTGACAGTATTACAAGAGCGGCTTCCTCTAATCGTTCTTCGTGAGACCAGACTAGTGGTAATAAAAAATGCAGATAGCTATAATTCTCTTGCCATAAAGGACTTCGGGAGGTCAAAAGCGTAACCAGCTCTTCAGATGTTGTCGCTAACAGAAAACTTTGGTTCAGAATAGTCCCTTCAGAGCACTCAATAAGCTTAGCAGCAGCATCCATAGTGACTTTGCTCGCGTCAGCATTGTTCTCTATCCAGCCGTGGTAACTTAAAACGTTCTGCCAGGGATCGGTAAACAGAAATTCCTGAGCGCTCCCTATCTTGTGACGGTAAAAATATCGCCGAGTCCGAATCGAGAAACGGTGTAAAATCCTATTAACAGGAAACAACGACGCGGTTTTTAACTTACGGATAACACTCATAACTCAAGCTGGATTGAGCCATTCAGAAACAGGCGGAACCGATACACCTGCACCTAGATAAATTCCTTCAGAAATCGAAAACGTTGTCAAAGTCGTTGCAATCAGGTCTTGAATAGAAATAATGGGTTCTCCCCCCTGTTTTATCTGATTCAAGAAAAGAGCCACTTCCGAGGCATGCCCTTTCACGTTTTTTCTATAACGCTCATCAACCATCGCTTTTCCGTTAATATCTGCTATTTTTAATGTTCGAAAATCATCAATTTGACAGGAAAGACCCGAGGCATATAGTTCTATATACTCCTTTCCCCGAGCCGATGAAGTACGTGTAACATACTGTATTGTAGCCTGTGAACCGTTTTTTAACATCAGGTGAATAATCAAATCTGGATTCGGGGATTCTCCCAATTGGTGAACCCGAACCTCTACAGGGTGCGAGCCGGTTATGTAAATAATCCAATCAACAAAGTGACATATTTCTCCAACAACTCGACCACCATGTTCATGGACCCAACTATTGGCGGGGACAGGTCCTGCATGAACTCGGTAAAATATTGACATCGGCTCCTGAGACAAGTTCTGGGTTTCAAATACTTGCTTTAATTTTTGGGTCGCACAAGCAAACCGGCGGTTAAATCCCACCATAAAATGTTGTCCGGGACAAGCGAGCAATGCATCGATACACTGCTGAAGCTCACTTGGTGTTGTCGCCAAAGGCTTTTCCACCAAGACATGTTTGCCTGCTTTCAGGGCTTCCTTGATAATTGCGCAATGACTGTCATGCCGGGTTGCAATATAAACCACTTGGCAGTCCGGATCGGATACTAGGGCCGATAGCTCTGAAGCACAATACGAAAAGCGATATTGAGTCGCAAGGATTTTAGAATGTAGACCATTATTAGAAACAATCCCTCTCAACTTGATGAGTGGGTGCTTGCTAAAAATAGGCAACATCACAGAACGAACAAAATCACCTGTACCAATAATACCGAGGCCTAAACACCCATCAACAGAGCGCTTAATAGCATTGGCCAGGAAGATTTTCTCTGTAGGCGAGGTATCCATCACCTTGGATTCTTCCTGGCTAGCCGGATACTGGATGAGTATTCCAAGCACCTGAGACTGTTTTCTCTCGGGTGATATTAAAAGTTCATAGGCTTTAGCCGCTTCATGCATGGGGTATTTCCCACTCACCAAGGGTTCCAGGCGTACTTGGCCTTCAGCCACCAATTTCAGAAAGCATGCCATATTGTCCCGCTCTGTCCAGCGAACATAAGCTGAAGGGTAAGATTGGCCTTCTTTCTCATAGGCATCATCATACCGGCCAGGACCATAGGAGCGAGACACAATAAATGATAGCTCTTTCTCGTAATAAATCTTGCGGGGCAACCTCATTCCAACATCGCCAATGGCGACGATACGTCCTTTATCACGCGCAAGCTCACCTGCCAAAAATACGGGATCATCCGATGGGGTGGCCGCAGCGATTAATACAACATCAGCCCCCTTGCCTTGTGTCAATGAATAAACTTGACTGATTAAATTATTGTCAAACCGATTAAAAGCTGCTGCAGCCCCAAGGGAGCGTGCCTTCTCCAAGCGTTCTGCATCCAAATCAATTCCAATAACTGTTGCACCGTTAGCCTTTGCGAGCTGAACTGCTAACTGTCCTACCAAGCCCAAACCAATAACAACGACAGTCTCCCCCAATGCAATCGATGCCAGTCGAACTCCATGTAAAGCAATGGCTCCTAGAGCTACAAACGCCCCTTCCTCATAGGACAAATTTGCGGGCAGCGGAACAAAGAGGTTTTGGGGAATGTATAAAAATTCTGCGTGGTTTGCAAATTGTGATCCGCAACAGGCAACACGTTGCCCAATACATATATCTTTCACCTCTTCCCCGACGGCCACAACAATACCCGAAGCACTGTATCCTAGAGGCACAGGGACTTCCAGCTTGCGTTTTGCAAGCTGGAGGGTAGGAAATATCCCATTTTGCCTCATTTTACGAACCAACAGGTTAACACGTTCAGATTGGGAAAAAACTTTACCAATTAGGCTCTTTCTTGCAAAACTAATCGCTGCCCGCTCAGTCCCTGGACTAATTAAGGAGAAATAGGTCTGAACGAGAATCCCTTGTGGATGCAAGTTTGGCGCAGGAACATCATCGATACAAATTTCAGGTTTCAGATAAGATTTTTGAAAGATCTGATACATACCAACACTTCGTTGTGGCCCTCATACACTCATTTTAGCAGATAAGAGAAAAGACATATCATGCTACCATAGGAGCTACAAGGCTTGATTTTAGCGAGAAAGGAGGACCTCTAAAATTAAGAAGCTATTTTCAACATCATTGCCGGGCATGCTGGCATTAAATCAGCCATATTAACTTGTCACCGGATTCGATGACTCAAAACCGACCTTATGATTCATAAGAACAACGGACTGGTAGAGTTGGGACATAACAGCCTTACGCCACATAAAATATAAACCGAGAGAAGTCATTGTTAAAATAGGAGGGTAAAATATCAAAATATGGCTCCCCTCCATGAAACCGCGCAAGGAAAAGAACAACAACATAGATAAGGCAAAAGAGCCATGAATTTTTAAACCTGGCGTTTTATAGACCTTAATACTTAGAGCCAGATAGGCCAGATAAATGCTTATAAGAAGAACGACAGCGACAATTCCACCCTCAAACCATCGGCTCAAATAATCGTTATGTGCTGTAATAAAGTTAAATGGACCCGCGCTCTGGAAACTTTTAAATCCATAGCCCCAAATTGGGTTCGCTTTAATCATCTGCAACGTGTAGTCCCAAACCTCGGTTCGATGTGTAAGCGTTTCAAAATGTTTCACATTCATAATATTGGCTTTAATTCTATCAAAAAAGAAGGCGGCATCTAAAATCAAAATGGCAATAAATATTAGTAAATTGCGTAACTTTACACCTTTAAGTATAAGAAAAACTAGAGAGCATAAAGCCATACTTGCAATCGCTGTCTTACTGAATGACATGATTAAGCCGCTGAGAAAAATTATAAATGCCATGCCGATCAGCAGTCGATAACCTACCTGTCTCGTCTGGAGAAATAGATAGATACAGACCAATATAGAAAACGTCATAATCATCCCAAGATCGTTGGGGTTTATAATGCCTTCCGAGCCCAAACGCAGGACCGATGAAATATTTATTGTGCTCAGAAGATACAAAATTGAAACCAGAGAACCGACAGCATACCCCAAGACACCGCCACGAAACATATTTGCGATATCTCCATACATACCAACAAAATAAATTACACTGGCTTTTCCAACTTCATGCATTAGAACCATACATGCAGTGGACTGATACTGTGGCTCAAGCCACAATATGCTAAATCCACTCCAGGCCATCAGCAAAATTAGAAGCCAAACAGGCAAAGGAGTCCTACTAAATAAGATAGAACCCCAATTAATAGGACCAATCCACCAAAGAATAGAACAACAAATAAAGGAAAATCCGTATATCCCTACATATATCATTTCCCGAGACAAGGGAACAAAATTGACCAAGATATCAATGGAAATATAGAGAGCCATAAACACAAATGCAGCAAAGAATGTAAGACGGTGAGACATGAATTAGCCATCCCTCATCTGAGCCGAAACTAATTTTAAGCCAAGGAAACGAGCCACAGTTTTCTGAAAATAAAATCTCAACCTACCGAATATCCTGATCACAATAAAATACATGACCAACATCGGACTCAATGGCTTTTCAAATTCAGGTAGTAGATCCAATGATTCAGGTAAGGTCTCCGGGACGTAGTCTTCGCAGTAAAGATCATTGACCCAGGACAGATAACGCGTATTATGGGCTGCATCTATATCGCCAAAACCAATATTGTTAATCATTGAAAAGCGAGGAGTCAGAGTATAACAGCCTTTATATAGAACAGCTAGAAAGACTGATATTCCCCATCGTGAAGACTGCTGACCCGGCCTGGCAAAATAGTATGCAATATAAACGGTATCAAAAGTAGTCAATAGTAATGGTATCTTATGAAATGATCCGTAAGGATGTTTTACATTAAAGACCATCTCTCGTATCTCATTCCATCGATCACCCCAGGTTGCCCAACCCCAGGTCGAAAACCGGTTTGTCAAAAACATATCTGTTTTCAACTTTTGAAGAAGCTTGCGACCACCAATAGGATAGGTACGAACATAATCCGTTGCATGCAAGGCATTATACCCTGTTATAGAAAAGATTTTTTTAAATGGCTTATAACTATTCAGAAGCCGACACATAGTCTCATAGAAGGCCGGTGATGGTACTGTATCATCTTCCAAAACAACTATAGAATCATTATTGGCTAAAATCTCATCTATTCCTTGAAGAATGTTCTGACGGCATCCCAAATTACACTCACGAGCTCGAATATCAATTTGTACAACATCAAACTCACGAAGACACTGTAGACATTTGTCCACTTTAGTTTGTGTTTCCGGTTCCGCAGGACCATCAATAAAGGCGATGATTTTTTCAGGTAAAACCGTTTGGTGCTTGATGGCCTCTAAAACGAGCTTAAGCTTATCAGGGCGTCTATAACCAAAAATAACTAATGGTGGCAATACCTTGGGTAATGGTTGTTGTTCAAGTTTCTCAGGCAGAGACATGATTCCCTTCTCTCACCGCCTGGGCAGCAAAAGCCCCAGCAAAACACTTTCTTTATTATACCGTGCCGATAAATTTCAAATTCCCCTGTACGAATGATAATTCCGGAGACAACTAAACTATAATGTATACTAGATAACCTCTTTGTATTTCTTGGACACTTGAAGGCAAACGGATCCCAGACAATGCGAATTCTATTTGTTTTTGAACGCCATTCCGGCGGTGGGGTTCCAACCGTTCTGATTAACGAGACTAAATTGCTACAAGAACATTCGCATACGATCGGTCATTTTTGTCTTCATTTTAATCTAAGCTTTTTTCCACACGAATCCAAATGCAGTGCCATGCATTATTTCGCATTTCCGGATTTCTATGTCTACCATCAACTAAAGGATACATCGAGCTTATGGCGAAAGGTCTTATATAAAATTCGGAGATATTTTTATCTGGTAGAGCAAAAAAACCCTTTACGCCCCTTTATCATTACCCGCAGGCTGAAAGCTGCTATCCAGGATTTTAAGCCTGACATTGTCTACTTTCACTCTACGGGTGATTTCTTACGGTTTAAAGAGTTGTTTCAGCTTCCAAAGCAACTTGGTATTCCCAGTATTTATAAGGTCCATGGCCCAACCCTCATATGTCCAAACAGAGAATTAAATAAAGGAGCTCGTTACGATATAACCAACAACTGCGAAGGCCTTTGCACTCAAAAAGATGATTGGGGAAAATCATGTATTACTTATAAATGCATTGCCAACCCCTTGAAACGTATCGCACGACTCATGGAATTCAGAGACGTTTTGAAAGGCTTACCGGACTCTGTCGACTATATTGTGACGCCAAGTCAGTCTCTTAAAGTTCTTATCCAACAATCTTATCAGTTTAGACATAACGAGGTCGGAATATTACGCAATAGCTTTGGAGATGGATTAATTAGGCAGGAGAAGCCATCCCACTCAAGCAGTCAAAATCACTATTTTTTATCCTTAGGGCGGCTTCAAGCTTCGAAAGGCTATCTTTCATTAATTCAAGCATTCGAAGCACTTCCGGATATTCCTCTTTATATTGCCGGGAGCGGCCCATATCGTACAGAGATGGAGGCCTACATCAAGTCCGGCAATTTAAGTCATATTCATTTACTCCCATGGAAAAGTGGTCTTGAGCTTGCGGAACTGTTTCAGAATGCACTTGCAGTTATTATTCCCTCTCTGTCCTACGAAAACTTAGGCATGGTTATTCTAGAAGCGTTTTCCTTTTCAAAAGCCGTTATTGGAACACAAGTTGGTGGCATTCCCGAGCTGGTTCATCATGGAGAAACCGGATTATTATACCCACCTGGTGATGTGACCTCTCTGCGCCAGTGTGTAAAAGAACTCTGGGATAATCCGGCACTGGCTGAACAGCTGGGTATGAATGGGTTTTCTTTTGTAACCCGGACATATAGTTCCGAATCACTATATCAGGAAATGATGGCAGCGTTTGACAAGACAATTCGGCTGCACCAAACTCGCAGAGAGCCAAGACTTCCTTAAAATAAGCCAAACATTGAGTTTAATGATTAGGGTCGATGAATTTAGGCGGTCTGTCGATTTTCCGAGCCAGAAGCAACCACGACTGGACTGAGTTTAATGGTTTCCATTTCATCATTCCATATCGCCATCTGCATAGGCATAGACTGTTCTTCCGTCATTGGGAAAATATCGACATACTGTTGCACTAGTCTGCTTCTATCGAAATGCTTTCTCACATATCTCACAGCATTTTTGCCCATCTTGTGCCGTTCTGCTGGATGCTCGTAGAGCCACACAATACTTTGTGCAAGCTGTTCGGGAGACTCAGGAGGTACAACTATTCCACATTCACTACTTTCGATAACTTTGGTAATTTCCCCGGGGCAAACACTAGCGACAATGGGGCGTGCTATTGTCATATATTCGAACAACTTATTGGGCAGAACGGTCTTATAGATTTCCAAATCACGATAACTGATGACAGACAAATCGCATCGGGCGAGGAAATGGGAGACTTCTGACTTGGAGATTGCAGGCCAGAAGTTGACATTTTCGAGTCCTGCTTCTTCGGCAAGCGCTTTAATTTTTTCATACTCATATCCCCCTCCAACAAGGTGAAATACGATTTCTTCTTTAGCTTGAAGAATTTTTGCGGTCTCAATCAAGGTTTCCAACTTGGTATAATCGCTAAATACACCAGCAAAAACGACTTCAAACGGCTTGCTCTTAACCGGCGCTGACGTGACTCGTGACTGAGCCGGTGCTGCAATTTCAAAATCTGCTCCGTTGGGTATAAAGAAGAAGTCGGCTTTTGTTCCAGGAGCCTGTTTTCGGATCTCCTCTTCGAAAGCCTGTGAAAGGACAATAATTGTATCCGCATGATGGTACAAAAACGTTTCAACCCAAGCATTCAGGGCAATGACCATTTTATTTCGAATAAAGCCATTGGCAGCCATGACCTGACTCCACAAGTCACGAACTTCCAGGTAGAATTTGGCTTGATTTAAAAAAGCCAGTATAAAGGCAATGACACCAATCACAATCGATGGAGATGATCCTAGAACAATCTCATATCGTGGCTTTTCTGTCAGGGTTAGCTGGATACCAGCAGCGAGTGCATTAAACCCAAATTGAAAATAATTGATGGCACGACTGATGACATTGCGTTTATTCAATGGTTTGGATTTCAAGTGGACAATTGTAACATCCGGATGGCTGGGGACGACGTCCTGTTCCCGATGATTATTGGACATTGTTGTATTGCCACTGGTGATTAATGTAACCTGATGGCCATTCTCTGCCAAAGCTTGAGTATGTTTAAAATGCCGAAATCCCTGCCCTCCAGGCTGCTCTGCCGAACTGTAAAATTGAGCAATATACAGGATATGAGCCATAAACGCCTCAGGTAGACTCCAATTAAATTGGTCTTCGGCAGTGTGGATGAAAACTTGAATGGAATTAATAGTTTCTTTATAGTTCCTTTTCAGGCTTTTGCAGAGTAAAACATCTTCAGAAGATTGATTTAGCAAGGGGTTAAGAATAAAATATTCCCAAAAACCTTCATAGAAAACAAAACTACCCACAAAAAATCCCAAATAAAAACGATAGTCGCCTTTGATCGTCTTACGACATAGCATATTCAAGACCCTCAGAATCATTTTGTCGTTTGATTCCATGGGCTGCAACGCCATTAGACTATTACAGGAGAATCGTTTAGAGAGTCTTGTGCGTTGGCTTAAATACACAGCATCACCCAACAGGAAAGAAACCGGATGATCTATTTCCATCTGAATGTCCAGGACTCGTAGCGTGATCACATCCCAGAGAACGTTTATCAGGTCCCGGATTCTTTTTCAGCCTGTTCTTGCCTGTCCAGTTCTTTTTCCAGAAAGTAATTGAGTGCCGTCCGAATGGCGGCAATGGCAGCGAGTTTACCGATCTCGTTCCAGGTGGGTGACATGGCTGTTCTTAAAACATCTGCGGCCAAAAGGAACTCCAAGGCCAAGGTCAGCCATCGTCCCAATTGAAGCCTGGATTCCGGATGGGCATTCCTTATGGAGAGCTTGCCAAATGTGTTCTTGACCGCCTCGACTGCCCCAATCCCAATAAATAAGGCAGCAATCACGTCAAGGCCCAAAGCCAAAAATGATATGCCCTCGTCGATCCACCGTTCCATCATGGCGAGTATTCTGAAACCTGAAGGCGAGATCTGCAATCCAACAGACGGGCCAACGTGAAAAGAGGACTCAGCCAGCACAACGGGGATATTGGTGGGAAATAGCGCCTTGCAAAGCTACCAGCACCCTACTTCGGATAGCGGCCACCTCGTTTCAGCAAAGTACGCTTTTTAAAGAACCTGACCAGAACAATGGCCATCACGCCGGCAGTTCCCAGACTCACTACGGCAAGAAAAAACAGAAGCATATACCATAGTGCATCGAATACGTGCTCACCCATAATACAAAGGTTCCTCCAGGAAGCTTAAACGTAAATTACTGCGAGGGCTCGGTGGGACGTCCCAGTTCTGCCATTGTGAGCCTTTCTTCCCGCAGCATATTATCCTCACTAACCGGTTCACCTCTTTTTTTGCGGCTGTAAAACCGAGGTTCATCCGGCTGTTCAGCGCCGGAGTGCTGTTTTTTCTTCAGATTGCTTGAAACCTCTCCATTGCTTCTCTTGGGCATTGCGCTCACCCTCCCCTCTCGTCTTTTAGATTGATGCCCGGGTATTCACACGCACCCGGGGAAAAATCACTGAGAATTACCCTAGTTTATCGTGCCCGTATTTTTACTGGAAAGAAATTCCCCTGTAGAGTGAACCGGATACACAGGGGACTTGAAATACGAAACACTCTGACCTCGTCTTACTTTTCAGCCTGGAGCCGTGTCGGCAAATGGATGAAGCCTGGGACAAAACACTTCTCGGGCCAACAATCACAGACGTACTGGCGCCTGTCGCTATCGATGGGACGTGTATGGCTCTCATTATGGTCACGTGCTTTTTGGTAATGCCCTTGCCGCTATTTATTCTTCCTCCCGTTCTCCGTATCCTCCCGCGCCTTCTACAGCTCCTCCTTCCTCTTCCCGGTAAATACCTTCCTCCGTTCCGACCGGCCTTTCTCCATAAATCCCTTGGTCTTCCTCCCCGATTTCGCCTCGTTGCGTTGCACACCCGTTAAACATGCCCAGGCTCAACGTCAAAAGCCCTACCAGCAACCCGGCATTTTTCACCATGAGATGACCTCCTCTGCCATATGCGTTTTCTATCTGTCATACGAGATGGATACGTCATTGTCTTTCTCCCACCATAGCGGAGGGTGATCCTAAACACACGCCACACCGTGGCAATTTTTATTCATCCGCTTTCAGCCATTCAAAAAATACTGCCATGACCCGATTCTCGAGTCCGGATCGGAGCACCGCCGGGAGGAGAACCCGGGGTTGGCAATGGTCATCATCGAAAGCCGCATTTGAGGGGAGAATTCGGCCTGAGAGGGGGGCAGGCCACCAATCGCCAGGGCCCGGGAGTGGAGGCGGTGAAAAAACACTGGACCAATTTGCCTGAATCCGCTAACATCCTGGATAATACGCCCGGTGTTCGAATGATGAAGAGATAGGTGGTAGCAGGAGTTGGATGCACGCGATGGGAATCTTCCTGACAAATTGGCCGCTTCGGGTTTGGTGTGTAGTTGCCGTGACTGTAATAATCCTGGCCGGGCTTGTGAGCGCTGGTCTCGCCCAAGCGCCGGGTGAGCTTGGACACCCTACGGATGTGGCCACCACGGAGCCGGAGAAAGGCCCTGTGTTGCGGGGGCACATCGAGCAGTCACAGGCGATACCCATTGACCTGGCCACGGTGATTGACCTGACGGAGCGTCAGAATTTAACCCTGGCCCAGGAGAAGCTGTCCGCCAAAATCGCCCATTCCCGGCTGCGCCAGAACCAGGCAAAGTTGTTGCCCAATGTCCGGGGCCTGTATAACACCAATACCCTGCAAACTGGGGTGCCGGTTTTCGGCAGCCGCGCCAATGACCGCATCCTCCGCCGCAGCCAGCAGCCTGCGCTGGAGGCCAACGTGACGCTGCATCCCGGGGGGCGGACCTTATATGAGATTCGGTCGGCCAAGCGCCGCAAGGCAGCCAGCACCATGCAGGTGGAGGAGACCTTGCAGCAGCAACTGGCCCGGGCCGTGGAGGATTATTACCGGGTTCTGTAGACCTATCTGTATTACCAGGTTGTCTCAAACGGTCTGGCCGAAGCCAAGGCACAGGTGGCTTACCATGAAGCCCGTCTGGAGCAGGCCACGGTGGAGGAATTGGATTTGAGCCAGGCCCGAAACCAGAAAATCCAGATGGAGCGCATGTGCATTGATGCCGAGAACACCTATGCCAAAGCTAAAATCGGGTTGCTCAACCGGCTGAACCTGGCATTGACCGCCAATGTGGTGCCCGCTGAAAACAGGCCGACGCAACGCCCCCTGGTTGATTCGGCGACATCCGCGGAGGCGCTGCTGGAATTTGCCGGCCGGAATCATCCGGTTCTCAAGCGCCAAGCCGAAGAGCAGAAGGCCTTGGAGTACGAGTACAAAACCATTCGCTCGACCCTGATTCCGTCCGTGACGTTGCGGAGCAATTTAAGCGGCAACGGGGCGGACTGGGACACCATGAACTACAACTTCACCAAGGGCATTGCCCTGGACATTAACTTGCTGGAAAACATGGGCGTGGCGATTCCGTATCGGCTTCAGGAAAAAAAGCTGGAAATCGAACGCAAGGTCTTCGCCCTGGAGGCCGCCCGACGCAACATCGAGAGCCAGGTGATGAACGCCTACATTGATGTCAACACCTTTTCCGAGTCGGTGACGAAGGCCGAAGAAGAGGATCGCCTGGCCGATGAGAATTACCGGATAGCGTTAGAAAATTATCAGGCCGGCAAGGGCATTTATCTCAACGTCCTGAATGCCCAGACCTCCCGCATCAACGCGCACAACAACCTGATTCGCGCCACGATCAACTACAACCGCTCCCAGGTCCGTCTCTTGGAAGCCATCGGCCAAGTCTCCCCCGAAACCCTCCTCACGGGCATTAAGACGTAATATTCTTGTATAACGAAAAACTTCTGGAAAGAAAAAATTTCAAACAAACCAACACTTATCTGGTTGAGCTTATGCAATAAATCCTACGTCCAAAACTTACCAGATAAGCTCTAAACAACGCCCGTTTTGGCCCGGATCATTGGGCACACCTAATATATGTCATTCAGAGAAATGTTATATTTTTAGCCGTTATTCAGAAATACAGGATTTTCTGATGGAGCTTCGTTAGTTATCTCATTATTCTAATGGAAATGAATAGAAAGATACTGTATTTGAATGACTAGTTTATAGCTCAGGTTTTGTACGATATCAAAAATGCAATCATAACTTGACTTTGTTCGGAGCCAGGTATGGACAATGTGCTTCATCTTATTTCTCAGGCCTGCCATAAGTGGCCTGAAAGACCGTGCTTGTGGGTAGATGATAACGAATATAGCTACGAATTTATGTGGAATCTTGCGGCACGAATGAGTGTTTTGATACGCCAACATGTGACTACCGGGTGTGGCTTGCATTCCGAAAGTTATATCGCTCTTTTTGGTTATCGTTCTTTGACCGCGTATGTCGGTGTGGTGGCTAGCATACAAAGCGGGATGACTTATTTGCCACTGAATCCTCGCTTTCCTAAGGAACGGAATGTAAAAATGGCTGTTTCTACTGCTGCAAGTTGTTGGATTGTTGATAATCGTTGCTTAAAGCAGAGTTTAGAAATTCTATCCGAAATTGAAACCTCTGTAATTGTTTTGCTCCCTGAAATCAACTCGCTCGAGGTGATACCTCCTGCCTGTAGCCATCATAGCTTTTTCTTTAAGGATGATATAGAGGCTATTAATTCAAATCAATTCCAAATGCCTGTTATACATCGGGATACAGCACTTTATACTCTGTTTACCTCTGGAAGTACGGGAGAGCCCAAAGGGATCACAGTTTCACATGCCAATTTCTTGGCCTATTTAAAGGGCATTCGTCAATATGTTGCAGCTGTTGAGACCGATCGGTTTGCTCAATTATTTGATATGACTTTTGATGTATCGGTTCATAACATGATATGTTGTTGGGAAGCTGGAGCCTGCTTGTATAATATTCCCGAAAGCGCTAATTTGCTGACCGGCAGATTCGTTTCTGAAAATCAATTAACTCACTGGTTTTCTGTGCCTTCAACGGCGTCACTATTAAAAAAATTAGGTTTACTGCATCCGAATTCCTTAATGTCGTTGAAAAATGCCATGTTTATTGGGGAACCTCTTAGTCGTAAGTTGGTTCAGTCGTTTCAATTGGCAGCACCCAATGCCCAAATTTATAACACGTATGGCCCAACTGAAACCACAGTTGCTATGACGATTTATCAGTGGACACAAGCCGATCAAGTCCAAGAAGATGAAGGAATTGTGCCGATTGGAAATCCTCTTTTGGGAACACATATTGCTGTTGTAAATGATAATTTAGAGGCCGTACCCCCGGGTATGCCAGGGGAATTGCTGATTGCTGGGCCCCAAGTCACAGAGGGGTATTATAAAAATACTATTTTAACTGCTGATGCGTTTATTCATTTACATCAGTTGGGGGCGTCAGAAGATGTTTATTATAAGTCCGGAGACCTTGTTGTCTTGAAGGAAGGTGTACTACATTTTCTTGGCAGAAAAGATCGCCAGGTTAAGATTAGGGGCTTTCGAGTGGAGTTACAAGAAGTTGAAATTGCTCTGAGAGGTATTGTGAATACCGATCAAGTGGCGGTTATTGGTATTCCTCCTAATGCAACAGAAGGCTTTATGGGAATCTTAGCTTTTATTGTTGATTTGGATTCTGATCAATCGGAAGCGGCCTCAACTAGCATTTTGAATGAATGTAGACAAAAATTGCCAGATTATATGGTACCTTCTCGAATCACATGGCTGCCAGAGTTACCCTATAATACAAACGGTAAAATCAATTATAAAGATCTGATTGAATTGGAGCGTAATTCAGAAAAGCAATTGCTATAATTATTGGCAAGATTTGAGCATTAGAATATAGTCTTTAGTCTCATCATAGGTTGAAATTGGTTTAAACTCGTTTTTTTCATAGAGCGTTATAGCTGCAAAATTGTCTTTCTTTACGTGTAAGCAGTACCCCTGGCTATATTTGCCAATGTCCAGGTAATCCTCTATAAGCATTTTGGCTAGCCCTTGGCCACGGAAGGATTCGAGCACAGCAATTCTAAATAAATAATAGGTGTTTTGAGGTAACTCATTTACAGTTGCGTTTGCAAAGCTCTGTAACTTGGATATGTATATTTGTCTTTCACTACTAGACAGGTTTTGCAGAAAAGCTTTTACTTCGGACATTTGGACTTGGGCTTGCAAGTTAGAAGGATAAGCTATGGCAGCACCTGCAAGATATGTACCTTTATATATTAGCCGAGTAAATTCTGGAAGGGGACAGCTCTCCTGACGAAGGAATTGCACGATGCTTTCTGTTCGTTGAGTGGGAGAAAAGGGTAATAAGGAATAATATTGGGGGTTCGCTGCTTCTATAAGATGAGCGAGTGACTGGTAGTGTTCATCTTGGAGAGCATTAAATGAAGTGATCTTAATATCTGTATGCATGGATTAACACTTTACCATTCTATCGGGCTGAGACTCTTAGAATATCTAAATAATACCATTTAGGCCAGATAGAAGGAGTGTATAGAAAAAAGTCATGTACCTGAAGGACATTTGTTCCGGTTCAAGCCTGTATACTATTCTTAATATTGGGAAAACGGCTTAAAGCATCAGGAGGCATTTTGGTTTATCAGCAGCTAAACGATGTCTTTTGTAAGGTGTTTAATGTTCCTGAACTGGTTATTTCAGATGAGATGACGGCCTCAGATGTCCCGAACTGGGACTCTGTTACACATGTTTTGCTGATTTTGGAGGTAGAGACTACCTTTGGCATCCAGCTTTCAACATCGGAGATTGCTCGGCTAAAAAATGTAGGTGACTTAAGAGTGCTATTAGAAGCGAAATTGCAACAGGCTTGAACCATGGATTCCTTTTTTGCCCATAATTCGGCAATCAAATTTCTTTCATTTCACTTTTTCCTCTTCAGTTTTCTGGTCATTCTGCTCTATAGAAATATACGCTCACAGTCTGTGAGACAATTTGTTTTGCTATGCAGTAATGCCTATTTTCTGTATTTTACAATTTCCAGTCTGTCGACACTTGTTTTTTTTATGATTATCACACTCAGTTCTTTTAGCCTGGCGAAAATATATAAAGTTAAAAAGTTACATCATTCTTTTTTGATTTTTGGGGTGTTATTTCTGGTTACATTTGGATTGCTTCTAGGGTTAAAGAGTGTTTTGGTACACTCAATTTTGGCGGATTTCGTTGGAATACGGCTTCCTATTAAAATTATTGGACTCTCTTATATCTTGTTTCGAGCAATGTCCTACATTGTTGATTCGGATATAAATGACGATTTAGCGATTATTCCATATATTAATTATTTGTTCTTCTTCCCTTCTCTTTTAGCTGGCCCAATTGCGCGATATAAAGAGTTCCAGAACTCGATACTTTTGTCACAGAAACCTGAGCAAAGTTCACAACTATTAAGCCAAATTAATCGTATTTTGTCCGGCTTCGTTAAAAAATTTGTTATTGCTGACAATTTAATGATATTTATCGATACTCAACAACAGTTTAGCTTAACCAGTAATGTCTCTACAGAAATACTCTGGCTGAGTATTCTCTTAACCTTGTTTGTTATTTATATGGATTTTAGTGGCTATTGTGATATTGCTATTGGACTAGCTGCGTTAATGGGGATTCATCTTCCCGAAAATTTTAGGTCACCCTGGTTGGCTTCTAATGTTCAAGAGTTTTGGACTCGCTGGCATATAAGTTTGACTGAATTTATCCGAGATTATGTGTTTGTTCCTCTTTCCAGATTGATCTATAAGGGATGCCATGCGAAATATCACTGGTTTCTTATTACGATGAGTTACATGTTTTGCATGGTTCTGATTACGTTATGGCATGGGTTAACATTTGGCTTTTTAATATTTGGAATACTGCATGCCTGTGCGTTATTCATGATTCAACTTGGGAAGCAGTATAAACTAAAGCCGTGGCCGAAGCCTATGGCAGGCGTAGCGACATATCTATTTGTCTCGTTTACCATATGGCTAGGTGTTTTACCCAACGAACTGATTTGGAAAGTTGCTCCGCAGTTGATTAAATTTTGAGTACTGGATTGAGTCATGATTTCTAAGCAAATGTGGCTAAATGTCTTTTTTGTTATCTGCAAGATTGTTATTCTGATTTTATGTTCTAACCCTTCTGTGGCCATTTTCCATTATGAAAAATTTTAAGTCGATTAATATGCAGAAGAAAGCCAACATTGTCATGATAAAGCAGCGGATTCTTTGTATCGTTAGTATTATTGCTTTTTTTGTCGCTTTGGATCTCTGCCTAGAAATGCTTGTCTCTCGGCTTGCATTGTATGAGATACCTGTCGATGTCGGTTATCCGGAAGTTCTATATCATAAGGTAAGCCGTTCTAATCCAGACATTCTTATTATCGGTGATTCTACCGTTACTTGCCAGGTTTTGGCTTCGCACCATGTGAGAAACTGGCGGAGGGAAACCATTGATTCTCAGATGATGGCTGCACTGAAACATCAAAATCTTTTTGTTTCAAGCTTGGCCATGAAAGGTGCTACTCTTGAAGATATGGAACAAATGCTGCATTTGGTATTGCCTATCCATAAACCCAAGGTTGTTATCATGGAACTAAATTTGATGAGATTTGGTGCACCTGCCAATGGCTTTTCCCGGCCTTGGTTAGAGTTGTTTGAGATCAAGAACGGACATTATGCAATGAGACCTACGTATCGTAATTGGATGGGTGAGGTTGAAGCTGGCCTTAATAATTGGCTTATGAACCATTGGCATTTTTATTCCTATAGAATGCTGATGCAAAATATACTTTTAAATTATTCATTGTATGAAAAGCAGCAGCTTGCATGGAGCAAATTAAATCAATTATTCTTGAAGCCGCGTCCAAGCTCTATAGCACAAACAAGTCCGTTTCCGTTTCACCACTCTTACAGAGGGCAAATGCAAATTGTAAAAAGGATGTTACAATATCTACAGGAAAATAACTTGCAAGTAGTAATCTATTTGACTCCGATTAACTTTGAGCGCCCGGATATGGCAAGACTAAAACAGTTGCATCCATCCTTTAAATCAATGCTTCATCGTGACATCGCTCCTTTTCTCAATGAGAGTGTTAAATTCGTCTCTCCGGATGCTTTTGATAGCACATTCTTCTACGATCAAGCACATATGAATGAAAAAGGCGTTAAGCAACTTGTGACTAATTACTTGATACCGGTAATTAACACATTTGATCGGCTCTAGTGTTAAGCGGGTTCTTATTGATAGATAAGTGAAATTGACAAAGGGTATTATATGCTTGGATGCAAAACAATAGGCAATGCAACGCTGATTGCATTTGAAGATATTCCCATTTTGGCGACAGATCCTTGGTTGGGTGAAGGAGCTTACTTTGGAAGCTGGACATTGTCACACCCTATTCCTCAACAAGAAAAGGATGAAATTTTAGCTTGCCAATATGTTTGGTTTTCGCATGGTCATCCTGACCATCTCAATGGGGATTCACTAGCGTATTTCAAAAATGCCCAGATCTTATTGCCGGATCACTATGGCAAACGTATCTATTCGGATTTGTTGGAACAAGGCTACCAAGTCTCGATTTTACCGAACCGCGAATGGGTACAGCTTTCCAAGAATATTAAGGTGTTTTGTATTTCGGATTATTTTCAAGATAGCATCTTGCTTGTAGATATTAACGGGCATTTGTTTGTTAACTTAAATGATGCCAATGACAGAGGTTGGGGTAAAACCGTTCGAAGCATAGTAAATAATTACAAGAATACCTACCTACTCAAGCTCAGCGGGTATGGTGATGCGGATATGATTAACTTTTTTACAGAGTCTGGAGAACGCATTTTGCCAGATGCCGCAAAGAAGCGTAGTGTTGGTTCACAACTAACGACGTATTTGAAGCTGTACCGATGTAATCATGTAATTCCATTCAGCTCATTCCACACCTACCAGAGAGCAGATAGTATTTGGGCCAACGAGTACACGACACCTGCAAGTAGCTATACTGAGGGATTTGACTATCGTTTGGGTGAGCTTCTATCACCATTCCAACAGATTGACTGTGTGACTGGTGAAATTTCTTCTATCAAGACAGTGGAGCGAGAATCTCTTATCTATCAACCTGCTGAATTTGGAGATGATTGGTCTGAAACATTAGACAAAAAAGATCTTGAACTTGCAAATCGATATTTCTCTTCCAAAGAAAGGCTAGCCGAGCACTTTGGATTTATTAACTTAAAGGTGGGGGGAGAGGATAACTATATTGTTTTAAATTCTGATCTAAAAACGGGTATTACCTTCGAATGTCCTCGCAACTCGCTTGTTACAGCTATGAGCTATGAAATTTTTGACGATCTGTTGATTGGCAATTTTATGAAAACGACACTGCACAATGTTGATAGCTTATACCCGAATTTTACGCCAGTGGTCTGTAAATTTTCCGATAATGGTCGTGCTCAAACTGAACAAGAGCTGGCTCAATATTTCAAATACTATCGGCAGCAATCTCCCATGGAATATATTTTCCATTGCCTAGAACGGGATTCTGAGCAGATTTTTCGTCGATTTTTTACAAAAGACTCTTTGATGTTTAAAATCGCAAAACAAAGTTATGTCTTTTTGAAGAGTCGATCGAAATAATGCCTAACCGACTTTAGTTCGCTACTAGTTTGCAACGTTTCGCCAGATATGCAGAACTAATTTGGTAAGTTTTTTCGACACTCTTCTTACGTGAAAGCGAGTCAGCAGGACAAAACCATGGCTTGGCAGAAATGAACCGATGAGCAATGGGAAGAAATCGAACCTTTGATTTCAGTACAACATATAGGCCGCCACAATCAACTACAACCGCTCCCAGGCCCGCCTCCTGGAAGCCATCGGTCAAGTCTCCCCCGAAACCCTGCTGGCGGGCATTAAGACGTAGGCTCCGGATAGACCTAAGCGCCCCCTGAAAAATAATAACCCGGCCATAAACAACCTGCTAAACTCTCTCATACTGTCCCTACATTACTTACAGCTTCACGGGACCTCTTGCCAATAAATAAAGGGGTGAGAGAAAAGCGCATAAACAACTCGAATGATTATTTGGAGTGAGTGTTTATCCGTGGCTTTTATATGAACTTTGTTTCGAGAGAAACGCGTTTTGCCAAGCAAACGCTGTTTTCACCATAGTGCGGAGTAATAAAATTGCAACTAACATCAACAACTGTTGCCAATCTTTTACGATTAACGTCTTCAGGAGGGTACCAGCCAAGATAAAATCAAACCCATACAATACGCCTCCCAACATTTCTATCTGGGCCGCTTTAAGGTCAGGAAGCAAGGACATTGCAAGAAATAGAGACCTGCTAAAAATACCCGCAACAACAAGATTCAGAAAAGCAATGGCAGCTTTCAAAACAATTTCTTCAAATATCGGCACTCTCTGAAGTCCGTTCTTGCCGATCAATTTCTCTCTCAAGAAAATAATTTAAGGCCGTCCGAATCGTGGCAATGGCAGCGAGCTGGCCTATTTCATTCCATGTCGGTGACACCGCCGTTCTTAAAACATCTGCCGCCAACGAAAACTCCAAAGCTAAGGCGAGCCATCTTCCAAGGCGAAGTCGTGATTCCTTATGAGCATTCTTCGAGGAGAGGTTCGCAAATGTATTTTTGACCCCTTCTATCGCCCCTATCCCAATGAAAAGAGCAGCAATCGCTTCAATAGCAATGGCCAAAAATGAAATGATCTCTTTAATCCACAGTTCAATCATCGCGTCTCTTTTCGATTATGACGGGTCAAATTCATGGGTGCGAAGCAGGCTCCCTTGTGTTGGGATGAACCAATCAGCTCCCTTGGTCGCAAGCTCACCTCCAAGTATACTCGAGAACCCTCCTTCATCTTAAGATGACCTGCGCCATAGGCTACTCACCATGTGTCTAATATTGTTTCTATTCTTTGCGATGGACGCCTTCAGACCCTTTTTATCACCCGGGCACGGATAAAAAGGGCACGTATGCAACTATGCTGAATTAACAAACCGCCCCTATGAAGGCTCGCATCACCCTGATTTAAGGGACACACTCGATCGCCGTTCGCCACACCGGTGATGACCTGTAAACAATAGGACACAAATCATCACAAACGCAGTTTCAGCGAACTTATTATGCTGACACCAAACAACAAAGGACGAGGGGGGAATGTCTCTAGCTCTAACTCAGACATCCAAATTCGCAACACGAATTGACCCAATACGTCTGCAAAATTCGCCGACAGGGGTTCGATTTTCGTCCACTCCGGTTGCTCCAATGAGCACAGGGGTCAATGAGGCCTGCTCTGGAGAAACAACGGTAAAAACAGACAACAAGGCAAGAAAGCTGCCCAATTTTGTTTATCATTTTACATCTGGCAGGCTCTGGCAAAAAATTCAAGCGTCAGGGAAGCTGATACCCAGCAAGCATGAAATGGGTGTTGACTCTTGGGAGGATATTAAAGGTATTTTTACGTTAGATCTGGAGAACCTTAAAGGGTGGAGAAAAAATAGTCGTTTATGGCGGCTCCTCACGTTTATCAGAAGAAAAGTAGACCGTGGGGACAAGATAGTCCTTTTAAAAGTCAAAGTCCCTAAATCAGAATATGATACCATTCGAATTCGGGATGTGAATTGGGATGATACTCTTTATCAAGCGACACCCCATTCCAGCATTGTCGACGAGAAAAAAATCAAACAAAAATTGAAGCCTGGCGAAGAGTTTACGAGTGCCTTTCCTCGGATATTCCAGGAGTTGATGAAGGAACACTACCATGCTCATCAGCACGAAATTGACCACGCGCGTAAAGGCATGACTTTAAACGAATATATCCATACAAATTCCAAAATTGATGCACCAGAAATTGTTTTTACCAAAGAAGTTCCACTCCAAGATGTTGAATTCGTTTCACAAATGTCACCGGATGATCCGGCTTTAGAAAATACCGAGGAAAAAGATGTGGATGAAAAAGCCGTGAAAGCAATTCAACAATTTTTGAAGTAAAACTGCCGTGCTCCAGACTGGCCCAGCCCCCTTGCTGAGCCAAGAGGGCGACTCTTTGAAATAGGGATTGCCATCCTATCGTTGCCGAAGGGGGGTTAAATTCGACACGTTTTTGGAAAAAGGGTTTGGTGGGGGCAATTTTAAAGATTGAGGGATTTCATTGGAGGAAGCATCACAGTGGGGCAAGCTATGCCGAGTATTCGCACAATTCCTCTCGCCACCGGTAATCTACGCACACGTCAACACGTGCCGAACAACGCGTGGCCGCCGAAGCCTCTGAGCTGGGGGCAGCCTTTGCAGGATGTCTTTACCTGCCACCCCAAAGGGCCTGCCTTTGGCAGCAAGGCCAAGCCCGTGGATGTCAGCTGGGAGTGTCGGCAACGGCTGGTGTCCCCGGAGGCGTTGGTGACACTCATTGAGGGTGCCAAATCCCCTCACGTGGGCAAACTTCCCCACAAGCTCATCGGGAAGACACCCGCCACAATTGCCTGGCTACAATTGGACAAGCTTGCGTCGGTTCTCAGAACCTTGGACAACGACCCGCTTCCGGCTTTTCAGTTTTCCGTGGATCCGAAACGCACGGAGAGTCAAACGATCACGTGTGAATTTGTGGCCAAAGGAAAGCTCGGCGGCAAGACGTATCGGCTGACGACCCCACAGGACAGCTTTCTGTTCAAAGTATTTTTCTTTCCCGAGAATGTCGCCATGCATGGGGCCTGGGGCGAAATTGCTGCCGGACAATTCCTGTCGCAATGGGCGATTAAGGATTGCAGTCGGTTTTATGCCGGAAACCCCAAGGCGGGCTGGCTTCTGGATGAATGGATAAGCCCCGAAGAGGACCCAAACCAACGGGGAGGCCCGTGGCTGAAAGACGTGATGAAGCGATTCAACCTTCAGCTCCACGATGATGAAGGGCTCAACCGAAGCCCCAGGAAGATTCTGTGGGATAAAGGCGGGATTTGCTACGCGGCCAGCCCCGGGGGGACAGACTCCGACGCAAAAGAGGCATCGACGTCTTCCGATGAAGGCATCAACGCCCCCAAGCCCCTGCCGAAACCCCAAGAGTTGCCTGAAAAAGAGCAGGTCGCCCTTTTTGAGAACGGGTTAAAGCTTCCCGCCACAAGGTTGGAAACCATCCGGCGCCTGGGGGATTATTCACCGGAACTGCGCTTTGAGCTGTTCAAGAAGGCGCTGCCGCATCCGGACATTACGGCCTGGGCGGCGCATCTGATCCATCGCCTGCCGGAGGAGCAGCGAAAAGAAGCCTATGAGCACGCACTCACGCATTACCCAGCAACCCATCAAAAAGCCAGCCATATGATCTGGTATTTAAAGCCGGAAGACAAACCCGGGGCGGTTCAACTGGCCTTGCGGTATCCGGCATCCAAGCTCAACGTGGTGGGTGGCATTGGCTACACCGGGGTAGATGAAACGCTCAGCGAGCAAATCAACCGCCAGCTTCCCGCGCTGCTTCAGGACATTCTGACAGAGCAGGGGTTTAACGCCCGGGTTAAGCCGTTGGTGACTACTCCCGAATCCATCGGAAGTTAGCGTCATAGGTCCCGAAACGTTCTGCCTGTAAATTGGCTTTGCCCCCCTTCATCGGGTAGGCTTTATAGGTCCCGGCACCTTTGGAGTCCCCACTCTTGGAGCCATGCGATGAGGAATCGCTACTGGCGGTGACAGGTTTATCAATGGTCCAGGCCACATTATTTTTCTTGTCGTAGTACAGTTTTTCACCTTTGCTGGTTTGGCCGGGGATTTCTTCGAAGCCCAGGTCGATGAGGCGTTGCTCAGCTTCTTTGGGTGGCAGATAGTCTGCTCTGGCCTTGGGAATGCCACCCGGCGGCTTGAGTGTGCCATCCGGGTTAAAGCCTTTGTCTCCCATGGCTTTTTCCCAGGGTTTGCCCAGGCCCAGTTCTTTGGCCAGATCGTTGCCCAGTCTAATCAGCTCCTTAGCATCCTGGGTCGTCAAATTACCCGTTTTCAGAGTTTCGGCCATAACTTCAAACCGATCACGAATGGCCTGGCTAAACTGGTCTCGCTCTAAAATGCTTTGGGCCGCTTTATACTCATCGACCGTTTTGAGCTTGCCCTCTTTCATCAGCGTCAGTGCTTCTTGTTGGGCATTTTGCCTTACGGTCGTCACCAGTTTGGCGTCGGCTAATTTCGCTTCGACCAAGGCTTTGGCCAGATCAAGCTTATTGGCAAGGGACTCTTGCAGGGCTTTCATGTCTTTGGACTTGGTGGAGGCGTCCTGTAATTTTGCTTTTAATTGCGTGATTTGTTCGGGCTTGAGCGTTTTCAGATAGTCCGGCAAATACTCTTTCAAGGCTGTCAGTTTGGCCGCATCCGTGCCCGCCTCTGCTCGCGCAAGTTCAATGGCTTCCAGGGGCTCGGGGAATTCCTTGAAGATCTTTTCCAATTCCGTTTTAAATTCGGCTGGACCTTTCCCAGGTACGACGGCCTCACCCAAATCATCGTTACTGACGGTCGGCTTTTTCTCGCCAGGGGACTTTTCAGGCGCGACCTCTACCGGCTTTTTTTCCTCAGTGGGTACTGTTTTCGGTGCCTCCAGTTTCGGCGGCTCAAATTTGAGCGTGGTATTGGGCGTTCTGGCAATTTCCATGGCCTTGATCAGCGGGATCATCTCCGGCAGATCCTTCAGTTCGGGGGAGGTTCTGAGTTCCTTGAGGATCTCGTCCTGTTTGGTCTTGTTCAGCCCCCGAAACACGTCCATGAAGTCTTCGACCTGTTTGCCCTCCAGCGCCATTTTCTGGCCCGGCTTCAGGGTTTCTTCGCCAAAAAGGCGCTTGGCCTCAGGCTCCGACAGCTTGCCTCGAAAGATTTTGACTGCTTCCGCCGGAAACTCGATTCGGGGGAGTTCCACCTTCGGAATTCCCGCCCCGGGCGTGGGCAGCTCCGCGGGAGGTGCCTTAATAGTATGCGTAACGGGGGTCGCCGCCGTGACAGGAGGTGCACCCAGGCTTAACGCGCTTAGACTTGTTAACAAGTTAATTGACGACATAGTGTACGATTTCCATAGCCTCTATTAATAAATCAATTGGATTGTGAATCCGGGCCTAAACCCTTATCGGATCAGAACTTGGGGGCGCTAGACGTGTCAAATCCTCCACCCCGACAGAAGGTCGTTTCTCGGGTTGTTGCACCTCCTCAATTTCAATGCCCTTATTGGTGACTTTGACATCAGACAGGGGCTTCTTCATCAGCGTCCTGGCGATAATCATTTTTTCAATGAGCTCAAGGTCTTCTTTGGGCGGTACGGTATCTCTATATTTTGCCAGGACAAGGGCCTCCAATTCGGCCATATCCTTAATGGCTTCAGGGTCCTTGCCAAAGGTCTTTTGGAAGCTTTCCTTGATGTTGCCGCCTTTTTTCATGCCCAACAGCAAGGCCTCGTTATAGGAACGTAAAACATTGCTTTGGGAGAAAAAGACCTTTTTAAGCTCCAGATAAAGCTTATAATCAGGGCTATTGGGCTCCGGTTTGACTTCGGGAATTTCCTTGAGTTTGGCCTCAAACTCTTCGTATTTCGGGTCGCCTTTTTTATAGGGGTTTTGGCGATCACCATACTGGAATTCGAGTTTTTCATAATTACGGGCCGCCCAGTCCGCTGTGGATTCTTCCTGAGGAACCTTCTTACCACCAACGTCGACTTCGTTGGTTTGCTTTTTCTGGGGTCCTTCATAGCCCTTATAAACTTCCTCCAGAGCCTCGTTGGTTCGGGTGTTAATTTCCGAACGAGTGAGCTCTTGGGGTTTTTTGTCCAGTTTCAACGTTTTTAAAGGATCAATATTATTGTTGCGCAAGTAAGGATCGATCTTGGCGCTGGTATACATCGCTGTATTGTGGCATAAGACACCCATGAAAGCGCCAAAGCCCAAATTAAGCTTCCATTCGTCTGCCGTCCAAGGCTTGTTATACCCTGGTCGTTTCCAGCCAGTCATATCTCTTAGCTTGACTTCCAGGGCATGGAAAGCAGGCATCATTGCGGCACCGATAAGGCCCGGTTTAACGACACTCGCCCAGGTCCCGGAAGCGAATCGGGAAGCGCCTGTCAGAGGCGTTAAAACGACTTTTCCACCTTCCATAACTCGGGTGAACCCGGTAACAACGCCATGGTTATTTTTGACAAACTGAATGCCAAATTTGCTAAAGCCCATGGCAACGCTCTTGGCTAATGCGGCTTCAGTAGCCATAACACCACCGCTTAAACAAAGTCCTAATAAGAAATCAATACAGGCATCTTTAACAGTCGGATTGGGTCTCATCGCCATACCGGCTAAAACGTTCACAGTTGCACCAACAACCATATTGGTGGCGATGCTCGCTGCTGTCCCTGCGGCTCCAGTACCCAGCGTTCCTGCAATAGCCCCTCCAAGCCAAGAGCACAACCCTGCCGAAGCAACGGTAATGGCTATCATTAAAACGGCTGCAGCAGCCAGCGTTGCTGTCGTTAACCGTGAGATATAGTTATTCAATTCGGTACTGATAATATTCTGTAACGAGCCTAAATCTTTATTACCCTCATTGATAGCTGCTTGCAGCTTTTTCTGGATCTCGGCAAACGCCTCATTAACTCCGTTAATGATTTTATCCGTCTCTTCATTTTTGACGTTATATTCACCCGTCACGCGTTCAACAGTTGCCAAAATAAGGTCTTTTTGTTTTTCACTCTTGGCCACTTCAGGATTTCGACTGATTGCGAAAAAGCCCTTGGACATGGCTTCCAAATCTTTTTGCATGGCTTCCATGTTATTTTTAATTTTGGGCATGGCTTCCGTCAGCTTTTCGGTGTATTTGCCCTTGAGTTTATCGACTTCCTTGAACACTTCATTGAGGTTCGAAAAATCAGCATTTTCGATCTTTTTCAAGAGATCTTCCTGAGTCCCCGAGCTTCCGGAATTAAACCAATCCAGAACGTCGTCTCCACGACGAGATAACCAGGACGAGTTTTTCCGGATTTCCTCAATATTCTTTTTAACGTTTTTCCTCAGTTCGTCTTTCTGGTCCTCGGGGATTGACTTCATGGTCAATTCCAGATCAGTGATGTTTTTCACGTTTTCCAGCAGGCCTTTAACCGCCATCATTTGTTCTTTTTTGTGCTTGATGTCGTATAAGACCTGCATAAGGCGCTGGCTTTCTACATTTGGCCCTAAAATCTGGCTATAGCGTTCTTTCCAACCTTCCAGCAGTTTCACAATTTTTTCATGGTTTTTATCAAAGTTTTTAATGGCCGTCTCCATCTGATCGATGGCTTTTTGGGTCGGAGAATCCTTGTAAAGGCCGTCTACAAATTCTTTTCGTAAACGTATTGTTTCATCGTTATCTTTGCCCTTGATGCCGCGATATTTATCAATGAGATTCTTGTCCACCGAGATCGGTTTATAGGCCTCTTTATTAATATCCAGAGCCTTCGTAAAGTTTCTGAGGTAGGCCTGTGTATACTCCCGACCGAGTCGGCTCAATTCATAAACGTTGTCGCTAATGTGCTTTGTAACGGGATCCAAATCTTTTTCCAGGCGTTTGACACGCTCAAGTTCCCTGAGACGTTCTTTTTCATCCGCGATTCTGCCAGCAGCAGCATAGCGTTCCGTAATATACTCTTTTTTCTTGGCCTTGGCCTCAGCGATGAATTGATCCACGGCAGGGAACTTATCAATCAACCCTTGGAGCCGGTCAAGGTAATCGGCGCTGTCAATCGGGAATATGGGAGAATACCCTTCTGCCCACTCATCCAACTGCTCCCGATCGGGCTTCGTCGCAATCGGAACACTCTTGGCAGAGGTCAGCGGCCTGGCAGGCGTATATTTAACATACTGCACCGGCATGGTGGGTATGCCGCCTAAATCAAAAGGAACTTCCATGGGTGACGTCGATACCGGGCGAGGTATTACCTCCGTTTTCGGTCTTGATTTCAGTTTCGACCCTGCCATAAAACCATTCAGGTTAAGGCTATCCGGGTCCATTTGCCGAGAAAACATTGCACCATAACTCCAGTTTAGGCCACACACACATAGTAGAAAGTCATACTTCAGATGACTTATTACCCACTATGTATATAAAAACAGGAGCTCACTGTGTTTGTGTTAGGGTTAATGTTCTTTTAGGATTTATACCGGCTAATCCTTCTTGGCCGTGATCGTGGGCTTTTTCTCCGAATCGATGTTAATCAGATCCTGAAGGGCCTTGATGTCGGCTTCGACTTGTTTCTGACGATTCTCGGTCAGCTTGGGGGTATTCCAGCTCTTGTACAGCGCAGCCACCTGCTTGAAGCACTCCACATCCTCGGGGTCCAGCAGGTTCAGGTTAAAGAACCCGAGCGTGGCTCTCATATAATCTTCCGGCGGCGGGGCGTTGTTGATAGACAGATAGGTCAGCGCTCTAAGCTTGTTTTCACGGTTGCCCAGTTTAATAATCCAGGCCATGGTCTTCCCCAGCTCCTTGGCAATGGCAGCCCGCTTGTTGTCAAACTCCGGATCGCTGGGGCTCAAGGCCTGAAGCTTTTTCGTGGCCTCTTGGATTTGACCGTTAAAAACGTCTCGCTGAGGCTGCCATGCCTTCTCATAGGCTTTTTTCAGGGTCTCCAGGCGAGCGGTCAGTTCCTTGCGCTTTTCCGGTGGCAGGGATTTATTATTGAGCTGCGATTTAATATCGGCCATGGCAAATTGCATCAGTTTTAAGGCCTGTTCGTACTTGGCTTGCTTTTCCGTGGATTTCTGGTTCAAGTCGGTTTTGATGGCCTCTTTGGGAATGACCAGGTTGGAGAAATCGTCCTTGAGGGTCTCGCCCGACAGCTCACCCAGAAGCTCCTGAATGGGCTGCTCGATTTTTTCGCCCTCTTTGAGCTTGCGTCCTAGGACTGATAAATGAGCGATCGAGGGATGGGTGTCCATCATACGCAGCGGCACATTGTTCTTGTCCGTCAGATTGCCCTCAGCATCCATCAGCACCGGGAAGGCTTCGGCATTTTCCGTCCCCACCAGGTCGGCTACTTTAAACGGTTTCAAGTTGCCTTCCACCCAGGGCGAGAGCTTCCC
>JBGUGD010000030.1:0-240290 GCA_041697335.1 Vampirovibrionaceae bacterium NZW_1234 | reverse complement strand
GTTAATTGTAACTGGACGTTTGCCAGTTATGTATTGCTGCTCTTCGGCTTTCTGGCGACCGTGCTCCGCTCTGTCCTGAAAAGCTTTATTCTTTTGGATTACGTGTCCCTTGTCAAAACCAAGGCCTGGGATGCCTGTTATTTTCTGGTCGTGGTCTTGTGCCTGTTAACAGGCCTGACCTTCTATATGGTTGGGGCGAACACACTCAATTTGAGAGAGTTTATGCTTTACACCATGATAATGGTGGTAGTGGATTCCAGTGTCATTTTTTTAAGCCACCGCCCTTGGGAAAAAGGCGGACTGGGATTCTTTATCCAGAAAAGCATATCAATTTTAACGGCCTATTGGCTCTTTCCACAGTATAACCCTCGTCATGAAACCGATGCCGAAAAGCGACTAATTAAAAAAACACACTATCAATGGGCCCGGAGCAACATCTGGCTCTTTGCCATTCTTTGGAGCAGCTTCACGCTGTGGCCCGTTGAAGGTCACCCGGGCGGATGCCCCATCTCTTGGCCTCAGAATCTTGAGGAATTTGTTGTCTGGGTACATTACATGCCTCAAAGAGCTTGGGCCAATGAAATCGGGCTATTCTGTATCCTGTTCGGATTTGCCTTATGGGACTTTAAAACCAATTTCAACTTTTACTTCTCCAGTACCAACTCCGCCCCCTCCTCTGCCTCGGAAACAGCCGGCATTGCCAAGCCGAATTCATAAGGGCAAAAAAAAGCTTGGCAGTGAGGTGATTGCCAAGCCCTTCCGTTGAGAGGAAATAAGTAACTGTGTATCAGTTATATAAGCGAATTAAGGTATTCAAATCCCGTTTGGTCAACCGATCCGATGGCGGCATCATCGAACGTTTCCGGTCTGGTGTTGCATTGTCATAGGACGGAAACCCGAGAAATTGACCAATGGTTCTGTTGGCCAATGTTCTCACCGCCGTCTGAACCATGCCATGACGTCGATAGTTAGGCTCTGCCATAACATCACGCTCATTATCGCTGTGGTTATTGATGCCTAAGGCATGGCCCACTTGATGCATTACGGCAGCTTTCAAAGAACCCGGTTGAACATCCACATATTTGGCCGGATCCTGTAAACGGACCACGGCTTTATCTAAAATAAGCCACCCTGTGGGATTAACATGGGTTGCCGTAAAAGTAGTTTCACCCAAATCATTGGTATTTAAATCTGTGGCCCATTGAATTTCGATTTTGGCTTGCTCTGGTCTGTCTACAAGCTGAATATCCACATGCTTCTGCCAGGCAGCAATCGCATCTTTGACAATCTGCTTTTCGCTATCCCCCATGCCTTCTGGATACGTTAAATGCAAGGTTAGGGGAAATTGTTCCCAACGCCCGGCATTTCTGGCTTGAATTGATACAAAGTCTCCGGCATCCGGGCTGTAATTATACTTAAATCCAGAAACAGCAGCATACGGAGCATAAGACATCATTGACGTCGCTACCGGGGCTGTTGTTTGTGGATAGGTCGGAGCCGGGAAGGCGGCATAACCGGCTGCCGGGGGATATGACGAAGAAGGAGGGTAAGCAGTTGTGGACGGGGGATAGCTTGTTGCCGGGGGCGCTCCAGGATAGGGACTGCTTACAGGTGGATAAGGAGAGGCTCCGGCCGGGGCCGTCGCATAAGTAGCTCCCCCTTCAGCAGGAAAAGGACTGGTTAATGGCGGCTGAGATGCAGAAGGCGGATATGGGCTCCCGACTGTCGATGGAGGATAGGGACTATAACCAGGCGTTGTAGGAGGATAATATTGGGCACTCACAGTGCCAGGGACTATTAATTCCAGAAGCAATATACCGGTTAAGGCCAGGGATGGGATAACATGCCTTGAATGATTCAAATTCATCTCTTCACTCCATCGAGACTAACACAGGTAGAACGGTCGACGACCCGCTTGAGGAAGCAGACAAAGGGATAAGTAATCAGACATCTTATGCCCTAGAAAACTGCATTAAAAAGTCTGATGTGGATCCTCTACTTCTACTTCTCTTCCTGGCTCCTTTGCCAATGGCTCCTCTAAGCGCTAGTGGTAGTTTGCCTTATTTTTGAAAAAAGTCCAGTCCTGACTCAATCCTTATCAAACAGGCATCCGTGAACACAGGCCCCCCGATAATGGCATCATAAGAAGAGTATCAGGTGAATGAGCTCCATATCATCGTAATCAATTCTGCCAGGTTCAGGGTATTGATGCCCGGCTTGCACTTCAAGCACATTCGAACCTACCCTGTTGAGAAGTGACGGAGAAAAGCGAATCTTCTGATTATCACCATTGACTTGAATCTGGGCTATACGTCTCCCATTCAGGCGGATCTCCAGAGCAGATGCATGGGTGTCCAGGGGATTTCCACTCAAAAAATGAGTCATGGCCGTATCCAGGCCAATAATGCTGCCAATCTGAATGTAGGGCGAGTCGGATATGGCTTGAGAAGGCCCCAGAGAAAAAGGGAGTCGTAATAAGGGTCCTTCTGCCGGCTTACGAAATTGAGTGGCATTGCTGGAGACCGCAGAATAGCCTCCATCGCCCAAATGATGCAATTGATTGTCTAAAACCAGCATAAGCGGCTGTTTCGTCAAGCGAAGATTGAACATAGCTGGCGCCGTTTGAGTTACGCTGAGAGAAAAAGGAGCATAGCCTGGTTTCTCAATACTCATAATATAAGGCTCTTTGGTACTCGGCTTATATAAGCGATAATAGCCGGATCGATCGGTTCGGGTGGACTCTCCATAGTCGGGTAAAGACACCTCCGCATCCGAAATAGGTTGACCGGTTTGAGTGTCCAACACTCGGCCCTGCAATACAGCATCTGGATCAATGGTTTTTTCTAACCGCCCCTGTAATACAGGCTCCTCTGCCCCTGCAAGAAACGGTCCTTGCATCATAAGCAGTAGGCAAAAACTGACTAGATAGCCTAAGCGAAAAAAGCAGTACCAAGAACGCTTCCTGACGTCCATCCGGGGTGCTCCATACCAATGCCTTATTATTGCAGCGTGAGGTTGCCTGATACTTGTATCATGCGTTAAGAATATCCCGGAAGAAACCCATTAGCCAGAGGATTTGATAAAGCCCCCTTGAAGAAACGATTCCCTCCCCGGGCCAAAACAGGTACAATCGCTTAAGCATCCTCATGAAATAGGTTATTCCAAACAAGAGAAACGGGCTGTCTATGATTCATCACTTGGTTGGCGCTGCCAAATATATGCCTGTTGAAGAAGGGTTAGCACTCTCCCGACAGTACCAGTTAGGATATGAAATCCCAGACTTTGTCGAACCTGCCATGCTGGATAACCAAGCTGAGCATTATGGCGATTGGGAGCAAAAACTCGAAGGCATTCCTGGCATGAGAACGCTCCATGGGCCTGTCTATGACATCAACCCAGTGAGTCTGGATCCACAAATTGCTGCGGCATCTCGCCTTCGATACCAGCAGGCTGCGAATGTTTGCAAGCGACTAAACTGCCGCTATTTAGTGGTTCACTCCCAATTCAGCTCCATTTTTAAAGTGGCTCAAATCAAAGCCGAATGGTTATCGGCGTCTGTGGATTACTGGCAGCAATTTGCTGAAGATGTTTTATCCGATACGCCGACACTCTCCGTGGTAATTGAAAACTTTATGGAAGAAGAGCCTGAACTGCTGCGCGAGTTGATTGAAACCATCGATCACCCGCAAATCAAAGCATGCCTGGATACAGGCCATGCCAATATTTATTCCAACGTCTCCGTGAATCAATGGCTTGATCAACTGGAGCACCAGTTGGTTTACGTCCACTCACATAATAATCATGGGGAATTTGATGAACATCGTGGCTACCGGTACGGTACTGTCAATATGGAAGAGTTTATGAACCACCTCGTGCTGTCGCCTCACAAAATTACCTTGGCTTTGGAAATTTTTAACAAGGCCGAATTTGAAGAAAGCTATGAGATGGTTCAGCGCTATCTAACACGCCAGCAACACCATCGCCCGGAACAAAGCTTCCTCATCTAACTTCCGGCCAGCCTTAGCGAGCCGACTCTAAAGACTGAAGCAATTCAATCGTATGGGCAACTTCCTGGATTTTTTCGCGCGCTTGAGGCTCATTGGTCAATTGCAACGCCTGACGGCATGCCAGAATGGCCTGATCATAGCGCTTTAACTGGCGGTAGGATCGACACTCTCCAAAGACATAATCTCCATTGTCCTTATCCAAACGACTCGCCACATCAAATTCTTTTAATGCCCCATCGGGGTTATTCAAAAGTAAAAACACCTCCGCAATATCCGCATGAAGCTGTGGGTTATTAATATCCGTCTTGAGGGCATGGTTGTATTCCTCAAGAGCATCAACCCATTGGCCTGTTCTGTGATAAATGGCCCCCCGTAAATAATGAAGATCCGGATTATTCAGATCCAATTGAGAGGCCTTGTTCAATTGTGCCAGCGCTTTATCCAAATCATCCGTATATAAATAAACCCACCCCAGATCCACATGAACCTGGCTGTTATTGGGATCCTGGCTTAACACCTGCTGCAATTCCCGAAGGGCCTTGTAAACATCACCGGACTCCAAATGAGCTTCCGCTTGAGCGAGAAGAGCTTCTTTCGAGACCTTTGTGGAGGAAGCAGGTTGGCATCCGATCAGCCATAGACTGCTGGACACAACCACTACAGCCAGAAAAACAACAGAAAGTGCGGATTTTCGGAGTGCTTGCATTGAAAAATAGACGATGCTATATTAAACTTCCGAATTATACCATAGTTACCCTCACATTCGGTTTATTGCAAAAGACAAATCAGAGGTTTAGAACAACGTATGGCCGTTACCAAAGAACGTAAACAGGAATTGTGTGCCCAGTTCGGTAAGTCTGAGAAAGATTTCGGTGCTCCGGAAACTCAAATTGCCATTTTAACCGAACGAATCAACCACCTCACCGAACACTTGAAAATTAACAAAAAAGACTTTTCCACCCGCCGTGGTTTGATGCGGATGGTCGGCAAACGCCGTCGGTTGCTGAATTACCTCAAGCATCACCGCACCCCTGAAGCTTACAAAGAGTTGCTGACCCAACTCAACCTCAGAAAATAATTGCATCGGTCACAGGCTTGCCTCTGGCGACTCCCCAAGTCTTAACTGGGAGAAACTCTGTCATCGAATTATTTGCAATAAATGGGCTAGAAACCGGGTAGGGTATAAACCCACCCGGTTTCTTTTGGCCAAAAAAAAGCCCCCATCGCTGGAGGCAAGTCACATTGGAGAGAGAAGTGAAGAGAAGAAAAGAGAGAAGATAGTATAAAGAGAAATCTAAAACTCTGGCTGCAGTTGATGCCGGGGAGACAAGGCCAAGCCTTGGCTCAATGAAGCATCGACGAGTAAGCTCATCATTGGGTTTTCAAAACCGAGTACCAAACCTTGGCTCAAGGAGGCGGTGTCAACCAGGGCCATTAAGGCACGCCGGCTTTCAACCAGAATCATTGAATTGTCTAAAGCTTGTTGTCTATCAGCCATTTGGCTTTCAGAAATAGACTTGCTTAACGACATCAGCTAAAACCTCCTAAGAACGATTCCTACCCTACTTGTTTTTTTAGAAGCGATTGTTTGAACCTTACATAGGTATAAAACCCATGAAAATAAGTTTGTTTATATTTTGTTAAGAATTATAATCATATTTTTTTTATTTTTTGTCGAAATGCTTGTGCCATCAAGGTTTTTAGCCTGTCTGCCTTCGAACCATCTTTAAAACGTTATCCCTACAAAACAGCCCGCTTGCTCGAACAAGCGGGCTGTTTGGGGAACGTCATCCGTGAAACCCCGAATCGGATAAAACGACCTGATTCGTTCTAAATTCAAGATATATGGCTAACACACACCGAAATAGGATACAAACAACCGATTTTGGCTTAGGAGACGACCCTTGGGTTCAGCCTATTTAAGCCCTGGGCAAAATACCCTCATTGGACTTCGTCCCACACACGTCTACTCGTCCAGAATCGAGGTGCAAGCATACCCGTTTCGATTCTCATTGAGTTTCTACCAATTTGGCAAAAACTTAAATTTGTACCAGAAAAGCGCTCAAGAAGCCTGTTTTGAAACCATGCTTAGCTCAAAACAACTAGACGTCTTTAAGTATCTGGCGATAAAACGCCTCCAAACATGGTGGCGAGGAAGAAGTCTGGTGACGCTCTGACAAATAAAGCGGATATAGCTTCTCAGGTGGACAGCCTAAGTCTTTCAAGCCTTGGGTAACCGAGGAGGACATACAACCCATAAGCCTGAATTGACGCCAAAACGTTTGATATGTTTCAATGTCAGCCTCCTGGGATGCCAAGGCCGCTAGTGTCTTTTCGTCAAAGGAAGTCACCATAGGAATATTGAAAGCCTGAAACACAGGCCAAGCGTTAAATGCCACTAAACCCGAAAGTACATGCAGGGCCTTGATTCCCCAAAATGACACCTCCTCGGCCAACAATGCCCCAGGCTTAATCCCCCCCTTTTTTTCCACGGGCGCTTTTCTCGAGAAAGGCCACAGCGAAGCAAAAGAAATAGCGGGCGGATCCGGCTCTGCAGGGAACACACAGTGAATATTTTGAAAAGGATAACGAGAAATATCCTGAAGCGAATCATAAAACACATGAACTTCCAGACCATCGATGCGGGATACCGCCTCATAAACCCAGGCATCCTCAGGCGTTAAAAAAACCGATGTATAAACCCCAATAACACGATTACGGGAGACACTGGGTGTAGAGGGCATCAAACTGCTCCCAGTAATTCGTCATTGAAAATTGTGCCTTTGCCCGAGATTGTCCGGCTTGCCCAAGGACACGCCGATATTCCGGATCCGAGATCAGGGTCTTCAGAGCCTGCGCAAGCGCCCCCGGCATTCCCGGTTTTACCAGTAAGCCGGTCCGGTTGTGCTGAACCACTTCAGTCGTGGAGCCTACATTAGCACCCACGACAGGAAGCCCCAACGCCATAGCCTCAAGGGCACCGGAAGGAAAAGCTTCATTTGCACCGGGAATAGCAAGAATATCGGCTTGCTTCAAAAGCCAAGGCCAGTCCTGAGCAGGAACATCATCAAGAATATGGAATTGGGAGCGAAATCCGGCATCGGCAACGGCATCCAACATCTGCTCTTGAAAATGGTCCTCCGCAAAAGCCCCAATCAGGACAAGCTGAAACGACACGCCATCCTGATGCAATAGAACACAGGCATCCACCAGATCGGAAAAGGCTTTGGCTGGCGTTGCCGCCCCCCAAAAGGCGATGACTGGATCTTTCTCAAGAATCCCAAACTGGCCCCGCAAGGACATTTTATCCGCAGGAAGAGCAGAGGATTCTGCGACCTCCCAAATCCGAGGCTCAACACCATCATAGAGCGTGACATACTTTTCAGGTTGGCGTTGCCAGCCTGAAAATTGCCATTTTGCCGCATCCGATACACATACAACCCGGTGAGAATAACGTGAGATAACTTTCAGCGTCTTTCGAGTTCCGAAAACCCCAAATAAGCGTCGGTTGCCTGGCAAAATATCACGAATATGCCAAACATGAGGCCGCTGAGTCTTCATGGCAGCATAAGCCCCTTCAAACCGAATCAAACTGGCAGTATGCACCAGATCAACCTGCTCATCCTCAATGAGCTTAACAACTTTTTCACCCCGGGTTTTTTTCCACAACCACCATGTAAGTCGCTCGCCCAAGCCACGTAAGTGAGGTCGCTCTTTTTTGGCCAATCGAATACGAGGAAAGCGAATAACACGATGACCGAGGGATTCCACCTGACGCATCAAGCTACATTCTTTATGAAACGCCACAATCGCTTCATAGCGTTCTGGATCCAACCCTTTTAACAGCCAGAATAGCGCCATCTGATCATCGTAAGGGGCTGTATCCGGGCTGATAAATAAAATTTTCCGCTTCCGTCGCTCCGTCATAATGCAGCGACCTCAGCGTATTGGTCCTGACGCTGTCCCCTGACCACAGATGCCAGCAGCTCACAAAACGTGTGATCCGGGTGTTGGTAGAGTTCTATACGATACGCAAAATTCTCAAACAGCAGCGCATATTCGTTAATCGGATGCACCCAACCGCCCTGATGACGAACAATATAGCGCTCCAGCTTGGCCTCTCGATTCTGGCGAGAATTTATGGCCAAATTCAAATGGACGATATTGGTACCCACGATCCGCCCCTTGGGCCCCTTGGAAGTAATAGAGGTGTGCCCTACAGCCCCGGGAAATTGAAGCAGGGTTAAATCGTTCCTAAACAACCGCATTTGGTAATCCGGATAAAGATAACTGTCATTGACCCACCGCAAGGGCTCGATACCACTAATATGCAAACGGGGGAATTTATAATGCGTGTAATGGTCTTGGGCCATCAGTGAATCTTTAATTTTTAAAAATTGGGGCTCTAAATACTCATCATCATCCAAGCGAACAATCCAATCACCCGAACATGCCTTTACCAATTGCTCTAAACCCGCATTACAAGTCAATGCATCATTTTGGATCCAAAAAACCACATCCGCACCCGCCTTCTGGCAAATTTCAAAAGTGTTATCCGTGGTTTTTGAGTCAACGCCAATGACCACTTCATCAGAAAAGGTCTTGGCATGCGCAATCAATGGGGCAATACGAGACGCCGCATTCATAGTAATCACACAGGTGGAGAGCTTTAAATTATGTGATGGAGCCGGTTTTTCATAAATCCCGGACTGACGCTCCTGGCGCAAGGCCAAACCGTGCTGCCAGCGACGAAAGGCATGCCAGAGCAAATCTTTTCGCAGGGTATAGAAATACTTGAAGTCGCGTATTGGTTGGGTATCCATAGGGCTCTATTATAGAGTAAAAACCGACCAAATCCGATTTCGGACTTCCCGAAGAGAGACATATTACCAGTGTCAAAAGAGCAACACCATCGCGATCTTTAAGGATATCAAACGGATCCACTGGTTAAGGGATCTCGTACACCCGGGTTGTGGTATAACTATATATACAGTCCGTGATCCGAAAGGTGGTTAAACGTGTTACCCGTTGTCACATCCGATATACGTGAAAGTTTGGAAGAGACCATTTTAAATGCCTCCGACGAATGGAAGCGGGAAATGGTACACCATCTCAAAGAAGATAACCCCGAAATTAATTCACTTCTGCTGAATTTGGCCCAAGACTCCGCTGATGCGAAAAAAGTCATTCTTGCAGGCTACTTGGTCTATAAGGCTCTGGAAGTCGCAGACGAAATGCAGGATATCTAAATTTTCGTCAACACCTGTTTAACACATCACGATACACACCGAAATACCCCAGAATTCAGCAAATTCACTTTTGGAAACTGTTGTAACCAACCCCAAAAGTCTCTTGAGTTAATTATTGGATGCCGAATCATCCAATAAGAGCTTGTTCATTAGGTATTCACGCTGGACCAGAAAGTTCACATATTGTGAAATATCGGTGGAAATCCCATCCAGCTCGTGCATCAGCACTTGCAAGTCGTTTTGGTAACCCAATTTGTCCTGTAACACGGCAAATCCCCTCTTGGTTCTACCTGGCTTACTCCTTAACCTATCGACAAGAACAAAAAAAAATTAAATCGACCTAAAATAACCCAACCACTATTTTCTCTGTAAAATAGTAAAAGTACAACCCAACTACCATTGATTTGTAAGGAACTCATTATACCAAAAAGTGTAAGAGGCGGAACACAGTCTGATGTCTACCATCCAACTATCGACCTCGCGATTCGGGACTATTGAGGTTGATAACCAAAATATCATCGAATTTGTATCTCCCATCTTGGGTTTTGAGCAATTTAAAACGTTTGTTTTACTCGATCATGCAGAAAACTCTCCTTTCAAGTGGCTACAATCCACAGAAAATGAGGATTTAGCCTTTGTCGTAACCAATCCCAAGTTTTTTGGCATTCCCTATGAATTTGCCCTACCCGACGACGCTGTAGCGAAATTGAGTATTCAAACAGCAGACGACGTTATTGTCTTTACAATTGTCAACATTCCCCAAAGCAACCCCGCCTTAATGACAGCAAACCTGCTTGCCCCGATCGTGATTAATCAAAACAACCTGCAAGCCATGCAAGTTGTTTTGCAAGACACTCAATTTAACACTCGAACCCGATTGCTTGCGGATTCAGCCCTGGAAAAAGATAAAGCCTCCCACTCCAGCAGTGCTTCCGGCCCGGAAGAAAGGAGCTAGCTGGATATGTTGGTTCTTACACGAAAAATTGGTCAGAAGCTCATTATTGGCGACAAAATCGAAATTACGATTTTAGAAACCTGGGGTGATTCCGTCAAAATTGGGATACAAGCACCACGCGATGTGAGTGTTTACCGGGAAGAAATTTATGCCGAAATTCGAAAAGCCAACGAACAAGCGACCCAAGCTGTTGTTGATCTGACAGGCGTGATGGATTTATTAGATACAAAGCCCTCTGACCCCACGTAAGCGCTTCGTTAGCCTTTGTTTAGGACCTATTGGCATGGCCAACCCATTGCAGCAAGCTCGCAAAGCATTATTTCTCGAAAACAATGCCCAGCTGGCCCTTGACTGTCTGGAGCCCTTACTGGCAGATGCCGATTCTCTGGATTTTGCCGACAGACGGGGCGTGTTGGAGCTGGCTGGGCTCAGCCTGTCCCGTCTCGGGTACTATGATCAAGCAACCCAATATTTTTCTGCAACTGGCGACTATTACCAAGCCGGCTATTGCCAGATGCTTAAGGGTGATATTAACGGTACACTGCAGTATTGGCGTCCTTTAAGCACCCTGCGCCAGAATCATTGGTGCATCTCTTTATATGGTCTCATTATGAACCGGATGAGCTCCGTTCCCACGTTTCTCCAAGTCCGTAACCATTTGGAAGCCGATATCATTCATTTAGCTCAAGCCGGTCAGACTCAATGGGTCGATCATATTGTCAACCACGCAGATACGCTAGGTCAGATCAACTATGAAGCCTACAAGTTTACCGGCCGAGCCCTATATCACATTGGGCGCTATGAAAAGGCAGGCCAGATGTTGTTATTGGGCCAACGTATTCTACCCAATGATCCCGAGGTCTATTTCCACCTGGGGCAATATTATCACGCCATTGGCCAACCTCAGGACGCAACCACAGCGATTAAGCAATGCCTGTTGATTACGCCCGAATACATTCCGGCTCTGGATTTATTAGCGAAAATCCAGACCCACTAAGTCGCATCACGATGCGCAAATAGCGTTAAGATAAGCCTCTGAATATTAGGATTTCAGTTTCCGCACAAGCCCTAACAATTGTTGCCCTGTGGAGCTGGATACAAGCAAATTCAGTGGCGACGGGGCATAGTTGGATTCAGGAACATCGTTGTCAGCCGAATACGTGATTAAAAGCTGATCCGTTTTGACATTGCCGGACCGATCCCGTTGTTCGAGCCAATAGTCTTGGGCAAAGGTATCGTAATCAACATACATGGTTTTTCCGCTGGCCGGATTTGTGATGAGGATTTCCTGGTTACCTTCTTGCGACACACGATAGCCATGAATCACAACATAATGGGATTGACCGGTCCTGGTTGTAACCTGGGCGGCCATCAAATTGTTTTTATCAATCTCCTCGCGAACGGTATTAAAATCGGCATTGTTCACCACAGAAGAATACAGGCCAACGTCATCACCAGCCCTGTCCATGTTGGTAACTGTTGTTCCGCCACCGCCTTGACGGTAGCGTGCATCCAAGTCCTGAGGCGACACGGGAATACCGAAGGAATTAAAAATCATGGCCATGCTGGTAGTGCCACAGGCATTGAATTCCTGTTTCAGCGGTGTCACAGCAATGGATTTATCCTGAACAAAAGAACCAGACATCGGCGTAGAGCTGCCAGATGCATTCTGAGTTGCTGCTGAGCTGTTCATCAAACCGACCAACTGATTGCGCAGTACCGTAGCCAAACGAAGTGTCATACGCGCACTTTCGCTCCTAACGCCAATACACTTAAATATATTAAAACAATATAAATATATTTTTTGATGCTGTTAAGCATATAATTTATTAGAAAAAGATTTTATCGTATAAAATAGGGCCCTATCGCCTCTGGCCTGGATCCTGCTCTTCTTAAAAACCAAATAGCGAGGTAATTTGAGCTTTCAGCATATCGGCAGCGCTTTGGGCCAAATCAATTGCTGGCAAGTAACCACTTAACATACTTTCGTTATTGGCAATCTGGGCTTCCAACTGACGTGCCATCATCGGATTATTGCGCCGACGAGCTTCGGCCAATTGCGCGCGCTGATTAAAAATTCGGCTGGTATAAAAATTGATATCAAAATCCAGATTTCCAATGGCGTTTGTTTTGACATTCAGCAAATGAATGGCATCCGACAGACCTCTTTGGTTGTCATAATTCCCGGCCCGTTGCTGTTCCAAGGCATCCGTATAACTTGAAGACTCCCAAGGAAGACCGGCGTTACCGCTGTTTTGGGATGCAAGCGTGGAAAAAGGCCGTTGAATCACAGACCAAGACGATGAGGAGCCTTGAGCCTGAGCATTGGCATAACCCGCCCCATTGGGCGAATTAAACGGCATACCATTTGAAAGACCATCAATAGACATCCATCTTCTCTCCAAGTCACAAGTTTACGCCGATAATTCTGGCAGCAATCAACCGTGGATAAAAATACAATTTAATAAAAACAAACATTATGGCAAAATTGCCTACGTTTCTTTTTTTGCAACGAAATGTAACACCTTGGGCACATCAAAACACAGCTGCGACAAGGCTCTTCTTATTTCACCTTCCCAAAAAACAAGTTGAATTGTATCTCTAAAAAATGTCAATTAAGCAAACGCCAGTATAGAAAAGGCATTCTCTCTGTAAAAATTTGTAACAAGGCTCTCGAAACAATTCGATCCGTGGAGGGTTTTCATTTATTCATAGAAGAGGAAGCTTGTGTTTTGTGTAAAGGAGCGCTGCGTGCCCCTCATTCCCATCGGAGCCATTTCAAAACCCAAAGAACGCCCACCTAAGGCTTACTTGAGCACCGAAAAAACGCCCCTTCAGCCACTTCGTTTTGCCGCAGAGCGACCCAACCGTGCAGAACGCAAAAAGCAGGCTCGCTCAGAGGAAAATCAATTTTACAAACATCTGCGCCACACCATTAAACAAGCCCACGACCATCTCAAAAAATATTCTCCAAACGAGGCCTATGTCATGTTGGCACGGGCCTACGATCGAATCCGCCCGGATTTTCCCAAGATCCAGCGTCATGTCAGCTTGCTCAATGCCTTAGGAGAAGTCTGCCGGGAAACCAACCGCTTTGCAGAAGCCGAGCGTCATTTTAAACACGCGCTGCAACTCCAACACAACCTCGGGTCGCGGGTCCAAAAAACCACGTTGGCTCAAACACAAGCTCAACTTGGCTTTCTATATCTTCACTGGAGCCCAAAGCGCTACGCTGAAGCCAACCGACTCTTGCGTGAAGCGTTCACCACGTTGACACAAGAAGGCTACACCCACGGAGTCAAAGGCAACCACCGACACCCCAGCTGGAGCATCTTGCATGAAGGTCTAGGCCGCTTATCGTTGCATCAAGGTGACTTGGCATTAGCCCAACAATTCACCACGGAAGCATTAAAAAGCCGACTCGAGCAGGGGGAGAACTCTTCCAAAGAGACTTTCCGGTTGCATTATTTATTAGCAACCATCCATGCACAGCAGGCTCAAGCATCTCCCTTCCAGGCAGAGCAGCATAAAGCCTCGGCGGCAAGCCATATTGAGGCTGCCGTTGCCGACTTTAACGGCTTCTATCTCTTGGGCGTGGCTAACCGACAAACATGCTACATGTTCGATGAAATGGCAGAGATTGAGGCGGACCTTCAGCTCCCTTGCAAAACAGAGCAGGTTATTCCCCTGGCCCGCCAGGTAGCCGAATACCATCACCTGATGCCGGAACTATGGTCCGAGCGCCTGGAAGCGGCTCAAAAGAAAATGAATAAGCACAGGTACCAAGAAGCCTATCTCATCTACAAAGGTGCTTTAGAGCTTCTGGATCCCACAGACCCAGCCCAGCAGAGGCCCTTGATCAAAACCCTGCATCGCTTGGCCACAGCCAGCCGCTATACGCATAAGTTTGAACTGGCAGAAGGCCACTTAAAGCAGGCCTTAGCCATTCACACGCAAGCAAAGAGCAAACCTTGGGAGAGGATGGATACCGAAACTCGCTTGGCCTTGGTTTATCTGGACTGGGATGCCAATCATCCCGAAGCAGCCCCCATGCTTCAGGATCTGTATCGGCGAATGACAACCGACGGTATGAAAGATGGCAGGCATCAGGACGGTGAGCTTTGCCCGCATTGGGCCGACGTCAACTACGGATTGGGGCGGATTGCCTTAACCCAAAATGACTCACAATCAGCCTTAGAGCATTTTCATGTGGCTCTGACCAGCGAAAAGGAAATGGGCCATGACGGCACCACCAATTCCGCGGAGCTTCGCACCCTGCTGGCAGAAGCGTTGATGCAAAAAGCCAATGCCAGTCCCCAACAAGACGAATATGATACCTTGACCCAAGAGGCTGAAGCCCATATGGCCGCTGCTATCAAGGACGCGAAAGCCGTCCTGAAGGACGATCCCCAAAGCGGCTTTGTAAAAGATCTCCTGGAGCGACTGGCGGAAATCTCGGTATTACAAGGCGACAAGCATACCGAAACCGAACTGCGACAAATGGCCTCTCGCATCCCCTCCTCTCAGGCCACCGAATAATCCCGCCGCGGCTTCGTATAAATATTTGTAACGATTCCGACAGACACCTCTCTGCCCTCGGCCAGCGCTTTCTGTACAATAAGCCCATGGTCGGGAGGAGTACTACGGGCAATGCAGGTTCGGTTTCATTTACCAGGTCAATCAATCATCAAACCCAAAACACCCAGGACGAGCCCAGAACGGCCCTCGTCGGCGGCGCCATCCCAGAGTGATTCGTATGTTCGCTTTGGGGCAAACACAGCCTTTAAGGCCCTGTGGCGCAATCATCTGGATCGGGGCCATGTGCATTACGAAAAGCGAAACTATACCGAAGCCTTGCGCGCCTATTACCAGGCCAAGGAATTTTTGGATGATACCGACACCAACGACGACAATGACCACCTGATTACCCTGGAGTCTCAAGGCAATGCCTGTAGTGCTTTAGGACGCTATGAGGAAGCCCGCCGTCATTTTGACTTGGCCCTGGAACTCTACCAGCCCCAAGGGCGCCTGAATGATCCACTGGGCAAAGCCCGTACCCAAACCTGGTTGGCCTTAATGCTCATCAATTCCGGAAACAACTGGGATGAAGCCGAGCAACTTCTGACAGCCGCAGAAAAAACCATGAACCCCACCGGCAAGGAACGCGGGGTCTTCCAGAAAAAGCTCTACCCCTATTGGGCGGATATCAATACCGGCTTAGGCAAAATTGCCTTGAACCGAGAAGAACATCCAACCGCACTGGCACATTTTCGAGAAGCGTTAGCAACCTATAACCAGCAAAAAAAACCGGCCAACTTCCACACCTTGGATTTGAAGCATCTCTTGGCCAAAACCCATTACCAGATTGCTGTCAACACCGATGATAATGACGACTATGAAAAAGCCTACACCGCGTCGGAATACTGGGTTGCCAGAACAGAAGATGAATTAGACCTGCTGTTGAAGCAGCACCCCAAAAGCACGTTCCTGAAAAGCACGATGGAACAGCTGGCCGATCTGCTTGAAGCCCAGAATAAGCGGGAAAAAGCCCAAGCCCTTCGGGACCAGGCCGAGGCCATGGAGAAAGACAGCCCCGATGAGGACACACCTTGAGGCAAAACGCCCCCAAGCAGAAGGCTTAGAGACCCCAACCTGTAACGTTTTGTAAAATTCGTGGCCCATTCCGCCGTTTGCCCACTTGAGTGAGATGTGCCATGCGGTGTATGGTCTTTTGGATGGCGCTGCCGTCTGCCAACAATGGGTCATGCTCCTCGTTTTGTGTCACCCTCTTAAGTGCGTCCTGAGGTCCCTCGCGTCATGATTAAAGACTCATCACCTGCATCCACGGTGGATGCTCCCCCTGCTTCTTCTGATTTTGCCTTGTTATCGTCAATTCGGGAAACTGATGCTGTGTCCGACAATGCCTATGATGATGTTTTACGTCAACTCGCCCTGGAGTATGGCGTCGAACTGTTGAGTTTTCACCCCGACTTCGTGGAACCGCAAACGGGTCACCTGCAAGCCCTCTTGGAGGCGTTGGGTGTCCCCCGGGATCGCATGAACTCTGTTGAAGGGCTGCATGCCGAGCGCCAGCGCCTGGAAGAAAGCTCCTGGTTGATGTATTTGGATCCGGTCATCGTGGCTCGCACTGAAGATTTACAAGCCCATGGGCTCTTTGTGACGGTCAGCATGCCTCAAGAATGGCAAACACGCGCCTTGACCTGGCTTATCACGCCGGAAGCCCAGTCGGCTCAATCGCACCCTTGTCACTGGCAAGAGTCCGATGCCGCGCACACACGCCACATCCATGGCACCGAATACGTCCGCCGGACCAGTGTTCTCAGCAGTGATGCCGTCAGTCAGCTCCCACTTGGCTACCACCAGCTGGCCTTACAGGATGGCACAAACGGAGCGATACTGGCTCAGACCCGACTCATTGTCACCCCATCCACAACCTATGTCCCCGAAAATCTGCCGCCAGTCTGGGGCACGGCCATTCAGCTCTATACTCTTAAAGAAGACCCCCATGCACACCCGCATTATGAAGGCATGGGGGATTTTACAACCTTAAACCGATTCAACCAATGGATCAAAAGCCAAGGCGGCTCTTTTGTCGGTTTGAATCCGTTAACAACCCTCAATCTGGTCTACCCGGACACCGCGAGCCCGTACTCTCCCATTAGCCGGTTATTTTTAAACCCCTTATACCTGGATACCCACCAGGTCCCCGGCTATGCCGACTGGGCCAAAACATCAGAAGGCCAGGCCTTCTTAAGTGCCCCTGAAACCCAACAGCACCTCAGTCAAGCCCGCTCAGCCAATGCGGTTCAATACAACGCCGTGGGCTATGTCAAACTCAATACCCTGAGACACCTCTTCGATTATTTTAAGGCCAATCTCAGCCAGTCCGAGCACGCCCGGTCCTTTGAGGCCTATAAGACTCACCATGGCGCGTTGCTCACGCAACTGGCCATCTTTCAGGCGTTACAACAGCAGTTTCAAGGTCAAGCCTGGTTCCACTGGCCCGAAGAGTACCGGACCCCGGACAGCCCGGCTATCGAGCGCTTTGCGCAACAGCCTGAAAACCAGACTCAAATTGAGTTCTACCAATACCTTCAATGGCTCACCGACACCCAGCTGGCGGCACTGAACACCGACCCGGACGCCCGTCTGGCATTGGGCCTGTACATGGATTTGCCTGTGGGCGCAGATCGAGGCGGCTTTGACACCTGGCGCTACCAGGAGCTTTACGCCCTGGACGTTTCCGTGGGTGCCCCACCGGATCAGCTCGGCCCGATGGGCCAAAACTGGGGCCTGCCTCCGTTCCATCCCCAAAAGCTACGCCAAGCTGCCTATGAACCGTTTATCGAATTACTCCGAACCAGCATGCGCCATGCCGGTATTTTGCGGGTGGATCATGCGCTGGGCTTAAACCGTCTCTACTGGATTACACCCAATCCTGAAAACCCACGCGATTCCCGGCACGGGCTTTACGTCAAAAACAACCTCCAGGAGTACCTGGGCATCATTGCCTTGGAAAGCCATCGCAACCAGTGTATGGTCATTGGGGAAGATTTGGGAACGGTTCCCCCCGGGGTTCCGGAAGCCCTGGCCGAATGGCGCCTGTTCTCCTACCGTGTGGGCCGCTGGCAAAAGGACAGTCAACAAGAAGGCAACCCCATCACCCCTCCGGAAACCTATCCACCCTATGCCTTGGGAACCTTCAGCCTGCATGACAGCTCGACCTTGGCAGGAATGATCACCCAATGGTACTGGAACCTGATGGCCAACACCTTCCAGACCTGGTCGGAAGATATGCAGGTCGCGATGAACGACGAAGAGGATACCTTACGCAAGCTCATTCAGGTCCTTCAGCAGGAGCAGCTTTTGTCCGGGGAGATTTCCCTGGAATCGCTGCGTCAAAGCTTTACACCCGAGGTCGTCGAACAAAACGGCACCTCGGCTCCCGAGCAGTTTACGGCCTTTTCACGGGCCTTAAACCAGTTTATGGCCCGTATCCGGTGCAAACTCTTTATCGTTCAGCTGGAAGACATTCTTGGCATGGTCAAGCAGGTCAACATTCCTGGCTCTTCAGAGGCAGAGCAACCCATTTATGAAGCACCGGAAGAGGGTCGCCCCTATCCCGTATTGCGCTACCCCAACTGGCGCCAAAAAATGCCATTGACCCTAGACGCCCTGATGCAGGATGCTCGCTTTCAACAGGCCTTTGCCGCCTTAAACGAAGGACGCAAAGCCGCCACACTGCTTCCGGTTTAGGCCGCAGCCACCCTACGTCAATAGAAAAACCCGTTGGTTTTGGATTAAAGGCTGATTCGCCCTGCCATGGCCCGAGTCAAGGTCAGCGCATCGGCATATTCAATGTCGCCACCCACAGGCAAGCCAAAGGCAATCCGAGACAGCTTGACCCCGGAGGGCTTCAACATCCGGGTCAGATAAAGGCTTGTCGTATCTCCCTCCACAGAAGGGGGCAAAGCCAAAATCACTTCCTGGATATCCGACTCCGGCGCCAAACGATTCAGCAGTTCCTGGACCCGAAGCTCCTGGGGACCAATGCCTTCAAGGGGGGAAATCAGCCCGTCCAGGACATGATACAGGCCCTTATATTCCCCGGTTCGCTCCAGGGCAAACAGATCGCGAGGCTCGGGAATCACACACAGCAGTGTCCTATCGCGCCCCGTATGAGTACAGATCTCACAGGGGTTTTGGCACGACAAATTATAGCAAACGGAACAACGCCCAATTTGGCGCTTGGCATCAATCAAGGCCTCGGAGAAGCCTTGGATTTCAGATTCCGAACGTTTAAGCACATGGAAAGCAAGCCGTTGAGCCGACTTTGGCCCAACACCCGGGAGCTTTTGAAATTCTTCAATCAACCGCGCCAGCGGACGAGTATACATCAGAACGTCTCACGTTGCGTTAAACCGTATCTCTATTATGCCTTCGGACGACATCAGGAGCAACCGTCAGGATGCACCCGATTTCAGGGTTGGCGTCGCTTCGGGAGTCAAAGCAACACGCTTAGAAAGGCAAGCCTGGAATTTTGAGCCCTTGGGTCACACCGGACATTTTTTCCTGGGCCAATTCACTGGCCTTTTTCTGAGAATCCCGAATCGCAGCCAGCACGAGCTCTTGCAAGGTCTCGGCATCATCCATGGCTTCTTTGGCAATTTTCACGGATTTGGTTTCGCCCCGACCATCACAAACAATAGTGACCGCGCCGCCGCCAGCGCTCCCGGTCACTTCCAGCTTCGCAAGTTCTTCCTGAACCCCTGCCATTTGTTCCTGCATTTTTTGGGCTTGTTTCAGCATTTTCTGGATATCGAATCCCATGGCCTTGCTCCTTGGTGATTGCCTCTACATCAACAGTGCCCTTATTATAATCGGCCCACACCGGCTTGTCTAAGAGCAAGCTTTGTATGGGTCAGACCCGCTAGGCATAAGACCGGTTGGAGGAGCCAGGCGTGCCGTTGGAAACAGAGGTCCGAGGGAGATAATCGGCAATCGTTCTGACATGGATCCGGTTATGCTCAAGGACCACCACCAAGGTATCCAGCCCGCCTCGGGTTGCTTGGGCCAGACGTCCCAAATTGGTGGGCAGCGGGAACTGGGAATCGTTTCCATAATAGGCCACAGCTTGAATTCGGACATCCTGGGCCTGCAAGCGGTTGGTTAAATCCTGATACCCCCAGCTGGCCGCGAGCAAATCCGGCGCTTCATACCAGCGCCGCTTCCAGCTAAAAAGAGGGGCCGCATAGCGGTGAAGAGTCGGCAACGTAGACGTGCTGGAGGACAGCATCACAGCAGCAGCGGTATTACGCTCGGGCGCCCATGCCGTTCGGTTGGCATCGAATTCGGCCTTGGCTTGCTGAAGCAGCGGCTGCACCTGGGAAACCAAGTAGGGTTTGGCCGCCAGCACCTGCTGAGCCCGTTTCGAGAGAAGCGGGTCAACATTGGCTGTTTCAAAGGTCTGGCCGTCGGTAAACACGGAAGGGTGCTGTTTGCCCCATCGGGGCATCCGATCGATCAAGCGTTGAACCCGCAACGAAAAGGCTCCGTGAGGGGTTTGCCCCAGACTGACAAAGAGGGTATCCGGTGAAAACAGTTTCTTATCCGCCATCCAGGTTTCACAATCGGAGCATACTTCCGCATAGTCTTTCAGGTTGCTGGTGGCCATCACCAACACATTGGCCTTTAAGCCCTCGCTGATCATTGCGATATCAGAACCGCTGGCCTGCTGCAGCCGAGCCAAAGGCAGCGCCCGAATCGCCTGATTCACGGCAGCAATCACCGCAGAACGCTCGCCACAGGGCGTAGATTTACCTTCGTTCAATTCCAGGTTGGTCGCCATGGCGGTCGTGCCGTTTTTCAGTGAAATATGCGTGGCCCGATAATCGTTGGAGTAGTTCCCTAGGGCCTGGTGTTTTAAGGCAAGCTCGTGGGCTTCAAGGGCATGGGTGATCAAGGTGACTTTCTGACGGTGGATCGCTGTTGCCAAGTCAGGATCCAACCCCCGATCATCCCAGGAGGTCACGGACACCCGCTCGGGATCAATGCCGTATTTTTGAAGTAAATTCGTGGACTGTGACGAAGAGAGTCGTAAAGAATCTGTCGATGTTTGAGATGCAAACCGGCGCTGGGACGAGGAAGCCCATGACACGGGCGTTGCCACAGGTCGAGTAGCAGAGCCGGCTGAAAAGGGTTTAACCGAGTTGAACGCAATAACCACAGCAGCACATTGTCCGTCTTACTTTGGGGAATCTCCAGAGCGAGAAGGCGTCCTTTCCCAACCTCATGGAACAGTCCCATGCTTTTGTTATAGCGACAACACAGCACAAACTCAATATAATTTATATTCAAATTTACATAAAACTACAAAACCGGACCTAACCGCCTAAATAGTTTCGCAAGCTTCGGATGCTGCGGTTGTTACGGCACATTTTGCGTAACTTGTTCAAGGCCCGAGTCTCAATCTGACGCACCCGCTCCCGAGAGACCCCGAAAAGCTGGCCGATTTCTTCCAGCGTCCGCTTATTGCCGTCATTTAAGCCAAAGCGAAGCTTCAACACATCGCGCTCGCGAGGGCGCAAGGTCGACAAGATTTTTTCCAACTCGGACACCAGGCTTTCATTGGAAACCCGGCTGTCAGGAGACTCCATGCTTTCATCCACCAGAAAATCCCCAATCTTGGAGGCCTCGTCCTTGGTGTTCAAAGGCGTTTCCAGACTAATGGTGGATTGGGTGGCCTTAAGCACGAGACGCAGCTTGGCTAAGGAGACGCCCATCCGCTGAGCCAGTTCTTCTTTCGTCGGGGTCCGCCCCAATTCCAGGGTCAACTCCCGAGAAACCCGTTTCAACTTCCCAATGGTCTCAATCATGTGAACCGGCAGGCGAATGGTCCGAGACTTATCGGCAATGCCTCGGGTAATGGACTGCTGAATCCACCAGGTCGCATAGGTCGAAAATTTAAAGCCCCGGCGATAATCGAACTTTTCTGCGGCCCGGATCAGACCGAGGTTTCCCTCTTGGATCAGATCCAGAAAAGACAGTCCCCGTCCGATATACTTCTTGGCAATACTCACCACAAGGCGCAGGTTGGCTTGAATCAGCTTTTGTTTGGCCACCTCATCGCCTTCGGCAATGCGCTTGGCCAATTCAATTTCTTCATCGGCGGACAAGAGCTTGACGCGACCGATTTGCTGCAGGTAAATCTTGACCGAATCGTCCGCTGCGGTGCGTTCGGTCAGATCCTTGGCCCCGTCCTCATCTTCATCCGGCTCCTCTTCCAGTTGGTCGTAAATATCGACATGATCGTCCCCGTCGTCAAATCCGAGGGCTTCATCCTCCATATCTTCAACGAGGTCATCTTTAGGAAACGGATTTTCTTTGGTTGTACCCGAGCTTTGTTTGCGTTTATTCACGAGCAATATCGCGTCCTTTGGTCAGCGCTACGCTAAAAAAGTAAGTTACATTATAACAGGTGGCAATGGGTCGAAAATCTCCCAAAACCTTTTGCCTGAAGGACTCTCTGGGCCGTTTTGGTCTTGTCGGACTCAGCACCATTTCCCCCGCAATTTCCTCCCCTTGGGGGAGAAATGCGTCCCACACCCGGACGATAAAAACCCACCTGAACTCCCCCAGCCATCGGAGAGCTCCTCTGAACAGAGGAATGGCATTTTGGGAAAATCTTTTACAATAAACATGAAGAGTCCGTGTGATTGATGTCACCAAGCAGTTAGAGTAATCAGAGTTAGCAGGGTGTGTTTATTGTGTTTGCACAGAATTTGTTAGTTCTCTTTCTCGTGGCGCTAATCTTGTTAACCGCCATTGATCCGGCCTTGGCCGCATCAAAGAAAAAGCTCAGCAAAGCCGACAAGGAAGTTCAAAAAGTCCTGGATCCCATTACCCAAGTGCTCACCCCGTTAGAGCAAAAAAGTGCGGCGCGAGGCCTGTTTTCGCCCGATGACGTGGCCCAGGCCATGGACGTCAAACTTCAGTTGCTGGACCTGATCCGGGATTATCCCACCAGCCAGCTCCTGGTAAAACCCGCCTACCAGGCTGGCCGCCTGTTTAAGAGCCGGGAAATGTATGATGACGCCTTCGATTTCTACAACTACATTCAAAGCAACTTCCCCACCAGCCCCTATGCTGCCCAAGCCCGGGTCGAAATCCAACGCATGAAACAGCTTCTGGGCGATCAATATTTCGCCACAGAGGGTGGCTCCTCCGCGGTGCCGGCCTCGGTCAATACGCCGTAATCTGGGGTGGACGTTAAAGCTTTCCCCCGCCTGGTCGATACGAAATCTATCTTCGGATTGGTCGTGAGTTGGGGTTACCCCTGGGAGTTGTTTTCGATGAGACGGTGCTTTTCTAACGGTTTTACTTTAGTGGAAATCCTGATTACCATTGCCCTGATTGGGGTTCTGGCAACCATGCTCATTCCTGTCCTGTTTCAAAACGTGGGGCAGGAAAAGTTTATGGATATTGCCAAAAACAGTGCCTCTGCCCTGGGCCAAGGTTATGCAACCTTGCTGAGTGAAACCCCCTCCACCGCAGACACCACCGCCCAAACCATTGCCCTGAAAATGGATCACGTCCGACGGATCTCCAACGGCAGCACCTCCACCCAGCTTCAAAATGTCACCAACACCCCAGCCAACGGGACCTGCCTGCAGGCTGGTGCTTCAAGTTGTGCCTTGTTTAGAACCCCTTGCGATGCGACCACCCCGTGCCTGCTGTTAAACAGCGGGGGGGTGCTCCAGTATGATTCCACCGCCAAGTTTGCCCCGACAGGTCAGACCCCGGGCCTGAATACCCATGCCGTTCGCTTCATTATGGATCCCGACGCCGATGGCCCTCAACCGGCCATTAGCCTGATGCTGTTCTTTGGCGGACGCATCACCACGCGTCGCTTTGCCAGTTCCGCCATTCTGACCAACGATCGGCTACCCGAGAGCGTCACAGACCCCGACTACATCCTGCCCTGGACCAACGGCTAATTGTCCTGGCGGAAGCCAAAGTATCCAAAGCCGCTTTTTACCAAGGACATGCAGGTTTAAATTCAGAAAAAACTTGGAATAATGCTGATAAGCACCACCATATGCTTATCAAGCCAAGACTTCAGTCATCTTCACACAAACCCAGCGCCTCCCCAGAGCTGCCCCCGGAAAACGGCCCGCCTTGGAGGGGGATCACCCGAAGCCAGACTATCAAACCCTGAGCAAAAATGAGTCAAAATCACGTAAAAACAAAAAAACCTGAGTAAAAGCGAGTCAAAATCACACAAAGCAAAAAAACCTTGAGCAAAAATGAGTCAAAATCACACAAAAACAAAAAAGCCTGAGTAAAAACGAGGCAAAATCACACAAAAACAAAAAAACCTGAGTAAAAATGAGTTAAAACGAGTCAAAACACCGCACAAGAAAAAACTCCTATTGGGCGGCTCAGGCCGTGTGAGCCCCCCGGCGATTTTCAATCAGCCGCTTAAACAGACGTGGATCCTGCTCGTGACGAATGACTTCACCATAAGCCGGGCGAGACTCCAGACGGTGGAAGCGCTGTAACATCTCCTGGCGAATCTTGGTCTTTAGCTCCGGGTCAAAGAGAAAGGCCGTTTGAATCCCGTTGATCTGGAAGCGCTTGCGATCCTCGTGACGGGCCTTCAGGTGACGGGTCAACTTCACCAGTTCGTTGGGCATATTCGTCTTGGAGGTCGTCCCGTTATCGCGGCTGATGGACACCATCAACCCGTGGCCCTCGTCCCGGGGACGAGACATCACCAGGGTGGGCAATTCGTTATAGTAGGACACGGCCCCGGTCTGCACATTGCTCTTGGGACATTGTTCAAACCCAATCTTGTGCTTCCAGCAGGCATCAATCAACCAACGCGGCCCGAACTTCAGCTGCACCCCATGGCCAATGCGCACCGGGGTATCAATGTCCGGGTCCTGATCCGGGGGCAGCTCATTGGGCGCAGGCATGGCCTGGGATTCGGCTTTCAAGGCCCCGCGACTTGTCCCCAGTTTCCGTCGGTCCTCCTTGGGCAACAGCAGATCGATGACCCGTAAGGTGGTGGCGTCATCCAGTTGCGTGTCCGGGGTCTTGAGTAACTGTTGAATCGCCTGCCCCACGGCCATCAGATTCATGGGCGAGGTGTCCTTCCGGGTGAACAGCTCCACGGAACGCTCCACAGATTCGGCCCCGGTAATGGGCGCATCTTTATGGCTAATCAAGCCGGACAGTGGCGTTTCACCCGAGTGAAGCGTTGCACCCACACGGTAGTCCTTCTCCCAGCCCGGCATCTTCATCTGGTTCATGGCCTTGGCCACCCGATTCCAACGGGCCAGCATCCGAGCCACGGGTTCAAAGTCCATAATGGCGTAGTTGGCTTCAGAGCCCTGAACATCAAACCCGGTCACATGCATCCCCATCAGACGAGACTTGATGGCCAGAACAATAATCTTCATCGCCAGCCAAATCCGATCATCAATCTTTGGCGCCAGCGGATTGTTCACCTCCACCCCGGGTTTGGGCTGCCGGTCGGCGGAATAGATCAGGTTGGCATCAATATCCTGCCCCCGAGATTCCTTGAGAAACATCTTGCCATCGTGAATACCCTGCTGGATGGCCTTTGCGTAGGCGATAGAGTCCTTTACCCCTTTACTGATGGGGTTTAGGCGATACTCGAAGTAGCGGACATTTTCCAACCCGGAACGAAGGGTATACATATAGGCCGCCATATACGCCGTCTCCGTTGAATTAATGGAGACCGAGACGATATTGTCGTTCTTCCAGCGGTATCGATCCAAACTCGGTTGATACAGCGGGCCCTCGCCGTCCGGGGTAAACAGACGATCAATCCGGCAGTATTCTTCCAACTCATCATTGGACTTAAAGGCAATGGGGTCATTCTGGGCCATAAACCACGCCCGCACCATGGCCATGGGCGCACACCCACGATAATGCTCGTGCAAGGCCACCTTGGGTGACTCCAGAATCAGGTTATACAGGTTGTCCGCAATGGGCTGCTTGTCCTTGGCATAAAGCAATTCTTTGGTGCGCCGGGCCACGATGGCATTGGCATCATCCACCCCCATCCGAACCGCCGCGGGGATGTGGCTTCGATCAATCCGCAGGGGTTGGCCCGGATTTCGGATGGCTTCCTGCAAGGCCAGCAGATGGCTGGCCAAATAAGCCGTGGCTTCGGAGGTCACAAAGTTTTCCAGCAAGCGTACCCGCTGCTCCGGATTCCGCCGATAGCGGCGCTCCAACTCCCGATAGGGCAAAAGCGCATCCGGCGACCCTTCTTTGAGGAGCTTGGCACGAACCATGGGAATGGGGAACCGATGTTGAGCTTGAACCATCAACGGGTTGAGAGCATCACGCAGCTGGGGCACCGAAACCGGAGACACCATGCGCATAATCCGAAACCAGACATTGCCCAACCATTGACCAAAACGGCGAACCGCCAATGCGAGCCCTTGCAGCAATTCTCGAAAGGGGGCTGCCGCATGTTGCAAGACATGAATAAACTTCGTCTCCCCAGTGCGATGCACTTCCTTATCCGTCCCGAATCGGGGGGCGGTAAATAGGCTATTGTGTTGAACTGCTGGGAGATAGGTGTGTTTTGGCGGGTACCCGTAGCCTTTTGCTTTCGGGGGGACAACACTTGATTGTGCCGGGACGTGATGTACAGGGACTATCACGAACAATACCCATCCATTTAAGTATTACGGTTCATTCTAGCCCGCTCATCCACTGGGATGCAAGAATTGTGTCACATTTGTAATATTTTTAGAACTTATCCCGCCTGAGCCAGCTGTAAAAACAGATCTTCCAAAACCGCCTCTTCACGGACCTTGTCTTCCAACATGCGCCGGGCATGGTCAATTTTTCGGATCATCGAGGTCACGTGGCCGTAGCGTTGCTCCGGCAGGCCGGTCCGCTTGGAAGACTCCCAAATAAACTGCTGAAACCCGGCCAACGCCTCGGCAGCACTCACGTGGTTTTCCGATAAATAGGCCACTAAGGTCTGGGTCTGGCTTAAAAAGTCTTGGCGCCCCAATTCGCTGAGCAGGTGATGATAGACCTGCTCGGCCGCCGGGGAAAAACGAGTCTCAAAAAACGACGCCGGCGTCTTGAACGGCACCATCTGACACCGAGAGACAATGGTATCCAGGAGCTTCTCTTCACTGTCCGTCATCAGAAAGAAAAGAACATCGCGCGGGGGCTCCTCCAGGGTCTTCAAGAACTTGTTGGCCAGCACATCGGGAAACAGCTTACGGTCCAAGGGCACCCAGGCAAGCCGTCCCGCGTCCTGGGCCTGCCAATCTCTGGGCACCGCAAAGGGCGATTGATGATCCTCGCCCTCTTGAGAAACCTCCTGGGCGCCGGTTAAAATGACCACCCGATGAAAGCCCCCACTGTGGAGATTGAGCTCATGCAGCAACTGATCCAGCTGATCCACCACAATAGAACGTTGGGCCTTGCCGGTTTTACTGCGAGCGGCCCCGGTCTGCGGATCGACATGCGTCAGGTAGGTCAAATTGGAGACGGTGACCACACCGGGGTGGGCATTTTCTTCAATCCAGCGACAGGACTGACACTGCCCACAGGCAGATACGGGCCCAGGTTTTTCGGGGCAGTTCAGAATCTGGGCCAGCCGCAAGATCATGCCATAGACAGCCCCCAGATCCTTGCCCCGTAGAATATAGGCATTCACCCATGTATGGGTTTGAAGGGCCTGGGTAAAAAAGTTCACCGCAAAAGGCTGAGCCGCTTCAAAATCAATCAACGTCCGCATCGTTTAGGTCCCCAACAAGGTTTCCAGGGCCAGATGCCCTTCCAATTGTCCGGTCTTGGATTTCCACTCCAGCTCGGCCAACTGATGCTTGAGGGATAACCAACGCGCCCGGGAGACACGTCGGTAATCGGACAAATGCTTACGAATGGTAAAGGGCTTCTGCCCGGTGCGAGAGGCAATGGCATCAATGGAGGCGCCGTGTTGACTGAGCCACATCACCCGAAAAATATTGTTAAACACACTCTGCATGGTGGCAAACACTTCAACCGGATGGCGTCGAAGCAAAATTTCCTGCAGATCCCGAAAGTTGTCGGCCGGCTTTTCCTGCAAAATCCACCGGGTGATCACATGAAACAGGTTGTCACTGTGGTTGCCCATCCGCATCACATCCTCCGGCGTAATCGTCCGACCGTCGGCATAGAGCTGAAGTTTCCCCACTTCATTGGTGAGTTGACGCAGATCTGTCCCCAGGCTTTCCACCAAAAGTTCCGCAGCCTCCCCACTTAACGCAATGTGGTGCTGTGCAGCATAGCTTCTCAGAAAATCCACCACCTTTTGGGTTTCCCAGAATTTAAAGGCCTCGAACTTCTGCACCGTAAACTGTGGGTGCTTGGCCAGCCACTTGGGAAATTTGATTTTGCCGTCGAGCTTGGCACTGTAAAACAAGATGGTTTTGCTGGCGTCAACAGCCTCAAGCAAACCCTTTAATTCTTCCAACTGTTTTTCCGTGGCCGAATCTTTGGCTGCGTTATGCAACAGGGGGAAATCCCGAATTTCAATCAAGGTTTGTCCACCCAGAGCCAGAGACACGCTCCCGACAGCCTCTAAAACAGTTGCCAGAGAAGGCTGACTATAAACCCGGTGGCATAAGCTCGCCATGGCGGGATTCACCACGGCTTGGCGCAGCTGTTTAACGGCCTGTTCGAGGAGAAAGGGCTCATCCCCGTAGTACACCACAACCGGCATCGCATTCCTTCCTTGCTTGTGTTACCACTTAAAATCGTACACGGAAGATAGCCAGATTGCCACGATTCGTATGACACACGCCTGCATTGGACTCATCACAGATTTTGGAGACCGCGACGGGTTTACCGGGGTTCTGAAAGGGGTCATCCAGGGCTTTGCCCCAACAATCCCCATCCTGGACATTGCCCACCACATCCCACCCCAGGACATCCGCCATGGCAGCTGGGTCTTGCAGCAGGCCTTTGATGCCTTCCCTCCGGGCGCGTTTTTGGTTGCCGTGGTTGATCCCCATGTCGGCAGCCCGGATCAGCTTCCCCTGGCCATTTACTTTCCCGACGTCCACAAAGGGGTGGTTCTCCCCAACAACGGGCTAGCCACACGCATTTTACCGCCTACCAGCGATCGCTTAGCCCATGTTGTTGCGCTGACCAATCCTCGTTTTTACCGCATTCCAGAAACCCTTCCCAGTCAAAGCTTTCATGGCCGAGACATATATGCCCCCGTGGCCGCTCATCTGGCCAACGCCTTTATCACGCACAACCTGGAGAACACGCTAAACGAGTTGGGGCACTGTCTCTCTCCCACGGAAATCACTCACCTACCCTTGGGTCATCCCCAGCGCCCGGAGGCAATGCGGTGGCAGGGGGAAATAGATGTGATTGATACCTACGGCAATCTGATCACCAACATCCCTCATGCGTGGCTCCCGGCCGAGGGAATCCAGTTACTTTTAACGCTTCCCAACCGTCGGATCTCGGTGACATCACGCCCCTTTTATCTTGCAGATCCATCGTCTGACAATACCAGTCTCGTCCTTATACCAGGCAGTCACGGCATGCTTGAGATCGCTCTTCCCCAAGGCAATGCTGCCACGTATCTTTCGACCCAACCCGGATGTCCCATCACCCTGTCTACCCCAATGACCTCCTCAATTTAACCGATCCTAAATTAAGAAGATGTAAAGATTTGGTAAACGATCTTTGAAAAAAAAGTAGGGATCATATCAGGACCGGTCATCCGCCTTAACACCCACGTTTACCCCATTTTTAGCGTCATACCAAGGCAATCTTCATCAGGGTTGCGATCGATATCCATGCATGTAACACTACGAGATATAAAGAAGCTTGGAAAGCCTAAAGCTTCCTTTACATCATGCCCTGCCCCTCGCGTTGCACCTTGCTCTAAGATCCGCTATAAACAATAGAAGAGATTATGATACTCAATCCCATTCGGATATCGCACGGAGACTTAACATAATGGTGAGACAGGCACCGATTAGCCTCGAAGCTTTGAAGCTAAAACTCATCAGCAGCTCATCAAAGCCAGCATCCGCCTCAGATCCCCTCCTGACCAAAGATGGCATCCACTACCTTCTGAAAGCGTTGGTATATGCCGACAACAGTTTCTCTACCGAAATTGAAAATGTGTTGGTCAAAGCCGGTGCCCTGGCCATTCCAGAGCTCGTCAAGAGTTTGGCAACCGCCCATATTAATGTCCGCTCTACTGCGGCTATGGCATTAATTCGGATGGGTATTGATGCCGAAGAGGCTATTCTACAGGCTTACCCCAAATACAGTCGCAAGGCTGCCACCCGTTGGGTATTTGAATTTGTGATGCAGGAACTGGGTTTAAAAATCCCCCACCGGACTCCTGAGTTCGATAGCCCGGTATTACCCTTGGAGAAGGTCGGTTAATTTCAGGCCCTCTCAAACGCAAAAGCCAAGCTCGTTTTAAGCCCCGCCCTAATCTGGGATCCGGGGCTTAATATTTTTTTAAGGCAGCATTCCACACTTGCCTGTTTTTATACAAACATAGATTGTGTGTCGTGTGTGTGTATCAAGGATTTTTCTCGGAGGTATCGAATGTCTGACGTGGCATTGAACCCAGCGTCGATGGTGCGCGGCTTGCCCAAGAATGGCGAGCTCAAAATCAAAACCGACAATGAAGGACAGATTGAGTCATTTAGCTTTATTCGCCTTGCAAACCCAGAAACAAGCGGTGGCGGCAGTTCCAATGGCGCTACCAATGGTGGCACCCGGGGTGCTGATGCCCCTCCCGAAACCAGTGCATCTCTGACAAGACGGATTTCTCCTCCAGGCCCCACAAGACCCTCCCTGGATGATCAATTGCTCGATGTCATTATTCAACTCCTGCAAGTGGTACTCAACCAAAGTCAAAACTGGTTCAGTGGGTTTGGTCGCCCCAATATCGGTCCTGGGCGCCCGATTGGGTTACCCGTCTCCTGGACGCCACCCTGGCGGCAAGGAACCAATATCGTTTCTCAAATTTTCGGCAACAACCCCTTTGGTTTTCTGCCCAATTTTGACAACAGTGTCTTAAGCGGCGGGACAACCCGCAGTGCCGGTATTATTTCCCTCCTCACCAACGGCGGCTTTCCCGTCTCCATGGGTACCGGTGGGGCCAATATTGCAGCGGGTGGGAATTCCCCCGGGGGCAACATTATTGCTCAACTCACCAACGGAGGCTTCCCCGTCGTAGGTGCCAATGGTGGTGCGAACATTGCCACAGGCGGCAATTCTCCTGCCGGGAATATCATCGGCCAACTCACCAATGGCGGGTTTCCCACAGTCGGCCCCAATGGTGGTGTGAACATTGCCACAGGCGGCAATTCTCCTGCCGGGAATATTATTGGTCAATTCACCAATGGCGGCTTACCCATCCCGCAAGGGAACGCAGGGATCGATCTCCTGAGCGGCGGCAATACCCCAGCAGGCAACATCATTGGGCAGCTGGGAAATGGTAACGTAGCACCACAAGTTAATCCAGGGATTAACTTCCAAGGCGTCGGCAATCCCACAGGTGCCCCTTTTGTGGGACAAGGTCAACCCGGGACTCCCCTTGGCCAACCTGGCATAAGACCGGGGCAGGCTACAGGGATTCGCCCCATCATTCCAAGACAAGGCATTGCTGGCAATCCAGGTATCCAGCCCAATCTGCAACAAGCCCGGGGCATCATCCCACAACAGCGGCAGTTGGGTATCGAATAGGCATTACAACACAACACCAATCTTTTGTTCCTGTGATACTAACCAATCGTCTACCAATCTTTAGAGAGGGCTTCGGCCCTCTTTTTCTTTTTCAATCGAAACACCCCACAAAGCATAGGGCACACTTTGAGCAGCCGTCATCAGGGCGTCAACGAAAATACGAGTCCCGAAAACGTTTCTGATCCGCCAAAGCGTATCTTTCCTGAACCTTCGGCCTAAATTATTGTTGGGTTAACGGGGGTAAAGTTGTATCCTGAACCAGGTTTTCAGATGTGTTTTTTCGTGGAGACGCATCGGCTACACGTGCCATCGTATCCTTGAGAAATTCCTGATATACAGGCGTATACAAGGTGTTGGCCTTCAAAATTTTGGCCGCATCTTCCAGGATTTGGCGATCGGCAAGCAGGACATCCAGCTTTTTGACCGACTCGTTTAACGAGCGACGGGCGGCTAAAATGTGGGCTTTTTTGGTTCGAGGTTTACTCTGCAGTTTTTCCAGCTGACGCAGGTTACCGTTCACCGTTTCCAGTGCGGTTAAGATATCCAGGCCGTTTTGCCAGCTCAAATGATTCAACTGGGTGACTGTCCGAGCAGAATACACTCCGGTACTCAAATGAACTTGCCCCACCAGGCGTTGACGCAATACCGTCAGATCACCTTGGCCGGAAATAAAAAACAAACCTAAGACAATGACACCAGCCACACCCAGCGAGGTCGCCAATACTTTGAATTGGCGCGGATTGAGTTGGACAGGAAGCCGACGCTCACGAAAAACGGCAATACTTCCCATTACAGCTTCTTTTACAACGAGACTCTTGTTGAAATTCATTGCGTTCAAAGCCTTTCCTGACTCCGTATTCTTATCTTAGAGTATATCGGCACGGATCGCTATTCCCTAAACCAATGATTTACAATTCCCTCTGTTCAGGCGAGACCCGGCAACCCTGTCGGAGTCGCCTTCATTCTGGCCAAAAGGGGCCTCTATCATACAGCTACATTTGTAATAATTTGTAACACGCGTCACTCCCAATCCCTTGATGGCAAGGCCTCTCAGGATCAGCAGTCACTCATCCAGGTAATGACTTTATTATACGCCTATCTTCTCAGATCTGCGCAAAAATAACACAAAAATCCTACGGGCAAGATAGTGTCTAAAAGACAATTAAGACACTTCTGCAATCTGATACAAATAGTATAGTAATGTTCGTACACCCACACCCGTACCGCCTTTGGGGACTTCGGGCACATCGCGATCGGTCCAGGAAGGCCCGGCAATGTCCAGATGAACCCACTTTTGGTTATCCTCGATAAAGGCTTTTAAAAACATCCCACCTGCAGAAGACCCGGCTTGGCCTTTGCTGCCGGCATTAATCAGATCAGCCACATCGCTTTTAAGCATGTCCTTGAATTCATCAAAAAGCGGTAATGGCCAGAATCTTTCACCTGCCACATTTCCGGCTTTTCTGACTGCTTCTAACAGGCTGTCATCGGTGCCCATAATGCCCGAGGCCTCTTTGCCCAAGGCCATAATGCATGCCCCTGTCAAGGTCGCCAGATCAATGAGCTCATCCGGCTGAATGTGTTTTTGGGCATACACCAGAGCATCACAGAGGATCAGCCGACCTTCAGCATCGGTGTTGTTGATCTCAATGGTCTTCCCGTTCATGGCCGTCACAATGTCTCCCGGACGATTAGCCTGACCACTGGGCATGTTCTCACAGCATGGGGCCACAACATCCACCTGGATATCCAGGTCACCCAGTTCCGCCAGAGCCCGCATCGTGGCAATGACCACCGCAGCACCCGTCATATCGTTTTTCATCAGTTCCATGGACGCAGCTGGCTTTAAGGACAACCCCCCACTATCAAAGGTAATTCCCTTGCCCACCAAGGTCACTTTCTTTTTGGGCGTGCCGGTCGCAGGCGTGTAGGTCAAATGAATCAGCTTAGGGGGCTCCACACTGCCGCGAGCCACACTTAAAAAGGACCCCATACCCAGCTTTTCAATTTCGGCCTTGTCCAAAACCTGACATTGCACTTGCCCGCCCTTCAGTTTTTGGGCTTGCTCTGCCAAAAATGTGGGCGTTACGTAGTTGGGGCTGTCCTGTACCCAATCGCGCGCCTGGCACGTGGCTTGGGCAATGGCCGCCCCCCACCGCAAACCGGTCTCAATCGCACCCAGCTTTGCTTGATCCTGTTCGACCACGGTGAGCGTGTCAATGGACACAGGCTCATCCGCTGGGTCTTTGGTCTTTCTCAACGTGAAGCGGTAATTGCCGAGAATGGCTCCTTCGGCCAAGAGCCGAGCCGCTGCCTGAGCATCAATTTGACCAATCCCAGCCCCATGAAGCAAGGTGGCTACCGAAGACACCTTGAGTTTTTGACAGGCGCGAATCGCAGCAGCACTCGCTCGACGCAGTTGCAGGCTTTTGCAATCCTCTGCCTTGCCTAAGCCAACTACCACCACATAGCGTGCAGGAAGCTTTCCATAGGTGGGCAAAATCAGGGTTTCGCCCAGTTTGCCTTTAAAGGCCTTGCCATGTTCAATCTCTTGGCGAATCGCCCCATCCAAGGCCTGATCCACCGCTCCCGTGCCACCCCCCGGCTGGGTTACGCCTTCAAACAAGTTGACCACCAAGGCGTCAGCATCACTGGTCAATACATTACCGGATTTCGCAACCACCTTCATAAAACGCTCCTCTCTCGTATCAATACGGCCCATGTTGGGCCATTGTACCTGAAAGAATCACAAGACACGAGCCCAGCAGCAGCGACAATACGGGGATCTGAATCAAGTCAATCGAGGGTGCGTGTGAAAAACCACTTAGCGGGTGACAATACCGTCCGCTAAGCCGTACTCAACGGCTTCTTCAGCAGTCAACCAGCGATCGCGCTCCATGACTTGGGCCATACGTTCGCGAGTCGAGCTATAGGGGACCTTGCGATCATCCAAGCGTCTCAATTCTCGTTCTGCCGTAGTCTTCGTCGCACCATCGGAATTGGCAATCACCTCGGTTAAACGCTGACGCTCCTGCTCACGGGCTTCGCTGGTGACGGCTGCAATGGTATCGGTTACGAGCTTTTGGCCTTTAGCCAAGGCCTCTTCGGCTTCTTGACTCCGGTCTTCTGCTTTCAGCATTTCGGCCTGGGTAATGTAAATTTTCTGTTGAGTGCGAGCTTCCTGGGTTTTACGAATCCGAACTTTCTCCGCCTCAAATTGCGCAATTTGCTTTTGCCGGGCCTGTACATTCGGGGACCACTGATTTTCGGATTCCGACAGGCGATCCACTTCTTTCTGCAATCGAATGATTTTGCCCTCCAGCGCAGAGAGGGACAAAATATCGGTCAGCTTAATTTTCATCTCTTGAATTTCTTCGTTCTGAAGCCCGATATCCGTTGCCTGACCATAACTTCCACCCAACGGTTGGTGCACCAAAACACGCCCATGGGGGGTCATATAACGCTGGCCGGGAGTACCCAGGGCAAACAATACCGAACCGCAACTGGCAGCCATGCCACGGCAGTAGGTAGCCACGGGGATATTGGCTTTTTTCAACGTATCAACAGCATCGATCATGGCATAAAGCGAGATAATCATCCCACCCGGGCTATTGATGTAAATATGAACCGTTTCTTCACTGGGGTCTTTAATTTCGCCCTTAGCACGTTTATCCAGGATTTTGTTTTTCAGAAAATCGACCTGGGCATTAAAGGCGCGAGCCGAGTCTTGATTAAAATCTTCGGTAAACTCGATAATATTGCGCTCAAAATTGGCCGAAACCGGATCGATCGCGATTTTATCGCCGGTGGCGCTTTCCAAAATAATGCTGGGCATCCGATTCAGGGGCTGGTTATGAGCTGCCCGAGCTTCACCCAACTTATACCCCGGGGCAATACTGATCAGTTGTCCCAAGGAGCCAAACTTAACCTGGCCCTTGAGCGCCGACACCAATTGCTGATTGGATACCGGTGCCGTTACTGGCTGACTGAATTGACCGGCAAAACGCGGCTGGCGGGATACAGGCCGCTTGGGAGAAACACCCCCTTTACTGGCCAATAAACGTGAGGACACAAACTGATTCACTGGGGTCAGAGCAACGGTCATGACTGCGAGGGCCTCCTAATTTTAAATGTACCATCGGAGATAAAGTTTCGAGCCGGATCAAAGGCCCACTCCACCATTTGAGGCAACGCTTCCTTGGGTATACCGCGCTCGGTGAGTTTTGCAATACCTCCTAAAATTTGTTCCACATGATCTTTTTTATCGGCCTGGTTGTCGTAAATATTGGGATTACGCAAGACCTTGGGCAGATCGGCCAGCAACCGATCCAGGTGTTCCTGGAACTTGGTTTCATCATGGGTCATCAAGGTTTTTACCTCGGGCTCATAAATCCGCAAGATGTTGTCCTGTACGGATTGGCTCCGATCCCATCGCTTTTGACGGCCCATCATTTCCAGCCGGAAGGTTTCTAAATCCTTATCCGATTTCACGGCACTAGGCGCAATAATCAATTCAATTCGCTTCATGAAATTCGGATCGGGTGTTTTATCCGTGGATGTTGGTGAACGCAGCTCCGGATCGTCTATTTCAGTCGTATTGTTACGGGCCTCAACATGGGCCATATACTTGCGAATCTGGTCGGCATAGATCTTGGGCTCATGATAGACCTTCAAGGCCTCTTTGATTTCCACCTGCATTTTCCGTCGCATATGGCCCTCGACCATCTTCAGCAAATCAATGGGCGTCGGAACAAAGGCCGGGCTTTCATCTTTCTTGGCCCCGGGCTTCTGAAACTTGCCAAAGAAATTGGGATCCATTTTAATGGCTTGCACCAAATCCTGCTGATATTTCATATCCGTTTTGACCACATCGGCAAGAGCTTGAAACATCGTCAAGACCGTCACCGGCGACTCCGGATCATAGTTTAATATCCGCTTCATCAAATCCTCACCTTCACGAGGATCGATGCCATGACTGCCTTCAAAGTTCGAGACAATGTCCGAGCGAGAATCCGGGTCATGCTCATGTTTGACCAGGGCCACATGATCATGCAGGGCTTCTTGAATCCGTCGTTCAAAAGGCGGCACCTTATTCGGCGAACTTTCAAAGGAATTTAAATCTTCCCCTTGATACAGCAACGCCTTGCGTAACGGATCGAGCTTTTTCAAGCCTTCTGTCAATTCATCGCTATTGACCTTTTTATAAGCCGCATTATCTGCATTGACGGGCAGCAAACGCGTGGTCGTCAAAAACAACGGGAAGGCTTCATTGACAAACGGATCGATCTTTCGACCCCGTTGACGCTGATTGGCCAGCAAGGGTTCGTAAATCTGGGCTTCTTCACGATATTGGCGCAAATACGGCACATAAATCAATTTGGTCCGCTTCGACAAAGCATCCCATTGCCCTTCTTTCATCATTTTTAAGATGCTTTCCGGGTTGGCGCTGCCTACAAAAACCACATCCAATTGTTCACGAACTGTGGATGCATCATCCTGGCCATGGGTGTCAATAATGGTCTCCCCTGTTTCGCCGGTGATCAGGAGATACACATAACGGGTCGGGTCCATGTTACGGCCCATATCTTCCATGTTAAACAAGCCGCCATTGGCATTGGGCAAGGCTCCCACCAGTTTCATCAGGCCAGCTCGTTGCAGGAAGGCTGGGAACCTATCCCATCGAACATCGGGAGTCACCTGTTTTAACATCGCATCTCGGTTTGCCGCAGGCGGCACCATGCCAAGACCCTTACCACTTTGTTCAGACATCGTCCAGCGCTCGACCATCACGTGGTTGAACACCTTGCTCATATCCCCGTCGTAGTGTTCGGTCAGAGCATCAAGAATCTTCTGGGAGTAGGAATCCAGTTTACCGTTGATGAAGTAACTAAATTCAGCCGTATTCTGAATCTTACCCCGGCGGTGCAGATCCTGGATTAAAGCTTCGCGATCCTGAACCGGCAACAAGAACAGCGGGTGAATATTTAAATTAGACTCTAGAAGTGCCCCGATATTTTTGGGAGACAATACGGTAGAAGAGCCTTGCTTGGTCTTTTCCCACTGATTGTAATCGTCTTCCGTCATTAAGGGGCGAATAATATCGAAGGGATTGCTCTTGGGGAAGACCCAGTTCAACGTATAGCGCACCCCTTCAGGTCGATGTGAATAGAGTTCCAGGGCCTTGGAGACCAGGCGCCAGGTTTCACTTTTTCCGCTGCCTTTGGGGCCGACAAGCAAAATCATCCGATTCTGCTTCCCGGTTCGGGAAAAATCTTCCAGGGTTTCAATAATCTGAGAAATCACCTCATCTTGACCCAGGAGCCCGGGAATTTCGTTTAAGGCTTGGGATTTCCAGGGCGCTTTCACAAACTTGTGCGCCACCACATCTTCACCCATCACCCGTTTATTCTCGGTTCCGAAGGACTTCAAACCGCGAACCGCATAGTGACTGGCAGTAGGCAGGTATTTATAGGGATCTTGGTAAACCAGCGAGATAAACTCTTTCAAGCTCATCATCGGCTTGGTTTCTTTGAATTTTACCTTCGTGTCGGTCGTGATTTTACTCAGCAACGCATCCGCCTGGGCTTCAGCGTTTTCAGCAGCAGCGCCACTTTGGGTTTGGGCTGGCGCTTCTTTCACAACGGGTGTCGTGTTTGCCGCTGAGAAACGAGGCAAGGCATAGGCCTGGTAATGAACACCCTTGGCCAACCCAAACGCTGAGGATTTTAACCCCGGGGTAACCACAATGGGTTTTCTGGGCATTACCGGGGTCGACAGCGACCGACGCCGAACCAACGCTGGCAAAGAAGAAAAAGAAATGGAGTCAACCATCGTTACACAGCCTCCTTCTCTTTCGCCAACATGGCTTTTATGGCTTCTTTATAGGTTTTCATCTCAGGACGATCCAGGACAGCAAGACGCACGGTCTTGGATTCCTTGAATTTTTCATTGAGCACATTGGCAAAATTACTGCCGGAAATGCTGCTTCGTTGCCCTAAGTGACCGTATGCCATGAGATTAATCCCTTTTTTCTCCAAGTCCTGAATAATCTTGACGGACTTATCGTTGTCGCTCCAAGAGTCCCCGTCACTATAAACAAACACATACACGTTCCAATCCTTGGGCGGATAATCTTTGTCAATAATCTCTTCGACCATCTTCAACCCCGATGAAATACTGGTTCCACCGGATTGAGAGGTGGTGTAAAACTCATCGGCATCCACTTCTTTGGCAGTCTCGGTAAAAATGATATGACGCTCAGCGACACTTTTGCCGAAAAATTCTTTGTCGTTGTACTTTTTGCCCTGCATCTTGGCCACTTTCAAACCATACTGGTATTTCACCCAGGTCGAGAGCAAGTAGTTGTTCATCCGGGCCATTTCTTTATCCTGATCGGAAATGGATCCGGAAACATCCATGACATAGAAAATAACGGCCTGAGAAAAAGGCTTCTTGTGTTCTTTCCAGTCAATGCGTCGCACTTCCTTGGGTGCAATAATCAGATTATCGGGATTAAAAACGATATTCCGACGTCGGCTGTCCATCTTGTCGCCAAACATCTGGTAAAGCGCAAGCGGCATATCTTTAACCGTTAAGCCGGTTTCCAATTTGCTGCTCCAGAGTTCAATCCCATGACGAGAAGGCGCTTTGCCGATGGCCAGCTTGTAGGCATCCGAAATCATCTTATCGGTTTTGCCGCCAAACTGCTGTTGATACTGCTCCGAGGTTAAAAACTCGCCAATCAACAACGGCTCAACGTTTTCCAGATCCATCTGGTTATCCGCCTCAAGCTCCTTGAGTACGTCTTTCCAATAATCCAGCTCGTCATCCTGAGGCTCTCGCCCAAAGGCCACCTGATAAAGCTCGCCAATAAACTTCTTTTGTTCCTGACTCACGTGGAATGTTTCACGTGCAATGGCCGGATCATACGACTCTCTGAGCGGGATCCCCGGCGGCGGTTGACGCTTGTTATTCCACCGAATTCCGGCATGTTGGAACTGGCCCCGCCCTTTGTCTTGCAAATAGGGGAGTTCCAATTGCTCAAGCAATTTCGCAACTTCGGTTCCCGTGAGGCGGCGTTCCCATTTTTCACGGCCACCACCACCACCGCCTTGGCCAGCACCTTTGCCACCTTGGCCATCACCTTCGCCATCGCCATCCTGACCAATGACGTCACCTGGTCCGGCACCAGGATTGCTCCCAACACCGCCACCTTTACCGGGGCCTTGTCCTGGTCCACCTTGACCATCCCCATCGCCATCGCCGTCGCCATCATCATTGCTATCGCTATTGGGTTTATAAGAGAACGTGGGGCGGTTAATGGTCGGCATCGGCAACGTCACACCACCATCCTGGCCAATTTTTAAACCGCCTCGGGTAATTTGATCCAGCAAGTGCTCCGGCGTCTCAACACCTTTGACAATATCCCAGAAACGCTTGGTATCCGGATCGGTCATGCCATCGTCATCGCCCGAAAAACGAACTTGCCGACTCTGGCCCGATTGCGCTCTGGAGATTTGAAACAGATCCTGGTTCAGCGCAGGCATCACAGGTCGCCGAGAAACACTGGGGCGAGCCGTGTTTGTCGGTTTCTGTATGAATTGTCCAAGTTGATTAATAATCATACGTCACCCCTACCAATACCAATCGCTGTCTGCCTTAATCACGAAATCTTTGGGATCGAAGTTTTTGGTGGTATCCCCTTTGTCATTCAGGACGCGAATGGACACATCCTTCCCATCTTCGGTCGAGAATCGGATGGGGACTTTCGTCTTGTTGGATTGCAGTTTATGCAACTCTTGTTCCATTTCCTGTAACGTCTTTTCACTGCCACGCCAATAGGCTTTGCCTTGGCCATATTGTCGGGCATTACGGATCGATTGAACCAAACTGTTAATCAGGTTGGGATCCACGGGTGCGGTGTAGAAGGTATCCAGGTGAACCGGCATACCCCACATCCGATAAACCGATTTCAACGTCTCTTTGGCGTCGTTGCGATTCAGATCCTGGAACAGATGGACATGACGCAGCAACAATTCACTGCGACCGCGATAGTCCCCATTGACGACTTCAATGATAGGCATACCGCCATTGTCATAATTTTGAAGAATCCGAGATTTGACCGCATTGAAATCTTTGGAAGTCACAACCTCTTCCGTATTACCCCGGAAATCGGTTACCTCTTCGTAATTGTACAGACCCAATTCACGGGCAACGTCCTCGGTTAAATATTTGCGCAAGAACGACATATCATCTTCATATTTGCGCACATGCTGAATGGCCTTGATGCCCAACTCATCGTCAATGGGTTTCTTTTTCAGCGCCATCAGCTCATCAATACTATAGCGTTTAACCAGTTCTTCCTCGGGCACATCAATGGGAATACCCCGCCCCGCTTTTTCATAGATATTATGGAAAATGGTGCGACCCACCAAATAAGGGTTAAGCCCCTGAGGGTCATGAGCTTCACCACCGGCCATCATCTTGGCAACCGGAACCATCTCATCCGGTTTATAGACCCCTTCAGCACCCATTCGGGTATGCCACCAGGTCGCCCACCCCTCATTCATAACCTTGGTTTGAATCTGAGGAGCAAAGTAGTACGATTCTTCGCGAAGACGGGTTAAAATATCCCGCTGCCAAGGTTCAAGCGACTTAGAGTGCTGAATTAAAAAGCCCAAGACATCTCGCGTGGGTTCTGGCGGAATGTTTTTGATTCGATTTTCCCGACGGGTCAGCGCATCATCTACGGCTTTCGAACGCTCGTCTTCAGAGACAATAAAGTCTCGCATCAAGCCACCCAAGCCAAGTTTTTGACGGCTTAACCCCATGTCCAAATCCACCTGAGCCACCGTAGATGGATCCGTTGCCTGCCCATAGGGGGTTAGTGGCGGCGGTGCGGATTTACTCATGTCAATGAGCCATTCCATCGTCTTATAATCATCAATAAACCGCTCCACCGGGGTGGTTTTCCCGACGCTTTTACGTAAAATCATCGGGTCAGAGGCATATTTGGCAATGGCGCGCTTATTGTCGGCCATAACTCGCATAATGTCTCGGTTCGAGTCCTGGAACCGGATATTATTCTTAAAGAAGTCGGTGTGTGCAAACACGTGTCCGATAACCAGCTTCTGTGCATAGACCGGATTGAAATCCAACAAATAGGCAACCGAAGGCTTGGTATTGATGACGCTTTCGTAAATCCGCATCAACCCATGGCCCTGCATTTGATAGAGCCGGTTAAAGGCCTCACCCCAGCTATAGTGATTATAGCGAAGCGGAAACCCATTTCGGGCATTGGCCTGCATCATCCGCATCTGATCGGTGACCACAAATACGGTATCTTCCGGTTGTAGCCATCCTTGAGGGAATCCGGGCCGAGACCGGGTCATAATATCCCACTGGTACTTACGAGACGCATCCAGCTCATCCAGCTCATCATCCGGAGGATGATCGCCCAGTAGGATATCACCGGGAGAGAAAATATCCGAGTTCATCCCAAAGCGGGTTTGCCGATCGGATTTTGGCAAGACATAGGCCTGCCATTGCGTCGCAGTAAGCGGCACAGAGGACACCTTGGCCAAGGCCGAGCCGGAGCGAACAACCGCTTGAGGAAGAGCCTTTGTAGGGCGCTGCACCTTCACGGTTTTCGCCATAGGCAAATTATGAATCGGATTCCGATACAACACCTGTATCATGAACGTTCTCCTGATTGGCTGAAAAAGGCGTTACTTATTGGTGTTGAACAGAGAACCAACCCGAGCCAGCGCGTGACGTGCAGACTCTTCGTCGTACCCCTTTTTCTTCAGGTTGCCAATGACACCCTGGCGATAATCTTCTTGTTTCTTGGTGGACAACGGCTCCGTGGTACACAAGGCCTTCCATGGAATGTTGCGCTCCAATTGTTCCAACTCATGTTGGACAATGGCCTTTTTAATATCCGGGAACAGATCCAGATCAATAGGCTTACCATCACGACGATAGGAACCTAAGATGGCATTCAGCTTTTGGCGGTGTGTCCGATTGTCGGAAACCCCCATCTTCTTTTCGATGGATTGCATCAGCTGTTCACTGGGGCCAGAGGAAATCCCACGCCAATCGCTCACATCTTTCTTATCCACAAAGGCTTCCACGTTACGCAGGTATTCATCCAAGATGGCATTGAGGTTATCCCGATCCCCGGCAATGGCTTCCGTGACATCTTCTTTCACGTGCTCATCCAAATCTTTTAAAGCAATTTCCAGGTTTTGGTAGGCTTTGTCTTTCACTTCGCCTTCCAACTCAATTTCACCGGAATCCAACTTATCCCGAATAATGGTCAAAACACCATAACCATCAATGGATTTGGTTTTCTGAACATCCGGATGCGTCATAATTGCCGGAATAACGTTATCTTTCAATTTCCGAGGCGAGATGCCTTCCATCCCTTCACGGCCCTTCACACCTTCTTTTTTCAGGGCCCGAATTTCGGCCATCCCGATATCTTTATTCGGCTCGCCATTATAAAGACGGGCTTTGGTCAAGGGATCAAACTTCCGATCCTTGGCTGGCAGCAGTCGGCTCAAGATGACCCACAAGGAAGCCGTACGCATCGTATGCGGAGCAACATTGATACCTTGCTGATGCAAGAGAGGCAAGCTGCGCTCATAGATGGCCTGCTCAGAGCTAATTGCCGTATTGTAGGGGAAGCGAACGATCTTCATCCGATCCCAGGTTGCCGCCATTTCCGGATCAGCCGCCTTGGCTTCGTATTCCGGCAAGTTGGTGTGGGCAATAACAAATTCGTCTACTTCCACCTGTGGCTGCTTGGAGGGCTTCACCTTGCCTTCTTCGTTCAGCGTCAAGATGGGCAACAAGTGCTCTTTATCCAGCTTCAGAATTTCGATAAATTCCATGACCCCACCGGAAGCCGCAAACAGTTCACCGGAGGCAAAATCATAGGCCCACGGATCCCCTTCGCTGGAGGTGGCCGCTTTAATCATTTTGGAGCCCCCGGACATGTGGGTCACGTCTAAGCTCTTTCCATCAACAGCGGCTAAGCTACCCGAACCGGTCCGGTGGACAGAGCTGACCTTAAAGCGTTTGGCCATTGCATATTTTTGCAGAACTCGCTCAAAAGCACCATCTTGACCACCATTTTGAATTTCATACGCCAGCAATTTGTCGTAAAGCTTTTGAGAGGCCGGTGGTAACCCTTCTTTGGACAACTTAATCGGATAGGGCAATTTGCTATTGCGGTTTAACGTTTTTTCCAAATCTTTTCGCATTTCAAGAGGCAACAGCTTGACGGGATCAGTGTAGACCTCTTCCACAAACTCCTGTTTATCAAAACCAATGGCGCGAGCCACATCTTTAGGTAACTTCCATTTCAGCGTGTAGCGTTCGCCATCGGCAGTTCGAGAATAGTTTTCCAACCCTCGAACAATAATCCGAGCGACGGTAGACTTACCGCTACCAGGACCACCCACCAGAATTAAAAGCTTTTTACCGGCATCGGTCCCCAAAGCTGCTTGCTGTAAATGTTCAACAACAGTATGAAGCTGTTCTTCCATACCTAATAAGGCATCATCAGGATTGTCAGGTTCGGTAAAAAACTTGTAGGTCTTCACTTCACGCCCCAGAACTTTTTTATCGTCCGTTCCACGGGCTGTGATCATGTCATAGATACGCTGTTTGGTATTTCGCTGCAAAGCGGGTTTATCCACCACCTCATTCAGGTAGTCCAGCATGGGCACTTCGCGCTCAAGCGCCATGGTGCCTGCAATATCAAATTCAGCGTTGGTGAATTTACTTAAAACACCTTTCAGTGAAACACCGAATCGAACCCCAGCAAGGCCAGCGTTATCATAAAGTGACATATAGCCAGTCGGCATCGAAGGAGACTGAGTCCCCAGTTTACCCTGTGCCACTTTTTTTGTACCTTGCTCACCCCGATTGGTGCGCTGCAACATATTCCCTGAAGTTAAGTTCGCTATTCTCATTATTGCTATCTCACTCTGCAACTACCTAATGCGATACTGCCTGTTTAAGAGGTTATAGAAAAGAATTAATTTATTATTCGTGATATGAATAATAACTGACTTATGATCAAACTTACTTATCACAATGTCAAGTAAAGTTTTATTTCACGACTTGAAGAGCTAAGGTTCCTCTTAAAAAGCCTATTGGCGGTATTAACCCTATCGATCACAGACAGTCATGTCAACCGAAATTTTTCGCTCCGCGTCGCATAACAATGACGCGTATTGATCGAATGGACAAAATATGATTAAATCGTAAGGTTTTAGAAAATGTGACTGGTGACCCGCTGGGGATGCTCTGTCGCCAATAACTAGGTTGGTTCATCTATTTTTTAATATTAATTTGAATTCAATCTTGGCGATAAGTTCGAGTCGAACAGGAACACAGGAAGAAGAAACGGGAATAGTGAGGTGAACCGCTATGATTCAATTTCGTGGTAAAGCGCTGATCCATAATTCGCACTGGCAAACCGTCAAACCGATGGCCTTGTCCGATCAGTTTCCCCAATGGCAAGTTAATCGAACCGGCGACAATATTCCCAAGGATCACTTTGTCATCCAATTCTCAGATGACAGTCGAAAAACCAGAGTCGCCAAAGAACAGAATATGGAAAGCGCCAGAACGCTGGCCAATGCTGGCGTATCTTTTGCCTACGTGGCCAATTCCGAAAAAACCTTTAACGGTGCCCGTGGTGCAGATGTCTCTCACGTAGATGAATTATTAACCCGCGTGTCAGATAATATGCCCGTGACCTTTCGGGCCCCGAAAGCACCTACACCTGAGTCTGGGAATAAATTAGACATCGTGATTTAACTCACGGATCCTTACTCAGCATTATTTTTGTGTCCTTGCGACATGCGTTTCGTGTTGTTTGTCGCAAGGAGAGTCACACGTAGTTTTTCGCGGCAAGAATTTTTATCTATCAGAACTGCGGTATGATAAACAAAAAGCAGTCCTCCTTAAGAAAGATTGGCACCGATGACACAATGGAGCGGTCACGCGACCTCAGAAGGGACCCAACGTTATCAAGCTCGGCATGAAGGACAGAGCCAGGTGGCTCAGGGGCATTTCCGAAAAACCCCTCAAGGCTTGGTGCTCACGAGTTTGGGGATGGGAACCTACTTAGGCGATATTGATATTCAAACCAGTACGCAGATGATGGAAGCAGCCATCACTTCAATAGCCTCAGGAGCCATCAATGTTCTCGACACGGCCATTAATTACCGTCACCAAGCATCTGAACGTTCTTTGGGAAAAGCGCTGAGTACCCTATTTACCAACGGTACCGTACAACGGGATGAAGTGTTTGTGTGCTCGAAGAATGGTTATTTGACAGCAGATGCCGATAATAATCCGGACTACCGAGCCTATTGCATTGAGACTTACCTGAATAGTGGCGTGATTACACCGGAGGACATTGTTGGTAATTGTCATAGCATGACGCCTCGATTTCTTGAGTTTCAATTGAACCAGAGCCGAGAAAACCTGGGCCTGGAGACCATTGATTTAATGTATCTTCACAATGCGGCAGAATCGCAATTGGCTCACGTAGGGCGACATATGTTTTTAAATCGCCTTCGCGAGGCATTTACATTTTATGAGTCTGCCCGTGCCCAAAATCAGATTCGCTACTATGGTATGGCCACTTGGGACTGTTTTCGACTCCCGCCTGATGAAACCGAGCGCTATTTGGATTTGGAAAGCGTCATCCAGATAGCTCAGGAAGTTGGCGGAACCCACCATGGATTTCGGTTTATTCAGGTGCCTTTTAACTTTGCTTTTTTAGAAGCATTATTAAGCCCCAATCAGCCGGTTCGAGGCAGTCAGACCCCACTGTTCCATGCCGCCCAAGCCTTGGGTTTATCCATTTTCACCAGCGTCCCCCTGATGCAAGGACATTTACTCAATGCCGATCTCAACCCCATTGGTAATCTGACGCCTGCCCAAACCTGCCTTCAGATTGCCCGTTCAACACCCGGCGTCACGGCCCCACTCGTGGGTCACAAACAAGCAAACCATGTTGAAGAAAATTTAGCCTTAGCAGCTGTCCCCCCTTTAACCAGCGCAGAATATCAACACCTTCTATCGCATCAGCCAGCATAAAATTGGCTTGCAAGATTATCCCTGAAACCTGGGCAGCCATGCCTGGGAAGTAATTTGGCATATTGAATTGACAAAAAGAAAAATAGGGCAGTTGTGTATAGGAGGTAAAGCCCATTTAGGAGTCGTCAACTGCCCCTATGTCAGTCAAATAAAAATCTAGTTGAGAATGATTCTCGATTACAAAATAAGTGTATCTTAATTGAGAATAATTTGCAATAAGCAACATCCTCAATTTCACGTTGAAATATGTACCAGCTTCAATCAGAGCCAAACGCAGATTAGACCCCGTGTATGGTGTAGTGCAAGACAAAAAAGACTTAATGGGCCGCAGCTTGGCCTAATTGTGCCTGAAGATAGCGCATTTGCTGTTGAACTTGTTGCCGTCCGGAATCGGTCTGGGGGGCCACAGCCATATAGCGATCAAATGCTTGTAGGGCTTGCTGATAGTAGGCCTGTGCCATGGCTAACATCTCAGCTGAAGGGCCCGTAGGTGGTCCAGAACCCATGTCTTGAGAGCCATTTGTAGGAGACGGGCGCTTTGCCTGATCGCCCATGGCCGTATACGCATAGCCTAAGGTATACCACGCATTAGGGTCATTGGGCGATAGCTTCACGGCTTTTTCAAGTTCCGCAGCACTTTCTGCCCATCTGTTGGCCTGAGAATACAATACCCCCAGATTGTAATGCAGCTGAAATGTATCTGGAGAAATATCGACTGCCGCATGAAGACGGCAAATCGCTTCATCCACACGATTGGCTTTCTTCAGGGCATCAGCAGACTGAACCAACTTAGCCACCGCAGGTTGATAGACGGCCTTGTCTTGCTTACACCCAACGAATACAAGGCTCGTGGTGATGCAGCCAATAAACAAAGCCGCTTTTAGATAAGGTCTGCTTTGGCGTCCAGCAAATCTACCCATGGCGCACCCCCGCAGGTTGTAAGGCTTGGACGCCTTCAGGTTCGGTATAACACCCAACAAAGAATGGCAGATCCTTTAAGGTCTTTAAAGTAACCTCATCATATCCTTCGGCATGATAGAACAAGACCCCAGCCACGCGGGCTTGAATCAAAATATCCAGAAGCGAAGGAGAGAGAACATCGCCAGTAACCACACAGACCGCCCCATCGGTTTCACCCGAGGCGTGGGAAATCGCCAACTCAGCAGCATCGACAGGCAAAGCATGACCCGTCACCACGGCCAGTGTCGTTTGTTTTTTGATCAAGGTGACGCTGCTACCAACCATTTGTTCGGCCAAAACCAGGCCCAGCTCCAAATCCTGAAGCTCTTCAGCACTCGGCTTCTTCGCTGTCTGCCAAAGCACTTGATGAGCATCAACCCCCGAAGCCCGATACATCAGCGTTGACGGACCTAAGGGCATCAATTCTGCCGAACCAAGTTGCAATTGACTCACATCAAACAAAACGCCAACAGCCCTTCCTGAAAGACGAACCAAGGAAGCCTCCTCCCAATGCGGCGCCACGAATACCAAGACACCCGCAGATACTGCTTGGGAAACCATCTCCGGCGATATGGCCTGTGATGTCACCAGGGTTGCCCCAGGCGTTTGAAGACTGTTCTGAAATAGCACATGCGTCATAGCCGTCTCCAGATTTTCTGGGTGACATGCCATTTGCACCGGCACACCATGATGCAACAAGTAGGCCTGGGCTGGAAAAATCCCTTCCGTTCGCCCGGCCTGAACCAATAAATGGGTGCCCAACAACACATGGCGAAGCTGAGCTTGACTCAAACGCCTCATACCACTTGCGTTTGGAAGCACCCGAATCGCATCCAGCCAGGCGGGATTGGCTGTATAAACCCCGGAAGTAACGGCACCCGGGATCGCTTTTTTAACCAACGTCAAGGACTCGCCTGGATGCACCTCCTGGTATAGCTGCCGACTGACCCGTCCCCACTGTTCTGATTCCTGCAGATTTGGAACAGTCAGATAACGATACTGTGCCGGCTGCGTCAACAACCATACGCCTGGCAAGGCCTGAACCTGCACAAAGGTCGTTAATGCCATCAAATGGGCATGTTCGCCATGGGCGGCAGAAGCCTCCCCATGAAGGATAAAGATCCAGGCCACAGATTTTGCCGAATGGGCGTCCAGGGTGGTCAAAATCGCACTCATCGGCAGGGGCTGAAACGGAATACCTTGGGCCTCAAACCAGCCCATCATGTAGGCCGGCCCATTGAAAACAAAGCCTTGCTCCTGTAAACTCGAAACTGCGGGCAACAAGCCGGTGGTATCGTCCACAGCTATATAGGCAATGCGGGTGGTATCAGAGGTTTCGACCATGGTGGTCTCCATGAATTGCTGACGTTGCCCAAAATGGTACGACAAAGGCCCACGGCAATAAAGCAGCCCCATGAGCGATTTCTTTGACTACCCATGTGACGCCTGCGGTCGCCCCTACTGCGAACGAATCCAGGTCATGAATCTGGTGCTGGATAACATTGAAGATATGTACTGTCTGGAGTGTTTGGCGGCACAAGAGGGCCAAACACCCGAAGCGTTTTATCATTGGATTTTGGATTATGTCGAAGCGCGCGAATGCTTTAAGACGCCATGGGATAATTTTGACTATAAGCCCTGCCCTCGCATTCTGGATAAAAGCTGCTTTTGCCCCGGAGGCCATACGCCATGAGCTTTCTTTCTGAGGAAAGGCCCTGTGAGGTTCTTGATTTTCGCACCACCAAATGCCCCCTGAATTTTGTAAAAACCCGCTTGGCTTTAGAAAAACTGCCCCTCAACAGCATCCTCGAAGTATGGATTAGCGCCGATTCGGATTCGGTAATGAACATTCCCAAAAGCATTCAAGCCGAAGGCCATGCCATCGTCAAACAGGAACCCTTGGCCGAAGATCCCCATGCCCATCGGTTATGGATTCGCCGGCTAAAATAAGAGGCGAAACAGCAGGAAGCGTTTATTGAGACGCTCTGAAAATCGATTGAGGTTTTGCGATGTTTCACGGGTTTCCTGAATAATGGACTGCAAGCTGGCCTTATCCCCCGTCACCGTTTCCACATCGCCCATTACGGTATTCAACCGGACCAGAGAAGAATTCAACAAGGTCAAGGATTCATTCAAACGCCCCTGCAGGTCATTATCCACAGCCGTTTGCCGAAGATAGGTCATTAACTGAGCCGCATTTTGCGATGTCACCTGGGCATCGGAAATCAGGAGCTTCAGGGCCGGATCTTGAAGAATATTGTTCAACGCGGTGCTGGATTGCTCAATGGAATCGACCGTCTTCATAATATTGGCTTTCAGCTTAGGATCGCCAACCACCTCATTGATATTCTGGCTAACTGCCACCACATTGTTCGTCAAATGCTGGGTGGATGCCACCAGTGTGTGAAGGTCTTGGGAGGTGGTCGAAAACAGGGAATTGGCATGGGCCAAAACCTTGGAAGCTTGAGCCGTCAGCTGCTCAGAGTTTTTAAATGTTGTCTGCAAGGACATAATGGCTTCATCGGACAACAATTTGTTGATTTTATCGTTGGTCATCTTCAGCGATTCCGCAGAGGCCAACTGCATTTCCAAGAATTCTTTGAGTCGCAGCGGCTCTTCCAGCGTAAAGTAGGTTTCCAACTGAGGGCTGTGTTGAAAGCTGGCCAACAGATCTTCCATAACCATATAAGCCTGACCACTTTGGGGATGAATCACCTTCAATTCCGGCTCAGAGGGCGCCAAGTAGCCTGGCTTATTAATGACGTACTGAATCTGATAGACATAATCGGGGTTCGGATGGGCAATAGTACGCACCTCGTCTACAGAGGCCCCGATGACATAGCCCACCTGCATCAGACCATTCTTGAATTTCACCTTAATAGGCATATTGCGAGTAATGGCCTCATCACGTTCGGATAATGTAATTTCCCGAATACGAGGCCGGGGCGGTGTAATTTCAACAAACTTCTCCCCGATAATCCCAGACTGTTGCAGTGAAATCGTGGACCCCTTGGGAATATGAACCCGAGGTTCAGTGACGGTAAACTTCACCCGAACCCGGTATTTCTTATCACTCAGCTGAAATGGGACCACCTGATCCACAAACCCAACCCGAATCCCCATAAACTGAACTGAAGCCCCTTCACGCATGCCATCCACATCTCTGAAAAGCACTTCAAAACTTTGCCCCCCGCCCAAGCTGCGTCCACGCAACCAAATAACGGTGGTGATCAATACTGCCAGAGAGATGATGGTCAACAAACCCACTTTAACCGTGGCTGTTCGTTGGTACATGGAACGTTCAGGCCTCATTCACGCTATCGTTTATATTATAGCTGTCTTAGACCAAAGGGAGAACCATTCATCTCAATCAGCGAAATTTACATTCAAAATCGTTCAAAGGAAAAGACAGAACCTAGGCTAATTCAGGCAACACATGACGCTCCCAGGCCCGGCTAACCTGGCCTTCCTGCCCACTAAAAACCAAGCCGTACCAAAAACAAACTTTGGCTACTAGGGTTTCCACAACAGTATCGAGGTTTAAGGCTAAAAAAGCGTCCGGAGCCATCAGCGCTTCCAGCGCCACGGGCGTGACCACCGGCCGATCCAGCGTATGGTATTCAGTATGAGTGTTAATTCCAATGCCGGTAATGAGGGAAGTCAAGCCGTAGGAAGCAACATCACTTTCTACCAGGATACCCCCGAGTTTTTGGCCATCGACATATAAATCATTAATGGGCTTTAAAGCGACTTTAACCCCTGTCGTAGCCAATAAGGCTTCAACACACGCCACCCCGGCAGCCATGGTATAGATGGGGGTTACCACAAACCCCTCATTTTGAGGGGCTCGATGGACCACCGACAGGTACACACCCCGATCTTTCGGAGAAGACCAGACCCGCCCCTTGGTCCCTCGCCCGGCAGTTTGATGACTGGCATAAACAAAGGCCGTTCCAGAAATCCGACCTGCGGCAATCAGGCGACGCGCTTCATCTTGGGTGGAATCCACCGAGTCCAGCCAAAAACCGGGGGGCAGATCTAAGGTCATTCCACCGGTTGCGGCACATCACAGGCCGCCAAACGCTGTAACTGCTTACTGGGAAGAGAGCGATTCAGAACACGTTGTATTCGGCGAGAGGCGTTTGCCAGGGCCTCTAAATTCACCCCCGTGTGAATCCCCATTCGCGATAACAGGTAGACCAGGTCTTCGGTTGCAAGATTCCCGGATGCCCCGGGAGCATAGGGACAGCCCCCCAAGCCACCTGCAGAGGAGTCAAAGGTCGTGACACCCAACTCCAAACCCGCCACCACATTGGCTAAAGCCGTCCCATAGGTATCATGAAAATGCAACGCAAGCTTTTCAACCGGCACCAAGGCCATCAGGGGTTCCAACACCTGGTAGACATCCGTCGGGGCAGCAGCCCCGATCGTATCGCCCAAAGACACCTCATCAATGCCCATGGCAACAAGGGCTTGCGTAACGGAGGCCACCTTCTCAGGAGCCACATCCCCTTCATATGGGCAGACAAAACAGGTCGAAACATAGCCCCGAACGGACATCCCGTGATTTAAAGCAGCCTCAACCACGGGCTGAAAGGTGTCCAAAGACTCTTGGATGGACATATTAATGTTCTTTTGCGTAAACGTTTCAGACGCAGCCGTAAAGACGGCAATACGATTGATACCGGCCTCAATGGCACGTTCCAGGCCCTTCATATTGGGTACCAAGGCCGAATAAACCAAACCATCTCGAGGAACAACACCTTGGCATACGTCCATGGCATCCGCAAGCTGTGGAATCCGCTTTGGATGGACAAAAGACGTGATTTCAATCTGGCTCAACCCACTTTGGGCCAAAAGATCAATAAAGGCCAATTTTTCCGAAACGGGAATCACCGCTGATTCATTCTGCAGGCCGTCACGAGGCCCAACTTCAACAATTTGAACGGCCTTAGGCGTTTTCAGAACCATCCGCTCCCTCCTGTCTGAGTTGAATGAGGACCATATTCATTTCAACCATTTGACCGGGAGAACACGCCACAGCGCTCACCACCCCTGCAATGGGGGCTGTCAGTGACATTTCCATTTTCATGGACTCCATCAAAACAAGGGGTGTATTGGCCTCCACAGTCTCACCTTCAGAAACCAAAACCTTCAAAATAGCGCCAGGCATTGGGGCTTTCACATCCCCTGAAGCAGGCCCACCGGCCGCTCCTCCCTGACGCCGTTTTGCTTGGGGAGATTGACGTGTAAACCGATAGGTACCCCCATCCAGCCAGAGATAGACCTCATCCTCCTGGATCACACACCCAACGGCATGGACTTCCCCTGTTTGTAGATTCCTGGCCCATCCCCAGGTTGGAGTGTCCCAATGAACCCAGAGCTCAAGCTCCCTATCCTCAAGACGAACCCGGACTGTTCCTTCAGGGAGCCGTTCACAGACCACCTGATGAGAAGAGGCATCTCTTGCCGAAATCAAAGTCACATTTGCCATCTTCCCTAACCTCGCCAAGCCCCGGCCGTGACCCAGGGATCCTGGATTACCGCCAAATTATCCGAACCCTGCGATAGGGCTTGCCCCATACCGATGGGACGCTCTAGAGCCACAGCCGCCATGGCCAATGCCAGGTCTTGTTGTTGTGCAGGCTGCCGTAAGGAAGCTGCGGGATAGCGCTCCAGGAAATGGGTATCAATATCACCTTGCACAAATGCCTCATGGAGTAAGATGTCCCGTAAGAACGCCGTATTGGTGGTCACCCCCAGAATCGGATAGTGCTTTAGGGCCCAAACCATTTTGGCTAACGCTGCCGTGCGATCTTTGGCCCAAACGATCAACTTAGAAAGCATGGGGTCATAATGAATTGTGACGGCAGAGCCTTGGCGAACACCGCTATCCACCCGAATTCCAGGACCATGGGGCTCCCGATACAGCTGCAATGTTCCTGTGGAGGGTAAAAACTGGTTATCCGGATCCTCCGCATAAATGCGACATTCGATGGCATGCCCATCCTGAACAATATCCCTCTGAGTAAAGGGCAACGGATGTCCCATCGCCACCGTCAACTGGGCTCGCACCAAATCCTGGCGAATCACAAGCTCCGTAATAGGATGCTCAACCTGAAGACGGGTGTTGACTTCTAAAAAATAGAACCGGTTCTGATCATCTACGATAAATTCAACGGTCCCGGCGTTGGTATAGCCAATCGCCTTGGCTGCTGCGACAGCTGCTTTCCCCATGGCCTCACGTACTTCAGGGCTTAAGCCCGGTGCCGGGGATTCTTCGATAATCTTCTGGTGACGACGCTGAATGGAGCATTCTCGCTCAAACAAATGAACCACATTGCCATGGGTATCACCGAAGATCTGAAATTCGATGTGGCGAGGCCGGGTGATGTATTTTTCTAAAAAGATCCGGCCATCTCCAAAGGCTTTTTCCGCCTCCCGAGCCGCCCCTTCCAAAGCAGACACCAACTGGGCAGGCTCTTGAACCAGACGCATGCCTTTGCCACCACCGCCGGCAGCCGCTTTCACCAGAACAGGATACCCAATCTCATCGGCAACCTGACGAATTTCCTCAATTTGACTTACATCGCCTGTCCATCCGGGAACCACGGGAACCCCTGCCTCTTCCATGGTCTTTTTGGCAATGATCTTATCGCCCATGGCGGAAATAACGTCTGGAGTAGGACCGATGAAGGTAATGCCGTTTTCCTGGCATGCCGTTGCAAAGGCCGCATTTTCCGATAAAAACCCATAGCCTGGATGAACCGCATCCACCCCAGCAGATTTGGCAATGGCCATCAGTTTATCCACACGCAAATAAGATTCCGCTGGCGTATTGCCACCGAGAGAATAAGCCTCATCCGCCCCAAGCACATGCGGCGATTCAGCGTCCATATCGGAATAAACAGCAACAGCAGCTATCCCCATTTCTTGAAGGGTTCGAGTGACGCGAACGGCAATTTCCCCGCGATTGGCAATTAAAACCTTACGAAACATGGGCCCCGGGCTCCACAGCCACCCATCGACTCGGCCGCTTTTCCAAGAAAGCCCGCATGCCTTCCTGACCTTCCTCACTGATCCGCCGATCGGCAATACGATGAGTCGCAAGCGTAATTGCGTCATCCAAGTCCCGCTCGGAAACCTCATGAATGAGTGTCTTGCACAAGGCCACTGCCTCCGGGCCATTCTGACAGATAGCCTTCACCCAGCCATCAATGGTGCTGTCCAGTTCAGCCTCATCAGCCACCACGGCCGAAATCAACCCGATACGATGTGCCTCTTGGGCACTAAAGCGCTCGGCTGTTAGAAAATATCGATGTGCTTGGGCCACAGGCATTTTTGCCAACACAAAGGGCGATATCACAGCCGGCAAAAGCCCCAGCTTCACTTCACTCAAACAAAAGGAAGCAGAAGCAACGGCAACCGCCATATCACACACACTGGTCAACCCGACGCCCCCGCCAAAGGCAGGCCCATGAATCCTCCCAATAACAGGCTTGGGACACTCGGCAATGGTCCGCAACATCGTCGCCAAGCGATGTGCATCGGCCACATTTTCATCAAAGGTGTAATCCAACATCGACTTCATCCAGTTCAAGTCAGCCCCGGCACAAAATGACTTGCCTTCAGCAGCCAGAATAATGGCCCGTACCTGAGGATCTTGGCCTAAACATTGAAATGCCGAATCCAAATCCGAAATCATCGCATCGTTAAACGCATTGTGAAGTTCCGGCCGAGCCAAAATCACCCTGGCTGTCGGATACGTAACCTCAATTCGAATCAGCTGTGACATAGACCCTGTCCTTTCTCTACATCCGAAACACACCCGTGCGACGCGCCGGGAACGGGGCATTCAACGAGGCTGAAATTCCCAATGCCAGAACCATGCGTGTATCTACCGGATCAATCACCCCATCATCCCAGAGCCGAGCCGTACTATAATAGGCACTGCCTTCATGGGCATATTTATCCAGTGTGGGTTGCTTAAAGGCCTCTTCTTCTTCCGGTGTCATGGGTGCCTCCCCTTTGGCAACCCGTTGATCCTTTTTTACCGTCAACAAGACATTGGCGGCCTGTTCGCCCCCCATCACCGAAATCTTGGCGTTCGGCCACATCCATAACTGGCGGGGCCCATAGGCTCGCCCGCACATCCCATAATTGCCCGCCCCATAAGAACCGCCAATAATAACCGTAAACTTCGGCACAGCCGCATTAGAGACAGCCTGAACCATTTTGGCACCATCTTTGGCAATCCCACCGGACTCAAACTGACGCCCCACCATAAAGCCGGTAATATTCTGCAAAAAGACCAACGGAATCCCGCGCTGGCTGCACAATTCAATAAAGTGTGCTGCCTTTAAAGCGCTTTCAGAGAACAATACCCCATTATTTGCCAGAATGCCCACAGGGTAGCCCCAAATGCGGGCAAAACCACAGACCAAAGTCTGACCATACAGGGCTTTGAACTCATGAAACTCACTGCCATCCACAATGCGGGCAATAATTTCCCGAACATCATAGGGCTTACGAATATCTTTTTGAATAATGCCGTAAATTTCCTTCGGATCATACAGAGGATCCCGAGGAGGCTGAATATCCAAAACGTGCTTGGGCTTAGGGTTGAGATTTTGCAAGATATTGCGTGTAATGGCCAGGGCATCTTCATCATTCTGGGCATAGTGATCTGTTACGCCAGACGTGCGGCAATGGACATCCGCCCCGCCCAAGTCTTCAGCCGAAACCTCTTCTCCGGTTGCCGCCTTCACCAAGGGAGGCCCCCCCAAGAAAATGGTTCCTTGATTCCGGACAATCACCGACTCATCGCTCATGGCAGGAACGTAAGCCCCGCCCGCAGTACATGAACCCAGAACCACAGCAATTTGCGGAATGCCAGCCGCTGACATTTGGGCTTGGTTAAAGAAAATGCGACCAAAGTGCTCTTTATCCGGAAAAACATCGGCTTGCAGGGGCAAAAATGCGCCCCCCGAGTCAACCAGATACACACAGGGCAGGTGGTTTTCCTGCGCAATTTCTTGCGCCCGAAGGTGTTTTTTCACGGTGATTGGATAATAGGTGCCGCCCTTCACGGTGGCATCGTTGGCAACAACGAGAACTTCTCGGCCATGGACAACCCCAATCCCGGTAACAATGCCCGCAGCAGGAGCATCGTTGTTGTACATCTCATATGCTGCAAGGGGGCTAAGCTCCAAAAAGGGGGTATTCGGATCCACCAACGCATCGATTCGTTCTCTTGCCAAAAGCTTGCCCCGCTTTTTATGACGGGCGATGGCCTCTTCTCCACCACCTTGTTTGGCTTTGGCAACACGAGCAGATAACTCAGCCACCTGAGTTTGCATAAACGCCTGGTTTTCTTGAAAAACGGGATCAGAAGTCTGAATAGTCGTGGCTAATACGTCCATGAGAGCCTCATACGATGCTATATACCCATCGAAATCAGTGTCAACCGGAGAACGCGAGCATTATAACAGGGGCAATGGTTCATGTCGATGCGCGACCCAAAGATCCACCAATTAGGGTTCAAAGGCCATCGGCAAACGCTCTAGGATGATGAAATGGAAGATTCTGACCGACAAACGACCTTAGCCTCGTTCCATAAGGCATCCAGCGTCTCGAAGGGTTGCTCGGATAAGGGTTTATCGCTTAACGACTCCATAGTTCGATAGCGGCGCATAAATTTATTCGTGGCCTTCGTCAAAGCCACTTCGGGATCAATGCCGTTGAATCGGGCCAAGTTCACCGTAGCAAAAAGAATATCCCCCAACTCATCTTCCAAACGCTCGAAGGGTGCATCTTGATCCAACTCCTGACGAAACTCATCGAACTCTGACATCACACAGGCCCATAAAGAGTCAAAATCAGGCCACTCGAACCCTTGTTTAACCGCTTTTTTAGAAACCTTGAGCGCTCGGCTTAACGCCGGAATACCCTTAGGGACATCATCCATGGCGCTCGTTGGCACATCACCCTTTTCCTGGGCTTTAATGGCTTCCCAGTTTTTGGTCACCTCTTCGGCATTGGCCACAGAAACATCACCAAACACGTGAGGATGACGCCGAACCAGTTTTTCGGCAATGGCTGAAGCCACCTCATCCGCTGTAAACTGACCCGCATCGGTCGCCAGTTGGGCGTGCAAGACCACCTGCAGTAATACATCCCCCAGTTCTTCTTTAATATGGGTCACATTGCCACTATCAATGGCCTCGACCAATTCATACGATTCTTCCAAAATATAAGGCCGCAGAGATTGATGGGTTTGCTTCAAATCCCATGGACAGCCTCCATCCGGGTCTCGTAATTTTCGAATCACCCCAAGCAACGAACGAAAACCGGATAGCTCGCTAGGGGCATATTGGTCAACTGGCTCTTTCATGGCAGAATAATCCTTGTCTCACGATAGGTGACCCTTGAACAGTTTACGTCAGACATCGTTATCATGACAGTAATCCATCATGGAACCACCCAACAGTAAAGACCACCTGACCGATGATTACACCCAGTGAAGTTACCCAATTTAAAGAAGCCATTTTACAGGCCAAATCTGTGTTTCTGTGCGCCCATGTCAGCCCCGACGGTGATACTTTGGGATCCATGTTGGGTCTAAAGCATGCATTGAAAAATGCGTTTCCCCATTTAACCGTTATTGATGCCGCTGTTTCAGGCAAAATCCCGGATATCTATCACGGCCTGCCCGGTGTGTCCGAGATTAAAGACCCGGATACAGCAACAGACCTGTTAGCACAATACGATCTGTCTTTTTGTCTGGACTGTGGCTCCCCAGACCGCCTTGGCAGCTCACAGCACTTTTTTATGGGTGCCAAATGCGCCATCAATATTGATCACCATGTCAGCAACAAACGCTTCGGGCATATTAACCTCATTGATACTCAAGCTGCTGCCAGTGGGGAAGTGGTTGCAGACCTTCTAACCCCCAACCAGATTCCGTTGACACCCGAAACGGCGGCTTGCTTGTACGTCGCGTTGTTGACGGATACAGGCGGGTTCAAGTATTCCAGCACCACATCTAAAATTTTCCGCTTAGCAGCCGATCTGGTGGATGCCGGGGCCAACCCTGAAATGTTGTTCAAACAAATCTATGATGTGATGCCCAAGTCCCAGGCCTTGCTCCATGCAACCTGTGTACAGAAAGCCAAATTCAATGCCGACAACAGCCTAAGCTGGGTCATTATTTCACGGGAGGATTTGGCACAAACCGGCGCCATCGATGAACATATTGAAGGTTTGGTGGATATCTTACGACGCATTTCTACGGTTCGTGTCGCGGCTCTGCTGAAAGCAACGCCGGATGGGATGACCAAAGTCAGCCTTCGAAGCGATGATCACCGCATTAACGTGGCTGAAATTGCAGAACGTTGGAATGGCGGGGGACATAAGATGGCCTCGGGCTGTACGATTACAAAGCCGCCGGAACAAGTGGAAACCGAGTTGATTCCAATTTTAGAGGCCGCTATTCAAGCGGTAAACACACCTGTTACTCCATCACGTTAAATACCGCCGCACCACCACCCTTTCCTGAACTTGATTAACAATCTGTAACGCTTCACGAAAAACACGACACAAAGTTATCTTGAGCGGTGTTATACTCGGTACACGCCTCAGGAAACAAGGAACATGCTATGGTGGACTCCCTTCGACTGGCTCCCTCTTACGCAAGCCGAATGCTTGGTGCAACCCTGACTGAACAGACAAACCGACACCAGGTGACCTTATCCGCTGCATCTGCTGATTCAATTCGTTTTGCTGGTCGCACCAAGACGGGCGCTACTGAGAGTTCACAGGCTCAAAATCCCCCATCGCTTCTTCAACAGTTCTTTTCTGCCATTTATGAGCTAATAGCTTTGCCCTTTAAACTAATCAAGGCCTTATTTTCAGGTATCGCCCAGGGTGTGAGCCAAGCCAAAACCATGATGGACCACCTGAAAAAAGCCAAATCGCCGGAATTTTATACCAAAACACTGAATCGGATTGCCGCTGAGAACGAACCGTTTAAAGCGGCATTAACCAACCTGATGAACGAGCCCACCTTGCCGATGGCCCGCCATGAACAGCAAGGAGCTAAAGGGTTTTTAAAACATGTGGGCCACTTTCTCCACTTTGTAGACTTGGGAGTCAAAGCCGGTGAAGCCAGCCCTCTTCAACTCCAACACCCTCTATTAATGGACAAATTAAATGCCCTGGTATCCAAAGATAAGGATGAGCAAGCCGATGCCGCACAATTTTTCCTGAAAGCTTTTGTTAAATCCGGTGATTTATCCCAGCTGTATCCCGAGTTTTTTAAGTCCCAAGCCCGAAAAAACAATCCCAAATTTCTCCTCGTTACAGCGAAAGAAACACCCGAGCAAGGCACCACTTTTTCGGGGCAATGGATTAAAGGATTCCGCCACTTCGTGACACAGATCCACAGTATATTTAAAGGACCTAAGGCATTAGAAGCTGAGTTCAGACGCCATGCCAGCTACTTTGGCATTCAAAGCATGGATGTTGCGCAAACCGCTTTTCTCGCCTCACGTGAGTTAGCCGAAATAAAGGCCTTGCAGGATCCTTCTCAACCCGCCCCCGCGCCAGATGAAGAACCTCCCGTGCTGCAACAAACCCGAGAAGCGCTGGAGAATTTGGAGTCAGCAAACCTCTCAACTCGCTTGAAGGGTATTCTGTTCTTCACCAAAATCACCGGCGCAACCAAACGGGTGCAGGAATCCCCGCATCAATTCGGCAACTTCCGTGAACGTGTGGAAGACCTCTTCAAAGCGCGACCCAAAATCCGTCAAATTGTGATGGATAAAATCCAACATGATGATCTTCCCCAGCTGATTGCTCTGGCCGCCGAGGAAACCGCTTATGAACTGTCTCGTCGAGATGCCTTTGGGGAAAAACATGCCGACCGGGAACAGCGTGTCTCGCAAAGTGCGTTGAATGGATTACTGAATCCCGATCGCAAAATCCAAGCTCGCGCGGCCAACTATTTTGCCAATATGATTGCCCAAAACCGTACCTACTTCATAAACAAGCTCTACAGCGGAAACCGTCACTTTAACTAAAGTCTGCTCGTGAAGCACATCCTCAACATTCGCTCTCTTCCTTTTTTTCGAAGCATCAAACCAAAGCGTATTTTTAGACCAGGTCTTTAGCCAAATCGTCACCCCCGAGATGCTGACGCGTCCTTGTCATGCGATTGCCAATCCAGAGTATCGATCAATGGTCGACGATGCGTCGAGCAGCCGAAATAACTCTCTATCCAAACGATTTACAGCTGCCTCGACTTAGGTCACAATAGAATTAGTGTCCTCAAATCCGTTGGGTCGAAGCGGGACACGCCTACTACCAGGCCCGGAATAGGAATCACCCCCATGATCCGTTTGGTAACTTGGTCTCTGCTGACATTCCTGCTGACTCTGGGATTACTCCCAACAGCTTTTGCCGATTCAGAAGCGGAACCCTTAACCCTCCTCGAGCAACAAGTGCTGGGACGAGAATATGGCCCAGACCCCTTAGAAGAACGTATTTCTCGACTGGAATCCATACTCTATGGAAAAGCTGGCACGGGAGACCTAACACAGCGCCAGACAAAATTGATCAGTGCGTTTGCCACCCTGGCTCCTCAAAGCCAAAAAGCCTCATCACAGCAAACACCCCCTTCGACCGCCAAAGTCCCCCAGGCTGAGTCCGGCTTCAAGCGTGCCCAGGATGGAACCGATTACCCCACCGTGAGCCAGATGGAAAAAAACCTCTTTGAGCGAACCTTTTCACAGGAAGACATCGCCTCTCGCCTGAACCGTCTGGAGCAACGGGTCTTTCAACAAACCTTCAACGAATTGCCCATGGTTGACCGGGTCGATCAACTGACGCTGAAAGTTTTACCAGAAAACCCACTTATTCAGGAAGAAAAATCCACCGGTGGACTACCAAGCCAAGGTACCGAATTCGCCAGTAGCAATCTGGGAATTTATTCCAAACTAACGGCCCTGGAAGAATATTTGTTCGGCAAGTCCTTTGGCGGCGAATTGATTGTCAACCGCTTAACCCGCCTGGAAAAGAAAGTCTTTGGCGGCCCCCGTCAAGGGGCCATAGACGACCGTCTGGAGCGCCTGTTGTCACACTATATGGAGCGACCTTCGGCGCAATCCGATATCAGTCAGAGCCCTTATTCATCACCACCTGCTCGACGCTACCCAACAGGCCCTCAGGTCCATTTGGGGAGCATGTACGGCAGCAATTACCAATTCAGCTCGGAAATGCTGAATATGCTCCCGGCCCATGTGCGCCATCGCCTGGAAACCCAGGGCCAAGGACAAGCCCAGACACAGGAAAACAGTCTTCAAGGCCCGGCAATGGTGGGGGGAGGGATGAGTTCCTCAACCCAAACCCATGTGTATTCCGGCCCCAGTTCATGGACCACCCGTCAGCAAACTCAAGTTATGACACCGTTTCAGGGCAACTCCCTGGCAATGCCCAATACACCTTCTATTCAGCCCTATTATGGGCATCCCATCCAATATCCTTTTCAGAGCCCGCAACATCCCTGGCATGCCCAATCTTATCCAAACCCAACACCGTCCAATTCGTTAATCCCGCCCTTAATCCAGACCCCACCTTTGGGAACACCCTACACGATCAACCCTGGCATGAACAGCGCCGTAACAGCTATGGCCAATCAGTACGGGCCGTCCTTGAGTATGCTGGAGCAACAATTCTTTGGTCAAACCTACCACGGCATGGCCCTGACATTCCGACTCAATCAACTCGAACAACAGGTGTTTGGTATCACCTACCCCCAGTACCCTATTGCCCAACGGATGCAGCGACTGATGCAGCAGGCCGGATACCGCCAAGGCCAAATCCCTTCTGCCAGCCAACAAGCCCTACAGCAGATGGCAGGACAAGCCTTGAACATGATGATGTTCCCTCAGGCTGGCATCACACCGATGCCCGTGGTCCCCGTCATGCCGGGGGCCTACTAACCGCGAGCAGCAACCAAACTAACGGGAGGCGTCATCTGGAAGTATTTAGGCGCAGAATTACGCCCCACATTGGTCAAAATCGTCTTAATTCGCTGTGCCAGAGCAGAGCGTTCATAGCTTTCCTGAGGTAATGCCTCTTTAAGCTTTTGTAATGCTTCTTCCAGCGCTTCCTCTTCAGCGATCCGATGAAATTCCGGATCCAAGGCAAGCCAGTTATAGGACTGATAGCGTAGCTCTGTATTGGCATGCTGACGAGTAACTTCAATTTCACGGTACCCATCCACCATCATTTTCCCAATCTTGGCCAGCGCCGTCAGGCCCAACACTGCCCAGAGTCCGCGACCGCTGCCTGTCAAAAATAAGGCCTCAATATCTCGGACATTAAATACCCGAGACAGGGATTTAATACGCGGCAAACGCTGTGCCGGCTTCATCATAGACACAACCATTTGCCCCATCAAGCCGCATGCCATCCCAGCCGCCCAAATACCTCCTTTGACCCAGTTCAAGCGAGCCGGAGTGACCCCAATAACATCGACGGGGAGCACATCATCGCCCGATTGGCCTCGAAACCGGGATGCAGAGGCAAGGGCATAGGGCAATGAAAAGTGTGTCGGCTCATAGGGATAGCGACTGTAGCGAGAAAATGGCACATCCGCAGCCGGGGACATCAGTTCCTCGGGGTTGGGAACCCGATAGTGCTTCAAAATACTTAGAATACGGCGTTTGGCCTTGTCCCGAAGATGATCATCCAGTTGGCCTTTGTACTGAATGCTCTTACGAAAGTTACTGCTCAGTTGTCGAATCAAGTTCGCTCGAATCAATGTCTCTTCCTGTCGCACCCACACCTCTTGGGCACCACCCAACACACTGCCGCCCAGATACCCAAGGCTGGTTGCCCCCAGATACGCCATCAGGCGCCCACGAACCTCGGGATTTTTCATGGCAAACTGCAGGACAGAACCTAAGCCCTCGAGAAAATAGATGCCAATGGACTGCCCACGCTTGGTTGCGCCTTTGGGCCACTTGGCACGTTTGGCCAGTTTTCGCATTGGGCTTGACATTGTATCCTGGTACTGATTAAAAAGCTTACTGAACGAAGGAAGACGGGCCCCGCGGATAAACCAGTTTAGCCCAAACGCTGTAGCCACACCGCCCAAAAAGAGAGCCGCAACCTGAGCAGGCCCAAGATAGCGATAGGGCCGTTGTGTCGTATCCCAATGAACATCCAGAGCCGCATGAGGCAAAGCCTCATCTTTCAATGCCAACGAGGATTTTTCCAGGCTCGCCAGCCGGGTAACATCCGGTGGTGGACTCAGAGGTCCAGAAGGCCGAAACCGAGGGGAATAGGCCACGCCATAGGTAGGATAGCCATAGTGAACCGGCGCCCCGTACATCATGGCCTTATACCATCAGGCCAGGCGGACACTGCCAGACACCACGGTGACAGTTGTCGCAATTCGATCACAGTGATCGAGACATTACAAAAAATCATGCAGACCCTTTCTTGTGCTCGCAAGATCTGTTGTGGTCTCAGGTATTCGGGCTTTCCCAAAGAAGGGATTACCGTTGCGGCACAGCCCCGGAGTTACACCGGTGTTTCCCTGAAAAGTAGGGTAAAGACTATGCCATAAAAGTAACCGACCTGCAACGCCATGAAAAACACCGACCTTGCCCATAGAGCAAAACCGGTGTTTTTGCGGATAGTTTTCGTTTTCGTATAGCCTGTGCCTAGATTTCGTTGGACGAATTGACCAAAGGAGCATGGCTCTTTGCAATGATAATACCGAACATCACATAGGCCACCAGCGTAATAAGAGTCGTAACATTCATACTCAAAGCGTTAACAGCAGCATTCTGGTTTACCACCCCCAACAACTGACTCATCGTGGGTAAGATATTCGGCAACACCGCCAGTGAAAAGCCCCCCACAACCAACCCAAAAATCGTCCCCTTCATCAGCGTATTACCAGGCAAAATATTGTACACCACGGAGAAGATGGCAGCCCAAAGAATCCCCATCAGTGAGAGAAACAAGGTCCCAGCCACATGGGGCGACTGGATACTCAAGTTGGAGCCTATGTTCCAGGTGAGGTCAATGGGCTCCATCCCAACCAGACGCGGAACCAACATGGTAAGAAAAATAACCGCAATGGACGCAAAAATACCCGCCGTAATGGTTGATGCCCAATTAATCCGCATCATGTGTACTCCTTCCTCATTCTGCTCTAGTAATAAATAAACAGCGTTTCCACTACTCGTATTGTAGAAGCACTTTGCATTTCAGGGAAGAGGTCGCTTTTTGCCCCAATCCGAGCCCAGGGTTCCGATCCCCTGTCTCAGGTCCGAGAACGGTGTGTTCATGGTACAGTCTGTTAACGACAGCCATGCGATTTAGAAAGGAGCTTCCGGCTATGGACCATTGGACGATTGATGCTCTTGCCAACCTCTATGCCCTCCCCTTTCCTGATCTGTTGTTCGAAGCACAACAAGTTCACCGGCGGTTTCATGACCCCAACAGCATCCAGTTCTGTACCTTGTCGAATATCAAATCGGGAAATTGCCCAGAGGACTGTTCCTACTGTCCACAAAGTGCCCGCTACAATACCGGTATTGACACATGGTCGCTGCCCTCGGTGGAAGAAATCCAATCACAAGCCCTGGCTGCCAAAGAAGCCGGTTCCACCCGCCTGTGCATGGGAGCGGCCTGGCGAGAAGTCCGAGACGGCAAAGACTTTGATCACGTTTTGGAGTTGGTCAACACCGTCCGAAACCTGGGCATGGAAGCGTGTGTAACCTTGGGCATGCTGACCTTGGAGCAGGCCCAGCGCCTAAAGGAAGCCGGTTTAACAGCCTATAACCACAACATTGATACCTCACCCGAGTATTACCAGCAAATCATTACCACCAGAAGCTTTGAAGATCGTTTGCGCACCATTGATAACGTCCAACAGGCCGGCATTCAGGTCTGTTGTGGGGGTATTGTGGGCTTGGGTGAGTCATTACAAGACCGTATCGGCTTTATTCATGCTCTTACGCAAATTGATCCGCCTCCCGAATCAGTGCCCATCAATGCACTGGTCCCCGTGGAGGGCACACCCCTGGGAGGCCAACCTTTTATTGATCCCTTCGAGCTGATTCGGACCATTGCCACAGTGCGCATCGCCATTCCTGGCGCCGTCATTCGCCTGTCGGCAGGCCGCACCCAACTTACCGATGAAGCCCAAGCCCTCTGCTTCTTAGCAGGTGCCAATTCCATTTTCACAGGCGAAAAGCTCCTGACAACACCCAACCCCGGAGGGGACGCGGACCATCGGTTGCTGGGGAAATTAGGCATGACCCCACACGATACGCCGATTTCGCTGGAGCCTGTGGGATAAGCCCCCAAATTTGCAGTCTGTTCAATTGCTGCGAAAAGGCATGTTAGCTCAGGTGATTGCGAAGCATATCGGTCAGCATGGGAATATCCGGGTCTTCCCCTTGGAAGGTCTTAACCCCCAGGATGACCACATACACCATGGCCGCCAAATACGCACAGACCTGAACCAGCATCACCAGTAAGCTGCCCAGCCCCAGGGTAATGCTGCCAATAACGCCACTCACAATTGACAAACCAATCCCAATCACGGCAAAGGCAGCGACATTAAGCAAAATAGCTTGTAGGGCATGCTTTTTAATAAAGCTGGACTGATCTTTTTTGACCAAATAAATGATTAACGCCGGAATCAACCACAACACGATGCTGCACCAGTATCCCAAGGCAGCCATTAATTTTTCATCGCTTGAAACCGTTGTTTGCATGACACAATGCTCCTCTCGTATCCACCACTTAGGATTATCATAGCATTGATTTTTGAAGCGGCCGGGTGGGATTAAGGTTTTTCAAGATTGACGGCACGTTTAATGGCCTGTTGCAGGGTCAACACCAACTCGTTGGCTTCTTGGGAGAACGCACCACCCGGGGCCAGATTAATGTATTGCATCCCACTGGCCAGGGCTTCATCATTGCGATTCAGTTTTTGGTAAACCAGCGACATCAGGTAATAAGTCGTTGCATACTCCGGATTCAGCTTACGAGCCACCTGGTAGGAATCCAGCGCTTTTTGATACTCGCCTTTACGATAGTAGGTGTTGCCCAGGTACAGATGTGCCCAAGCATTTTCAGGCTCATAACTAATAGCTTCCTGATACAGCTGTTGGGCTTCTTCTAAACGGCCCTGGCCTTGCAGCAAGCTACCCAGGTTCAAGCGAGCATAATTATACTCAGGCACCTGAGCCAATGCGTTGCGATACACGGCTTCGGCTTCTGGAAGACGTTGGCTTTGTTCATACAACAGGCCCAGGTTATTGTGGGCATAAACAAATTTGGGATTAGCACCAATGGCTTTAATATATGCCCGCTCAGCCTTCATGGTGAGATTGCGTTTTTCATAGGTGGCCGCCAGATTAAACCACAGGGCCGCATTGTCCGGAACACTCTGGACTCCGGATTCATAATACTCGGCAGCCGTTTTGTAATCTTCACGAGCCAAGGCAATCTTACCCAGCTTGTAATACGTCAGGGTCAGTTCGGGGTTCAAATCCCGAACCCGCAAGAATGCCCATTCTGCCTGGTCGGTCTTGGCCTTTTTCCGAACCGGATCCGGCTCTTCTTCGGCCGACTGTAACAAGCTGTAAGCCAGGTTATATTGTGCCATCACACTGGCCGGATTTTGCTCAACGGCTTTCCAAAAATGTGGAATGGCTTTGTCATAGTATCCTTGATCAGCCAGTCGGGACCCTTCTTGCACTTCATAATAGGACGAATGCTTATATGGATGAATCCCTTCGTTCGGAGTGACCCCGGTTCCCGGCAAAGCTGTTCTGGCAAAGGCAGGATTGACCAAAACCAACATCATCAACAACGCGCCAAAAAAACGCATCAGCATTAACGGGTTCAGCATAGTACGCTTTAAACTGCAAACTGGGCTCACATGCGAGGTCACAAAACATCCTTAAAAAATTACAGGGTGGTTAACTATACTAAGTATAGCAACTTCATCTTTTATTTTCAATACAGCATTTAAAGTTTTATGAAAGATAGTAACGTTTTATATTTTTTCGGTTTCGCCCCTCTCGCTATTTCAATAAAGCACCATCAGCAACTGACTTTTCCAACCCGAGGCCATCGCCTGAATGCCGGATTGTGTCATAAAAGTTCACAGGCATCCTTTACAATAAGTTACAGGATAGGATACCTATGAAAGCGGAACGTCGAATTCAACTCTTGTGCGAGTTTTGCCAGCACATTCGCGAGTGCTCTCGTGACGCCCACGACTCGGGCACGCCCGATGAAACCCTGCCAACCTCAGCGGATTTGGCGCGTCTATACAAGGTCCCGGGCGATGATGTTAAAAAACTACTCAAGCTGCTGAAAGACTGGGGATTGATTCGGCCTATTGGCCTTAACCCCAAGCGATACCAGTTTGATGACTACCAGTTTGCCAAGCTCTTAGACGATCCAGAACACGACCCTCTCTTAGAGGCCGTAATCTCAACCTTATGACACAACTATGGTCCCTAAATACCAAGCCCGGTGTTCAGCGTATTGATGAGCAAGTTGCCTGAAGCATTATAAATATTGTTATAGGCATTGTACATCCAATTATTCGTCTGCATCCCGGTAACCAAAACGGCAACAATGGCCGCAGCCACAATCATGGCACCGGCATACTCAATCACACCTTGTCCTCGACACTTCGGTCGGGTCGGGATTCTAAACTTCCATCGATAGGACATTATCATCGAGTGTATCTCCACTTCCATCAGCGCCATTGTCCACCCCGATACCGAGACAAGCAGCCATTTTGTCAGGATTCGTTAATTCATTGATGTGAGATCAATTACCTTGGTATTATGCCCAGCTCAGGCCTCGCTTAAACAGGTGGGACGCATCGTGATAAAAACCCTTACATAAATTCACATGCCCGCCCCAAACTCCTCTTTTTCAGACCAATAGCCAGCCCCCCCACCTCAAGGCCTCTTTTCTCTCGATGGCAGTTATGCCATGATAGCCTTGATAGAATAGTGGCATCATTATCGGCCAAGTGGTATCACAGGCCAATAGCAGAAGAGGAAGGATTATCACCCCCCATGGATTCGCTCTTGCAAATTGAAAGTTATGAACCCCAGGTCATTGAACGCAAATGGCAGACCCAATGGGACACCGACAAACAGTATCAGACCGACACTGCCGATAGTAGCCGTCCCAAGTATTATGCGCTGTCCATGTTTCCCTACCCTTCTGGTCGATTGCACATGGGGCACGTCCGCAATTACACCATCACCGATGTCATTGCCCGCTTCAAGAAAATGCACGGGTTCAATGTCTTACACCCCATGGGCTGGGACAGTTTTGGTTTACCCGCCGAAAATGCGGCCATCAAGAGTGGCATTCCCCCTGCCAAATGGACCTTTGAAAACATTGACCATATGCGAGCCCAACTCAAGTCCTTAGGTTTAAGTTATGACTGGGATCGCGAGGTTTTCACCTGTCGTGAAGACTACTACAAGTGGACCCAGTGGCTCTTCTTACTGTTCTATAAAGCCGGGTTAGCTTACAAAAAAGAAGCCCCCGTCAATTGGTGTGAGACCTGTGCCACGGTCTTGGCAAATGAGCAAGTAATCGATGGCCTGTGCTGGCGCTGTGACACGCTGGTAATCCGAAAAAACCTCAGCCAATGGTTCTTCAAAATCACCGATTATGCCGAACGCCTCTTAAACAACCTGGACCACTTGCCCGGATGGCCGGATCGGGTCAAGACCATGCAACGCAACTGGATTGGTCAATCCACAGGCACCGAAGTGGACTTTGCCGTGGACGGTCATCCTGACACGACCATTACCATTTATACCACCCGCCCGGACACCATCTTCGGGGTCACCTACATGGTCCTGGCCCCGGAACATCCGTTGGTGGATCAACTGACCACGGCTGAACATAAAGAGGCCGTGGAGGCCTATCGCCAAAGCGCCAGAACCAAGTCGGAAATTGAACGCACCTCCACGGATCGGGAGAAAACCGGGGTGCCCTTGGGCTCTTTTGTGATTAACCCCTTCACTCAGGAAAAAGTGCCCTTATGGATTGCCGACTACGTCCTCCTGGAATACGGTACTGGTGCTGTGATGGCTGTACCTGGACACGATGAACGGGATCACGCCTTTGCCAAAGCCTATCAACTACCCCTACGCCTGGTCATCCAGAGCCCGGCCTTTTCCGTGGATATTGAGAGCCAGGCTTACACCGAACCGGGGATTCTGGTCAATTCCGGCCAGTTTAACGGGTTAAAGAGCCAGGAAGCTAAGGAACACATCACCCAGTTTGCAGAAACCAACGGTTTTGGCCGTGCCAAAACCCAATACCGCCTCAGAGACTGGTTGGTTTCTCGTCAACGGTATTGGGGGGCACCCATTCCTATGGTTTACTGCCCAAGCTGTGACGTCGTCCCGGTCCCGGAATCCGAACTGCCGGTGCGCCTGCCTGAAGATGTGGATTTTTCTGTCACAGGCCGCTCACCCGTCAGCACGTCTGAGAGTTTTGTAAATACGTCTTGTCCCAAATGCCACGGGCCAGCCACCCGGGAAACCGACACGATGGATACCTTTGTTTGTAGCAGCTGGTACTTCTTGCGGTTTGTGGATCCCCTGAACGAGGACCGGATTTTTGACAGCGCCACCGTCAACCACTGGATGAATGTCGATCAGTATGTCGGTGGGATTGAACACGCCATTTTGCACTTGCTCTATGCACGCTTCTTTACCATGGTCTTGCATGATCAAGGCTTGATTAATTTTCTGGAACCCTTCGACAACCTGTTGACGCAGGGTATGGTGCTGAAAGATGGCGCCAAGATGAGTAAATCCAAAGGCAACACCGTCGATCCCGATACCGTATTTCACCAGTACGGGGCCGATACTGCCCGCTTCTTTATCTTGAGCGATTCCCCACCGCAAAGTGACTTTGATTGGAAGGATGCCGGTGTCGAAGGGTGCTACAAGTTTCTGCGTAAAACCTGGCGCCTGGTTGTGGACAATCAGTCAGCCTTGGATGTCTCCTTAGCTGAGCCCAATTACCGCGATTTACAAGGCCTTCAACGGGATCTTTATCAATTGACGCACCAGACCATCCAGGGCGTCACCACCGATTTGTCCCAGGAATTCCAGTTCAATACGGTCATTAGCAAGGTTCGTGAATTTGTAAACGGCATCAGCCGATACCCCGTGTCGACCAATACCAAGGATCCGGTCTTCAGTCTGGCCATCAAGACGTTGTTAATTCTGATGGCCCCCCTCACGCCCCACCTGACCGAAGAACTGTGGCAAAAACTGGGTGGTTCCGGTTCCGTTCACCATCAGTCTTGGCCCTCGGTGAATACAGAGGCCTTGGTTGCCGATTCTGTGGAAGTTGTTTTCCAGGTGAACGGCAAGGTCCGGGAAAAAGCCACGGTCCCGCTCAACACCGAAAAAGGGGTGCTGGAAAAAATGGCCCTGGAAAACGACCGGGTTCAAAAGTTCATGGATGGCAAAACACCCCTCAAGGTCATTGTGGTCCCGAACAAACTGGTCAACATCGTTGTTCCCCAATAATCGCCACATTGCTTGGGCTGGGTTTTTGCGTTACGGTACAACGTGAAGACAAACTGAGACATCAGTAATATTTGGAGTCGCATGAGAACCCTCCCTCGCCGCTCGACCATGCCTACTGCTTCGGCCCCTGCCTCACCCAACTCAAAAATCCGCGTCCTCTTTCTCTGCCATGATGGGGCCGTGTTTGGCTCCCAGAAAAGCCTGCTCTTGATGGCCGAGCAATTGCCCAAGGAGCGCTATCACGTTTACGTCTCCATGGCCAAGGACGGGCCACTTCGCACTCTGTTGGAAGCCCTGCCTGGCGTCACCGTTCTCTCTCATTCCCGGCTCCCCAGTGCCAAGCATACGCGTCGTAATCTCCTGCAGCGCCTGGGTGACGTGGGGGCATTGTTGATAAACTCAGGACGCATTCTGTCGTTGGTTCAGCTCATTCGCCAGCACCGTATTGATATCGTTCACACCAACTCCTTGATTTCCTTGGAAGGTGCTTTGGCAGCCCATATGGCCGGAGTCCCTCATGTATGGCACATTCGCGAAATGTTTAACGCCCAATCACATCGGTTTCAACTAACCTTAGGAGCCAACATCACCAAAGCCATCGTACATGCCTTTTCAGCGAAGGTGTTGTGTATTTCGGACTATGTTTATCAGCAGTTTACCCCTTATACCCAGAATACCCCCCAACGTTACCGGATCCTGCCCAATGCCATTGATTTGGAGCCCATACCCCAATGGCCACCTCGACCGGCCAAAGATGAAAATCAACCGCTACACCTGCTGTATCTGGGACGATTGAGTGATGGCAAACGCTTTCAAGATGTGATTGACGCCATGGCCATACTCAAAGCCCAGTGGGGAGCGTCCATGCCGTTTCGCCTTCAGGCGTATGGGCACTTTATTGACCCGCGCTTTGAACGGCATATTCGTGAGACCCTGGAACGCCATGACCTCTTTAACGTCGTTGATCTCACCCCTTACACAGAAGACATCGATACATGTTATCGTCATCAGGACGTACTGCTGATGCCCTCCTCTAACGAAGCCTTTGGCCGAACTGTCTTAGAAAGCCTCCTGCGGGGCATCCCTGTTGTCGTGCCCCGGAGTGGCCCGTATCCTGAAATCATTGAGGACCGGATCCACGGGTTTTTCTACGAGCCGAACAACCCTAGAGCTCTGGCCGAATGCCTGACCCATATTTATGACCAGCGCATGAATCTGGGCCGCATGCATGCGGCTTGTCAGGCCCAGGTCCAGGCAAATTTTGATATTCAAACACAAATCCACCAATTAGATGATCTCTACCAAACCCTGCTTCCCCAAGCCCGTCTCGAGCAGTTTTCTCACCACCATGAGGCGGCTTTCTAGAAAAGATACGTCAAACGCAGTCTCCGCTCTCCAGTAATCCACGCTAAAATCAAGAAACATTGCTCCAATTTGCTGTACCCCTTTTCGAGTCTCATCCTTATGCCGTTTTCCCCTCGCACGCTGATGTGGCAACGATGCCTTCAGTTTTTCACAAAATTCTCTGGCCCCGTCTTGGTCACCTTGTTGGTGATGGGATCGTTTCTCGTCAGTAACCTTGCTTACACATGTGCCGAAGAGGTTCTCGAAGAACCCCAAACCAAGGCGAACAGTATTCATTCTCGGGTCAAAAAAGAGCAAACCGTGCCAAACCGCTTTACCCGCTTCTTTTTAAAGCAATACGATTACATGTATGCCTTTGACACTTCCCCCTTGGGAACCCGAACCCCGGTTATTCTGGTTCCGGGTCGGGCCGAAGAGTACCAGTTTGGTGTCTGGTGGAAGAAATTCAATGTCGTTGCCAACCAAACACCCTCCTTCAAAGAAAAGTACAAACTCTACCTGTATCTCTACGACTCCACGGAAAAGCGGGGTCGGCTGAGCCAGGATTTTCTGAGAGAACTGAACAAGCATTTTGCCAACCTGCCCCCGGAACAAAAATACATCTTAGTGACGTACAGCCTGGGAGGACTGATTGGGTATGATGTCATGCAGGATCCGGCCATTTTCAACCGGGTCGACAAGGTCTTTGCCATTGCCGTCCCCTTTCACGGCTCACCTTTGTTCTCGCGTAACTGGTATGTCAACCACTTGCGGCCACCCAACCCCTCACCCATTCGCAAAGTAATGGAAAAAGCCCTTTATCAGTATTATATGGCCCATAAGGGTAATCTTATCGAGCAACTGCGTTGGAATGATTTTGATCAATCCCATCCTCTCACTTACGCCAAAGGAAAACGAAAGATTGAATCCCCTTGGAAACCTTACACTGCAGAAGAGCAGGAATACATTCGTGCCTATAAAACCAAACTCATCATCCATGCCAGCTATCTGGAAAACAACTACACCCGCCCCAAAGAAGCCAAAAACAGCCTTCCCCTCCCCACCCCTGCTGATCTTATCAAATTGCCCGGCAGGGTCATTGGAACAGTGTTGCCCAATTATATTTATTCTCCCAACAGTGTCATGCGCTACACCAATCGCCAGCTTGCCGAACTGCCATCTCGGACAGCCGAAAAGCCGGAAGGGGAGTTTATAAATCTGTTTCGCTACAACGATGGTGCGATTCCCCTGAGCAGTGCCTTGTTTCTACCCCCGCGAGAAACACCATACAATCTGGATCTGGAGGGCTTCGTCCAAGCCTCCAATGCCTATAAAACCCGTATCTTTCCTGAAGCCAATCACATCGACTATGGCGCTTTGTCTCACATCTTAATGCCCTATGGCGTATCCGATGCCACGCATCCGGCAGAAGGCAAACGCACACCCATTGAATGGGTCATCTATGACATTATGCAGGACGGACAAAAACCGGCTGCGATAAACACCCCAGAGCGGGCAATTCATTATCACAGCAATATTAGCTTTTCTCATTAAAGCCGTGTAAGCCAATTTTAGGCAGAAGGCACAGGTTGACCCACATCGGTCAGCATCGATACTCCGGGCACAGCGGTGTTGGACAAACCTAACCAATGCAACACCGTTTGACCGATGTCGGCAAAACTCTGACGAGTCCCAACATTCCCACCGGATAAGGCAGGCGAATACATCACAATGGGAATGTACTCCCGGGTGTGATCTGAGCCCGGTGCGGTCGGGTCACAGCCATGATCACCCGTAATCATTAGTAAATCGTCAGGCCCAAGTAAGGGAAGCAGGCGACCGAAGGCCGCATCGATTTCTTCCAGGGCACGGGCGTAGCCTTCCACATCCCGGCGATGACCGTATTTCATATCCGTATCAACCAAGTTGACAAAGACGAATTGACGGTTGGCATCAAAGGCAGACGGCGGCTGATCCGTGATGTTTAGCGGTTCCAAGGGCAACTCGTTACGGACAATCTGTCCCAAAACCTCTAGCCCGTGAGTATTCCCCTTGGTATGGATGGCATGGGTGACCCCCACCTGGCAGAAGATATCTTCAATCTTACCCACAGCCAGAACAACACCGTGAGCTTGTTTAATGGCATCCAGACAACTGCCCGGCGGTGGCGGAACAGCGTAGTCTCTGCGATCGCCACCCAAGCGTTCAAACTTGCCAGGGGTGCCCATAAAGGGCCGAGCAATCACACGAGAGACTTCATGCTCGCCTTGCAATAATTCCCGAGCCACTTCGCACCAGCGATACAAGGTTGCAAGCGGGACTTTCTCCACATGGGCCGCAATTTGAAACACGCTGTCCGCGCTGGTATACACAATGGGATAGCCCGTGGCCAGATGCTCCGGCCCCAACTGGTCTAAAATGGCAGTCCCCGAGGCTGGGATATTGCCCAGAACCTGCCCACAGCCTGTGCGCTCAATAAACGCGTTAATAATTTCAGGCGGAAACCCGTCCGGGTACACACGAAACGGCTTTTCCAGGTAAATACCCATCATCTCCCAATGGCCGGTAGTCGTATCCTTGCCTTGGGAGTACTCGGCCATCTTGCCATAAAACCCCTTAGGAGAAGCCACGGCTTCAATGTGGCGCATCGGGGTAATGTACCCAAGCCCCAGAGAGGCCATGGTAGGGAGCGAAAAAGAAGACACATTGGCATCAATGTTGCCCAGGGTATTGACCGTCATGGCATCGTTAAAAGCCGGTGCATCCGGTAATGCGCCAACACCCAGGGCGTCAATAACAACCACAAACACACGTTTTCCCATGATGTAATCCCTTATTGTCTTTCTGGCCCGAGTCGTCTTTCGGGTATCCTTGTTCTACAATAAAATAAACCAAGCCTCTGGTAAATCATGCCCATCTCCGTCACGATATAAACCCCAAGCCGAGGATCGTTTCATGACACACCGCCCTTTTATCCCGTTTTTGCTTTTGCTGAGTCTCGTTATCACCGTCATCGGCCCATGGCCTGCATACGGCATGGTCAAGCTGACCGATCGCACCATCAGCGAAGCAGTTAAATACGGCATGGAAAACCGGGGCCTGCCTCGCAGCACATTCCTGGGCAGCAACTGGATTGAGGGGCAAAACGGGGCATTGCTGAACATTTACACCCCCTACATGGACATTGCCCGCACCGCGTCTAAGCGCAAGTTCAAAGGCTCCGTGGCAAGTCCGGAAGCAGTCAGCAAAACCCGCAAAGCCATTGTCCAGGACATTGACTATATTTACCTCCACCCGAGCGTTAAATTTATTGTCTCCCTCTATGGCAACAGCTCCGACTTTGCCAAAAAGTACTATGCCGTTATTGAAGGCGTGGGCAACGGCCGCAATCGAACCATCTATCCCACTAAATCCATTCCCCAATACCTGGCCGATGAGGACAAGTCGGCGGCCATTCTGCCCTATTCGGCAATCAATACTTATCATTTCAAATACGATGACATTGCCCCGTTGGATGAATTCACCCTGAAGCTTTATGGCAAAGAAATTGAGCCGGTTACCTTTCGGGTGAACAACCATCGAATCCAGTAAGTGCGGGGGGAAATCTGTTTCTCGTATCTGTGCTTGAGAAAAAGCCCTTGTCCAGATTAACAAGGGCTTTTTCAGTTAACTTGGCATTCCGCCGAACACACGATTCTCTCGATTATACCCCTTTGGAGAAGAATCTCTGCCTATCGCTGGGCCACTGAAACGGGATAAAGCCGAACCAGAACCTCATCGTCGGCAACCATCCCCAACCGTTCCCGTGCCATTTCTTCAATACCAATGGGGGAACTGTACAGGGAAATTTTATCCTGCAACCGGGCCTGCTCCACTTGGGCTTGCTGATGCACTTGCTCCAGCATCGACAATTGTGCAGCGAGGCGTTCCAGCTTAATTCCGCTGGCAATGCCACAGCGCAGCGCTTGTGCGAGGCCAAAGGCAAAGGCAATCGTCAAGAGTCCGTATCCCAGCTTCTGAACCGGAGATAGACCGGTCTTCTGCTGCGGCAAACGTACCACATGCTGGGAAAGTGGGGATAGGTAGGTAACATCGGAAAGGTGTTTCGGTTCCTGCTGAACCGCCGCGCTGTGTGAATATGTCACGGTGTATTACCCAACTCTCTCTATTACTTGACACTCCAGAACTTACTGTTTTGATGGTAACACAGGATTTAAAATTTCGTAAGTTTTTTTAGGGAGGATTTTTTCAAGGGTGCCCCTTGGGCCGACATTTCGCTCCTCCGCTCAAAAAGAACAACAGGCCAAATAACATCAAGGTGCCGACGACCCACACTCTCGATCTTTGAGCAGCCCGGCTATGTCCCTCGGGATGGGGGCTTCGACATCATGGGGATGGGGCTCATCTCAGGAGATCGGGTCCCGGGCTGATCGTCGAAGTAGGATTTTAATTGGGTGGTCTCCAAAGGCCCGAAAATATTGAGAAGCCAATCCACCCCCACGCGCAATTTCTTCTTCCACGTGGGCAGACGAGACAGATAGAACAGCCGCCACAACAACCAAGCAGGGAATCCCGTCAGTTTCCGCCCCATAATCACAGCCACGGCCGATCGTTCCCCCAGGACCACCATTTCCCCCTTGGGTTCATAGGCAAAGGGCACCGTTGGTTGTCCCTGCAACACCCGAACCAGATTACGAGCCACATGTTGGCCCTGGCGAACGGCAATCTGGGCGGTTGCCGGGAAATACCCTTCGCCTTCAGGCCGGGGCGTCAAGACGTTATCCCCAATGGCCCAAACCGAGTCATACCCTTCAAAGCGAAGATCCGCACCACAGACGGGCCGGCCTTTGGAATCCTTATCCACAGGCAGGCCACACATCAAGGGGAGCACCACAATGCCGGTAGTCCACACCACCGTATGAGCCGGAATCCGAACGCCCGTATGCAACTCCAGCCACGTGGATCCCACCTCCTGGGCCCGGGTATTGAGATACACCTCAACCCCCATGGCTTCCAGGGTCTTATGGGCATCCTCCGACAGATCTTCGGGCAACGCGGACAAGATCCGGTTCTGGGCCTCAATGATCAACACGCGAATGTCGTCGACTGAAATCGAGGGGTACAGGGGCACAATCCGAAGCGCCAATTCCCGTATGGCCGCTGCCAATTCAGCCCCGGAGTATCCGCCCCCAATAATGGTAAAAGTCAAAAAGGCCCGTTTTTGGGCTGTATCCATGGCCGATTCGGCACATTCAAACATGTCCAAAATATGATTGCGAATGGCAATGGCATCACCGATGTCTTTAAAGTCAAAGGCATGTTGAAACACCCCGGGAACCAGCATGCGATTTGAGGTACTGCCCAAAGCCAGAATCAGGTCATCATACTTCAAAATCTCGTGAGGCTCGTCAGGCCGGTCACGGCGCAAGATCTCAACACTTTTGGAGGCAAAGTCCATGCTCATCACCTTGCCCCGATAAAAGCGGGTTTGATGGCACAGCTGTCGAATGGGCGTCAGAATATGGCGAGGATCCACGGCCCCAATGGCCACTTCCGACAGCATGGGGGTGAACAGAAAAAAGTTCTCTTCACTCACCAGGGTTATTTCCACATCGCGCCGGTGTTTTAAGAGCTTTTCCAACGTCATCATGGCATTAATCCCGGCAAAGCCACCGCCCAGAATCAAAATCCGATGTGCTGGCTGAAGTTGGGTCTCCATGAGGACATCCTCCTAGTTGCGACACACCCGATTCGACCGAAGGCCGATCAGGCCCATCTATGCCTATGATACCCTATCAAGTTGGCCTGTCATCCCGAGAGGGTTCCTTGTTTATTTTCATCTCACACCGGGGAACAAACCTCACAAATAACGGTCATTTTATAAAAACACCCTTCAGAAAGTCCCATTTGTTGCCGATAACCGCCGTAAGACTCTAAACATTTTAGAAAAAACCAAACCGGAACCGAAAAATTTCCTATAATGAATATAGTAACTATCAAAACAGCAAATGATATCCCACAAGGATACCATTCACTTGGAGGGTATAATCCAGCGGAAGCTCGGCGCGGTTGAGGAAACTTTCCAGGGAATCCTCTAAACAGCTCAGCCGGTTTCGGGGAATCGATGTTTACATGTAAAGAGGCGTGGTCCAATGGGAGTGATGACGTGAACGTGTTGAATCTCAAGCAATGGAAAGTGTTTCATAAAGTGGGCTTGGCTCTTTTTCTGGGGGTCTTGACCCTGCGTGCCGATGCTGCGGCCGACCTGACCAAAGTCCGTCTCATTCCCCAACCCAATCGGGTGGATGTGGTTCTGGACTTGAGTGCCGATCCCAAAGGCTATAGCGTACAACAACATTCCGACAGCCTGACCACCTTGCAGTTTGAAGGCAAGCTCAGCCCCACGCTCACCACCCAAAGCCTGCCGGTCACGGGCAACCGCAACCTCAACAGCGTCTACTGGGAAGCCCAAGGCAACAAAATTCAAGTCTTTTTGAAACACCAGGGCCGAGGCGGGCTCAAAGTCACCCCCCTGCAAAATCCCAACCGGTTGCTGATCAGCATTCCGGATCAGTATCAGACCAACCGCCAGCAAGCCATTGCTCCTGGCGTGATGCATCAGCATATCGTCAAATCCTCGGGCCATGGGCCCATCAGCATTCATGTGCTGGAGGTGGATATGAAGGATCCGGCCATCGTGGTCGAACCGGTCTTGGCCGGGGATAAAATTCACAGCAAAGCTCGGGTCACGCAAATGGTCAATCGGGCCGGAGCGGTGGCCGGTATCAACGCCTCGTTTTTTAAGCCCGATAAAGGCACCGTTCTGGGCACGGTCATCCGCAACAAGGAACTGATTACGGGCCCCTTATACAACCGGGTCAGCCTGGGCCTAACCGGAGACAAAGAGCTTAAGATGGCTCGAGTCAGTCTCAAAGGCAAGCTCACGTCGCAGCAAACAACGTTAAGCCTTCATACCGTCAACCAACCCCGGGTCAACAAGGAGCAATACATCCTGTATTCTCCATACTGGGGTAACCAGGCCCCACCCACCTCCAAGGATGGCGTCCAGATCCAGATTATCAACAATCGTATTGCCGCCATTTCCACGGATCGAATGAGTATTCCCACTGATGGCTTTGTCATCATCGGTCCTCAGTCGGCATTGACAGACAGCCTCAAAGTCGGCGATCCTGCCAACATTAACCTCTTCACCACACCCGACTGGTCCAACGTGGTCTATGCGGTTAGTGGGGGCCCCTATCTTGTTCGCAACGGCCAGGTTTACGTGGATCTAAAAGAACAGTCTTTTCGCATGGGCGCATTTACCAAAGCAGCGCCGCGCACCGCGGTGGGCTACACCAAAACGGGAAAACTCTTGATGGTGACCGTCGATGGCCGTCAGAACAAGTCCGTGGGCGTCACCTTATCCGAGATGGCGCATATCATGAAGAACTTGGGAGCCGTGGAGGCCATGAATTTTGACGGCGGCAGCTCTACCCAGATGGTGGTCAAAGGCAAGATTGTCAACTCACCCACGGTCCATGGGGGGGCCCAAGTCAGCAGCTCTTTGGTTGTCCGCCATATGACACCCCCGCCGTCCATTGACTATGAAATCTTAGGCACTAACAATCCTGGGGACTACAATCGATGACATCAACACAACCGGGGTTCAAACGTCCCTTTATCAGCCTGATGTTTGACTGTTGTCGCGTCTACAACCGGCTTTACCTCACCAAGGACGAGTCCGCCTTTCAGGGCCGCTGCCCGAAGTGCCTCAAACAGGTTACCATGCCCATTAGCGAAGAGGGCAGCACGAGACGCCTCTTTACGGTCCATTGAACCTGGGCCATAAACCCGCGCCGTCTGGGTCATTGCGATACCATCGAATGCTGCGCCGCAACGGGTGAAACAATGGTATACTGAAGAGTAGGCTCCCTGTGATGAGTGGGAATAACATGACGCGATTTGCCAGCCAACCCGGTGTGTCCCAACCCCGAAAACGAGTCCCTTGGCCCTCTTTGGCCTCTTTTGGCATTTTGGGCCTGTTGTTGTTCAGTGCCCTGGCATCGGCCTCGGAAACGCCCTCCAAGATTGTCTCCTTTCAGGTCAACCCGGGCAGCAACCAAATTATTCTGAAGCTCTCCACCCCCAAAGAAGCCGATCTCAAAACGCCGCTCTCCAAAGGGGAGCGACGGCTGGTCCTGGACATCCAGGATGCAACCCTCTTGGGCCTGCCTGGCAAGGATAATTTGTTGAAAAAACTGGTGTCCTATATGCCCGAAATCTCCCAGGCCACGCTGGATGAATTCCGAGCCGGCGATCCCCTGGTCCGCCTGGTGCTTCGGGCCAAGGATCCTCAGACTACGGCCACACTCTTGCAAAAAGACAGCAATACCCTGGTGCTTCAGATCATCCCGCCCACCTCCGTAACGGACACAGCCGGCCCCTCGGACACCGAGGCCCGAGAACTTGCCGCCACCCCGGATGAAAGCGACTCCGAAACGGCAGTGGATGACACCACCAGTAAAAAAGCAGATTTTGCAGCCAAAACCACCCTCCAAGTCCCGGCCAAGGATTTTGACCGCAAGGTCTTCGAAGCCGACTCGCTGCGGCGTCAGCGTAACCAGCTTAGCGATCAGGTCAAAGATCTCCAGCGCGTGGTTCAGCAACAGAACGCTACGATTGCCCGGATCAAGGCCGAACAGGAACGCCTGGTGGACACCCCTGTCCATGGCCCGGAGAAAGAGCGCATCAAGGCCCTTCAAATCGAATTAAACCAGGTCAAACAAAGCTTTGATCAACTCAAAACCCAGCTGGGAGAATCTGACAAAGAGATCATCTACCTCAAAGAGCAACTGGAAATGGCTCGCCAACAGGTCCAACAACTGTCCGAGACGGCCGCAAACGACCACATCAAGTTTCCACCGGGGGCCGTGGCCCGCGGGGGCTTGCTCAACACCCTCAACAAGCTCACCACCTACGAGGTCAACCAGCTGGTTGATGCTGAAAAGGCCTATCGTACGGGCAAAAAGCTGGATGATGACGACAAGCCCAAAGAGGCCGAAGCCTCCTATTTGGAAGCCCTTCGAAAAGCCCCCCAGGTGCAGGAATATGCCCTGGCCCTTGCCATTCTCTACATGAACGATCGCCAGTATGCCAAGGCCCAGGGCATTCTGGAAACGGCACTGAAGTACCATGAAGAGGACCCGCAGCTCCTGAACGAGCTGGGAAAAGCTGCACTGCTTCAGAAAAAAGAAGATCAGGCCCTGAAGTATTTTCGAAAAGCCCTGCCCTCCGGCGTGCTGAGTAACTATGCCAGCACGCTTCGCCGGATGAACAAAATGGCCGAAGCCGAGGTCATTTACAAATTGGCCATTGAAGCCAACCCCAACGACAGCGACTTGCAGTTCAACCTAGGCAACCTGTATCTCAATCAAAAGCGTCCGGCCGAAGCCCAAACCCGCTACATGGAAGCCTTGCGCATCAACCCGAACTTTGCCGAAGCCCATTTTCATTTGGGCCTGGCTTACGGCGAGCAGGGCCAGAACCAGAAGGCCATTGTCGAGCTGAACCAATACCTGAAGCTGATGCCCGATGCCCCCAACAAGGAAGTGGTTCAGTCCTACCTCAACGACTTGAAAAACGTCTCAAGCGCAGAGTAATTTTTCCCCTTCCTTCACCAAGGCCTCGGTTTATCCCAGTTATCTTCCCAAAGCGCTCAACCGCCCAGCATCATCGGGTGCAGCGGCTGTGCCGATGTTTGTCAGACACGAGGCCTGTGGCCAAAGAACGCAACGTCCATATACCCTCTCTCAACCGCGGGTTGGGCTTATCGTACCCATAAAAAGACACTGTGGACTGCTGATGCAATCCACAGTGTCCATTGTCGAGTCGTTAACGACGATTCGGCGTCAGCCTACCAGGACCATTTGGTGTCGGGTTGGCGATCGCTTTCGAATTCCACGCTGCGACCAGCGGAGGTCAAGGTGGTCCAACCGCGGTAGCCAACGGGCATGAATTCTTGACCGACCATGAAGCCGTCAGCGTTGAAGTAAGCGTTTACAGCTTCGTAGGGGCTAGCCAATACATCGTTGTAGAATACAAAGCGCTCTTTGGGGATACCAAAGATGGCGTGTTGACCTTCTTTGTTGGGGAAGGTTTGGATGGGTTCGCCCAACAATTTGGTCATCATGTTTTTGTGGTCGCCCACGCGAGGAATGACACGCAGTTTAACGTCAACCGCTTTGTCATTACCAGTGCGTTGGTCACCGGTGGTGTTGTAGGTTACTTCGTAAACACGCAGAGCACGTTGGTTCAAGGTGCGACGGAACATTTTGCCATCGGTCAGATCGAACTCATTGGTGTAAACATCATAGTTTTTGTTCGGAGCCAAGGCGGTTTGGGTAGGACCATAAACGGCTTCGATAGCGGCGCGGGTTTGGCCGATTTGCGGAGCCGGTCTTTCCACCAATTCAGATTGGATCCGGTTGCGGAAGTTGGATTCGTTGGTGTCGATGACATCCACGTTCACGGTACCGCGGTAGCTGGGATCAACGGTTTTAGCTTCATGCTGATCAGCGAACGCACCTGCAGCAACGCCAAGGCCCATCACGAGGCACACGCTGGCGGCGAGTAATTTATTGAAAGTCATACTGCTTTCTCCTTTTTTTCGAATTCTTCAACCATACAGAACTAAGATTTTCCCAACAGGGGTCTATTCCCAACGTATTCCAGTGAAAACAGACACCGTTTTCTGGGTAACTTTATCTCATCTTTTTATCAAGAATGCAAATGCTTTCGTATTGACCACCTGGCCTAACCTGATGTCCACCTGGTCAATCTTTTTCCGATTTGCTCCCCTAGGCGGGCTATTTCCCACCCAGAGGCCGAAAGAGCCCTGATAAATTAACCACCTGGTTGATGTCCTATTTCAAAAAACCGCTTGAATCAATTGGATAGCCGACGCTCCTCAGATCGACATTACCAAACTGGAGGGCGACAAACGTTACGCTTTGTAAAGTTTTACCCGCTTCCTGTCTTCTCCCGCAGTCGGTAGACGCTTTGCCTCGGATTACGGTAGAGTAGCAACAGCATCTCGGATTTTCCAGAGAGAGGGGTAAACTTGCTTCTTGAGGCAGTTTTCCCGATGCCCCATTCTCCCAATCCTCCTCAGGCTTCATACCTGAGCCAGGTGGAACATTCCGCCGGATCCTCGTCTCTTACACTCAGATGGGGCATCCATGCCGAGGGCCAATTGCTCATGCAAATCCTGAGATGCCCTGATACATAGAAGATGGAGGTTCAACTCATGGCACAGCATACACAACGGATCGCAATGGGCGTGCTCAGTTTCGCTCTCGCCACCAGCCTGATGCTCCCGACGTTTGCAGCAAGTTTTGTTGATGTGGGAGGCCACTGGGCCCAGCAATCAATCGAAAATTTATCCCAGCAAGGCATTATTAACGGCTACCCGACCGGTGAATTTCGTCCCGAAGGTCAAGTGACCCGGGCCGAATTTGCCACCATGCTGGTGAAAGCCCTTCGCCTGAATCCGCAAGGCGGCGGCTACAGCTCCGGTTTTGTGGATGTGCCCAACGGCTTCTGGGCCAGTCCGGCCATTCGCACCGTATCTCAAAACGGCTTGGTTTCAGGCTACCCTGGCGGGTATTTTCGCCCTAACCAAAACATCTCCCGAGCCGAAGCCATGGCTGTTCTGGTCAAAGCTGCACGGGTTCCCCTGCCAAACCCCCAAGAAACTGCCCAAATCCTGCAAAATTACAGCGATGCCTACCAGATTCCCCAATGGGCAGCACCTTCAGTGGCTGCGGCCATTCGAACCGGCATCTTTGCCAATTACCCCAGCGCCAATCTGATTGAACCCAACACCCCGGCCACCCGGGCTCAGATTGCCGTCATGACGGATCATTTCCAAAACGTGGCCAATAACCCGAACCTGCCCAACACAACCGGTTCCACGGCCACCAATCCCTACCAACAACAGCCCAACACCACCACCGGTGGCTACACCAGCGGCTCCATGACCCAGACCCAGCAAAACGACACCTTGCGGGGCCGGGTGTCTGTGGTCCCCCCCAACACCATCTTTAGTGCGGTCACCACGCAGCCTTTCAGCTCGGATCGCAGCCAAGTCGGGGATACCGTAACCTTAACCCTGGATCGCCCCATTTTGAGCGCGGCAGGTGAGATCGTAGTGCCTCAGGGCAGCCAGGTATCCGGGCGCATTACGCAAATCACTCCCGCAGCTCGGGCCATCCGCAACGGTGCCGTCACCATGGACTTTAACCAAATCCGCACCCCCGATGGTCGCACCTTTGCCATCTCCGCCGAAGTCAACGCTGAAAACGGAGCTTTAGTGGCCGGAACGACCAAAGGCCGCTTGGGCAAAGCCGCCATCCATACCTTGGGTGGGGCTGCCATTGGTGGCGCAGCCGGTGCTGTTATTGGCCGCCTGACGGACAAAGACAAAACCAACGAAGGCCTGATGTGGGGCAGCATCCTGGGCGCTGGCCTGGGTGCCGGTTCTGCTGCCGCCAGCAAAGGCAGCGAACTGGTGGTTCCTGCCGGCGACATTCTGGAACTGAAATTGCGTCAGCCCTTGACCGTCACCAGCACCACGCCTTAGTCCCCAACCCGTGGACTGATTCACATAAAACGCCCCCAAGACATCGGTCCTGGGGGCGTTTTTAACCCATAGCCAAAATCATGTTCGTGTGGGCAGATCCGGTTTACGATTCAATATTTCCCAGATCATCGGTATTGGGGAATAAACTGTCATGCATCAGGAAGCGAGCCTTTTGCTCACGGGTCAGGGGCATCGCCTGAATCCCCTTGGCCTCGAGAAGATGAAGCACGCGGCGGGCCACTTTTTTGGCCAAGCCGCGCTGACGGGCTTTCTGAGTCCCGTCTTTCACGGACAGCAAATAATCGGCATTCACACCATCGCCGCCGGGTGCCCAAGGCCTGAAGCTGATGCGCACACTCGGGAACTTGGACCGAAATTGGGCAACCAGACGGCGGACCTGACCGTGAGGGGCCATCGCATGAGAGGTCAGATGATGCTCATGCAAGGCATTACCTGGGGCATCATCAAATTTATCAGGCCGAAGGCGGGTTAATCCCGGCAACACGATGGACACTTTACCGGAAAAACGGGAAGCAGAAGACAGGGGCATCATACGGGGGGCATTCTCCAAGGAATTGAGCTAAAACGCTATCGGACACGAAACCCGATCAACGACTGCTTCAGAAAAACCCTCCGGACTCTGAAAATTGCCTCGAGGACAAAAATCAACGTCCTTCGTCTCCAAATCGGGACAAAGGACGTGAATTGGGGTGATTTAAAAATGGTCGGCCCGACAGGATTCGAACCTGCGACCTCACCCACCCCAAGGGTACGCGCTACCAAGCTGCGCTACGGGCCGCCACCGGGTGCATCCTTTCAAGATTTTGAAAGAAAAGCACGCCTCTGTAAAAGGGGTTCTTCCACAGGATCAAAATTTAACACAAACCGGTCAGCATGACAAAATCTGTGGCCGGAACCTGACCCCATGCGCCAACAAAGTCCGATTGAAGGCACCCAAGGCAGACATGCCGGGACAGGACAAGCCGCCCTTGAGGCAACCCCAGGCGAAAGCAGACGCGCGGGCGAGGCCCATGCCCGGCCATCCGGGAATCAAAACCGGCAATATCGATCCGAGCCCCTTTGGTTAAATAAACAATATTGTTTTCAAAAATTTATGTTCCTTGCCCTTTTCATTTTCAAACCGCTGCCCTCGATTTAGGATGTCAGTCATATGTCGCGCACAGGTTGGCGACACGAGCGTTAAGTGAGGAGCAACAACATGGTTGATTCTGTCCGGGGGACCACGGCAACCACTTTTGGGGGACATCCGTTTGTAAGACCCATGCCAGCAAAACATCCGTTATTTGGTGCCTCTGCCCAAGGCGTCCAACTGGGAGCCCATGGCGAGGCCACGGTGTTTGAAGATGTCTTTATTGTCGATGGCAAGCGCACGCCCTTTGGCGAGTTCAGCGGGGCCTTACGCGGCCGCAACGAAAAACAGCTCTTTGCCACCGCCGCCCAAGGGCTGCTGGACGCCACCGGGGTTCCCGCCAACATTGTCCGGTCGGTAATCATCGGCAACGTCATTCCCTCAAGCACCCAGGTGCCCTATGCGGCCAGAAACACGGTGCTGGAGCCCAACGATGGCCAGGGCGGCGGCATTGGCGGAGCGGTTGGCACTACGGCCAAGATGATTAACGATGTCTGCGCCTCCAGTCTCAGCGCCATTCATGATGCGGCCGTCAAAATCGGCATCACCAAAGACACGGACCAAGACATTATGGTCCTGGCCGGGGGAACGGAAAGCATGTCCAACGCCCCGTTTTCCTCTTTTAAACTCATGCAGCGCTTCCAGCACCTGGGGGATCAGGCCAAAAAGGCCAACCTCTTTACGGCACTCCCCTTGTTGTGGCGCTACCGCCAAACCAAGAAAGATGTTCAGCAGGCGCTGGGTAAGGACATTGAGCGGGCCATTGCCCAGGTGAGCGGCAAAAAAGCAGGCAACCCCAGCAGTTGGGATTTTCGCTACACCCTGTATGAAGGCCTGCGCCATGACCTGGTCAAGCGCAACATGATGGAAACCGGGGATGATCTGGCCCAGGAATACCGGCTGACCAACAAGGAACTGGACGAGTACTCCGCTCGAAGCCAGCACAACGCCGGCATGGCCATCCTCGAAGGCAAACTCAAGGACGAGATCGTCCCGGTCAAAGACGAGACCGGCAAGGTGCTTCTGGCCGAAGATGAAGGGGTCCGGGGCCTGTCGGTCAAGGTGGAATCGTTGGCCAAATTGCGCCGCCGCTCCGGTGGGGGTAAAAAAGGCGGCATGCTCACCACCTTAGGCAAGATGACTGGCCTCATCAAGCGCTCCGAACGCCCAACGGAACCCACCCTGGAAAAAGCGGTCAACACGGCTGGGAACGCAAGCCGCATTACTGACGGGGCTGCCGCTGTCCTGGTCTCCAACAAAGAGACTCTGGAACGCCTGGGAAAAACCCCCTTGGCCCGGATCGTCTCGATTGGCAAAGTCGGGGTCGATCCCGACCTGATGGGTAGAGGTGCCGCCGAAGCCGCAAAAGCCGCCTTGCTGGGAGCCCAGAAAAAAGGCGTGAACATCCAATTCAGCGATATCGATCGCTTTGAAATCAACGAGGCCTTTGCCAGTGTTGCCGTAGCCACCATGAAAGACTGGTCGGCCACCTACAACGTACCTTATGACGCCCTCCTGCGTAAAACCAATGTCAAGGGCGGGGCCATTGCCCTTGGTCACCCTCTGGCGGCCTCAGGCGCCCGGATTGTGACCACCCTGGCCAAAGACCTCCAGCGGGAAAACCTTCGTTATGGCCTTGCCACCCTGTGCATGGGCGGCGGCCAAGGCATGGCCATCATTGTAGAAAACCCCAAGTGGAAGCCCCCGTCTGCTTAAGGGCCTAAGCCCTACAATCCGCTAAAACCTTAAGAAATTCAAAAGAATCTGCCTTCGGGCAGGTTCTTTTGCTATAATAACGATATATTTCACCCCCTTAATCCCTTCATAAAAAACGGAAAAACGCGTAAAATCGCGTAAAAATCCCGAAAAAAATATGAAAAGCCGTTTTCAACGACAACCAAATACGCCAACATCCTTTCCCAGAGAGGATTTCAGCCTTAGACACCCTCATCAGCCGAACGCCGATCCCACGCGCATTTCCGCGAATTCACGCCAAAATCACGCGTCCTGACACGCAAAACACGCGTAAATCACGCGCGATTCACGCGCAAATCACGCGTAAATCACGCGCCCCCCGACTGGGCGGCCCACACACGCCCATGATTCAAATCAGAAAGCCGGGTTGAATGTCCTTCTCGCCTCCGCTACAATGGGGCCATGATTGAGAAATCTCACGATATCATCGTGGTCGGCGGCGGCCACGCCGGCATCGAAGCCGCCATGGCAGCAGCCCGTCTGGGTTGCCAAACCCTGCTGATGTGCATGAGCCTTGAAACCATAGGCCAAATGAGCTGTAACCCCGCCATCGGAGGCCCGGCCAAGAGCCAATTGGTTCGAGAAATCGATGCCTTAGGCGGTGTTATGGGCATCTGTGCCGATGCCACCTACCTGCAGCTCAAGACCCTGAACCAGAGCAAGGGCCCCGCGGTCCAGGCCCTTCGAGCCCAGTCCGACAAGACCGAGTACAAGGTCTTTGCCCGCAAGCTGGTGGAGAGCGAACCCAACCTCAGCCTGCGCCAAACCATGGCCGTGCGTGTGGTCACCGACCCGGTGACCCGAGAAGTCACCGGTGTGGAAGACAGCTTTGGCATTCTCTACCCCTGTAAGGCCGTGGTCCTCACCACCGGGACCTTCCTGAACGGCAAGCTCTTTGTCGGCGAAAAATGCTTCTCCGGCGGCCGTCCTGGCGAATCGGCCTCTACCGGCATTACCGCAAGCCTCATTGAGCTGGGCCTGGAAACCGGGCGTCTGAAAACCGGCACCCCACCCCGCATCGACGGCAGAACCATTGACTATACCCACTTGCCGGTTCACCCGGGCGATGAGCATCCGACCTTCTTTTCCTTCCTGCCCGACCGCCCGGTACGTGAGCAGCTGCCGTGCTATATGACCCGCACCACCGAAGCCACCCACCAGCTGATCCATGAGAACATGCACCGCTCACCCATGTTTCAGGGCATGATCGAAGGCAGCGGCCCCCGCTATTGCCCCTCCATTGAGGACAAGGTCGTCCGCTTTGCCGACAAGGACAGCCACCATCTCTTTATTGAACCCGAAAGCCGGGACAGCTACGAGATGTACCTCCAGGGCTTCTCCTCAAGCCTGCCCATCGATGTCCAGATGGCCATGCTCAAAACCCTGCCCGGCCTGGAGAACGTGAGCCTCATCCGCCCGGCCTGTGCTGTCGAATACGACTACTTCCCGGCCTACCAGCTGCATCCGGATCTGATGGCCAAAACCCTGCCCGGCCTGTTTCTCGCCGGTCAAATCAACGGCACCAGCGGCTACGAAGAAGCGGCGGCCCAAGGCCTGATGGCAGGCATCAATGCCGCACGCTTTGCGGGCAAGCAGGATCCCTTTGTCCTGCCCCGGGAATCCTCCTACATCGGGACGCTCATCGATGATCTCGTCACCAAAGAGATCCGGGAGCCCTACCGCATGCTGACCAGCCGAAGCGAATACCGCCTCCTGCTGCGCCAGGACAATGCCGATGTGCGTCTCACCCCACTGGGCCGAGAGATTGGCCTGGTCGATGCCGAGCGCTGGGCCGTCTTTGAAGCCAAATCCCAACGGGTTGAAGCCCTCTTTGAGACCTTAAAAACCACGAAACCGGCCTTGACCGATGTCAATCCGGTCCTGGAAGCCGCTGGGGTCGTCCCCCTGAAAGAGCGCACCAGCGTCCATGATCTTCTGCTTCGCCCCCAGGTCAGTTTTGCCATGATGGGTCAGATTGCCCCCGCACTTCAAGACGTCCCGGCGGACGTGGCCCTCTACGTCGAGACCGAAATCAAGTACCAGGGCTATATCGACAAGCAGGCCAAAAGTGTCGCCCGCCTGGCCGACGCCCACAAGGTCAAACTGCCTGCCGATTTAGACTACACTGCCATTGCCCAGCTCTCCAACGAAGGCCGGGAGAAGCTGGCCAAAATCAAGCCCGACACCTTGGCCCAAGCCATGCGCATCCCCGGCATCACGCCCGCAGATATCTCAGTCATTCAAATCGTCCTGGCCCAACGCAAGCGAAGCACCCCGGCATCCACCGAGACACCTGAGCCTGAGGCCGTTCGCTAACCGGCGTGACCGGAACCCAGAAACGGCTGATCACTCAAGGCAGAGGCGCAGGCGGTTGGCTCATCCAGCTCCTGGGTCACCTCGGCTTCACAATAGCGTTTGAGGGACAAGACAAAGGTCTCCGGCTGAAACTCTTCAATAACGCCCCCTTGCACCAGGGCCACCGAGAATTGAATGTAGTCTTCGGCGTGGGTGTTGAGCTTGTCCAGGGGAATGGCCACATCCAGCACATCGCCCATGACGGCCTCGCACTGCAAATCGCTTCGCTGAAACCACAGGTGATCCGCCATGGCTTCGGCCGCGGTCACACTTAACTGATTGGGCAGCAAGGGGCCCAGTTGAATCTCATAGGCATAGTGAAACCGCTGGGTGGCCGCCGTATGCCCGCTCAGGCTCTTCATTCGGATGGGCGAGTTATGGCGGGTCTTGCCCGGCGTACAGAAGTAGAGATAGACCTCATGATAGGGTGAAACAGCCTCGGTGTTGACGATAAAGCGCAGGTACAGGCGCTGATGATCGCTGCCGAAGTAGACCTTCTTCAGGATCCGGGTGCCCCGGTGCATGGCCCCATGGACCAGATCGAAACAGCCAGCCAGATCCCAATCCGCCTGGGACTGCTGAAGACCGTCCAGGCAGGGTTGAATCGGCCCTTGCGCTGTGGCCACCGGACGCCCCATGGTGACGGTCAGCGGGATATCCAGGAAGTTGGGTATCTCCATATCCAAAAGCCGGTAGACATTGGCCAGATGCCGCCGGAACTGCATATCAAAGACATCGTCCTGCCCTGAGTTATGGGGCTCGCCATACCACCAGAACCAGTCACTGCCCTCGGCAATGTAGATCTCCTTCCAGGCCTGCGCCAGGATCTCGGGTTGGTAGTGGCCGGTTTCGGTCAGGTGGACCAGATCCGCTCGGGTACGCTTTAAGTGCATCCAGGCCGCATTCTTGACGGGATCGCCAATCCAGATGTGAAAGTCACTGTTGATCCAGGAGCCCGAATGCAGCTTTGACAAGGGCTGAATGGCCTCTGGCGTAATTGAGGCCAGGTAATCCTGGACCCGACAGACATCCAAAGTGGCATCCGCGGAGAGCTTGGCATACAGGGCGTTCAAAAAGGCATGCCCATCGTTCTGAAAGCCTTCCCAGCAATTCTCCCCATCCAGGGCAATGGTCACAATAGGCCGAGCAACGCCCATCTGGGTGCAGCGCTTTTGAATCAGCTTCAGGCGATGCACCAGGTCATCGGCCGCCTGCTCCGGGGGCATACTGGCGTAGTGAAAGCCAATGAGATCCGACAGCGTCAGGTTACGGAACAAAAAAGTGAGCCCGGCATACTGGTAAGGCTGACACAAGGTTTCGACATTGATGATGTTGCCATAGGGGTCCTTGTCAAAGCGAATATCCAGGCTTCGAGCCAGGTTGCCCTCGCTGCTCACGGCCCAGCCAAAGCCTTCCTGCTTTAACAACAGAGCCGCATCGGGACTAATGGACTGCTCCGCCGGCCAAACCCCACAGGCCGGACGCCCAAACAGGGCCTCGTAACGCTCACGAGCCGCCCGCACATGATAAGTGGCATCCTCCGGGTACTGGAAGGACTCTTCCGGTAAAACCGCCTCCGGCATGGCCACTCGGGCCGAGTCGGAATTGAAGAGCAACGGCAAAATGGGGTGATAATAGGGGGTCGTGGTGACCTCAATTTGTCCCTTCTCCTGAAATGCCCGATACGTCGGAAGAACCTGGCAGATGATCTGGCGATGAATCTCCAGAATCTGTTGACGCTGGGCCAGGGTATAGTGAGCCCCTTGCTTCCACAAAGCCTGAAGCTCGGGCATACGCTCAAACCAGAGCGGGTCGGTCCAGACCAGATGGAACAAGGCAGTAATGTCAAAGTACTCCTGGTCACTAAACAGGGTCAAATCCGGTTCTTCCCATTGAATCTGCTGACGCCGATGGAGGAGCTCCATGTAGTAGGGGCTACGGGCAATCATGGTGTGATGGGCCGCATCAAAGAAGCGCTGGCAGATGAACAACCGATCCTCATCGGTCAAGAGGTCCTTGAGCATCACCGACATATGGCGGTCCCGGGTTTCAGGGCGAGTGTAATCTTCCAACTGATCGATTAACGAGGGCACCAGGTTGAAGGTCTGCCGGATACGCGGGTATTCTTCGAGAATCAGGACCATATCCAGGTAGTCTTTGACCGCATGCAAGCGTACCCAGGGCATTAGGTACTCCCCGGTCAGGTTATCCTTATACTCGGGCTGATGCATGTGCCACACAAAGGCCACAGATAACGGCACCAAGGCGTCTGACATACCAGAGACCTCCTCAAAAACAATCACAAACCACACGGGACCACCGCGAGGGCTGGGGCCAAAATGGTACCCACTCCCCGGCCACGATACCACTCACGATACCACAGTTGTCCAAATCAGGCGATTGGTCGACCGGCCTGCCACGGGGTCTTCCCGCGGACAAATCCACGTCTTTGTGGTTAACTAAGAACAGGAGGCATTCCCTCTTTCGACCCAAAACCCAACACGGCGATACCCGCTATGGACTTTTCCGATCTCCAACGCCAAGTCGAAACCCTTCTCTCACGTGTGGCTGATGCCCGGGGGTTTCTTTGACACCCCTCAGAACGAGGCCAAAATTGCCGAGTTAGAAGCAGCCTCGCTGGCCCCCACGTTTTGGGATCAGCCGGATCAGGCACAACAGATTCTCCAGCAACTGACCGCCCTCAAGAACAAACGCGATCTGGCCCAGGGCTGGCAGCAAACCCTGGAGGATGCCCAGGTCCTCATTGACATGGGCCAGGAAGCCCAGGACGACTCCGTTATCCCCGAAGTGGCCCAAAGTCTGCGCCAGCTGGAAAAGGCCTTGGACCAATGGGAGCTTCAAAACCTGCTGAGTGGTGAATACGATGCCTCCGATGCCATTCTCACCATCAACGCCGGGGCTGGCGGCACGGATGCTCAGGACTGGGCCGAAATGCTTCTGAGAATGTATATGCGCTGGGGCGAACAGCACCAATACAAGGTCGAGCTCCTGGACACGTCGGAAGGCGAAGAAGCCGGGATTAAAAGCGCTACCATTCAATTGACCGGGGCGTATGCCTACGGCTATGCCAAAGCAGAAAAAGGCGTTCACCGCCTGGTCCGGATTTCTCCCTTTAACGCGAGCGGCAAGCGCCAGACCAGCTTTGCCTCTGTCGAGGTCAGCCCCATGTTGCAAGCCCTCGATACCGACATCGACATCCCGCCCGATGACCTTGAAATCGATACCATGCGAAGTGGTGGCGCAGGCGGCCAGAACGTCAACAAGGTGGAAACAGCCGTGCGCATCCTGCACAAGCCCACGGGCATTGTGGTCAAATGTCAAAAAGAGCGCAGCCAGCTTCAGAACCGGGAGATTGCCCTTCGCCTCTTGAAGTCCAAACTCCTGGCCCTGAAAATTGCCGCCCATGAAGAAAAAATGGCCGCCATCAAAGGCGCCGTCATGGACATCAACTTCGGCAGCCAAATTCGCTCCTATGTGTTTCATCCCTATACCATGGTCAAGGATCACCGGACCAATACGGAAACAGCCGACGTCAGCGGCGTGATGGACGGGGAGCTAAATCCCTTTATTGAAAGCTACTTAAGACAAACGCAACTGGAGAGCGCTTCTCATGCCGGATAAACCCAAACCTGCCAACCTTCTGGTCCTCCATGGTCCCAACCTCAACCTCCTGGGCAAGCGTGAGCCGGACATCTATGGCACGGATACCTTGACCGATGTCAACGAGATGCTGAAGCACATTGCCGAGCGCCACAACATCACGCTCCAGTGCGTGCAGTCCAACCACGAGGGCGTCCTCATCGATGAGATCCACAAGGCCATCGACACGACCGACGGACTCATCATCAACCCAGGCGGTTATACCCACACCAGCGTGGCCATTCGAGATGCCCTTGCCGTTTACCCCAACCCGATTGTCGAGGTTCACCTCTCCAATATCCACAATCGCGAAAGCTTTCGTGCGGAGTCGCTCATCTCGGCAGTGGCCACCGGATCCATCAGTGGTTTTGGCATCGACAGCTATCGCCTGGCCTTACTCTGGCTCGTCAACCATTTGGACGACTAATCGGAAGATCGGCCGGGCATATTACAATCTTCATTCAAATTTAAAAACCTATTGAAATCCGTATCTTTATGGTATCGTTATACCGTACCTGTTGTTCTCCCCTCGTCGTGGATTAAAGGAACGTTCTTGTGTTTTCACTCACACGGTTATTCACCCGTTTGTTTCGTTTGGTTGCGTCCTCCTGGATGAACACGGCAGAGCACCCGTTTTCCCAAACCGGTGTTCCGATGACCCGGGAGCGATTAAAGCATCTGTTGGCCCAGACCCCCTCCATTCCGTCGCGGAATATGACGGATATGGCCCGCATTTCCTAATGTTCGGTCCTTGTAACCGCCCGTAACGGATCGTTACGAGGCCTTTAAAACCCGGTTTATTGAAGCTACAATTGACGTAAGCATGCCCGAGACGTTGGAGCACCCCGCCCGATGATTACCGAAGAAACCGTAACTCATGTAGCCAAGCTGGCTCGCTTAGCCCTGACTCCGGAAGAAACCCAGCAATACGCAAAAGAACTCAGCAAAATTCTCGACTTGGTTGACCAACTCAATGAACTGGACCTGGCATCAGACACGTTGGCTGCCATGGCCGGTGAAGCCACCTTGTACCGTCCGGATGAAGTTGCCAAACCCATGGACCGAGACGTGCTTCTGAGCAACGCGCCTCAAGAAGAGGACGGATTTTTCCGGGTGCCCCAGATTTTAGATGAAGGAAACTAGACCATGATGCGCCATTCCACCAAGTACATCTTTATTACCGGCGGTGTTGTCAGCTCTTTGGGAAAAGGCATTGTGGCCGCTTCCCTGGGCCGCCTGCTGCGAAGCCGGGGTTATACGGTCAGCATTCAAAAATTTGATCCCTACATCAACGTGGATCCTGGGACCATGAGCCCTTTTCAGCATGGTGAAGTCTTCGTGACCAACGATGGCGCTGAGACCGACCTGGATTTAGGCCATTACGAGCGGTTTATCGACACCAACCTGACCAGCATCAACAACGTCACGGCCGGGCGTATCTATCTGAATGTCATTTCCAAAGAACGTCGGGGCGATTACCTGGGCTCCACGGTGCAGACCATCCCCCACGTCACGGATGAAATCAAAAGCAAAATCCATGAAGCCGCCAACAAGCTGGCCCCCGACTTTCTCATCTGCGAAATCGGCGGCACCATCGGCGACATTGAGGGCCTGCCCTTTATCGAAGCCGTCCGCCAGTTCCGCTACGATGTGGGCTTTAAAAATACCTGCTTTATCCACGTGACCCTGGTCCCTTACCTGAAGACCTCCGGTGAAGTCAAAACCAAACCCTCTCAGCACAGTGTGAACGCCCTACGCAACGTGGGGATTCAAGCCGACATCCTGGTCTGCCGGACCGAAAAAGTTTTGAGCGAAGGCGAACGCCTGAAGCTGGCCCAATTCACCAACGTGGATCCCGAAGCCGTCATTCAATGTCTGGATCAAGAGTGCCTGTATGAAGTCCCCTTGGCTCTGGAAAAAGAAGGGCTGGCGCGAGAAGTGCTGTCCCGGTTGGGGATTGAAAACACCCCGCCTCAGTTGGATGCATGGAAAAAGACGGTTGAGGCCCTGAAGCACCCGTCCAAGACCATTAAAGTGGCCCTGGCCGGAAAATATACCGATCTCTCCGATGCCTACCTGTCCGTCATCGAAGCCATGAAGCATGCGGCGGCCTGGGCCGATGCGGCCGTCGAAATCAAATGGATCAACTCCGAAGATTGCGAAGATATGGAGACGGCAGAAGCCTTCCTGCAGGATGTTGACGGGTTGATCATTCCAGGCGGCTTTGGCTCTCGCGGGATTGAAGGCAAGATCAACGTCATTCGCTATGCCCGGGAACATCACATTCCCTTCCTCGGCCTGTGCCTGGGGATGCAGTGTGCCGTGATTGAATATGCCCGCAACGTGGCCCAACTCACCCGGGCCAACAGCGTCGAATTTGAGCCCGATTCCGATCAGTCCGTGATTGGCCTGATGGATGACCAGAAAGATGTGGCCGACAAAGGCGGTACCATGCGTCTGGGCCAATACCCTTGCCACTTGGTCAAAGGCACCAAAGCTCACCAGGTCTACGATGCCGATGTGATTCAAGAACGCCACCGTCACCGCTACGAAGTCAACAACGATTACCGCCAGATTCTGGCCGATGCCGGCTTAATCTTCTCCGGCACCTCCCCGGATCGCAAGCTCGTGGAAATTATCGAGTTAGCAAACCATCCGTGGTTCGTGGCCTGTCAATTCCACCCCGAGTTTCTGTCTCGCCCGGACAATGCACACCCGCTATTTAAAGGCCTGATGGCGGCGGCCGTGGAGCGTCGTTACAAAACCGCCCCGCTGTTTCCAAACAGTGCTCCCATTACAACCCCAAATTCCTAAAAGAAGGCGGGCGCCCATTAGAATTGACTGGCCCCTAAGGACCCGATGTAGCTTTGCTGGGATCGAAACTGGCTGATCATCTGATCCATGGTATTGAACTGCTTTCTGAGCAAGGCTTCTTTGGCTTCCAGTAGTTGTTGCTGACGGGCAATGGCATCATTGATGGCCTTGATTTGATTGTTTGCCGAGGTATCTCGGGACGAGAATATCCCAAATTCGGGATCCAAGGCCGCATTGATTTGACTTTTCATGGTACTGATAATCCCGGCGTTGGTCCCATCCCCAATCAACAGCTTTTTCACCTCATCGGGATTGGCTGCAAAGGCGGCATCAAAATCGGCATCGGTCATACTAAAGGTCTTGGAAACCGATCCTTGAGCAAAGTTTGAATTCACGTTGCCGCTGGTAATGCCGATTTGAGACAGCGTCTTATAGGTGGTCAATCCAGGAACAGTGGATTGGGTCGTAATTGTTCGACGGATCTCATTGCGAAAGCTGGTCAACCGGTTTTCCCCGGACAACACGGCGCCTTTTTTCGTTTGTTCATCAATAAACCCGATCAAGGTATTAAACCGATTCAAAATGTCCTTTAAGGCATCTTTGGCAGCGGTGGTATCGTTGTTGATGGTAATGGTAATCGGCGATCCGACATCGGTTTGCTTCACCAGGTTCAGGGTGACCCCCGACAAGCCACTGACGGCGGAACTGATGGCATTGGAGGTACTGGATAAGGTATTGCCGCCATTGATCTTGATTTGGGCATTTTGCCCCAGCGTCTGACTGCTGAAACTGTTCGTCCCAGACACCAATCCCACACTGGTCAAGAAATTGGTGCCATTATCCTCCATAAAGATAGCCTGATTCCCGGTGGTTTTGGACACCATTTCAAGCTTATTGGTATTGACATTGTAGCTGACCAGAACCCCGGCCTCGGGACTCCCGTTAATCTGACTGATGATCCCTGCCAACGTTGTGTTGGCATCAATCGTGAACTGCTTGGTGCCAATCTTAAACGTGCCCGCAGCAATGGTATTGGTTTGCAAGCCGACCGCATTCCCAATAAGCTTCCCGTTCACATCAATGGTAGATGTCCCGTACTGTGCCGTAAACGTGTCATCGGTCGGGGAATTACTGGTTCCGGTTAACATATGCGTGACTTGGGCGAAATTCGAGGTATCTGTTGCGGCCCCAAAGCGGATTGTAGTGCCCGCCTGGTATGAAAGCTCCACTTGCCCACTGGCATTAACCGTCCCAGTGGCTGCAGCCCCGGTGACGGTAGCTATTTCATTGGCAACCCGATCAATGACCGCCTGCATCGTATCTCCCGAGGTTTTATCGACGGTCACAGAAATCGTGCGAGCCTGATTATTGATAAATACCGTGAAATTGCCGGAGGTAATGGCTCCCTTGGCAACATTGGCCAGATTCGCCGTGCTAGTGGTTTTTGCCCCAATTTCAGTAGTGCTTGCAGCCTTGGTGGCAGTGGCCAGTTGCAGAACATCCAGGGTAAAGCTGCCTTCTGAGGCCCCGTTGGTTACCGACACGGTTGCTCTTGTCGCATCTGAACTGGCGGCTCTACGGGCCTGAAAGAGATCAAAGGAGGTGCCGAGATTGGCATCGGTCAGCTTGTTCAAGGAATCCCGAAGCGCGCTGGTCCGACTCGAAACGGCTGTGTACTGTGACTGTTGGGTAGCAATCCTGTCTTTTCGCTGATTCAATAACGTTATAGGCCGACGCTCTATGGCCATAAGCTGACGGATAATGTCATTCACCGGAAGCCCGGAACTGATGCCACCAAACGATAATGCCATACTGCTCTCAATCCTCTGTGTTCATGACCCCTTCTCACCTGATTTCAGTATAGCGGGAGTCCACCTCCCGTTTGATCGACCAAACAAAGGAACTTCCATAACCGGGGCCTCATCTCACCTGCAGCAGGTCCAGACCAAAGGGACAACCAACAATACACATCCCTTAGGGCCCCACACGTGGATTATGACGAAATGTAAAAGTAGATATCCAAGATATTACAACTCATGACCTCACTTCAATATGGTTCAGATACCGATGATCGTGACAAATGATTTTTATCTTAAAGTTTTGTAACAATCCCCCGGTAAACTCTGAGAATTACCAAATTCATTCTTGTTGAATTTGTCAGGATTGTGACACCATGGCTCCACCAAGATGGAGGAACTGGATTTGTTCCGAAAACAAACACAGTGTCACATCTCAATTCTTATCTGTAGCGTCGTGGTCTCCCTGAGCACCATGATCACCCCCAACACCTGGTCGGAAGAGGGAGTAAGGCAAGATCAGTCGGATTTAAAAATCGCAAGTACAGCTGTGCCGATGGCAGATATTGCTTCGGAACAGCAGTCCGGCATTGCTTTGGCCCATAAGTTTGACCCGGGAACCGCCAGCTTGCTGGTGAACGGAACAGAAGTTTTGAAAGTGCGCAGCCCGCTGGGTGGTTATTCTGCCCAAGCCCGGGTCTTGAATGCTGAGCGTCGTTTGCAAGCCTATTTAGCCAATGGCGGCAGCCCCCGAGACATTAAACCGGGTGAAGAAGACAATCAAATTGTCATCCGAACCGGACAGACGGTTCTGATTACCGTCGATGAACAGACGGCCAAGCAGGCCGGGTTAAGCCAGAAACGCCTGGCCTTTATCTGGACCAACTTGCTGAGAACGTCTCTGGGAGCCCCTGAGTTAAGCCGGGATACTTCTCGGATTGCTTCTCGTGGTTTCTCCCCGGCCTTAAGCCAATTGCGTCAGGCCGACACAACCGGCCAAGAGCAGGTTAAAGCGATGCTCAAAGGGTATGCCTCCTGGTATGGCCCCGGCTTTCACGGCCGTCGCTGTGCCAATGGCGAACGGTTCAATATGCATGAGATGACCGCCGCTCACAAGTCCCTGCCCTTTAACACACGGGTTCGGGTCACCAACGATCGCACGGGCCGCTCGGCCATTGTGCGCATCACGGATAGAGGTCCCTATGCCCATGGGCGTATCATTGACCTTTCCAAAGGTGCCGCACAAGCCATTGGTATGTTATCATCAGGTACAGCCCCAGTTACCGTCGAAGTACTTAGGTAGGGCGTATTGACGATCTCATTCAAAGGCGCACTCACAATAGCTTTTTTGCTGGGGTCTCTAACGGGACCCCCGCTTTTTGCCATGGAGCCGTTTGCCAAAAGCTGCATCCAAATTGATCAAACCCCCTTCCAGGTTGAAGTGGCCAAGACGGCTGAACAAAAGTCTCGGGGCCTTCAACATCGAAGCCGCTTGGGCAAGAACCAGGGGATGTTGTTTTTAATCGGCGAGCCCACGGTACAAACCTTCTGGATGAAAGATTGCCGCATCCCGTTGGATATGCTTTTTTTCCGAGAGGGTACGCTGGTTTCGGCCGTGGATTCGGCGCCCCCTTGCAGGCAACCGGCAAACACCTGCCCGATCTATAGCTCGGGTGTCGATGCCGACATGGTGGTTGAACTCAATGCCGGCACTCGCAAACGGCTTCAGTTTGGCACAGGCAGCAAAATCACTTTATGTCCCGGACACCGTTGGGAAGGGCGGCCATGAGCACGAAAAAACCCAACCCGACCAAAGCCCAGGACACGCTTCGAAACAGTGAACTGCTCTTAGAAAAATTCAAAGCCTCAAGCGAGGTGTTTCAATCGCTTTCGAGCCGATTTCGCCTGAACCGCCCCCAGATTCAAACGCATCTGGAGAATCTGGCCAATCCGGCCTTAAAAGCACTCGTCGTGGCCGGGCTGTTTCAGGATCACCAGTGCCCCATCATCCTGGTGTGTTCGGATCCACAAGAGTGCCTGCGATATTATCGCGATTTGATTGAGCTCTTGCCGCGCTACCAGGTCAGCCAATACCCGGCTGAAGATTTTTCACCTTACGACCTGTCCAACCCCTTGGCCCAGACCATGAAGCAGCACTTCCTGCTGGGGCAGGAGCTGGCCCGCCAGGAGCCGAAGATTTATCTGTTTGCGGCCAAAAGCCTGCTGCTTCAGCACATTTCCGTTGAGGCCCAAGAGGCAAACGCACTGCATCTGACAGTGAACCAGACCCTGTCCCCCCAGGATCTGACGGCGTTATGTCTGGAGCGGGGCTATCAAAAGTCCAGCATCATTCTGGAACCGGGCGAGTTCAGCAGTCGCGGCGATATTTTCGATCTCTATCCCGTCAACGGAGACCCGGTGCGGATGGAGTTTTTTGGCGACACCCTGGAGAGCATCCGGATCATCAATATCGACACCCAGCGCTCGATTGATGCCGTGGACAAGGTGATGGCCATTCCGCGCCATGCGCTGCTGCTGTCCGAGGACAATAAAGCCAAGCTGATCGAGGCCATGCATACTCACCTGGAGGCGCAATGCAAGAGCTTGGACCCGGTCGATGAAGAAGCCCTTAGAGCCACGGTGGAAAACCAGATCCAGGCCATGGAACAAGCCTTCATTCCGGACGGGTTGGACTACTATGCCCCCTTGATCGAACCCGACTTCAAGCCGTTGGTGGATATGCTGCCTGAAAACAGCCTGGTGGTCTTTGATGACTGGGTGGTCACCGAAAATCACCTGCGCGGCTATACCGATCGCCTGACCCGGCAATTGGAAGAAGGCATCCATAAAGGCCGCCTGTTGGATCTCGGGTTCACCTACCACCTGTCGACCGAGGAGGGACTGGCCCGCCTCAACCAGCGCATGCCAAAACAGCTTTATCTGGATAGTTTTCCTGTGATGCCGGAAGCCGAGAACGACCCGACCAAGCTGACACTGACGTTTCATGCTCCGACCAACTACAAGGCTGATCTGAAAGAAGCCGCTCAGGCCCTTCAGAATCTGCGTCGGGAGCAATATCAGATCTTTGTCACCACCGATACGCCCCAGCGTATCCTGGACAACTGCAAAGAGTGGGATGTCCCGGCCATCTACATTACCGATGATGGCATCTCGCCAAGCGATCTAAAAAACCTGAACTACGATGTTCTGGTGGCTAAACAAGGCCTTTTGGAAGGGTTTCAGCTGCCTGCTGAAAAACTGATCCACTTTACCGATGCCGAACTCTTTGGCCGGCGCCGGAAAAAGCTGGTAATCAGTGCCACCTCGGGGACCAAGCGCCAGGATTTGGAAACCATTAAGGCCATTGACGAATTACGGGAAGGCGATTACGTTGTCCACCAACACCATGGGATTGGCCGCTTTGTCAAACTGGCTCAAATTCAGATTGATGGCGAAAAACGGGAATACCTGACCATCCAGTATTCCGGCAATGATCGCCTCCATGTGCCTGCGGATCAAGTCAACTTGCTTTCGCGCTACCGCGGCAGCGGGGATACACCGCCCAAGCTCAACAAAATGGGCGGCATTGACTGGAGCAAAACCAAGTCGAAAGTCCAAAAATCCATTCGCAGCATTGCCCGCGAGCTGATGGAACTCTATGCGGCCCGCTCCCGATCCCGGGGGTTTCAATTTGAGCCGGACTCCCCATGGCAGGTTGAGTTGGAAGAATCCTTCCCCTACACCGAAACGCCGGATCAATGGCAGGCCATCCTGGATGTCAAAGCCGACATGGAATCGGACAAACCGATGGATCGGCTGATCTGCGGCGATGTGGGCTACGGAAAAACCGAGGTGGCCCTTCGATCCATTTTTAAGGCCGTCCTCTCCGGCAAACAAGTGGCCGTACTGGTGCCCACCACCATCCTGGCCCAGCAGCACTTCAATACCCTGTCCGATCGTTTCAAGCCCTACCCGGTTCGTGTGGGGCTACTCTCCCGGTTTCGCTCGCCCAAGGAGCAAAAAGAAGTGCTGGATCGCTTGACCTTGGGTGAATGCGATGTGGTCGTCGGAACACATCGTCTTTTGCAACGTGACGTGCACTTTAAAGACCTGGGTCTGGTGGTGGTCGATGAAGAACAACGCTTCGGGGTGGCTCACAAGGAAAAGCTCAAGCAAGTGCGCAAGGAAGTCGATGTCCTGACCCTCTCAGCCACGCCGATCCCACGGACCTTGTATATGGCTATGTCCGGCATCCGCAATCTGAGCTTGATTAACACCCCACCCGTCAACCGTTCTCCCATTAAAACCTTCGTAGGCCCCTATAACCCGGCCCAAGTGCGGATGGCCATATTACAGGAAGTCGATCGGGGTGGTCAGGTCTACTTTGTCCATAACCGGGTGCAGACCATTTACAACAAACTCAACGAACTCCAAGATCTGGTGCCGGAGGTCTCCTTTATTGTGGGGCATGGCCAGATGAATGAGCGGGATCTGGAAACGGTTATGCTTGATTTTGCCCAGAAAAAGCATCATGTCCTGTTGTGCACCACCATTATCGAAAGTGGGTTGGACATTCCCAACGTGAATACCATTATTGTGGACCGAGCCGATCGCTTTGGCCTGTCACAGCTTTACCAGATTCGAGGCCGGGTCGGGCGAAGTGAAACCCAGGCCTACGCCTATTGCTATTACAACCAGGATCAAATCCTGACCCAGGATGCCCAGGAACGGTTACGGGCCATTCGGGAATTCACGACCCTGGGCAGCGGGTATCAAATTGCCCAGCGAGATTTGGAAATCCGAGGCGTCGGCAACGTGTTGGGCTCGGAGCAACACGGGCATATGGTCTCTGTGGGCTTTGATCTGTATTGCCAGATGCTTGACGAGTCCATTCAGGAACTCCAGGGCAAGGTGGCCGAAACCAAAGAAGATGCCATTATCGATCTCAACGTCACGGCCTATATTCCCGATGACTGGGTAGGCGACAAGAACGTCAAGCTGACCGAGTACAAGCGTTTGGCAGATATTCGCACCCTTCGGGCTCTCGACATCATCCAGGCCGAGTGGAAAGACCGCTTCGGCGACACCCCAGCTCCGGCCCAGGAGCTGGTGCGCCTGGTAAAAATGCGGATTACGGCAACCGAGCTGAACTTCTCCATGATTCGCGAAGATTCGGAATTCCTCCGGATCTCGGTGCCCTTTACCTTAAAAGAGTGGATGCAGTTCCAAAGCAAGTTACCCCCGGAAATCGGCAACAAAGCCCGCTGGGTCCCTGCTGTCACCTCACGTGAAGGCAGCCAGCCGGTGCTCCTGATCAAACGGGGCCTGATGACCACGCAGGATCAGATGACCTTCCTGGAAACCTTCCTCGAGAAAATGAAAGTCCTCACCAAGGAAGCTGCTGTCACGGCCAGCAACAAGTAAGCCTGCTTCGTCTTGGGCGGTTGGGAAATCAACACGTGTTACTTATGACGATCGGTGATGTAATTGGCCGAAACCCGGTTCCGCCCTTCCTGCTTGGAGCGGTAGAGCTGTTGATCCGCCAATTCCAGCAAGGACTCAAACTTTTTGATACTGGCCGATTCCGGGCTGGAGAAATCCACGGTACAAATCCCCTGGCTCACCGTAACCCGGAGCTTTTTATCAATGTCATCAAAGCGAAGCTGCTGGACATTTTCCTGAATCAGACGAGCTGCTTCAATGGTCTGCTCCAAAGTTTTTCGGGCCATGATGATAACAAACTCTTCACCCCCATAGCGACAAGGATAGCATTGATCCGGCGAAAAGCGCTTCAACACTTGCGCAACCGACTTCAGCACCTGGTCACCAGCCAAGTGACCGTAGTTGTCGTTGAGCTTCTTAAAGAAATCGATGTCCACCATAATCAAGCTCAACATACTGCCATGCTGCTTACAGGCATTGAATTCCTGTTGAATGCGATTCAGGAAAAACCGTTTGTTGAAGACCTTGGTCAGTTCATCGGTAATAACCGAATCCTTGAGCGAGTGGGTTTCTTGAGCCAGTTCACGATACTGGCTGCTCATCCGCTCTAAATCCTTGTTCTTTTCCGTCAGGGCTTTTTGATACAGCTTGGCCTTTTTACGCTGGAAGATGTATTCAATCATCACATTCCACAGCCAGTTACGACCATGTTCAGCCATATAGCCACCCACACGAACCCCGACACTCAAGGTAACCGAGGCAATGGGCACCCACCAAATCAAGGTCCCTTGAAACAGATCCGGTTTAAACACACTGCCCCAGCCCATCGGGGTCACAAACGCACTGAACGACGTTGCCGTGCTGATGGGAAACCAACTGTGCGCAGCCAACTCCGGATGATACCACCCGGCTTTGACGAAAAGCCATTGAACCGGCAGAATCAGATAGCCGCCCAGAGTATAGACCGGCTGCAACAAAAATGCATAGGTATGATAAATGCTCTCTTCCGGCCGGGGGCCCACCATCCCAGGATCGTTGATGGCACACAAAAACATCAACCATAAGATGACCTGGCAGACCGTCAGCAGTGTCTTTTTAAAATGCTCCATAAAACGTCGGTTCGATTCCTGTTCTCGTGTGATGACTCGCATCGCCACCGCCATGACACACCGAAGTCATGCGCGACGATATCCCAAGAGATATCTCCTATTTTAGCGAATTTCTAGGAAGGGAGGTCCTCTAATATATGGACTTTTGGCATTGGGCTTTGCGCGGCACCTAAATGATGCAGGAACAAACTGGTCTCAAACTTGGGCTGTAGCTGGCGATAAGCCTGCTCAAAACGCGCTTGGTGGCAACTGAAAATCAGAATTTGGCGACCCATAAACCCATATTTGGCCAGGGTTTCCAACGCATAGAAAAACCGCTCATCATCGAAGTTCACGAAGGGGTCATCCAGGATAATGGGCAAGTGCTCTCCTTCCTGGCTCAAGTGCTCGGTAATGGCCATCCGAATGGCCAGATAAATCTGATCTTTTGTCCCACAGCTCAGGCTCTGGAAGGCTTCGCGTTGATGAAATTCACGTCCGGTACCATCCACGACGGAAAACTGCAGATCCGTTTGAAAGCGAATGTCCTGATAGGGCGAGCGGAATTTGTTGAGAACGGCATTGACGCGATTGTTGAGACGAAACGCCCATTGGCTGTACTCGTCTTGGGCAACTTCCTGCAGGGTTTCCTGGGCCAGGGTCAGGGCTTCCTGGAACTGTTGATACCGCTCCCGTAAGGCCTGCTTCTCCTCTAAGGCCGCTTGAATTTGGGGGTAATCCCGGTTAAACCGGTCTTGTTTGTCTTTAATGCTCAACTGAAGCTGATAAATCGCCTCTTGCATCCGCTCCCGATCGCTACGCAAGGAATAGACCTGTTGTCGCTCCTGCATCACACTGTCCAAATCTGCCGGGATTGGGTGTTCAATCATCTGGGCCAAGGCCTGCAACTGAGTATAATAGGCCTCCCGCTGCTCATCCGATTTCAGATGGCGTGTTTTCTCATCGGCTTGTGCCTTCAAGGTATTGTATTCATGATACAAACGCACACCTTCCAGGAACATATCCACAGCTGCATCAAAGCCCTGCTCGATGGAAAGCCCGCACTGAGTCTGCAGACAGTCCATCAAGGTGGCTTCAAGGCGTTTTCGGGTCGCCTTCTCTTCAGCCAGGCGCTCTTGAGAAACGGCAAAACGCTGACGGGTCTCTTCCCAGACCTGGCATTTCAAGCCAAAGGCCTGGTACTGTTCCAGAAGATCATCCATCCGACGCAGACGCAGTTCCAATGATGGTTCATCAGAATCGGCAGCTTCCAGGGCGGTGGCCAGAGCCTGAAGATGGACGTTGAGATCGGCTTCACGCAGCTTGACCGTTTGCCAGGCATCAACATAATGGCTGAAATAGCGGTCTTTCTCTGCCCAGTACCACGCCAGTTCATCCAGGACCTCTGCATCACCAAACCAGGAGAATTCACGGCCATACTCCGTGTCCGGGCCCACCCATTTTTCTTGCATGAGGTAGCGCTGGTACAGTAAGTCACTTTCCTGCTGGGTCTGCTCCTCCACCGATGTTTTCAAAAACTGGCGTTGGGCAAACAAGGATCCCATCATCACGTTGGAAACAACACCCACAAGACCCAGCAGCCCACTTATGGCTAAAAGCCAAGGCATCCAGGGAACCAGCACCAACGGCGAGCAGGCTAGACCGGCCAGACAGAGCCCCGCCAGAATCAAGCCCAAATTAAGCCCCCGACGCCGGGCCACACGACGGTTAAGCTCCAAAAGCTGCTGACTGTAGAGACTCAAGGTCTCCTTAATCTCGGTTATCTGTTTCTGCACATCGCCATACACCAAAGCCACATGGTGGACAGACTGTTGTTGCTCGGCCGTCATGGCCTCCAAACGCTCTAATGTGACAGAAAAACGGGCCAAATCACCGCCATGTTTGACTGCTTGGTTTGCCTCATAATCCAACTGGGCTTGAGCAATCAAATACTGCTGCCGGGCATCCTGGAGCTGAACAATCAATTGATCGACTTGAACCCGATCCAGGCTATTAATGAGCCAGGGAAACGCCGTGACATCTTCGGTCAACTGATCCAATTCTTCCTGATGCCGAACCAGCAAGGTTTCGACCCGGCTCATGGTTTCTCGAACCTGGGACAGCTGTCCAAAGGTTTCCTGAACCAGGCTTTGCTGATGAATGGGGAAATCGGCATAGTGCTCCAGTAAGGCTTGCTGTTGACGAAGTTCATCACATTCGGTTCGCAGCGTTTCATCACTGGTCACAATCGCATTCACTTCCGTATATTCGGCTTGCTTTAAGCGCATTTCGGCATGACGAATGCGGGCATCCAATTGGGCCATCGCCTCGGTTTGAACATCCAGGGCTTTAAATGACGCCTGATAAGCCTCATAGTCCGCTTCAAGGACCTTACTCTCTTTTTCCAGCTGGGCAATGGTCGCATCCAGACGGCTGATAATGCTGGACAAGAGCAACGGGTTCTCCCCCGGCATGGTTTGCCGCTCGGCCCGCTTAAGCTCATCGAGAGCCATTTGAGACGTCACCCCCGTTGTGCCGGAAATCACCGCTTCTTCAATGGCGTGGATCAGATCCCCGTTATTTTCAAAGGACTGCAAATGCCCTTGAAGCAGGAGGGCCGTTTTTTCAAAGGTCGGCCGCATCAACCCCGTCAGCTGCTCACCGACAAGATAGGTCTTTTTATCGACCTGAAAGTCCAGCGTCAGATCTTTACGCGAGGCAACCTCCACCACCCGAACCGGCGTGGTCCGGGATCCAAATTCACGGGTAATGGCCAGCAGCCGATCATCGTGGGTCGCCACTTCCAAGGTCAACCGAGGCAGACTCCCCGGCAAGGACCAGGGCGCATAGGCCTGACGAAAGTGCCGGGCTTCTTTAGCCGCATGGGGCTCTCCGAAGAGGCCAGCCAAAAGGCCTTGGACCATGGTGGATTTGCCCCATTCGTTTTGACCAAGCAGGATGGTCACACCTTTGGGGGCAAAGGCCACCTCAAAGCCATCGGGTAGGCATCCAAAACCATGACTAATCAGCGATTTAAATCTCATGGCTGACGCACCTGCATTCCGGTCAAGGCATCCAGGCCCAGATACAGGGCCTGGGTCAGTCGCTCCCGCTGGGCCTCGGTTTCGGCCTCGGCCAATTTCGTCTCCATGGCCTCAATATAACGGCCTTCCAAACTGTGAGGGTCCTGACGATAGTAATCCAGGTCGTAGGCGGGCATCACCCGACTGTGATCGAGGGTGACATGAAAGAAAAGGTTGTTGAACGTCGCTTCCAACCGTTCCCAATCCAGCTGGATACCGGCGGGGATCTGTCCCTGAAGCTCACAATAGATCATATCCTGGGCCCGGGCATGGTAATTCAAATCGCCTAGAAGCAAGGCCTCGATACCTTCCACCGTATCCTTTCCGGTAATGGGAATATAGCGATACACAATTTGCCGATCATCCAGGGTCACACGCTCCAGGGAAACCTGCGCCAGAGAGGTGCCATCTTTGACGATTTCACCCACAATCACTGTTTTGGGGCCTGTCTCATCCAAGCCTCGGGCAAAGGGACAGCCGGAGTACGCGCCTCGGACCGCCCCATGGGGGTCGGTAAAGGCTTCATGCTGGTGGTAATGCCCCACAGCCACATAGTCATAGTTCAAGGCCACAAGCTCCGAGGTGGAAAACGGGGCCGTCATCTTGTGCAACGCCGGATGATAATCATCTCGAGAGCCATGAAATAACAGCAACTGAAGCTCTTCGGAGGGGCCACAGGGGTCCAGTTTGGCCAATAAGCGCTCTTGAGCATGCTCAGAATCAGATCCGGAAGGTGTGTTGAGGGTATTGTCATGAAAGGCCCGCCCAGTAATACGGACCCGGCCTTCCCATCCGGGCAACCATTGGGACGTAAACCCCGGCTGATTGAAGATCACCACGTGTTCCGGCCAAGGCTCAAACCCATGGGCCCGAAGCACATCGGGGTGATAAAAGCTGCTAATGGAATAGAAGTCATGGTTTCCGGGCGCAATCACCACGGGCACCGGCATATTGCACAGTTCCGTGTAAAGCACCCGGAAGGTGTCCAATTGATGACGGTCCAGGCGCTCAGCATCCCACAGATCCCCGGGGATCAAGACCACATCCAGATTTTTCTCCCGAACCACCCCGGCCCAACTCATGATAAGCTCTTGAAATTCCTGCTGACGCTGCACAAGGGCCTCACCCGACAGACCCAAACGTGAGCCGGTCATGGGCGATCCAAAATGGACATCGGACACCTGAAGAAAGCGCAAGCGTTTCATACGGTCCATTATACAACGAGAATCCAAAACCCAAGCCCGAGAGACCTCACCCCACATCCCGGGCCATGTCGGCTCCGGAAACGCAACCCTCGTTATGAGCGGACCGGCGGTGACCCGTCCCACAGCATGTCAAAGTAACGTTTTGCAACATCATGACCCAGGGCATGCTGAAAATGACTTGGAGGCCCAGACTCGACGATTTGCCCTTTATCCAGGAACAAGATCCGATCGGCCACCCGACAGGCAAAATGGACTTCATGGGTCACAATCACCAACGTAATCCCAGCATGGGCCAAGTCTTGAATCGTATACAGCACTTCAGCGGTCATCAACGGGTCCAAGGCACTGGTGGGCTCATCCAGCAGAAGAATATCCGAGGACATGGCCAAGGCACGGGCAATGGCCACGCGTTGTTTTTCGCCGCCCGATAAGTTATGAGGATACCGATGGGCTTTTTCCGCCAGACCCACTTTTCTGAGTAAGGCCATGGCCTTTTCATGGGCCTCATCCTTCGCCATGCGTTTGACTTTAATCGGCCCCAAGGTAATGTTATCGATGACCCGAAGGTGTGGAAACAGGTTAAACTGCTGGAACACCACCCCAATTTCCGAACGAAAGCGGTTCCAGTCAAACTGTTTTGGAGCTTGGGTAATGTTGACATCGCGAACCACAATGGTTCCTTGCTGCACCCGTTCCAAGCCATTGATGCACCGCAAGGCCGTGGTTTTTCCGCAACCGGAGGTTCCCATCAAAACAACGGTTTCGCCTTGATGGATTTGAAAGGAGAGATCCCGAAGAACGGGATGGCCTTCATATTCTTTGGTGACCTGGTCAAACCGGATCATACCTGATGGTTTCCTTGTACACGTGTGTCAAGAGGCTCCCCTGAGAGTATGGGGCATCGGACACCCGGAGGTGAACCTTCAGATAGAGGATTTCGCCGAGGGCCTGCTGTATTGGTCAATAACTTCACGGACCGACCGAAGGCGCCCGGCACTGGTTTTCAGTTGGCCGCGCTTATCGGTGAAATACTGTTTCACGGCATCGGCAAACTGGGCGTCAATGGCCTTGGCCCGTGTAATTTCATGGTTAATCTCATCCACCGTGGGGCTGGTTTCGGCCGCCATGCCCGGCGCTAAAAGGCGCCCCGGCAAAACGTCCTTGGTGCTTCGGACAAAAGGGGTGACGATCTTGACAATCTCCGCCTCAATGGCCGGGGTCAAGGGTTCATCCAGATACATGGTGATGGGATCATGACGCTCAAGCCAGTTGTCCGACATATCGGGGGTCTTGTAATAGCCTTTCACCCGGGTCACAAACAGCTGATCCAACTGGGCCAACAGGGCCTTATCGGCCACCACATTGAGGGACACCCGATCTTTTGAGGAGGCACCTGAAGCCACGCCTCGGGCTTTAAGATTCTTGGGAATCCGATAATGCCAGCCGCCTTCCACCTTGACTTTAATCTCAGGGGTTCCCTGGCCCGAAACTTGGTCAATGTCATGCTGATGGCGCGCATCAATAGGGTAGTTGTGGGTCCGAAGCACGTTGTACCGATGATTCAACAGGTTTGAAAACATCGCATTCAAAGGCAGTTCACAACGTTCCATTTTATCAGCTATCGCAAGATACCCGTGCGTTCCCACCTTGCGATAGGCTTTAATCAGATCCAAGCGCATTTGATCAATGGCCGAAATCTTGGTTTTCTTGGGCTTAGCGATGCGAAACACCGAAGAAAGAACGCTGAAAACCCAGTTTTTAAAGGCCCTCCAGGTTTTGCGAAGAGAGCGGACCAAGCGATCCAGAAGATTGGGTGCGGACTTTTTTCGCGTGCCACCGGATGTCGTGGCCTGAGCGGCAAATCGAACCGAAACATCCGGTGCCTCTAAGACAGGGGTAGCCAGCATCGCTTTGGAGGGAAACGACTCCAGACGAGAGGGCGCCGGTAAGGCCGAATAACGTAACTGCATGACGAGACCATTCCTATTGGGGCGGCAATAGGGGAATAAGCCCTCTCAAAGAAAGATCATGCCAGTTTGTGACTAAATATTACGAGCCTGGAACCATCGCTAACTGACGGATCCGTAGGAATGGATGCTGCCAAAGCCCCACATATTGACGCCAACAAAGGTCATCAGCATCAACAGAAAGCCCGCAATCGAAACCCAAGCCAGCGTCCGTCGGGAATGCTCGGCATTAATGCGAAGGTGCAGGTAGGCACCATAGCCCAGCAAGGTCACCAGACTCATCGACTCCTTCGGGTCCCAGCTCCAGTAATTGCCCCAGGCCTCGTTGGCCCAGACAGCCCCCAGAATCACGCCAATCATCAACAGGGGAAACCCTGCCGCAATACAGCGATAGGTCACTTCATCATACAAATCGGCCATGGAACTATAAGAAAACGACAAAATGCCATGGCCTTCGCGAGTTGCAAGCGTGGGTCCGGAACCGGGCAAACCACCAGATTTTGGCGAGCGATCACTCAACAGAAAGGCGATGGAACTTAAGAAGGCCAAGGTAAAAAACCCATAGGAGAGCAGCAATGGCGGCACATGGATGCTGCGCCAGTAGCTGCGAAGGGCGGCTTGAAGCGGGTTGATTTCCGTCGGCGTGGTACCGGCATAAAACATGACAATCAGCGCCACCAAACACACGGCCCACCCCAAATTCGAGATTTTAAACCACCGCTCGACAATGAGAAACGCGGTCAAAAAACCAATGGTCATCACCAACAGAGCTTCGTACATATTAGAGAGGGCAAAATACCCGGCTGTCATGGACCGTAATACCAGGGATACCAGCAAGCACAGGACACTCAACCCCGTGGTCACCGAGGCGGTATTTCGAAGCCAGGCCTTGGGCAACAGGGCCTGAAACAAAACATAGCCTAAGGCACTCAAAGCCAGCAACAGCAAGCCGGCATCGGCCAGGGAAGATTCATTCACGTTCATCAATAAATCCATCATCTTCTTGGTCCTTCCACGGTCGGTTGAGGGGGTGCAAGTCGCATCAGGGTAGCCTGTAAAACGGCCAATTCCTGACGAAAGGAGATCCAGCCCTTGTTGGTCTGCGGATATATCGAAGCTTCCCACTGATGGGGACGTACTTCCTTCAAGGCCAGCCAGACCCGGCGTTGGGAGAAGAAGCAAAGCACTGCGCCCAGAGCAATAATCAGGTAAGACGCATACATCAAAGGCACTTCCGGCGCCCGCTTGATTTGAAGCCCGGTGGACATCTCCGGCTGCAGGTAGGTGATGGTATGGCCTTTCAAGCTCCCGCTACGGCCTTGGGTCAAACGGATATTTTCCGGCATCACACCAGTATTAATGGGCTCTCCGGGCTTTCGCAAGAAAAAGACCGCATAATTTTGAGTGACCCCGGGATCCTGCTGGGCAAAAAACGGGAACATAATCAAACTGCTGCCCCCGGGCAATTCGGTAATACTGATGGGGCGCTGGTTAAACTGGCTATTCACCGTCACCGTCAGCGGCTTACCATCCATCGTCAATAAAAACCGGCCGGTGGGGGCATAGCTGGCCTGATAAATGGAAATATTGTCATACACGAGGGGGTGATTGACGGAAATCGTCTCGGACTTAAGGACCTGGCCTTTTTGGTTCACCACATCCAGCTTGCTGTAATACTGCTTGGCGGTTTGCGGGTGATCTTCATAAAATTCCACCTGAAAATCATTGACCCGAACCTTCCACTCAGGGACAGAGCCCAACCAAATCGGCTGGGGCACGTTCGTTTTAAAGGTATTGGCCTCGTGAAGGGAAAAGGTTTCTCCGGGAATCGCCATACGTACAGCCTTAAACCCGGTAAAGCTGCTATAAACCCCGGCAATCAAACAAATCAGAATCCCCAAGTGCGCAATCGACGGCCCCAGACGAGTGATATTGCCTTTACTGGCATAAATCCGGCCGTCATCACTTTGATGAACCCCATAGCGAAGGGCCTTCAAGCGATTCACGACAGAGGCCTGAACCGCATCTTGAGACCCATTGAGCAACACCGGCAGGCTGTGGGCATCGGGTTTCAAGGCCATCACCTCAGGCGTCAACAAGGGCTTCTGAATTGCCGCCAATGTCGCAGGCTTCAGCCATTTAAAGCTGCCGATCAAAAGATTAAAGAAGAAGAGAATTTGAAGGGTAATAAACCAAAACGACGAGTAGACGTTAAAGCACCCCAAATCGCGCAACAATTCAAAGTTATTGCCGTACTTTTCCCGAATCGTGGCCAGCTCAACCATCCCTTCCTGGGGCATCACAACCCCGATGATGGTCCCGATGGCCAAGAGTGACAATAAGACAATGGCCAATTGAACCGAGCGAAAACACGTCACAATATCAGACCAAATGGATTTGCCTTTCATCGGCTGAGCGACAGGGGCAGTACCGTGGGTCAGGGGCTGGGAGGACATGTGATCAAACTCCATAGGGGGATGCGTTGATGAACAGGATAAAACCCATGCATCACTCAGCATGATTCATCAAGCACACCTGAACTTCAACCATTGATTTCAGGTCGCATGCCACTTAGGCTTCCTGCCCAACAGGGCAGCATGTCCTATAAGGACAGGTCGTGCATAAGACTTCTGAATCCGGTATTGGCAAGTTTCGCCATCCAGGCGCCTCAGCGCCACAGGCTTTTTCAAAATGCGCTAACACCGTTTCCAAAGGCATAGACGATTCACAGCTGGCGTTGCCCTCCGGCAACGGCAACCATGTGATTTGAGGACCCGGTTGATTAACCTGAGCACAAAAACAGTCCAATAATGCCTTTTGCCATGAGCGATGCGTATCCCATGCCTCCAAGGAGGTTCCGGACCATGCCACATCCCACCCAATAACCAGCGTCTCGCCCCACTGAACCGGCTGATACCCAAGCGGCTCAGCCTTGATTGTCGTCGGAGCTGCCCCCAGCAGATGATGCAACCACCCCCGCGTGGGGCACTGGGCAAAATGGATAACGGTATCGAAGGTTATCGACAGCTTGGCAGCCGGATTTGGACGTGAAGCAGCGGAAGAAGGAGGGAGAGCGGTATCCGTATGAGCTTCACCCAGCGTTCGAGGAGACCGGGCTTCCCAGACAATGGGTTGGACATAACGGGCTTTCAACCGGGTGGCCAGCGCATTCTGGTCGTCCCCCTCCAGCCAGGGCACTTCATCCGGCGACAGCGCCAAGACCGCTTTATCCCGGAAAAAGACAGGATTCACATAAGGGAACGACTGGGAAAACGACGATAAGTACAGACGATTTTTCGCCCGAGTGACCCCCACATAGAACAGACGAAGCTCCTCTTCCAGATTCCGGGGGACCTTCCACACCGTGTCGTAGACCACTTTTTTCAGGCTCGGCTGCTCTTGCCACTTGTTGAGCATCAAGCCAAAGCCCGCTTTACCCGGGTATTGAGGATCCAGTGTAAACAAACCGCTTTCGCGACTCTTGCGGAAACGATCCACCCCGGCCAGAAAAACCACCGGGAACTGCAACCCCTTGGATCCATGCACCGTCATAATGCGAACCGCATCTTCGGCAAAAGCATCCTGCTCCACCGGCAATTCCAGGTCGTCTTTGGCCTGGTAACGCTGAATCAACACCAGGGCCTCTTCCATGGTCAAGGGCTGGCGGGCCCGGTTGACCCAGTGGTAGAGCATGCGCTTGAACAAATCCAGGTGTTTCAAGGCTTTTCTCGTGGTGAGTTCATCCCATTGCCCCGGAGTCACCAGTGGAAAGTACTGCAAAATACGCTCAAACACATGGCACGGGCGCAAATACTGTTGCTCCTGATGCAACTGAGACAGGGTTTGGGTCAACCACAATAAAAACGGCCGTACCGGGTCCAGATCCGAAAGCCACCCTTGACCTTCCTCTGGAGACATCTGCCCCAAGCGATCCAACACATCAAAATACGAAAGCGACACGGCTCCCACCGCTTGTTTCATGGCGTGCTTTACCCGCTGATGGCCTTTGGCCAAGCAATAGAGCTGGCGATGCGTCAGCCGTCGCTGAAGCAGGTTCATCAGCGCCATATCGTTGTGCGGATCCGCAACCACCGTCATCAGGGCCACAGCCTGCTGGATCACCGTGGATTGAAAGAACCCCAGATTTCGCTGCTTAATGGCCGGAATGCCATAGGCCTCCAAGGCCGCTTCAATACGAAGGGCCTTTCGATGATCCCGAACCAGAACCGCAATCTCCTTGGGAGAATACTCGTGATGGTCCAGCAGCGTGGCAATGGTCTGGGCAATCCAGTCCACTTCCATGGTCTTGCCCTCCGCCAGAGAATGCGCCCCATCCACGGTGAGCCACTTGAGGGCGTTGGGTGGACAGTCCGGCGGATTGGTGCATGGAGACAAATGTTCCGAGACCGGCAGGTGCATCATATCCGTAATCCGGTTGGCCACGCCCAAAATCCCGGCATGAGAGCGATAGTTGGTTTGTAAGGCAATCTGCTCCAGAGTCGGTTGATTGTGAAACAACACATGCAGGTTTTCAGGCTCAGCAAAACGGAACCCGTAAATCGATTGCTTCATGTCACCCACAACCGTGATGTTTTTCACCGGCTGCCCCGCCAACAGTTGAATCAACTGAAGCTGTCCGCCATTAGAATCTTGAAACTCGTCCACCAGAAAATGGGCAAAGCGGTTTTGATAGGCCCGTTGCACGTCCGGATGGCGGGTTAAGAGTCTCACGGTTTCGGCAATCAGATCATCAAAATCGCAACTGGCTTGAGACAGAAGCATGGACTGGTACAAGGCAAAGACAGCAGCCACCACAGCAATACACTGCTCTTCCACCTGCAACAGATCGCTCAGATCGGCGCGATCTCGGGTTCCATGGGCAAAGGGCTGCTTTTTCTTACGCCCATCGTGGGTCACAAAGTACTTGGTTTTGTAAAAAGGGCTCAAGGCATCCTTTAAGAGCGCTTCGTCAGAGGGAGGCTCTTTACCGGCCAACCGCGCCTTGTAGGCGGCAATCTCCACGGCCCACCCATGCGGCTCAAATGAGAAACGATCGTGAGACCAGGGCCGCAAATAGCGTCCCCATTCACGTGCGTATGCGTCATGGCTAAACCAGGGCTCACCGCTTAAGGCATCTTCACAGGGCATCGCCTGTAGCGATCGGGTCAATTCACGCGCCTGATCCCGTGCCTGGTGATAAAACTCTTCAGGGGAAAGGCCTGCAGCCTTCAGGCGAGGAATCACCGTAAAGACAATTTCCGTAAACACCTGCTCATAGCTGCCAAAGGCGAGCCGTTGCAAGGTCTCCAGGGACACACAGCCAGGCTCAAGGGGCAAATGATGCAGCTGAAAAATGGTGGGCCAGTCCACCCCCTGCCCCGACATCAAGAGCGAAATCATGCGCTCTCGAAGCAGTTCCAACTCAATATCGGTCACCACCTGATATCCGTCAGGATAGGGGGTTTTGTCTCGATGCTGCTGCAAAATCCGTTGACACAGACTATGAAACGTCCCAATCCAGGGTTTGGCATGCAGCATCAACCCGCCGGACTCCAGCAAATAGGCGGCGATGCGCTCATGCATCTCTTGAGCGGCCTTGTCCGTAAAGGTGGAGACCCACAGTGCAGCGGTCGGGTCCGGAACATCATGGCCCGACAACTCCAACGCCAGCTTGGCAAAACGCCGGGTAATCAGTTCGGTTTTCCCGGTCCCCGCCCCGGCCAACACTTGCAGAGAAGCCGTGATGGGGGCCATCACAGCAGCTTTTTGGGCATCATTCAAACCTTCACACAACTGGTCCAAAGGTGGCGGCGAAGCCATGGGTTCAAACAAGGACATCTGGGTCATTCGTCCCCAAAACCTCCATCCTCATCCTCCTCTTGCTGCCCTTGAGGCCCTTCACACAGATGAGTATAGGCACAGTAGGCACAATGGCTTGCCGGATCGCCCAAGGGCTCAAAATGAGACGCCACCTTCAATGGCTCTAACACACCCCGACGAAGCATGTCCAAAAGATGCGCCTTGCCCGCCTGGAGTTCCCCATGGGTCAGGGTGTATGTCCCACAGCCACTGGCCGGTTTGCCGGGCTTGGGTGCGCGAACCAGCTGAATGGAGACATCGACGGCCTGACCCTCATATTCGGGTGTGGCCTGGGCCATCAGCCAGTACAAGGGCAACTGATACTCCCGGCCGCCAAACTGGCGCTCCCGTTCGGGCGCTTCCCAATCCACCGGGTCCAGCGCATGCCATAAGGGCTGCATGTTGGTTTCATACTTACTGGAAGCATACTTGGCCCGGGTGGTCTTGTAATCCAGGATTTCCAGGCCTCCCATCGGCTTGTGACGAATCACATCTGCACGCCCCCGAAGCATCAAGCCGGGTAACAGATCCGGCTGCACAAAGGATAAGGGCTTCTCCACCGCCACCACCGGAGCCGTGTGTCGAAAATACCCCTGGGCCTCCAAATCCTGAAACGCCGCCCGCAGATACTGATGCAGCTGATAGCGCTCCAGAGCCGTAAGCTCTGAAATCTCTTCCCAATCGGGAGGCATCAACCCGGCCAGGCGAAGGGCATGCGCATCGGGCGGATCGGAAAACAACTGATCCACCAGAGTCATCAGCCACGCAAAGGTTCGCTCGGTTTCGGGTTGTTGATTCAGACACTCCATCAGGCGATGGACCAAGGTTCCCAAAGCCGCTTGGGGACTTTGGGCCGGGTCACGAAGCGCCAGCAGATGCTGATAAAAAAACTGTCGTGGACAGCGTAAAAAAGTCTCCACCGACGACGGCGATAGGGCAATCTCTTCCTTGGGGCCTAAGACCAAAGCGGGGTCTTTCGCCTGCCATTCACCGTCATCCTGTAGCCACGGCGAGTCGGCATCATAGGTCATCACAAACGGGGCCATGGCATCTTCAGGGGGCAACACCGGCAAGCGTTCCCACGAGGCCAAGTGGGCCTGAAGTGCCGATGCCATCTCCCAGGACAGCCCGGCATCGCTCAGCCCGGCCACCACGGATCCGCACACCGCGATCTGCTGCCACAGCGAAACTTGCGGCGAAAAGGGATCGGACACGTGTGTATCCGCATCCAGCGCCATCAGCGTGTTCTCCAACTGCGGCAGAAAGAGGTAGGGGGACACAATGCCCAGCCCCTCTGCCAGAGTCACCACGCGAACACCCGGCTTATTGGGCTGAAAGAGCCATGCCTGCTGCATAGCTTGAAGTCGATGAGCGGCATGGGCAAACCCTGAAACCCCGTCCGTTCCTGCTGTATGAGGCTGTGAGACCTCAGCCCATAAAGCCCACAGACAACCTTTCATGGCCGCCGACCACGAACGCCCCAGGCCGTTCTCAAGACTGATCTTCAAGACCTCGCCAGGCCCCTGCCCCGACAGAACCCCTTGAAAAGCAAGCATGGCCAAGGGCTCGGACAACCCCAGGGGGCCCATCATTGTGTTTATGGCACGCCCGGTTGAAAGCACCCCCGGATCGTTGAGAACCTCCTCCAGCGTGGTCCATCCCTGCTCCTGAATCCGATGGCAGATCATCAGCCATTGTTCCAAGGCCAGACAGCATTGCCAGTCCTCCATCGAGGGCCAGCCCCACACCGGAACACCTTCTAACGTCAACCGGTTCCCCCAATCCCGAGTAGTCATCGCATCCGGACAGAGAATCAACACCGCCTCCGGGGAAACGCCTTGAGACAACACGCCCTTCAGTTGGGCCAATAACACGCGCTGTGCCTCGTATACGGACGGGGCCTCGACCCAGGCTCGGGTTCCATCAGGCGCTTGGAGCAAGGACCGATTTACATGGTCTGAAAATGCGTGATGGCGCCCATTGACGTGAGCCGCACAAGGCTGAAGTGCGGGGGGCAAAAAAGAGGCCCCATAAAACGCCAGCATCCGAGAGGCCCATGGCCCATCGGGCTGGCATCGGGCCACGAGCAAACGGCCTTGATCCCCCAGAGAGGTCAAACCCGAATCATGAGGCAACGTCCGGGAAATCCAGCTGGAAACGTCGGACACCTGCACGTCAACGCCAAAAGGAGCTTCTCCCAGTTGGGTTTCAGAAAACCACCGGGCACAAAAAAATGAAGGACAGAGCACCTCGCCGGTCCGAACCGACAGAGACACCGGGGATTGCAACGGGGGCTGAGGGGCGTGCATTCGAGCTGAGACTCCTTAGTAGGGCTATTTTGCCATAGGTCGTCACCAGGGTCATGTAAAAGATTTTTGACGACGGTCGTTGTCTTCAGGATAATAAGAGAGCATTTTGATGAAGGTGGACACAACGCAGGTTATGATGGCGAAAGCACCCTCAGCAGCGGTGGCACCCCCAAGCCTCGACATTCAGGGCATGTATGCCTTGCTTGAGGCTGAGCTGTTAGAGGTCAAAGCGAGCCTTACCCAGATTGTCCCTCCCGACACAGAGCTGTTGGCGCAAACCGTGGCCCATACCATGCAGGCCCGGGGCAAAATGCTCCGCCCCCTGCTCACCCTAATGGCCTCCGGGGCCAGTGGCCAGATTGATCCAGCCCATGTGGAAACGGCGGCCGTGGCCGAACTCATCCATGTGGCCACCCTCTTGCATGATGATGTCCTGGACGACGCGGATCTGCGCCGGGGCAAGCCCACCATTCGCTCCTTGTGGGGCAACAAAGTTTCCATTTTAAGCGGGGATTACCTTCTGGCCCAGGCCAGCTTGAAACTGTCGCGCCTCAACAACTGCCGCCTGGTCTCAATCTTTGCCATCGTTCTGGCCAACCTGTGCGAGGGCGAAGTCGAGCAAATCCGCACCAGCTTTGATCTGGAAACCACCTGGGACAGCTACTTCAAAAAATCCATCTGCAAAACCGCCTCTTTGTTTGCCGCATGCTGCGAATCGGCCGGGGTTCTCAACCAATTGGACGAAGCTGACATCCAGCGTCTGCGTCAATACGGCGAATATTGCGGCATTGCCTTCCAGATTATCGATGACCTGTTGGATTACACCAGCTCTGCCGAGCAATTGGGCAAACCCGTGCTGGATGATCTGAAAAACGGCATCCTCAATGCGCCGGTTTTATTGGCTCTCGAAGCCTATGCCCAGGATCCCACCACTCGGGAAAAACTCATCGGGCTAATTGAAGCGCTGTTCAACCCGCCCGAGTCGCAAGACCAACAGCATGCCACTCAGGAAGCGCTGCTGAGCATGCTGAACCAGGTCAACATTGTGGATAAAACCCAGGCCCTGGCCGATGATTACACCCAACGTGCCCGGGACGCCATTGCGTTTTTACCGCAAAGCCCTTACAAAGACGCCCTGAACCAGCTGAGTCTATACATCACCCAGCGAAACTTCTAAGCCCAGCGAGCCCGATTTCATCTAATACGGCAATTCGGCGTTTAAATCCTGCTTCAGGACATCGAATTCATGAAGCGCCTTCAGGGCCGCCTTGATGCGCTGGGTGCGCCCTTGAATCACGGCCAAATCCTGTTGCTCGTCCTGAATGGTCCCGCGGTAGACGCGCTTCATTTTTTCGGCCGTGGCCCAATACCGGGCCAACCCATGAAGCTCCAGCACGGCTTCTCGAATGAGCTGATAGGAGCGAAAGGCTTTTTCTTTCTCGGTCAAGCGCTGATCCACATCGGTCCAATCCAGCCAGACATCGGCATCAAAGGCACAGATACGCTGGAGCGAGGGCATCTCCCCATTCAGGCTGTCCAAATAGGCAGAGGCATTTTTGAGGCTCTTGTGAATCGAGACGATTTTCTTCTCATAGCGCGGATAGACCTGGGGTTGAAGCTGACGAAACAGAGCGGCCTGGGTCATGCCTTGCGGGGGAGCATACTGCTTGGTATCCGGCTCCTCCCCTTCTTCGTCCTGGGGTGAGATCTCGCTATCGGCCTCCGGATTGGGACTGACCGTCAAAGGGGCCGCCACGGCCGCCATGGCCATGATGCCCAGCCCGGCCAGGCTCAGCATCATTACCAGAATCAGGACATGCATCCGAGTCATCATACCCCCGGTATCGGCTGCACGCGTCCCAGACTTCAACCCGGCCCGCGACAACTCCCACGCCGGGAGGACGCGGCCTTCAGAAGGCCAAAAAGCAAGACGACTAAGGTCTGAGGCGTCCCATCAGACGCGGGAACGGAATGGTTTCACGCACGTGATGAAGCCCGCAGATCCAGGCCACCGTACGCTCAATCCCAAGCCCAAAGCCGGAGTGAGGGAAAGAACCGTATTTGCGCAAATCCAGATACCAGTCAAAGGCCTCCAGGGGCAATTGGTGTTCCTGAATCTTCTTCAACAGAACCTCATGATCATCTTCACGCTGGCCCCCGCCAATGACCTCGCCATAGCCTTCAGGGGCAATCATATCCACGTTCAGGGCCAGTTTCGGGTTTTCCGGATCGGCTTTCATATAAAACGCCTTACACTCAACCGGGTAGCGATGGATGAAGACCGGGCGATCGAATTGCTGGGATATCACGGTTTCTTCGTCTCCACCAAAGTCTTCGCCCCAGGGCACGCGTTGCTCTTCGGTGCCTTTTTCGTGGAGGATTTGAATGGCCTCGTCATAGGTAATGCGGGGGAAGGGCTTTTTGATGTTTTCCAGCTTGCTGATGTCGCGCTCCAGAATTTTCAGCTCCTCGCGACGCTTGTCCAGGACCCGGGAGACGATATAGACCACAAAATCTTCGGCCAAATCGATATTGGCTTCCAGATCGTTAAAGGCCACCTCGGGTTCCACCATCCAGAACTCGGTCAAGTGACGCCGGGTCTTGGACTTTTCCGCCCGAAACGTGGGGCCAAAGCAGTAGGCCTTGCCAAAGGCGGCGGCGGCGGCTTCCATGTACAGCTGCCCGCTTTGGGTCAGGTAGGCTGTTTCCTCAAAGTACTCGGTTTCAAACAGGGTGGAGGTGCCTTCACAGGCATTGGGTGTAAAAATCGGGGCATCCACCAGGGTAAAACCGTTCTCATCAAAGTAATCCCGAACGGCTTTCACAATTTCCGAGCGAATGCGCATAATGGCATGTTGACGCGAGGAGCGAAGCCACAGATGGCGGTGATCCATCAAAAAGGCCGTGCCGTGTTCCTTGGGGGTAATGGGGTATTCCAGGGCCTCATGTAAGAGTTCAAAGCCGGTCACCTGAAGCTCATAGCCCAAGGGCGAGCGCTCATCCTTAACCACCTTGCCGGTCACCCGGACGGAAGATTCCTGGGGGGCAGCATCGGCCAGCTTAAAGACCTCTTCCGAAAAGTCGCCCTTGAACATGACACATTGAATGGTGTTGGTGCCGTCACGCACTTGCAAAAAGTGGAGCTTCCCACTGGAGCGCTTGTTATAGAGCCACCCCTGGATGCAGACTTCCTGATCCAGATGCTCGCCAATGTCCTCAATGTACACCCGGTGTTTTTGACATTCAGTGGTGGTCATACCCATATGTCTCCCTTCGACGTGACGTGTGGTTTGGTTATCCCAGGTTATACCAAAAATCCCCCCCCATTAAAAGCCCAGCAAGGTCGCTTACGCAAGGGCTTCGGGCGCGATTTCCCAAGCCTCGACAGATAGGATACAATGGGGGCACGACCAATCGAAACAAGGGAAATTGTGAACCATGAAACAAGTGTTGTCCATCCTGATTCTTGTCGGCCTGACGGTGTGGGGATTTTTTGCCATTCCCCAATTTAGCAGCTACCTGCTGATGATGGGCCTGATCAGCGTCTTGATTGTGGCACACGAGTTGGGACACTTCTTTGTGGCCAAGAAGGTCGGCGTCAAAGTCGAGCGCTTTGGCTTTGGTCTGCCCATTGGCCCCACGCTCCTGGAAAAACAGGTGGGCGAAACCAAGTTGTGCCTGCACCCGGTTCTCTTGGGCGGCTACGTCTCCTTTCCCGATGACAACCCGGACTCCGACGTGCCCCCGGACTCCCCCCGGCGTTTTGAAAACAAGCCGGTCCGGGCTCGGGCGGCCATCGCCGTAGCCGGGGTTGCGGTCAACTTCATTATGGGCTACCTCCTGATGGTCCTGGTCATTAGCGTCTGGGGCTATCCCGGCAATTACTTCGTCAACATCAAAGAAGTCCTGTCACCCCAGTCTCCTGCGGCCCAGGCCGGTCTAATGGTGGGGGACACCTTCTTGAAAGCCGGGGACGAAGAAATCAAGCAACCCGAAACCTTGATCAACTACCTCCAGGTCAACAAAACCAAATCCGTCCCGCTGACCATCGAGCGCGGCAACGAGCAAAAGGTCGTCAACGTCACGCCTAACGCCGAAGGAAAAATCGATATTGCCCTGTCCCTGTTTCACAAGTACGAACCCGTCACGTCTCCGGTCGAGCCGTTGATTAAGGCCTACACGTTCTTGCAGGAAAAAATGGTGATGAACTTCCAGGCCATGGGTGAAATTTTTACCGGCAAACGCAGCAGCAAAGAAGTCTCGGGCCCCGTGGGCATTATCAAGCAAGGCGGCCAGATGATTCAGATCTTCGGGCTTCCTGAAGGCCTGGTGATTACGGCCCTCATCAGCGTGATTCTCGCCATTATGAACATCCTGCCTGTCCCCATGCTGGATGGGGGACACCTGTTGTTTATGGCCATTGAAAAGCTCCAGGGCCACCCCTTGAAGAAAGAGCTTCAGGAGAAGGTGGTCCAGTTCAGCTTTGTGGTGTTGATGGGGCTGATGTGCTTTATCCTCTGGAACGACATTAATACCTACATTCTGGGCAACCGCTAAGCCTGCTTTTCAAGCCCCATCGCCCGGCCTCTTGAAAGCCCTTCTGACCTGGCGCATGATAGGTTTATGAAAGACAAACCCTTCCAACTCATCTGTGAGTACGCCCCGTCCGGGGATCAACCCCAGGCGATCACCAAGCTGGTCGACGGCCTTAATACGGGCCTGGAAACCCAAACCCTGCTAGGGGTCACGGGTTCGGGAAAAACCTTCACCATGGCCAACGTCATTCAGCAGGTCCAGCGCCCCACGCTGGTCATTGCCCATAACAAGACCCTGGCCGCGCAGCTCTACAACGAGCTAAAAGCCTTCTTCCCCGAAAACGCGGTGGAATACTTCATCAGCTACTACGACTATTACCAGCCGGAAGCCTATATTGCCCGCACCGACACTTATATTGAAAAAGAAGCCCAAATCAACGATGAAATCGACCGGCTTCGCCACAGTACCACTCGCAGCCTGTTTGAACGCCGGGACGTTGTCGTGGTGGCGAGTGTCAGTTGTATTTACGGCTTAGGCTTGCCCCAAAACTACTTTAAAGCAGCCATCCGCCTTCATGTGGGGGACACCTTAGATCGGGACGAGCTGCTTCGCCAATTGGTGCGCATCCAATACGTTCGCCAGGACCTGGATCTTCAGCGCTCCTGCTTTCGAGCCCGGGGCGATGTCGTGGAAATCCAACCGGCCTATGAAGAACGGGTTATCCGCATCGAGTTTTTCGGCGATGACGTGGAGCGCATTTCGGTCCTGGATGCCTCGACCGGGGAAATTATTGAGTTCAGCGAGGAAGCCGTTATTTATCCGGCCATTCACTATGTGGCCACCACCGATGACCTGACGCGGGCCATTTTTCAGATCCAGCAGGAACTGGAGGTGCGCCTTGCCGAATTACGCTATGCCGGAAAGCAGCTAGAAGCCCAGCGTCTGGAGCAGCGCACGTGGCGAGACATCGAGATGATTCGGGAAGTGGGCTATTGCAACGGCATCGAGAACTATTCCCGAATTTTTGAGAACCGGGCCCCCGGCACACCGCCGATGACGCTCTTGGACTACTTCCCCAAGGACTTTCTCCTGTTCATCGACGAGTCTCACGTCACCCTGCCCCAGTTACGCGGCATGTACCATGGCGACCGGTCCCGCAAGGACAGCCTGGTGGACTACGGGTTTCGCCTGCCCTGTGCCCGGGACAACCGCCCCTTGAATATTGATGAGTTCTGGCAGCGGGTCGGGCAGCGGATCTATGTTTCAGCCACCCCGGGGAAATTTGAAGTGGGCGAGTCCCAGCAGATTGCCGAGCAGATCATCCGCCCCACGGGGCTCTTGGACCCTGAAATCTCGGTACGCCCCACGGCCCACCAGGTGGACGATCTGATGGCCGAAATCCGGGCCCGGGTCAGCCGGGATGAGCGGGTCCTCATCACCACCCTGACCAAACGCATGGCCGAAGATCTGACCGAGTATTTCAAGAACCTCAACATTCGGGTGCAGTACCTGCACAGCGATATCAAATCCCTGGAGCGGGTCAGCATCCTTAGAGACCTGCGCCTGGGTGAGTTTGACGTCCTGATCGGGGTCAACCTGCTTAGAGAAGGTCTGGATCTCCCCGAAGTCACCTTGGTGGCCATTATGGATGCCGACAAAGAAGGGTTTCTCCGTTCCGAAGCCAGCTTGATTCAAACCATTGGCCGGGCCGCCCGAAACTCAAACGGCCGGGTCATTCTCTATGCCGACACCATGACCCAGGCCATGCAAAAGGCCATTCAGGAAACCAACCGCCGCCGGGAATTGCAGATGGCCTACAACGAAATGCATGGCATTACGCCGAGAACCATCGAAAAAAAGATGACCAACAATCTGCTGGACATTGTGGGCCTGATGCAGGAAGCCGAAGAAGAATCGACCCAGGCGCTGAAAGACGAGATTGCCGAAATCGGCGAGGACAAGCTGCCCCTGCTCATTGAAGAAATTGAACTTCAGATGCGAGATGCGGCCAAGATGCTGGACTTTGAACGTGCCGCCCAGCTTCGCGACCAGATGCTGGCCATGAAGGCGCTGATGAAAGCCGACCCGGCCTATAAAGGCAAGCCCAAAAAATCGTAACCCTCCGTAACATCGCTACACCTCCCGGCTATCCGGGCGTTTTGACCGAACCATGGCACCACGCCACGCCGTTTCAGGTGCAATCCCTGATAACCTGAATAAAAAAATCAGACAAAATCCTGGGCATTTCGGGTTTTATGCCTCTATCGAGGGAGAACACCCGTCACTGAAGTGGAACCGATGCCATGGCACCTCGCGCCAGTTCGAGAGGACATGAGTGTTGGAGAAAGCCCCTGCCTGAATTGGCGATAAAACCGTGCTGAAAATTTGAAAGCATCCTCTGGCACTCCAGAAGAAAACCCTGGAGAGCCCGTATCCAGCCTCCAGGGATCAACGTCTTGATAACGTGAGTCTGTTTTCGTCAGGCATCGTAGTGCAGATGAACACCCTGATGCTGCAAGCGATTTTTGATAAAGGTATCGGCCTGGTGCACTTCCAGGGGATCGCCTACGGTTAGGAGGAATGTGGGGTTTTGATGGGGATGGGTTTTGACTTTTACCGGCTTATAGACCTTTTCCACCTCATGGCGAAGGGCCTCCAAATCTTCTTCGGCAATGCCGTGGGGTACCGGGGGTTCCTGCTTCTCCCGGGAAAAGGTCCGAATATAGGTAAAGGCACCGTGAAAGCGAGGGCTGGTAATGGACATGGCGGGGAATTCTCCTTGTATGCATCGCCCTTGGCCCGGAGCCAGGGCGGTCTGTCTCTCATCGTCTGTCCCCATCATCCCGCGTCCAGCCCCCCTCACATTGCCCGTTGGTCCAGCCTCCCCCTCCCCATTGGCCCATTACCCATCGGGTTAGGAGATCCTTTTTTACCGCCCTGGTGTGGTTTAGACCCCATAAGGGGGCATGAGGGTGCTGGTAGAAGCTCACGCAACAGTATCAAGCCCCAAGCGGTTCTGAGTGATAGCGATGTCTGGTAGTGGTTATGAAGGTGGCCCCATCAACACCGCGCTCGACACCCTCATGCGCTCCTCATCCACCCGAGCAAGCCTTCTGATATTAGTTCATCACAGCCCAATAACGCCACAAGAAAACCGAAAATACAGGGCTTCTAACCTATATAAATCTAAAAAACCCTTGCCTAAAAGGCCTTTTCACGATCTTAAATCTTAAGATTGTCTTAAAATGCCGGGTTTTAGGATATAAAAAAGATATAATACCCATGAGACACGGTCTCATCGGGTACTAGAGACATACAGGAGGTTTTTATGACTGCATCCACCATCGATTGGACCGAAGTCCAACGGGCCTATATGGCAGGGGCCGCCCCAAGACACTTGGCCAAGCGCTTTGGACTCTCGCCCAAACAGATCCGAAACATCGTGACCCGCCAAGGATGGTACACCCGGCGTGAAGAAATCCGAACCCAGGTGGCAGAGGAGATGCTGGAGACCCAGCGGGAGCTTTCCCAAAAAGCCATGGCCGTCCTGGGGAAAATTCTGGACGCTCTCTTAAACGCCGACGGCTCCTTGAACTGGCATGCCCTGGATCGTATCCCGAGTCCCATCGTGCGTGCGGCCCTCACCATGGCCTTGCCTGCACCAAACCGTATCAAGGAAGTCATTGAGACCTACAATACCCCCATAGCCCCAGGGACCGAGGAGTGGACTGAGACCGATTCGGATGCAACCGACGAAGCACCAGCCCCACCCGCAACCGTGGAACCACAACCCGGCACTGAAGTCGCCTCAACAAACACCCCCGCGCCCACAGCACCTGAGCCAGTAACCGTCGGCCCGACCACACAACGCCCCGACCCCCTGGGCACCATGACCCTAATGCCGCCACAGCCCACTCCACATGAGTCAAATCGAGTCAAAAAACCGATATCAACCCTCACCTACTGGGATCTTTGGGAAAAAGCCGCCCATCTCCTTGAGCCGACCGACGCCACCGGCGCCGCATCCTGACGACCGCAAACGCCAAACAGCGTCAACACGAGTCAAAAAATGAAACCGTCGTGTCGCAGACTCCAGCCCCTAGAACAAGGCGATGCCTTTCAAATCGTAGGGCGTCACGGACTGCACTTCAAATTGGACAATTTCGCCCGGAACAGCAGGGCCTTTGCCCAGCACCCGGTTGTCAATCTCGGGGGCATCCCACTGGGTGCGACCTTCAAAGGTGTTTCGGTTGGGATCAGCCGTGTCCACCAGCACCGGCAGCACCTGGCCGATCAAGGCCTGGTTCTTGCGCAGGGAAATCTGCTGCTGGACTTCCATCACGGCTTTGCGACGGCGGGCAATCTCCTTCTTGGGCACCTTGCCATCCAGACCTCGGCTGTGGGCCCCTTCCACATCAGAGTATTCAAACACACCCAGGCGATCGAACTCGACCTGCTGAATGGTGTCCAGCAAATACTCGAAGTGGGCTTCGGTTTCCCCGGGGAAGCCGACAATCAGCCCTGTTCTCAGACGAATGTCCGGAACTTTGGCACGAACCCGCTCGGCAAAGGCCACGTGATCCATCACGGGTCGGCGCATCCGGCGCAAGACCTCAGGATGCATGTGCTGCAAGGGACAATCCATGTACTTGACCAGCTTGTCACACTCGGCAATGGTCTCCAGCAGCTCATCGCTCACCAGATTGGGGTAGGCATACATAAAGCGGATCCACTGGAGGCCGTCGACCTCGTTCAAGGCCCGCAACAAGGCCGGAAGGTTGCTGTCACAGTCCTTGCCATAGCTGGTGGTGTCCTGTCCCACCAAAATAATCTCGGAAACCCCTTTTTCGACGAAGCGCTTGGCATCATCCACAATGGACGTCAGGGTCCGGCTTCGGAAATCGCCCCGCATAGAGGGAATGATACAGAAGGAACAACGGTAATCGCAGCCTTCGGCAATCTTGACGTAGACATAGGAGCCCACCGTGATGTGCATCCGCTTGCTGTCGTCTTCCAGAATGTAGGTCGGGTCCTGGGTAATGGAGATGACCCGCTCCCCGCGGTTAACCCGGTCCACCACATCCACAATCTTATCAAGGTCCCCGGTCCCCACCACGGCATCGGCCTCGGGAATCAGGTCCAGAAGCTCATCCTGATACTTTTGCGACAGGCACCCGGTGATAATGATCTTCTTCCCCGCTTCGGCCAGATGCACCAGGTTGCGCACCGACTCCTCCTGGGCCTTGTCGATAAAGGAGCAGGTGTTCACCAGCATCACGTCGGCTTCCGACTCGTCGCCCACAATCTGGTGTCCGGCATGGCTGAGCAGGCCCAGCATGTTTTCGGTGTCCACCAGGTTCTTGGGGCACCCCAAATGCACAAAGCCAATCTTTTTCGGCCCGTCCGTCGAAGTCGACTCCGGTTTAGAATAGTCGTTTAAGGTTGAGACATCTGTTGAAACCATAGGGGTACTTTAGCCCAGATGTCTCATGGATTCAACCCTTTGCGTGCGCGTCAGGGTCAACCGTTACAATTACGCAAAATCCGCATCCTACGGGCTTGACACCACTGAGCCTTTGTCCAATGATACAGGTTCTTCCGCATCAGATTTGATGCTTTTCTAAACAAAGTTGGGATGGTTTATACCCGGTTTACACCGTTTATTTGATAGGTTGGGGAACGACTCGTATGGACAAATTGGGATTGGGCATGCACCTGCCATTGGCAGCGGCGGCCAGGGAAAAACGACATGAGACATTCAAGGCAGGTCGCCCCAGGACGACTCCAGCCATACCCGGCTCGATGGACCGGGTAGACCTTCGCTTCGGCAAAAAAGCCACAACGGGAAGGCCTTTTGGAAAAGCCCTGCTCTGGACATGCTTGGCCCTGGCCCCTTGGGCTGCCAACACCAGCCGGGGCCACGACGGTCCCCATGGCCCCAGTCCGGCACCAACGACCAGCAGTCGCCCGATGCCCTTAAACGGCGTGGCACCCAGCCGGATGCCCGCAGCCCCGGCGCCCGCCGACACCAAAGGGGCAACCACCCAGACCGGTGATGGCACCCTGTCAGCCAACCAGATTCAGTGGGCCAAGGAGATGGACCAATGGTACCAACGGGTGGAAGCCACCGTCCCAGGCTCGGCAGAACGGGCCCAGGAGCACGCCAATTTTGCCAATTCCTATCACTTCTGGATCAACGAGGCCCGTGACGGCAGCCGCACCTACCAGTACGTGGTGCATAGCCTCTGGGCCCATCGGATGCTGGACGACATCAAAGCCCCGGCACCTAGCCGCGTGCGCTTCTATGACGATCAAAGCATGACCCTCACCAACGATCTGACCCGCACCGGCGATCGAAAGCGCTTTGACACCGAAACCCGCATCCGAGCCATGAGCGGGCTTCAGGACATCCTGGCCGACACCCTGGGCAAAAACCCGCTTCTTGATGATATCCCAGGGCAGCTGTATGAACCGGTTACGGCCATTCTCGATGCCAACCCCAACGCCCAAATCCAGACCAACGGCCATTACCTCTTAAACCGGGTGTTCAACCACCTCACCGAAGCCCAGCAAAAAGCCACCTTCGAGCGCTCGGCCAACCGCTACTTCAAAACCCCGGTGAGCGAGACCAAGTTTGAAGCCATGCGCAACATGCGCTGGCTCTATGCCGTGGCCCCCAAGCTCCCCCAATGGGAAGGCTTCCGGACTCAGGTGCATGAAAGTCTAAAGGCCACGGAAGGTTCCGCTGAACGCCGGGCCGAGCAACGTTTTCATCTGGTCCTGTTGTCCATGCTGGAAGACCCCAATATGGCCAAAACCGTGGGGACCTACCTGTCTGCCGAGGGGCACCCGCAGACCCAGCAAACCCTGGCCTGGATCCTGGGGCGCACCCCCAACCGGGACAACCTGAATCATCTGTTGGGCATCCTCAACGACACTAAACACACCCCGGCCACCCAGGAAATGGCGCTGTATTCCCTGGCTGAAATGAAGCCGGTTGACGAGAAGCAGGTCTTGGACACCTTAAAGCGCTTTGCCGATCAGACCCTTCCGGAAAAAACCGCCGCCACCTACGACCGGGTGGAGCGCACCCGCTATGCGGCCAAAGCCATGACCATCAAGCTCCAGGAGAACCTGAACGAGCCGGACTTTTACATCAAGAAGTTCCTCGAAGGCGACGCCGCCAAACAGTACAAAGACCTTCGCAAACGCTTTCTCATCGGCGAAGACCGCCTCAGTGTGCAACAACTCAACGCGGTCGATCGGACGTTAATTCCCATCCAGCCCATCATCGAGCGCATTGTCAATGAAGGCCGCCGCCACTTCATCAGCGATCGCTATGTTTCGGACTACACAAACTACAAGCGGGAATTCGGCGTCCGAGGCACCAGCGGCCGCCTCAATGAACTGAGCATTGCCGGCTACGCCCATGAATGGAACGGGGCCGTCACAGTCAAGAACCAGATTAGCAGCCAGGGCCATAACACCTTTACCCACGAAATTTGGCACCAGGTGGATTTCCACAAGCTCAGTCGCGATCCGGAACTCTTGCGCCGCCTGGAGCGGCTTTATGCCGACGCCGTGGCCAAGCGCCGCACCGATGACTACGGGAAAACCAACCGCTTCGAATACCTGGCCAACGGCGGATCGGCCATGATGGCCATCTACACCCATCACTTCTACCATTACCTCGACGCCTTTCCTGATGTCTACAACGGCTCGGAGAACGCCACCCGGCGCCAGCTCAAGGATCGGGATCCGGAACTGTTTCGCCTGATTGAAAGCCAACTGAATATGGGCCTGGCCGTGAGCTACCTGGATACCCATTTAAAATTACACCTGCTCAAGACCCTGGAGCCGCGCACCTTTGATGCCTTTGCGCGAGCCGTGGATCGCACGCCCGCCCGAGACACCGCGCTGGCCTAGGATGTCCGAGAAGAGTCGGGGAAGCGCTACCATCTGTGTGGTACAATCTGGAGCATACAAGCGGGTGGCTCATCTCCCGTGACAGGCACCGGCCAGGAAGCTCATCCATACTTCCAGACCCAAGCGCCTTCTCAAGGGAACCTGAGCGAGGAGAAAGGACAGACCAATGCAGAAGTCTCAGATTAAGTTCGGTACCGATGGCTGGCGTGAAGTCATTGCCAAGCAGTTTACCTTTGACAACGTCGAAATCGTAACCCGGGCCATAGCCCTTTACGTGCTCGATCGCTTCGGGACCGAACGGCCTGTGGTGGTGGGGTATGATCTGCGCTTTCTGGCCGATAAGTTTGCCCGCCATGCAGCCAACATCCTCACCGAATACGGCTTGAACATCGAGTTCGCCGACACTTGGCACCCCACTCCGGTGATTGCCTATGTCGCCAAGGAACACCAGACCGCCGGAGCCATGATGTTCACGGCAAGCCACAACCCGCCCGAGTACCTGGGCATCAAGTTCATTCCCGAATATGCCGGTCCCGCCCTGCCGGACATTACCGACAAGATTGTGGCCAACGTCCGCCACTTTGAAACCCACCCGGACGAAGTGGTTCCGCCGACCAACGTGACCCAGAAAGGCCGCATTGAAACCATTCACCCGCGCGCCGAATATGTGGCCTTCCTGAAGACCCTGGTGGACTTTGACAAACTGTCAGAAGCCAAACACCTGAAAGTCCTGTATGATCCCATGTTCGGTGCCGGCCAAGGCTACATTGACACCTTATTAAAAGAGTGCGGCATCCAGGTCACCACCATGAACGACGGCCATGACCCTCTCTTTGGCGGCACCATGCCCGAGCCCAAGGCCGAGTACCTGCCCGAGTTGATTCAACGCGTCAAGGCCGAAGGCTTTGACCTGGGCCTATCCTCGGACGGGGATGCCGATCGCTTCGGGGTGGTGGATGAAACCGGCCGGTTCCTGATTGCCAATGACATTGTACCGATGATGTTCCGGCACCTCTACAAGAACAAAAACTACCGCGGCGTGGTGGTCCGCAGTCTGGCCACCTCCAAACTCCTGGATCGCCTGGCCGAAGTCTACGGCAATGTCCCGGTCATCGAAACCCCGGTCGGGTTCAAGTGGATTGGCCAGGCCATGCGAGAGCATGACGTGATTATTGGCGGCGAAGAATCGGGCGGGTTCAGCATCCTGGGCCATATCCCCGAGAAGGACGGCGTTCTGGCGGACCTCTTGCTCCTGGAAATGATGGCCTACGAAGGCAAGCCCATGAGCCAGATTTACGAAGACACCTTAAACGAAGCCGGCATGCGCTTCTACAACGATTCTCAGAACTATCACCTGAGCGATAGCCGTAAGGTCGACGTGGTGAATCAGTTAAAGGCCTTTAAACCCGACCAGGATTTCCAAGGCTTGCCCATCAGCGAGGTCGACCACCGAGACGGCGTCAAGCTCTACTTTAACGACACCTACGAGTGGCTAGTGGTTCGCCCCAGCGGCACCGAGCCCTTGCTCCGCGCCTACTGGGAATCCACCAACCCCGAGAATTTCGCTAAAATTAAACAAGGGCTGGAAACCTTGGTTGCTGCCGAACCGGTCCTGCACCATTAATCCCATAAAACACCGAAAGGCGGATCCTTGGCGCCGTTCTATCAGCGACGCACCATTGGCGAGATTCTGACCCAGGGCACTGGCGTGTATGGTCACCACTGGCTGAGTTTGACACGCCCCTTGTTTTACCCGCTGGGGGCCCAGCTCATCGGCGTCATTTTCTGGATTGTCCTCACCTTCGAGTCGGTCGACCTGTTGACCACCTATGTCCCCCAGCTCAATGTCTGGGCGTTGTGGTTTATCTTTCTGCTGGCCAATCTGCCCGGCATGTACATCTTTTTCCATGGGTTCTGGCGCTATATTGTCTGGGTGACGGCCCTCAACCTCTTGGCCCGGGATCTGGTGGAGAACGGCACCAGTGACCATGTGGATGCGTTCTATCTGCGGGTCGTCAGCCGTTCGGTGGACTACTCCCTCATCTGGAGCTTTCTGTTTGCCATTCTGTTTATTCCCCTGGGTCTGGCCGTGATTCCCCTCAGCATCTCGGCAGCCAACCCGGATTGGTATTGGGGCTGTGTCATTGCGGCCCTGCTGATTATTCTGGTGGGCTTGGTCCTGGGCGGAATCCTTCTCATCTTTTTCTCCCTGGTCTTTCAGGTCTTCGCCTTCACGCCGGGCTCGGCCGGCGCCTCACTGTTTCGAAGCCTCGATCTGGTGAGTGTGGACATTTTTAAGACCCTGACCATTCTGGCCATAGCCGTCATTGCAACCCAGTTTTTATTGCCGTCCCTCGTGCTGGTCCTGTGCCAAGCCCTGAAGCTCACCCAGCTCTTGGCCAGCGGCATGGAGATCGGTGTCAGCTACATCCTCTCCAAAACAACGCCCAGTGTCCTAGAGACCCAGGCCGACTATCCCTTTCTGGCCACGGCCTACCGGATGCTTGCGGAGAAGCCGGCGTTGCTCGCTCATGAAATTATCCAGACGCTGCTGTACACCATCGTATCGGCGCTACTCTTACCCTTGGGCACCTGTTGGATGGCCCTGCTCTACGCCGACCTGAAGACACGTCTGGACGAGAAGAGTCAGGCCTAATTTCACCGTCGGGAAGAGCAAGAACTAGTTTTCAATATAGCCCCGAGCCTTATCCGACTCCATGACCCGCTGAATGGCAATCATAAAGGCAGCATCACGCATGGGGATCTTCTTCTCATCGGCCACCGTCTTAACTTGGCGATAGCTGCTGACCATCTTCTGGCGAAGCTCCTGGTCCACACGCTGGGCATCCCACTTGTAGAATTGCTTATTCTGGGCACATTCAAAGTAGGATACCGTCACCCCACCGGCATTGGCCAGAATATCCGGGACGACCACAACCCCCTTTTGCTGGAGGATCACATCGGCCTTGGGCGTGGTCGGGTGGTTGGCCCCTTCCAGAATCAGCCGAGCCTGAATCTGATGGGCATTCTTGCCGGTAATCACTTCGCCCAGAGCCGCAGGGGCCAGAATATCCGTTTTGAGCGTCAACATCTCGTCATTGCTGATGGGTCGGGTCCCCGGAAAGCCGATTAATGTCTTGTGCTGGTCGGCGTAGGCCTTAAGGGCATCAATATCCAGCCCCTCTCCGGACTCCGACACAATGCCCCCATCCACGGCACTCACGGCAATGACCTTGACCCCGGCATCGGCCATGTTCTTGGCCAGGTGATAGCCCACATTGCCAAAGCCCTGAATCACGGCCGTACTTGCCTTCAAAGGCAGATTCAAATCCTTGCAGGCTTCTTCCAAAACGAAGAAAGCCCCTCGCCCCGTGGCCGAAGTCCGCCCGACAATTCCACCCAGCGACAGCGGTTTGCCTGTCACGACATCGGGGCTGTGGCCGAATTCCTGGCTGTATTGATCCATAATCCAGGCCATGGTTTGCTCATTGGTCCCCACATCGGGGCCGGGGATATCGCGCTCCGGGCCAATGATCTTGCCAATACTGCGGGTGTACTTGCGGGTCAGTTGCTCCAATTCACGCCGGGACAGTTTCGCCGGGTCACAAATGACACCTCCCTTGGCCCCACCGAGTTCTAACCCCATCAAGGCGGTTTTCCAGGTCATCCCTGCGGCCAGGGCACGCACTTCATCCAGGTTGGCCTGGGGATGAAAGCGAATTCCCCCCTTATAGGGTCCTCGAGCCCCATTGTGCTGGACACGATACCCCCAAAAGATCTTCTGGCTGCCATCATCCATTTTCACCGGAAGCTGGACCCTTAATTCCCGGTAGGTCCCGGCCAGAAGCTCTCGACTAAAGGGAGAAAGCTTCAGCATATCGGCCACCCGGTTAAATTGATAGACGAGAGCCGAAAAGGGATTGGCTTCAGCCTCATCCAGGGTTACGGTTTTGGGGGGGCCACCCTGTTCCTCTGTGGTGTGAGCCGACGCTGATGCGGCAAGAAAAGGCTGAATCCGGGATTGCGCATCACTGGCAACGGCACCGCCTTGAATGTGGCCCACCGTGACCTGCGCCCCATTAATGGCCGAGAGATGGCCTTTTTCCCCAACGGTCTGAACCGTGAGAGCACAGCCGTCGGCCACAACTTTGCTCCGCTCATCGACGCGGGTGATCTGCACCTGATCAAACCCCGGCCCCTGAAAATGCCGTTTTAATTTCGGATCCGTGCTTTTGAGCCTGAATTTGCCCTGGCTGTCCTGAGACACCGTCACCCGACGCCCATCGGCCACCACCAGTTGCTGTGTTTCTTCCGAAGCCCCGTCACGTCGGGTCACCACGACCGATGCCCCTTGGAAGCGAACCAGCCCGGATCCCATTGAAAATCCAATACGCATAAACCCTCCCCAATATGTGTCCAACCCATGTAGTAAGCGGATTGCATTTAACCGCAAACACACCCGCTTGCCTAGACTTTGTTGAATTTCGTAACGCGTGCTTCAACCGCATCGGCCTACAAGAAAAGAAGCTATCGCCTGCTAGAAGTGGATCTCATCCTCTTCAAAGTCCGGTGGCTCCAGTTGCACGGTTAAGTGGGTAATCCCAAACTTCTCTTTCAGCAGCTGGCGGACTTTACTCACCAGGTCCGGCGTAAAGTGGACCGGATCGGACACCACCACATGAACGCTCAAGGCATCTTTGCCCGAGGTAATGGTCCACACATGCAAGTCATGAACGGCGGCCACTTCATGAAGCTCATGCAAAGCCGTTCGGATGTCAGCAACGCTGAGGTGGGCCGGGCTGGCTTCCAGAAGAATATTAACCGCCTCTTGAATCAGCTTCCAGGCGTTAATCAGCACCATCACCGCAATCACAATACTGATAATCGGATCGGCCTGAACAAAGTGAAACACCGTAATGGCAATCCCGGCCAATATGGCACCCACCGAACCCAACGAGTCCGAGATCACATGCATCAAGGCCGCCCGCACATTCAAATTGGATTTCCCAGCCCCAATAAGTACCGCAGCCGAGCTTAAATTGGCCACCAAGCCCCCAACGGCCACCCAGGTCAACATATTTCCCTCAACCACCGCGGGATGATGCATGCGGTGAAAGGCCTCGTAAAAGATGTACAGGGAAATCAAGGCCAGAAGTACCCCGTTCAAAAAGGCGGCCAGAATCTCCAGGCGATAATAGCCATAGGTTTTTTGAGGCGACGGCGGATGTTCGGCAAACCAGGCAGCAAACAAGGCCAAGCCGATGGCCCCCACATCGGTCAGCATGTGCCCGGCATCGGCGAGCAGAGCCAAACTGTTGGACCACAAGCCACCAATGAACTCGACCAGCATATAGACTGTGGTGATAATCAGCACGATTAGCAACCGGGAAATGTTGCTGGCACCCTCATGAGGGCCGCCACAATGATGATGGGCGTGCGGTGCAGAAGAATGCGAATGGGAATGAGAATGCTTCATCGTCCTTTGAGCTTAACGGGTTCCTGCCCAAGTGTCAAAACCAGGACATCTGACCTGGCCCTCGGATAAGACACACGGATAGGCTTTTGAAACTGTAACGTTTCATTGCAACATCGGCCAAACAGCGTTAGCCCGGGCACGAGGCTGGGAATAATACCTCAATAGAAAGTGCGCTTTTAGGGTCTCCAGGGTATTACGCAGCGTATAAAGTGGGCACCATGAGTATCCAGTTTGGTGGCATTTCTTCCGGACTTCCGGTCAACGACATCGTCAATGCGTTGCTCAAAATCGATCAACGCCCACTCAATACGCTGGTCCGGCAGAAAGCCACCGTATCAACCCAGCAGACCCAGTTCAGTGCTATTGCCAACAAGTTTTCAAAGCTCAAAAACAGCCTTTCCACCCTGACTTCAGCCAACCTCGGGACCAGTTTCGATCTGTTCTCCGCCAAGACAGCAACCAGCTCCGATACCACCAGTGTCACGGCTACCGTCACCAATCAAGCCAATCCGGGCAGCCTGAGCCTTGATGTTCAAGCACTGGCCATAGCCACCAAGGCCACCAGCCTCAATCCCATTGGGAAGGTCGCGACCGGCAATGACAGCATTTTGAGTATTGCCCAGGGAACCGTAAAAGCAGGGGAATTCAGCATTTTTGTCAATAATCAAGCCGCAAAAATCACCGTCAATAACAGCGACAGCATCCAAAATGTCCTGGATCGGGTTTCCCAGTCCATCGCCAGCATCTCCGGACAAGCAGCCTCGGGGAGTGTCAACAGTGACGGTCAAATCGAATTCACGGTGGCCGACGGCACCAGACTCAAATTTGGTGCCGGAACCGATACGTCCAATTTTGCCACCCTGACCAAACTCACCACCGGCAGCCAAACCAACACCGACTTTACCGGTGCGGGGCAATTGACCACCCTGAACCTGAACGGCACGCTTGTGGGCAATGGCGCCAATTTAAGGGCCAATGCCATTCAAGCGGGAACCCTTACCATTGGCCAGGCCAACATAACCGTCACCAACACCACCACGCTCAAGGGCTTTATTGAGGCCGTCAACAGCAACGCCGCCAGTGGCGTTCAACTGGCCTTCGACCCCAACACCAATAAACTCACCGCCACCTCCAAAACCACCGGCAACCTCGCCATTTTTTTCGACGACAATGGCACCAACGTCCTGCAGTCCCTGGGGCTGGTCAACGGCAATGACAGTTTGAGTTCCCAAACCTTGGGCCAAAATGCCCGTGTCAGCATCAATGGGGGCACCACCTTGCAAAGCGCCTCAAACAACTTGGGGGAAGATATTACAGGCCTCAGCGGCGTGACCTTAAACCTGAACAAGGTCAGCAATGGCACCACCATTACCATCGCCCAGAATACCAGCAGACTCAGCGAGGCCTTACAAACCGTCGCCAATGACCTGAATGACCTCATCGCCACCATTGATCTGCAAACCGCCAAAGGCGGCGCCCTGGCCGGTGAAAGCGGCCTTGTGAATTTACGAAATACCCTGTTTTCCCAATTCACCTCGGCAGCCAGCAGCAACCTGAATCTTACCAGTGTCAAAACCCTGGCCAGTATCGGCTTTTCCACAGGAGCCGCAAGCCCGGGTAGCACTCAAGTTTCCAAAACCTTTTCCCTCAATACCCCTCAACTGAATCAAGCATTAACCACCAATCCGGATGAAGTGAAAACCCTGTTGATTGGCAATGGGAGCCAGAAAGGGTTACTCTACACCGCCCTGGACACCCTGACAAACGCACTGAATCCGGAGTTTGGCCTATTTTCCAGTCGAAGCGCCTCGGCCAATGCCCAGATCAAATCCCTGGATCAAGCTATCGCTCGCCAACAAACCCTGCTTGATGCCAAAGAAAAACGCTATCGAAACGAGTTTAAACAACTGGAAAAATTGATGACCCAATTTCAGTCCCAACAATCGGCCATCAGCACGCTGAACTTTTCGGGGTTTTCCAGCGTGATGACTATCCGAAACAGCGCCTAAACTGACGGTAAAGCTGCTTTAAAACTCGGGCTCCCGCATCACAACACCATCAATGGTGCCATCTACTTTTTGCACTTTCTGAACAATCTCTTTCAAGTGTTGGGTCGAGGTCAAACGCTCCAAGAGAAGAATCAACCCATCCACCTTGCGCAGCAAGGCACAAGATTCGGCACTGTTTAGAATGGATGGGGCGTCAAATAAAACCCAATCGTAATGCTCTTTAATGTGTGATACAAACTGATCGAAGCCCTTGGCGTTAAATAATTCAAATACCTGCTCCACAGTCGTGTCTGTGGGGATATAAGAAACATTGGGATGAACCCGAGTGGCTCGGACATAGGGCGTTATCCACGCTTTAAACATGGCAGGAGGCATCGCTGCCACCTGGTCACTCATCTGTTGCAGTTCATGCACAATGGTCGATAACCCAGGACCGTGGTCGGCAGATTCACCCAAGGTGTAAAGCATGGCAGGGCTGCGTAAATTGGCATCCAGCAGCAACACCTTGTCACCCGCTTGAGCCAACCCAATGGCCAGATTGACAAGTACTTGGGAGCGCTGACGGCCGTCTGAGAATCCGGTCGCCAGGGAGAAGACTTTTTTATTGGCATGAGAGGCCATGGTTTTGACATTCAAGGCCAACGACTGATATGACCCGGTTAAAATGTCCTGGGCTTGATTCGAGGGATGCTTTTTCAACCAAGGCAGCACAGCCAGTACCGGTAATTGAAAATCCTCTTCCACCATAAAGGGTTTCACCACACCCACCAGGCGCAAATATTGCGTCCCAACCAAGCCGGCGGTGGGCAAGGCAAGACCTGCGACAAAGGCCATCAACAGAAAATGAAGCTTATTGGGAAATGACGCCGATTTGGGCAGGCTTGGCGGCGTTAGAACAAAAAGCCGCTGATAATATTGTTGCAACTGAACTTCGGCAATATTATCCTTTAATCGCTCCACCACATTGGTCCAATGTTTTTGCTGCATGATTAACTGCGCATACGCCAGTTGCTTTTCCGGCAATTGATTCATGCCAAGTCTGATTTGCTCAATTTGCCCCTTTAACACAGCCTGGGTAGACTCAATGGCTTTCTTTTGAGATTCAAGCTCCGTCAAACGTTCAACGGCTCTGGAGCGAATGGTATCCAAGATCAAGGTTTTGCCTTTATCCAGCTTCCGCCCCACAGTAAGAACCTCGTAACTGTCAATTTGCTTTTTTAAAACGGCAATCTGCTCTTGAAGGAGTTTGAGCTGCTGACTGGCAGGCGTGTAAATTAAGGCCTTGGTATTATATTCTTTCTCATACTCAGCCAGCTCGGAAATTAATTTCGGATAAATCTGGCTTTGTCCTACAGAGGCTGAGCGAATCGCAGAGTCCGTATCCATATTCAATTGCCGATGAATTTGGGCAATTTGCTGAGTAATACCGGCATACTGAGCTTCTTTTTCTTCATAATCCTTGAGCAACAATCCATACCGGTTCAGTAATTGGCTCCCTTCCTGGTCCAAGTTAACCAGATTATGGGTTTCCTGGTAATTCTCAATTTTGTGCTCAATATCACTTAAACTACTTGAGGCCGCAAGAAGTTGTTTATTGAGATTGCGCTCTCTGGCTCTTAGAGGAGCCAACTCAATCTCCTCAGTATACTCTTGAAACGTTTTCACCAACACATTGGCAATCTGCTGGGATTCAACCGGGTTGGGCCACGTGACACTGATTTTCAAAAACTCGGTCCCAGGAGGGTGTTTTGTGGAAATTGCTTTGGCAAGTGTACCAGGGGAGTTAAGCTCAGGTATTTGCTTGGTTGCCTGGAGGTTCTTATAAACCCGAGAAAGAAACACACGGTTACGTAATAATTCCTCCTGAATTTTAAAGGGATCAAGAAGAATACCACCAGTCCCTTCTCCCAATGGACCACGAGATTGGTTTTCTTTAATAACCCCAGGGATTTCTCGCAAACTCAGCATCAACGTGGCATCAGAGGTATATTTTTCCTGATAGAAATGCAGGGAAAGTCCTACCAATAGCACACAAACAACCCCGATACTAATACTATGGGGGAGATAGCGTTTCACTAAATGAAAAATAAGGCCAATATCAATTTTAAAAACATCGTCATTGGCGTGCTCAATAATATAGGTTTCGTGCGTTTTCATCGGGAAAGGCTGTCCAGTCGTTGCCTATTTTACAGTTATTGAACCATAGGGTCTGCCAATTCTCATCCTCTAGGCAATGGAGAATCCAAGCATCAGGGTTATGGCTCCTCAGGTAGAGCTTGAGCCTGATATGACCTCATGATAGATCCGCATTAACTGATCACGATTTTCCTGGGGTGAATACTGCCTCTCATAGCTGAGTCGGGCATTTCGAGAGAGGGTCTGATGAAGGTCTTGATCGTTCCAAAGTTGTGTGAGTTTGGCTTTTAGATCATCGGCATTGCCCGGCTCTACGAGAAGACCATTGTTGCCCTCTTGAACAATACACCCCGGCCCTCCAATATTTGAAACAACAGCAGGCGTTGCGACGGAAAAGGCTTCAATAATAACCATACCAAATGTTTCATAACACAGCGAAGGCAAGACGATGGCTTTGGCTTTTGCCATGAAGGCTCTGACGATTTCAGGTGACTGATAACCCAAATACTCGATATGGGGGTTCTCTGTGGCGGCCTGCTCTACCAAGGGCTGGAGCTCTCCAAGGCCAATAAGCTTCAAGGGGTACTGAACGTTTTGAAAGACCTCAAGTAAGAGCGGCACGCCTTTATGTTGAGCCAGATTACCCACAAAAAGAAAATAATTGTCCTTGGAATAGGATAACTCCTCAGTATCGAAAACAAAGTTCGGCTTAACGGTTATCTTCTGTGGATCCAAACCCAGATTGGCCTCGAGTAAAAGTTGTTTCTGAGCGTCAGAGACCATAACAAATCGGGCCACACACTTCTGCCAGGTCTTTAAGTACCGATGCAACGCAATCATGCCAGCCACAGGAACAGTGGCAACAGGAGAACCCATATAACACCCATACTTGATGGCACTTAAGGGAAATGCTTCAGAATTGCATTGGTTGCAAAATGTATTTTCACGCAACATGACCGCGTTGGCACAGGATAAGCGATAATTATGCAACGTCATCACAACAGGAACTCGACATTTTTTTGCAGCATACAGCACTGCCGGTGAAAGCTGAGGGAAGAGGTTATGAACGTGAATCACGTCTGGCTTAAAAAGGCGAATACGCTCTAGCATGTCAGAATAAGCCTGATAGCAAAATAGGGTATTAAAACCAATTTTAACCAGATCAAAGGCATTCTTGGCCCCATGATTTCGGGTGACAAAGACATCAACGTCTAGCCCACTCTCTTGCAAAAGTGAAACTTCCAAATCAAAAACACGATCTTCTCCCCCTCCAAGGTTTTTATAATAATTATGAACGAATAAAACACGCATAGGACTATGTAGAATATGCTAATTTTTCTTTGATACGATATATCAGCAAGCGCACTAGAGCCAATAAGCTCAGTGGCTTAAGCATGATTGGATGACACTGCAGCGATTCGGGTAAACTTTCAGGACAAAAATCAGCACGATAGGACTGATTCATGAGAGAGTAAGTGTTACTTTTAGTATGGGTCGCTTCTTCACCAAAGCCAATATTTCGTATCATCGAGTATTGTGGGCAGAGATGGATATAGCCTTTTAAGAGACAATTCAGAGCCAAGGGGGTATCCCAGACGAGCTTGCGTTTTATGATTTGAGAAATCAAAAAATAATTTAATTGATAGGTATAAGGGTATAAAGGTCGAAATAATAAAGAGAAGTAGGGTAATTTGCTTGTCATCTGATTTGACATAGCTTTTTGCCATCGATCAGCCCAAGTGGCCCAACCCCATGCAATAAGGCGGTTAATACAGATAAAATCCGTGCTTAATTGCTCCTGAATCTGATTAAACTCCTTCTCATAACAAATTGAAAAATCGGATTCACGCCAATGGGCATAACCAGAAATAGAAAAAATGTTTTTTTCTTCAGAATAAACACTTAAGAGCTTTACCATCAGTTCATAAAAAAACGGATTCGGCAGAATATCATCTTCAATGACAACCACAGATTCATGACTCGTTAAAGCCTCTGAAATGGCCTCTAAAGTATTTCGGTTCATACCATGATTTTGAGACCGGACATGAAGTTCTAATGAGCCTGGTAAGCGATACCCTGTTAGAAGGTCTATACATTGTTGAACCTTCTCAATATCAGATGGGCCCCGAGGCCCATCAACATAAGCAATCACCTTATCTGGCAATAATGATTGATCAGAAAGTGAACGTAAAACTTGCTCTAAGGTATCAGGGCGATTAAAGGCAATGATCAAGATAGGCGGAAGAGTTTGAGGCACCTGTACCTGAGACAACAACGTGGATGACAACATTTAAAAAAAATCTCTCGGTTAATATCTAGGTAACTTCTTCTTGTCCACTTTTCAAAGGTGTTTGAGCCAAGAAAAAACTCATCAAAACAAATAAAGGCAATGGCATATAAAAAATCGAAATGATGAGATTGGAAGTTGTCCCCATCAGAAAAAAGACACTTAGTAGCAATATACTGAAAAATTGGTTTTCATTGATACAAAAATACAGATTGACCACGGATTTTCTACTCAAATTTAAGCACCTTTGAACATAAATCCATGTTATCCATAACATTAAGAGCAGTCCTATCAAGCCATATGAATATAAAACACCTAAAATTTCATTATGACCGCCCACCTCTAAATTAAGCCCATGACCCCAGAGCAAGTTGTGAGGTATGCGCTCTAGCATGTCTTTCCAGTACTCTGTGCGCCCAGAAAGTCCCGTCACACTCTCTCCAATTCTCTCCATCTCCAGTGCGTACTGAGTAAAGTACGTAAAAACACGATCTTGTACTGCACCAAAAACAGCAAGTAAACCAGCAAAACTAAAAAGCTTTGCTTTAAAAGAAATACGCTTCGTTAGGAGAATATAAATAAGGGTAAACAGAGAACCCGAAATTAATGCTGTTTTACCCAGCCCGGAAAACAAACTGTAGAATTCTAATAAAATAGCAAACCCATAAAATAGTTTTTGCTTGTATGTTTTACCCACATGGATAAACAACCACACAGTAACCAAAAGTACATAAGCCGTCAAAGTAGAGACTTCTGTGGCTGCAATCGTTCGGTGTTCTAAATCGCCCAATCTATCCCCAAATTGATCACGGAATACCAAAATAGTTAAGCACATCGAAATCGCACTCAAGCTCAACCCTTGAAAAAATTTCACAACGGCATTTTTGATATCGAGCAAATACATCAAAAGGAAAACAGTTATGGTTTGAATTGCAACTTCGACTACCATAAAAAAGAATCGTAGCTTGTCGGAAACCCCAGTCTCCATATAAACATTCCCGCCTTTATTCCATAAAAAAGTCATTAATGACCAAAGAATATAGAAAAATAGAACTTTGAGCTCAAGGGGACATTGTCTAAATCGTGATTGCAGATCAAAGCGCGTGTATTTCTGCTTATACAGGAGTAACGTCAACGCCAATAGGATAATATCAACCAAAATGTGGAGGCTTCCTCGGATGGAGTCAGCATGATGTCGTAAAAATAAAAAGAGCAAAACATTGTAACCGCCTTGTAAAAAGGCGACAATAAAGACAAGACGCTCCGCGGTAAAGAAAGAGGTAATAGAGCGGCTGGAGAATTGTGCTCTTGGGGTATTAATCATCGAGCTGGTAGTCATAATCGAGATACCGATATCCTTTCCCATATCCCCCAACAAGTGTTTTCCAAATGACGCGCATAATTCTGGCAATTACCTTACAGAAAAATCGAACGAGTTTATTTTTATGCTGGTTGCGCTCGCAAATTTCGTCCCATTCTTTTGACATTTTGCCAAGGCGACTCGATTTCGTATTTTTATGTACACGACACCGAGCCCAAATTGATTTCACATGGCCTATTCGCCCACCCGCATTCGCAAAGCGAAGCCAGAGATCAGTATCAAGGCTAATTTTATAATCTGGATTTAAACCACCAACACGGGTATAAATTTCTGGACGCCAGAACATGGCAGGACTTAGGATATTTGCCCCTAAGTAGATGCTGATAAACCTGCAAAAGGGATGCTCAATTCGAGTTGAAATGAGCCGGTTGTGTTTATCCACCATAAGCGCATTGCCAAAGACAGCGTCATACTTGGAATGTTTTTGAAAGAACTCTGCAACTTCAAACAGTGTATTGGGTTCCCACAGATCGTCAGCATTCAACCAACAATGAATATCACCAGTTGCAATTTTAAAACCCTGAATTAAAGCATCGGTTTGCCCTTTGTCAGGCTTGGAAACCCAGGACGCAATAGCATGTTCATATTTCCGAATAATTTCCACCGAATTGTCCGTTGACCCACCATCCATAATAATTAACTCGATATTAGGGTAATTTTGGGTGAAAATACTTTGCAGAGTCTCTTCCAGAAACTCGCCTTGATTATAGGAAGGCACTACAATAGAGATTTTCGGTAGTGAGCTCATTGCAATTCATAGCTATGCTGATGTACCCGTATTGTCCTAATTTTTAAACTCGACAACCTCATATGGACAATGGATTTTTCCTGTAAGTAAAGTGACTGTTATTTACCCGCGACATAGAGAAGTATTTCGATACAAAGCACTGTAATCAGACAAAGTGAGAAGCACAGATCCAAAAAAGTTCGCGGGTTATTCCTGTGAGATCGAGGTCTTTTGGACAACCTTGGACATTTCACGAATATCGGCTTCGTTTTCCTTATGCGCAATGAGAAGCGCGTTTCCAGTATCAATGATAATCAGGTCATTCACTCCCATCACAACCACCAATTCCTTTTCAGCGTTAACATAACAATTTTCAGCATTCTTAAAAAAGACTTTACGGTTAGCCACATTGCCTTGTTGATCCTTGGGACTGATTTCCCACAACGAACTCCAGGATCCCACATCACACCAGCCCATGTTCACCTGGATAACAGCAGCGCGCTTTGTTTTCTCCATAATCTCAACATCCACGGGACCTGAAGGACAGGCAGAAAAGGCAGCTGGATCCAGAATATGCTGGTAAGGCCGTTGCTTTGAATGCTGAACCGCTTGCTGGCACGCCGTAAAGATCCCTGGTGCAAAGTGCTTGAGTTCCTCCAAAAATACACTCGGCCGAAAGATCAAAATACCGCTGTTCCAAAGATATCTGCCCTCTTGCACATAAGAGGTTGCGGTGGCCAAGTCAGGTTTTTCAACAAATCGATCCACCATGAATGCGTCTTCAAACCCGGCAATTTCTTGGCCAGGCCGAATATACCCATAGCCCGTATGGGGCCGATCCGGAGTGATGCCAAGGGAAACAAGATAACCTTCCCGAGCCAGGTCTGCTCCTTGCTGAATGTAGCGGTAAAAAGCGTCTTTATCCTGAATGATGTGATCCGAAGGCAATACCATCATTAACGGATCATCAGGAACATGCTCAAGATAAAATGCGGCGCTGGCTATGGCCGGAGCCGTATTTTTGGCTTCAGGCTCAATAATAATGATATGGGGCTGAGCGTCAATCTGCTCTAATTGCGATTGAATGAGCAACTGGTGAGTTTGATTGCAAACATAGGTGATAGGTGCAATATCCTGAAAATCCTTTAAACGTAACACCGTTTCCTGCAGGATACTATGCTGTCCGTTCAAGGGCAAAAATTGCTTGGGCAGTTGAGGCTGTGATAAGGGCCACAAACGGCTACCTATTCCACCAGAAAGAATAACTGGAAATAACATGAAGTACTCATTACAATGACCCATCGATCTTGTATTGTATCGATAGCGCAAATAGCCGACACCCTCTATTCACAGGAGATAATCACCGGTTTCATAAAGCTTTCGGCAGTAAGCGAGTATTCTCAGGCCAATGAATTAAGCAATTATGCACTCAATCCCCTTAGAACTCGAAATCGATAGACAAAGAATTGCCTGAAAAATGGTGGGCGCTGAGAGGCTCGAACTCCCGACATCCTCCTTGTAAGGGAGGCGCTCTACCAACTGAGCTAAGCGCCCACATCAATGTGGCCAGGGTGAAATAATGGACGGTGAATACACCTGCCCCTTACTTATACTTGAAGTGAAATGCCGGGTCAAGAATGAAGACACGTAAAAATCGATCGAGGCTGCAACTCGCTTAATCGCTGGCTAAAAACCAAATGGCCCCTGACAATTTAGTCTCGGAGCCATTCTAAAGGCTATTGCTCTGAATAATCACTCGACAAGCAAATCAATCGTCCACTTCCGGATCGGTTTGCCATTCATCCAGATCCAACCCATTCTTATCCCAATAGGGAGACAAACCCAGATGGGACAAGCGTTCAATCGCTCGCGAGGCATTTTCGGACTCCCCCTCGTCGTCCAAGGTTAGAATCCACGCCAAAGATTTTTGCTTAGACAATACCCCGGCATAAGGCGTAAATATGCATGCCATAACCTCGGTCCCCCTCCTTGTTTGATACCTACCCAAAAAATATCGCTAATTCATAAAATAATGCCCTGCCACATCGCTACTTCACCGCCTCAATCCGGTGAAACGCATGGCGATTCATATGAAAGACAACCCGCTGAGGTTCAAAAGCCAGGTAAAAATCGTGGGCACCAGCTCCGTCAGACTCTTGAAAGCTGCCATGATGGTGATGATCCAAAGTCAACGTGGCTCGGCCTTGAAGCTTTTCCTGGATCAAGTCCACCGTTTCAGGCTCCCAAAGCGAGTCCAGATGCAACCATTCCTCCTGGGTCACAATAAGGGAACCACCCCGCGAATCGTGCTCTTCACCAACATAATCTTCATTTTTCTGCGTTGCCATGCAACAAATTCTCCTTCCCAAGACAGGGCATTGGGGTCCATCAAAAGCATCTGCCAAGTCCAATCTGGAGATGCTGATTCAGTTTACTGTCGCGTTTCCCGAACAAACACTGCTCCACTGGGGGGTTTACAGTCCATTGCAGCCCCCAACTCCAGGAAACGGCAACAAGCGTTCCAGTGGTGTCATGGACAAGGTCGGCCAATCAGGCATTGCTGGACACATTGGGATGCTCACGAAAATACTTAGCCGCTTCAGAAATCTCACGCCCACGAATTTCACCACCTTTTTGTCCGATTTTGGAATAAAACTCAGGGCCATACTTCTCTTTAACAGCATTGCCGCCTTTACGTCCGGCTTCTTGAACGGTCATGGCTTCTTTTTTGCCTTTCTCCGCTGTTTTGGTGGACTTCCGATGTTTTCTTTCCGCCATGAGGAATTCTCCTTTTATGATAATGCGTGCCTTAATCCAACTGTCCCGATTTTTTCAACTCGCGATAGCGTTTTGCTTCAGCCTGAACTTTTTCGCCGCCTTTTTTACCGATTTCCGAATAAAATTCAGGCCCATACTTTTCTTTCACCACATTGCCCCCTTTTCGCCCCGCCTCTTGGACGGTCATTGCCTTAGATTTCTGGGGTGTCTTCCCGCGACCTCTGCCCTGTGCAGCCATGTGAACGTACCTCCTGATTCAGCCCACGCATTAGACTAGTAACACTTCATCTTAAAGATCCGATATTCAGAAATGCATTGGCCTGATGGATACACTTCACGCAGTTGCTCATCGCGCTCACCATGGTCTATGCAAGGGGTACCTGCCAAACCCCTTAGCCACGCCTTATACTGGCCACTACCCTTGAGCATTGCCCTCGCTGCTTGCAGTAGCAAATAGGCGTAGGGTACAATAACAATGCGATAAGTCAGTCATCGCGAGTCCCTCACAAGCCCTTGTCCGAGCACGACAGCTCTTAGAAAGGACGTCACATACCATGGGTGAAGGTTGTCCGGAAACGATCGATATTTTATTCTTCGGTGATCTGGTGGGTCGGCCAGGCCGGCGGGCGGTCCAATGGTACCTGCAGACCTTGGATGCCTCACAAAAACCGGATGTGGTCATTGCCAATGCCGAAAACGCCTCCCACGGGTTTGGCCTGAGTGAAAAGAACTACCATGAACTCCTGCAGAATGGGGTCCATATTCTCACCAGCGGCAACCATATCTGGGATCGCAAGGAAATTTTTGATTACATTTATGCCGCCGATCAATTGCTGAGACCGGCCAACTTCCCCGATAACAGCCTGGGTTGTGGCGCTCGGGTGTTTGATTTTCCGGGGTTCAAAGTCGGGGTCATCAACCTGATTGGCCAGGTCTTCATGAACAACTACAACTCCCCGTGGGATAAGATTGAAGCCTTGGTCTCGCAGATGTTGTACGAAACCCCCATTCTCTTTGTGGATTTTCATGCCGAAGCCACGGCCGAAAAAATTGCCTTTGCCCGCTATGCCAGCGCTCTTGGCATTAGCGCCTTTACCGGGACACACACCCATGTGCAAACCGCCGACGAGCGGATTTTAAATCGGAAAACCGGATATATTACCGATTCCGGTTTTTGCGGCACCTATGACAGTGTGATTGGCATGGCCATAGAGCCTTCTATCGAACGCCTCAAAACCTTATACCCTACCCGTATGGATGTTGCCGAGGGATCGGTCGTACAGGTGAATGCCAGTCGATTCACCATTGAGGTCAAAACCGGCAATTGCGTTCACGTCAGGCGAGTGAATTTGATTAAAGATCTGGGCTCGGACGATTTCTTATCGCCTTTAGCTCAGCAACAATTGGCACTTTAAACTTGCCTGAAGCAAAAAGCCCTCAAGCCGTCTTTGGCTTGAGGGCTTTAAATTGGTTGCCTGTTAGGCTCAAGCGTGATGCAACAACAAATCGTATTCCTGTTGTCGGGCCCGAATCACGGTTTTTAAATCTTCTAATATCGCTTGGGGTTGATTTTGCAAGGTGGCAAAATAGTAGCGCCGACTGATTTGGGTCAATCGATAGACGGCAAAATTCAGCAAAAGAGGCTGGATTTGTTGATCTTCATACACAAAGGGAACCTCATCGTGCATAAACGCCCGGATTTCATCGGTCAGTTCCCGGTGCAAATCGGCCAAGGCAATAAAGCTGTCGACCGAATCTTGCGACGAATGGTATTGACCTTCTGCAGTAAACTTGATAAACGCCGAAGCCAGCGTTTTGGCAAATTGCCCTTGGTGTTCAAAGCGATCGCCCGCGTGTACAAAGCCCGGTAAAGTTTTGGGGCTGTTCTCCAGGGTCAGCGTCAGATCGGTATTGGGTGTTTCAATACTCGTATTGGACACTCGTCGACTCCTTCTATTTCACGCACTATAAGTATATAGATTTTAAAACTATTTTTCCCGAAAAATTGCGCCTTGAACCAAAACTGAAACGTTTCTTAACGTTATAATCAGCTCAGCATAAGGCTTTACAAGATTGTTTTTTCCAAAAGGCACAAAACAGGCTTTTCTATAGAGCCATTAAAGAGCAAAGCAAGATGTCAAAACCCATTAATCCATAAGAGCCATTGGCCCCGCTTCCGTAATAGCATAGCCGACCGAAACATCCCACGGGTCTTTGGGCAACGCTTCAACCAAAAATGAGCACGGCAATACACACGCCGTTATGAGCTTTTCTGGGTGTTGTGCCAAATAGCGATCGTAATAGCCTTGGCCAAAGCCCAGGCGTATTCCCCGAGAATCAAGGAGCAAGGCAGGAACAAACATCAAGGCTGGTATTGTTCGCCCATATAATGGCTGCCATTGCTCCGAATGCGGTTGTGGCTCCTCAATGCCAAAGCGGTTTTTAACAAGCACATCACCCGGCTGATACCGATGGAAGGTCATCTGAATCACTGACCTATCCACTCGGGGCAGATACCATGCTTTCTCGGGGAAGGCGTCTGTCAGAGACAGCAAGTTCACTTCCTGGGCTAAGGCCGCGTACAGCAAGACCTCCTGGGCTTCCTGAAAGACCGGCCACTTGGCGACTTGAGCAGCCAGTGCATCACTCAGCGAAACCATATCCAACAGGCCCCGACGTGCCTTAGCCTCTTGGCGAAGCTGTTTTTTGGTTTTTCCTGCCACTTCGATGGACCCAAAACCTTGCATAACCTGTCCTCGAAAAAACGACCCGTTGGTCAGAGTGTCAAACAACCCCCTCTTAAAGTTTACTCCAGAATCACCGACATCATCGTCATGGAAGACACGCGTACATCGTTAGGCGCTCGGCTAAAGCAAGCGCGACAGGAAGCTCAGCTCAAGCAAGAGCAAGCCGCCCGTTACCTACGGGTCACCCCGTCGGCAATTTCTGGCATCGAAAGCGGCCAGCGCAAAGTAGATGCCTTGGAATTGTTTTACTTAAGCAAGTTGTACAACAAGCCCTTGGACTGGTTTTTTGCGCCACAGCAAGATTTGAACACAAACCCCAATTCCCCATGGTTTGATCAGGATCCGCTGATCCGGGAAATACTATTCCTCTTGGAAAAAGCCTCTCCCGACCTTCGCCGAAGAGCGGCATACGGGGTCCTGGGTTTCCTCAGCGATCGCTAGTCATCGAAGCGACAGGACCAGGCACTTTATACCAAAGAAATGAGGTTCTTCCACTTGGCCTCAAAATTTTTTTTCTTGTCTCGTACAAATCTCTTATGCTATAAGGAGGTACATGGCTTTGGGGCGGTAGCTCAGTTGGTTAGAGTACCTGCCTGTCACGCAGGAAGTCGCGGGTTCGAGCCCCGTCCGCCCCGCCATTTTTAAGTCTTCAAATCAATAAGATGGCTCATTGTCACTAAGTGCAATGATTTAGTGGCCTAAGGCCACTAACAACACTGTCTTTGCTCCTCGTCGCAGTAACGCTGTTCTGGCAATTGTTGCAAAAATGTAACAAAACAGGTCTATCACTTAGGTTTTCCTCCAATTGGTCGATATCCACCTCACCACCGCGATCTGTTCTGTCCGAGGAGAAGCCCCACACATGCCAATCCAAGAGTGCGAACATTGCAAGAACACCCATAATGCGGCTTACACTGGCCTGCAGGCTGCCTTATGCCGTCAATGCATCAAGCAATGTAACATGGCCCATCTCAAAATCCTGGACTTCTTACGGGAGCATCCTGGGGTATACAAGCTCACGGACAAAGAGAAAATTGCAGCAGGAGCCGAAGTTCCAGAACTATTTTTTGTGCTCTTGGTCAAAGAAGGTCGCTTTGGTGATGCCCTCCATGGCGAGCAAGAAGAACAAAAACCCAGCTGTAAAACCTGCAATACAGAATTAAGACCCCATGAGCGACTTGTTTGCACCCGCTGTGCCGACAGTGTGCTAAAAAAGATTCAAGCAACGTCACCAACGCCTACAAATGATGCTGTTCGTACCATCGCCGATACGCCGCAGCGTGATGCAAAATATGGTATCGGTAAAACCGTATAAAACACCGTCTCGGTTCTTGCCCGGCGTCTCAATGGTGTGAAGTATCCGTTTTAGAAATTCAAATCAATAATCCCCACCCCTTCCGCGAAAATCCGGTGAAAACCGCTTCTAACGTGAAAGGCAAATCAAGAAAGATCTGGGCTACAGATTTGATTGAAATGGTCGATATCTTCGTCATCAATACAGGAATTGCGGTCCGCGTGGATGAAACAACTGCCATGCCACCGTTGGATACAGTGTTTCTCACAAGTCACAGAGACAGGTTCACCAGAAAAGGAGTCACTCTGATGTCGCGTCATTCACTCATCGGGCTGTTATTGGTCTCAGCACTGCTCGTTCCGCAATGGGCCCATGCCACTGCTGTAAGCAAAATTTCAAAATCCTTGCAAAGCCGCTCTCAGGATGCCACAACCGATTTGAATATGGTGCCCGTCAGTTACACCGGTAAAGACCGCCAAGGCTCTCTGGAGGACAAGCTGCAACCTGGCTATTACACCGTACCCCACTACGGCTCCCTGGATCCCAATGTCCAACTTCAGCCGACCGACTATGCCGGCTTGTTGTATTACTTGGACAAACGCTAAGGCTTAAGACACTCGCTTTAAAACCCGGGCAATGGCCACATCAATGCCCTTGTCAGGCTGATCGGCATCAACCAGCCGACGGTTACGCACCACGTATTTTGTGCCACGCCCCTCGGGATCCACACTTTCGAAAAGGGCCCCCTCCGGGACGCCCAAGTGAGTCAGATCCAGGCTGTAATTGGATACCTTCGGTTGGGTGGAGTGTAATTCCGAATAAGGGGAATTGGGTTCACGCTGTTCTCGCATGGCCACCCAACTGTTCCAAGGGCTCTCAGGTGCCCCGAGATTGACAAGACACAGAGCCTGATCCGTGCCATTGTCCCGAACCAGCGGAACAATGGGGGCCTGGTTCAATTTTGCCTGATCCTCGGGACGAGCCGGATCCAAGGGCAGCTCCACAAAACCGTTGTTGAGCACATGATTTTCATGACGCAAGCGCACCAGATCGGCCAATTCGTTAAAGAAGCGATGAATGACAGGGTTGTGATAAGGACTTTGTGGGTTCAACCAATCCCGGCGGATCAATTCCCGATTGCCCAAATACATGTTCTTCAGGTCCTCACCCCCGGCTTGCCCCAACAAATCGGGCAGATACAGGGTCGGATCCCCAGGAGTGACCATCTGTAAGGCCACAATGCGCTTATACTGTTCCAAGCCTGGCATCACCATCTGTGTATAAATGGCTTGCGTCGTGGCCACTTTGGCTTTGGGATCGGCCAAGGCGGCCTTTAAAGGCGAGGTCTCTTCCAAGGACTCTCTGATCGCATCCAAGACCCAACCCACAGCATAATCCAATTGCTGATAGCCTAACCAAGCGCCGGAGGTCTTGGCAAAGTGTTGCGTCACCTCCCACACTTTCGAATCAAACACAGGGGCCAGCGCTTCTAAAACCGGCTTCACGGCTTGAATTTTAGCTTCATCTTTCCCAAGCGCATTGGCCAAGGCATCCGGATGGCTCACCAAGGCATGAAACGCATTAGAAAATTTACCCCGGAAGGCTTTCACTTCGCTGGGTTCCGTAAGCAAGGCTCCGACGGCATTTTTCAATTGCTGGTGCTGATCTGCATTGAGTCCCAGATCTCCAGGCTGAAGCACGTCAAACATGGCGTCCACATAATTGCGCTTAACCTCCAAGGGAACTGGCCGATGAGTCACCGGGTCAGGACGTTGGTCTTGCTTGAGTAAGTAAGGTCCAATCTCGGTAAAATCATCCTCGCGGGCCTTGGCTTTTTGGGCTGCCGTGGCCAGGATAGCCTCTTGTTTTTCACGAGCAAGCGACTTCAAGCGATCATAGACCCCATCTGGCAGCGACTGCCGTAGACATTGAAGCGCACGCATGGATTGAAGCTCATTGACCGCCAAGGGGAAATGCCCCCGATCTTGGCCGTTATCCTGAAAGTTCATACCAATCCAGCCCAGGTAGTTCAAGCGGGCCTCATAGGGATGCACCGTCAGCCCAAAAACCGACGTGGATTTGTCATGATTGGAGGTCATATTCTGGAACAGCAAGGCTTGGTCCATCGGCAGCACCTCCAACATGGCTTTGAGCTTGTGCTGAAGGAAATCTGCGGGCGTTAACTGTTCCGGATAGTCTCCATCGGGATTGGCCGTCATCCGAACGGCTTTGTGACCGGAGGAATACATCCAGTTATAGTTGGGAATACCGTTAATGACCCGGGTACCCATCAGATACTTGAACAATTCGGTGGCCTTATCCCCAGCCAAGGCTTCCAAGTCCGTGATTTCAGCTTTAATTATGCTATTGGGGAAAGCCTCACGAATGCCCTGGGCCACCTGGGACATAATATTAACCACTTTGGGAAGCTCTTTGTCCCGCAAGCGCTCATAACGAAGTTGCGTTGAAGGCTCGGCCCGAACGCCATCCATGTCCCCCAGATCTTTCATGGCATCAATCCGCCAGTGAAGGCCGAGACGGCGCTCATGGAGAACATGACGGGCCACAACCGCCCCTTCCGGAGTGATCTCTTTTAGAAGCTGGGTGAGAGGCGCATTGAGCTGGGTCAACTCAAGCTCCTGAAGTTCACGAACCAGAAAACGGCTTAACAGCCGAGCCGCTTGATTGGGCACCGCCTTGGCCAGTTCCGGAGGCAAGGTCTGGGCCATACGAGCAGCAATTTTAGTCGGCGCCAAGTCTTTATCCGGCGCGGTAGGCGAACTGAACTGCCCCGTCAGTAAGGAAAGAAAAATACTTCGTCCCAAAGCCTCAAACACCAAATGCCCCAAAACCGGATCAGCCAGTTTTTGCTTTAATGCAGGCGTTAAAGACTTATCCAGCTTGGCCGCCAACTGATTCTTAAAAGAACGCTGGCTGGCAAATTTATTGTGGAGCCAAGTCAAAGCCCGTTGGCCCAGCTTGCGAGAAGGCAACATCCAATCCAAAAGTTTAAAAGCGGGTTTCAAGAGCGTGGTTGCCACCTCAAGCCATAGCGGAGTCTCTCCCTCGTTCAGCAGTTGCTTGAGCCGAGGGGTGTTTAAGAGAATCTGCATCCATGGTGAGGCGGGCAAGGTGCCTAAGGGAAGTTGGGTGTGAATCTTGTCTGCCATAAAGGCCCCAGCCGAACGCGTTTGTTTTTGCTTTTTCACCCGGTAGGCTTTCAATGCCTGTTGAATCGATGCCTCTGAGACCGATAGGGTCTCACCACGGTTCAAGGCCGGTAAAACGCCCTGTTCCTCGCCCAAGGCCTTCTTGGTATTGTCAGAAATAATCTGCAGCCAGTTGGGTTTGCTGTCAGTCCCCGCCATACGGCTAAAGGCCCGTCCCACATGGCTGGTATACAAGCGATCGACCTTGTCCGTCCAATAGCGACAGGCATCGGCTACGTATTGGGTAACCTCAGGATTCTCAATATTGACCTTTTTCACATCAATCTGACCATCCCAACAATAACCACTGTTGTCTTCCATGCGGGTGGTCAATTCAAAGCGATTATGTTCGCTTAACAGGCGCATCAGGGTCTTGGCCCGCTCGTTGGGATTCTTGATCTCTGTGGCCTCCTGCAAGAGCTCAATGTCTTGGGGCCGAGACTGCTTAATCGGGAAGCGATACTTCTGAATGGAATCCTGGCTGTTGGTTAAAAACAGGTGCTTGGTTTCTGAGGCTGGCCGGAGGGTCCCATCGGGGTTTTCCAAGCGCGGATCGTATAATTCAATGAAGTAGGGGCTTTCCGGGTTGTCTCGGTTCTTGGGAGGAATCAGGCGTAAATTCCAGGCCGCATGATTGACCACCTCCTCACCGGTCTTGGGATCGCGCTTGACCGGCAAAATGCCAAGTTTCAGAGGCTGATGGGGAAACTGATCCAGCTTGCCGTAATCGAACCAGTTCAGAAAAGGGGAATCCTGACCGTAATACAGATTCGCCAGGTAGTGAACCCCGTTCATTCCCTCGTTAACAAAGGCGCCATCAAAACACATCCGGGCACCATCTTCCAGATTGGCCAAGGCCAAGGTATCAAAAGAGGATGGATGACGAATAATGGAGTTCAACTGATACAGCGAATTGGTCCAATAGCCGTGAGCGCTCAGGTTATCGCCACCAATTAAAGGCCGATCTTCGACCATCTTAATACCATACTGGTGAAACAATTGCCGTAAGAAGCCGTTGGAGGCATCGGAACCACCCAATCGATTAAAATGCGTCTGTTTGGACACCACATGATCGCCCTCAACATCCCGGTGTTGATTATGGGCTTGAAGCTGTTCCGGGGTCACCAGACTGCGACGAAAAACCAGCAATGCCGGTCCCACACTGCTGGGATCAGGCGACTGAGCCGGAATGACATTGAAGCCATTTTGGGCCTCTGTATGATCCAATACAGCTTCATCCGGCTGCCCGGGCTTCTGTCGAACAAAACGATAGTATATCGCTTCATTTAAAGAAATTCGTTTGTTTTCAGGGGTTTCCCACTGCTTGACCTTGGGGTTCCATTGCATAGGAACCGATTGGGTGGCGTTACTTTTTCCCTGACGATACTCCAAGTGAACACGGGATTCTGGAGCCTCATCAGGACCGGGCATGGGCTTGAAAAATCGGGCTCCTTCGCCATCAACACGATACCCAGCAAACCGCTGCGGCTTGGGTGTCAATGGCGGGGTTGTTACAGACGGTGTCACCCCTCGAATCGTAAATGGTATACCCTTCAAAGCACGTTCCCCAAAATGCAATGTCCAATGATTGTATCTCAAGAAGAATCAACAAATCACGATAAGAAAAATTGCCTAAGTTGTTTAAATTCATGCAGCATTTCTAGTCGTAAGCATCGATTCATCCCCATAAAACCCGCTGAAATCCACCTTGTGCTAGTGAGATCTGGCGTCTACAAGACTCCCTAGTATGGTAATTTTTCAACGGTCCCCACAAAAGCTCTCGAGACAGAAGATTTTAGAACACCTTAAGTTTAAATACCAGGAATAATGGGAATATGACTAAATATACCCCCTAAGATAAGGCTAAAAAATGCTAAAGACCTCGTATTACCCATTCAAAACCGCCGTAATCGAGACTAAAACTCCTCTACTTCAGGAAGATTTCACCGTACGGACAAATTGTCCGCACGGTGAAAAACATTCAAGTTACCCTCGAATCCATTGACTTCATGTCTCATATGGCCTGAAACCAAGCCATAACCCACGACAAGTTCGGATTTGGTAGGGGCCACCGGTTCGCTGTATACTACAAGAAGCGACGCACACGAACCATATTGTTTGGAAGAGGTTTGGTTATGGTTTTTGAAGATGGTTTAGCCTATCGGCGGCGGTATCGGGGGTTAATTGGTATTCAGCCCAAGGTGCCTATTCGGGATCGAGCCACCTTGAGCGTGGTCTACACTCCGGGTGTGGCCAGACCCTGTATCGAAATCGAACGAGACCATCTTAAATCCTTTGATTACACCATCCGGGGCAACACCGTTGCCGTTATTTCGGATGGGTCGAGCGTTTACGGCCTTGGCAATGCAGGCCCCTATGCCGCTATCCCCATGCTTGAAGCCAAGTGTGTGTTTCACAAGACCTTTGCCGGGATTGATGCCTTCCCCATTGCCATTAACACCCCGGATGTGGACGAGATGGTCGAGATCATCCGCTATCTGTCACCAACGTTCGGGGGCTTTCATATCGAAGACGTGTCATCGCCCAAGTGTTTTACCCTAGAAGAGCGCTTAAAACGTGCCATTTCACTCCCCATCTTTCACTCCGACCAACAAGGGGCAGCCGTGGCTGTCTTTGCAGCCCTGCTCAACGCCTTGAAAGTGGTAGACAAGAAACTTGAAGACCTGTCCATCGTCATTGCCGGTGCGGGTGCCGGCGGCGTGGCGACCGCAAAATTTTTGAAGCAGGTTGGTGTCGCCAATGTTAAAGTCTGCGATCGCGATGGTGCCTTGTATTATCGCCGCCTCGAAGGCCTGAATTGGGTCAAATCCGAATTGGCACGCCTGACCAATCCGGAAGACCAGAAAGGCAGCCTGGCCGACCTGATTAAAGGGGCCGATGTCTTTATCGGCTTTTCTTCAGGCAATATCCTGACCCCGGACATGGTTAAAAGCATGGCCAAAGATCCCATCGTCTTTGCCCTGGCCATTCCAACCCCTGAAATCACCTACGAGGCCGCTAAAGAAGCCGGTGCACGAATTGTTGCAACCGGACGAAGCGATTTTCCAAACCAACTGAACTCCTCGTTGATTTACCCCGGTATTTTCCGTGGAGCCTTGGATGTTCGGGCCACCGACATTAACCACCACATGTTCTACAGTGCGGCCAAAGCCATGGCCGATTTGGTGAGCCCGCAGGAACTCTCGCCCGAATTTATCATTCCCCGAGCCTTGGACTTCAGGGTCTCTGCCAAGCTGGCCAAAGCGGTGGCCCAAGCCGCTATTGACACTAACGTGGCCCAGGTCAAAGTCGATCCCGAAAGCATTGAAGCCAAAGTCATGGACTACGTCTATGAAGGCACCAATGCCTGGGTCGAGTCCCCGCAAACTCGGGAATTTTCATCCTTGGAAGAAGAGTCTCTTGACCTGCACCAGCGCTATCATGGTGTTATCGAAGTCAAAACCAAGCTCCCCATTCGGGATCACCATTTGTACAACCTGATCTATTCCTCGCCCGGTGCCAGCCAGCCCTGTGAACTCATTCGAGACAACCCGGACGAAGCCTATGAGCTGACAGCTAAAAACAACCTTGTGGCCGTGGTTACAGACGGCAGTGCCGTTTTAGGCCTCGGGAATCTGGGGCCCAGTGGCGCCATGCCCGTGATGGAAGGTAAAGCCGTACTCTTTAAAACCTTCGGTGGGGTTGAGGCCTTCCCCATCTGCTTGCGCACCCAGGAAGTTGATGAAATCGTAGACACCATTGTCAAGATTGCCCCTGTGTTTGGTGGCATCAACCTGGAAGACATCTCCGCCCCCCGTTGCTTTGAAATCGAGCAGAAGCTAAACCAAGCTGTCGATATCCCCGTCTTCCATGATGACCAGCATGGAACAGCTGTCGTGGTTTTGGCAGGCATCGTCAACGCCATTAAGGCGGTGGATAAAGGCATGGATGAGGTTCGTATCGTCATTAACGGGGCAGGTGCTGCTGCTTTAAGTGTCTCTCAGCTCCTGATGAAAGCCGGTGCCAAGGACATTACGATTTGTGATTCTAAAGGGGCCATTTACCAAGGCAGAAAAGGTGGCATGAATCCCTACAAAGACCAAATTGCCGCAATCACCAACCTCTCGAAAAACAAGGGCAATCTGGAAGACGTGATGAAGGGGGCTGACATCTTTATCGGGCTTTCTGTGCCCGGCACTGTCAATCAGGATATGGTCAAATCCATGGCCCCGGATCCGGTAATTTTCGCCCTGGCCAACCCGGTCCCGGAAATTATGCCCAACGAAGCCTTTGCTGCAGGTGCCAAGATCGTGGCAACCGGTCGCAGTGACTTCCCCAACCAGGTCAATAACTCTCTGGCTTTTCCGGGCATTTTCCGAGGTGCTCTGGATGTTCGGGCACGCAACATCAATGATGACATGAAGCTTTCGGCAGCCTTTGCCATTGCCAGTCTCATTACTCCCAAGGAAATCGAAGAAGGCCAGATTATTCCAGGAGCCTTTGATTTCAGAGTGCCCCCGGCTGTTGCCTCTGCCGTGGCCAAAGCGGCTATTGAAACCGGGGAATGCCGCCATAAAGTCGATCCTCAGCAAGTCCATGCGGAACTCAAAAATTACATCTACGAAGGCGAACTGAAAAAACTGCCCCAAAGCATTTAACCCCAACCGCTGACAAGGGGTTTGATCCGGCGCCGAAAAAACGATAGGATGGACATCACCCCCAAAGGCATGTATGCGAGGAGTTCAGGACGCATGACGGCAACAACGACATGGTTTAAGGAATTGGTCCCCATTGCCAATCCATCGGGCAAGGAAGATCAGGTGCGCCAGTACATTGCCGATCACCTGAACGCACTGGGCTTCTCAGACCAAATCATTGATGATGCCGGCAACCTCCTGGTTCGCATTGCGGGTGACAGCGCCAAAGATACCTTTTTATTGAGCGCCCATATGGATAGCGTTCCTCCGTGTGAAGGCATAGAAGCCATTGAAGATTCTACCGATGGACGCCCCATCATTCGCTCGGCCGGAAAAACCATTTTGGGGGCCGACGACAAATCGGGAATTGCCGTGATGCTGGCGGTCGCCAAAAAGCTCCATGAAACTCCCCAAGACGACCGCCATCCTGTGGAGTTTTTGTTTTCCACCCAGGAAGAAGTGGGCTTACTCGGTTTAAAAGCTTTTGACATCACCGCCAGTCAAGCTGCCATGGGATTTGTGCTGGATGGGGAAGGAAACATCGGCGACATTTTTCATGCCGGCCCCACGCAAAAGAGCTTGATTTTTGAACTCGAAGGTCTCCGCTCGCATGCGGGTATTGCGCCAGAGGCCGGAGTCAGCGCCATTGAGATGGCGGTCCACCTTTGTGGCAGTCTTCCTTCAGGACGTTTGAGCCCGGAAACCACCATGAACCTTGGGGTCATCCAAGGGGGCGACGCCATGAACATCGTGGCTCCCAGCACCGTAATTCGCGGCGAAGCCCGAAGCCATGACAATGAGGCCCTGGATCGGCTGATGAAGCAGGTTCACGAGGTTTGCCAGGAAATTCAGGAACAATTTCCACGTGGGGCCATCCGCTTTAACCCCATCCACAAGTACGATGGCTTCGTGGTGCCCAAGGACCATCCTGCTGTCCTGAGAGCCGCCTCTGCCTGCCGAAAGTTGGGGATTGAACCAAGCATTTTACCCATGAATATTGGGTCTGACGCCCATATTTTAAATCACAAAAACATTCCCAGCGTGGTCTTGGGCATGGGTTTCCACTTTTCCCACAGTTTGGGTGAGTTTATTTATGTGGATGAACTGGAACAGGTGACTCAATGGGTGTTGGAAATCATCCACAGCCCCTAAGTATAAGATTCAGCTGAAAAACCGAGGTTATTCCGTGGTCACTTCCTGAGCGTCACCACTCAAGGCGGCATCCAGCGTGTGCCATGCCAAGGTGGCACATTTGACCCGGACCGGATACTCTTGGACCCCCTGGAAAATGCTTAAACGCCCCAGATGATGCTCATGGGTTTTGGGATCCAGAGCCCCGGTGAGCATTTGTTGAAACTCGTCTTTCATCTGCCGGGCTTCGTCCTGGGTTTTACCTTTAATGTTTACCGTCATCAGGGAAGCACTGGCCTTGGAAATGGCACACCCTGTCCCCTGAAAGCTGATATCCTGAATCACACCCTGATCATCCACATCCACATAAACGGCAAACTGATCGCCACACAGAGGGTTTTTCCCCAGTGCATAGTGATTCGCCGACTCGAGGACCGCAAAATTACGGGGCTTTTTGTTGTGCTCCAAAATAACCTGTTGATAGAGTTCGTTATACTCAGACATCGTTAGCGAAACACCTTGATCACATAATTCAGGCCGTCAATCAGGCGATCGATTTCAGCGCGAGTATTATAAAACGAAACAGAGGCCCGTGTCGTGGCCGGAACGTTAAACCGAGCCATAACAGGCTGGGTGCAGTGATGGCCAGCCCGAACCGCAATGCCTCGCTGATCCAGAAGCGTTCCCACATCGTGCGGATGGATGTCGTCCAAGACAAAGGAAATGACACTGGCCTTCTCTTTAGCGGTGCCAATAATTTTAAGCCCATCCACATGAGCCAACTGCACCGTGGCATAGTCTAACAGCTCCGACTCAACTGCCTGAATCGTCTCAAAGCCAATGCCTTCCAAGTATGTTATGGCAGCACCCAGCCCCATGACTTCCACAATGGCCGGGGTTCCAGCCTCAAACTTTTGCGGGGCCTTGGCAAAGGTCGTTTTCTCAAAGGTCACCCACTCGATCATATCGCCCCCGGTCTGATAGGGCGGCATTTTGTCCAACAGGTCGCGCTTACCATACAACACGCCAATGCCACTGGGGCCATAGATCTTATGACCGGAGAAAGCGTAAAAATCGCAATCCAGAGCCTGGACATCAACTTTCATATGCGGCGCACTCTGGGCGCCATCAATCATCACCACGGCGCCTACGGCATGAGCCTTGTCAATAATGGTCTTAACCGGGTTTACCGTGCCGAGGGAGTTGGAAATGTAATTTACTGACACCAGTTTCGTCCGCTCTGAGAGCAGTGCCTCATAGGCCTCCAAAATCAAATCACCCTGATCATTAATGGGGATCACCTTCAAAACAGCCCCGGTGGCCTCACAGACCTGTTGCCATGGAACAATATTGGCATGATGCTCAAGGTGCGAAATGATAATTTCATCACCGGTCTTCAAAAAAGCCCGCCCATAGGCATGAGCCACCAAGTTGATGGCTTCCGTCGTTCCCCGGACAAAGATAATGTCCGACGCCGAGGGCGCATTAATGAAAGAGGCCACCTGATGGCGAACAGCCTCATAGGCTTGGGTAGCCTTCGCACTCAAGTTATAAACCCCACGGCGCACAGTGGCGTATTCTTGACTGTAAAATGCCGTCATACGGTCAATAACAGCCCGAGGTTTTTGGGTGGTGGCCGCATTGTCCAGATAGGCCAAGGGATAGCCATTGGCGTGCTGGCTCAGCACCGGGAAATCTGCCCGAATGCGATCAACATCAAATGAAGGCACAGTCTCTTTTTCCATCAAGTTTAGAATGTTCGTCATTGTAATCACCATAGTCAAGGGTGGGGATGTCTGCGGAGCTTAGGCGTTTGCCGTCAACAACGCCTCAAGACGGGAATGAACCAGATCGATTAACGGCGCTTTCAGGGCCTCACACGGAATGGCCTCGACAATCTCATCGGCAAAACCTGCGGTTAAGACGGCCTGGGCCTGCGAAAAAGGCAGCCCCCGGCTGGTCAGATAAAACAGCTGATCTTCCGATAATTGTCCAACCGAAGCCCCATGGGCACACTTCACATCGTCGGCATCAATCCGAAGTTGCGGTCGAGTCAATACCCGGGCCTCATCGGAAAGAAGCAGGGTTTGATGCAATTGGCTGGCATCGGACTTCTGGGCATGAGGCGCAATAACAATGGTGCCATCAAAATCGGCCCGGCTACGTTGCGCCAAGATGCCCTTGTACAACTGTTGACTGCCGCCGTGGGGTTTTTGGTGATCGATGACCGTATGATCAAACACATGGGTCTCACCCTGAAGGATGGCCAAACCATTGAGTTCACAGCAGGCTTCTTCTGAAACCATTGCCGAATGTACATAATGTCGAGAAAAACGGCTGCCAAATGCCAACGTAGAGACATGAAGACGAGCATCCCCATGAACCCAGGTCTTGGTTGCCGCCATATGGGCTGCCGTATCGGCTTCCGTCTGGACATGGACATAGTTTAAGAGGGCCCCCGGCTGAGCCACCAGCTCCGTCACGGCCGTAGTCAGGGTCGGTGTCGCCGATGCAGCACCTGCCGAAGCAAAACGAGCCATTATTGTTACCTGGCTGTGGGGCTCGGCAATGACCACTCCCCGTACATGAGCCCCTTGAGGGGACGTCCCCTGGGCATCGGTTAAGAAGAGTACCTCAAGTGGCGTATCCAATTTCACGCCCTGAGGAACATACACGGCGTAGCCTTCTGAGAAGAGCGCTGTATTTAACGCAACAAAGGCATCTGCTTCAGCCTCGATGTCTGCCGCAAAGTAGGACTCAATGGGCTGTGGCAGCTGCGCAGCCACATCAAAAAGGGAGCCTGCCAAAACACCTTCAGGTAAACGTGTAGTATCCGACAATGTTGGCTGAAAGATCCCATTCACAAAAACAAGTTTCGCCGCTGCCTCGGGTAAAGTTAATGCCGAAATCACTGGGTCGAGTACGTCAAGTGACGCAGGCTCCGGCAAGGGCACGAACCCATGGCGAGATACAGGCTCAAGGTTTACATAGCGCCAAGCCTCAAGGGCTCGACTCGGCAAGCCCAAAGCCTCAAGGCGAGTCCAGCCACCAATACGACGCGATGCCACCCATGCAGGCTGTAATACGGAACTCTGTGTACGCCATTGTTCCTGAACAGCTTGTTCAAACGGCGTCTTGGCTTCTTGGGTTCGAACCATGGTCAACATCCCCTTATACCTCGGCAGCTTGCTGCGCAATCACCCAATCATAGCCGCGTTCTTCCAGCTGCAAGGCCAACTCTTTACCACCGGACTTGATAATTCGGCCTTCCGAGAGAACATGCACATAATCCGGCTGGATGTAATTCAACAAACGCTGGTAGTGTGTCACCATGACCACGGCTTTTTCAGGAGACATCAGCTTATTAACGCCATTGGCAACCTCACGCAATGCATCAATGTCAAGGCCAGAGTCAATTTCATCCAAAATGCTGACTTTAGGCTCAAGAACGGCCATCTGTAATATTTCATTCTTCTTTTTTTCGCCGCCCGAAAACCCGGCATTCACGGCCCGGTCGGTAAAGCTCGGATCCATTTCCACAAGCTTCAGCTTTTCATCTAGGAGGTCTTGGAATTCCAGCGGATCCAGCTCGTCCTTGCCTTCATAGGCGCGTTTGGCATTATAGGCCATCCGCAAGAAGTTCGCATTATTGACCCCAGGCACTTCAATCGGGTACTGGAAAGCCAAAAACAAGCCTTTACGGGCTCTGTCTTCGGGATCATCTTCCAAAATGCTTTGACCTTCAAACACAATATCTCCACTGGTCACACTGAAAGCCGGGTGCCCAGCAATAACTTTGGCTAAGGTACTTTTGCCTGAACCATTGGGGCCCATAATGGCATGAATCTCACCCGGATTAATGGTTAAGGAAATCCCCTTGAGGATTTCTTTCTCGTCGACACGGGCGTATACGTCTCGAATTTCTAACACAGGTTCCAGTCTCCTTGGTTGGTGGTCTGCTGATAAACGCGGTCGTTACCCCACACTGTTTTCCAGTTTCAACCCGAGCAATCGGGTGGCTTCCACAGCAAATTCGCCGGGCAGCTCTTTGAAGACATCTTTGCAGAAGCCGTTAATGATGGCCGACATCGCATCTTCAGAGCTAATACCACGCTGGTGGAAGTAAAAAAGCTGATCCTCGGTGATTTTGGCCGTCGTGGCTTCATGTCCCACATGGGCTGAGCTGTTCCGCACATCGATGACCGGAAACGTATTGGCAGAGCATTCCGAACCAATCAGCATCGAGTCACATTGGGTGAAATTCTTGGCCCCGGTTGCGGATTTTTGTATTTGCACAAGCCCACGGTAGGAATTTTGGGATTTACCGGCAGAGATCCCTTTAGAAATAATGGTACTGGTAGTATTTTTCCCGATATGCACCATCTTGGTCCCGGTATCGGCCTGCTGCAGATTGTTGGTCAGGGCCACCGAGTAGAATTCACCTTTCGAGTTGTCTCCCACCAGAATACAGCTGGGGTACTTCCAGGTAATGGCCGAGCCGGTTTCAACCTGGGTCCAGGAAATATGGGAATTTTCACCCAGACATTTTCCGCGCTTGGTGACGAAGTTATAAATCCCGCCCTTACCGGTTTTGGGGTCGCCAGCATACCAGTTCTGAACCGTGGAGTATTTAATTTCGGCGTTATCCAAGGCAACCAGTTCCACGACAGCCGCATGCAGCTGGTTGGTATCAAACATGGGTGCCGTGCAGCCTTCCAGATAGCTAACCTTGGAGTTGGCATCACACACAATCAACGTGCGTTCAAACTGCCCCGAACCTTCCGTATTGATCCGAAAGTAGGTGGACAGATCCATGGGACACACCGTGTTGGGCGGAATGTAGCAGAAAGAGCCGTCGGTAAACACCGCCGAATTTAAGGCAGCATAAAAATTATCAGTCACCGGCACGACGCTGCCGAGGTATTTTTCCACCAACTCCGGGTATTCCTGCACGGCTTCAGAAAACGAACAAAAGATAATGCCGTGTTTGAGCAAATCTTTTTTAAAAGTGGTCGCCACCGATACACTATCAAAGACAGCATCCACGGCAATGGGCACACCGGTCAGCCGCTTTTGCTCGGTGAGAGAAATTCCTAATTTATCAAAGGTGCGCAGTAGCTCCGGGTCCACCTCATCTAAGCTTTTGGGCTTGTTCTTCGGCTTGGGAGCAGCATAATAAATGATGTCTTGATAATCGATGGGCGGGTAGTTGGCTTCCACCCAGTGGGGTTCCTGCATTTTTTGCCATTGCCGAAACGCGTTCAAGCGAAATTCCAAGAGAAAAGCAGGCTCTTTCTTTTTCGCCGAAATCAGACGAATGGTCTCTTCGGTGAGCCCTTTGGGAATCACTTCCGATTCAATCTGGGTCTGAAATCCGTATTTGTACTCCTGATTCGCAATCGTTTCAAACGTACTCACAGCGGCGTTCCTCTTGGTGGGGATTCCATCGATTGATGTCTTTTGAGTCCGGGCTTTTGGGCTAGCTATAATACAGGCCCATGCTGACTGCAGTTATACAACAATTCGAGTTTGAATCCAAATTTGACTGACATAGGGTATGACGATGCGTGACCACTTTTATCATATCTTACCTTAACGTAAACGTAAAGGTTTGAATTCTGATTCATCACGAATCAATCATCGAGGCTTTAATAAGGAAAAGACAGTGTGCATCGGTGCAAACAGTCCATTTGGGGTCGAGTGGGAAACAGATGGTCTGCCATGAAGACCGTCCGTATACTATGGATACCTCAAAAGCATGGAATATGCCAATAAAACCCAAAGGCGGATCCAACATGCCCAGCCATTATAGGGAAACACACAAGGTGCAAAATTTTGTTACAAATCACCAGATCGACCCGCCTACAGCAGACAGTCATCCCATTGCAGACGAAAGCGTTTTGGCTTCCATGTTTCGATGGACAAAAACCGGCCTGTTAGCATGTTTGAAAACGCCAGAGCTAACGCTGCCGAAAACAAAGCGCCCCAAAGCACTACGCCCATGAGACCCCATAAAGATCTGATCAACCTGATGCTCATCGGCATAGCGGCAAATCGACTCAACCGGATTCCCAATCATATAATCGGCATGAACCACTTCATAGCCAGCATTATCAATCATATTCTCGTAAACGTTCAAAATTGCCAGGGCATCATCCACCTGCACCGCATCAACGGGCAATTCAGCCAAGACCTCAGGAATAACCGTTAAGAGAGAAAACCGTGTGGTTGTCGGGTTCATCATGTCACAGACCCAACGAACGGTTTCCTGAGAGAGAGCAGACCCATCTACTGGCAACAAAACATGCATCATCCACAGCTCCAACATTGCTGACAACACCCTAAGATCACCTTCATTCTAAGCACATGACAGATACAATGACTATTGGCCAGGCGTGGTTGCGAGGAATTTGTTTTTTTCCTACAGTGTGAGGGATCCTCTCTCCATAGGCGTTATTGGTTTGTTTTAAGGAAGGGTGAACGCAAATGAATATTGTGGTTTGCATCAAACATGTTCCTGACACCGCGCATCTCAAATACGATGCCCAGGATAACCTCGCACAAGACAATTTAGAATGGGTCATGAACCCGTTTTGCGAATATGCTGTTGAAACCGCCATCCGCATGAAAGAGGCACATGAAGGAGCCACCTTGACCGCCATATGCATGGGAGGCCCTCAAGCCAAAGACATCTTGAAACGTGCCATTGCCATGGGGTGTGATGACGCCGTATTGCTGCAAGACGATGCTTTTAACGGTGCCGACCCCTGGGCCACAGCCCAAACCTTGGCCGCTGGCATTAGAAAGCACGTGCCGAACTTTAACGTTTTGCTGCTGGGCCAATTTGCTACCGACAGCATGAGTGGGGTGACCGGACCAGCCTTAGCCGAATTGTTGGGTGTTCCCAGCATTACCTTCTGCAAAAAAGCCGAACTGAAAGATGCAACCACCCTGAGTGTTGAACGGGAAACCGAACGGGGTTCGGAGCATTACGACATGACCTTGCCCGGCGTCGTCTGCGTTATGAAATGTGACTACGAACCGCGTATCCCCGCGATTAAAGGGGTTATGAAAGCCAACCGAACTGAAATCCCCACCCTGGACAAAGCAGCCCTGGGTCTGTCTGACGAGCAGATTGGAGCCAAAGGGGCACGTGTGGAAGTCACCAAGTTGTATCGTCGACCCAAAAAAGAAGGCGGCCGTAAAATCGATGGGTCCGATGCCCAAGCGGCCGTCAGCCAACTGATGAGCTTCCTTCGGGAACAAAAACTCGTTTAAGATTGTGAATTAAGGGAGACGCACGATTATGACAAATGCAATCTGGGTGGTAGCCGAACTCTCCGAATCCGGCGCCCCATTGGATATTTCATTAGAAGCCTTATCCGCGGCACAGAAATTAGCCGCTGCCAATCCTGCCGACATCACAGCCGTGGTTCTGGCAGGCAGCAATACCGACCTCAGTCAAGCTCAGAACCTGCTGGGCCAATACGGGGCTACGAAGGTCCTGGCCTTGAAGCATGATCTCCTGGAGCAATACCAAGTGGAGCTGTATACAAAGGCCCTGGCCGATGCCATTGGGGCTCAACAACCTCAAATTGTGTTGGCCGGATCCACCTCGACCACCCGAGACTTCTTGCCTCGGGTTGCCGTTCGTGTACAAGCTGGCTTGGCCCCGGATGCCATTGATTTGGCCTTTGGCGCCAATGGACAGTTGGAAATCACGCGTCCGACTTATGGCGAGAACATGAGAGCCGTGGTTCATACAGCCACCCGCCCTCAAATGGTCAGCCTCCGGGCCAAAGCGTTTGCCAAAGCCAAACCCGATTCAGGTGCCAGCGCAGCTTTGGAAACTGCCACACCGGATCTGTCCGCTGACATGGCCCATACCAAACTCACGCAACGAGTGAAAGGCGAAACCAAAACCGGCAAAAAGCTGGAAGAGGCCGAAATTGTTGTTTCAGGTGGGCGTGGCTTAAAAGGTCCCGAGAACTTCCCTCTCGTCGAGGGGTTAGCGGAAGCCTTAGGCGCAGCGGTAGGCGCTTCCCGAGCTGTAGTTGATGCCGGATGGCGTCCACATGCCGAGCAAGTGGGTCAAACCGGCAAGACCGTTAGTCCGCAATTGTATGTGGCTCTCGGGATTTCGGGTGCCATTCAGCATCAGGTCGGCATGAGTTCGAGCAAAACCATCATTGCCATTAATAAGGATGGGGACGCACCTATCTTTGACATTGCCGACTTTGGTATTGTGGGCGATGTCTTTGAGATTGTCCCGGCCTTGACCAAGGCGATTAAAGAAGCGAATATGGCCGCCTGTTAGGCTCTTTGTCTCATCACCTGCTTTATTTGGTTGAGACATTCCAAAAGCGCTTTTATCCAGCACACAATCCTGTTACAATGATTAAAGTACAGGGTGGGTGGTGTCGTTGAGATGCAGTAACGCGGGTGATTGAACATCACACCGGGTTCACCCCGAATTGTGAATTAAGGAATGGTAAAGCCCATAGATATGCCCATCATGAGCAATTGGCTGCTTGCAACAATCCCGTGGTCTGAGTGGGGCCAGTTTCTCGCGGCACAGTATCTGATGTGGAAAATCCCCTTGCAGTTTCTGCTGGTGTTTGTCTTGGTTTCCTGGTTCTATTTCAAGATTCATGGCACCTATGTAGCGCAATTGCTCAAAGGCGTCGCCGTCGTGTTGGCCTTTTATCTACTGGCCGGCATTTTCAACCTCACCATCATCAGCGGTATTCTGCAAGCCATTCTTCAAATCAGTATTATTGGCTTTATCATTCTCTTTCAGCCGGAATTGCGGCGACTGCTCGTCTATCTGGGACAGCCGGATCTCTTCAACCGCTCTTCCTTACTCCCGGGGGGCAAAGAAAAAGATGCAGCTTACCTGGTTCATGAACTGGTGGAGTCAGTTCGCCTATTGAGCAAAACCAAAACCGGAGCCTTGATTGTCCTGGAAAGCACGAGCGGTTTGGGTGGCAATTATCTAGAAGCAGGCACCCGCTTGGATGCCCGCCTAAGCACCGAACTCCTACTGACCATTTTTCACCCGAATACTCCCCTTCATGACGGCGCCATCATCATTAACCCCAGCGACAATCGGATTAAAGCAGCCGGCGTGTTACTCCCGTTGTCTGAGGATCCCAACTTAAGCTGGAAATATGGCACCCGGCACCGAGCCGCCGTCGGGTTAAGCGAAATTTCAGACAGCCGCTGCATTGTTGTTTCCGAGGAAACCGGCAATATTTCGCTGGTCTACAATGGGACCATCCAAAAGATGCCCAACACAGACGAGCTGAAACGACAGTTGGACATGGCTATGGGCTTAACAGCCAGCACCCAGCCCGGACAAAAACGAGTTACACCCTTCACCGAGCTGCTTTCAACCGAGTTGTTTCAGAAATTTTTTTCCAAGGCCAGTCCAAAGAGTTCACTAAAAGAAGCTCATACCCCCTCTAGCGAAGAGCGCAGCAAACTGAATTCCTAAATTTTACTTGGGCAAGCTTAAACCCGCTGCATAAATCCGTGGTAGGAAGACTTAAAGGGTGTTGCCTTGGCATTTTGTTCTTGCTGCCAAGTATCTAGTCGGCGCTGGAGCACATCAAGCAGTTTCTCGGCGTTGACATTGGCCTTGAAGCCTGAGGACTGTTGGGACTGCATCTGTTTCTCCTGGTCTTTTTTACGCACATTGGCCCGGGTCAAGGCGATATTGACCAGGTTGATGACAAAGCCCAGGAGGAAGATAGTAAAGGCGATACCAAAGAGCGACGTCAGAGAACGCAAATTAATCGTGCGCTCAAACAAATTCGCTGTTCGCTGGAGTTGCGAAGCAGCCACAGCCTTTGAGGCCTTCATGCCCTGCAGAACTTGTTCCTTACGCTGATGCAATTGCTTGTCTGTAGCCAGCAACCACAAGCTGGAGGGGCTAAAAAGAGTGTACAGAATTTTCTTGCCGACGTTGGCTTTCTGATTCAGGCGGGTGATCATTAAGGGTTGTGCAGCCTTACAGACCAATGGCACCATGCATAAGGCGAAAGCCGTTTGCATAAGGGGGCCACCCATAAACCAACTGTACCAGCCAAGACCATCTCGAGTGATGTTTTCACGAAACTCATTGGCAGAACGAGCTTTCGCTAAGCGAGACAGAATAACAGCCGCATAGATTACCTTGTTTTGCCCGACGGTAGAGGCACCGACACTGTTAAAATCCAGAAAATTCAACATTCCCATGGTCGGATAATGTCCAAAACGAGGAGCTTTTTGGGGTATCGGGCGAGTGACCGGGCTGAATGGCGAGAGGTGAACCATTAGTGTTTTCCTCCCGAACTCATCAGGGCCTTTTCACCAGGAAAGTCATTGCCACCGGTCTTGAGCTTGGTGAGCCAGTTGTTGATGACCACCATATAGCAGCCCAAGGTCCCGGCCACCAGAACCGGCAACAGAACCAGCCAATACTTCGACTTACAGAGATAGGGAATTAACCCCTCGGCCCGATTCGGCATCAGCATGCGCTGAAACCAGTTTGTTGCTCCTTTGGAAGGCAGTTGGCCGAACAAGCGTTTCTCTACAGCCGCCAGATTGAGCTTGGCCTCCTGACCCACCAGCGCATGATCCAGCAACGCGCTCATGCGCTTGATTTTGGCCAAATGATCCCGGATGTTTTTAACGCCAATACTGGACACAGGAGTGCCTTTGGCGGCCCGATCCATAAAAAAGACTTCTTCCGAAAGCTTACCTTTGTTAATGACAAAGTTATAAACCCGATCCAGAAAAGTTTTTTCGTATAGGCGAAGCCGTTGAGACTCCAATTGCCTTAGGATCCGCTCCTGGTTACTGAGGGTAACCCGCCGAGCGGCCATGCGGGCGCGAGTCAATAAAATCTGCTGGGCTTTCGTCAAGGGCTGATTGCCAAGCTTGTGCATAAAAGCCTCTTTGGCAGCGGCCATGGCCTCACGCACTTCGGCCTGGTATTGCGGCAGTTTCATTTTGGTTTTGACAGCGTCTTCAACATTAAAGACTAAAGATTCAAAGCCTTTTTGACGACCCAGGAAGCAATTAACCAGATAATCCAGCTCTTTTTGAGGCAAGCGACCATTACAGTAGGTCTTGTATTGCTTCAATTTCCAGACATTATCGGTGGATTCCAGGCGACCTAAGGCATTCTTCAAGAAGGCACGCCGCAAATCATCAGCTGTTGTAATTTTATCTTGCTTGAAAATATCTTTTAGAACACTGGAATAAGCATCCAAGCTCGGACTATCAATCCATGCCCGCATATCCAGCCCTTTGGGATTAGTAATTTTTCCATTAAAGAGCATGACTGCCAGAATGCCCAACCAGCCTGCCAGAAACGTATTCGTAATCGTGCCGGTGATTTCCCGGAAGAACGTTTCTCGAGCCGGAATGGCCCCGCGTTTTTTCAGCTCGATACCGGTCCGGGGAATAACCATCCCCATTAAATCCGTGGTCCCCAAGCCAATCAGCGGGTCAGACTCAATGGTACTAAGAACATTACGACCTTTAACAACCCAGTTGTACCAGTTTCCAGAACTCCCCTGGCCGATAAGACTACTGGCAAGGCTGGGTGCACTTACCCCTTGAAAGCGAAAAGCACCCCGAAGTCCCTTTTTGGGATCTCGTGGTTCCATTGGCGGTGTGGCCTCTCGCAAGGAAAGGCGCGCAGGGGGGATTTGACGAATCATGACCTATTGGTTGCCCAACACAAAAATGACTACATCCTTTAAAACAGCTCAAGCATCAATCATGCCTAAAGGACATCAAAAAAGTGACTTTTGTAACAAAATAGTTACGCCTGAGGCTATACCTAATTTCACAGTTAAAACAAGCAATCGTCTCTGATGCTCACCACTATGGGAAGTAGGCTCCTCGACAGCACTGGCATCAGTGTTTTTTCTGAAGTGGTATCTGCAAGATAGACCCCCTCGTTAACAAATGTCACAGATCCACGCCCAAACGCTGGTGTTTGGGCAACAAGTTCGCTATAGTTGTAGTCCTTCCGAAGGGTTTCAATAGCTCGCCTTAATATTCATTCATATTTTAGCAACCGGCACTATTGACTTGGTTTTATCAGAATGATTCGATGCGATGGATGGTTTCGGGAGTCCATGATAGTTCAATCTCCACCCATACACATGTCTGCTGGGCGCCTTGCGGCACCAACGGTAACACAAACCAAAAGCCCTCAGTTTGGCTTAATGCCGATGCTGCAACCGGCATCCTTCTTCCAGCTGACGACGGAAAACTTTGTTTGGAACTTCTTTTTACAAGATGTCATTGCGCTATGGATTCCCCGGGTTATCAACTCCCTGCGTCGGGGGCGTATTCCCTATGATCCGCAGGAAGATCCGAGCATTCGCGAGAAAAAACCTTTAGAACAATTGCTGCATAGCCTTTACATGAATACCAAAGGCCTCAACTACAAGAATGGTGTTGAGGAAACCTTGCGGGAAGTCGAAACCGGCCCAGGTATCTTTATTGTTCCTGCCGTTATGTTTGCCATTGGCTCGGCTCTAATGCTGGGTCGTTTAGGTGTGGTGTTAAGCAGCTCAGACCTGAAGACCTACCATACGGCACTGATGGAAACCATGAAGTCTCAGGCCTTGCGAAAAACAGGGTATTTCAGCAGCAGCGTGAAGTTGGACCAGGCCAATCAAAAAATGATTCAAACCTTCCTGGACAACCTGCTGATGAAGGGTAAAGGCCACTTCACCAAGCAAAACGGCCTCAATCGCATTATCGGCATTAAGCCGTCCCTCGCGCTTCCCAAATCAGATCAGGCCTTGGTTGCCTTCCTCCAATCCTTGCCTGGAGGTAAAGCCCGTTTGAACCAGCTAACCTACGGCGAAGCCCTCACAGCCTGGATTGAGCGCTGGTCCAAGATGAGTCCGAAAAAAGGCAAGATGTTTGATACCGAGTTTGTCAAACAAACCCAGCAAATGCGGACTATCTTTAGCCGTATTGCCTTTTACTTTAATGAAAAAGTCCTGCGTTTCAAAAACCCGGCCAAGCTGCATGACATTACCCTGAACTTACCCAAGGGTGCCCATCATGCCACCACGTCGGTAGAGCACTTTATGGAGTGCATGCGCAAATTTAAGCCTTATGCCGAAGACATTACTCAGGTGGCTCGCAAGAATCTTAAGGGCGTCAGCGGTACCCCCAACATTCGCAACGTTTTCTACAAAGCCGCCGAAAAAGTGCTGACATCGACCCGGTCCTCCAAGCTGATTCTCTCGCTCTCGTCATTACTCCTGACCGGCTTTACCTTATTGTGGATTTCCTCCATTGCCCAGCGCGGCAAAACCTATGAAGCCAACCGGACAGTCCGCTTAGACGGCATGGCACCTGAAGGTCCGGCAAAACAACCCAAATTTGCCGGCAGTTTGCCGTCCCACTTGGCTCAAAAAATCTTATCGCGTCAATTACGGCAGTCGACGCAGACATCGACTGCCGTTTCTTTCTTTGACGCCGGGAAGGAGGTTTCGGCATGAATATCACACCGAGCGCAACCTCTCAAATTCGCCCTGCCCAAACAACACTCACAAAACGAGTAGTGGCAGAAAGCAGTCTTCGCTTCGGCAAAGGCATCCAAGCCGGTGCCATTGAAAGCACCCTGGCTAAGGCTTCTAAACCCTTCTTTGGCTGGCCCGAAGCCATGGGCAAGTTTTTAGACAACCGCATTCCCAAAGCGGTGAAAGGTTTCTTCGGCCAAGGCTATTTCCAACGACTCTTCTCAATGGACTTTCAGGAAGTGCCTTTTTTACCCAAAATCGGTCACTTTGGGGCAGAGATTCCGCTTGGCGTTATGTTAGTCCTGGCCTATGGTTTCATGGTGGGTGGCAGGGTGCAACATGCCTTAAAACGGGCCAGCAATGGAGACAAGCGCGAAGTTCGAGACATTATCTTCCGGGATATCCCGACCATTACCATTCTGATTATGGGCTTTCCCATCCTCTTAAGGGTTCTTACGCGGGGGCTCATCGAACCCATTCGGGGTATTCAGATGATGAACACCCAATCCCTGTTTAAATACAGTGAACTGGAGAATATGTACCGGGTCCTGGATTCCAACCGCCTGGTATCGTTACTCAAGAACAAGCAGAACCACAAAGGTTTAATCCAGGCTATTGATAAAGTGATGGGCAACCGTTCCTTATCAGGAGTCTCTCGCGGCCTCCTAAATCGTTTCAAACGCCGGATTGAAGAGGGCATCAAGCTGGTAAAGACTAGCAATAACCCAAAACAACTAGAGGATATTGCCAAACAGGCTTTTGGTTTCCTAAAGCGTCTTGATGCCGATCGTGCCAAGTACCTAAAAAGCCTAGGTGCCGGGAATACGACCGCAAGCAAGGGTTTGTTAGGAAAGCTGACCAGCTGGTTCAGTCAAACCCTGCCTCCCTTTAATGAAATGTTTTCCCGCTATGCGAAAAACAGTCGTGTTTGGGGCGACGCCGCTGCGTTTGCTATCTCTATCGGCGTTCTGGGCTACGGTATTACGTGGTTCAACCAATGGTACACCGAGCGGGAATTCCAAAAATTGCAAGCTCGTCAAAAAATCCAGCCTACCTCTTCTAATCCGTTTCCAAGCGCCGGTGGAAAATTGATCTTTACTGGGACGCAGCACCCGATGAATCTGGCCGCACCGAACCCAAGCCGATAATCTAAAAACACAAACGCAAAACATCTGGTCCTGGGATATCAAACCTATCATTTGTCTTGCAAATGGGCGTCACTTGCCAAGCGACGATCTTAGTGGTTAAATAACCTTACTTTCTATCTATTCACTCCCAGAAAAGGAATGTGTCCATGGCAACCTGTGAAATGTGTGGCAAACGCCGCAATAAATCTAACAAAGTCTGCTTCTCGAACAAGCACCACCGGTTCTTCCAACAGCCCAACCTGCAAAAATGCCACGTTGAGCTTCCTAACGGAACCCGTAAGAGCATGCGTATTTGCACATCGTGCATTCGTGCCAACAAAGTGCGTCGCGCCAGCTAGTTTAACACTGGTTCATACTAATTTTTGAGGCCCCTCAATGCGCTTTTTTACGTCCGGGGAGTCCCATGGTCAGGGGCTTTCTGTGTTTATGGACGGCTTACCTGCCGGTATTCCCATTGACGAAAGCTTTGTCAATGACCAGTTGGCCCGTCGGCAGATTGGCTATGGACGTGGGGGGCGGATGTCTATTGAAACAGACAAAATCAAGATTTTAAACGGTGTTCGCTTTGGCCAGACTACTGGAGCACCCATCTCCTTATGGATTGAAAACCGGGATTTTCGAAATTGGGAAACCATTATGGCCACCAGCGGCGAGCGCACGGAAGCAGCCGATGAAAAGGCCTTTTATCGGCCCCGACCTGGCCATGCCGATTTGGCAGGGCACGTCAAGTATGGGCTTCAGGATTTACGTGATGTCCTGGAACGGGCCAGCGCCCGAGAGACAGCGGCCCGTGTGGCGGCAGGCGCCTTCGCACAGTCATTGTTAAAAGCTTTCGGAATCCACATTTTCAGTCATGTGATTGTCATGGGTGGCATTTGTGTGGACGAAGCCGATTTACCGCCAGATCTTGAGGCGATTCGTACCCGGGCCGAGAGCAATGATTTTCGTTGTGCCGGGTCTGATGAAACCCTAGCCGCTATGAAAGCCAAAGTGGACGCAGCCCTTAAAGAGGGCATTACCCTGGGGGGACGCATTGAAGTGATTGCCACAGGGGTGCCGGTGGGTCTCGGCAGTTACACCCAGTGGGACTATAAACTGGATGGGCAAATAGCCCAAGCCATAATGAGCATACCCGCTGTTAAAAGCGTGTCTATCGGTTTAGGAGAGCTTGGAGACCGGCTCCCGGGTGACCAGTTTCATGATGCCATTGTCATGGAAGGTGATCAGATTACCCGCCCCACCAATCGAGCTGGGGGCCTGGAAGGCGGTGTTACCAATGGTATGCCGGTTGTGGTTCATGCGGTTATGAAACCCATCAGCACCATGCGAAAAGCCTTGCCCAGCATCAACCTCCAAACCGGAGAAGCGGAACAAGCGCATTTTGAACGTTCCGATGTAACTGCTGTTCCGGCCTGTGGTGTTGTCTGTGAAGCCATGTTAGCCATTGTTCTGGCCCAAGCATTTTTGCGCAAATATGGTGGCGATTCCCTATCGGAAATCCAGGCGCACGTTCACGCTACGCAAAGTCTAGAAGCCAGCCGGGTAGGTTAAGGTCGGCCTGACTTGTGGCCTTCCGGTAAAATTACCCTGACTGGGCAATCCGTACGGACTCAATAACGCACCCGATTGAGCCGCCCCCATCATGGGTGCACTGACTGGGCTCATGGGCTGAAATCCATTGGCATTACCAAACCCGGAAGCTCCAAGCCCATAGGGACTTGCCATAGCAACCCCATAGGGTAAACCCAACGAAGGTGTTGTCCCCCAAGGCAGTTGGGCACCATAGGGTAAACCTAGCGCGCCAGGATAGGAAGCGCCATAAGGTAATCCATATGGCGAAGGAAAGGGAGATTGAATCCCAGGACCAAAAGGCGAACTATAGGGTGAATTAAATGCTGGAAGCGACCAATACAAGGGGCCAAAAGGTTGCCCAAAAGGCTGCCCGTACATGAGAGCAGGATTTATCCCACCCCAAGGAGACTGTTGCGGCATAAGGAGGTTAGTAATGGCAGACGGCACACCAATAGGATAGCCCCAGGCGAGTGCATTCGCTCGGTCATCCAAAACAGATGCCAAAGAGGGACCGGAACCTGAATAGGGTAAAAACTGGCCAATACCTGTGGGATCAAAAACCACGACGATTAACTCCTCTCGGCACACAGAAACAACGCAAAGCCGTTGCCTTGGGCACCTAACTCTCTCAATGCTGACATGGACACACGAAGGGTATTTATTTTCAAAAAAATAAAAACAACAAAACCATTACAATTGCGCCATCGCGTTGATTTTGTAACATAGCAAAACACAATATATACAAGCAATATCTTGTTATTGGTTTCCACAAATCATCCGGGCCAAGGCCTTTGTTTTGAACCGCCACCGTTAGATAATGGTCAGGCAGTCTCAAGCATAGGGCTTTTATCATGCCCCCATCTGTGTCTGACTCCATCGCCATCGAAGGTCCCGCCCGTTCGGGAAAAACAAGGCTATTAGTTGAAAAAGCGCTGACCCTCTTTGGCACCTACCCCACGGATAGCATTTTAATCCTGTGCAGCAATTATTATCGCAAGTCCCGATTTTTAGAAGCACTTCAATCCAAGCTGACCGGTGGATTTGCCCAATTGCCCGTCACCACCTATTCAGCCTTGGTCCGAAACACGTTGGCTTTATATTGGCCATGCGTGGAATCCGTAATTCTGAAAAGCGCTAAGCCGGGTCATCCGGTAATTTTCCCAGAACTCTCCGGTTTTGAGGCCTCAGAATACCTAATCCGAAAGATCATCCAACGTCTTCGAGCAGCTCATCCAGAGGCGTTTCAGGAGTTTCAAGGATCCGAACACAGCCTCATTACCCAGCTCATCCGGCGAATTCGGCTGCGCTCGGAAAATCGGTTAACCGATCGAGACATGCGAAGCCGTTCGGAACTGATTGGTGAGCCATGCCTGGACGATATCGATAAGGTCATCAAGCTGTTTGATCAGTGGAGCCTCCTGTATCGGGTTCTCGACAATAGTCGGCAGATTGATGCCTTTCATAAGCTTCTCGAAAGCCAGGAAAGGATTCAGAAGCATTTTAAGGGTCGTATTCAGCACCTGGTGGTTGATGATGTGGATGAAACCATTCCAGCCCAACAACAGTTCATTAAATGGCTCACTCCCCACCTTAAAACCCTAGCCATTACGGCAGATATTCAAGGCGGCACCCGACGCGGGTATTTGAATGCCTACCCCTATGACTGGCCCGGCCTCAAAGCCTTAAAGCCCGATATTCAAACCATCACTCTGGAACGCACCGATGCCTTGTATTCGATTGGCACAACCCTGCTTGAGAACTGGACTCAAGGTCTGAGCCTCGAAGATCGAAAGCCCCTACCCGTCACTCCGAAGCAGGAAGTTCAATGGCGCCCGCAGCCGATTTCTCGCATGGAGATGATTGCTCAAGTGGTCTCAGACATTGTAGCCCTATTACAACAAGAGCCACTGGCCCACAACAAACCTTCTCTAAAACCAGGGGATCTGATTATTGTCATGCCCAAGGTCGACACATTGGCACGCCTTCAGCTCCAGCAGCAACTAAAATGCCGTGGAATCCCCCTGCAAATTCTAACGGGTACACAACGTCCTACTGACCATCCGGCATGTCGCACGCTGCTGCTCCTCTTACAACTCGTTAATCGGCAAGCGTGGCAACTCCCCTTATCGGCGGTCGAAATGCATGGCATTTTACGCCATGGCCTGCAACTTCACAAGGTGGATCCAACTGGCCTGGATGCTTTCATGCAGGCCTACCGCTTGAGATCCGACAGCATGAGTCTACCGGACTCAGACGTCTTTTCAGCTGAAGGCCAAGATCGATACGAACAGCTTTTGGATTGGCTGGTCAAAGCGCAGGGTGAGTCACTTGAGGAACAGCTATACTCCGCCTTTAGCGAAATCATAAGCCCATATCTGACCGACCAAGACAGCATGCTTGACATGCATCAACTCATTCGGTCGCTGTACATCCAAAATTTAGCAAAGGTTTTGGCTCTTCAAGCCGGTTCAGAGGTTCAAGCGGCTCGAGAATGGTTTCTGCATGCCAAGACCGGGGTCATCTCCGATACCCCCAACAAACCCACCGATGTGGATCCGGATGCGATTGTTCTCGGAACGCCCCAAAAGATCATCGACTTTGAAATTGAGCGCCGGATTCACCTGTGGTTGGATGTTTCCTCTCGAGAATGGTCCCGCACAGACAATGCCCCCCTCTATAATGCTTGGGTTCATTCGGCTAATTGGACCGGGGATCTGCATCAGGCTTCAGACTCCTTTAATCAGCTCCTCACACGAACCCGAGCAGGCCATATCACCAGAACCTTAGCACTTTATACCCTGGAATGCATCTTCCTGTATGCCAGTGAGTTGGATGATGAAGGCAACACCCACACCGGCCAGTGTCACCAGATGCTTTGGCTGCCTCAAGATATGGCCAGACCCACCATGGCCCGAGCCAAACTTCGTCCGGATCAAGTACCCATCTTAAACTATCGCCAGGGCAAAATGGCCATTACCGCCGTGCCCGGTGCGGGAAAAACCTTTGTGAACGTCGAGCTTCTACTCGAACTAATTTCCCAAAACATCTCTCCAGACAGTATTCTGGTCTTGACGTACATGGACAGTGCTGCCAAAACCCTCCTCAGCCGTCTAAAAGCCAAATTAGGAGATCAGGCCACCTGCCTGCCCATGGTTAGTACCATTCACAGCTTGGCCTTTCGCATTATTACCGAAGACGATCATGCTTTGTACCTGGGCTTGAATACCGATGACCTCCAAGTGATGGATGACATCGAAATGCGACAGACCTTACAACCTATTGTCAACACCATTGATAACGATGAAAATCCTTATTTTCGCCGACTCGATGCCGTTATTTCTGCCATTCAACTGGCCAAGACCCTGGGTCTGACGCCTGAAATCTTAAAACAGCGTAGTTGGGAGCGTGGCATCCGGGGCGGCAAGATGGTGAAATTCATGCTCATCTACGAAGCCTATCAAACCACTCTCCACCGCCAAGGCAAGCTGGACTTTACGGACCTGATCCTCAACGCCATTGGCCTGCTGGAAACCCACCCGGACATCGCTGCCAAATACCAGGCGCGCTTTCACTACATCATCGAAGACGAAGCTCAGGATTCATCACACCTCCTTCAACGTTTTATCCATCTGCTCTCGGCAAAACACGGCAATTTAATCCGGACCGGTGATACCAACCAATCCATTACCACCACGTTCAGCTCAGCCGATACCGACGTCTTTCGGGGATTTATTCAAGAGTGTCACCAGAACGGCCTGGTTGTCACCATGGATCATAGCGGCCGTTGTGCACCTGAGGTCATGGACGTTGCTAACCGCTTTATTCAGTGGGCATGTCACGATGAAGTCCTTAAAAACGCCTTTCAACCGGTCACCATGGTTCCTGTCAGCGGGATGAATCCTGGCCTGTTAGAACCACTTCAGGCCAACGCCTATCCCACAAGCCCACAAGAACAAGAAGGCTTGCTTCACCAGATCGGCCATCTTCAGCAAAGCCATCCTAAAAACAGTATTGCCCTGCTTTTGAGAAATAATAGTGATGTCCTTGCCTATACCCGCTTTCTGCAAGAACATGGCATCAAAGCCATTAGCTATACAGACTCCCCCGACTTAAACCCTGCCTTTCTGGCTATCGTATATACGTTAAACGTTTTAGAAGACCCCAGCCAACCAGAGCTTTTCCAACAGCTGTGCAACCATCTCCATCACATGGGATTGCTGGCGTTGCCGCAAGACAGTCTGGAAGCAGCCCCCCAAACAGAGACATTGACTCTCTCGACAGTAGCTTTTCTCAATCAAAACCCCAGCCAGATTGCTCATGAAGGATTACTCCAGTTGTATTACAACTTGCATGACCTGATGCGATTTACCTTTGGCCAGGACATTTGCAGCCTCATTGTTAAAGTAACGGACCGCTTTTTAATACAACCCCACCATCGGAGCATTGGCTATTTGTGTGCCTTAAAAGCACAGAACTGGGTGAACCGACTGGCCCAAGCAGGTCTAGAAGACCGATCACCGTTGGAATGGGTCAATCAGGAGTTTCAGCAATGCCTGGAGCGAAAGCGCCTGCCGTTTAAAGTGGTTCAGGAAGGCGCTGACATTCCAGACAATGCCAAGGGCCAATTTGTGCAGGTCATGACCCTCCATAAATCGAAAGGACAGGAATTTGACTTCGTGTTCATCCCTGGCATGTCAGAAAAATCCTTTCCAAGTCTCACGAAATCAGTACAATGGGGCGAAAGCGACAAGTTAGCCATCGAATTGCAGCAACTGAATCAGGCCACCCCCATCGCATCCGAGATCCTGAAAGCCGGACAGATCACCAAAAAAGTCGAAGAAGAAGCCCGCTTGGTCTATGTCGGTATTACCCGTGCCCGAAAAGGGTTATTTTTATCCTATCCCATGGAAGCCAGAAACTGGCACGGAAAGCCAGAGGCACAAGTTCCCTCTCGCTACTTTGACGTCCTGAGCCAGCTGATGCCGCAGGCAACATCTCCTCAAGCCCTCATCAACCCAACATCAACGGAGGTTGTCCATGCCGGATAGCTTTTCCGTTAACCAGCTTAAAACCTGGGAAAAATGCCAAAAAAAATACGCCTATGATTACATTTTGAAGCTGGCTTGGCCAGCCAACCCCAAAAATTTCCGATTGGGCAAAGGTGTCCACCAACTGCTGGACTATACTGCCCGACAGCTGCCGGTCGCTCCCATCGCAGCCGAAGCCGACAGCGACATTGTGGCTGCTTGGCGGGTATTAGCGGCAAGCAAGTGGTCACAATACCCGGTTATTGCCAGTGAATGGGGTTTCTCCTTGGCTTTGGATGGACGCTGGTTTTATGGCCGCATTGATCGCATCGTTCAAGTCCAGGATAAAATTCATATTTTAGACTGGAAAACGGGTACCAGTATCCCGTTTCCCGCCGACGAAGACTGGCAAACCGTCTTGTATCTCTATGCACTTTATGAAAGTCGTCATGAATTCGGCCTGACGGCCCTCCCCCCTGAATCCTTTGTGTTTACCTATGTTCAAGTGAATCAAAACCAGGTCAAAGCCATCCAGATCCCCTACAACGATACCCGTCATCAAGCCACCCGAACCCGGGTTATGGACAGTATTCTACGCATAACCCAGCAAGAGACGTATTCGTTACCACCAAGCTGCCTGGACAGTCATTGCCCCTATCGGCGTATCTGCGGCATCGAAAGTCACATGGCACAAATGAATGGCCTGGATGACAGTGAAGATTTTATCCCCGAGGTCGATACACTCCCCATCACCCCCACCTTGGATTCGGGGCTGGAAGATGAGGTAACCTCACCATGGTTGGATTTACATGCTTTTTAGCACGCCGTGTCTACCGTCTTCTCACGATGACTGGCCTTCTAGTCTTGGTTAGCATCCATCCGGCTACGCATGCCAGCCTGTCCCTCCAGGAAACGACCTTTACCTATCGTCCAGAAGCTCACCCCTTTTATTTGGAGACCCTACAGGTCTTACGCAACAAAAACAGCGGCCACTTACACCCCAATGAAGAGCGTCAAGCTTACGAAGCGGCTTATAACAGCGTCAAAGGTACCGATATTGAGCTCGATGCCTGGATCGACAAAAGCCAAGCTGCGCCCTTGATGTTTCAAGTCCAAACGACTATCAAAAACAAAGGCATCGATCCCTCCCGGGAAACCCCTATTCGTATCGAATTAATGGCCCTTCTCGGTCAGGTTTCTCGAGAATCGGAGAGTTTTCTGGTCGACGAGGAACATATTCGCCACACAGCCAAATGGGTTTGCTTTCAAGTCCAACGCGGGTCAATCCCCATGCTGGCCAAAAATGAACGCTATCGGTTTACCTCAAGCCCCATTGCCTTTGGAACGTATCTCAGTCAACTCAAAAATCAATTTCCCATTGCCCTAAAAGCCGTGGTAACGCTTGAAAACCAAGCCAAAGAAGTGATTGAGATTCCCGTCTATCCTGCCACCTTTACCGGGAACAACACACCACTTTAAGCGGATTCTGCCTCAAGCGGGGCCTGATTGACAGCAGAAAGCACCTGGTTTATCTGGCGAATCCGCTTGCGCACATCATAGGCTTTTTCATCGGTGGGCATCAGCGCCATAAAGCGATCATACCAAGCCAACGCCTTTTCATACTGCCCCTGTTCATAGCATACTTCAGCCGCTGCATAGGCTTGATCAGCCAAATGCCGTTTTGGATCCTTTCGGGTTTTCAGTTGGCTTCGCAATATCTCGACTTCCGCCTGAACCCCCTCGGTTATGCGACGCTCCACACTCATATAGCGCTCCAAAAGCAATTCCGCTTGCCCATAATCCTGCTCCGCCATACACGCCTGGCATCGTGCCCGAACGGTGTCCCAAAGTCCAGGGCCCACTTGAGAAAAAATGGCATCATAGCGTTGCTTAACCTTACCCTTTCCAGCGGCAGGGTCCAACCCCAAGGCTTGGGAAAAAGCCCACAAGGATTGTAAGGGGTCAGATAGCTTATCATAGATAACCCCAAGGTTAATCAGCGCACCCACATCTTTGGCCTGAAACCGCAAAGCCTCTTCATACCAGTGGGCTGCCTCCGTATACGCCTGGAGCTGGTAAAGCACCGATGCGTAATGCTTGCAAAACTTCGGTGGCATAGGGGCAATACTCGTTACTTGCTGAAACGCAGCTTGAGCGGCTTTGAGGTTTCCCTGACCCATCATTTTTTCCGCATGGGCAACATGGGGATCCGCAAGCTCTGGGGCCTCCTGAATATGTCGCTCCAGGTGCAGGTCTTTGGCACTCTTCTTATCGACATAGCGAAGATATTTGACATACGCCGCAACGGCATCATGCATTTTGTCCTGGGCTTCATAGGCCAAGGCAAGATTAAGCCACGCATCCGAATGGCGAGGGCGCATGGTCAGATAGACTTCCCAATGGTAGACAGCTTGACGATACAGCCCCATGGCATAAAAGACATTGCCCAAATTCAGATACGCCTTTTCTTCCAGCGGATCCAGGTCAAGGACTTTTAAGAAACACGTTTTTGCTTTGGCAAATGTCTGAAGCTTGAAATGGGCATTTCCCAGGTTCAGCCACGCTTCAGGCGATTGGGGTTCCTCATCAATTACCGTCTGAAACAACTGGGCCGCAGACTGATAATCACCAGACTGATAGGCTTTCACCCCTTGCTTAAATATGTCATCGGGTGCAGACATTACATTGCCGACCTAATGCCCCTACGCTATAGTGTGTGTATCGTCCAAGGAGCCTGAATCTTGAAGAAGCCCGTCCAAAAGCAACCCGACTACCCATTTGACATTGGGACCGTCATCACCATTTTGGCCGACACCTATCGACATCACCCCATGTCGGAAGTCACCCAATGTGATCCGTATAAAGTCCTCATTGCTTGTATTATGAGCCTGCGAACCCGGGACGATATGACCATTCCCTTGGCTGAAAAGCTTTTCCAACAGGTGGATACCCCCGAAAAGATGGTCAAACTCTCTGTGGCTGAGATCGAAAAACTGATTTACCCGGTGGGGTTCTACAAGACCAAGGCCGTGAACATTCTCGAGATCTCCCAGCGTCTGCTGGACGAATTTGACGGCAACGTCCCCGATGACATTGATACGCTTCTGCAATTCAAAGGTGTGGGACGCAAAACAGCCAATCTGGTTGTCGGCCTGGGCTTTAACAAACCGGCAATTTGTGTGGATGTTCATGTCCATCGCATTGGCAACCGCCTGGGCTATGTGGCCACCAAAACCCCGGAGGACACGGAATGGGCCCTTCGAGATCGCCTGGATGAAGCGTACTGGAATATTGTAAACCGGGTTCTGGTGCGTCATGGCCAGGAATGCTGCAAGCCCATTAACCCTCAATGTGACAGATGCCCGGTGGAAGCCTATTGTCAAAAGGTGGGTGTCAAGCCTAAGAAGACGTCCAAGCTAAAGGCCAAGGCCACACTTTCCTAGCCTGCTAAAACGGCCGCACCCATTGCCTCAAGGGATCCCCAAGGCATGCCATAGAGACTTGATCCGACAAGGCAAACACTGTAAAACTGTGTTATGTCGACACTTCAAGAACATGCCCATACGCGCTCCGTGGCCTTTTATACCCTCGGATGCAAGACCAACCAACTGGAATCATCGGCCCTGGCTGATGAATTTCGTCACCATGGCTGGTCTATACGCTCATTTCAAGATGAAGCATCGTTGTATATCATCAACACCTGTACTGTCACCACGGGAGGCGATAGCGAGTCTCGGCGGATGATCCGCAAAGCCAAGCGTCAGAACCCGGACGCTCGCATTGCTGTCACCGGCTGCTATGCCCAAGTGGCACCCCAGGATGTGGCCGCCATTGACGGCGTGAACTATGTGATCGGCAATAACTTCAAACAAGACATTTACCGTATCATCCGAGAAATGCCAGCCCAGGGCGACCCCCTGATTTTGGTCTCCGAGATGGATAAGAGCCGCGTCATGGCCGGTGCTTCAGTTTCTGCCATTAATCGGACCCGAGCCAGCTTGAAGATCCAAGACGGCTGTGACTTTAAGTGCACTTATTGCATCATCTGGGTTGCTCGCGGCCCCAGCCGAAGCCTCGGCATTGGCGAGTTAAAAGATCAGCTGGGGCAATTGGTTGCACATGGGCACCAGGAAATTGTCTTAACCGGCATTAACATTGGCCAATACGAGGACCCTGAGACCCATGCCGACTTGGCAGGACTGTTGGCCGAACTGGTTCAAGTTCCCGGAGCCTTTCGCCTGAGGCTCTCGTCTCTGGATCCGGCGGAGGTCACCCCTGAATTGCTGAAGCTAATGGCTGAAAGCCCGAAAATTTGTCCATATTTGCATCTTTCGATGCAAAGTGCCGAAGATCATGTCCTAAAACGAATGGCACGCCGACATCGGGTGGCGGATTTGGTTTCTGTCTGTGAGGCTATCCAAAGCGCCATTCCCCACTGTGCCATCGGGGCTGACATCATTACCGGCTTCCCTGAAGAAACGGATGAACGCTTTGAGTCAACCTATCGTACGTTAGAACAACTCCCGTTAAGCTATTTTCACACCTTTACTTATTCCAAACGCCCTGACACCCCGGCGGCGGACTTTCCGGATCAGGTTCCCGAAGAAGTCAAAAAAGAGCGAACCCGTCGGCTTATTGCATTATCCGAGCAAAAGAACTTACACTATCGTCAACACCTGTTGAACAAAACGGTGCAGGTGGTTGTCGAGGAACGCGGGGATCGCGGCATGAGCGAACAGCTGGTTTCCATTCAGTTGGATCAAACCGGACTTCCCCAAAACAGTCTGGTTACCGTCCAGGTAACATCCGTCACATCATTAGGCACGCGAGGACAGGTGGTGAACCCGGTGCAACCTCTGACTGAAAACGTGCCCATACTTCAGGAAGGGATTGCATGAGCCGCAAGTTTTATGTCACCACGGCCATTTATTACGCCAACGCCGCTCCACATATCGGCCATGCCTACGAAGTCATTGGCGCCGATGTGATTGCCCGCTTTCAACGGCTTGTGGGTAAAGACGTGTTTTTCCTGACCGGAACCGATGAACACGGGATTAAGGTCCAAAAAACCGCGGTGAAACATAACATGACGCCACAAGCCTATGTGGATAGCGTGGCCGAACAGTTCAAAGAAACCTGGGCGTATCTTGACATCGACTATAATCGCTTCATTCGCACCACGGAAAAAGATCACTATGCTGTGGTGGAAGCCCTCTGGAACAAACTTTTGTCCCAAGGCGATATTTATAAAGCCACCTACACCGGGTTGTACTGTTCCGGCTGTGAGACCTTCACCTCGCCCCGAGATTTGACTCCTGATGGCCTGTGTCCCAACCACCAGACCCCGCCCGATCCTGTGGAAGAGGAAAACTATTTCTTCCGTCTCAGTAAGTATAAAGACGCCATTAAAGACTTGCTGGAGAAAAATCCAGAGTGGATCTTGCCGACCTTCCGGCGAAACGAGGTTTTAAATCAGCTGGATGAATTGGAAGACATCAGCGTCTCACGAGCCACCCACTCTGTAACATGGGGTATTCCGGTCCCCAATGATCCAGGGCAGGTGATCTATGTATGGATCGATGCCTTGAGCAATTACCTGACCGGTATCGGCTACACCCAGGACGAAACCCGTTTCACCCAGTTTTGGCCGGCAGACGTTCATGTGATCGGGAAAGACATCCTGCGCTTTCATGCGATCTATTGGCCCGCCATGTTGATGGCAGCTGGCATTGAACTTCCCAAGTCGCTCTTGGTCCATGGCTTTATCACGGTTTCAGAGACCAAGATCAGCAAAAGCATCGGCAATGTCATTTCCCCTCAGGACCTGGCCCAACGCTTTGAATTGGATACAGTGGATCCCATCCGCTATTACATGATGGCCAGTACCGGCTTTGGCCAAGATGGCAGCTATACCGACGAGGACTTTAAGAACCGCATCAACGCCGATCTGGCCAATAACCTGGGAAATTTGCTGAACCGCACCCTAAACATGCTGAACAAATATTGTGAGGGCCAGATTCCCCAGTTTGACAAAGAAATGGTCAGCCTCTTGGATAACGAGACCTTATCCCAAATTCGCTCCCATTATGACACTTACCAGTTCCCGGAGGCCTTACAATTGACCATGGGGCTGGTGGACAAGGCGAACAAACTCATCAACGATGCCGAACCCTGGACCCTCTTCAAAGAAGGCAAGCTCCAGGAACTGGCCAATGTCTTGTACAGCGTCTTAGAAGCCTTACGCCAGGCAGCGCTGCTGCTTTCCCCGGTCACCCCCACCCTCAGCCAACGGATCTGGGATCAGCTGGGATGCCAGGGGAGCTTGAATAAGGCGGATTTTCGCTGGGTCTTTGGCATGCCTCTTCCCGTTGGCCAGAATACCCGGTTGGGCAGCCCCATCTTACCTCGCCTGGAAAGCGAAATCGTGGGTGCTGGCAAAAAGAAATAGGAGGCGTAGCCCATGACCCTCGTCGATACCCATGCACACCTGGATTATCTTGCGCGAGAAGGCCATGACATGGACATGGTGATGGCAAACGCCCATGAAGTGGGTGTTTCTTGGGTGGTCAATCCCAGTGTGACGCCGGATAAGTTTGCCGATGTGCTCGCGTTGGCCGAGCGCTATCCCCACGTTTTTGCCGCCGCCGCCGTACATCCCACCGATGTTCAGGATGTCGCCGAGAGTGACTGGGTTGAGCAGATTCGCGCCATGGTGACACACCCCAAGGTGATTGCCATTGGCGAAACGGGTCTGGACTATTATTGGGACAAAACTCATGTGGATTTACAGCACCAGTTCTTCCGAACGTTTCTGTCCTTGGGTCGCGAATACGATTTACCGGTGCTGGTTCACGACCGGGAGGCTCATGAGGATATTGCCCGTTTAATCGATGAATTTCCCGGCGTTCGCGGCGTGATGCACTGCTTTTCAGGAGACGCCGCCTTTGCTCAGGCGATGATCCGAAAAGGGTTTTACATCAGTTTTGCTGGCAATGTGACCTTCAAAAATGCGCATAATCTCCATGAAGCCGCCAAAGAAACCCCGCTGGAATGGATTTTAACCGAAACAGACTCTCCCTTTTTGAGCCCCGTCCCGTTTCGAGGCAAACCCAACGAACCGGCGCGCGTTCGACTGGTGGCAGAAAAAATTGCAGAATTAAAGGGACTCTCCGTCGAAGAAGTCATTGAGGTTACCGGCGAAAATGCACGAAAGGTCTTTCAGCCATGTTTCTCGTAATGCCTTCCGATCCCACCACGGATAACGCCTCCGAATACCTGACCCAGCGTCAGATTGCCCACCATGTCATGCCGATTCCGGAGGAACTGGGCTATAAAACCGGCGCTACCAAAGGCATTTACCTCCAAGGCGACAACCTGGACAAGGTGATGCTGGATCTGTCGGCCAATGGCTTTATCATCATGCGCGTGTTTAAAGAGTTTGAGATTTGCTAGGGCGATGACACACCCTCCCTTCAGCCTCGTGTGGCGAGCAGTAGTAACGAGTCTTGTCATGCTGATAGCCATTGTCATCATGCCGTTGTTCGGTTGCCATCCGGCCCAGGGCCCTCAGAACAGCCAACACAAAACCACCCGAACCATCACCTTAGAGTTCTGGACCCTTCAGATGCTGCCCTTTGCCGATTACATCCAAGGGCTTATTCGGGAATACGAAGATCAACACCCCAACGTCAAGATTCATTGGGTCGACGTGCCTTTTTCCGAAGGAGAAAAAAAAGCACTGACCAGCATGCTGAGTAATACCACTCCGGACATCATCAACCTCAACCCGGATTTTTCAGCAGTACTGGCCAGTCGTGACGCCTTACTGGATATGAATCAATGGGTCCCGGCAAAGGCAAAAGCCTCTTACTTGCCTATCGCCTGGCAAACAGCCACTTTGCATGAGAAAACCTTTGGCATCCCCTGGTACATTTCCTCGGCGGTTACCCTCTACAACCGAACCCTCTTGCACCAAGCTGGCCTGACCACGCCCCCTCAAACCATAGATGCATTGGGCCATATGGCACACCCGTTTCACCAAAAAACGGGGGCCTATGCCATAATGCCATCGTTAACGGAAGGCGGGCGTTTTTTTCGGACCTTGCTGAAAAGCGATATCCCCCTCTGGGGTTCGGATGGTCGGTTGGTTTTTGCCGATAAGGGTGCGGACAAGGTACTCTCCTTCTGGGTCAACCTGTATCGCCAAGGCGCTGTTCCAAGCGAGTCGGTGACTGCCGAGCAACAAAGCGCTGTAGACCGCTACCAGTCAGGCACCTTGGGGTTGCTGTTAACGGGGCCCAATTTCCTGAAGATCGTCAAAGAAAACGCCCCTCAAATTTATGCTGTAACCGACGTAGCCCCGCAATTTCCGGAAAAGAGTCACTATACGGACTATTCCGAAATGCTCTTCGTCATTCCCAAACGCACAGCTCACCCCAAAGAAGCTGTCGACTTTGCCCTGTTCGTAACCAACGCCCAAAACACCTTAGAACTGTCGCAATTGGCCCCAGTCCTGCCACCCCATATTGCCGCACTCAACTCGCCCGAATTTCAGAACCCCCCACAACCGGATCTGATGGCCAAAGCTCGGCGCATCAGTGCGCAACAACTTCTCAAAGCACGCACCCCGCTACAGATTCACCCTATGCAAAACCGGTTGAACCAACTGATGGATTTTTATGTTCAAAGTGCTCTCCTGGGTCGGCTGAGCCCAGAGGACGCCATGACCAAAGCCCAAGAGGAAATGAATCGGTTGATTGGGGTAGACACCACCCCCTAGGAAAGCGAAAGGCAGCAGGAGCCCTTCACATTTCTATAGGTCATGCAGGGAGTGTAGGCGAGGCGGGCAAATTTCCGTATAATAGAAAACAGTCACCGGTGACGATTGATGTAGGGAGTTCCTAAAAGCCGCCATGTTGGATATTCGTTTAATCCGTAACGATGCTGCTGCCGTCAATGCAGCCCTGAAACGTCGCAACCCTGATCTTTCTGTGGACGACGTTGTCGCTCTGGATGAACAATGGCGCCAACTCTTGCATGAAGAAGAAGAACTCCGCAGTCAGCGCAATGCCTTAAGCAAGCAAGTCGGTGAACTCAAGCGCACCGGCCAAAATGCGGACGAGCTTCAGGAAAAAACCCGCCTAATTGGCGATCGTATCAAAGCCATCGAGACCGAAAAAGAAACCATTGAGGCTCGGCAAAAGGAACTGCTTCACTTTATCCCCAACATGCCCTCGGAACACACGCCCACCGGTACCAGCGAAGAGGACAACGTGGTGGTCCGGACCTGGGGAGATGAATACAAAGACCGGCCGTGGTCCGGTGTTACCGATCACTGGGATGTTGGGACCAAGCTTGGAATTTTGGACTTTGAGCGCGGCGTCAAAGTGGCACAATCTCGGTTTTCTGTCATTGTAGGGCAAGGAGCCCGCCTGGAACGAGCCCTCATCAATTACATGTTGGAATTACACACCCAAAAAGGCTATACCGAAGTCATTCCTCCCTTTTTGGTAAACCCCAGCGCTATGTTCGGCACCGGCCAGCTGCCGAAGTTCGAGCAAGACATGTTTCAATGCAAGGACGATCCCCTGTTTCTGGTGCCAACCGCCGAGGTCCCGGTCACGAACCTCTACAGCGATGAAATTTTGGACGAAGAGCAACTCCCCATCTATATGACAGCCTATACCCCATGCTTTCGTCGAGAAGCAGGCAGTGCGGGGAAAGATACCCGTGGACTGATTCGTCAGCACCAGTTTAATAAGGTGGAGTTAGTCAAATTGGTTCACCCGGAGACCAGCGCCCAGGAGCATATGAGTCTGGTTGAAGACGCTGAAGCTGTGCTTCAGGGATTAAAGATTCCTTACCGGGTCATCGAGCTTTGTTCTGCGGATTTGGGCTTTAGTGCCGCCCGCTGTTTTGACCTGGAAGTCTGGATGCCAGCCCAAGGGGTGTATCGGGAAATTTCCAGCTGCAGCAACTTCCTGGATTTCCAGGCCCGACGGGCCAACCTCAAGTTTCGTGCCAAAGACACCGGACGCCCCACGTTCCTCCATACCCTCAACGGGTCGGGTCTGGCGGTCGGTCGGACGCTGGCTGCAATTTTAGAAAATTATCAAGTTGCCGAAAACACCGTTAGAATCCCCGAGGTGTTACAGCCCTACTTTGGTAACCAAACTGAACTCGCCCTACATGAGTGCATCGTCTGATTCACCTGAAGCCCGTCGGCGCCCTACAGTCCCGATTGGTCCTTTAAACGAAGAATTTGTTCTGCCTGATCGGGCTCTGCTGCCAAAATCAGCTGAAGACATCGACTTAGACAGCTTCTTCACCATGGCCATTGCTCAACGGGTGTCAGACATCCACTTGCGTATTGACCAGCCACCCACTTTCCGTCGGAATAACCAGATTGTGGCCACTCGGCTGCCCGCGTTAACCCCCAAGGCCATGCAGCGCTTTGCGCAATTTCTGGTCCCGGATAATTTGAAGCCCCTCATTGCCAAGCGCCACGACTTCGATTTTTCCATCCCCTTTCGCCAAGCCCGGTTCCGGGTCAATATGCTGTATGAAATGGGGCAAATGGCCTTCGTCATCCGAGTTATCCCAGCGACCATCCCAAATCTTGAAGACCTCGGGCTGCCCAAAAGCCTGTTAAACTTTACAAATTTTGACCACGGCCTGGTTTTATTGTCCGGTGCCTCCGGAACCGGTAAATCCACGACCCTGGCCGCCTTATTAGACCACATCAACAAGACCCAGGCCAAGCACATTGTCACCCTGGAAGATCCGGTGGAGTTTTTGTACGAGAACAAACGCTCGATGATTACCCAGCGCCAGTTGGGCATTGATACCCCGAGCTTTCCCGATGGTATTAAGTATGCCTTGCGCCAGGACGTGGACGTGCTACTCATTGGAGAACTTCGGGACCGGGAAACGGCCATGAGTGCTATTAAAGCTGCCGAAACCGGGGTTTTGGTTTTTTCCACCTTGCATACCTCGGATACCATTCAAACAATCAATCGTATTATTGACTTTTTCGAACCCCATGAGCGCGAAGCCATTCGCTTGCAGTTGACCAACGTTTTACGCGGAGCCATGTCCCAACGGCTTTATCATCGGGCCGACGGCAAGGGCCTGTCTGCTGTATCCGAAATTCTGGTGGTTACTTCGACCGTTCGCGATTACCTGTTACGAAACGAGCTGGATGAAATTGTGGCTCTGATGGATGATGGCCGTTTTGAGGGCATGCAAACCATGAATTTTGCTCTACACCAGCTCTTCAGTCTGGGCCACGTTACCCTGGAAGAAGCCCTAAAAGTCTCAAATAACCCCAACGCGTTGAAGCAGCGCCTGAAAGGGGCCTATCACGGCAGTACAATAATCAGTTGATGTTTTACGGAACATTTCTGAGGATAAGCAGTCGGTAGGGTATAATGGATCTAGAGGCATGCCGCTAGGCTGGTCGTGGGGACACGTCTCAACCGCAGGGGGATGCATTCAAGATTGGTGTGTTTTGCCGATACTGAGATGTGGAACAAAAGAGAGATAGGGATCATCAGCGTGATAAATCGTTCATTCTTTCATCAAGTGAACCTAAGCCACTGGTTTTCGCTGGTCTTGGTTACCATAGCAGTCGTCACCCTCTTTTGGAGCCAGGCAGACGCACGCCAACCCTCAGCGGATGTCTTGCGCATTCAGTCGGTGAGTTATGATGCCGAACAGCAAGCCATCACCCTGAGCGCTCAAGCCGGTAGTCACTATAAGACAGACTATAGCATTATCCGCCTCACGCATCCTGATCGCTACATTGTCGATATTCCCAATGCCTTGTTACAAACCCCAACCCGCTCACAACCCATCAATAAAAACGGCATCGAACGCATTGAACTTGCACAATCCATAGGAACCTTTTACCAGGTGGTCCGCATGACGGTCTATGCCGACAACAGCAACGTCATTGCACCCGCTCAAGTCCAGATCAACAACAACACCTTGACTGTATCCTTAACCGGCAAGCCCGTAACCGAGCCGTTGGCCGTGTTGCCGACACCGGCCAAAACCAGAAAAGGCGGCTTTAGTTTCCTGGACGGCCCTCCCCCCCCGTCAGCTCAACCCGTCAACTCCGTAACAACTACCAACACCCTGCAATCGGCCCAGTATGAAAATGGCATTTTAAAACTCGTCGGCAGCCCGGGCAGCAGTCTGGTGGTCAAGAATCAGTTTACCCTTTCCAGCCCCAAGCGTTTAGTCTTCGATCTGGCCCATACGACCCTCAGCGACAAACGCATGAGTGTGCCCCTCGACATTGCCCCAGGCGATCCCATTCGCAGCATCCGGGTCGGCCAATTTGATGAAGACACCGTCCGCGTGGTGGTGGAAACTCCAAGTCCCCGAGGCTTGTATATTTCCTATCCCGGCTCGGATAAAAGCCAACTGATTCTGGCGTCCCACATTAACCCCTCTATTCGCACCCTGCCCGCTGAAAATCAGGAAATTGGCAGCATTCAGGACATCAACTTCCTGCGCCAGGACAATAACAGCACCATCAAAGTCAGCACCACTCAGCCCATGGTGCGGCGTCTCATTCGCCGAGGCAATCAAATCGAAATCGATCTGGTCAACATTGCCGCTCAGCCCACCGCCGTTATGTTTGATAAGGATGAGTTTCCCGAAATCAAGGAGGTTCGCTTAAGCCCCTTAAGTGCCGGTGAACCCAACACCAAACTCATCGTGACCTTGGAAGACAGTCAGGTCAACATGGACAGCCGCCTGAGCACAGATGGTCGCGTATTAGAGCTGTCATTGAAACAACCCCAGCGATGGAACCAGGCAAATGGCAAGCTTCCGGAATTGATCAGCGGGGATAGCACAGATACAGCATTAGCCACCCTGCCAATTTCCTTGCCCAGCGGTAAGCGCGGCGGATTTACCGTTGTCGTGGATGCAGGCCATGGTGGAAAAGACATTGGGGCCAACCGGGTTGGGGTGTATGAGAAAAATTTGAACCTCTCGGTTGCCTTAAAACTGAAGCAAGCCTTGGAAGCCAAAGGCGTTCGGGTCATTATGACTCGCTCCAGCGACATGTTTTTGGAATTGTCACAAATTACCGGCATTACCAACCGGGTTCAACCGGATGCCTTTGTCAGCGTGCATACCAATGCCAGCGTCAATTCTGCCATTGACGGTTTAGAAACGTATTATTACACTCCTCAGAGCCGCGGATTGGCGTTTAAGGTCCATAATAAGCTCATCAATCGGGTCTCTGCTCCCGACCGAGGTGTCCGAACCGCCAAATTCTACGTTATTCACCATACCGCCGTCCCCGCAATCCTCTGTGAAATGGGTTACATTTCCAATCCGGCCGAGCGTGCCGAGTTGCAGACGGAACAACGTCAACGCGCAACGGCTGAAGCCATTGCCCAGGGTGTGGTAGAATTCTTAGGAAGTCGCTACACGGCCCAAGCCCCCTAAGGTCCAAGCCCACACAGCGGTTATAAACACCTGTCATAGCCTGAGGACACACCCCTGAACCCGCAAGCACCCTTTCATGCAAAGACCCCGATGACCCTAGCCTGTATGGACTCGGGGGTCGGCGGATTGGCTGTATTAAAGCGATTGATACAACAATTGCCGGACACACCCGTGGTGTTTCTGGGGGACACCGCCTGGATGCCTTATGGCGAAAAGGCACTGGAGGTTGTGCGTCATCGGGTGCTGGATGTACATCAATGGCTGGAGACGAATTATACGCTGGCCGCCTTTGTTTTAGCCTGCAATACAGCCACAGTGGCTGCTTTTGATGAGTTAGATGCCCTGCAGCGTCCCTATCCCATGCTCGAACCCGTCAGCACCACTGCCCATTGGGTGAACCAGCATGTTGATTCGGCAAAAAAGCTGGGCATCATGGCCACACCCGGTACCGTGACAGGTGGACGCTATCTCAGGTATTTAACACCGGATAGGCGCATCGAACAGGTCGCCTGTACCGGCTTGGCCTCTGTTGTTGAAGCAGGCCATTGTGACGGACCTGACTTGGATTCCCTTTTGATTCCCTACGTAAATGTACTGAAAGACTGGGGAGCAGAAGTTATAATCTTGGGATGCACCCACTATAGCCTGATTCGAGAGCGCGTTCAGGCTCTGGTCGGGCCGGATGTCGAGCTGGTTGATTCCGCTGAAGTCTTGGCTGAGGTCGCGATTCCCATCTTAACGCAACTCAATCTGGGAACAGGCTCTCAGGAATTATGGGTCACGGGCCAAGCCGCCCAGTTCAGCCAAGCCATTCAAAGCCTACCTTTACACGAAATCCAAGCCAAACCCATACGAACGATTACCATCGAAACGGTCCTTCCGGCCCACACCCCCAGTATCTGTTAACCCCAATACCCTGTCCTCCTCTTTGACAGGTACCAGGAATCCTCCGGGAACAGGACCCTGTGTCATCCGGCACCGGTGTATGATGACAGTAAGGGACCTTGAGCGACAGGAGTGTCATCATGCTGAAACTGACCATGGGTGATCCGGCACCTGATTTTACCGCTATTACCCAGGACCGCCATACCCTGAAATTATCAGATAAAGCCGGTACCCCAACACTTCTCTGCTTCTATGCCCAAGACAAATTAACCTCCTGTCAGGATATTGCATTAAGCTTGAAGTCACTCAGCCCGGAACTCACTCGCTTACACGTTCAAATCTTCAGCATAAGCTTAGATACTCCTGAAGACAGGGCGGCTTTTAACGCCACCTCCGATCTGCCCTTTACCCTCCTGTCTGACCCGTCGGGTCAGGTCAGCAAACGCTACGGCGTCTGCCAAGAGAATCCGGATGAGTCCTTAAATTATGTCCGAACAGCTTTCTTACTGGACAGTAATTTACGTATCCTGGCTATCTACGAGGCCATCAGCAATCTTGATACCTTTCAAAAAATACTAATTCAGGATATTCAAACCCTTTGCCCACCCCAACCCTATATTCCCATGCCCATGCATGCCCCTGTTCTGATGATTCCCAATGTCTTGAGTCGGGACTTCTGCCAAAAGCTCATCAGCGTTTGGCACACTCAGGGCAATGAAGATTCGGGCTTTATGAAGCAAGGTGATCAAGGCGAACCCATTGGCGTCATTAATTACAATAACAAGATTCGTCGGGATCATTTTGTCCGAGATCCGGAACTGCTTACACAGATTGACGGGTTTATCCGGCGACGGGTTTATCCGGAAATCCTCAAATGCTTTCACTTCGATGCCTCGCGCCGGGAGGAATACAAAATAGCCTGTTATGACGGCTCACGAGGAGGCCATTTTAAAGCCCACCGGGATAACACTGTCAGTAGCACCGCACATCGGGTGTGGGCAATGACACTGAATTTAAACGCCGAGGAGTATGAAGGCGGGCATTTGCGCTTCCCGGAGTATGGCCCCTATCTGTATAAACCTGAGACAGGCAGCGCAGTCATTTTTTCATGTTCGTTACTGCATGAAGCCATGCCGGTGACGCAAGGCGTGCGCTTTGTACTGCTGTCGTTTCTCTATGGCGAAAAACAATCCGAAGCCCGTAAAGCCTATGCCGAGCGTTATCAAGAATTCCTGGATGCTGCACCGGTCATCGTGACGCCAACCCCATAAGCTAAACCGGGCTCCCATAATTTCATCATAGGTGATGAAGTGTATTTCCTGTCTCCGAGCGCGCAAATTGCGCGCTCGGAGACAGGAAAAGGCTTTAACCCGATCAGCCCACTCCAAGAACGCCAACAAAAAACCCTCCAACACAAGGATTGAAGGGGGAAAAAACTGGGGCGAAAGGATTCGAACCTCTGAATGCCTGGACCAAAACCAGGTGCCTTACCGCTTGGCGACGCCCCAATATTAAGGCTTAGGGTTAGATTTTAGCCCGAGGCCTTTGGACGTGTCAAGGCAACGGACTTTAATATCCCCACAACAATGGAGGTTGCCTCGGGAGCCGATAGCTGGCGAGCGGCCTCGCGCATAGCCTCGAGTCGTTCCGGAGACCGGAGTAGATCGGCTAGGGTGTCTATGAGGGTTTCCCCACTCAACTGGGCGTCCTCAATCATCACCGAGGCCCCCGCCCGCGCAGAAGCCAGGGCATTCTTGCGCTGATGATCGGCTGCGGCATGAGGGTAAGGAACCAGAATGGTCGGAATATGAGCCCGATACATTTCCGACAGAGACATGGAGCCCGATCGGCTAACGGCCACATCCGCAAGAGCCAAGGCCGAGGCCATATCCGAAATAAACGGCCGACAAGCGTAGGCCTGGTGTGTTCGGTATTCAGGAGGGCATTGGCTCAGGACCTCCTCATACAACTTATCCCCGGTTTGATGCAGAACCTGCATTCCCAGTGATTCAATCAGCTCAGGCAACGCTTCCAAAAGCCCTTGATTCAATTTACGCGCACCTTGAGAGCCACCCGTGACCAGAAGTATAGGTTTGTCCAAGGCAAACGGCAAATCCAGTCGAGCGAGAGCCTCTGCTTTAGAGACCTGACCGATTTGACTGCGCAAGGGATTCCCGCTGACAGTTAATTGACGGGTTTTCAGCCGGGCTCTGGCTTCAGGAAACGCACATGTCATCTGGGTAGCCCAGCGTGCGGTGACCCGATTCACCAACCCCGGAAAAGCATCGGGCTCATGGACCACGTACGGAATGCCCAAAGATCGGGCGGCAAATAAGACCGGCCCAGTGATATAACCCCCAGTGCCAAACACAACATCCGGTTTCAGGCGCATCAGATGGCTCCGAGCGTCAAAAAACGCCTGCAGTAATTGCATACTCCAGGGCACAATGGACAGGTTCAGCCCCCGAGGCATCCCGGCAAAACGCATGCCAATAAAGGGAACACCAAAGGTCGGCACCAACTCGGCTTCCTTACGCCCTGTATTACCGATATAGGTTATCGCCTGAACCTGCGAATCCGCTTTTAATGCTTCCACCACGGCCAAGGCTGGGTATAAATGCCCACCTGTGCCACCACCGGTAACCACAACTTTCATCGTGGACTATCGAGACCGGATTTGGCTGACACTAACCCGATAACGAGAAATATTGAGAAGCATCCCAATCATAATCAGCGTTACAAGGACCGATGTACCACCATAGCTAATCAAGGGCAAGGTAACGCCCGTAACCGGAAACAGCCCGGTAGCAACAAAGACGTTAATAATAATCTGAACCGCAAACATCAGGGTAATTCCCATGGCCAGCACTTGGCCAAAAGCGCTCCGGCATGTTTTTGCAATTACATAGCCGCGATACAAAAGCATGAAAAAGAGCCCCAAAAGAATCAGACACCCCATAAAACCCCATTCCTCAGCCCAGACCGAGAAAATAAAGTCGGTGTATTGAAACGGCAGGTAATACAACTTCTGATGAGACATCCCGAGCCCTGCCCCAAACAGCCCGCCAGAGCCGATGGCAAACAGAGACTGAATCAAGTTGTACCCACTGTCTTGAGCATCTTTCCAGGGATCCAACCAGCCTTGAATCCGACGCAGCTGATAGGGCGTGGTCATAATCTTATGGGCCACCACGAACCCTCCCATCACCCCGCCAACTCCCAGCACCAATAAAGGTACCCCGGCAATAAAGAGCAGAATTCCCGTCACGGAGGAAAGAATAATTGTCATACTGAGGTTGGGTTGTTTGAGAATCAGAAGCACGGTAAGTCCAATCAAAGCCACATTAGCCAGTGCCGACAGATTCCGTAAACCCGATCGAGCCCTGTCGACCAGACTTTGGCTTAAGGTTTGGGCCAATAACAAGACCACTGAAATTTTGCTCAATTCCGACGGCTGAAACTGAAACCCGCCAATGCGAATCCATCGCTCGGCGCCGTAGGCTTCCACCCCATTGCTGAGGGTGTACAGCAATAAACCAATGACCCCAATCGAAAAAAGTTTGGCCCCTTTAGACCACTTGAAATAGGGAACCCGGGACACCCCAATCATCATGGCAAAACCTAAGACAAAAAATATGGCCTGGCGCTGAACAAAGTACAAGCCATTGTCAAACTTGTCCATGGCCTCCATGGCACTGGCCGAAAAGACTGCCATCAGCCCCAAGCAGGACAAAGCCACCGTGACATACAACAAGGTCTTGTCAACCCCGGCTAAAACCGACTGGGCCTTAGGGTGGGGGGCTTCTTTGATGGGCTGCATCTCATCCGAATCAAGCGCCCGCCGTGACCGGGTGCGATGCCGCGTGGAGGATGATTTCACAATAGCCACTCAAGGCTCCTTCCTTAAGAGGGTGAAGAAACAGCAAGCAGCTGATGCACTGCTTGTTTAAAGGCGCGCCCTCGCGCTTCGAAATTTTGAAACATATCAAAGCTGGCACAGGCCGGAGAAAACAATACCGGCGTGTCTGCCGAAGCCACAGAAGTAGCCTTCTGTACAGCCTCATCCAGTGTCTGGGCCTTCGAGATCTGAGTATAGCCCCCGGTTTGCAAAGCTTGAGCAAAGCGCTCGGTGGCTTCTCCCAACAAGACAACGTGATGGGCGTTTTTCGCCACCGAAGCCACAAACTCCTGAAGATCGGTTTTCTTGTCACGCCCGCCGGCAATCAAAACCACGCGTCGAGGTGAAAACGCCTCCAAAGCGGACAGAGAAGCATCCGGATTGGTTGCCTTGGAATCGTTATAGTAGGCAATGTTATTGAAGACCCCAACAGGCTCGAGACGGTGTTCCACGCCTTCAAACTGGGCTACAGCCGAAGCGATCGTGGCCGCATCAATACCCAAGAGCCACGTTGCAGCCGCTGCGGCTAACACGTTCTCCTGATTGTGCCGGCCCACAAGCTTCATGTCATGAATGGAAAAGAGCGGCTCCCATGTGCCCCCGTCTGTTCGAATCACTATCGTGCCCTCAGACTGAAGAGTCACGGCATTGGGATAGTCCGCCACGGACGCCGGGGTGCGACTGAACCAAAGGGCTTTTGAGGAAATTAAAGTGCCTAATTCCACGCAAACCGGGTCATCGGCATTTAAAACAGACCAGTCCGTAGGCTGTTGATGTTCGAATAAGGAAAATTTGGCCCGCTTATAGGCTTCCTGAGAGCCGTGCCAATCCAGGTGATCCGGGCGAAAATTCATAAACAAGGCAACCTGAGCCCGCAAGGTCGGCGAGAAGGTAAGCTGAAACGAACTCAGCTCCGCCACAAAATAGTCCGCCGGCGCGTCGACCAGGCTGATAATCGGAGTCCCAATATTGCCGCAAGCGGGTGAAATCTTACCCGCGGCCTGCAAAATTTCAGAAATCAATGTTGTCGTGGTTGTCTTGCCGTTGGTTCCCGTGACCGCCACGAAGGGCACCTGGGTTTCTCGGTAGGCAAGCTCCACTTCACTGATAATGGTTTTGCCGCTGAGTGACAATTCTTTGAGAATTTGAGAGCTTGGTGGAATCCCGGGACTCACCACCACCAAGTCACTGTGATTAAAGCACTTGGCCGAGTGGCCACCCATTTCAATCTCAACCCCAAGGGCCTGAAGCTCGTCTCGGCTATCCTTATTGGCAGGTGTGGCCGGAACCGTTTCACTGACGAAGCATATGGCCCCGCGAGAAGCCAAATAGCGTGCAGTGGCCATTCCGCTTTTGGAAAGTCCTAAAATCGTAACAGGTTTTTGGGTCCAAGAAGTGCTCATCTTAGCTCCTATTGTACAGCAAAACGGCCAGTACACTAAACAGGGCCTGGGCTACAATAAATGTAATCACAACCGTCGGCTCTTTCCAACCGGATAATTCAAAGTGGTGGTGGAGCGGGCTCATTTTAAATAAGCGTTTCCCTTTAGTTAACTTAAAATAAGCCACTTGTAAGATGACAGACAGTGTCTCCAAAACATAAACACCTCCCAAAAGCACCAAAAAAGCCTCAACATGGCCCAAGATAGCCATCACCCCCATCACACCGCCCAAGGCAAGACTGCCCGTATCGCCCATAAAAATTTTAGCGGGATACCGGTTAAAGGCAAGAAATCCGAGGCACCCCCCAGCCAACAACAGCGACAAAAGCATCATAGACGGGTATGATGCCAAGAGAAACGAGAATCCAGCAAAGGTCATAAATCCGGTACCGCCGGCTAAGCCATCGAGCCCATCGGTTAAGTTATAGGCATTGGAGGCGCCCGTAATGATAAATATCGCCAAGACCGGGTACAACCAACCCAGATGCAAGGTAGCGAACCCGAAAACAGATACATCCCCGTGATTCAAACTCATGGCATAAAGCCCGATTGCAGCCCCCGTAATAACCTGGACAGCCAGCTTAGACCAACCCGATAGCCCTTTGTTTTTCTGTTTGGTAATTTTCATAAAATCATCAGTAAATCCTAGAAACCCAAACACCATCAGAACCAGGAGACAGAGAAACAACTCGGTGGTCTGTAAAGCCGGTTCAATAAAAATAAAACCAATCATAGCGAGCAAGACGGTCAGAATGATGAGTAATCCACCCATGGTTGGTGTACCGGCTTTCGCATGATGGCTTTGAGGACCGTCTTCACGGATGTATTGGCCAAATGTCTTTTCTTTAAGGAAGGCAATATACGGCGCGCCAAACATCAGCCATAAAATCGCCGGGATAAACATGGGAAATGGATTAGGGAAGGACATGGGAAGGGTGGTCATGCGTCAATAACTCCGGCACGTGTTCCAACTGAAACGAACGAGAGGCTTTTAAGAAGAAGATGGCATTGGCGGGCCAGGTCTTCTGGATCAACGCCACAACATCCTGAGCGTCCTGGACACAATACACCGGCAGTTGATGTTCTGCGGCAGCCTGAGCCAAAGGCGCAGCCTCATCACCCATCACCACCAACGCATCCAGTCCTCCATACTCACCCACCCAATGACCGATCTCACGATGATAATGCTCGCTAAAAGCCCCCAATTCAGCCATACCACCTACAATCGCCACTTTGGTCAGACCCGGGTAGTGCCCATCCAGAAAAGCCCCTAAGGCAACTTTCACACTGGCAGGATTGGCATTATAGGCATCATTAATCATCCAAATATTATCTAAACCTTCCAGCTGACGCTTCTGCCAGCGAGCGCCACCGGGTTCAAAATCGGCCAACGCATTTTGAATCCGTTTCAGGGGAATGCCCAAAGCTTCGCAGGCCTTAATACCGGCTAAGGCATTGGAAACATTGTGACTACCCGGCAAAGACAGGGCAAACGTAGCATCTTCGTAATTAAACGTCAGATGGCCTTCTGGAAAGGTATGAATTTCATCAACTTCATGCAGAGAATAGGACTCGAGCCGACCGTCCCAAGAACGACTGGCCTCGCCCACTAAAAGAGGATCATCGCCGTTAATGATACCCAAGGATTTTTCTGGGTCCATACCTTGGAACAGTTCGCACTTGGCTTTGGCAATGGCATCTAAAGAGCCCAATAAACCAATATGAGCAGGGCCAATATTGGTAATAATCCCAATATCAGGCTCAGCATACTCCGACAAGATAGAGATCTGATTTGGCCCCCGCATTCCCATTTCAAGGACCATCACATGGGTTGAAGGGCGTATATTCAACAACGTTAAGGCGACACCCACCTCGTTATTAAAGTTTTTCTCTGATTTTTGAACCTGATCCCCAAGAACGGAACTCAAAAGAGCAAACAACATTTCCTTCGTCGTGGTTTTTCCGGAACTGCCGGTTACAGCCACAATCCGAGCCGCACAACGACGGCGATGCAGTCGGGCCAAAGCCAAGTAGGCCATTAAAGGCTCCTCGACCGAGATCAGGTTTGGAAAACGTTTCAAATCAGGGTGTTTGGCCAGATAGGCCTGCCGAACAAAAGCCCCTTGGGCTCCTGCTTCATAAGCAGCGGCAATATAATCGTTGCCATCAAAATTGGCGCCCGTCAACGGAACAAAAAAGGAGTCGTGATCCAAAGTACGGGTGTCTGAGTCAAGGGCCGCTGTCTCAAATGGCCGATGATGAGAAACGGCTTCTCCTTGCGTTTCAGACAGCAACTGGGCCCAGGTAAAGGTAGCAGCCGATTTCATACCAAAGCCTCTACGGAGAGACGCAAACGAGTGCCATAATGAAGGCTCAATTCAATTTCTGAGGCCGATAATGCCACCGGGAATAAAACACCGCTGATTTTTGCGTCCTTGATGCTGGCCCCGGCCAGTTGAGCGTGACTGAGATCAAGCCCCCTGAGATCGGCGTTTCGCAAGTAGCAGTCTGTCAGATTTGCCTGCTGGAGATTAAAGCGACGCAGATCATAACCTCGAAACTGCCCGCCAGACAGATCGATTTCAGTATTTGCCATGGCCTCGACTCGCCGATTAAACTCGTCGGGCAAATCTTCCTGAACCAACAACAACAGTTGCGGATCGGCCACGATTCAACTCCTTTATTACCGCTCTGGAACGTTCTCTCCATTATACCTGCCTTTTCTTCCATTGCGCATATGTCCCGCCCAAAAGCCAACAATATCCGAGCCACGCCTATAAGCCATCAAATTTAGATATTATTAATATTTAGACAGGCAATCTCACACTGTTCGCGGTTTTTATTTAGGTGGAAGAACACAAAATGATAGTGACATTGGAGAGAGAGAGTAAAGAGAGAGAAGAAGCCAGAGGAGAAGAAGAGAAGTGGTTAGAAGTCCCTATATGATGGCTGTTGGCAAGCACAAAAGACGACATCTATTTGGCCGCATGATGGCTGCCAGAAAATGGAACCATACTCGGGCCATTTGGCAGTATGTCAACATACTTGGCGGCGGACTGATGTTGACGCTTTTAGGCATGATTGCCACCCCCGCAGGGCTGTTCTTAGACAGTCTTCGCGTGCCCTACAACAAATGGTGCAGCATGTAGGACCGCATTAACCCAAAATTCACTACGAACCATAGCTCATACACCCCGATTTTGCTTTACAGAATCGGGGTGTTGCTTATGTCTGCCCAAGCGCCAGCACGGCAAAACGGATCCAGGGATTTCGGGGCACTGGGGTATTGGAAAAATAGTATGACACCAGAAGCTGCTGACGCCCGGGCAACCAGATAAGATCCCCATAACCACCGTCATAGTGATTCCCCAGATATGTTTCGATGACCACCGGAGATGCAAATTGCATGGTGACAGGGTCAAATCGCGTGAGGGAAAACGTGCCGCCTTCTTTTGGACTGGCCTCACGATACCCCCGAAAGCCCAACAAAACCGTGCCGTCAGGGGCTTGATAAAACATCGGCGCCTCGCCGTATAAACCGGTCCTAACAGGTTGGCTCCAGGTCTCACCCTCATCATCACTGGTGGTCATAAACAAAGGCCCAGGACTCTCCCCGGCACAACGCATGACAGCATAAAGACGTCTCTGAATATTCACAAGCGTGGTTTCATTGCCACAAAGTCTATCCTCCAGATACTCGGGCGTCATCCACCCCTGCATGGCCCAAGTGGTTCCACCATCATTCGATCGGTATAAGGCGGGTCGAGTATAGTACTGAGGAAACTCCCCGCGATTCATGAGTGCTACATCCCCCCCATAAAAGGCTTGCAACAGGGTCTTCCCCCCATGAAGTGAAACGAGACGTCCCCATTGGGCCCCCATGTAAAACCCGGGATCCACTGGTACCGGATCCGGTTGGGACAAATCCAAAAACGAAGAACCTTGACTGTAAAATACAGGCTGTGGATGGGGGTAACGACGCACAAACAAATGCACCCGCCCATCGGCAACCGTGATATTCCCATCAATCAACCCGGGAGGATAGTGGGCCCCATCGCATAAAAGCATCTCATCCCCAAATTGAAGCGAAGCCTCATCAAAGCGTCGCCAGTATAGGTTGCCCTCTAACCCATGAGCACTCATCCCGGGACGTGCGTCTGTATCATCATACACCCCACGCCGATACACCAAGATAATGTCACCAGAAGCCGGATCCTGAAATAAGCTTGGGAAACTAGTGTAATGCCCCGGAATGGCGTGGGTTACATCCCCTTGGGCAATTATCGGAATTTGAAACGTCATGGGAACAAGGCCTCAACGAATTAATTGTTGCACTGATTTGAATGCCGGATGGGAAGCCTCTCGGAGCAACTCAAAAAGAACCATTTCAACACTGTAAGGCAGGGCACCCAGCTGGGTCAGCTTGCGCAGGGCAATATCAAGATTGCTTGCATGCCGTGTCCCTAAGGCATCTTCCACCAGAGCTACCGAATACCCCAGCTCCAAAAGTCGCACAACGGTCTGATTAACACACACATGGGCTTCTAAGCCACAGACAATAATCTGGGTTCGACCCGACGATTGAATATAAGATTCAAACGAGGGGTCGCCGCAACAGCCAAAAGCCGTTTTGGTGATGACCGCCGTGCTTGGCGTAAATAAAGCTTTTAAATCATCCACAGTGGGGCCCAAACCTTGAGGATACTGCTCACTCACAACAATAGGGACATTCAACTGATTGCAGCCCTTGATCAAGCGAGATGCACCTTGCACAACCTGATCCGGATTGTGCAGCACCGGCAAAAACTTTTCCTGGATATCAATCACCAGCAACAAAGCCGAATCCGTAGACAACAAGGTAGACATCCGGTTTGCTCCTCTTTCATCAGACATTTGTGTTCTGGCTTCATTATACGTGCGCCAAAATGCGAACAGAAAAGCCTCTAATCAAAAGAAATCACACCGCTCTGAAAAACAGTGTGATAGACAAACGAGGTGGTTGTTGTGGATCACTATCAGTATAGAAGTCCGCCCTTCGATAGCTCATCCACTGAAGGGTGGATGTCACCGCCAGTGCCCACGACAGCGATTTGAAATTGAAATAAATCACAACGCCTCATCAATGCCACAGAGGCCCTGCGTCCCTGGAGTTACGGATGAAAACGCTCTAATGAAAGGGGTTTCAGGCCATTTTTAAAGGATTTCTTAAGGTTCACGAAAAGGAAGTATCAGCATTACCTCCTCAGCAGCATTCCTCCCTATCAACCCCATCAACGCAGCAGTAACTCCTCGTAACGCCGCACAACAAGTCAAGTTGTGCTTTTTTTTTGAGCAATTTGACAATACCTCAACCATAAGCGAAGGTGTTTCCTGTTATCCTGAGCCACATTTGCGACTAAGGGATGCTTTACCGTATAATGTAGCATCCGAAGCGAATGATAAGAACCCATGGCTTCAGACAAGAGCCATGGACGAGATGGAAAGGAATGGCTCCATGCAAGAGAACGATCGTCATCAGGGTGGGATGAACAGTGTGGTTATCGTCGGGCGTGCGGGAAAAGACCCCGAACTGAAGTACTTTGAAACGGGCACCGTAAAAGCATCCTTTTCTGTTGCCGTTGATCGGGCAGGGTCTCGTGAAAACCGAGAAACAGACTGGTTTAACATCGACGTCTGGGGACGTACCGCTGAAGTGGTTGGCGAATATTTGAAAAAAGGTCGCCAGGTGGGTGTGACCGGTCGCCTGAGTGTCCGCAAGTGGACCGATGAAGCAGGCAATGAGCGGGACTTTTTATCTGTTGTCGCCTCCGATGTTCGCTTCCTGGGAAGCGCTCGGGACAATGAAGGTGGCAGCAGCGGCAACTTTGCCTACGGCGGCAATCAGGAACGGGCGCCTTTTTAAGCCCCTTTAACCTCTTGTTGTGATTTCAAGCCCTATTCGCACTTTGTAGAAAGCACACCCATGCAAATTCCTGGTGAATCCATTGGTATTGTTGCAGACGACCTGACCGGCGCCTGTGATACCGCTCTGCAGTTTCACGCAGAAGGGGCCAATACACGTATTTTGCTGGATTACGCATCTGCCTCGCAAGCTGCAAGTGTGCAAACGTGGCTGGTCAACACAGACTCTCGCCACTTGGAGCCCCTGGATGCCGTTGCTGCGGTGAGAAAGGCCGTTCGCCTCATGCACCAAACCATGGGGGTGGATCGGTTTTACAAGAAAATCGACTCCACCTTACGCGGCCATATTGCTCAAGAGTGCTTGGCCGTTTTGGATGAACTGAAGTGGCAAGCTGCCATTATTGCGCCGGCATTTCCGGCCGAGGGGCGTCGCACAGTTGGCGGATACCAACTGGTTCGAGGGCTGCCTGTCGGTAAAACAGAAACAGCACTTGATCCCTTGTTCCCGATTCGCGAATCGCATTTACCAACGCTATTGGCAAAAACCTCCGATCCGGATCTCGTCGGTTATGTCCCCTTATCCAAGGTCATGGATGGTGCCGGTCCCATTTTAATGGCGCTGCAAGAGCAGATGAGCCAGAACAAAAAACTCATCGTGGTGGACGCCTGTTCCGACGTCGATTTAGAACAGCTGAGCCTGGCCATAAACAAGATGCCATCGGATGTGAATGTCTTACCCTGTGGGTCTGCCGGTTTGGCAAAGGCCCTCAGTCACAAGTGGCTGGTCCATAAAGAACAAAAACCTCGCCCCCACTTGGTAATTGATAATGCCCCCATGCTCTTTGTCATTGGCTCTGCCAGCCAAGTCACCCGGCAACAGGTTCAAACCCTGCTCAAACATGTCTCGGAATTTGATCCCAACCACCCACTACGCTTGTTTAGCCTAACACCTCGTCAGGTCTTAGGAATTGATCCGGTTGATGACTTGATTCAAGGTGTGATTCAGGCGTTAGCTCAGCAGCAAAATGTGATTTTATCCACCTCCTATGAAGAGGACAGTTTACGAAAAACCTATATCTTGGGGGAAGAGCATCAGATTTTGCCAACAGAAGCCTCTGCAAAGGCCTCTGCACTGCTTGCCCGAATCACCAAAGATGTTTTAAGCCATGCCTCCGCCAAGCTTTTACTTTCCGGGGGTGAAACCGCCAATGAAACCTGTCACGCATTGGGCACGCAGTCGCTTCAGATTATCGATCAGGTTGAACAATCCATTCCCTTGATGATTGATGATCAGGCCCGGTGGGTCATTACCAAATCCGGGGGCTTTGGCACTCCCATGAGCCTGTTGAACATTTATCGAAACCTGCAGGAGCTGGCCTCACCCGAGGAAGCCCAACATGCCTAAGCCTGGTTTATGCCTGACCCCAGGCGACCCGGCTGGCGTCGGTCCTGAGATTACGGCCAAGTTTTTGGTCGACCACGCTCCGACTCTCCCCGATGTCACGTTTCATGTCATCGGGGATATCGATAGTCTGGCTGCCTCGGCTCGACTGCTTCAAAAACCCCTTCCTCAAACTCCACAGGTTCACTATCATCCCATCACGGCTACCTCCACCGATGTGTTGGTCTATCAGGCCCTTGAAACAGCCGTCGCCATGATAGCCCAGCATAAAGCCGATGCCTTGGTCACCGGCCCCATTGCCAAAATCACCCTGCCTGACCTGACACTGAGTGCCAGTGGGCATACAGAAATCCTGGAACACCTTAGCCATTGCTTTTTCCCCAACCAATCGGCCAAAGCGGAAATGCTGTTCTTGTATCAGCGGCTCCGACTGCTGTTGCTGACACGGCATGTCCCTTTAAACGAGGTCTCGACACAACTGCGTCCAGAAACGGTCCGCCCTCCTCTTGAAATCCTGCAAACCTTTTTAACCCAGACCCTGGCTTTGCATCAGCCCAAGGTTGCCGTACTGGGTGTCAATCCTCATGCCGGTGAAATTGGGGGCCATGAGGAATTCGATATTTTAAAACCAGTGATGGCCCAAGTTAACGCTAAAAACCGCATGCATCTGGAGGGCCCTTTTGCCGCCGACGCCTTTTTTAGAGGCTTTAAAATGGATCATTTCCCTTATGCAGCTGTGGTTGCACCCTATCACGATCAAGGCCTGATACCCATGAAACTCATTGCGGGCTTTAAAGCAGTTAATGTTACTATTGGTTTGCCTTTTATTCGGACCTCTGTCAGTCATGGCACAGCTCTGGACATTGCAGGCAAAGGCATTGCCTCAGAAGAAAGCCTTTGTGAAGCGGTCTTAACGGCCTTAGCCTTGGTTAAAGCTGAGCAGAAAAAATTTGCAACCCCACTCTCATTCCCTCACTAGCGATCTCGCTTCAGGGAGCGCTCAATTTCGCGCTTGCCTTCTCTGTTTTTAATACTTTCACGCTTGTCATAAAGCTGTTTTCCCTTACATAAGCCCAGTTCTACTTTAATCCAGGCCCCAGAGAAATAGAGCTTCAGGGGGATCAAGGTCAGTCCCTTTTCCTTGATTTTACCAATGAGCCGGCGAATCTCGGCACGATGCATCAAGAGCTTACGCACCCGATCCTGGGCATGGTTGTGGATATTGCCTTGAGCATAGGGAGCAATTTGACTCCCAAACAGGTATAACTCATCGTTCTCAATGCGAGCAAAACTTTCAGACAGCGACACCTTACCCTGGCGAATGGATTTAATTTCGGTCCCCGTTAATGCAATCCCTGCTTCAAAGGTTTCCAGAACATGATAGTCATGATAAGCCCGTCGATTGAGCGCAACCGTTCGGCTGGGAGGTTTGCCTTTCGTCTGATTTTTGGATTTTCCAGCCATGATAGGGTCTTTCCACGCCATTGGCACCAGGAGATATGGTATTATCAAGAGAGCAATGAAGGTCTGTATTATAGCATTATGGCTAAAATCAGAAGCTTGGGCAATGCCGAACTGAAACAGGTCCTGTCTCTGTTGGAGCGCTTTAGCGGGGATGAGTTCAATTACCCTGTCTTAGAACGCTTTAAAGCGCTGTATTTGCCTTTTCATACAATTAATCGCTTTTTACCCTTATCCTTAAAATTTTTACCAGAGATTTTTGTGGCTCTGGCCGACCGACGTGTGTTGGGCCTTGTTTGGTTAAGTCGGGATGGCCATCGACAAGACCGTTGGAAAATTGAGCAAGTCATTATTGATCCAGATTCGTATGCCTCCTATGACGTGGGGAAACAACTGATTTACTATGTCATCAACAAATTCGGAGCCTCCGGCGTTGAAACGTTTCTGGCCTATGTCGACCCGCAATATGACGAAGGCCTTGCCCTACTTAAGGATTGCGGCTTTCGTCACTGCACAAAAGTGCATACCTACCAACTGGAAGGCATGCATGAAACCATTAAACACAAGCCCATTCTGATTCAAGGCATTCAGGAGGCTCGCCAAGCCGATGGCCGCAAACTTCAAGAGCTTCATTCGGAAACATTACTTCCACAAGTCCGTATCAGCCTCAGAAAATCCCCGGAAGACCTGTACCCGACCTTCTGGGAACGCTGGCGACGCCGGGTCCAAGGTGAATTTTACAAACGCTGGGTTATCTCGCCTGGCGCCCAAGATTACCTTTATGGCAGTATCGCCCTCTCCACCTGGGATTACAAACACTTTGAATTGTCCATGGCCGTCAGCCCGGCTTGGGAACATGGGGCAGAAGACCTGCTTAGCTTTGGCTTGCAACAAGTGTATAAGTGCGCAAGCAACCCCAAAATTACAATCAATGCCTACGATTTCCAGAAGTCAAAACTTGCGGTGTTAGACACTTTGGGGTTTGAACGGGTAAATACCACGGAAATTCTGGTAAAAGACTATTGGATTCCCCTCGCCGATCGGGAATTAAAAGCCAGAAACCCGGTTCTGCTCTTTGCCAAAGGACGGACCTCCCCCGCCTAAGGACTGACCAATAAGACTTGAATTAATAAATCAACGTCTTTCGGAAGAACTTTACGATAAAACCGCATATGCCCTTGAGCGGCACCCTGATGGGCACGTGAAAACACAGCGACGGTCGTTCCCTCTCGATGGCATCCCAACATACAACCTGCGGAGAAATCTGCTTCCGCACTGGTAAACACAAATGTTTCACGAGCCAGGTTGTGCTCTTGCAGCCGACGCCGCAAGGCCTCAAGCACTTCTTGATCTTCGGGGGATGCACACTTATCAAAACTACGGCTTACAGGATTGGTGCAAACCCAAATAAAATGGCGATATTCATACCCAAATTCGGTGCCAGGGTCGAAATATTCCATTCATCCATCTCCGCGATTCCGGTCTTCATGCCCATTGTATAGCAACAGACGATGTCGCACCAAACACCCATCCATGGGAGTTTAAACAGATTTACACCGCTTTCTGACAGATCTGTCAATAACGTGTCAACTGTTTATCTTCTGTCATATCCCATCGGCATGTCTTTCAGAAGAAAGTCTGCCATGCTACAGTATGCTTCACTGTCTGAGAAGAGCAGGCATCGAAGGGCATTTTCTGCATTACTATCGAGCGTTCTTGTCACTCAGAGGGGCAACGAGTACAAACCATGTAAAAGGAGCTCAATGTGACCTCGCCAAACACCGTTGTTGACCAAAAAACATTCGCACCCATTGAGGTTTTCCCGAACCAACATACTGACCGCCGTTATACGATTGAGATTGTATGCCCGGAATTCACCTCGGTTTGCCCCAAAACCGGCCTTCCCGACTTTGGCACTATCCGCATTAGTTACATTCCAGACCAGTTTTGCCTGGAACTGAAAGCATTCAAATACTATTTACTGGACTTTCGCAATCACGGCATTTTCTACGAAAATGTGGTGAACAAAATTTTAAATGATGTGATCGCGGCCTGCGATCCGCATCATATAGAGGTTAAAGGCGAATTTGGCGCAAGAGGAGGGATCAGTACCAACGTCACCGCAACCCACACCAAAGACCCAACGTAAAAGGGTCGGACGAGGGGCGAATCAAGTCTTTGTAAACATATATCAAAAACGCGTTTCCCCCCTTCTCAGACGGCCTTGTCCCCTGGTATGATAAGAACCTCAACAAATATGTGGATTGTTTAAATTGTATAGTGACTTTTGTGTGTACTAAACAAGAGCATGAATAATCTTCGATACCACACACGTGTTGAGTTATTTTCAATCACCCTCGGGGATGTTCCCAGGTTCATACTGGCAGCATCGAATGGCTAGACTCTGGAAAGCTCACCGATAACCAACGAATAGAAAGACGCAGCAAAGTAACCAATCTGGGGAAAACAGTCTTATATTGATTGTCTTATCGCGACGCCGACGATTTACGCCATGAAGCCCTTGGCTTCGTTTTAGTCACCTAACCCAACTGTTAAAAATCCGGTAATCCTGCAGCAACGCAGCAAAGAGGAGAGACTGTCATGGTAATCACCGAAGACGCCATCCAATCCAAATCCCGCTCCGCCACCACCCTTATTCCTAAAGGGCTGGTTGCATCCACGGAAGGAGTTTCCGTGGAACGCCGGTTCACCAAAGCCGGCATTAATCCTCTGGATGAAATTAACTATGAATATCGGCGTTCTGTGATTACCGAACCCGATGGTACCATCGTATTCGAAATGAACAACGTGGAAGTGCCAAAGACCTGGTCTCAATTGGCCACCGACATTATCGTCTCCAAATACTTCCGCAAAGCCGGTGTTCCCGGCCCAGTGGGTTCTGAGACAAGCGCTCGTCAAGTCGTGCATCGGATTGCCAATACCATTCGGGTTCATGGGGAAAAGAAACAGTATTTTGCCTCCAGCGAGGATGCCGATACCTTTGAAGCAGAATTGGCCCACATGCTGATTACCCAAAAAGGAGCGTTCAACTCTCCGGTATGGTTTAACTGCGGCTTGTACCACCAGTACGGGATCAAAGGCAGTGGCGGCAACTGGTACTATGACGAAGACCAAGGCACTGTGGTTGAAACCGACAATTCCTATGAACACCCTCAGTGCTCCGCTTGCTTTATCCAATCGGTTGACGACGATCTGATGAGCCTGTTCGAATTGCTTAAGAACGAAGCCCGCCTCTTCAAATTTGGCTCGGGGACTGGCACCAACTTCTCCAGAATTCGCGGTCGCCAGGAAAAACTCTCTGGCGGTGGTACTTCTTCCGGTTTGATGTCCTTCCTGGAAGTCTTGGATCGGGGCGCCGGTGCTACCAAGAGCGGTGGCACCACCCGTCGGGCTGCAAAAATGGTGACCCTGGATATGGATCACCCGGAAATTGTGGACTTCATTAACTGGAAAGTTAAAGAAGAGAAAAAAGTCAAAGTCCTCATTGATGCCGGGTACCCGTCGGATTATAACGGCGAGGCCTATCGCACGGTTGCCGGTCAAAACTCCAACAACTCCGTGCGGATTAGCGATGACTTTATGCATGCCTACTTGCACGAAGGCAAGTGGAGCACCCGGTTGCGGACCACCGGCGAGGTATGCGAAACCTTCGAAGCGAAGGATTTGATGCATCAAATTGCCTACGCCGCATGGGCCTGTGCGGACCCGGGTGTTCAGTTTGACGACATCATCAATGACTGGCACACCTGCTTGAATACCGACCGAATCTACGGTTCGAACCCGTGTTCAGAGTATCACTTCCTGAACGACACGGCCTGCAACCTGGCGTCTGTGAATCTGATGTTGTTCTATGATGAAGCGACAGGCAAATTTGATATCGAAGGCTATCGTCATGCCTGCCGGGTCTTCTTCATCGCTCAGGAAATTCTGGTGGGTCTGGCCTCCTACCCCACCAAAGTCATTGCTGAAAACAGCTACAAATATCGTCCTTTAGGCTTAGGCTACGCTAACTTGGGTGCACTGCTGATGGTCAATGGCATTCCCTATGCCAGCGAAGAAAGCTACGCCATCGCTGCGGCTTTAACGGCAATTATGTGTGGTCAAGCCTACCGGACATCGGCAGAATTAGCTGCTGTAAAAGGGGCATTTGAAGGATACGAGAAAAATAGAGAATCGATGCTTCGAGTCATCGGCAAGCATCGGGATAAAGCCTATCAGATTTCGGCCAAGGATTGTCCGGCCGATCTGCTGCAGGCGGCCCAAGAAGATTGGGATAATGCCCTTGAGTTAGGTCAGCAATACGGCTATCGCAATGCCCAAGCGACTGTTTTGGCCCCCACCGGGACCATTGGTCTGTTGATGGATTGCGATACCACCGGGATTGAGCCTGACTTTGCCCTGGTCAAATGGAAGAAACTCGCCGGTGGCGGCTATTTTAAGATCGTCAACCAGGCGTTGCCCAAAGCCTTGAAAAAGCTAGGGTATTCTATGGCCCAAATTGATGCCATCATCAAGTACACTTTGGGCCATGGCACGCTGGACGGGGCTCCTGGCATGGATAAAGCCTCCATAAAGGAGCTGGGCCTGTCTGATGCCGAGATACAACAAGCCTTTGACTCCGTCGAGCAGTCCCACAACTTCAACGACTGGACTCCCGGTATCAATCCCAAGGTCTTGAAGGATAAAGGTTGGTCCAAACAGCAATTGCGGGCTTTGGACATCTACGTCAACGGTGCTCAAACCGTGGAAGGGGCACCTTTCTTGCGGGATGAACATGTCCCCGTATTCGATTGTGCCAACCGCTGTGGTATCGGGGAGCGTTACATCGACCCGATGGCCCACATCTACATTATGGCTGCCACACAGCCGTTCTTGTCTGGAGCCATCTCCAAAACGGTCAACCTACCCCATGACGCGACCGTTGAGGACATCGAGCGGATCTATGTTGAAGCTTGGCGCCTCGGGTTGAAGTGTGTGGCCCTGTACCGTGATGGTTCCAAGCTGAGCCAGGCACTCAATACGTCCTTGAATCAAGACGAAGAGGAAGAGAATATCGCTCAAACTGAGTTGGTTCCGGCCAAACTGCAACGGGGCGATCGGAGCGAACTGCCCCGCAAGCGTCAAGGCTTGACCATTGATGCCAATGTCGGCGGAACCAAAGTGTACTTGCGCACCGGCGAATACGACGATGGACAACTCGGTGAAATCTTCATTGATATGTTCAAAGAAGGCGCCTCTTACCGGAGTCTCTTGAACTGCTTTGCGGTTGCCGTTTCTTTGGGCTTGCAATACGGTGTACCGCTTGATAAGTTCGTCAACCAGTTCACCTTTACCCGGTTTGAGCCTTCCGGTATTACCGATCACCCCAATGTGAAAAACTGTACCTCCATTCTGGATTACATTTTCCGGGTGCTCGGTATGGAATACCTGGGTGAAACCGATTACATTCAAGTGAAACCCGACCAATCCACCTTGCGGGTGAACAGCAGTAATCCGCTCGAACGCGTGACGTCTCCAGATGCCTTCCAAACCGTTTTGCCAGTGGTAAAAGAAAACGGCCACACCAATGGGAATGGCAACGGTCACAGTAATGCGGCTGAGCTCAGCGAGCACTTGAAAGATATGATGGGCGACGCCCCGCCTTGTGACAATTGCGGCAATATCACCGTTCGCAATGGCTCCTGCTACCGCTGCCTTAGCTGCGGCAGTTCCATGGGATGCTCCTAGCCCAGCTCATCTCATTTACTCCTGATACATACACACCCTAAAAAGCGGGGGAGGTCTTCCCCCGCTTTTCGTTTTTTGTCTTTAGGCAGAGAGCCTTACCCCCCAGAGACAAAAGATAGACAATCGGCATTGCGGGGGTATGATAGGGGGTGTGGAGGTGTTGTCTGAATGTTTCGTGCCGGTTTTGTCGCCATTGTGGGACGGCCCAATGTGGGTAAGTCCACACTGATGAATGCGTTATTGGGCCAAAAAGTGGCAATCACCTCACCACGGGTGCAAACGACCCGGCATCGTATTCGAGGCATCCTGACGATCCCAGAGCGCGGCCAAATTGTGTTTCTTGATACCCCCGGCTTTTCAAAGCCCTTGGACAAATTGGGCGAATTTCTCACAGGAGAAGCCCATCACGCTTTAGCCGAAGCCGATCTGATGGTCTTTGTCGTCGACGGCTCCCATGAAGCTGGCAAAGGTGACGAGTGGTTGTCAGAGCAAATTAAGGCGACCCAGAAATACGTGATGCTGGTCATCAATAAAATCGACCAGGTTCCGGACAAAGCCGAACGCGATCGGCTAAAGGAAACCTATCTCAGACTATTTGAAGGACATCCCTCTTTTGATTACCTGACTGTTTCGGCCCTCACGGGAAAGCGGCTTAAGGAACTTCCCAAGCTACTGATCAAAAAACTCCCTGCAGGTGAAGCCATATACAACGAGGACGATTTAACCGATCAGCGTATGCGCGACATTGCCCAAGAGATCATCCGGGAAAAAGCGATGCACTTTACCGAAGAAGAATTGCCACACAGTATTGCCGTCTTGATCGATAAATTTGATGAATCCGACCCGGCCTTAATTCGCATTCATGCAACGGTTTATGTGGATCAAAAATCTCAAAAAGGGATGGTTATTGGCAAAGGCGGGCAAATGATTAAAAAAATCGGTCAAGCGGCCCGTAAGGACATTGAAGAGATGGTTGAATGCCAGATATTTCTGGACCTCAACGTCAAAGTCAAAGAGAACTGGCGAAAAGACAGCCAATTCCTGAAGCTCATCGGCTTAAGTTCGTAATTTAAAGCACAAAATGGAGACACCATCCGATGCAACCCACCTCAACAGCAACCCCAACCCGCCTGCAAGAATTTGACTACGAACTTCCTCCGGAGCGCATTGCCAAGTACCCTTTGGCTGAACGAGATCAGGCCAAAATGATGCTCATCAACCGGCAGGCCAAGGCCATTGACGACCGCCGGTTTTACGAACTGCCTGATATTTTGGAGCCTGGTGACTTGGTCGTGGTCAACAACGCCAAAGTCATTCCCGCTCGCCTGGATGGGCGCCGAAAAGGCTTTACCGGACACGTGGAATTGTTTTTGATGTACCCACAAAATGCTGAGCGTACGCAATGGCAAGTCCTGATGCGCCCAGCCCGACGCCTTAAGCCAGGGACAGAAGTAGAGTTTGGCGACACGGACCTGAAGGCCGTCATTGTCGAGCGTTATGAAGATGGTCGCGGTTTGGTGGAACTCTCCTGGCCCAGCCAGCAAACCTTTGAAGAAATGCTGAGCACCATTGGCAAGATGCCGATTCCGCCCTATCTGGAGCGCCCCGCCGAAGCATTGGATAATGAACGCTACCAAACGGTTTTTGCCCGGGTAGAAGGAGCTCAGGCTGCACCAACCGCAGGCCTGCATTTTACCGACGCTATCTTTACACGTTTAAAAGCGAAGGGCATTGGCCTGGCTGAAATTACCCTCCATGTCAGTGCGGGCACGTTTCGCCCTGTGCTCCATGACGAGATTCATAAGCATCAAATGGATCCGGAATACTACGAAGTAGGTGAAGAAGCAGCCCAAGCGATTCAAGCCACCAAGGCAGCAGGCAAGCGCATTGTGGCCATTGGTACCACTGTGGCCAAGACCTTAGAAACAGTGGCCCAGAAACATCATGGCCAGATTGTGGCCTCATCCGACTGGAGCAATCTGTACATTACTCCTGGCTTCCAGTTTCAAGCCATCAACATGATGCTGACCAACTTCCATTTGCCCAAATCCACACTCTTGATGATGATTTGTGCCTTTGCCGATCATGAACTTATTATGCGAGCCTATAACCACGCCGTGGCCACCGATTATCGGTTTTACAGCTATGGCGATTGCATGCTGATTCAGTAGCGCGACGAACAACTAGTCGTCGTCACCGTCATCAGAAACCTCTGCCTTCTTTTTGGCCGCCGCTTTTTTCTTGGGCTTTTCTGCTGCTACAGGAGCAGCATCAGAAGCACCGTCTTTTTGCGCAGCCTGCATCGCAGCCAGCTGCTCTTTCATCTGAGGCGGCAGATCATCCCGATCTTCGTTCCAACGAGGCATGGCCATCTGCTTACGAATCAAGCCAATCGCGACGTGCACGCGCCACTCATCCATTTTGAGCTGCTTGGCCAAAATCTTGTGAATCCCAATAGGAGGCATCGGCAAGAAAGGCTCATACAAAGCTTTAACGGCAGTCAGCTGATCCGGCGTAACGGCAAGGGGCCGTTTCGGATACTCCAGCTTAGGCAAGCGCATTTTCTGGCGAATCAAATTAATGCCAAAAAAGACCTTGTTTGGTTCCAGACTGAGCTGCTCAGCAATCTTGACGTGCGCATCGGGGTTTGGCAGCGGCAACATGGCCATATAGAGCTTTTCAATTTCCACCAAAACTTCTTTGGGAACCAAAAGCTTTTTCGGCGGGCCAGCCGGTCCACGACCTCTGGGCGGACCTCCCGGACCACGACCTCTGGGCGGGCCACCAGGACCACGACCCCGTGGCGGACCATAACCGCCTTGGCGCGGTGGGCCATAACCGCCTTGCTGACGCGGTGGGCCGTAACCCCCTTGTTGGCGTGGCGGGCCGTAACCCCCTTGACGTGGGGGACCACCATGACCTCCCTGACGTGGCGGGCCATAACCGCCTTGCTGACGCGGTGGGCCGTAGCCCCCTTGCTGGCGTGGCGGGCCATAACCGCCTTGCTGGCGCGGTGGACCATAGCCGCCTTGCTGTTGATATCCTCGTTGTTGGTACCCACCCCCTTGGTGTTGTTGGGGGTATCCACCCCCTTGCTGCGGATAACCGCCGCCTTGAGGGGGGCCATAGCCTCCTTGAGGTTGGTGTTCCGGCGGGTCAGGCCGTCTTACAGGCGCAACAGAAGGAGCTGCCGCTCTATCGAGATAAAGACAGTTGGGGCAGACAATCCGCTTCGGATTTTTAGTTTCAAATTCCTGACCGCATTTTGAACAATGATTTACTGGCATCGTATAAATTCGCTTTTCTGCACACTCTTAACTGCAAACGGGAAGAACACTCAACGGACGATATGTGCTGTCTTCTGGGTATATTGCCACTCTCCAATAAGAATCAAAAACGAGTATGTGCTTTCCCTATAGACCAACTACACCATATAATTAACTACATCATAGCATATTCTGATTCCAAAAACGTTTTTTTATCCGGGGTTGTTGTTGCGCAATGAGCAGTCACGGTTCCTTATTCGACATTATGGGCCCCATCATGATCGGTCCATCGAGTTCACACACAGCCGGAGCGGTCAGATTGGCCCAACTGGCAAAAAACGTGGCGAACCACCCAATCTGCCAAGTGGACTTTACACTCTATAATTCTTTCGCAAAAACCTACCAAGGTCATGGTACAGATAGAGGATTAATTGCGGGTATTCTGGGTGTGGGGGTCGAAGACGAGGCCATTCGTGACGCATTTGATCTGGCTACCCGGCAAGGCCTGCAATATCGCTTCTTGGTCCATGAAGAATCCAACCATTACCCCCCCAACACCGTGCGTTTCGATATGACCTTACAGACAGGTGAGCACCTGATGGTCATTGGCCACTCCATTGGGGGGGGAAAAGTGTATATTTCTCGCATTAACGAGTACAACGTATCGTTGCGCGGAGAGTACCCGACCTTGGTGATGTTTTACAAAGACCAACCCGGCATGATTTGGCAAGTGACCAAAATTATTGCCGAGCAACACATCAATATCGCCTCTTTGAACTGTTCGCGCAAGGACAAGGGGACCGAAGCCTTTATGGCCATTTGCCTCGACAGCCTGTTGCCTGAAGCCCAGGTTGAGGAAATTCGCCAGATTCCAGGGGTATTTTCAGTATGCAACGTGGACAAAATCCCATCATGAAAAAATTTGAGAACTTTAACGACCTGCTTCACTACTGCCAACAGGAATCCTGCACCATTGGCGAAGCCGCCCTTCGGTATGAGGTCGGCCTGGGAAACCGGGACGAGGCGGCGATACTCAGCGGTGTTCGTGCCATTCTAGCGCAAATGCGCGCCACTATCGAATCCGGCCTGTACTCGGAAGAAAAATCCATGAGCGGCCTTTCCGGGGGATTCTCAAAAAAGGTGATGGACTTTATGGACTCCCCCAAGGCCTTTATGTCACCCCTGGAACACCGGATGATTGCCTATGCCTTGGCCACACTGGAAGAAAACAGCCGTATGAAAAAAATTGTGGCCTGTCCCACGGCAGGTGGCAGTGGCGTGGTCCCCTCGGTCCTCATTGCCTTGGCCGACGAACGTCAGATTCCCTTGGCACAGTTGGAAAAGCCCTTGCTGGCTGCAAGCTTGGTGGGGGAAATTGTCTCGAGACGTATGTTTTTATCCGGATCCGCTGCAGGATGTCAGGCAGAAGTAGGCGTGGCAACCGGCATGGCCTCAGCAGCCCTCGTAGAAGCCCTGGAAGGCACGCCGGCACAAGCGTTAACGGCAACGGCCATTGCGTTGAAAAATATGATGGGCCTGGTTTGTGACCCGGTCGCCGGACTGGTCGAGGTCCCTTGCGTCAAGCGAAATGCGGTGGCAGGCATTCATGCCTCCGCCTCGGCCACCATTGCGCTGGCCGGTATCGAAAGCTTTATTCCCCTGGATGAAATTGTGGATGCCATGGCACTAGTCGGCCAGATGATGTCTCCCAAACTCAAGGAAAGCGCAGAAGGTGGTTTGGCTCAAACCCCCACGGCCATCGCCTTTACAAAAGCCTTGCATAGTCGTCAGAGCGAAGCCTCGGAATAATTTCTATATTCGGTTAGGCACGTCGGCCCTTTGCTTTTGGATCCAAAATGTCTCGGAGCTTGTCTCCCACAACATTAAAAGCCAAAATGGTAATGAAAATCAGCAACCCTGGCCCCAAAAGAAGCCATGGCCGAAGCATGATATTACTCAAATCCTGGGCTTCCCGAAGCATATTCCCCCAACTGGCGTCGGGTGGTTGAATCCCCAGACCTAAAAAGCTCAAGCCACTCTCAGCCAACAAATACCCAGGTACCCCAAGGGTAATGGCAACAATCAAATACGTGGTGGTCTGAGGGAGCAAGTGCCGGGTAATAATCCACAAGGAACTGGCCCCCAGCGATCGGGCCGCCTCAACGTACTCTTGTTCTTTTAACGACAAAACCATGCCTCGGATAATTCGGCTGATACCGGCCCAACCAATCAAAGCCAAAATCACGACGATTAAGGCAAAACGCTGCCGGCTGGCCAGGCCGGACGGTAAAATCGCAGCCAGGCTAATCAACAAGTAAAAACTGGGGATGCTCATAATGATTTCAGCCAGACGCATCATCCAGTTATCGACCCGGTTTCCAAAGTAGCCCGAGATGCCGCCATACAATAGCCCAATAGGAAAGGCGACAAATAAGCCCAAAAACCCAATCGTCAAGGACACCTGCCCTCCGTAGAGAAGCCGGGAAAAGATGTCTCTGCCATTCATATCGGTTCCCAAGAGAAACAACCGGGCCGGCGCATCCACACCCACCAAATGAAGCCGGGAGGGAATGATCCCGAGGAACTTATACGCCTCACCTTGTACAAAAAACCTTAGCGGATAACGCTTGGAATAGTCCGGATAAAAGCCAAACCCATAGGTCTCTGGATCAAACCGACGCTCATAGGTCACCACAAAGGGCCAGCTGGGCTTTCCTTCATCCAACACAAAAATGGGTGTGGGAGGCGCATAGGCTTGATCTCGATCACTGAAATCTTCCGAATACGGAGCGAGAAACCCAGCCACCACAATGGTGCTATAGAGCCCAACAAGAAAAAGAATACAGCCCAAGACAATCTTATCCCGGGACAATTCACGCCAGATTTTATGATACTTGCCTCGTGCTCTGGTCTCTAGCATCAGTGCAACTCGATTCTCGGATCCACAACCTTCAACAGAATGTCACCAAACAGATTCCCAAGGACCAGTAAAATGGCCCCCATCACCAGAACCGTCATGGCCAAATTGGTATCCGTTTGACGCACGGCTTCTAAAGCCGTATAGCCTAGTCCGGGGTATCGAAGCACCATCTCCACCAGGGCCGCCCCACTCAACAACCCGGCAAATTCATAGCCCAACAAGGTTACCAAGGGGTTAATGGCGGTCCTCACGGCATGTTTATAGATGACCTTGTTCTCAGGCAGCCCTTTGGCCCGAGCCAAGCGTACATACTCCGCCTCCAACACATCGAGTAAATTGCCCCGCATTTGCCGTTGAAGCCCGGCAATCCCAGAAATCGTCAGGACCGTCACCGGCAGCAAGAGATGGGCCGCAATATCACCCAGTTTCTGGAACCCACTCATCTGTTCAAACCCGTCACTGGTGACCCCACCCAGAGGTGGCCATCCCAGTTTCACAGCGCCCAACGCCAAGAGCAAAGCCACCACAAATGAGGGCGCTGCCATGCCCACGGAGGAAAAGACCGTTAACGCGGAATCCGCCCAGGATCGCCAATGAAGAGCCGCATAAACACCCAAGGGGATGGCAACCAACCAGCAAATCAAAAGCGTTACGGCATTTAACAGAAGTGTGTTGGGAATCCGCTGCATGAGAATCCGGCTGACATCTTCCCCGGAGAAGGATTTCCCGAGATCAGGCTGAAAAAACGCCCAGGGCTTGCCCTCAGCCAGGGCACTGGGATTCACCTGAAAAATATGGGAGATCCACAGCCAATACTGCATATAAAAAGGCTTATCCAACCCCAAACGCTGGCGCTCATGCTCGTAAGCGGCCTTGGAGATCTGGGGATTCTGACGCAGTTCGGCCAACGGATCAATGGGGTTCTTGAAATGATGTTTCTCTAGCAGCGTCACCGTCTGGCCCTGAGTGGTCCATTGAATGGGACCGATGGTGAAATCATAGCGCATGATAAAAAAGCTAATCATCGACACGATGAGAATCGTGGGGATGGCAATCAGAATGCGCTTTAAGATGAATAAATAGATGGGCATTCAAAAACCGGTGTCTACTGCCTTGACTGATCCTATTGTAAACCATCCCAGTAGACCCTTCACACCGCCCTCATGCATAGGGTAGCAAGGAAAGCTTCCAGGCCTGGCTTGGCCAGGCCTGGAAGTAGCTTTTTTATTCCCATTTCATGGTCAGCTCAAATTCAAACTCCCCGTCATCCTCTTCGAATTCCACTTCAAAGTGGCCCCGTTCGCCAGCATCCTGAGGAATGACGCAATTAATGCCCTTCACCTGAACCGTTGCTTCTTGATGCTGCTCCAGTGCAGTCAAGCATTGACGTAACAGCGTGACGCATTGATCACGGGAAATTTCTTCCTTAAGCTCCATCTTACCGGTTTTCATGTCTGCCATAACATTGTTCCTCCGCTACATTATTGGATCAGACAGATGAGCCGCATTAACGACAGCATCCTATAATTCCAGCGTAGTGAATGTCGGCAGTAAACAAAAGCGACAAGAAGGCGATTGTAAGATAAAACGAGCCTAGGGGCAGAATTGGGATGCCGTAAAGCACCCTTGCAACTGATCGGGCCCAACATTAGTTGGCCTAAAGTTCTTATAAAAGTTCAGATCAGGGTTACGAGCCGCGTGAACCTCATCCACACGCTTCACCGGGGTCGTGTGAGGAGCCTGAACAATGGTATCCGGGTTCGTTTGGGTTTCCTCGTCAATCCGTCGCATGGCTTCGACAAAGGCATCCAATGTCTGCTTGCTTTCGGTCTCGGTCGGCTCAATCATCATATCTTCGGGAACAATCAAGGGAAAATAGACGGTCGGCGGGTGAAAGCCATAATCCATCAAGCGCTTGGCCAACGTCATGGTGTTGATGTCCCCGTGCCGGGCATGTTGATGTTGGCTTGTGATAATAAACTCATGCATACAGGTAGACTCAAAAGGAACGTGGTACCACTGTCTGAGGCATTCCTTCAAGTAATTCGCATTCATCACCGCCGTTTCAGAGACATCCTTAAGCCCATCCAAGCCAAAACACTCGATGTACGCAAAGGCCCGAAGCAGAATCTCCGTGTTTCCGTAAAACAGCTTCACCTTGCCAATGGACTGCGGGCGATCAAAATTCAATTCATAACGACCGTCATGGTGTTCCACCACCGGCAATGGCAAAAAGGGTTCCAACTTGGTGTTCACCAACACCGGCCCACTGCCGGGCCCCCCACCGCCGTGGGGTGTGGCGAAGGTTTTGTGGGTATTGATGTGCATCACATCAAACCCCATCGTCGCAATCTGGGTAATCCCCATAATGGCGTTCAAATTGGCACCATCGTAATAGCACAGGCCTCCGGCCTCGTGGACCAGCTGGGTGATTTCCAGAATATCCTTTTCAAATAGCCCTAATGTATTGGGGTTTGTCAGCATGATGGCAGCCGTCCGCTCGGAAAGCGCTTCTTTTAACACCGCCAAATCGACAAGCCCATCAGGGCCACTGGGCAACTCAATGACATTAAACCCGCACATCACGGCAGAAGCCGGGTTGGTCCCATGGGCCGAATCTGGAATCAACACTTCCGTGCGTTTCAGATCATGGCGGCTGGCATGGTAGGCCTTGATCATCATCATTCCCACCAATTCCCCATGAGCACCCGCAGCGGGCTGCAAGGTGACGGCATCAAAGCCCGTCAAGTCCTTCAGATATTGTTGCAAGCGAAAGACAATCTCAAGCGTCCCCTGGGCAAATTCATCCGGCGTTTCCGGATGCAGCTGCGTAAAGCCCGCCAGTTGGCCCACCACATCACAGATCTTCGGGTTGTACTTCATCGTACAGGAGCCCAAAGGGTAAAATCCCGTATCAATGGCATGATTCAATTGCGACAGTCGAACAAAATGCCGCATTGCGTCCAGCTGGGAAACTTCCGGCAATCGGGGCGGCTCCTGACGCAACAGCCCTTGAGGCACCCACGAGGTCGCATCCTGATTGGTCGACCGGTCAGGAACGGTAACACCCTGACGTCCGGCAACGGATTGTTCAAACAACGTACGCTCTGCCATGCTTACTGTCCTCCCCGTGTGCCTGTGGCGACCATTTTGACATCACGACTCATCCCCGAGGGTAAAACAGAGAGCCCCCGATTATGAATCACATCACGAAAAGCACTCAAATACCGCTCCAGGCTTTCGGGCGTATTGAGTTCCGTAACAGCAATCAGCAGGGTGTGGTCTTCCTCGGGCCAATACTTCCCCAGATCAATCCCTGCCAGAATACCGTATTGATGAGCCATTTGGTGAACCATGGTCTTGGCCGGGATGGGCAACCTTACGGCAAATTCGTACAAATAGGCATCCCCGCTTCGCAATGAGACTTCAGGAACGGCCAAAAGACCCTTCGCAAGCTCATGAGCCCGCTCTGCGGAAACACTGGCAATCCGATGCAACCCTTGCGGTCCCAGAAGGCTTAAATACGCCGTGGCCTTCAGGACATTCAAGGACTGGTTGGTACAAATATTGCTGGTCGCCTTTTCACGGCGAATATGTTGCTCCCGGGTTTGCAAGGTCAGTGTGTAGGCGGTCGTTCCCTCTTTATCCACCGTCCGGCCAACCACACGGCCAGGGAGTTGGCGCATCAGTTTTTCCGTGGTCGACAGAAATCCGCCATAAGGCCCACCGAAGTTGACGCTATTTCCAAACTGCTGAATGTCCCCGCACACAATGTCGGCACCAGCCTTACGCGGAGAATCCAAAAGAGCCAGGGTCATCGGATCGACAGCCACCACTAAAAGCGCCCCTGTAGCCTTAGCCGCCTCCTGGTAGGCAGAAAGAGGCCGAATGGTCCCATAGTAGTCAGGCTGCTGGACCAAAATGGCGGCAATGGTGTTGGGCTCATGGGTGAATTGAGGACCTAAGGGCTGATCCGGATCAAACCAACCTAAGGCCATATCGCCAAAGGCATGACAGTATGTTCTTAACACTTGCTGGTACTGGGGGTTGGTCGTCTTGGACACATACAGCACCTTGCGTCGGGTAGCCCGCACCGCCATAAAGGCGGCCTCGGACATCGCCGTGGCCCCATCATAGACCGAAGCATTGGTGACATCCATCCCCGTCAGCTCACTCATCATGGTCTGGAACTCATAGATCATCTGCAGGGTGCCCTGGCTGATTTCAGGCTGATAGGGGGTATAGGCCGTATAAAATTCAGAACGAGAGGCAATGGCATTGACCGCTGGCGGAATAAAGCGGGCATAGGCCCCGCCCCCCATAAAGGACAGCATACCTGCCCCCGGATTCTGAGAGGCCATTGCCGTGAGATAGTGTTGCAGTTCCAGTTCGGATCGCCCGTTTTTGGGTAACGTGTTCAGCGTAAACGGATGCTTGAGCGAAGCCGGTACCGCGTCAAACAACGCATCCACGGAAGACACCCCAATCCGATCCAACATCTGTTGTCGCTCATCAGCGGTGTGTGGAATAAAACTGGTCATGGTTCAACTCCTGACGGAAGCTCCGTCTATACGTTTGCGGACTCCTCGAGAAAAGCCAAGTATCGCTCGGCCGACATTAACCCCTTCAATTGTTCCGCATCTTTCAGCAGAATTTCAAGCATCCAGCCATCCCCATAGCAATTGTCATTGACCAGTTCAGGCTCACTGGTCAATTGGGTATTCACGGCCAAAACTTCACCTGCCACAGGAATATACAGATCTGATGCGGCTTTCACACTTTCAATCGTCCCGAACGAATCTCCTTGTTCAAAGGATTCGCCAATGCCTGGCATTTCTACAAACACCACGTCTCCCAACTGCTCGGCAGCGTAGTGAGAAATCCCGACACGGGCGCGATCCTCACCTTCGTCCCATAAGACATATTCATGGGTTTCCGTGAACAGTGTACCAGCGGGGATATCAAAATCTTCAGGTTTTGCCATGCCGACAGGATCCTCTCATTTCCGGTAAAACGGACGTTCTACAACGTGTGCCTCCACTTTATTACCTCGAATGCCCACCCAAAGGGCATCGCCTGGCTGTGGAGCGACAGGAGTGGCCACGTACCCCACCCCAACAGGTTTATTCAACGTCGGTGAAATAGACCCACTGGTGACCTCTCCGATGGGGGTGCCATTCGCATCATATAAAACATCATGATGACGCGCGATGGATTGCTTTATTACTTCAAAACAAACAAAGTGACGCTTCAACCCTTGATCGCGTTGGTGAATCAGGGCAGTCTTGCCAATAAAGTCTCCAGGCTGATCCAGCTTCACAGACCATCCCAAACCGGCTTCCAAGGGGGTAATAGACTCGGTTAATTCAGACCCATGCAAGGGGTAAGCGGCTTCCAAGCGAAGGGTGTCTCTCGCAGCCAAACCGACAGGGCGGATACCCAGGGAGGCACCGGATTCAAGCAGCTTGGTCCAAAGTTCAGCAACCCGTTCGGAGGCCACAATAATTTCCACACCGTCCTCACCGGTATATCCCGTACGGGACAACAGAACAGGAATACCATGCAAGACGTACTCGGCAATATGAAACCGCTTGGGTAAAACCGCATCCGTTGTCAAACCAGAAGCCCTCAAGACGGCCTCAAACTGAGGGCCTTGCAATGCAATCAGGCTAAACTGATCATTTGACCAGGCAATGGACACTGAGTCCGGCACATGACGAGTCATCCAGGCCATGTCCTTGTCAGTATTGGCGGCGTTACAAATGACAAGCACCTGAGAAAAAGAGTGAAAGTGAGCAGTTTCAGGCATCCAGTAGACAATAATATCGTCGATGCAACCGCCAGATTCATTCAAGAACTGGGTATAAACTGCTTTTCCCGGATAGAGCTTGGACAAATCCTGTGGTACAAGAAAATTCAACGCCTCCAAGGCATGTTGCGGTGTTTCCCCGGTCACAGCCACCAGACCCATATGGGAGATATCAAACAGACCCGCCGCTTGGCGCACCGCGTGATGCTCTTCCAACACCTTGGAAAATTGAAGCGGCATATCCCACCCGCCAAACTCCACCATTTTGGCCCCATGGTCGCGATGGGTTTGGTTCAAGGGTGTTTTACGCAATGTCATCTGTACCGTCATACCGTTGATTGTGAATCACTGAAAAACCGTCTGTCAAGGGGAATCCTAAGAAAACACCCCTCAGCCGATCCGATAATACCCAGGGCATGCCCCATGGTAAAACACACCGACAAAAACACGACAGGCCTGTCAAAGACAGACCTGCAATATCAAAACTTGAAGGTGGCAGGGTCAATCGCCCCGTTCCAAGGGACCTGACTAAAGCACCATTAAGGTATAGAGCATGGTTAATGCAATGGCAGTAACCCAGATTGTTGGGGCGGAATTCTGTACCGCTAACGCTTTCACAATCACTCGGGGGTGGTGTCTATGCTTCATTAAAAGCGCTCCTATCCAGACAAAACGTTGTTTGACCATAGGGGCGTTTCGGACAAATCCGAGTGAACTTAAATGACCTGAAACAAACTGTTACGTATCCCGCTCCAACAGCGTTGCCACACGGGAAGATACACTTTCCCAACCGGCTACAGAATGAGTAGCATCGGATGGTTGACACGTTGAGAGCCACAGCAGAAACTCTCGGTTTCCCTTCGGCCCCTGGATGGGAGATTCCGATAATCCCAATAAGGACCATTCCGGCAGAAGCGAATGAATATCTTCCAAAACACCGTTCAGAATCACGCGATGGTGCTCGCTCTGAGTTACCACGCCATCAAACCCACCGATATCACAATAGTCCAAATACTCAAATTGAGGTTTTATCAATGCCACGAGCGTCAGCTCCATCTCCCCAGAATTTTGAGCAAGACATCGCACGGTATTGGGCAGAACTTTCTTTAAGGAAATAAAGGACACATCCACGACCGCCATTGACGGTGGGGGAATCAACACCCCCGGATCCAAGTGGGCAATATGGGTTTTCTCAAGCACATGAACCCGAGGATCTTGCCTTAACTTCCAGTCCAGTTGACCCGATCCCACGTCTACCGCATGTACTCGCTCAGCGCCATGCTGAAGCAAGCAATCCGTAAATCCGCCGCTAGAAGCGCCCACATCCAGGCATACCCGACCGGAAACCTGGATTTCAAAGTCTTTTAAGGCCTTTTCCAGTTTTAATCCACCACGACTGACATATCGGGGTCGATCTTTAATCACAATCGACACACTGGGCGAAACAAGCGTGCCCGGTTTGTCAACTTTCTGATTATTCACCAGCACCTGACCCGCCAAGATCAAACCCTGTGCCTGAGAGCGTGTGTCACACAGCCCTTGGTCCACAATCAATTTATCTAAACGCTCTTTGGGAACCTTAGCCATCCCATTTCAATCCTGCAACATCTTATCCTTGGTCTCAGGCGCTAAAAACACAACGGCAATTCCCAAAAGCAGAATATAGGAAACCGAAAGGGCAGCTTGAGAGTACGAACCTCCAAACCATGAAACCAAATGGCTACTGACCACAACACCAATTGCTGCCGCAATACGGCCCAGATTAAAACAGAAACCCGTTCCTGTGGCCCGAAGTCTCGTGGGAAAAAGTTCCGGCACGTAGATATAGCAAATTCCAATGGTCATGCCAATAAAAATTCCCATCGCGGCTCCCCAGATGTAGAGTGCTTGAGAAAACTGCGTGTTTAACCCAAACATGCCAAGACTGGTCAACAGATACCCGGAAAAGGCGAACACCACCGTCCAGCGTCGCCCGATCTGCTGGGCCAAAAAACCGGACCAGAAACTGCCACCAATGGCAAACAACCCCTGCAGCAGCAGGATATAACTAACCTCACGCTTGGCCTGAGCCTTGGCTTCACCCAGTAACTGGTGAACCCACGCCGGAATCCAAAAAGACGAAGCCCAATAGGCAATCAACAATGCACCGGTAAACAGACTGGCCACAATGGCATTTCTGAGATGAGCCTGATGAAACAGATGGAAGAAGTTGGACGACACCTCGTGATGGTGGGCCCCACCGGCCTTGCGTTTTTGATCCAGAAGCAGCCAGCGTTCCGGCTCACCGACCGTGGTCCGAATCAGCATCACAATGACAGCTGGCAAGGCACCGATAAAAAACATGTAACGCCAGCCAAACTGACCGACATAAAGGTTGGTTAAGCCCACCAGACTCACCCCACCCTGATAGGCCGTGGTCAAAAAGCCCACTGCGCGCGTCCGATATTTTTCAGGCCAGGCTTCGGCAAGAAGTGTGGTTCCCACAATCAATTCTCCACCAATGCCCAGTGCCGTCATAAACCGGAACAACGCCAATTGCTCCCAGTTTTGGGCAAAACCGCATAGGCCGGTAAACAGGGCATAGATCAAAATGGACAGAGACAAGGCCTTGACCCGACCGATCCGATCGCCCAACATCCCGAACACCATGCCTCCGGTGGTCCAACCAAGCAAAAAGAGTGCCGCAATGTAAGAGCCCTTGGCACTGATCACACTGGGATCCGAGGTATTCAGGAGCTCCCCAACGGAGACGGGCAAAACGGCGGTAAACAGACTGGAGTCTAGCCCATCAAACATCCCACCGGCATAGCAAGCAAGTAATACCATCCATTGATATTTGCTGATTTGTTGATACCAAGGCTTTTTATCCGCGTGATGGGCCATCTCAGCTTCCGTGGTGTTCATAACAAGAGGCGTCTCCTTCATAGAATTCTGATTGATCGTATTCGAGGCAATACCCTCATTGATTGTACCGGGGCATCAGCACCCACCCTCCCCTTGACAACCCATGGGTTGCCGACAGCATTCCCGGGATAACTTTCCCGTCGATCCTGGTCACGATTATAAAGCAAAACAAAGCCGACAAACCACCCTTATTGCATCTCAGGCCATATTGTCTCAAGAATCCCCCTTTATGTTTTATGGAATTTAAGGTTCAATACAAGAGAGGCTCATCAGGCACCCCTTGGGCCCGACACAATATTGAGGATATGGCGGGAGCACCGTTTATGCTAGACGCTTTTACCGGACTCATCGGGATTGCAGGCTTGTTAGGCTTGGCCTATTTAATGTCCAATAATCGCAAGGCCATCCAGTGGCGCCTTGTCATCAATGGCCTACTGATTCAATTAGGCATTGCCATCTTTGTCCTCAAAATCCCCTTGGGCCAACAGATTTTTCGCGCCCTGGCCGATGGCATCACCCAACTGCTCTCATGTGCCGGGGCAGGGGCCAGTTTTGTGTTTGGCCCCATGGTCTCTCAGCCGCTTCTGAGCAAAGTCTTTGGCGAAGGCAACAGCTTTATTTTTGCCTTTCAACTCATCCCGACCATCATCTTTGTGGCCACCCTGGTAAGTTTGGCCTATCACTTGGGCATTATGCAAAAAGTGGTGCAGGCCGTTGCCTGGGTAGTCGCCAAGGTCATGGGTGCCAGTGGGGCAGAAGCCCTGTCCAATACGGCCAGCATCTTTGTCGGTCAGGTAGAAGCCCAACTCATGATTAAGCCCTATGTCAGCTCCATGACCAACTCAGAGCTGCTAGCGGTGATGGCCGGCAGCATGGCCTGTATCGCCGGAAGCATTATGGCCGTCTACATTCAAATGGGCATTCCGGCAGCGTACCTGTTAACGGCAAGCCTCATGGCCGCCCCAGGGGCCCTGGTCATTGCCAAGATTGTCTACCCGGAAACGGAAGAACCTGAAACCAAAGGCACCATTAAGCTGGCTGTTGAGCGTCAAACGGTGAATATTTTAGACGCCGCCGCACACGGAGCCTCCGATGGGCTTCGCATTGGGATGCAAGTGGTTGCCATGCTGGTGGGTTTTCTGGCCTTAATTGCCTTACTGGATGCCGTGATTGCCAAAAGCGGTTCCATGTTGGCCCTTACCGGCCTGGATCTATCTGGGATTGGCTTGGATTTGAGTCATCTCTCGATCCGGAGCCTGTTGGGAACCTTGTTTTCAGGCGTCGCCGTGGCCTTAGGGGTCCCTTTTCAGGATGCGCATAGTGTTGGAAGCCTTATGGGCACCAAAATTGTAACGAACGAGTTTGTCGCCTACTCGGATTTAACCACGCTTATGTCCCAGGCCGATGCCAGTGGTCATGTCGGCGGCGCTCTTAGCCCCAAGTCTGTTGCCATCGCCACCTTTGCCTTATGCGGATTTGCCAACTTCGGCTCTGTTGCCATGCAAATCGGGGGCATTGGTGAAATTGCACCGTCGCGTAAGGCTGACTTGGCTCGCTTAGGGCTAAAAGCACTTTTGTGCGGCACAATGGCCTCTTACGTATCCAGTGCTATTGCCGGAATCTTAACCTCGCTATAGCCCATCAATAGCGATTCGACGAGTAGGTCTGGACATAAAACTTCGATCGTTCCATACCCAGCTCCATCAAGTTTTCTCGTGTCATCAATACGGGATCCGAAACCCCGGCAATGTAAATATCCCAAGCCAATGTCATATCGGCATGAATAAAGATGCGATCCGTCAAATCATCCATATCATAGCCTTGGGTCTGAAGCACCGGATAGATTTCGACACTGGGATAACGACGGCTTTCCTGAGCCAAAGCTCGGGCATAGGGAATCGCCGTCTCATCATGATTGACCGCATAAAACTGGACCAAGTCCAATGCCGGGGAAACTCGCAACGCATCACGCAGAATTCCTCGCAACACGCCCACGCCAGAGGCAAAGCCGATAAACATGAGCGGCCGTGCAACGGGTGTTTGCAACCCAAATTCCCCATAGGGCTTGGAAATTACCAACTTTTGGCCGGGACCTGCCTGGTACAAGGTCCCAGAGAAACCCTGCTGACCCACCAAATCGATGCACAGTTCCAGGTAGCCTTCTTGAGACGAGGAACACACGCAATAGGCTCGCATAGCCGAGGGAACAGGTTGCTGTTCGGAAGACAGGCCCACCTGGACAATGTGCCCGGGCCTAAAGTCAGGATAATCGTTGGGAATGGACAAATAAAGCGTCCGAATGCACGCGGTTTGATCGGCATGCTCCAACACACGCGACACATATAACTGGGTGGAAATCGCCATGGGTTTGCCTCAAAATTGCCTCAAAACGCGCCATCATCTAGGCCTATCGTGACAGTTTTTAAGCCAGGTCTCCATTGTCGCCTTAGGGAATCTTTTTGTCTTGCCCCTCTGTTTGTTCTAGCATTGAGGACATAATCCCAAGTCGAGTAAGGACTCTCCCCCCATGCAGCTCAAAGAAGCCCAGCAGCTTCTGGCCAAAGTCTCCAACAAACCGCACAGCGCTACAGAAGCCTTGCGTCAACTGACGGCTTGCACGGAGAGGGCCATGCGTTATCTGGAAGATGGAAACACGGTCCAAGCACAAAGCTTTGTGGAGCAAAGTCTCACCAACCTCATGGTGGCCTTTCATTACCTGAATTTAGATTTGGAAAATGTGGTTCAACGGGAGAAAAAGCGCCGTGAAGCTGCCGACAAAGCGTTAAGCCAAGACCGGGTAATCCTCATCTTCTCCGATCATGCCGAGCTTCGGGTGGATGGCGAGCTTCGAGGAACCATCCCCCTCTATAGCGAAGAGGATTACCGGGAACTACGACAAATTGCACAGTTGTTTGAATGCCGCCTCGAACATGCAGATCACTTACAGCTGAACCTCTTTAACCTGTTGAAAAGCAGCAACGCCGAGTCCAGACCGTCGTGAGTGTTCGTCTGAACAAGTTTATTGCCGATTGCAGTGGGATTTCCCGCCGAAAGGCCGATACCCTCATCGAGGAGCAAGCAGTCCGGGTTAACGGCAAACCGGCCACCCTTGGTCAAACCATTAACCCAGACGAAGACAAAGTGACCTTGCGAGGCCAACTGCTGGTCCCCGAGCGAAAACGTTATATCGTCTTTCATAAACCCAAAAACTGCATTACCACGCGCCACGATCCAGAGGGCCGAAAGACCATTTATGACTGGTTACCTGAGGCCCTGAAAACCTTGGATCCTGTCGGGCGCTTGGATCGGGATTCCACCGGGCTCTTGTTGATGTCCAACGACGGCACCTTTGTTCAACGTCTGTCTCACCCCCGCTATGCCCATAACAAAGTCTATCGCGTCAAATTGAATCAAAATGTCACGGAAAGCATTCTTCATCAACTGGAAGCGGGCATTGTGCTTGAGCCGGAGGGAAAGCTTGCGGTGGCCCATGTCCAGGAGGTTGTGGACCTGAAAACCGTCATTCTCGTTTTAAAGACCGGCATGAACCGACAAATTCGCCGAAGCTTTGAAGCCTTAGGCTATAGCGTTTTGGGTCTCAAGCGTACCGCATTTGCCGGTATCACCTTGGGAAAACTCAAACCTGGCGAATATCGGGAACTAAAACCCGGTGAACTTAAGCAGTTAATGCCGACGGCATCGAGAAAACCCTTGAGCCGAAAACCGAAAAAGCGTTCCTAAGACCTGGTTTTTGGCCTTATAGACCAGATCCAAGGCAAAAACAAGCCGAACAGAAACACCGGCGCATCCAATACCCAGACACTCACGGCCGTAAACAGCAACGTTCCCAACAGGACAAGCCAAAAGCAGCCCCACTGAAAGCGCGGTTGACCCTCAACAGAAGATTGAGACGCCGCCTTTTGAGGAAGCTCATTGCCGCAGTGGCTACAATAATTGGCTTCCTTGGAATTGACGGATCCACAAACCAAACACCGGATCTGCATTGATGTCCAATCCTTAAAAATTACCGAAGGTTTCCCTAGGGCGGTGTATTTGTGCCACAATGTATTGTAACCCGACTGATTCTTCAGGTAAGATAAGTCATATTTCAACGACGAGATAAAGGTCTAAAGAAAGATGTTTGAACGGTTTACTGAGAAGGCAATCAAAGTGATTATGCTGGCCCAAGAAGAGGCGCGGCGTTTGGGCCATAACTTTGTCGGAACAGAACAGATTCTGTTGGGACTGATAGGAGAGGGAACGGGAATTGCCGCAAAAACCTTAAAAGGCATGGGCGTGAACTTGAAAGAAGCTCGCGCCGAAGTCGAAAAAATTATCGGTCGGGGTTCCGGCTTCGTGGCTGTAGAAATCCCCTTTACCCCTCGCGCCAAGCGCGTCCTGGAATTATCCTGGGATGAAGCCCGCCAATTGGGGCACAACTACATTGGTACAGAGCACTTGCTCCTCGGCCTCATCCGCGAAGGCGAAGGCGTCGCTGCTCGGGTTCTGGAAAACCTGGGTGTGGACCTGACCAAGGTCCGCAGCAACGTCATCCGGATGCTGGGCGAAACCCGGGGCAGCACCACCACGGCGGCCACCCCGGGGCGCAGCAAAACCCCCACCCTGGACGAGTTTGCAACCAACCTCACCCAAGCGGCCCAAGAACTCCGCCTGGATCCGGTGGTCGGGCGTGAGAAAGAAATTGAGCGGGTCATTCAGATCATGGGCCGTCGGACCAAGAACAACCCGGTTCTCATTGGCGAACCCGGGGTCGGGAAGACTGCCATTGCCGAAGGCTTGGCCCAGCGCATTGTCAACGGCGACGTGCCGGAAATTCTGCAGGACAAAAAAATCGTCCAATTGGACATCGGCCTCCTGGTGGCCGGGACCAAGTACCGGGGCGAATTTGAAGAGCGCCTCAAGAAGGTCATGGACGAAATCCGTCAGGCCGGCAACATCATCCTGATTATTGACGAACTTCATACCTTAATCGGGGCCGGAGCTGCCGAAGGCGCCATTGATGCCGCTAACATCCTGAAGCCTGCCCTGTCTCGGGGTGAGTTGCAATGTATCGGGGCTACCACCATTTCTGAATACCGCAAGCACATCGAAAAAGATGCCGCTTTGGAACGCCGTTTCCAGCCGGTTTACGTGGAAGAGCCCAACGAAGAAGACGCTGTGGAAATCCTCAGAGGCGTTCGGGAAAAATACGAACAACACCACAAGCTCACCATCACGGATGAAGCGTTGGAGGCTGCGGTCAAACTGTCGTCTCGCTACATTACCGATCGCTTCTTGCCGGATAAAGCCATTGACCTGGTGGATGAAGCCTCCTCCCGGGTGCGTCTGTCCGCCAGTGTTCTGCCGCCGGAAGGCAAAGAGCTTGAAAAACAGTTAAAGCAGATCATTCGCGAAAAAGAACAAGCCATTCGCAATCAGGCCTTCGAAACCGCCAGCGACTTGCGGGATAAAGAAGCCGAAATGCGGGAAAAAATTCGCGAAGTGGCCGAAGACTGGAAGAAAAAACAGGAAGAAAAAGAAATCAAAGTCACCGCCGATCACATTGCCGACATCGTCAGCGCCTGGACCGGTGTCCCGGTGGCCAAGTTGACCGAAACCGAATCGGAAAAGCTGTTGAAAATGGAAGACACCTTGCACGACCGGGTTATCGGGCAGCATGATGCGGTAACAGCCATTTCTAAAGCCATCCGTCGGGCACGAGTGGGCTTGAAAAGTCCCAACCGCCCCATCGGCAGCTTCGTCTTCAGCGGTCCCACCGGGGTCGGGAAAACCGAGCTTGCCAAAGCCTTGGCCGATTACTTCTTCGGCTCGGAAGAGAACATCATCCGGGTGGATATGTCCGAGTACATGGAGCGCCACACCGTCAGCAAACTGATCGGGTCTCCTCCAGGCTATGTCGGCTTCCAGGAAGGCGGCCAATTGACCGAGATGGTTCGGCGCAAGCCTTACAGCGTGGTCTTGTTCGATGAAATCGAAAAAGCCCACCCCGACATCTTTAACGTCCTCCTGCAAATCCTGGATGACGGGCGTCTGTCCGACTCCAAAGGCCGCACCGTGGACTTTAAGAACACCATTATCATCCTGACCAGTAACGTGGGGGCTCGGGCCATCGAGCATAACGAAGGCTTCGGCTTCTCCGTCCAGGTCTCTGAAGAGGCCAAGTACGAAAAGATGAAGGAAAAGGTCATGGACGAAATGAAACGGACCTTCCGTCCGGAATTCTTAAACCGTCTGGATGACACCATCATCTTCCACCAGCTGACCAAGGAAGAAATTCGCAAGATCGTGGACATCATGGCCAAAGATCTGATGAACCGTGTGAAAGCCCAAAACATGGAGCTGACCATTACCGACGACGTCAAAGATGCCCTGGCCAAAGAGGGTTACAGCCCAACCTATGGTGCTCGTCCCTTGCGTCGGGTGATTCAAAAGCGCATCGAAGACGAAATCTCCGAAGAGATGCTTCTGGGCAAGTTCAAAGAAGGCGATCACATTGTGACAGCCATCAAAGACAACAAAATCATCTTTGAAAAGTCCAAGAAAAAGGCATCAAGCAAGGCCGCGTCAGCTTCCGACGGGGATTCCAAGGACAAGGAAAAAGCAGAATCTTCCACCTCCGCGTAGTATTTCGGTGTATAATCGAATCACTTCGCAAGTGTGTCAACAGGGAGTGGCGCTTTGAACACCATGGATCCCGCAATGTCGAAATCACCCTCGTTCCAATCCCGACCGGATTGGTTTGAGGTGTTTCTCCCGGTCTCAGCCATGCCGCTGATTCTGGTCCTGCTCCTCATCATGCCGGTGTTTATTCTCGCGGCCGAAAGCCTGTTCGCCCCGGTCTATGAATTTGTTCAATCCCTGTTGATTCCGGTCAATGCGGGCATGACGTACACGGCGCTCCCTTTGTTACTCATCTTCAAGATTCTGCTCTTCTCGGTCTTTACCTTTACCGGGGTGGCCCTGTTGCTGTTGAAAATCTCCTGCATCTACCACGAGGTCTGGAGTTATTTCTTCCCCCAGCCTCACCCGCGTCACCCGCATTACCACCCCGATCAACAGGAGTCCATGGTGTCCCTGTTCAACTGGAACCTGTTTCGCTGGTACCGGGTTCTTAAACCCATGCTCATGTGGACAGGGTTAACGACCGTGGTTGGCGCCTTCTGGTTGTGGTTTTCCAACACCGTCATGGATGTGGCCATTTTCAACTTCCAATTCCAGGTCAGCATCGGCTTTTTCCTGATGTCCGTCCTCGGGTTCTTTACCTTTCTGGCCTACATCAAAAGCATCTGGGCCGCCTTCACCTCGGTCCTGGGCGATGTGATTACCATTACCGAGCCTGAAAAGCCGACGCAGGTGGTATTCGAGCGGGCACAACGCTTGGCCTTCGGGTCCCCCTTGGTGATCCTGCTTTACCCGCTCTATGGTCTCTTTTACCTGGCCCTAACCGCCGAAATCGTTCTGTTGATCGCCCAATACGACATCCATGATCTGCTGAGCTTCCAATCGGACCTTCTCATGATCCTGGGCCTCGAAGTGGTCACCCTGGTCCTCTTCCTCTTTCTAAGCGCCATGAAGTTCATGACCTACCACGACGCCCTCACCCGCTACTATCGCCACCACGTGCAGTAGGGTTGTCTCAATAATCGATTTTCGCTCTCAATAATGGGGACGCTGTCCCCAAACCCCTGCCAAAGGGCCTCACGGCCCCTTGGAACCCCGTGTGGGATATTTGGGGAGGGGCACTTGGTTATTGCAAGCTAACATTGGCTAGGGAAATGCCCCTCCCCAAATATCCCGATTGGGTGTCCAGAGGGCCAGGTGGCCCTTTGGTGGGGGTTTGGGGGCAAGGCCCCCATTATTGA
>JBGUGD010000012.1:0-68565 GCA_041697335.1 Vampirovibrionaceae bacterium NZW_1234 | reverse complement strand
CTGAATATAACTTACCGCGTGTGAAAAGTCCGTTAACTTAAAGAACAACCAGCAAAGAGACACGTAGCTAAAAACAAAGACGCCCCGAATCAAAGCAGGGACAGACAAAGTCAAAGGCTGAATAGCTTTTTCAACGGCAAGGGCTACCCCATGCATGACACCCCAAATAGCATAGCTCCATGCGGCACCATGCCACAGGCCTCCTATAAACATGACAACAAATAGGTTGAGATAGGTTCGCATTTTTCCAACTCGGTTGCCCCCCAGTGGAATGTATAAATACTCCTTCAACCAAGACGACAACGAGATATGCCAACGCTGCCAAAACTCGGAAAACGAGGTTGCAATATAAGGGTAATTAAAATTGTTTACGATGCGGTAGCCAAAAAGCGCAGCAAGCCCGAGAGCAATCAGAGAGTAGCCTGCAAAATCAGCAAAGATTTGGATAGAGTACCCAAATAGCAACGTCAGCAAAGAGAAGGTCGATTTCATTTGAAATTCCGGATAATGAAGCCAGAAGGTTTGATCTTGCAGATTATCGGCAATGACATTTTTGAAAAAGTACCCTAAAATCAACGTTCGAACCACAAAGTCCCATGGAATATCTTTTACGTACTTTTCACCAATTTGCGGTAAAAAATCATGGGCCTTTAAAATCGGACCGGAAACCAGATGTGGAAAAAAGGACACAAACAACATCGTCGATCGCAAATGAGCGCCAAGCGTTTTTCCAACCAATACCGTCGCATTTGAAGGAGATTTATAGACATCAACCAGCAGGCTAATCCCTTCAAAGGTAAAAAAGGAGATGCCGATAGGCAGCGGCAGGGTTAATATCAAATGTTCAATAGAACCGGGTTGAGGTTGCCAAGGAAAGAGTGTCTCAAAGATCATGCCCTTGTACTTAAATAACCCCAGCAGCCCAAGGTTAAAGAGTACACCCATCCAAGCCCAAAAACGCTTATGTCGGGTAACATGGACCCAATAGCTGGTACACGTATTCACTCCCATAGAGAGTAATAGCAGAATTAAAAGCCAGGGCTCATAAAAGGCATAAAAGAAGCAACTGGCCACGATTAATAATAAGACCTGAAAATTCTTAAAGCCGGGCAAATAGTACAAGACAAAGAGAATGAGTAAAAAGAGCAGAAATTCCAAACTATTGAAAATCATGGCAAAACAAAACCAGAATAGTGGTTAAAAAATTGGCTCATTAGGATTACCCAGTCCGGCTCTGTTCTATTATGCAAAACCCCCTCATCAAATTGATCCTTTGTTGATAGTATCTTTGTCGACATTCGAGAACCATCCGCCAGCATTCGGCTCTGAAATTCCGGTCTAAGTTCCCCGATCCCTCGATTCCTAGTTGACGTCACACCGGCCACCTATGGTTTAATCGGAATAAAGATGATTAAAGGTTGATCTCATCTTATAATGACCCTGAATATACTTCCGTTTATCGGGAAGGATTGAAACAGGTTAATCTCCGAAACAACGAGCCGAAGGTATGGATATGAAAACCATTGCGATTGTAGGTGGGGGTGTTAGTGGGATATTGGTGGCAATCCACCTGGTACATTCCCTTAGAGAGTCCCCTGCGTCGGCCATCCATGTCTTTGAGCAGACACACCCCCTTGGTCTGGGAGTTGCCTATAGTACATCTTGCCCGGAGCACCTCTTAAATGTCACTCGTGAGCGAATGAGTTTGTTTCAAAGCCAGCCCAATCATTTTATGACGTGGCTGCATGCCAAGCACCATCTGGAGCGTGTGGGTGCTTTTGTGCCTCGCTTCCTCTACGGCAACTATATTTCAGACACGCTGGCCTATGCCAAGAATCAGTGCCCTGAGAACATTCATTGGCATGAACACCACGATTCAGTCACTGCCCTTTATCCGCAATCCGCGACAACGAAAATCAAAATTAAGACCGCATTATCCAGGGAGGTTGAAGCCGATCATGTGGTACTTGCCCTGGGCAATACAGCGCCTTCGAGCCGGTTGGGTCGCGTGGAGCTCCCGCTGAACTCTTCACGCTATATAGGTAATCCTTGGCAACCTTGGCAGGCCCTGGACATGTCACCTGATGACACCATATTTATCCTTGGCAGTGGCTTAACCATGGTGGATATTGTCCTACAGCTGGTTGCTTCAGGTCACCATGGCCCAATCCAGGTCCTCTCCCGCCATGGGCTACTCCCACAACCTCATGTCATCGGGCAGTTTGCATCCAATATTGCCCCTGTCCTGGATGAGGATGAGTTACCCCCGAAGCAGCTTCAGGCTCTTCTTCGAACAATTCGCCAACAGGTAAAGCAACTTAATGAAACCCAGGGACTGACCTGGCAAGGTGTCCTGGACACCTACCGTCCCTATCTGCCTCAGATCTGGCAACGCCTCAATCTAACGGAAAAAAGACAATTTCTGACTCATCTCAAGCCCTACTGGGACGTTCATCGCCACCGGATTGCCCCGGACGTCCATTCGAAGATTGTTTCCCTTCAACAATCCGGGCAGCTGATACTCAATAAAGGCCGAGTTAGCCAAATTGAGAACACAGAAAACGGCTTTTCCATTGAATTCAGAACGCTGGAGAACGGAACTGTTATGACCAGACAAGCTATGTCACACTGGCTCATCAACGCAACCGGTCCCAGCACTGATATTCGACAGAATCCGTCACCTCTGGTACAGCAATTACTCCTTGATGGCCTTCTGGTGCCTGACGAACTGGGCCTGGGGATTCAAGCCACGCCTGATGGCGCCATCCTGGATCGACAAAGTCAGGTGGTTCCAAACCTCTATACCCTGGGTCCCCTGTTGAAAGCCCAACTTTGGGAAACAACGGCCATTCCGGAAATTCGCATCCAAGCCGAAAAGCTCGCTCAAAGGCTGGCAAAAGAGCTTTCTCGCCAATATTCTGCTTAACAATAATCTCGCAACTGTTATTTCCTATCCTTCTCATGACAGATGAATGACCAATATAAACAACAAAGACCTCACAATATCAGGATGCCGAACTGGAATCACGGGTTCTCTTGATGAATCATTGATCTGTATCGTCCCTCAGACTCAAAATTCAGACTCTTCCTGGCAGACCTTCCCCAAACCACTTTTCTTGACAAGACTCCAACCCAACCAGGTTAGAGGTTTTAAAAGGAACTGAAGTGGGAATAATTGAATTAAGCCAAATAACATGTCCATACTTTTAGAGAGAGTGCCTTCCATGAAACGTTTAAGGCAACCAAATTGGAAACAACTAGGGATCAATGCTGCTGGATTCTTAGTCATCAGCACCACAGCAGTCACTTCGTTAGGAGCCACTGGGGCAACCCTTATGGGCGGTGCACCCGATGACGACGCTTTATTTGATTCGGTAAGAACACTGATTCAAGGCATAAATGACACCGGTAACCATGAATGTCCCGTAGTTGCGTATTGCAATCAGCCTCTTGCAGACTCAACCATGTGTTTACTTTAAGGCGTTGCTCTGGCACTCCCTACCATTTTTATCGAGTTTATCCATGCATGACATGGCAGACACCTCTCAGGTCATACGGACGTGGGGCGCGGTATTAAATCAGAGACAAGCTCAGTGAATGTCCCGCGCAGCTAAAATTTCAAGTGGTTTGTCTATCTCCTACAGACTGCGACTAAGCCAATTCTGACAAGCGCGGCAACGAAGACAAGGCTTCCCAAACATTCTGCCCATTCAGGCCGGGTTTATCCAGGATAACCTTGATCCGCCCCTCGGCAATGTGCTTCGCATAGTCAAACGGCACCCAATACATCAGCGTGTGGATATCGTCCCAACCCCATGGCGTGCTTCTGGGCGGCACCGTGCCCGCTGCCAATCCGCTGAGGTGCGCTCGTGTCTGTGCCAGTGTGGCCTCGTGATGTTTGAGGGGTTTAAACGGGGCACAGGAACGATCCTCATCGGGAGGATAATGGCTTAGGGGCCGATTTCCCTCTATCCAGGCTGCAGCAACAGGGTCAGCCTCTATCATGGCTATCGTGTCTTTGGCAGAAGGAATTTGAAACACCTGTAGGGCACCGTTCGGAGCAATGACCACGCCATGCCGATATTGAATGGAGCTATACGCTCGGCCCGCCAAGGGCAGAATCAGAGGCCCATCTTCACTGAGCCCTCCCGAATAAACCCACTGAGGGTCTCCCTGTATCGTCTGATAATTCTGAAGCGCAACCGCATTGATTGTCTTTACACCGGTGAGCAATTGCGCAAGAGTGCCTTCACAACTCTCCGTTCTGGGCAATGATTTCATTAAATGCAGCAGGACAGTAGCCAGGCCCCCATTGGTGTTTGCTGTTCGAGCCGGTTCCTGCCATGGCTTCAGGAACGAAAATGCTTTTTTAAGAGAGGACAAAAAGCCTCGTATTCGCCCGGCCGGCTTTTCCATCGTCTCAGGATTCACCCGAACCGCAGGTGGGATACCCGTTTTAGCAGGCATACCAACCACCTCAAAGGATCGGGCCACGCCCGGGAATTGGGTTGCCAGGTTCATCGCATTGTATTGACTAATCAATGACGAAATAACGGGATTCCAAGTGTGTTTTTCCCGTTCCAGGCGTTCGGCATTAACGGAGTACCCATTCATCCAGTCCCGAAAGATACCGGAATCCGAGGAAAAGCGAACAGCAGAAGGTTGTGCAACCCTGACCCGCGGCACAAGGGGTATTCGATGCATAGGCTGTGGGGTGATGGAAATGGGCACCGGCCGACTCCAAGTTAGTCTCTGGGTGATATTCACAAAAAACATCTCCAAAAGACAAATTGCTTCAAACAGGATTCAGCCAAGGGCTTGCCCCTTTGCGTATACCATTGTTAGACTGAATCAATACCCGGGTTGGTGTTTTATGAAGGAGCTTGCACAATGATACCCCGCCTTAAAGCCAGTCTTTTCATGGCATTGTTTACGGTTTGGATGTGTGTTTCGTCGGCCTATGCCGAGCTGTGCCGAATCGGCGATGAAGCTGAGGTCTTGTGGCAGAACAATTGGTATAAAGCCACTGTCCAGGACGTTAGCCCGGATAAAACCCAATGCTACATCCATTACGAAGGGTATGATAAGTCCTGGGACGAATGGGTAAAGGGGGATCGCATCCGGATTACCCATGCGGCCCCCAAATGGCGTGTTGGCAATAAAGTTGAAGTGCTCTGGCAAGATAAATGGTACCCTGCCACCATTGTCAGTGTTGGTAAAGACACTTATTTCATCCACTACGAAGGCTATGAGAAGTCCTGGGACGAATGGGTTACCCCGAACCGGGTTCGCTAGTCTATTCTCGAATTTGTGTGCCCCCTGGAAAAGGATCCGCTCCCGTAGAGGATCTTTCTCCAGGGGGCAATTTTTAAGGAAAACTTTGGGATTGCCATATCATCCTTAAAACAAATATTGGTTTTATATATACATGTGACGGGTCTGTGCGTGGGTATGGCAGTGCTATGGTGACTCCAAACGGAAATAATCCGCTACCGACAACACCATTGAGTGGTGTTCCGGCCAATGGATTTGCGGCGAAACGTCAGGGTATGACAGCGCCAGCCTCTCTACAAACACCCTTGCCGGTGACCTCCACGAGCGAATTACCCCAATTTAATAATATGATGGGCATCCCACAGAATACGCCGGGTGCCCCCCAACGGTTTGCTGCAGCACGACCAGGGCTGCAACAGCCTCCGATGGGACCACTGTCAATCAATCCGGCTACAGGCATTGCAATGCCCCTGCCCCTCCCTGATCCATTACCACCTCCAGGCAATGTGCCTCCCGTGAATCTGGATGCCAATGCCGTCAAAGGTGTCCCCGTAGACGCTCAGGATATTGGCCCTGAATGGGGCGCCTATCGTGCCATGGGGAGACTTCGGGATTTAACAGCCATCATGGGCCTCTTGCAACAGGGTCTGGACCCGGAGGCCAACCCGCCCAAATCCCTGCAATCAGACGTGGATGATCTGATCAGCGCGGTGCCGGACAATCCCATCGATCGGGTTAAACGGTTATTCAGTGAAGGGCCGAACGCACTTAAAAACCGTGCCAAATTTCGACAACTCACCACCCGCTTTCAAGAGCTGGAAAAAATCATCAAACAGAATGACGGTTTTTTAAACACCCAAGATGATGTTAACGCGTTGATTACCGCCCGAACACAAATGGATGTAGCCAACTATCTGGTCAATCCGGCATTACAGGACTTGGTCTCGAATTGGGACAACAGCCCTCAGAAGGCTATTATGCTCCCCAATGGCGTAGAAGTCACCCTGAACCCGGCACAAGTACAACAAGTGGAATCCCGCCTGACGGAGTTGAAGGATGCCATAAAAAATCAGCAAGCGCCGCCAGGAACCACGCTGGAAACACTGATTCAAAACGATATGGAAGGCGCCAATAACGATATTCAAGGTCGCCCCACCTTAAAGGCCATTCTCGATGACATCAGCCAGAACCAAATTGCCCCAAATATCATGCAAGAGATGGGTAACGTCAATACAGACGCTCAAAAGACCCTGAACGCTATGCGAAGCAAATTGGAGCAAAAACTGGGCATGTCGCTGGAAGAGGCCGAAAAAAAATTAGCGTCCGTGGAAGCCGAGGAAGCGCGTCGTGCAGAAGCGGCACAAGCCGAAAAAGCCGAAAAGAAACGAAAGCAACCCTCGCTCAGCCAAATCAAGCAAGGCTTTCAAGAACGTGCTTCCGACATTGCAACAAGACCCATCCCAGATGCGGTCAGCATCAATAATCTTTCCCCAGAGGTCATTGCTCCACTCAAGAAAAGCCTGGACGCCAGCGCTCAAATCAATCGCGAAATTGAGGCGCTGTATCAACAATTCAATGCCGATCCCAAGCGTCAAGACCGAGTCCGTCAAATTAACGGTCTTGTTGCCACGTTTCATGAACTCAAAGGCTTACCCAACAATCTGGTGGAGAAACTGTCCGCCTTGCAAAAAGAAGAAGCCCAAGCCCAGGAAGCCTTAAAGAAAAAGGTCAAAGCACTGACAGAGAAACAAGACTCCTTGGGCGGCCCCTTAAAGCAAGAACTTAAATTGGCACTTGAAGCAACCGATAATGCTCGGGCAGAACAAACAATTGCTCAAGCCACTGCGGACTGGGACAAACTCATCAAGGACGTAAGCCAGCAGATTCAAGATACCGACACATCGGACATTCAAACCATTGCCGAACTCATGGCATTGGAAGATAAACTGCGTTTACAAAAAGAACAACACCTGGCTCGCCTCAAGAATGGGTTAAACGCAGCCAACCAAACTCGGGATGATCGGGTTGAAAAACTGGCCTTGGTGGCGAAAACACCCGAAGAAGAACTTCGAAAGTTTGACAGTTTGGGTGAGGCCGTAGACCAGTTGATGCAGATGCTGGCCGATATCCATGGGGAAAACAATGTGACCCAAGCCCTCAACGTCAATGATGCGGCAGTGAATCGCGCCTTGGAAAAGCATCAAGTGGGCGATCTCAAGGGCTCCCACTCTTGGGGAGCAACCACCCCCACCAAGCTGCAAGTGGGCTTAAATGTCCTGTTCAATTCCAATTACAGTAAGGCTGTCCAGGAAAGCCGAAAATTGGTCGAACTTCGGCAAAAACTGGATGAGGCCCGACAGGCAAAGGACCTGCCGAAAACCTACGCCATTGCCAAAGAGCTGCTCCAGGAAATTGATAAGTACGTCAAAAGCCCAGGCGAAGGTAAAGATCCTAAAATTATTGCCATGCTAAAAGGGCAACAAAAACTTATCAGCGATTTTATTCATACTGTAACGTTTATCCAAAGCTTACCGCTCTATGCAACAGGAGGGGGCAGTGTGGTCCAAGGCATTACGGGCTCAGCCTTAAAAGAAATGGGCACCAAAAGTCTGGTTTTCGGAACCCAGATGGCCATAACCAATAGTCTCACCACCGACGCAACCAATCGCTATGTTGACGGTGTGGGTCGCGCCCATCCTGAATTAAAAAATGTAACGGATCAACTGCAGCAATCAACCCTTGGAGCAGGCATCCAAGGCGCCCTGCAGGGAGCGTTGATGCCGGTGATTGGCGCCATTGGCAACAAGGCCATTGGCGGGATTGCCAACATCGCTAATAGCAGAGGCCTGCTTCCTGGATTTCAGCGAATTACAATAAACGGCGTCAATAAAGCGGTCCCCAACCATGTCATCAGTAAATTCTTGATGGGCTCCGCAACGCAAGCCAACTCCCTCTTCGGCTCAAACTTGGGAGCAGCCCTCCTCACCGAAGTCATTTACCCAAGCAACAGTCAGATCCCATTAAATCAGAGGCTCAATAAAATCTTTTCCGAATCGACCTCTCCCGAAGCCTTGAAAACCTTGGCCTGGCAAACCGTCGCCATTAAATTATTCCAGGCCCTACCCGTTAAAAACAGTATCCGTCCAACACCGAAACAGGCTGACGCCCTGAAGGAACTGGATTTGAAATTCAACCCCGGTGATAAACCCCTGGAATTAAAAACCGTGGTTGAAAGCCTGAACAAAGCGCTGGACAATGCCAATGGGGACATCAATAAAACCACCCGGGCCATAAAAGCCTATGGCGAGCTTGTGGGTATGCCTATGGAACCACAAGCATTACAAGGTGAAATTGCCAAACGCCAGGCAGCATTAAAAACCTTGCACCCAGACAGCGATGCTGCAAAGACGCTCGTGGCGGAAAAGCAGTTATACGAATTACTGGAAGCACTCACACCCACGAAAGACGTGGGCGCAGATGTCAATGATCGCCTGGCTCGTCTGACCACCAGACCCGCCTCCCCCAGTCAGCCCCCCGTGCTGAGCCCGGAAAAACTTTTCCCCAGCCATGAAGGCCTGATCTTTCAACAGGGTAATACGGGAGACTGTTATGTCCTGGCCGCCATTGGTGCAATTGCCAAGAAGCCTGGCGGGATTGATCACTTACGGTCGTTAATCAAACCGGTGAACGAACCCGGAGGACGACGCGGCTATGAAGTAACCTTCCCTGGAGAAATCAACCCGAAAACGGGAGAACCTTATAAAATCTTTGTGGAAGCCGATGGAAAGCATAAAAGCCAAGGCGAAAAACGCTTGGCCCAAGATATGGGTAACCCGGGGATCAGTATTTTGGAACGGGCCTATGGAAGACTCCTCAAAGAAGTGGAACAACACCGCCTTTCTACGGCCAGCTCCACAGATACGTTAATCATTATGGAAAGCGGCGATCCGGGAGTGGCACTGCAACGCATGACCGGCGGAACCCCATATAAGTTCAAGATCAACCTACCGCGACCCAAATCGGATCCGATCAGCTACACCGGGTCGGAAAAACCGGATGAACTCGCCGCGCTGCGACAAAAAGCGGCGGCAAATCTTCAGCGTATTCAGGAGTTTAATAAGGCCCAACTGATTGCCAACCTGGAAGAACTCGGCGCAATGAGCCCGGCAGAACTTCAAAAATTTAATATTACGGCATCCAGTAAAGGCACCAGCGATCGGGTCACTTTGGATCCGGAGGGTAAAATCCCGGGACGACACGCCTTTACCGTGGAGTCAATAGATCCTAAGACAAGAACCATAACTCTGATTAATCCCCATAACTACGATGGGGTCATGAAATCCGCCAAAATAACACTGACGTTCGAAGAGTTTGCCCAATACTTTCGCGCCGTTGACGCCGTCACTACGGGCCCTTCTGGGAACTAGTTCCGCACCACCAGTGGGTTAGAAAACCCAGGTGTTAACAAAATGATAAAAACTAACACGAACTCCCAAACAACCGTTTTTATATTATTAAGAAAACATTAATTCTATAGTGGACAGACAGCAGAAATTGGACGAGGGACATATGGCATTAAATAAGACTGGGATTCTCCTGGAATCCTGACGGGGACCGGAATTAACATTGGATTGCAAATCAACGCATCACCATCGTCTGCCCTTGGCTGACCGATGACAGCATTATGCTGAAATGGGTCAGATTCGAGGAAGGCATTCTGAAACCAACCTTCGGGTTGAAATGAATGTCAGCACGGTGTTAGCTGATGATATCTGCACGCCTATTTTAATTCCAGCAACGGACCTTACGATAGACCAGTCACATTGTTTAGAGAAACCCGGCACTTGTGCCGGTTTTTTTTTGCACACCCTTTTCCATCACGTCTGAAAGACACAGCAGCAATAATCAACATTTTTGAAGCCAGAACGACCCCGGATAAGGCGTCCCCTCAGGCGCTTTTTTCATGCCGGGCAAACAGTCAAACAGTTCTTCGGGATAATGGTGATACAAGAAATTTAACGCCGCAATAATCTTGTAGGACGTGTTTAGCGAGAGAAATGCCTCCAGCAAATATTGCTCATTCCAAAACCATAACGAGTCCATCACCCATTCTTTCGGATAATCCTTGGGAGAAAAAATATCATGCACATGAACAATAACACCTGATTTCAGGGTCGGTAAAACCTCAAGATACTCAAACAACACATCGCCCTGAGGCCGAATCATGTGGGACGAATCAATGAACAAAATATCATTGGCCTCAAGTTGCTCAAAAAAAGCCAAATCAAGTTTCTCAACTGGTGTACGAATAATTTCAATCGGCAACTGTTCTAACCATTGATTTTCATAAGGCTCAATACACACATGTCTGACGTGAGTCCCTGGAGCGTCCTGCTGGTTCATCTGTAGGGCTTTCACAGCAATTCGCGTCGAGTATCCGCATCCAATCTCAATGAGTCGCTGGGGTTTAAAATGCCGGATGGCATTATAGAGAAAATCGGCGTCACCATACTCGAACATTGTATTGTCATAATGATATTCCAATGGATGGTTAGGTTCTCGGGTGAGATCTGCAATTTCATGACTGTAACAAAGCTGCTCCAACAGAGCACGCTGTTCATCCACATTCCAGTCAATTCCAGGCAGATGGCGATCGTCGCTTAAAGATTTTTGCAGATGGTTAAACTTAAACAAGGGGTCATAATAATGATTCCGTATCGGCAAGACCCCAACCCATTGAAAGATAGCTTTACTGACGGGCATCCGCTTGACGTTAACCCGACGCACAAGCAAAAACCAGAGGCTGGCCACAAAGGTGACTGGGGCCATCAAGCCATCGAATATTCGCAAAACCACCCGGACAAAGACTGTATCCAACGGCACCAGAAATCGCTCCAGACCAGAAAAACCAATTCAACCATGACGTTAAGGTCACAAGACTCATTCTAAGGTTAGCCGCCTCTTTGTGCAATCAGGCAGCCTGTTTCCTTCAGCATGATTGAAAATCGAGTTTTTAGACCTGCAAATACTTTCGAACCGCAACAGCAGCGCCACCCGCACCGACAAGGATACCCATCAAAATCAGCATCATCAGGACATAGTCAACCGTCATCAGGGTGGACTGGAACCCGAGATAGTTAAAAAACTGCGTGATGTAATACACCGCAATAGAAAGGGGAATATTCGCCACCAAGGCCCCAGTAAGCCCATACACCGCCCCTTGCAATAAGAAGGGCAATCGAATATACCAGTTGCCCACACCCATCATGCGCAAGATTTCGATTTCCCGACTTTTCCCCTGTATCAACAAGTGAATGGTATTGCTGATAATAAACAGGGTCAGCGTCCCCAGAAAAAATGAGACCACAATCCCAACAAAGGAGGTCCCTCGAGTAATATTTCGGATCTTATCCAGCACCTTTTTCGGGTATTGAACGGCGGCAATATTCTGGTTTCCTCGAATTTTCTCCACGGTTTCGGGGATATATTTTTCATGGGTCATCTGCAAATGGACGGTATCGGGTAACGGATTTTCGATTTCAGGCAAGGGATAATCTTTTTGCAGATCGGCCCAGGCTTTTTCCTTGGAAATCAGCGTTATCTTTTTCACATGAGGTAGTTCGGCCAACTGATCCCGGATGGCTCTGGCATTGACCCCGTCTTGAACATAGGCTGAGATCTCCAGCTCGGAACCAATGGTCCGAACCAGACCGCCCATCTGAATAATCACGGCCATCAAGACACCGAAAATGCTTAAAATAGAGGCCATCGTCAAGACAATAAAAAAGTTCATCCACCCGGTGCGACGCAAACCCAAACCGGTTTCACGAAAGATACGTCCCGTTATCCGCAATTCCGTGGTCAAGGACCCCATGACATCGGTCATTGATAATAGGCTCCGTCTTGAATATCACTGACAATGTCGCCGTTTCTTAGGGCAATGACGCGCTTGCGCATTTGATTCACAATCAGATGGTTGTGTGTCGACACCAAAACAGTGGTGCCCCGGCGGTTGATCTGTTCTAACAGGTTCATAATCTCCATCGAACTTTACGGATCCAGGTTTCCGGTAGGTTCATCGGCAATAACAATCGCAGGACCATTCACGATGGCCCGGGCAATGCCAACACGCTGCTGCTCACCGCCAGAAAGCTCTTCGGGTGTTGCGTCAACCTTATCAATGAGGCCAACCACTTTAAGCGCACCCAGAACCCGCTTTCGGATCTCTGTCGGGCTAACACCCAATGCCCGAAGGACATAGGCAACATTATCAAATGCCGATTGTGCAGGAAGCAACTTGAAATCTTGAAACACAATTCCCATGCGCCGACGGAGTTTCGGCACCTCGCCACTGGAAAGCTTGGCTACATCAATCCGCCCCACAAGCACTTTGCCGGAAGAAAGCCGTTCTTCTCGGTAGATGAGCTTCATAATCGTCGACTTTCCAGCACCGGAAGGGCCTACAAAGAAGACAAATTCACCCATTTCAATCTGAAAATTGGCATCCTGCAAGGCTACACAATTGTCATAGCGCTTTGTCGCATTGACGAACTCAATCATGACCGCTCAAATCTCAGAACACATTTATCTTCTATTATAGCCTTGTGACTGCCCTCCAAGGCAAGCCTCTCTGAAGATCGTTACGACTCTTCAACCGGCACTGGCTCTTCGGCCAATTCCTCCGGTTCATCGGCAAAGAGTTGTGTTGGCGGCTCCTCTTCCGGCTCCAATGCTTCCTCACGAATCGGATCCCGGTAAAGACCTTTTAAGGCCAAATGGGCCGTATCAGCCAATACTGAGTCAATGCCATCTAAACGACAGAGCTGGCGCAGAATATCAGCTGTTCGACGCACAATGCGGACCAGATCTCCCTCATCAATATTGGTCGAGCCAATCAAATGGCCCCACTGCGCCCCGTCCGCCCAGGCTTCAACCAGCCCTGAGGCCACAGGATTCATATTCATGGGCGTATCAATCTCATGTTTCTTTTGAAGCTGGTGGATCTGCTTGATCAATTTTTGGACATCCGTCAGTCGGGAGCGAACCTCAGAAGAAACAAAAAGCCTGGAATACTGATTGTCCCGGGTTGAATCGTTGACCACACTACAGACCATTGCAGCCAACTGAGGGGGTGTCAAATCTGAGAACAGGCCATTTAAGACAATCTGAGTCATGTAAAATTCGTTTTCCGCCCGGATCTGGGCCGTCATTTTCCCTTCGGGCGTCGGCATGTCTTTCTCATCCAAGAAGCCAACTTCCTTCAACAGGTTGTAATGGTTGGAAAACTGGCGCCAATAGATATTGTGTCTGGCCTCGAATTCTCGATTCAACTGTTTCAGTTTGCGCTGGTAGCGATAGACCTTATCTTCCAGGCGAGTATGCTCGTTATAAATATCACACGTGTAACAAGGGAGCCCATGAACCGTTTTGACCAGCGAATCACGTTTTCCCTCTTCTTTGGTAAGCGCAGCACGCAAGTCCGCACTATTGCCATGGCGTTTGAGCTGAGATTTGTAGATTTTGATAATTTTATGCGTCTCTTTGAGCATCTCCTTGGAGCGCATATAGCTATGAAAGTCTTTATCCACCAACCCATAGGGACATTCAAACGATAGCGCTCCCTGAAGTTCCATCGTGGTTGCCTCGATATCTTTCCGCAAGGGCTCCAAACAGCGCTCCGACGTGAATGCACCAAAGCTCTTAGAAATCAGAAACTCGGCCTCCTCCAGGGTATGCTTTTGCAACAGGTTTAAAACCATCCCATAGGTAGGCGTGAACCGACTGTTCAGGGGGTCTGGAGGGCTGCTCGCCAATAAAGCAACATCATAGGCACTTTCATAGGGGGAGCTGACCGTCACGACATAGCCCACGTCATCCATACCGCGCCGACCGGCACGGCCCGACATTTGCAGAAACTCACTTGCCGTTAAAAGGCGGTGTCCATCGTTTGTGCGTTTGGAAATAGAGGTAATCACCGTCGTACGAGCGGGCATATTAATACCAGCAGCAAGCGTCTCGGTGGCAAAGACGACTTTAATCAAGCCTTTTTGAAATAATGCCTCAACCAGACCCTTCAGCGCTGGCAACAGGCCCGCATGGTGGCTAGCAAAGCCGTTATACATGGGCCGAAGATGCCGATTGCCCTCTAAAAAGGGGTGAGTCTTTACATACGCATCAATCTCTTCAGACAAACGTCGCTTTTCATCGGGTGTCAGCAAGGAGATGTTTCGGGTCTCAAAGAGATTTTTATCGCAGCCCTTGCGACTAAAGGTGAAAAAGATAGCTGGCAGCATATCCCGCCGATCCAACTCCAGAATCAACTTATTCGGATCAAAGGCCCGTATGTTTTTTGCCAGCTTCTTGCCCCGATTATCAAATTTCAACTTCGAATTCAACTGGTTGGTGCCGGTTTTATACAGCGGCATCAGCTCTTCTCGGTTGAAGTAGAAGTGACGTAAAGGCACCGGACGAAAATCACTGGAAACCAAAACGGTATTATGATGAACTTCATTAATCCAGTCTGTCAGCTCTAGCGCGTTCGCTACCGTGGCGCTCAGAGCAATGATTTGAATGGTATCGGGGCAATAAATAATACTTTCTTCCCATACCGTGCCCCGCTCAGCATCATTCATAAAGTGGCATTCATCCAAGACCACACAGCTTACCTGACGTAACAGGCGACTGTCTTCCTGAATCCCATAGAGCATGTTGCGAAACACTTCCGTGGTCATCACAACAATCTGGGCCTCGCGGTTAATGGATGTATCCCCGGTCAAAAGCCCAACCGTAGCCTCCCCATACGTTTTTTTAAAATCTTGAAACTTCTGGTTGCTCAGGGCTTTGAGCGGCGTCGTATAGAATATCTTTCGCCCACCTTCCACAGCTTCATGAGCAGCGAATTCAGCAATTAACGTCTTACCACTCCCTGTAGGTGAGCAGACCACAACGCTATGGCCCTCAGCAATAGCCTCCATCGCCTGTAGCTGAAAGTCATCGGGTGTAAAGGACAACTTGGATAAAAAGACGTTCATAACGCAATATCTTAACGGAAAGCGCTGAGAACTTCGAGGGTTATTCCTAAAGCCAACCTCATTCGTCCGTTAGGACGCTTCCCCTCTTTCCAAGCATCAATGACTTTGGGTCAGAAAAGCGAACGAAAGAATCGACCAATCCGCTTGGCGACGGAGACCGCCACATTTTTTACCTGTTCAAACCCACGCTTGATTCGCCCGGCGACATTGACAAGCCGGTTGACAATATCAGCAGCATAAACAGTCCAAGGAATACTACGGCTGGGCGGCAAATCCGGCTTATCCGAGAGGACAATCCCAAACTGATTCAAATGCGTGTTATAGCCTCTGAAACGAAGATTTTGCCATTCCTGATGGAACGAATCAACCGACTGCCAACGACTGCTTCCCGTAGCAGGATCGCTGATATGGTAGCGGGCTCGGCTCAGGTCATTGGGATGGGCCGGATCAACTTCATAGCCCCGAATGACCACATAATGCAGGGAGTTTTCACCCGCCTGAATCAAAGCCATCACCGGATGATTGCGATCCAGATGGTATCGAACTTCGTCAAAAGACATATTGTTATAGGCTTCAGCATGGTACCCACGCCGACGCGCCTCACGACACAGCATGAGTGGAGAGCTAAAACAATCCAACTCCCTGTTATTAAAATCCAATTGTTCTCGAGTATAGGGAGTGCCTCGGCCACACCGATTGGAAAGACAATTTAACGACATGGCTAATGACGTCGTGCCACACCCATTGGTATCTCCTTGATTAATCTCACACACATCCAAGTCTACCCGTTTCATTGGGCTTGCCGGAATTCCAGGACGGCCTATAACTGGGCCTTCCACAAGACCCCATCCATTTACGGGCTTAAATACCGGTATCGCGTGAGGTTGATTTTGCGGCCCCTGCAATAACACCAGTTCCTTAGGTTGTGCCACTGGCGCTTTCGGGTGTAGCCCTTTAGGCTCCCCTCCGGCTTGCAGTCCTTCAGACCGCTCCTTCGAATGCAATAATTCCGGTCTCATACACTCCCACACTCTCTTTCCGTATTGACATCCAGCCAAACGGCTCAGTCATAGCCTACAACAAACACAATTCCTGGTTATCAGCATAAAAACCAGCTTAAGCAAAATATTGCTACAAATTTAATAATAACCGTGTCCGCGCTAGAAGAGACCCATGTGCGAAAAAACACTACGCGTTGGTTAAACCAAACATTGCGTTGGTAATATTATTGATATCCCGGTAATACAAATCAAATTTTCCAGACAAGCTATTGACGATAACCTCTTTCGAAAGGCTTAAGCCCGCTTTTTGAATGGCATCCATATTGATGTACTTGCCATTTTGCTCGCCAAACAAGGGCGACAGATTATTGGCCACGTGAATGGCCACAATCAATTTATAATCGTCCGGTAATACCCGGTTCACACTTGCCATCGGATCATGGTGAAAGCGAATCACATTTTGATACACAACGGGTAGTTTCCAGGTATCCGCCATCTTATAACCCACCTGAACATGAGTAAAACCAAAAACCTGATTTTCAGCCTGCACGAGATCATAGCCACCCTTTCGGACCTGAGAAACCAGATTGCCATAGACCTGCGGTGCAAACTCGTTCATCAACAACTGGCCGATATCGCACATCAATCCGCCTGTAAAGCAAAGGTCCACTCTGGGGTGGTTCAGCCGCTGGCCGACATCTTTCGAGACGAAAGCCGTAAAAAGCGCCGATTTCCACATCTCGATAAAAAACGGATCGGAGCGAAACCCAGCCAACTCAAGCATGGAGGCATACAGCGAACACTTCACTGTATTGGTTCCAATGCGCATCAAGGCTTCCTTGATGGTGGTTACTTTTCCGGAATAGCCATAAAACGCTGAATTACTCAACTTCAGCAATTTAGCAGTCAAACACTCGTCCATGCTGATGAATTCGGCCACCTTAGAGATGGGCACATTGGGATCTTCCAGCATGTTGACAGCCTGAACCGAAGCCTTGGGAGGCTCGGGCATGTTATCCATTTTGGTGAGGATTTGATCGATAGTGACAGCCATAATTCGATAATATCACTATTTCAGCTTGGGCCAACGTGCCTCCAGAGCCATCGCCCTGAATGCGTCATCAACGTGTGGAGTAACGATAGGTGGGGATATCAACAACCTGGTTCATCACCAGATCGTCATGAAACACTTCGACAAATCGTGGCAAAACTTTAACCGCAATCCATCCCGATACGGAGGAATCACCCTAATCATCACCACCCGTAAAAGTGGATTTTTGCTACAATAATCGGTATAAGAGAAGAGGATGTTGCATCCGTATTGCACGGACCCAGGCATCTTTGGGCACGTACGTCACAGTTGAATGGAAAGGGTGAATACCGCCAATGGGGACATATGGGTCTTTAGCACAGCGTATTGGCGTGCTGGTTGTTTTGGGTTTGTTGTTGGCGTATTTGGGACTTTTCTTAATGGGCATGCAGGAAACCCGAGATGCCAAAGCAGTCGAACAGGTCCAAGTCAGCTTACAGAGCGCCTTATCTCGCGGGATGGCTATGCTGAATCTCCCCGCCAGTCAAATTTACCCGGACAACATCATCAATGCCGCCAAAGTGTCTTTCCCCAAAGGAGCCCAGGTGGACCGGAATTTCAGACTTTCGCTGACCCACTCGCCCCGCCAGGCCATGTTTAAAATTCAACAGGATGGTACGCTAAAGATTGAGTCTCTGACCAATTTTACACGCTATCATGTGGAAAATGGCCGAATCGTCAGGAACAACCACTGGCTGGTGCCGCTGCCTTGGACTCACCAGCCGACAGCCACGCCGCCAGTTGCTGCAACGCCTGGTATCGATGGCTGATGGCATTTTTCTCTTCTGAGCGTAACTGAGCCATGGTGCGATTCGGATCATAGGTCACGGGAATCATAATCGGATCATAGCCAAACCCACCCTCACCCGATGAAGCATAAGCGACACTCAGAGGCACTGTACCAGTGAAGCAAGAAATAGCTCCACTGGCTCGCTCCCAACAAGCAACACAGGCTTCGTAACGAGCCGAACGATTCTCTTTATCCGTCAGGAGTTTTAGCAAGGCATCATTAATCTGCTCATACGTAACAGACTCAAACGTCCTGTCATACAGAGACTGCTGAACTTCTTGCGAAAACCAGCGATGGGAATAAATCCCTGGGAACGGCGAAAATCCCAGATAACCTGACAAGGCATCAACAATTAACCCGGCATCTTCAGCCATGACATGGGTGACCTCTGCAGGGAGAGGTTCGCTGAGAGAAGCATGAACTTTAATCAGTGCATTTTCCTCAAAGCTACTGCCCGTTTCCGCGACATCCTCAAGGGGTGTTAAAGGCATAACTGTAATCGAGGGATCCAGTTGCTGAAAACATTGCTCCGTTTCCCGCAGCTTATGGGCATTGGTCGTCGCAAAGCCAACAATAATTTTAGGAAACCCCATGGCTGGCCTCCTCTCGAACCCGGTGTAAAGAGGATGCGTCTGGTATCACTTCAAAGCGATTTCTCAGTGTACCAATCTCTGGCACTATCACAGCAACAACTTGCCCATGCCGCAGCGCAGAAACACCATGAGGCGTTCCTGTCAGGATAACGTCGCCTCGCTCAAGTGTCATGATGCTGGAAATATAGGCAATCAGGAACGGAATAGAAAAACGAATCTGCGACACCCAGCCTTCCTGGACCTGAGTGCCGTCCACGGTCGTAGTTATCTTGAATACCTGCGGATCAACACCCTCACTGAGGCGCAAGAATGGTCCCAAGGGGCAAAAAGTATCAAAATTTTTGGCACGGCCCCATTGATTGTCCTGACGCTGTAAGGTCCGAGCCGTCACATCATTTGCAAGGGTGTAACCTAAGATCACACCCAAGGCATCTGACTCCGGAACATTCTTGCAACGAGCCCCAATTACAACGGCAATTTCCCCTTCATAATCCACTCGTCCCCAAGCCTCTGCTGCCTGAATCGACTGGCCATGCCCAATGAGACTGGAAGGCGACTTCATAAACAATACAGGATCAGCCGGCACGTTAACGTGCTTCATTTCATCAATATGAGCCGGATAATTCATCCCCACGGCAATCATCTTGGATGGTGTAACCGGTATCGGAGGATGGAGGAAAACAGAATCAAGAGTGTAACGAGTATCCGAGACCGGCACTGATGCTTCGAAATCAGGCACTTCAACTAATTGTTCATCCTCCGTTACCAGCCCAAAGCGTCGTACATCGGGCTCATTGAACAAGGAAAATACGGCACGTCTCAAGGTCACAGTATCAAGCTCCTTCACACAGGCTTGGAAATTGACATCCTGTTATTTTACGTGTCTTGGACCCACAACTCAAACCGCCCACGTTCAATGGATGCAGGCGGTAATTGAGATTAAGTTAACGGTTTCTCAGGACAAACTGGACTTGATACCACAATGCCAGTCAAGATTTCACCAGACTGCCCGGCTTCACCAGCACGTCATACCAGAACTTTTTCTCGCGAGAACCCAATTCATCCACATGAATGTGTTTCGATTCAGTATAGGCCTTAATGCTTTCCGGCCCAAGCTCACGGCCCAAGCCAGACTGCTTGTACCCCCCAAAAGGGGCCTTTTCACTGATGAGATGGTACTCGTTAATCCAAACAGTCCCGGTCCGAAGCTGCCGGGCTACGGCCATAGCCCGGTCCGTATCGCGGCTCCAAACGGCGCCAGCCAAACCATACATCGAATCATTGGCCATCCGAATTGCGTCCGCTTCGGTTTTATACGTCAGCACACTCAAAACCGGACCAAAGATTTCTTCCTGAGCAATGGCCATACTGTTCTCTACATCCACAAAAACGGTCGGCTCCACAAAGCAGCCTTTGGCCAACGCCGGATCCGTCGGCACTTGTCCACCCAGAACCAGCTTGGCCCCTCCGGCCTTGCCCTTTTCGATATAGCCCAAAACCCGCTCTTGTTGTTTTTTAGAAACCAAAGGCCCAAGATCCGTGTTTTTATCCATCGGATCGCCCAGCTGAATTTGCTGTGCCTTTGCCAAGAGTTGTTCCAGAATTGTATCTTTCTTGGATTCGGGGATAAATAAACGGCTTCCCGCAGTACAGCATTGTCCGGCATGGAAGAAGGCTGCGTACAAAGAACCATCAATTGCAATTTCCAGATCAGCGTCTTCAAGAATAATATTGGCCGACTTGCCACCACATTCCAAGGTCACCCGCTTCATACTGGGAGCGGCTTCTGCCATAATCACACGCCCGATCTCCGTGGAGCCGGTAAAGGCCACTTTATCTACCAGCGGGTGCTTCACCAATGGGGCGCCAGCCTCTTCGCCAAAACCAGTCACCACGTTAACAACACCGGGAGGAAAGCCGACTTCCTGGACGAACTGGGCCAGCATCATTGCGGTCAGGGGGGTTTCTTCAGCCGGCTTCAACACCAGGGTACACCCAGCCGCCAAAGCAGGGCCCAATTTCCAAACGGCCATCATCAAGGGAAAATTCCAGGGAATAATCTGGGCACAGACACCAATGGGCTCATGGATCAAATAGTTTTTACTCACACCGGGCTTTGACAGAGGCTCGATAACTGCCTCATCCCAGTTTCCAGAGGCTAAGCGGCTAAAGTACTTCATTTGGTTGGCTGCCAGCCAAACATCCCCTTGTACTTTTTTGAAGGTTGAGCCTGAATCCGCTACTTCCATAGGCAATAAGGCCTTGCTGTTTTCATTGATTTTCTCAGACAAAGCCAAAATCAACTTCGCTCGCTCTTCCTTGGTCATTCGAGGCCAAGGACCGTTGTCAAAGGCCTCTCGTGCGGCTCGAACGGCTTTATCCACATCGGCAGTGCGCGCACGCGCAAAAGTACCCACCACTTCGCCATTGTAGGGGTTGAGGCTCTCGAAAGTCTCACCGGCTTCGGCAGGAACAAATTGACCGTTAATAAACAATTGAAAAGTGGTGGTCATAATGGATTCTCCTTTTGATAACACCATACGAGCTTGTAATGAAAGGGCTTAACTGGACCGAATGTAAGGTAAAACAGCAAAATACGTAAGCAATCGCAAAGCCACCCAGACCAGAAGAGCCAAGAGTAAAGGAAATAGAGCAAGCCAAATGGCCTTGGCTAAAGACATCTGCTTGCGCAAGCCATAGGTAATGCAAAACAACCGAATCGAGAGAATCGCCGCGCTCACATTGAAGGTGAACAAAATGCCTTGTAGTAGTATGGAATCCTTAAGATCAAAAAAGAAGGCAGGCAAGCTGAATAGAAACATCCACACATAGTAGCCAAGACCCAATGAAGCCACCGCCAAAACTTGAACAAAGGATAAGGGCACATTCCAGAACCAGGCAGAGGTTTTTTGAAAAGCAGCCCATAGCAAAGTCAAACAGGCTGTCGCCACCAACACCATTAACAAAGCCAAACCCGTAATTCCCAGGACATTCGTATCGACTCGTCCATAATGCACATAGGCGGCCACACCCATGGTCATCGCGTAGAGTACACCGGCAATCAGCCAGAATTGCCCACCACGGGTGAATACGGTCCTATTAGACACGCTGCCTTCAAAATAATCTGTTAAAATCCATTTCGGACGGACAACTAAGGCTTTGAGCAGGGGTAACAATGCCCAGAGTGAGGGTTCAGACCCAACACTGGTCTTTGGAGCAGATTGATTCATCTCAGGACTCTCTCTTTTAGTCATGCGTATATCATCACTTAGGACGGCTCATACCGTTCAACAATGGTAGCAATACCCTGGCCCACGCCGATACACATGGTGGCCAAGCCAAAGCGAACATCGGAATTACGTTTCATTTCATATAACAGGGTTGTTAAAATCCGGGCGCCACTACACCCAAGCGGATGTCCCAGCGCAATTGCACCACCATTCACATTAACTTTGTCCATGGGTAGGCCCAAATCACGAATACAGGCCAGGCTTTGGGCTGCAAACGCTTCATTTAACTCAATGAGCCCCAAATCTTGCACAGACAACCCGGCATACTTCAAAGCTTTCTTGGTCGCTGGCACAGGTCCAACCCCCATCACTGAAGGATGAACACCCGCAACTGCCGTTGCTTTAATTCGAGCCATAGGCGTTAATCCCAGAGCAAGCGCTTTGTCCTCTGTCATAAGCAATAAGGCGGAAGCCCCATCATTGAGTCCTGAGCTATTTCCTGCAGTCACGGATCCACCCTCTCGAAAGGCGGGTTTCAGTTTGGCTAGAGACTCCAGCGTGGTCTCGGGACGTGGATGTTCATCTTGATCGATGACCATCGGATCGCCTTTTCGCTTAGGAATCGTCACAGGAACAATTTCATCGGCGTGTTTCCCTGCCTCTAAAGCAGCAGCGTACTTCTGCTGACTGTCCAAGGCAAATTGATCTTGATCTTCCCGGGAAATTTCATATTGCTCTGCCACATTCTCAGCTGTCTCGCCCATAGCGTAGGGGTAATAACGCTCCGCCAGTGCCGGATTCGTAAATCGCCATCCTAGTGTCGTATCAAAAACCGTTTGTTCCCCTCGAGGGAAGGCAGAATCCGGTTTTGCCATCACAAAAGGAGCCCGGGTCATGCTCTCGACACCACCGGCCAGATAAACTTCGCCAAGGCCCAAGGCCAATGCATGAGCAGCCTCATTAACCGCCATCAACCCGGAGCCACAAAGCCGGTTTACAGTTCCCCCAGCCAACGCGACAGGCAGATCTGCCAACAACGACGCCATTCGAGCCACATTTCGGTTATCTTCCCCCGCCTGATTGGCGCAACCTAAAAGTACGTCTTCGATACTGTCATGAGCCACCTGAGGATTTCGGGCCAACAGCTCCCGAAGGACCAAGGCTGCCAGGTCATCCGCTCTCACATTGCTTAAACATCCCCCATAACGCCCAATAGGAGTGCGAATGGCATCTACAATTACAACCGATTCCAATGGTGTCATACCAGCGATTTTCCTGCCTGTGCTTCTAACGAGGGAGATGGGATATCTGGAGAATAATGATAGAATCCCTGCCCTGTGACCACCCCGAGGTGCCCGGCCTCAACCAGTTGCTGAATGAGCAGGCACGGCCGGTAACGTTCTTCACGATACGTTTTCCAGAGCAGGTCCAAGATGGCCAACACCGTATCTAGCCCCACATGATCGGCCCATGTCAAGGGGCCTTGTGGGTAATTGGTTCCAAGTCGCATGGCTGTATCTATGTCCTGGGCTGATGCGACCTGCTCCTGGAGGGCAAAGGCGGCTTCATTGGCTAGCATGGCATAAATTCTAGGCAACACCATGCCAGGGGTGTCCTGGATCCAACAGACATTCAATTTCAAGGCCAGGAAAAAGTTCTGAGCAGCCTGCTCGGCCCAGGTTCCTAAATGCCGATGCCGAGCCAACGTCACAGCACCCTCAGAGCGATACATTGCCATCGGAGAGAAGCCGACCACCTGGCCAGGTTGATTAAATTCTGAGGCCGTTGTGGTGACCATCTGATCATGGGCAGCAGATAGAACCAGCACATCAGCCTGCAAAGACGAGGCAGCTTCTTGCCAAAACAGAGATTTTTTATTTCCATAAGCCGGAAGCCATTCAATAATAACCGAAGCTCCCGAAAGTACAGCAAGAACATCGGGTGTAACAACATCCGATAACAACTCATGAACCCGGTAACCTGCATGTTCCGCCAAATCGGCCCATCCTTGGATTTGGGCAGCATCGCGAGTAATAAAAACTACAGTGCCATTAGTCATAGTCGTAGAACCCCTTCCCAGTTTTACGCCCTAAGTGTCCGGCTTCGACCATCTGGCGCTGACGCGGGTGAGGCTTAAAGCGAGCTTCCTGAAAATAGGCATTGTAAACCGATTGTGTAACGGCATAGTTCACATCAATGCCAATGAGATCCATGAGTTCAAAGGGCCCCATAGGAAAGCCGCCTTCGGAACGCATTATTGTGTCTACCGTCGCCACATCGGCAACCCCTTCATCCAGTAGGCGAAAGGCCTCACCGTAAAATGATCGGGCAACGCGATTGACGATAAATCCAGGGGTATCTTTGGCTCGGACCGGTACTTTTCCTAATTTCACAGCAAAATCAGATAGCTGGACCATCACCTCTTGCGAGGTCGACTTACCTTGAATGATTTCCACCAGCTTCATCTGGGCAACCGGGTTAAAAAAATGCATCCCTGCAACGCGTTCTGGACGTTTAGTGGCAGCGGCCATGGCAGTGACGGAAAGAGAGGACGTATTTGAAGCAAAGACCGTCTCTAAAGGGCACAATGCATCCAATCGTTCAAACAACCGGCACTTCAGGGCCATGTCCTCAGGAATAGCTTCGATAATCAAGTCCGAGGCCTGCCCCAGTTGATCAAAATTTGAGGTCATGGTCAACTGGGCCTCAAGCGTGGCCCAAGCATCTGCAGGAAGCTTTTTACGTTCAACGCCTTTCTCAATAGATTGGCGCATCCGCTCCTGTGCGACAGCCAGAACATCATCGCTAACATCGTACAATATCGTCCGTACGCCGGACGCTGCAATCAGTTGGGCAATGCCGGCCCCCATGGTTCCGGCACCCACAACTCCAATGGCATTAAACGTTTTCATCGTAATCTGGGACCCATTCCGGCATTGTCAGACCAAAGCGGGCAACCTTTTCTTCAATCTCCTTGCGAAAAGCTTCACGGACCTGATCGTTATCCCGCTTCTTCAGACCCCATTTCTGATAGATCTTATTGCGACGAGAACCAGGACGACCAAAGATATTCATGGTGCGACCAAACCACTTGTTCAGCGCAGCCTGGACTTCATCCTTGGTCTCAGGGTCACTGGCCAGACGCTCCACCCAAGTATCGCCATGGTTTACATGCATCATTTCTTCTTTAAAAATGGTATTAATGGCCCGAGTCCACGGCGCATAGCTGGATTCCAGAGCGTCTTCAAGTTGATGTCCTGCCCCTCGATCCATACAGAAATTGAACATGATAAAGTCGGTCCAAGACTCGATGGGGTAATAAAAAATATTCACCCGTTTGTCTTGGGCAGCACGTTGCGCACCCAGGTTCACGTCATCCTGGCTGAGACGATAGGCGAAATCCTGAGCTTCAATACGCTTTTGAGTATCAACACCCAACTCTTCCAGGAGCTTGTATATAGCATAGGCGTGGCGCACTTCGTCTTTAACAATCTGGGCAACCAGGAGCTTTTCATGAACATTCGGGGCCTTTTCAATCCAGGGAATATAGCCATATGCCCCAGATAATTCAGAATCTGCCTGCATTTCCAGAAGATTCAGCAGGTTTTCCTTGTACTCATCTGGCATGGGGTCTGTGGATTCAATTTTTTCCCCGTTTTGAATGCGTTGGAGAAATTCTTCTTCACTAATCACGCTGGTCGACATCGTCTATATCCTCCATAAGCGTTATTAAATCATATCTGAATCAAGTTACCGGCCACAGAAAGCCGGGGGACGTTTCTCCATAAAGGCCGAGACCCCTTCTTGATAATCTTGCGTCCATCCGGCGACCTCTTGCAAATCGGCTTCATAATGCAAGTACGTTTCTAAATCCACATTCATGGCCTGATTGGTTGCCCTTTTCAACAGCCCAAAGGCCTTGGTAGGCCCATGGGAGAACTGGGTCGCAACCTGCATCGCTCGTTCCATCAGCTGTTCTGGTGCGCACAACTCACTGACAAGACCAATCTCCAGGGCTTCTTGAGCCTCAACCTTTCGTCCGGTCATCATCAGGTCCATAGCTCGTCCCAATCCGATCAGACGCGGCAAGAGGAAACAGGCCCCGGAATCAGGAATCAACCCTACTTTAATGAAGGCTTGAATAAAACTGGCTTGTTCTGAAGCTAAACGGTAGTCACAAGCAAAGGCCACACTGGCACCAGCCCCGGCAGCGACACCATTGATGGCACAAACAATGGGTTTTTCCAAAGTCCGTAGTTTATGAATAATCGGCAAATAGCGATTACGGATAGATTCGCCCAAATGAGGGCTTTCCCCGTCATTTTGAGCAATGCTTCGGCTCTGCAAGTCCTGACCCGCGCAAAATCCACGCCCTGCACCAGTCAGCAGAATACAGCGCACCTGCTTATCTTTTTCAGCCTGTTTCAAAGCATCCACCAACTCGAAGCTCAGGGCATCATCAAAGGCATTCAGCTTATCGGGGCGATTCAAGGTGATGACGAGCGTGCCGGAATCGTGCACTTCATACAACAAGTTCTCAAATTCTTTGGGTGCCATAGGGTTTGCTCCTCTCAATCCAGACGATTACCCGATTACCGACCTTGGAACTCGGCTTTGCGTTTTTCCAGAAACGCCCGCATGCCTTCCTGCTTATCGGCTGAGGCAAACAAGAGATAAAAGGCCTTGCGTTCAAAGTCCAAGCCCCCTTCAATGGTGGTATCAAAGGCTTTCAAAACAGACTCTTTTGCGAGTCGGGCAGCCACGGCAGGTTTGGATGCAATGTCATGGGCCAATTTCTTAGCTTCGTGCAAGTATAATTCCACCGGAGTCACTTTATTAATCAGACCCCACTCCAAGGCTTCCTGAGCGGAGAACATGCGTCCGGTTAAAATGATTTCCATGGCCCGAGCTTTGCCTACCGCCCGAGTCAAGCGTTGCGTGCCACCCGCTCCAGGAATAACACCCAGGTTAATTTCAGGCTGACCAAACTTTGCGGTTTCAGAGGCCACAATCATATCGCACGTCATGGCAAGCTCACACCCACCCCCCAGCGCAAAGCCACTAACAGCGGCAATGATGGGCTTATGCATCTTACGGATCTGATCCCATTTGGCAAATTGATCCAAAAGCAACATATCAATAGGCCCGGAGGCAGCCATCTGCTCAATGTCGGCCCCTGCGGCAAAAGCCCGCTCATTGCCCGTAACAATTATGCACCGGATGTCATCATGAGTGTCCATCCAAGTTAAACACTCGACCAACTCGGTCATCAGGGGAATACTAATGGCGTTCAGTTTATCGGGGCGATTTAACTGGATAATGCCCACAGCCCCTTCTACAGAGGCAATTATAAATTGATACGATTGTAATTCTTTCGGAATATCGATTGTCGAAGCGGTTGCCATAGACTGCCCTCCTCTGAAAACCAAAAATTGATGATGCTGACACTGTACACGAAAGACACCAAAGACACCACCCCATATTCCCCCCTCGGGCTCCAGTAGTGGGGAATCTTTATAAGGACTCCCGCCAAGCATGATAGCCGGACCATAAGATTGCTTCGAACGTACAACTTGCTTCCCGTACATCCTCCATGCGCCCCGCCCTAAACCGTGCTACACTGGATGGGTTAAGGACTGTGACGGGAGACGCCATGCAAAAAACCCTGGCCATCGATATTGGCAATAGCTACACCAAAGTGGGTTGCTTTGTCGAAGACACCTTACAGGCAACTGAAGCGTTCCCCACCGAAAAAGACAATATCGATCACTATCAAGAAGAGTTTATGGACTCTCTGGATGCCCTGAAAGATGCTCAATGGGAAGGGGTTATTATTTCGACAGTGGTACCCCAGGTAAAGGGGCTTTTCTATCCGGCTCTGACCTCCATTTTTGGCCCTGAGCGGGTACTCTGGTTGGAACGTCATGCTTGGGGAAAGCTCAATTTAGGTGCCATAGATATCACCCAATACGCCCCTGAACAGCTGGGCAGTGATCGCGTTGCCAATATCATTGCCGGTCACGAGCAATTCCCCTACCATAAGACCTTGATCTGTGACATTGGGACTTCCACCACATTTGACATGATAGATCCGGACGGGCGTTTCATCGGTGGTGCTATCAGTCCCGGCCCCAAAAAATTCCAAAGCTTGGTCAATTCAGCACATACCGCTCAATTGTTTGAAGTGGACGTTTTCCAGCCGCCCACGCAAACACCGGGCCTAACGACTCAAACCAACCTGGAAAATGGGCTTTATTATGGCTATAAGGGCTTGATGTTGGAAATCTTCGGCAATCTTCTTCAAGAAGCCCAATGGCCTTTGTCGGAAGTCCGCTTTATCTTCACAGGAGGCTACGCACAACCTGTCAGGGATATGCTGACCATGGAGATCCGAAACGTTGAGGTCGATCCGGATCTGACACTGAAGGGACTTTATCACCTGTGGCAGCTAAACCACCCTGCTACAACCCCAGCCAACGTCGCGCACTAAGTCGATTTATCGTTAAGAAAATGCCTTGTGGTAAGCGCTCCGCATATGGCGCTTACTGACCTGGGTATAGATCTGGGTCGTCGAAATGTCGCTATGGCCTAAGAGTTCTTGTACGACCCGTAAGTCCGCCCCATTCTCCAAAAGATGGGTGGCAAAACTGTGTCGAAGGGTGTGGGGCGAAATGGCCTTGCCCAACTGCCCTCCCAGAGCCTTCATTAAGCGCCACATATCCATCCGTGTATAGGGCTTACCGTCAGCCCGCCTTAAAAAAGCACCCTCAATCGGTAAAGACAACTGATCGATGTAGTGCCGCAGGACCTCCAGAGTCACCTCGCCAATGGGGATAAGACGCTCTTTGCCTCCCTTGCCCACACAACGCACGTAACCACCCTCCAAAGAGATATCATTCATTGTAAGTCCAACCAACTCGGACACACGAAGTCCGCAGGCATACAACAGCTCAAGAGCGGTTTTCTGACTCATATCCAGGTCCGGCGAGGCCAACAACTTCTGAACATCCTGAACCGTCAAGACCTTGGGCAACACCCGCATCTTCTTGGGCAAATCCAAAAACTCAAAAGGGTTCTCCATTATCGTTCGCTGCATGACTTGCCAACCATAAAACCCTTTAAGGCTGCTGATTTTCCGAATAATGGTCGTCGTCGCATTGCCTTTCTCACGTAAATAGCGGAGATAGCCATTCACAATACGTCGCAAAACCTTATCATCAGGCTGCGTGTCTAAATAATCGAGGTACTCGAGAATGTCTCGCTCATACGCCTGAAGCGTGTGGCTGGAATAGCCGCGCTCCAATTCCAGGTACTCAAGGTAATGGGAAAGTGAACTAGTAAGGTCGTGCGGCATTGACCGGTGCTCCAATCGCATCGAGCATCCGCCTCAAATCATCCGGACGGCTTGTTTTACCCATAATATCCTCGTACATTACAACCCCCTGTTGATAGAGATCCTTTAGAGCCATCTCCAGGGTCTGCATTCCTTGAGCACTACCGGTTTGAATAGACGAATACATTTGGGCCGTCTTGCCTTCCCGGATCATATTGGCCATAGCCGGAGTCACAATCATAATTTCTTGAGCCATAATACGCCCTACCCGCTCTTTCATCTCATTAATACGCGGAACCAAGGCCTGGGAGAAGACGGCAATTAAACTGTTCGACAACTGAATCCGGATCTGATGCTGTTGCTCCGGAGGAAACACATCGACCATCCGATCCACCGTCTGAATGGCACTGGACGTATGTAAGGTACCCATCACCAAGTGCCCCGTTTCAGCCGCCGTAATGGCCAGCGAAATGGTCTCCAAATCCCGCATCTCACCGACAAGGATTACATCCGGGTCTTCCCGAAGAGCCGATCGCAGGGCATTGGCAAAACTGCGGGTATCCTGCCCCAACTCGCGCTGGTGAACGATGCTCATTTGGGATGTGTGTACAAATTCAATGGGGTCTTCAATGGTCAGAATGTGCTGTGACTTGTTCTGGTTAATCCAGTTAATCATTGCTGCAAGCGTCGTGGACTTCCCGCTACCGGTGGATCCTGTAACCAACACCAAGCCGCGAGGCTTTGCTGCAATCTCTTTCACAACCGGGGGCAAACCCAAATCTTCCAAACTTGGCACGTTAAATGTAATGGATCGAAGGGCGGCCGCATAGGAGCCTCGGGACTTATACACATTGACCCGGAACCGACCCAAACCCTGAATGCCGTAGGAAAAATCCAATTCCCAGTTTTGCTCAAGGGTCCGACGTTGCTCGTTGGTTAAAACGCTAAAAATCAGTCTTTGTGAGTCTTCTCTCGTCAGAGGCGGATATTCGGCACGCACAAGCTTGCCGCTTATTCGAAACACCGGCGAAGAGCCCACCGAAATATGAATATCACTGGCACCACGGGCCAGTGCATCCCCCAGAAGCTCTTCCATCAACATGGGTGATTCAGCCTCCTAATCCGAGTCATCATACATATGCTCCATTGTAAATCCTCTGGCCGATTTCGGGATACTCTGTCCGAAGGAGCTCCAAGGCGCTTACTATTTCATCAGGGGCGCCTTACATGCAACGCCATTGGTCAATCCACCCCAAGACCGCTACAATAGACATATGATTCAATTTGATACCATGGCAATTTGCCTCAAATCCACCCCCTACCGTGAAACCGATCAGATTGCATCCTTCTACAGTCCGGATCATGGAGAATTACGCGCCATTGTTAAAGGGGTTAAAAAGCCCACAAGCAAGTTGGCCGGTAGTTGCGAGGCACTCACGCTCAACCATTTGTTCCTCGCTCAAGGCAGAAACCTCCATACGGTATGTCACTATGAACGAATCGACTCGTTTCAGGCCCTTCGAAGCGATTTGGAGCGCTTAGCCGTAGGCTCTGTATGCACAGATATTTTGCGCCTGCTGGGACGGGAAAACGATCCGGACAGCCCCGCTGTTTACGAACTTTTGTCCACTACCCTGAGCCAACTCAACGACACCACACAATCATGGGTTCCGCCATCGCTTTTGTTCCACGAATCCATGTTGAGCCTTTCCGGCTATCTTCCATCCTTTTCGTCCTGCCTTTTTTGCGATAACTTGCTTGATTTAGACCATACGACACATCATCCGTTCTTTGTTACAGCAGGAGGCTTTGTCTGCGACCATTGCATGCATCAGCACCATGAGCTGGACCGGGTAAACGTCTCCACAACAACACTAAAGCTCTTTTCTAATCCTCATAATACGAACTTGTATACCCATACCGTCAGAGCCCATCGTTTTTTAGCCTATTTTTGGGCGCATCGTCTGGAGCGTCCCGTCAAGAGCTTTGATTTTCTTTTTGAACTTCTGGACACCAATCGCCCTATTGTGGCTGTGCCATCTTAGGCATCTACTTCCCTTGTCCTTGCAAAGCCGCTATGATGCCCCTAGAAAGCGAATACCTTGTAAGTTCCTAGCGAGAAAGAGGCACCCGCAATGCAATTCCAAATTCTTGGCGACGATATGCAGGCCATCCACATGACCTTGGAGCCTGGGCAAAAAGTCTATGCCGAAGCTGGTTCGATGCTCTATATGACAGACAGCATCCAATTAAAGACCACTATGAATACCAAGGATGAGGGTGGACTGCTGGGTGGCATCATGTCCGGCCTGAAACGGGCTGTAGCCGGAGAAAGTTTTTTTGTCACCATGTTTGAAGCCAACCACAGCCCAGGCGAGGTGGTTTTTAGTGCTTCTTATCCTGGTAAGATTATTCACTGTAACTTGAAGGAAACAGGCCCCCTGCTCTGTCAACGCGATGCCTTTCTATGTGCCGAACCGGGAGTGGATATTAGCATTGCCTTTACCCAACGCATCGGGGCGGGCTTTTTTGGAGGCGAAGGCTTTATTCTTCAAAAGCTCTCTGGCCAGGGCCATGCATTTATCCATGCTGGCGGATTGATCCTAACTCGAGATTTAGCCCCAGGCGAATCTCTACGGGTTGACACCGGTTGTTTAGTCGCTTTTACAGAAGGGGTTGATTATGACATCCAAATGGCCTCCGGCATAAAAACCATGTTTTTTGGGGGGGAGGGTCTTTTCTATGCTCGGTTAAAAGGCCCAGGGCGCGTCTATTTACAATCGGTGCCTTTCAGCCGAATGGCTGATAAAGTTCTGGCTGCAGCCAACTTTGGTCGAGCCGATGCCGGCAGTAACCCTGTTAGCAGCGGCGTTGGCGGTCTGTTCAACGGCATTTTTGGGGAAGGCGATTAAGTTGCGGCTTTTTCTTAAGAACATCTAAAGTCTGTCACAAAGACCCTCATGCATGTTTTTATACACATGGTATCTATTTCGTAGTGTGTGAAAATCGTCTTAATGCCTTTCGGCGGCTAAAAACACGGCTCCCCAGATCTCTGCGGGTTGATTCCGATGTTTCTAACGCTGGCTCAAAGACGTTATGTGTGGGAGGTAAAAAATAATGGTTTCACCCGTTAATGTCAATGTTGGGAGCACCCCTCGCGGCGGTACTCAAGGACAAAAAACAAATCTGGCCGAATTGGTGATCCGAAAAGGCAACGGCTCAGATAACAGTAATAGTAGTGGTGGCGGCATTCTGTCCAGCGTGATGGGCGGAATAATGACAGGCCAAATTCGCGATGCTGAAGGCGCTCTGGAGAAAATCATGGGCACCCAGCGAAGTACTTAGTGCTGGCCGCTTCAAGGCTCTGTTAATAAGCAGCTTAGAGTGTGCCGATGATTAAAAAATCATAGGAAATCATAAACACATTATTGTTTGAGCCAATGGCAGCAAGTGTCATTGGCTCATTCCATAGAAATACACCTTGCACATCAGGGCTTTTTTGATTCATATACCTGAACCAGTAGCCAGGTGAGCGGTATGAGCCCTATTCCTTAAAAATCCATAAATGGCGTCACAAGACGAAAAAGTTTTGTTTTTATAATTTTAGACACTTGTTGTTGAAGATACCTCAGGGCATATAGGCAACATCGTCAAGGAAAGCACCTTGCAAAGGGTGTTCTCTCAGTCTGTCTTCGAGAAGGAACATTCGTTAGATTCGAGAAATCAAGGGAGGATTCAATCTTATGGCAATGGGAAACGATATGAACGTCCGCGGGCCACAGCAGCTTGGTCAAGCTGGTAACGCCCAAGGCGCACAACAGGGGCAACGTGCCGGGCAAACAGATGGCGCCCAGCAATTTGGTGACGTCGGAAATTGGGGTCGCCAACAGACTGGTCAACCGGGTCAAAACGCACAGCAAGGTGGGCAACCCGGTGGAGACCAGGTTTTAAAAGAAGTTGCAAAAGCAATCGTGGAAGCATTGCTAGAAGCCCTGAAAGGGGACAAAGGTAAAAATGGTGCCAACAACCAAGGACGACCCGGCGGACAACCGGGTGGTCAGGCAGGTGCACCTCCAGGAGGTCCGCAAGGCGCTCCTCCAGGAGCACCCCCAGGACAGCCACCAGCCGCTGGTGCTGATGATGCGGCCGCTGCACAACCCGTCGAACCACCTGCAGCACCTCCGGAAATGGCTGCTGCAGAAGATCAGCAAATTCCTGAAATGCCACCTGCAATGTAGAACAAAATTATTCTGCCATACTTATCCAGAGAACCCGACATGCAATCCGCTGCCGGGTTCTCTGAATTATGGACTTCCTACAGGGCGAACAACCAGGATGCGCCCGATACCCCCATAATCTTTCACACTCCTGGCTTCCATTCCAAGCTCATTCGCAATGCTCAACAGCGCGTCATGTTGCCCCATCCCCATTTCTGCCAAAAAGACCCCACCCGGGTTTAGATAATATTGAGCGCGCGCCATCAGATACTGGTAAAGGCGAAGAGGCTTTACCAGGGGAAACAAGGCAGCCTCGGGTTCTTGAAGAACCTCAGGAGCTAAGGTGTTTCGATCGCTCATGTCAATATAGGGCGGATTAGAAACAATAACATCAAACGTTTCCGAAGCAACCGGCTCATACCAGGACCCACCGACAAAGCAAACATCTGCCCCAAGGGCCTCAGCATTCTTACGGGCTACCTTCAATGCCTCAGGAGAAACATCGACGGCCTTGACGCTAAGTTCCGGACAAGCCAGCTTGAGTGAAATCGCAATACACCCAGAGCCCGTTCCCAGGTCCAATACAGAGTGGTAGCGTTGGGCGTTTATCTCGGAAAGCACCTCAGAAACCAGCAGCTCAGTTTCTGGCCGAGGAATCAAAACTGCGGGAGAGACGGAAAATACATGACCATAAAAGTACGCTTGACCCAATAAATACTGAATGGGCATTCGTTCATCCAGACGCCGAACAATCAGAGCTTGGAGCTCAAGCCATGTGGCATCCTCTGGAATTTCAAGTTCAGGGCTTGTCAGCAGCATCTCAGGAGTGATGGCCCAAAAATGCTTAAGGATTAAATTGCGCTCGGCCTGTCTTTGGAGACGATCCGATACCACCTGAGAGAGTTTTTCATCTAACCATAGCTTTAATTCTGTAAGAATCATACCAGAGGCATCATCTACAGGTGGTTTTCAATGGCCTGGGAAATATCTAGCGGGTTTAAATCCACCCGGCACCGATTATGGCTGCACAGCTTCGGAACACACGGACGACAAGACAAATCCCGATTAAAAACAGGGGTAAAATTTCCGGAATACGGGTAAGGACGCCATTGTTTCTCATTCGTGGGTCCATAGATACCAACAATGCTAGGAACATCTGCTGCAACCGCCATATGTATGGGCGCAGAGTCAAGGCTGAACAAAATCTTTGTACGACGTAGCAGAACAAAACTCTGACGCAATGTGGTTTCACCACAAACATTAACCAGGGACACACCGGCCAATCGAGCCAGCTCATCATAAAAAGCCCGGTCCGACTGCGTCCCAAAGGCCACCAAGGCATAGCCATGGTGTTCTAGAGCCCGAAGCCCCGGGATAAATTTATCAAAAGCCAGGGCTTTCTCCCGAGACGCGCTGGTCCCATGAATCACGGCTATCGGATCAGCCGGATCAATACGGTAATGATCCAATAACTGCTCCACACTAACTTCATCCAGCTCATCAGCCCAAAGTTCAAGGGATTCAGTTGCTGGTGCTGCTTTAGGGCAAATAGAATATAAAAGTTCCAGATAGGTCTTTACTTGAGGCACATCGGTATTCAGAGGAGGAAAGGGCACAGCTTTATCCAAAAACAGCCCAAATCGCTTGTAACCCAGGGGCATCGGAAAACGCTGTTCATCATAGCCCACCAAGTAACGGACTCCGGCTTGGCGAAATATGAAAGCATCAGACCAGCTCCGTCGCATCACAATACCAATATCATAGTCCTGAGATTGGACCTGGCGAAACAACTCCATGCGAGATTTCGGCCAGGTCAATACGCGATGAACATAGGGACAGAGCTCAAACAAATTCATCATAGATTTAGGTAGCAGGAGATCGATCTGAGCCTCCGGATAAGTCAAATGAAGGGCACGCAGTAAAGGTACGGTCAGAACCCCATCACCAATAAACCGTAACGGGGCTACAAGAATCCGCTTAGGGTGGGCTGGTAACAAGCGTGGCATTAATCAAAAATCCTACACAAGGGGGCTTAATGCTTCAAATACCACTTCCTGAAGAAGCGCATGGCACCATAGAGTACCACTAATAAGCCCAAGGCGACAACAGATAGATGAACCTGTCCTGATCGCAATAGCGCACCCAGGCCAGTCAAAACAAGATAGACTCCAAAGGCAACTGAAATAATGCGAATCATGGCCAGCCCTTTTAACTGCGAAGCATCTGAAGAACGAGGATTCACTTTCGATCGTTGCCGGTCTAACCGACGACGAAGTGAGGGATCCGATAGCACATGATAGGCATCATCCAAGCGGCGTACGTACTGGGAAGCATACTGTTTATAGCGAGAATGATAGGCCTCGGGCCGAACCTGTTGACGCTGGCGAAGATAAGCCTGAAGAATTTCTTCTGGACTGGCCTGAGGTGTGACACTGAGTAGCGTATAAGGGTCAGGCGAACATGGTGCAGACTGCCAAGGAAAACGCATAACTTGTCCTCTCAGTGTGTTTCGGGTAAATCCGGCCTCACCCTCACCACCAAGCTCCAGAAAGAATAACGCCAAGCAGGAGAGTAGCACCCAAACCTGAGTTTAGGTTATTTACCCTGAAAATGCCATTCTCTTAACGGCGACGCGTAAACTGTTCCGGGTTGCGGGCAACGCCTTCACGGACCACCTCATAGTGCAAGTGCGGCCCTGTTGCATGACCGGTCGTACCTACACGCCCAATAACGGTCCCTTGCTTGACTGTTTGTCCGACACTTACGGATCGTGAGGAACAATGACCATACTTGGTTTTAACCCCATTACCGTGATCAACCACAATCAACTGGCCATAGCCGCTTTCCCAGCCTGAGAAAATGACCTTGCCATCAGCAGCAGCCATAATTGGTGTGCCCATAGGAGCAGCAATATCAGTGCCATGGTGCATACGCCCCCAACGCATACCAAAACGGGAGGAGACATAGCCACTACGCATCGGCCACATAAGGCGGCGGCTACTCATAAAAGGTGAGCCAAGGTTCGCAGGAGCGGCTGCCACAGCAACTCCTGGTACTGGCGGGGGACCATTATCAACAACATCCACTTTGATGTCATCTGGCAAAGGAGACTTTAAAGGCTGGCGCACAGCCTCTTCTGCAGCAGAGATGTGGTTAGGAACAGGCGTACCAAAAATTTCCCGAACATAATCATCTGCCGTATCGAAAGCCGAGGCGGCAATCATTGCCGTGTCGGGTTGCGACACACCAGGAACACCCTTCACCACTGCTTCAGCGGTACGAATCGATTGATAAACTTCAAAACTGCTTTCCGGAGGATGTCCAACGCCAGCCAGGGCAAGACCTCCCATAGTACAAACCGACAAGGTCATCAAGGACAAGTTAAATTTAACCAGGCTGCTTTGAGAAATAATCCAACTCTCGAGAATCCGCTTCCAACTCACTACCTCTTCTCCAATTACTTTCACTAGATTTAGGACCAAATGGCAGCTGCAACGTTCTTGCCCTTGCGATATCCGTGCATTCACTCGGCTATCTCCTAGGCTAACTTTCACGTTCAGCGAGTGTAACAAAAACCTTTCACTAACTCAACCTTTTACTTCCTTCAAGGACCCGGAAAATAGAACGCAACAACCCTTCTTTCATCGTTTTTAAACTTCCTTTTAATATTGCGTTTTATGGTGTTAACGGTATGCTTAACCCCAGAACGGGACATGATGGATTCAATATCTTTACATGTTCTTAACATTGTATACGACGATTTTAGATTGGACGACAACTATTTATGGTATTTCTTGGTGTTAACATCGATCACGTTGCCACAGTAAGAAATGCTCGTGGCGGAAATGAGCCCGATCCGGTCCTGGCAGCTCTTATAGCCGAAGCCCATGGCGCAGATGGTATTACTGCCCATCTTCGAGAAGATCGCCGACATATTCGCGATGCCGATATCCACCACCTAAAAGCCAAAATTAAAACCCGTCTCAATCTCGAAATGGCGGCAACCGAGGAAATGGTGGCCATTGCCTGTCAGGTGAAACCGTATATGGCAACCCTTGTGCCCGAGCGTCGAGAAGAATTGACCACAGAGGGTGGCTTAGACGTCGTCAATCATCAGGAAACCTTAAAAATTGCCATTGCAAAACTTCACGAGGCCAATATTCGCGTCAGTCTTTTTGTCGATCCGGATCCAGTGCAGCTCCAGGCATCAAAAGCAGTGGGGGCAAGCATTGTTGAACTCCACACCGGAGAATATGCGGAAGCGTGCATTGAGGACAGTGTTAAAGCCGACGTAGCGTTAAATGCACTCCTGGAAGCAGGGCGTATTTGTCAGGAAATCGGACTGGAAGTCAATGCCGGACATGGATTAACGTATGATAATGTCCGCCCGGTTCTGGCCATTCCAGGGCTGGTAGAACTGAATATCGGCCACAATATCATTGCCAAGACAATCTTTACCGGAATCGGTCCTGCCGTCGCCGAAATGAAAGCCCTTTTAAACGAGGCCCCTATTCCTCACTCCCATTAAAATGCGTAACGAAATATGTAACAACCCGCCAACTCACTCTTGGCGTCGGGCTATCCATGCTGATACCATCACGTGTATACACGTAGGATGACGTGTCCGTGTTGGAAGTGATGTAATTGGGGTAATACAGGATGATGACTTTGAATCTACGCTTTGGCCGGGGTTACCTGGATCGCTTGGATTATGGACAACCCGTGCCAGGAACATTAAATACAAAAGACCACGTGATTGCCTTAGCTTTGGATGATGATTCTCTCAAAGAAGCAAAGACGCTCGGACTCGTTGCTCATTCGCCCGTATTGGAATTCACACGCCGAGAACAGGAATACGAAAGTCTCGGAGAGGATGTTTTTTATGCTGAACATCGGGTTAACGGACAAATTCTGGAAAAAGAACTCTCGGGCCCAGGGGCGCAAAACCACACAGCAGGTCAGAAGGTTCGATTCCTGGTCAACCATTTGAGTCAACTTCCCCTGAGTCCCAAAGCCCGATCGATATTTGTAGAGCCGTTGATTGCATTAGCCAATCAACGGCGTATCAACCTGTCGGCCTAATAGCAGCCCCTCGAAGAAATCAATCAAGAATCATAGCTTGCTATTCAGATACCATTCATTTATTTATAGAAACAAATCTATAAATAGAAGGTGGGTGCGAGACAATCCGCATCAAAACCATCTGGGTTGGGGAATCGCATCAGCATCATTATTAATCCCGATAAATACCGGGATTCGAGCAAAGGAGTGTTGCGGGGTAAGGGACAATGCACGTAAACCTGTCGAGAACAACCTTAAAACCAATCATCCCCCTATCAAGTCAACAACGCAGCTTTCTGCCCTATCGGCCTGAGCACCTCTCTTATGGGCATGGGACAGTGAGCCAGCTTTCGGCAACGGGAGCCAAACCTCCCTTCACTGAGGTGACCTTTGGCACAACTGCACTGCAGAATCGAAAAGCCACTCTTGAAGCACTTCGAAAATCTTACGACGAGGACATAACCGGCTGGATCGTGATGCGGAGCTTCCTGGCACTAAGAGGTGAGGTCAGTCCCGCTCAGGAGGAAGCTTATAAGAGGGCAAAAGAACATTATGACCAACGTCTTTCCCGCTACGAAGAACGATTTTGGCTCCTTAAAAAGCTCACCAGAGCACCCAAAGAGCCGCAGTATCCAGAACCGGAAGTGCCTGTCCTCGATATTGTTCTTGACATAGCCGATCCCCCACTCCGACAGCTTCCGGATCAGGACCCGGACTATCGCATTACGCCTAAAGTAAAAAGTGTCTATAAAGCATTACAAGGGCTTTACAATGTCGGACTCATCGATGAATACATTCTCATGCCCTATATCCTATCGAGCTTTTCCCTAAAGACCCTAAAACTGACAGAAAAAGGACGACAAATAGCTAAAGAAGGCTTAGTGGACAGGCTGTATTGGAATCCGGACAACCAGAACCATTAATTTAAATCCTTCTTCAGGATGAGTCCGCAAAGCATCCTCGCCGTCCCATGACAATCTTGATAAAAGTTTTGCTTGATCATTCGGTGTTGCTCTCCTAAATTTGTATTAGGCTGGTTATTAATGACAAATGTCGTTATAATACCCCTGTGTCTATGGTCGAGATGATGCGAGCCCCGTGATTAAACGACTATTGATAAGTTCCCTCGCTGAGAATCTGGAGGATCTGCCTTGTGTCAGGAATAACTGACATTATTGTCTTGATTAAACAAGTGCCCGATACAAGTTCCAAAGCGGGCCTGAACCCGGATGGTACCATTGACCGGGCCAAAGCAAAACGGATGCTTAATCCGTTCGACCGGTTTGCCTTGCAAGCTGCGTTGCATACCAAAAAGATGTATGGTGGTAAAGTTACGGCCCTTAGCATGGGTCCACCGCCAGCTGTAGAGATTTTATTGGAAGCCATCGAGCATGGAGCCGATCAGGCGTACCTACTCTCCGACCGTCGCCTGGCTGCCTCTGATACCTTGGCAACAGCATATGCATTGCATAAGTGCATCTTACACATCGGCAACTTCAATCTGATTTTTAGCGGCCTTCAAACCACCGATGGCGACACCGCCCAGGTGGGCCCTCAGATTGCTGAGCGCCTGGACTTGCCCCAGGTCACCTACTGTGAAGACTTCTCGATTAAAGACGGAAAGCTTCATGCCCGTCGGATTGTAGAAGGGGGTCACCAGGATGTGATGAGCGAACTGCCTGCCATGGTTACTGTTGCCAACGCCTACCATCCCCTGGAGTACAAGACCATCCGGGGTGCCCGACTGGTACAAGAGCTGATGCGCAACGAAGACTTGAAAAATCAATACATTCATACAATCACCCTGGACGATGTAGGTGCAGATCCCGAGCTTTGTGGCTTGAAAGGGTCACCCACCATCGTTGCCCACACCGACAAAGTGGGCCAAATTGGCGGTCAGTGCACCATGCACCAAGGCAAATCTGTTGATGCCCTGATTCAAGAGCTGATGGAATCCACCAACGTGAAGGAGTTCGCAAAAGCATGAGCGATACAGCCCCCGAACAACAAAACACCCCGCAGCCCGAAGAAGAGCGCGTGCCCTTAAATGCCAATCAACCCATTGGCGAGGTGTTGGTCTTTGTCGAGCAAAGCTTTGGTGAAATTCAACCGGTCGCCCTGGAACTGCTAGGGGCCGGTCGGAAATTGGCCGATAAATTGCAACGTCCACTCAGCGCCATTGTTCTGGGTCATAATATTAATGAATTACCCAAGACCCTGATTGCATATGGCGCAGACATTGTCTATATTGCCGATCATCCGGATTTGGAGCAATATCGGACCCTCCCCTACCGCCGAGTAATTTGTAGCTGGCTGGAACAAATGCAGGTTGAGCCGCATACCATGCTCCTGGGCTCGACGACAACCGGCCGAGACTTGGCCCCCCGAATTGCGGCCCACTTTAAAACCGGCTTAACCGCCGATACCACCGAGTTGGATATCGGTCCTTATGACCACAAAGGCGGTTCGGACCCCAGTAAAATCGGCCTTTACGCGAACTGTCTATACGCCATCCGTCCCAGCTTCGGCGAGAGCTTAAAGGCCCGTATTTTAGGCCCTTGGAAGAATCCCCAGATGGCAACCACCCGTCCTGGTGTCATGATTCCGCTTAAGCCCGATTGGCAGCGGGAAGGCAATGTGGTTCAGGTGCCCGTTAATCTGGAGCCCTCTGACTACCGACTGGCCGTCATTGAAACCTTCAAGGAAGTCAACCAAGGTATTAAGCTCACCGACGCCGATGTGATTATTGCCGGAGGCTACGGTTTGGGTAATGCGGACGGCTTTGCGTTGCTGAAGGAATTGGCCTCCTGCTTCGAAAACGCAACCATTGGCGCCTCTCGCAAGGTGGTGGATGCTGGCTGGATTGGCTATAATCACCAAGTCGGTCAAACCGGTAAAACGGTTCGTCCCAAAGTGTACATTGCATGCGGCATTTCTGGGGCCATTCAACACCGGGTCGGAATGCAAAATGCCGATTTAATCATTGCCATTAATAAAGATGCTGATGCGCCGATCTTCAAGTTTGCCCATCATGGCATTGTTGGCGATGTCTATCAGGTGATTCCTGAAATGATTCGCCAACTGAAACAAAATCAATCATCCACTCAAAAAGAGGTAAGTTCCGTTGTCTGACGCAGATCGTATTAAATATGATGTCCTTCTGGTTGGCGGCAGTTCCTCCAACCTCGCTTTGGCAAATCAACTGGTTACCTTGGCCAAACAAAGCGGTCAACCGCTGTCGATCGCCATTTTGGAAAAGGCCCGTGAGTTTGGCGGCCACATTGTCAGTGGTGCCGTCTCCAATCCGCACGTGATCAAGAAGCTCTTCCCGGACTACGAAAACATTGGTTTTCCCATTGAAGGTGTCTGTTCGGAAAGCTTTTTCACGGTGATGGGCACCCAAAAGAAATGGGATGTCCCCCGTCCCTTGATGCCCGACGAGTTTAAGAAAGAAGGGTATCTGATTCTGACCTTGAGTCACGTGATCAACTGGATGGTAAACCACCTGAAAGAAACCATTAAAGAGGTTCCCCATATCACCATCGATTTCTTCCCGGGCTTCTCGGCTCATGAAATCATGTATGAAGGGGATAAGGTTGTCGGTGTCCGGGTCAGCCATACCGAAAACCCCATGGATGACTATGTTTATGCCGATGTCACAGTCTTTGGGGACAAGGGTTTTCTGTCCCAAGACCTGATCAAGAAATTCAATCTCCGGAAAAACCCCCAGCTCTGGTCTGTGGGTGTTAAAGAACTCTGGGAAATTCCTGGTGACTTCAGCAACAAAGTGTGGCACACCATGGGCTACCCCATTTTGGATGGCACCTTCGGTGGCGGCTTTGTTTACGGGATGAAGAACAACCGGCTGACCATTGGCTTGATTATCAGTTTGGACAGCCATAACCCGAACATCAATCCACAGCAACGCCTGCAGGATATGAAAAAACACCCCTGGATTCAGAACATGATCCAGGAAGGACGCCTCGTGAAGTATGGCGCGGCGCTGCTGCCCGAAGGCGGCTACTACTCGTTACCCGAGAAATTTGCCGTTGACGGGGCGCTCTTGGTAGGTGATGCTCTGGGGACTTTGAACCCGCGTCGTCTGGCCGGGGTTGATATGGCTATGGAGTGTGGTTACCAAGCCGCACACACCATTCATGACGCCCTTCAAGCCAAGGACTTCAGCCAGTCCAAGCTGAGCAATTATCAGCAGCGAATGCAAAATACCTTTGTTATGAAGGATTTGTACGAGAGCCGCTACTTCCGCCAGACCTTTATGGAAAACCCCAGATTGCTGGGCGAGTACCTGCCGACGGTTGCCAAAGGGGTCGATGCCGGAAATCCGATTATGGGAGCCGTCCAGGCCGGTCTTAGCCGCCCGTTTAACGCTCCCTTTGATGGCTTACGTGTCCTGACCATGTTTAGCGGCAAAAAAGACATGGGACCGGTGAGCTATAAGAATTGTCGGGAATACATTCATCCGGACTTCAAGGCCCCGGTGTCGGTGACCAACCCGCAGTTTACCAAGGATACTGTCTACTCCCGGGAAGATGCGGTTTTCTACGCCTACACGAAATACCACGAAGAGAACCGTCATATTGACGAGTTTGAGGCCACCACCTGCGTGTCCTGTATTCGTCACTACGATTCCCTGGGTAAAGATACGCCCTGTGTGTCTGACTGTACGGCAGAAGTTCACCGAGTGGATATTCTCGAAGGCACCCGCACTCACGGCATGTCCTTGGAAAACTGTATTCAGTGCCGGACCTGTGAGATCGTCTGCCCTGAAGCCAACTTACGTGTAAAGCCCACTGAACAAGGCTCGGGCCCGGACTTCCTCGGCCTCTAATTCAGCGAAATCATCTGCTTCAGTGGCCTTTGGTGTTCTTTCGTGAACCCCACAACAGGTGTTGGCCTGTCGGCGTCATTTATCGACGCCTCATGGGCTATGCCTGAAAACGTTGGTTGATGCGGTACTCATGAGTAAAAGAGTTGTTGCCGCTGAACACAGCATTCAAGTGTTCGCTACTGATCCCAGGTAAACCAATGGGGATCGTACTGCGGATTGGGGTTTAAATGAGGCTTCGCCTCCTGACCATTTTCATAGTAGACCGTATCGGGCAAATAGGTACCACCTGAGCGAAACTGGCCGGAATAGTATAGGGCAAAGCCGACGGATTTGACGGAACTAACCATACCATCCGGATCCACCAGAAAAGGCAAGGCATTGTTTTCGTTCGTCTGGCCAAAAGCCGCCTGAGTGGGGAACAGGACCACGGCCCCATTGGAAAACCGCAGACAGGTCACATCTTTGTTGCTGCATGAAAGCGTCTGCTGTCCAGAACTAATGTTGGGATAGCCGTCAATTTCAGAAACCGTATCTTTTTGAGAAGCCCCCATAAACTGGACTAAATCCTGCATCCGGGTATGGCCACCGGCATCGTACCTGTTGCGATAAGCTTGGTAAGCATTTGACACGTGGGAGACCGAGTCCATGACCACGGAATTGACCCGCTGGGTTGTTGCCGATTGGAGTGTCGGATAAATGCTGACGCCAATGCCGGCCACAAGAACGGTGGCAACTAAAAGCTTACTCAGGGTAAAGCCGGGTTGGGCAGAGGGTCGTCTCATCGAGGGTGGTTGGCCTTCTTCTAAATTCACGAATAAATATATAACTCTGTTATCGACCGGAAACACCGTTTCAACAAGAGTACCTCGTAAAATTGTTACATTTAGTCACAAAAAACACCACTCCGGCCAGGTTAATCCCAAAGCCGGAGTGAAATGCTGTTGTGCGTTGTTCTTTCCAGGATTATGCTTGCGGGGTATCGGGCTTAATGTCTAATACCCGTTGGGAAGGCGGGTTTGCCTTAGAATCCGCTGGTGTACTCGACTCTCGCTGAAACATCCAGGTCTGGAAGATCTGGAACAAGCTGTTGGTGTCCATATAAAGGAGTACCCCCGCCGGAATGGGAAAGATGAAGAGAAAGACCGAAAACATTATCGGCATAAACTTCATCAATTGCTGTTGCTGATCGCTTGCCGTGGAGGCCGCCTGGCTGGTCATCATACGTTGAGACCAGATCATGGTAATAGCAAAGAGGATAACCAACACGAGTACATCGTAGTGAGGGACCGTTTTACCTGGAGTCGACTCCAACGTGGTTTCCAGGGGCTGGCCTTTGCCTTTCGACGTAAAGGTAATGCGCTCCGTTTCTTTCGTGCCCGTATTCACCACAGGCAGGGTAATGGTTTTGGCAACGCTTTCGTATCCTTCCAACCCCAATTTCTCAAAGGTGGTTGTAATGGTCAACGGCACGCCCGGGCGAGGCTCTTTCGGCAGAATAACCAGAGCCTTGTTCGCATGTTGTAACTTCTGCTCGAAACTTTTCCCGTCATTCAAGCTGATGGTCATATCGGCGCCAGCCTCAAGCTTATCCTTGCCCACGCCGAGAAACCCACCGCCATTTTCGCCAAGACTCATCTTTCCATCAAAGGAATCGCCACTGTGGCTGACGACACCGGTATGCTTCAAGTGAATGATGTTCATGAAGGTCGGATCCTGATCCGTCATAAAATGCGGACTGGAGATGGCCCAATACAACCCGATAAACAAGGGCAACTGCACGAGCATCGGCAAGCAGCCCCCCAGAGGATTAAACTTGTAGTCCTTGTAGAGCTTCATCATTTCCACTTGCAGTGTCTGTGGATCTGCCTTGTAGCGTTCCTGCAACATTTTCATCTTGGGTTGCAGTTCCTGCATCATCTTCATGGACTTCATTTGAGACTTGGACAATGGCCACAGAGCCAAGCGAACCAGCACGGTCAAGGCAATAATGGCCCATCCATAGTCTCCAACCAGAGACTTCAGGGTTTCCAACAGGAAGAGCATGCTTTGGGTAATAAGGTCAAACACGGGTCTTAGGCGCTCCTTTTCTTCATCTTCTTGAAAAAGCCCGGCGGTTGGGCAGGGACCGGATCAAGGCCACCAGGGTGTAAAGGATGACAACGGCTCAGACGCCCGATAGCCAGAACAGCTCCTATCAGGACACCGTGGCGTTCGACGGCTTGTGCCGTATAAGTAGAACAGGAGGGGTAAAACCGACATTTTGGCGGAAACAGCCGGGACCCCATCTGATAGATCTTAATTAAACCAAGAACACAGGTTTTCAACATCTAATTTTGTGGCCCCTGTTTCTGAAGGCACTTCATCATGGCGTGTTGCATCTGTTGATAGGATGCCGTGAGCGCATCCTTCCTGGCAATCACGACAATAGCGACATAAGGCTGAAAAACCTCTGGGTGACGCACAAGAACGTCTTGGCGAACAATTTCACGCAGCCGTCGTTTGACGGTATTACGATGCACCGCTCTGTTACTAACTTTCTTGCTCACAACAAAGCCATAGCGCGTTGGGGATGGGGCCTCTGTAACACGAGGCAATCCAAGCACCAGAAAATAGGGGTTCTGGCAGAGTGACCGACCAGCCCCCATGGTCTTTTTAAAAAGAACGCGATGGGTGAGTCGAAATGCCTTGGGAAGCATTAAATAGCGATTTTATGACGCCCCTTGGCCCGGCGGCGATTCAATGTTTTACGGCCACCCACGGTTGCCATGCGTGCACGAAACCCGCTGACTCTTCTTCTTTTGTATTTCGTTCCTTCAAGCGTACGTTTCATAAGGGGAATGACTCCTTTGTCTGTGAATACCGGTATTGCTACAAGGTTACCATGTAAAACAATTGATACGAAATCTTTTTTTCGAATACGGGCATGATACACTAACCAAGCAGTCGGTCCAAATGAGGAGGACAGACAGCAACGGTTCTGTTGGAGATAACCGTCAAAACAGTTTATACATTGTAACATTCAAGAAAGATGTTTAGGAAACACCTCGTTTTGGCTTGGCTTGGTTTATTGGAACGGGGTTACGCCGCGTCCTGATGAGAGAAGGAGTGTTCAGCACCATGGAATCAATGACAGAGCAACAACGGCTCACTGCGTGGGAGGCCGTCCAGGAAGTTCTTAAAGGCCAGTTAACTGCCCCGAGCTTTGAAACCTGGATTGCACCCTTGCATGTTGTCCATGTGCAATCGGAGAAAATTACCCTGGCCACCACCAGCAGTTTTAACCGAGATTGGATTTTAAAGAACTACCGGGATCAACTGACTCGGGCCTTTGCCAGTGTCTTGGATTTGCCCGCTTTGCCTCAAATCGAGATTGAGATTAACGCCCAGGATGTGCAAGACTCTCCGGAAAGTCAGGCCATTTTAATCGAAGAAACAACCCGTAAAAACACCTGGACCCCCAAAGCCAACCGCAGCCAATTAAATCCCAAGTACACCTTTGATCAGTTTGTCGTCGGAAACCACAACCGATTTTGCCATGCCGCTGCTCTGGCCGTGGCAGAGTCACCGGCTCAAAGTTATAACCCCTTATTCCTTTATGGCGGTGTCGGTTTAGGCAAAACCCACCTCATGCAAGCTATTGGTCACTTTATTCAACACCATCGTCCGGAATGCAAGGTCAAATACGTCACTACCGAGCAGTTTACCAACGATCTCATTACAGCCCTGGGAAACCAGGACATGAAAAGTTTCCGGGATCGCTACCGGCGCATTGATCTGTTGATTATTGACGATATCCAATTTCTTGAAGGCAAGGATCGCACGCAAGAAGAGATATTCCATACCTTTAACGCCTTACACCAAGCCGGAAAGCAGATTGTGATTTCCAGCGATCGGGCACCCGACCGACTTTCTCGCCTGGAAGATCGTTTAAGAAGCCGGTTCTCCTGGGGCCTTATTGCCGATATTCAGCCACCAGACTTTGAAACCCGGGTCGCTATTCTGCAACGAAAAGCCCAACAGTTGGAACTGCACTTACCCGGCGACGTGGTCCAATACGTGGCCGAAAGTTTTCCCACCAACATCCGGGAATTGGAAGGGGCACTCAACAAAATTTCCGCCTATCGGATGCTCACCCACTGTGACATTGATTTGCCTCAAGCCCAGGCCCTTCTTGGCAAGCGCTTCGATCCCTCCCGGATTTCCCTTGAGGATATGCTGGATGTGGTAGCCCATTACTATCACCTTAAGCGCACCGATTTACAAAGCCCCTTGCGGACCAAGCACATTGCAGCAGCTCGTCAGGTCGGCGTCTATATCGTGCGAGAACTGGCCGAGGCCAGCTTCCCCCAGATTGGCCAACTCTTTGGCGGACGTCGCCACACCACCATGCTTTACTCCTACGAAAAAATGAAAGAGCTTCTGGCTGAAGACCTGACACTGAAACAACAGGTTCAGGAAATTACGGATCAGATTAAAAACTTGCATCAGAAATAACGCCCTTGCCATCCGCCATCTGGATCTTTGCGGCCAAGGTCATGCCCCCTACTATAGTAATAATATGACTCCTCGCGGCCAGTTGAGATTGATTCGCCAGAGGGAGTCAAAAGTCTGAAAAAAACTGCTATAGTAAAAATATGCAAGCACGTTCGAGACAACAACGCCTCGCCAGGCAACGACACCGCCAGCGCCTTATGATGATGGGCCTGGGGGGGTTGCTTTTTTCCTCTGTGCTCGTTTGGAACATTGCCGCCGGCTATGGTCCCAAGAATCAAGACATTAAAACTCCTGAGCAGTTTTACCGTCCCGAGATTGTGGACCGGTTTGACAAGGTCAATCACCCAAGTTTGGCAACATTGCCCTTACGCCAGGAAGACACCTCATTAAAGGCGATAATTGAACAGCGTTTGGCCGCCTATCCGACCAACCTGGTCCCTCACCTCTTTTATTACAATTTGCAAGATCAAAGCTATGTCAGCGTTCGAGGCACCGATGCGGTGGCTGCCGCCAGTGTCATCAAACTGCCCATTTTGATGGCCTTTTTTCGCGACGTGGACGCCGGAAACTTAACCCCATATCAGCACTTGCTTTACCAGGATTTCGAACAAGCCGCCGGTTCCGGCTCACTCCAATTCAAAGCCACCGGCCAGCCTTTGCCTGCCATTGAAGTCGCTCGGCAAATGATTCAAACCAGTGACAACAGTTGCACCAATATGCTGATTTATCATTTAGGGGGTGTTGACGCACTAAACTCCCAGTTTAAAGAGCTTGGACTCCAGCGAACCCACCTAGGAAACTGGCTGCCAGACCTGGGTGGTACCAACGTGATTTCCATGCAAGATATGGCGATGGTGCTTTACAACATTGATCAGTCAGAGATGTTGACCGAAGAATCCAAAACCCGGGCACTGGACATTTTAACAGGCACGCATAACAGAGGCTTGATCCCTGCCCTACTGCCCAAAGGGACCCAAGTGGCCCATAAGACAGGAGACATTGGGACATCTCTGGGCAATTCGGGTCTCATCACCCTGCCCAATGGTGCCAAGTATATTCTGGCCATACAGGTCGAGCGCCCTTTCAACAACTACGGGGCCAAGGATCTGATTCAACAAATTTCAAAAGACATTTATGACAACGTGTCCTCACGGGCCGCGGTTGCAGAATCACACCCGACAACCCAGTCTTAACCTTCAAATCTTCTGCTCTGCCGAGACCCCTCAGGAAATAAAAATGGCCTCGACAGAAATGTGAGGCCAGGCAACTAACATTAGAAGAGTTGGAGTGGCTTCATTATGCAAAAAAACCCAAGCACCTGAGAATTGGCCAATGGCGTAACGTTATGAAACCACCTTGCCAAGAGTCGCTTAGGGGATGTTTATTATCGAGGAAACCAACTAAATCGTAATGTGGGGACTTACCCGGCCTTTGCGAGCAGAGCGGCCTTTACGAGATTGATTCTGCTGTTGCCGCTTTTGCCGAGGAGAGCGTCCCTGCCGACGCGTAGGGTCCTCCGGAATGGGCGCAACCATATGCACCGATTCAACCTCATAAGGAAGCTCAACAGACTTGGAAGCAAATTGATGCAAAGGAGGCGGCTCTGCGATGTGCCCTGCCAGATAGGGCAGTCCATAGTGCTCATAAAACTTAGGTCGATAAAGCTCGGTCAGTCGGGGCAAGTTTTTGGTCCCCGGTTGAAGGTTCAACGCTTGGCGATGAATCTGGGAAACCTCAAACATATGGCGAACTTCTGCCATACCCAACAAATATAATGCGACCTGAGGCTGTTGGATGTGAGTAAACTCCTCTGCCAAACTCACCAGGACTTCAGGCTTTACCGCCACCGGGGACTCGGGAATGACAGGGAACAATTGCTGTTGCTGTAACTGCTGTATTCGCTCCAATACAGGACGAAATACAGGTTCTTTCTTCTCCAAAGCCGGTTTCAGATGCTCCAGAAGCTGAGCATTAAAAAACTTTTCGGCTTCTGAGCGTCGTTCAACCACATTCTTGGTAATCATATACTGATAAACCGAGGGGTAATATTCTCGAGCGATTGGAGAATACACACCTCCCCGGTAATAACGCAGGAAGCGAAAATATTGTTCATACATTGGTTGCGCATTGGCATAGCGAAATTGAAAGTACTCCGTGCGAGCCCGATACAACATGTAATCCAAAGCAGAGATGAGATAAGGCTGATCGGTTTGCAAACGCCGAACGTCAATTGGCCCAGTAAAGCCGGGAGGGCCCGAAACACCCGAAGGACCCGTAGATTTCTCGGGCTGACTGACCGTAATCTGGGCCGCCGCATGAAGATGCTCTTCAAATTCGGAGATAGGACGAATGGGGTCCATTGTGAAAACAGGCCTCCTGATTGCCTAAAACGGGGCTTGTCATTCAGTATACGGCAAAAACTGCGTCAACAGGATCTCGTTGCAAATCCTGCTCTACGATGCCAATGGTCCTGCTATAGTTATCTTGTATTCAGCCAACATCGCGTTCAGGATAACCCGTCCATGAAACCCCAATTATTTGCTCTTTCTCTTGTCTTTTCCCTTCTCTGGATAGGAGGCCCCTGGCCTGCTTGTGCAGAAGACCCCGCATCAACTAAGGAACCCTCCTTAAAAGCAATGCAGCTTCTGCAAAGCCGATGCAGCACCTGCCATGCCACACCCAAGCCCAAGAGCTATACAAAGCCGGTTTGGGCAGATTATGTGGAACGAATGGCCCCAAGAGCAGATCTGTCTGAAGCCGAAAAAAGCCTTTTACGAAACGTTTGGGCTACCTCCAATACGCATTAAGCTGAAATCAGATTCAAAAGCGACGTCCAAAAGTCAGGTTGCTAGGATTTCCCACCTTCGCGAGGCACCCGAGCCGACATATAGACCTCGGGCATCATATCTCGGATGGTCCTAACCTGAATCGCATTGTCTTCAATACGGATAATCAGAGTCTTATCCGCGCCATTTCCCCGCTCCAGCTGGGCCAGATACCCCAAGGTATTGACTGTTGGTTGTGGATAATCACTATAGAAGGCAAAGGCAACCGCCTGCGCTCCTTTTTCAGGGTTCGTCGTAAAACCTCGCTCCTGCATCTCTCGAAATCCTTTTTCTAAAACCGTTTTAGCAGGGTCATTGTACCAACGCGCCGTGATATCAAATCGAGTGGCCGTAACAATCTCATTCATAGGCATTAACAATGCGGCGACAGCTGCATTTTTACGAGACACTTCTGCCAGTGAGTTTGCTTGATAGGCCTCTTTCGCCTTTTTAACCAGGGCCTTAACACGCACCTCATCAATACCCAGACCTTGAATGGCCGAAGCCCGTGGCGAAAACTGAACCGGCATGGCATCAACGGAAGGTTCTTGGGTGTCTATAGTTGGTTTAAGTCGACTGACGACAGAATCATTCCAAAACGGCAGCATTTTTTTCAAGGGCATCATCTGTAGGATGGGTGTAGGTCCCAGGGCGCGATCCAGGGTAACTATCTGGGTGTCCGGTGAGAAATATTCACTGGTGTTCATCCAGGCCTGGCAATCCGAGCAGGGAGGCGGACTCGACAAGCTGTCTTTGGATTCATCTGCGCTGTTTTCTCCCTTATGCCGATGCGCGCCAGACATAACCAAATGCTTGACCTTCATCCCCTGACGTAACGTCTCTAACGCCTGGGGATCGGACTTCAATGCTTCTAAAGACACTTTATGGATAGCCTGGTTCAAGGCAGAAACAATTCCAGAGCGCTCGCCACAAAGGATATCATCCCGACTGAATTCAGAATTGACGGCGGTTGCGGTGATTCCATTCTCTAAAACGACCGTCGAAGAAAAGTTCCGCCCGGACACATGGTTGGTATCCGGCTTGATTTTGATCAGTTGTTCATTGAGCAAACGCTTTTTAGCCGCATGCTCGTATGTTTCCAAAGCTTGAACAATGAGACGACGCTTGGCGGCTTTTGACAGGCTCACCCCCTCCGGTAGTTGGGTCTGAACAGCATCCACAGAAATGCCGTATTTCTTTAACAGCTGGGCATCCTGTTTCGGGCTCCCAGAGAATCGGACTGAATCCTGACCCAAGGGTTTCAGAGATAACCCCGATGCAGTAAAGCCGGTATTCTTTTGGATTCGTTTCCCAGAAACGCCATGCAGCGGCATCCCCGACGCCACGCGTCGCAGCAAATCGACCATCGCCTATTTCTCCCCAAACTAGATAAAAACAATCCTAATAAACGCTACTTAAATATGAAATAACAGTCATGTCAAGCACACGCCCTTACCCATGTAAGCGACTGTATCCAAGAACATTCAGGCATAATCCCCTTTGGATCACGCCAAATCATTGTCTAATTAATTTAAGGCAGAATTATGACATGTAACGAAATCATTACAGTTGGCCGGATACCCCAAATCCACCGCAGGCCCAAAAAGCGGAGCTAGCACCACGATACAGGAAGTGTGCTTGCTCAAAACATGCTGTGAATAACGTTAGAGGCCTCGCAAGCGATCGGCCGGGGAAACAATACTGGTGATCCGAAGGCCGAAATTGTCCTCGATAACGACCACTTCGCCTTTGGCAATCATTTTGCCATTGGCATACAAGTCAACCGACTCCCCAGCCACACGATTGAGCTCAATGACAGATCCACGGGTCAGCTCCAGCACTTCTTTAATGGATAGCTCGGTGCGTCCCAATTCCACCGTTAGGTTTAGGCACACATCCATCACCAGCTCCAGGTTGGTGTTCATCGCACCGTAGCTGGAGGTATGAGCGTCAAAGGAAGGGAATTTTACGGGCTGCACCGTCACCGGATCAGACCCAGCACGGTTTACATGAATGGTTCCGCCCCCTTCCTGAAATTCATAGTCGGAATTTTGGACCCCGCTATATTCAAAGCCCGGGAAGTCGTCTTTTTTTCCAGAGCCGACACCAACAAGAGAAGCCTCATCGGCGGCAGGAGCAGCCATACGGGCAGCATGAACCTGCTGACGAAGCCCTTCTACCGGCATAATCTGAGTCAGAGTACAATCGCCCAAGGTTGGGCAATTGGTGATGGGATAGGCAACCGAAGCCAAAGGCACCTCACCGCCTTCGGGCATATATTGCGCCATAACCTCCGGACTGAATAACTGGACGTCGGGTGGTGAGATATCAACCGAAATTCCCAAGAACTGGCTCATATTATTGGCAATAACAGCCATCATCTGACTGATAACCTCACCAATGGCACCCATTTCAATGTCTGAAATCCCTTCAGCGCCTTCAGATGAGGAGCCTCCCATCATGATGTTGGCCATATTCTGGCATACTGTGGCGTCCAATGCGAAAACCACCGGGAAATTAAATCCACCCGAGTAGCTGACACAGGCGACAACCGTATTGGCCACTAAGGGAGATGCCGACAATTCGGCCACATTCGCCCATTCTTCCAACTGGGGTTGGCCAAAATCGATGGTTTGATCGATTAACATGGCCAAAGTCGATGCCGCTGGCCCCCCCGTCAGGTTGGCCAACTCCATCGTAATCTGGCGTTCATCGGGCGTTAAAGAGGCCGCGCCACTCATTTCGTCATCTCCTGATTATGCATTGATTCCAAAACCTTCCAATTTTTCTTCATCATCAATTGCCTCTGAAATATAAATGGCCAACTTATCGCGAACCTGACCAGGCCGGCCATAAAACTTGGGACGATGATTGACATTTACCAACACATCTTGGGTTGCAAACCTATCGAGCTTGATGACATCGCCCACAGCCAGCTCCAGAAGCTCGCCCACGGTCAACTGGGTACCCGCCAAAAAGACCTGAACCGGCATTTTGGCATAGTGTAAACGCGACAGAATTTTGTCACGCTCTTCAACCGGAACGTTTTCACTTTGGCGGTGAAAAATCCGCTGAGCGCTCAGTTGGCCCATCACCGTTTCCAAAACCGGAAACGGAATGCACAAACTCATCAGGCCCGTATCGCGATTGCCCAATGTCACTTCAAAGGTAATTAAAGCCACAATTTCTCCGGGAGAGGCAACTTGAATCAGGTTATAGCTGTCCTCGGTCCCAATTACCCCCATCGACACCGTCGAAAAAGAGTTCCAGGATTCTTCCAGAGCATCCAAAGCAGTATCAATAATCCGCCGCATCAGGGACTGCTCGATATCTGTCAGTGCACGAGGCTTGGCCTCAGCATTACCAGGCCCACCCAGCATCCGATCAATCATACTGGACGTAATTTCGTGGCTAATGCCAAGCAGGCTTTGACCGCTCAAGGGAGTCATTTCAAGAATACTGACCATGATGATGCTGGGCATAGAACGGATAAATTCATCGTAGGTTAGCTGATCAACAGAAACCACTTCAACTTCCACATTCATCCGCAGGTAGGCAGTCAGCAGCAGCCCCAATTGTCGGGCAAAACCTTCGTGAATGGTCTGCAGCGCACGAAGATGATCCTTGGAAAATTTGTCCGGGCGCCTGAAGTTATACAGCTTATAGTTTTTCTTATCCGAGGTGCCCCCGCCGAACTCGTCAAAACCAGGCACGGCTGCCGAAACCGAGGGTGCCTCTTCAGCTGCCGCCGTTGCGCCACCGCCAGTTGAGCCCAGCGCCGCTAGGAGATTATTAATCTCGTCTTGGGATAAGGCTTCTGACGACATGGATGCTCCTCTGATTCTCTCGACTCACGCTTCACACAAACGAACAACAAAGTATCGACCAATACGACCTGTTATTGAATGATAAAGTTCTCCAGATTAACCCGTATGACCTTCCGCTCACCATGAAACAGGGCATCAACCCCTTTTTTCACTTCGTCTTTTACTTCTTCTTTCCCTACAGCCGTTGACAACTCGGCAGCGGTGCGTTTCGTTAAGGCGGAAATAATTAAATCCCGGACCGCAGGCACATAGGGCCCCATTTCAATGTGAAACTCTTCTTCCCATTTTTTCGCCTCTTCCCCAGCCAGTTTTCCGAACTTCGGATCGTTGGCCGTCACCGTCAGCGAAATCGAGGCCCGAAGATAACGCTCACGATCCGCATCTTTCAGGTTCACCGTAAATTCATCCAGGGCCAACACAGGACCAACAGTGGGCATGGCTCCTGCCTCTCCCTTTTCACCCCCTTCTTCGCCTTCACCCTCGCCCCCTTCTTCGCCTTCGCCCTTGGGCGCCAAGCTACTGAGCATCGGTTTCATGATGATGGGGGCCAGAAAATACATGGATGCGGCCGAAGACAAGGTAGTGGACAGAACAATCACGACCACAGTAATGATAATATTCATCATTGGATTCGGCTCTTTTGAAGACACCGGTATTCCATCTTCCACAGCTTCTAAAGCTTTGGGCTTTGCTTCTTTCGGTTGCGTAGGGCGTGCCATACAGGTCTACTCCTTGAGAGGACGCGAGGGAGATACAGAGGATTCCGTCACCCGATCTGCGCGCGTCGTGCCAGTCGGCAAGGGATTTAATATCACTATATCCACTCTTCGGTTTTTTTGTTTCCCTTCAATAGTGGAATTATCAGAAAGCGGGGAGAACTCGCCATAGCCTGCGGCAGACAACTGTTGTGGCGACAGGTGATAACGCTCCACCAAGCTACGCACAATGCGAGTCGCACGAGCCGTTGAAAGTTCCCAGTTAGAAGGGAAGATTGCGGTCTTGATGGGTGTGTTATCCGTGTGACCTTCTACTCTGATTGGTTGATGTAGGGTCCCTAAAACCTTGGCCAATGAATCCAGCGTTCTATGGGCTTTGGGTGTCAGCTCGGCCGCACCGGGATCAAAAAAAATGCGTTCCTGAAAAGAAATGACCAAGCCGCGATCGTCTTGGCTCACCGTGACTTGCTGACCTTTAAGATCAAACGCCTTGGCCAGACGCTCCTCCAGCTGATGAGCTTCGTCAGAAGACACGGTTTTTGTAGGGGCAGACACGTGAGAAGCTTGCGTCAAATCCTGGGACGAAGCCTGGGGTGATTTAGCCAACTCGCTCTTCAGCTTTTGGTTTTCAACGCTCACCATGGCAAAGAGAATAATCAAGAACCCAATCAGCAACGTCATAAAGTCGGCATAGGGAATCATCCAGCGAGCCGTCCCCGTATAGCCTGAACGTTGAGCCAGTGAATCGTCGAGTTCCTCAAGCTGCCGAAGCGGATGGGCATCAGTCATAAGCTACACCCCCGCATACAAATCGCTTTGGGTGTCATACCCTTCGTAACCCTCATCAACCCCGGCCGTTTCGTCGTTGGCATACAGATAGGCCGACAACTGCTCTCGAATCAGGGTCGGGTGCTTGCCTTCGCGGATGGCCAAAATGCCCTGCAAAATCATGGAACGCAGTAACCAGGCATGTTTGGCTCGGTGTTGCAGTTTTCCGGCCACGGGCAGGAAGAACAGGTTTGCACTACCCACCCCATACAGTGTGGCAATAAAAGCACTGGCGACCCCGTGACCTAATTGCTCAGGGGAATGAAGCATATTCATAATCTGCACCAAGCCTACAATGGCTCCAATAATCCCCATGGTTGGAGCAAACCCACCAGCGGTCTCAAAAATCTTGGCATGCTGTTTGTCTGTCGTATACTGGACCTCCATTTCCGTGGTGAGCAAAGCACGCATATGATCCAGTGGCGTATTATCCACCAACATCTGGAGCCCTTTTTGCAAGAAGGGAATGTCAATATCGTTGAGTAGGGGCTGAACAGCCAAAAGGCCCTTGGTTCGAATATAAACGGCAGCATCTGAAATATAGTCAATGACCTCCTGAGGGGTCAAATCCTCCAGGTAAAAGACCTGGTTCATGGCACGCATCGCAGACAGCAGCTCTCGACCGGAAAAATTGACCAACATGGCCGTCAAGGTGCCGCCCATCACAACCAATAATGCCTCAGGCTGAAAGATAGTCTGAACCGGAACCCCACCCATAACCAAAGAAACAATTAAAATGGCAATACCCAGAAACAAACCGGCAATTGTTGCAATATCCATCGGTATTCTCGACTCTCTCTCACTTGGACCCGGAGGTCACAGTCGTCTGCACTCTCTCTTCAGCTTAACGGGTTTACACATGCTGTCCCTCCTCTGTCCAGAGGAACTTGCCCCTTTCCGAGATAACGAACATGGGGGAATCCGGGTTTGGCGGTTTTGGCTGTGATACAATTTTGCTAGTTATCAAACCACGGACTAAAGGAAAGATTGCATGGCCGAAAAGATGATGGACAAGAACGTTGCAGAAAGCGAGAATGAGATCAAAGGGAACGGTAAAACCCAGATCAACAGTATTCAGCTCAAGCGTCAAGTCACTGTAAAGAGTGTTGTTACTGAGAGTTTTCGGTCCAAGGCAAAAGGCGAACTCGCCGATGAACTGAAGCTCATCGAATCGCAGCTTGAACAGCTTGAGAATCAATATCAAGCGACATTGAAACAAATTGAAGATATGGCAAAAATGGGTCAAAACGTTAGCATGCACCTTGAGCAACTCAACCGTGAAGCCCAGGAAAAGCGTAACCAGCTTGCCAATGTCAAAATGCAAGTAGCCACCAATCTCGCCAACCTCGACCGGGTTCAAAACGGGGACATGGTAGTCACCGGTGTCCTGGAAAACTTTGTCGAAGTCAAATTGGGCGACAATATTTACGAAATGCTTCGTGGCTCTGAAGTCATCATTGAAGATGGCGTCGTGAAATCCATTCTGGGCTAAGCCCTGGGTTTGTTTTCCGCTTGAGCGAAAACGGTATTAACTTAAAAATACGTTTCTGGAAGTGATCCGAATGGTGAGGAAGCCGCCTCGAAAGCGGTCGCCCCGCAAGGGGTTGCAGGTTCGACTCCTGTCACTTCCGTTTTTCTTTGCTTAAGAACAGCCTGATGCACCCTTTTCATGTAAACATGCCCTGACCACAGTGTGTTCAGGGAATGTTTGAAATCAATATCAACGCCTGCTTAAACTTGCGAGACTGGCTTGGGTGCTCTCAAGCGAGCGGCAAGCAAACACAAACCATGGCTAAAAAGATAGCTGCATCCCATCACAAAGAGACTGCCAACCAACAAGGCAAAAATCAGCTTTGGACAAAGGCCAAACAAAATCTCGTGAGGCTGAGCGTTCACAATGGCGATAAACCGGTTGAACTCGCCCAGCATTTGAAAAGGACCGGTCATGGCATATTTCAAGTTGAAATAATCTTTGAGCAGAAAATTAAGCAGCACCCAGGTGGGCGACAGTGCGGAGCCCACAATTAAACCGGAGATATGTCCTACCTGCTTGAGCATCGTCTTAGAGCCATTCCTTAAATTTGGTAACGTTAAAAAAGAAAAGAGGATATCTTTAATAGATCAAAAACAAAAGAAAATCTTAAGTTGCTGCCTTCACGGCAATTCGTTACACTTCTTTGCACCAACACAAGGCATAGCCCCAAGGCTCAAGGACCTACACTGATACAATCCCCAAAACCAAAGGCCCTCTTTTAAGTAAGAGGGCCTTGAGTGTAATTTTAAGACAGGGGGGTTAAGAAGCCAAAACAACAGATTGTTTAGCCATCCGGGTTTGAACCTGCTGCATGATACCCAGCAAGACATCCACCATGTCTTCTTCTGCATGAAGGCGATTCACGACCGAACCAATACCCACAGCAGCAGCCCCTGCATCAAAGGCCTCAACCACGTTGCCCGCATGAATGCCGCTGGCAGTCATAACCGGCAGAGATACAGCCGCACAGAGAGCCTGAGTATTTTCAAGGGTCAAGCGGGCTTTCTCTTCAGCAGGCAACAACTGAACGGTACGTGTCACTGTCACTACACGGGAGGCCCCTTCGGTTTGAAGCATGGTCACACCCATTGCCTGAAGGCGCTCAGCCAAACGCACCTGGGCATCTACGGAGAGGTAGCCCGGAATCGTCACGGAAAGCAGGGTTTCCTGGGGCAACAAAGCTTGCGTCTTCTCCGTCAGGCGAAGCACTTCGTCTGCCGTCAAATAAAAGCCGTCTTTGTAGAGGGCATCAAAGTTTCCGATTTCAGCCACATCCGCACCGTTGGCAGCCGCAATGGCCAAATCCTGGGGATTAATGGATGAGGCAAAAACAGGCAAATCTGTGGTTTGGCTCGCCAATTGGACAATATCGTGCCGGGCAGCTACGTCCACAGCCCCAACACCAGCCACACTGGCAGCACGAACAACCTGAGCCACATGATCGGAGTCGAAATTGGAAATACCGGAAATGACTTTAACCAATCGCTTCTCACGGAGCAATTGCAGTACTTGGGATTGCTTGGAAGTCACGGGCAACCTCTCTTCATTTGTCACTAACTATAACCTCGACTGACTCCCAAAATACCATATTCTCCTCGGAGCGCAAGAATATTTTGTCGAGGGTGTTACATTCCAGCCGGATTAATTCCTGCCAGAAGCGAGCGATACCGTAGGCAACGCACATGTATTTTGATCGAGGCAAGAAATTCTTGAATCGTCTGATTAAAGAGAAAGCTCATTCCGTTTTTCGGCGGCCTTGTCAAGAAAGCCCAGTTCTTCCAGGGCTGTTGCCCAATAACGATGAATCGTCTCCCTGGAATAAGGCCCCTCAGCAGCCAGCGCTGTAAAGGCCTCGTTCATCGCCTCGACTTCTCCCAACTTCCCAAACAGGTAGGCATGATTGACCCGAGCCTCCAGGTGATGCGGGTCAAGCCGAAACGCTGTTGCATACTGAGCTTGAGCTTGCCGATACAACTCAAGGTCGCCCTGGGCTTCTGCCTGTTTTGCCTTCACAATACCGCTCAAAAACAAGGCCGGAATAAACTCGGGATGAGTGGCCAAAATGGCCTCCAAATGCCCTTGAGCTTTGTCCAGTTGCTCTTGCTTGACGGCAATCTCGGCCAGCCCCAACAAGGCTTCCGGATAGCCCGGCCTCAATGTCACGGCCTTTTCAAACTTCGCGACCGCTTCTCGCAAATCCCCATGCCGATACAGGATCATGCCATTGAAAAAAGTCACTTCCGGGGAATCCTGCTGCTGTCGCATAAAGGGACGCAAGGTTCGCACGGCTTCTTCGGTGTTGCCTAATTCGCACAGGGCCAAACTCAGGTTAATGGCGGCATCCGTAAAGTCCTTTTGCGAGTCTAAGGAGCGTTGCAGGTGCTCAAGGGCCACCTTGGTATTGCCCAAGGCCAGTTGCTGGGTCCCCAGAAGAAAATGAACCTGAGGGTTCCAGGGATCCAGTTTTTCAGCCTCCTTCAGCATTTGATAACCCGCTTCGACTTCACCGGTATGAATCTTCGCCAGCCCGTAATTCAGCAGGTTATCCAGGTTCTCCGGGTCATCCTCGTGAACCTTCTCCAAATGCGGCAAGGCATCCTGAAACCGGCGGTTCTCGTTCAAGGAAGCCCCCCAGTAGGCATGAACCTGAATCAGAAACGGGTCCATCTCCAGGGCTTTTGCAAAATACTGGTAGCCTTCTTCGCAATTTCCGAGCTTGCAAAGGGCAATCCCCCAACTCATGTAAGTATCCGGCAACTCGGGGTCCATCAGCTCGGCTTGGCGATAGTTCTCGATGGCCAGCTCAAATTTCCCCAGATTCGCCAGGGCATCGCCCAGATTCAGATAAATCTCGGGATTCTCCGGATTGAGTTCCAGGGCCTTACGGGATTTTTCGACAGCCTCCTCATAATGCCCCAGGCGATTTAAGGCAATGGCCCAGAAATAATAGGCTTCCGGGTGTTTGGGCATATGGCGCAGGGTGACCTTGAACTTTTGAATGGCGTCTTCGTACTGTTCCATTTCGGCCAAAACCGCCCCCCACAGGAAATAGACCTGGGGCTGGTAATTGTAGATGGCCAAGGCCGCCTGAAAATGCCGAATCGCCTCCGGATATTGCCCCATCCGGGAAAGGGCAATGCCCCAATTGACGTAAGGTTCCGGGTTGGACGGGTTTAAACGGACGGCTTTTTCATACTTCTCCTGGGCGGCATCCACATCCCCCAGTTCCAGAAGGGCCGCCCCCCATAGAATATAGCTATTCACCGATTCGGGATCAATTTCAAGCGCCCGCTGAAACTTGTCCATGGCCTCTTCCAGACGCCCCAACTTGGCCAGGGCGACACCCCAATTGTTAAACGGTTCCGGCCGATCCGGGGCCATGGCAGCGGCCTGTTCAAATTTTTCCAGCGCCCCATCCAGGTTACCTTCATTGGCCAGGTCAATCCCCCAGTTCACATAGGCCATCGCCGGATCCGCAGAGGTCTGAGCCGCCTTGCGATAATCCTCAACCACTTTATTGTACTGGGTAATCCGACGCCAGAGTTCCGTAAACGCTTTTTTGACCATAGGTCTCATTATAGCCGAAAAGCAACGACATTATTCCAAAACGCAATCGCCGAATGCCTGGGCCACGTATCAACATTCCGATCCCGTTAAAATCGTCGAAGCGAGGCGCACAAGGCACCTCGCTTCGATGAAAAACCCAGAGTCCGTTGTCCGGCTTTTTGAACAAAGCCAGAACCAACCTGAAAACAGGTCAAAACCAAACTCTAACTAAGTAGACCTAGCGGAGGAAATGACCCTGATTTAGGCGGGACTGAAGTCCCCGATCAGGTCATCCCAATCCTTATCCAACGCGGCCAGATATTCGAGGAGTTCATTGTTTCCAATTCGCCATTGAGGCACCTTGCGGGCACTGTAGGTGCCGCCAGTCGTCTCAATAGCAGAATATTTTTTCTTGGATTGCTTCATGACGAGTGAGTCCTCCTCAGTATTATTTGTTCCGAACCTAAAAATGAAGCAGACACTGTCTCATGTCCTGTTCATCATCATCCGGCCCTACAGCAGTCCCCAACCCTCGCAAGGGCAGACACCGTATTGGGCCGTGCTAACCATCATCATCATTTATTGTCCGTTCTCGATATCATCCTCCATTAATCGTCTCAATTGCCATGCATGTGGAAGCCGTTTATCTCAATGACCTAAACGACGGCGAAAATAAGCAAACCACGTCACCCATCACCAGCGGGGTGGTTTGGAGTAGCACCTTTCATTCACTTCCAACTATTTATAGTTTAGCGTTTTTTGGTTCAGCCTGCTAGTGATCTGACGGTCATACTTTTCATTATGAGAGCTAATATAAAAAATATACCGATGCCATTTTGGGGCACCCAGCGCCTTTTGCCACTCTGCAAACAGATGTAACAACTGCCCTAAAGAGAATCAAAAAATTTCATAAAGTAAACTTAACTTCAAATTCAGGGCCTGAAACCCCGTTTTGATGGGCATCTTCACAAAAGTTAAAGGGCTCACCCCCCAATATCGAGCAATTCCTGGTTTTGTCGCTAACCACTCGACATTCAAAGACGTTTTCCTGAAAAGACAAATCTCCATAGCAATTTTTGACATTGAGGGCATTTCATAAGCAAGCAACATATCGGGAAGATGCATTGGCATGTTGTTGTTATGATTGCCCTAGTTGATGAGCAAAACCCGAGGTCTACGTGTATGCCGCTCGAAGCCCCCTCTCCAGTAACCCCGAGAATAACAAACACGCGTTATGCCACTTCGAAAAGCACTTTACCTACTCAACTTTTGGCAACCCTAGGCCCGGATATTCGCTTTGGCGCATCAAAATCCGCAGGCGAACCCAAGCCCCCTTCGCTCTCTGACCGGCTCAAAAACTGGCTTAAGCAGGCGTTAACCCAATTATTTTCGCCTTTTCAGTGGCTCTGGAATCTAATCACTGGCAACAAGCCCACGCAAAAAGCCAACAAAACCACAAACAAAGCGTCTTCAAAGCCACCACAACCCAAGCCTCTGTCAACCCAAGCACGCTTGGAGCACCGACTAAAACAGCTAAAAAACGAGCTTTACATCCGAAAACACCTGCATGCCATTGCCGAAAAAAAGCTCTCCCCTCCCACGCTAACCGTTACAAACCTGCAGTGGCGTTTCAGAACACATCAGGACTTCATTGAAGATGTGATTAAAACATCCAACCCGACCTACTGCATTCCCAAATTGCCACTTTCCAATTCCGAAATAAAAGCCCTCCATAGGGGACTTCAGGCCAAAAGCAAAACAAATCGCATTCAAGCGACAAAGCTTCTGGAAATGCTGAGTAAAATCCCGGGGTTCCCGGAACAGTATTCAAAAACGCTGAGCACTCCTACGAAAACTATTGCCATTGATTTTGCTAAGCAGGCCGAAATCATGGTGAAGGATATTGAAGAAGCACCCACTGTACCAGAGAAAGTATCCGCCATTCTTCGCCTACAAGAACTGGCAAAAGCATCCACACCTCATCTCAATACGTTACTCCGCAATATTCACGAAGAATATTTTAAGAACGAACATCCGCAAATCAAAGCCGCAGCGCTACTCGGATTCCTTAGATTCCCAGATATCCGCACTCAAGACTATTTTAGAATGCTGCTAACTGCAATCTACAGTAAAAACAACTTATTCGCCACGCTCGGTGTCTTTGGCGCAACAATGGATGATAATACACTGTTTGTTTCTAAAAAACCATTAGACCCTGAGGAAAAAGCCAAACTATGGCAGGTAAATCTTGCTTTGGAACAGTTACATAATCGGCTGAAGACAGAAGTTGCGACGAATCCCAACACGTCCTCCGTCTCCTTGGAGTCTTCTATCAAAGACATTCTCGACAAACGAGAACTCTTCGACTATTACCGCCACATCGATCCGGCTGATATTTCAAAACGCCTCTCTGAGGGCTGGGCTGTTGATGAAACCCTGCGATACGATGGAATGCATATGAGTGAGAATCTAGAGGAAGTGCTTCAAAGCACCATATTATCTTATAAAGCTATGCAACAATACCCACCCGGCGAAAAATCAAACCCCGGTCATAAATTAAGAGCTGTTACACAAGGGGGAAGTGACATAAAACCCTTGGCACAAAAGTTAGCCGATGAAGTCATGGGACCGAACAGCCTGATTACACTGGACTTACGTGAGCTGAAGACCCGGGAGGTCTTGGAAGATAAACTCCTGAGTGCCGCAGTTCCTACTCCCACGGTATCCGATAAACCCTCTTTTGCGAATAAAGTCATTCTTATCGACCACCTTGAAGAATTGGAAAAATTGACGGATAAAAAAGCCCAAGCGCGAATATTAGGTTTCCTGTCATACCTGGTCCACCAAGATCTATCCAAAGGAATGGACCTCAGTGATACGATACTTTTCTTCAATTCCAACCAACCGCTCAAGCAGTTGGCGTGCATGAAAACCGTCGAGGGTGATCAATTTACAAATCGTCTAAGCGGCTGCAACGGCTTATCACTCACATATCCATCCAGCAAACCTTAGAATTCACGCTATTCGTGCCTAGAAACCCTTTCTCCAGTCGTTAGCACAAACCCAGCTTGAGGGGGTTTTGTAGGGCAGGAGTGAATACGTCATGGTGCAAATGCATATTTTTGGTATCATTTTAACTCTTATTTCAAAACCATGGCGTCACGTTTCTGATGTCCTTTGAGTTCACACGTCTGCCGTTGAATCCTCCGGCTCTGTCGTCCACTGTGCGGACAGTAACCCGGAAGATTCTCGGAAACCGACCTGTCCACTTCAGCCATCCCCAAAATTGCCGGTAAGCCTTACCTGTTAAATGCTTGAGCAAGGCTAAAATCAAAATTTCATCGGGATGTCGTTTGGAATTGTCATTTTGACACAATTCTCCCGTATGCTTGGCGACCAGGTAAAAAGCAAAATAATGAAAATCATTATTCATTGACAAAGCCCTCTGGTCTCTTGTCTTACACCAGGCTTAGAGGGCATATCCTCTTTATTTTTGACCAACAAGCCCTTGCCTGATACTTTTTCCCAATAGAAGTAAGTACGTCAGGAGGTCGAGTCTTCTTTTTAATTCCAGCTGCTAAGCAGCAAGAAGCCCTGAAACACCATTTAAAAGAGTTTAATGCTTTATTGCGGAACAGTCACCACAGATAAATAAATTCTTTACAGAGTTTAAATTTTATTTCATCAAACAGATAAAATACTGCTTAATTCCAAAGCTTTATTGATTCCTCTATATCTTGTGCTAACTGCAAAAGTATCCCAGCTGTTTTGGGATATGAGGGAGCAAGTATCTTTGAGGATGCTCTTAAGCTGTTTACTAACAAAGCATCTTTTTGCTTAGCTTCTTCTACCCATCTCGCTTTGCCATGGATATTATTGTATTTGCCAAGAAGAAAGCCTTTCTTCATGGTTGTTACAGATTTTTCAAGGAGACTTCTCACAGCTTCGCATGGCCAGTGGCCATCATCACCAATTAAGTCACACTCGCCAAGCTTTTTACCAAATTTTCTGTTGAAAGTGTCTTCTCTATCAACTTCTTTTGCCAATATGAGTCCTTTTTCATACCAGGACATTAGAATATTTTCATCAATTTTACTCCCTGTTTGCCCAGGTAAAACATCCCACATATCAATGGCCTTATGTGCCTGTAGTCCAAGGGCTTTTTGATCTTCCGTTGGTTCTCTCTTTTGAGGTTGGTGATCAGGCTCCTTGTCTGGATAATATATCCAAGTTAGCATTTCCACGAAAAGTTCTGGATGATCCGCAAGGTGAGTGAAGAGTGAAAGCGAAAATTGCTCAGTCCTTTGCTCTAATAGCGGAAGTAAAAACCATTCCAATCTGATCAATCGATCTTGTTCAGTACTAGTCAAGTCAGTATTTTCCAAGTAATTTATCAGTTTTTCTATATAATAAGGGCGGATCTGAAAAGTATAGTCGTCTTTTTCTGGAGTTGTTGTGGCAAAAATATTTAAAGTATCCATGATTAAAGATGGTGGAATTGGTTTTTTGTTATATAGCTGCTGTCCTAGTCCATCTAGGGCTTTACCTGGAAGGTTAAATTCAAGGAATTTAATAATGAGCTGGTCACCCGCATTTTCATAGTCTTGAGGTGTAGGACGTAAAGTTTTCCAATACTGAGTTTCAATATCAACCCCTAGAGATTGTACCCGCTTTAATATCTCCTCTGTTACAGGGAAGGCGCTCCATAGTGTAGCATTACCTGTAACTGTTAGCTCAGAAGTTATAGTATCTGCCCATCCGGTAATTTCCCCTCTTCTTGAAATCGTTGTTAATATTGAGTGAACAGCCCATCTAATTTTATTATTCTCGTTGTTGAGCAAGAATATTAAAAATTGAGTATCTGCATTTTTGCTCACCTCTATTACATCTGCTAGACTAAAAGACAAGTTGTGGACAGCTATTGAACTTATATCATGTAACTCTAAAATATAATTTGCAAACTCTTCTCGGTTTAACTCTGTCAATAAACGTTGGGCAGCCGTTTTTCTGCGCTCTCGGATAACGCCATCTATAGTTTCAAATTCAGAAGATTCTTCGCTAATGGCGAAATCATATAAATCCATAGAATCTTTTGTAAACAAGGGTTTAAAAAGCTCTCTACAATCAGAAGGTTGTAATCTTTGGATCAGTTCTTCTAAATGATTTATTTCAACAGAGCTAAATGACCAAGATGTCTGAGAGTATTGCTTATGATGAGCTAATAGTTGAATACCTTGGTTCCACAGCTTGGCAGTATTGCCATCTAAGTGCAGAATCTCTTTCTCCAGAACCTGAATAAAATTTTTAAATAAATCTGAGCCTTTAACTTCGGGTAAATACTCAAGTAGATCGCCCCAGCGCTTTGCAGAAGAGCCTGCATGTGAAAGTGCCAAATCCCAGAGAGCAGCTACATGAGAATAGTATTCTTGAGGATTTGGCTCTCGGTTAATTGGACCAACGAGTTTGCGAAATCTTGGTGTTGAACGAGAAATAATAAGAGTATGAGGTCTTGGTAGTGTAGTCATCAGCAAAGGCCATCCATCTTCAGGTGAAGATGACATTAACCTAGTTAAAATCATTCTCTGCTCTTCTAAAGTAGCTGCTGTGTTTGCATGCCAAGCAGTAAACAATTCTTGAAAGGCTGAAATTGTTCCCCATTCATTACTTGGCCGTATATCATACGGGCGAAGTGCTAAGAGTATGTCTGCAACACGGCTCAAGTGTGGTGGAAACCATGCAAGCCTTTGTAAAGCAAATAACAATCCAGAGAGACTACGGGAACCTAAGGTATATTGTGGAGTTTGAAACAAATGAGTGAATGCCGATGGCTGCTGCGATAAGACATTTTCTACACAATCGAGGAAACCACCGTCCCAGGCTTCGGCTATAGTTGGTAAATAAGAAGCAATATATACCCAAAAAGCAGGATTATACCTGCGATCATCATTGAATATTTGTTCTAAGTGGAAATTGACTAACTTCTGAGGAGCGCGTCCACTATACCCATAGGCTAAGGGGTTAGATGTCGAAGCAATACGAGCTAAAGATTCAGCCATGCCTTGTTTGAGAGTGTCCGAAAAACCCTGGCCAATATGATGAATTGGAAGAATAGTCTGCTCGCTAGGGGGTAGATAGCTATCCGGCAGTTCCGAAAAAATAACTTCGACTTGTTGGAAAAAACGAGAAAATGTAGCTTCAGTTATTGTTGCTTCTGCAAATTCCCAGGCCAACTCAGGTCTTAAGAGGTTCCATCGGCTGTTTTCTTTTTGGAAAAATGAAGAGCCAATTTCATTTGAATGCCTAGAAAATTGCTGCAAGTTCGCTTCTACAGATTCATGTGAAAGACCTGAAATGGCTTCGACAACTTTTTTATCTGCTTCATAACGAGTATCCCACCCTCCAGTTAGCAACAATATAGGAAGAACTTTAACGGCTAAGTCTGTTAATGGGTAACCTAGGACTTTAGAGGCAAACCAATCTCTTGTTTTTGGACATTGATCAAGCCATTGAGCCAAATCTTCTGCATTTAGAACATAAACATCTTTCCAATGACCTTCTGCCTGCTTGGCCGAAATCCACGCTTGTTTTTTTTTCCAGGGGTAAGGTGTGACAGCAATATAGGTCTTTGTTGTCTTATCTATAAGATCTTTATCTTTGGAGCGTTTTTGATAGTCTGATTCAGCTTTAGTGGGCACATGGCCCTTATCACAGCCAAACTCCCAGACGGACTCGCCTTCTGGTAAAAATTGCTCAGGGCAAAAGCCATTTTGAGAAATCACCACACCATCCAGACCAGGTAAAGCAACTGAATCACCGCTGGGAATGTCTGCTCTTCTTACATTAGGATCGGATTCAAAAACCATGTGCCTTACTAATTCAGGTAAAGTATCCTGAGTTTGTCGGCGGTTTTTAGCTGCCCACTCACTAATCATGTTTGCAGAAATCAACAAGAGTAGAGATCTCCATTATTTGGCTTTAAAGATTATGAGATAGCCTAGTTAATTCTTCATTTTGAGGATACAAGGTATGTCCAGCGTCCTTGTTATGCTGGAATGCTTAAAGTAGGTTACCCTTTTGCTCGTCTTGCCACATCTGAGCCCTCTTCGATATGAGAATAATTATAATCTATTACAACGCCTTTGTTGTGGTCTGGATGAGTTTTTACTTTACAACGAATCATAGAACGAATTTGAATTTGATCTTGTTTACTCACCTCTGTTGCGAAAAAGTAGAAGGCAAGGACTTGCTAGTGGAAAATAAATAGAAAAATCCTTGGAAACCTTTGACAAGGTGATGGCGAAACAAACCGGAAAAACGGACATTCCA
>JBGUGD010000034.1:0-27651 GCA_041697335.1 Vampirovibrionaceae bacterium NZW_1234 | reverse complement strand
GCGTGGATTGGGTCTTCAGATGGGCCAGGGTCTTGGCCATATCGACGGATAAATTCGTGGGCCGGGTATCCAGGCCATGGCTCCAGGTCCCTTTTACCGAAAACTTGGCGACCTTCATATGGGGCTGGCGGCTCCCGGTCTTGTGGATGGTGGCTTCTTCAATGTGCACCAGGTCGTTTCGGCGCACCTTGCCCAGCTGCTCGGCCACCTCGGCATTGGCGGGAATGACGGAGATGTGGATCATGTCAAACAGGTCGTCGGGGTCCGAATAGGTGAACACCCGGGTGTTGGACTGGGAATTCATGCCGTGGATCAAGCCGGTAAGGCTGATATTGCCGGGGTCTCCTTTTTTGAAACGCTCGCGAACCTCGTCTGCCGTGGGGGCTTTGTCGGATTGAAGTCCTTTGAGATTGTCATGCGTCCCGTTGGAGGTGTTACTCACAGCGGCCGGTGTTGTGTCGTTCGCCGGATTTTCAGGTGGCTGGGGTTTCTGGGGTTTAATGCACGCCGAGGTTCCCAGAAGCATCAACAGGGCGGCGGCCGAAGTCAGGGTACGCCCCCCGGAGCCCCACCCGGAAAAGGAGACGGCTGCGGGTTGTTTAGAGACACGCTGTGGCTGGTTCCGCCCCATCGCCCCCATCGCTGAAGACCAAGCTGAAATGCTCCCAAGACGCATCATGTGTGTTTCTCCTCAATCATCCCATACGAATGTCCCATCAGGGGAAAGGCCCATTCTCGCCCAAGTCGGTTTTGCAATCAAGGTCCCGTTGTCAAAATAATGCCTGGCAACTTTTTTCATTCAGTGCCGTTATTGCCCCCAGAGTTTCATGCCCCGACCCGGAGTCTTTTTATTACGTGTCCTTGTCCATACGCTCTCCGCTGACCCCGCTGCGCTTTCAAGGCGCCGTGGCCACGCGTCTGGCTCAAAAGTACTGGTTATCCGATGTCGGCCTTGATGCCGCCCTGAAGCGGGACAAAGACCCGTATATCGGCACCTTGCCCAGTGAAATAACGAGCACCCTGGGGCTTCCCGAACAACCGATCCTGGCCTACCTGGACACCCTGTCAGACCAGATCCGCCTGTTGCCGGAGCGTCAGGGCTGGTTGGGCGCCTTGAAGAATCTGGTCTTCGGAAAACCGGTTCCGGCTGTCCGCCTGCCCGGGATCAAACTCAGCTATGAGGCCCAAGGGGTGGATGGCTTCGGATACAAACTCAAAGTCGGCTCTCAAACCTACATGCTTAAAGTGGCACAGCCCTATAAAATCCCGTTGATGACCCAGGAAATAGCCACCGGGTACCATTTAACTCACACCCCCATTCGGGATCTCTGCCGCTTGTATACGGCCAACCCGCATAGGGGCTGGATGCTGATGGAATTTGTCACCGAAGAGGATAACCCCGACACACGCTACGGCAAATCGCTGGCAGAGGCCCCGGTTTGTGTCACCGACGATCATCCCGGAAACCGGATCGGGCAGATGCGGGTCGACTATGGCGGCCTGATGCCTAAGAACGGGCGCTACGAAGAACCCAGGCGAAACGAAAACCCGTTTAACGCCAAGGTCCTATGCTGATTCGCCTTCGACATACAACAGCTTCAGAACGTTCGTGGTGCTGAGGACGCCGGTTAACACATGCTCGGCGTTGGTCACGAAGACCCGGTGGATGCCTCGCCGGTGCATCAGCTCGACGGCCGCTCTGACCGGCTGAGTCTCCATCACCGACAAGGGCACGGTATGGTTCATCAGGGCTTTTACAAAAATCTGATCCGGTGTTTTCCCGTCGGCCAGCTCCGCTAAAAACCGCTCGCTGGCAATGTCGCTTTTGGACAGCACACCCACAAACGTATTGACCCGAAGCACCGGCAGGGCACTAATCCCATGGCGATCCATCAAGGCAATGGCCTTGGCCACACTGTCATACTCATGCACACCAATCACGGCACACCGGGTCATGACATCTTTTACCAGGTAATCGTGCATCCGAGCGGGAACCTCTTGGCAATATCGGGGCGCTTACTTCTTTATTATACTGCCCGGCTTTCGGAACCCGTTACGGCCGACGAAAGGGATTATGCATCACCGGCTTGGCCGGGGGGTGTGCTTCGGCCAGAGCAAGCCGACGCTCTTCCCGGGTCTGGAATTGCTTGACCGAGTCGATGAGGGCTTTGGCCATCGGCATCCGCCACGCAGAATGACCGGCCTCTTCCAGGATTTTGAAGTCATGGGCAATGCCCGCTTTTTTCAGGGCTTTATGCACTTCCCAGGCTCTGAGGGCAGGCGTATTCTCGTCCTCTCGACCGTTATACACGGCAATATGGGGGATGTTTCGCATTTTATGGACGTCCTTGAGAAGCTGATCCGCCGGGTCCATAAACCCGTTCATATAGTAGTAGCGGCAGACGATCTTGGCCGAGTGCAGGTTTTCGGCATAGGCCATTACCGGTTTTTCGGCATCGCGCTTGGCCAGATCCTCGCCGGGGATATAAGAGGAGGCCAGGTTCCAGTATTTGACGGCCCGCAAGCGCTCGTATTCCGAGATAGTGGGGTCGTTAAAAATCCGATCGAAGACCCCCAGCATCGGGTCGCGTCCCAGCCGGATGTCCTCTTCATGAAAGGGGTGATCCTTCAGGAATTCGGCCAGATACTCCCCGGCTTCGGGATATTTGCACAGCATGCCGCGCCCAACCTGGGTGGACCAGGCGGTGTCCTGGGGGCGCCCCAGGGAAATGCCCCGCATAATAACACCACTCACGTCTTCCGGATGTTTCTGGGCTGCCGCCAGGGCCAAAAGGCTGCCCCAGGAGCCCCCAAAAATCAAATACTTCTTCTTGTCGATGTTCAGGGCCTTGCGGATGCGCTGGATATCATCCACCAGTTCCCAGGTGGTGTTTTCCCGCAGGTCACCCAGGGGCGTGCTTCGTCCGCAGCCCCGTTGTTCAAAGCCAATAATATGGAAGAACTTCGGATCGAACATGCGCTGGTAGTAGTCGCTTAATCCGGCCCCGGGGCCGCCGTGCAGGTAGAACACCGGGTAGCCGTTGGGGTTTCCGGACTCTTCCACATAAATGGTGTGGATTTTGGAAACCGGGAGCATGTGGGTTTTAAAAGGTTTACTGGGCGGGTAGAGGAGTGCCTCCACGGGATCGGCCTCTTCAACCTTTGGGGTGATAACGGTTTGGGGCACCGAAGGAGGGTTGCCGACATGCGGGGTGCTCATATGGCGTCCCACGCCATAGCCCAGGGCCACACTACCGGCCACCACGGCCAAAGCTGCCGTTCTCTTGAGCAAAGGTGCTTTTCGGGTGCTGGAAAACCGCACCGCGGTCATGCTGTTTGAAATGTTCATTTTTCGACTCCCCAACCGTTGTTCCCCAATAAAAGTCCCCCGATTATGCCAAGAGCCTGGTGGTTTTGCAAGCCCTCTCTCTGGCCGTCGCTTCGGTCTGTATTGCCTGTTTATTTTGTGCTAGGATACGCACCTGGTTTATCCAATCCGGAGGTTGCCTTTCATGATGATCCTGACCCCGACACCTCATCTGGCATCGGCCAAGCGCTTTGCCGGGATGCCGCTCAGCCCCTTTGTCCAGGAACTCAATAAAGTTGTTCTCACCCCGGACCAGGAAGCGGCCCTGGAGGCCCTGGCCCAGCGTATCCAAAAATCCCCCGATGTGGTCAAGAACCTTTACCGCCAGGAGCGGGCAACCCACAATATGTTGGCCAAACGTCAGGGGAAAGCTCCCATTGCCGATGCCGACCTGCTCAAGGAGTTCGAAACCCGGGATTGGACCCAGCGTATCGGCCCGCGGACGTAGACAATATTCGTTTTGAAAGGGGGCTAGATTAATTTTGAAAGACGCTCAAACTCGTCTTTGGCCTGATCCCGAGATTGTTTGTTGAACGCGGCATCCATCACACAGCTCTTGAGGTAGTCGGCCATGCTCTGACGCAGTGCATAGAGCTTGTTTTTGTCCGACGTCAGCGCCTCCAACTGTTTAAAGGCCCCAAGAGTGTATTTCAGGCTGCCATTATGGCGGTTTACGATGGAATGAAACGTCTCCACGGCCTCGTTTTTATAGCCCAGGGCCAATAACCCCTTTCCGGCTTCAAACCGAGCCAATGGCCCACCGGTCTTAGATACCAATGCCAACAGCTTCTGGGCCGTCTCCAACTCTCGGTGCGAGGCCAAGGCATTGGCCACCATCACCATGGGATAGGTTTTGTAATCTGCCCATGTCAGTTTCTCACGTTCTGCGTGCCCTTCTTTTTGATCAAAGTCACTGTAAAATCGCTCAAATGCCTTTACAGGCCAATCCTTAATTGGTAAGCCTTCGGTGGGCTGGGTAAGAGCAAATTCAGCAAGTGTCATCCACAAGGCTTTGGCCCGACCCGGGTTCTGAGGCAAATATCGGGCACCGGTCTGGTAAAATCCTGCCGTCTCAAAGACCATTTGAGCATTTCGTGCTTCTCTGAGGCCCAAGCCTGGGGCATGGCCTTGAGCAAGAATGGACTGAACCGAGGCATCCAGATACGTCTGCGCCTGGCGGGCCGGTTTGGTCCAATGAAGCAGCTTTAACTTTCGCATCAGGGTATGGTGCAGTGGTGCCGGTTGTGCAGTCATCACGCCCAAGGCATAGGATTTGCCATATTCAAATTGCATACATGCCGACAACGCCTTGAAGGGGTAATTGTCTTTGGCCAGGGATAAATAATGCCGGGCCAAGGCCCAGTCGGGCTTTAGCATGCCCACACCGTCACGAAAGGTCAGGCCGACCAGATATTGAAAGGTGTCTCTTCCTTGGTTCGCTGCGGAGATTAAGAGTTCCCGGGTTTTGCCTTCAATACTGTCAGGCGAATTGACCAAAATGATTTGCCCTTGGGCAAGCTTGATGGCGTTATCGAAGTCGACTTTATCCGGCGGGTCACTATAGCCAAACACCCCAAAGCGCGGTGGATTTGGTGTGGTTCGTGTTGGGGATGTTGCCGAGAAACGGGTAAGGCTTCTTTGCGTTCGCGCAAGGGAAAGCGGTTCGAGTCCAGCCATCGAAAATCTCCCAGAGTTTTCAAGCTAATATACGATTGTCGTAATAAAATCCAGGTCCGTTGCAAAATTGCCTCCCCCGGTCTCAAGACCGGATCATCTTTAAAAACAGCCAATAGCATTAGACATCGCAAGTCAAACGCTTCCCGGCCTATAGGGGAGAGCTTATGGTGAATTTCGAAATCTATAAAGCCTTGCTAGGAAAGAACTAGAGCCCATGGAATCTTAAGAAAACCTTAAATACAGCGGCTCTGAGCGATTCTTGATATATAATAATTATATAATGATAGCTTTGTAGAACCTTGCCGATGTCAAAATCCCCGAAACATAAAGCGAAGATCTTATTTGCTGCCTCGATCTATCTGCCACACCTGAGTTTGGGGCAAATCTCGAAGAGCGCGGAAAAACGCGTAAATTCGCGTGAAAATCGACCAAAATCGCATTTTACGCGTGAAAACCCCCCTTGTAAACCCGGAGTGGATCGCCAAAATGCTTTATTAGAAAGGGTTTTGGCGTTTCGGGGCATCCGAAGGGCTGGGCCGGATTCACGCGCAATTCACGCGCGTGTTCGCGTGAATTACGCGTGAAAATGGCGGAATTCCGTCCAAAACACGCGTCATTCACGCGCAAATCACGCGAAATTCACGCGTCAGGCATTCCCCGTCGGCTTGGCGTCCATAACGCCCTCCGGCCCTATAGGGGTGCTATAATCATTAGCAAGGCTTGGGGAGCATACCCGGTATTGTTGCCCCCCTGGCGGTCAGGTCAAAGCCGGATCAAGCCAGATTAAGCCAAATAGAAGAAGGAGCAGCCCTGTGGCAGGATTGAGTGAGTCGGACGTTCAACACGAAACCCGTATCAGTGACCTTGCGGTTGTCGAAACCGACCGTATTGGCCAAAACGTCACGGTTCACCCCTTTGCCGTTATTCGAGAAGGTGTCGTCATCGGCAATAATGTCATCATTCACCCGCACGTGGTGATTGAGTCCGGCGTAACCCTGGGCGACAACGTGGAAGTCTTTCCCGGGGCCTACCTGGGCAAGGTTCCCAAAGGGGCTGGCGCAACGGCACGCACACCGGAGTTTGAACGCCGGATTGTGATTGGGGAGAGCTGCTCCATAGGCCCGCATGCCGTGATCTATTACGACGTGGTGCTTGGCCGAAATACACTCATCGGCGATGGCGCCTCGATTCGGGAAAAGGCGCGTATCGGCGACTACTGCATTATCAGCCGCTACGTGACGTTGAACTACAACGTCACCATCGGCAATCGGACCAAGATTATGGACCTGACCCATATTACGGGAAACACCCGTATTGGCGACGATGTCTTCATCAGCATCCTGGTGAGCACCGTCAACGACAACCAGATAGGCAAAACCGGCTATTCGGACGAGGCCATTCAGGGACCGTGTATCGAAAATGGAGTCGCTGTGGGCTCTTCGGCCAATATTTTCCCGGCCGTCACCATTGGCGAATCTGCCGTGGTGGGTGCTTCAGCCCTGGTGACCAAGGATGTCCCGCCCCGAAAGGTGGTCACCGGCATTCCCGCCGTCATTAAGCGCGATGTCTGAGCCGTCCTGGCGACACAACAGATGATGATGATCATAATAAAGTAGAGAGAGCCTTCAATCGATGACCCCGGATCTGGATAAACCCATATTTATCGGCGGTACCGGACGCTCCGGGACCACGGTGCTGTCAGTGATCCTGGATCAACACCCCGATGTTCTCAGCACGGCCAATGAGATCAAGCTGACCGTGGAAACCATGGGCCTGATGGGCTTGGCCGACTCACTTACCCATCGCTGGGGGCCTTTTGAAGGCCACCATGCCTTGAAGCAGTTTATCTTCTATGCCCAACAACTCCGGGAACCGGGTTACCATCATCCGGCATTACGTTTGCTGGCCAAGGTGCTGGGCCCCCGACACGAGCGACTCATCTTGAAATATTTCCCCGGCGTGCGGTATTCCTGTCATGTCCCCATTGCCCGCATTGGCCTCGCCCATTACGATGCCTGTGTGGCACGCCTGGTCCAGAAACTACTTATCTATACCGATACCGAAGGGCAGTTAACCTCCTACGGGGCTTTGAACCCGTTTTATATCACGCGTCCATTCGAGCGGGCCGAGCTGCTGGCCCTTTTCCGGGAATTCCTGGATGAGCTGTATGCCGCCCCCCTGGCCCAATTTAATAAGCGCCGCTGGTTGGATGACACACCCCGAAACTTTCTGGGCGCTGACTTCCTGCTGTCGATGTATCCCCAGATGAAGCTGATCCACATGCTTCGAGACCCTCGGGATGTCATCGCCTCTTACGGCAAGCAGGTTTGGGCCAGTCATCAGGGGGATGTCAACATTCAGGTTGTGGCCGGACAAATTCGAAGCTGGTGCGCTCTTCGGGAGACCCTCCCCGCAGAGTCCTATTGCGAGCTTCGCCTGGAAGACCTGGTTGCGGCACCCGAGGCGACACTGCGTCATCTGTGTGACTTCCTGGAGTTGGACTTTCACCCCGCCATGCTGAAACAGGACCTGAGTGCCAGTCATGCCGGGCGCTACAATGACGAGTTGACGGCGGACCAGATCCGCCGGGTTGAAGTGGAGCTTCGGGACTGGATGACGGAGAAGCACTACCTCTAAGCGCTTCAGCTTGGACTGGCGCTGCCCCGGCGACACGCACCTCCGGCCAAACGGTTCGGTTTGTTACATTTCTTAACATTTTGGCCCCACCCGGCACTTTGGGGCCTTGAGGACCGTTGATCGGGTAGCAACGATAGGATACTTCTCTGACATGTTCATGCGCCCGCTTTCCCCCGATTCGGCCATCCGCTTTGGCATTCAACCGAAAAACACACGTCGTAAAAAAGACCTGGTCGGCCCCCCGCCCCTGCAGACACGAGACCCGATGCCGGTGGGCATGCCCACAGATCGCTTTCAACGCCAGTCGGGCCTTCACGAGCAGAATCTCATCGAAACCGGTGACTGCGCCCTTTGGCTCGACACCCATCCGGAAAAGCTCTTGCCCTTGCCGCCCAGCTCATCGGAGACCTACTACTCCAGTCCCGAGTACATGAGGGACCACCGCCTCTTTATGGAGTATATCAATCGGCGATGTGAGGCTTGGGCGAGACGACAACCCCCGGAAGCCCCCCGGATGTACCTGGAAAGCGACTGGATGGATGCCGATTTACAGGCCTTCGATGACTATGTGAAAATCCGGGCCAAGGCCTGGCAACCCGCCCCTCGGGTGGACCAGGAACCTCTCCAGGCTCAACCGGAGCAGCAGGCTTTGGAACGGCCTCAAGCCCCCGCCGAGAGCGAGGCACCTTCCCAGGGGCAGGATTCTCCCCCACTGCCTTCCGAGCAGGAGCCGTCTGCACACGTACCGGAACCGACGCCGGAAACAACGCCGCCACCCCCCACACCCTCCGAAGCCAAGGCAAAACGGGCCAAGACACCTTCTCAGAATGCCCTTGCCCGGTCCACCAAAAAGGACACGCCCACCGAAGTCAAGTCACACCCCTTTGGTGGCTTCTTCATTCTGAAAAGAGCTGTGGACCGTCGCCAGCAAGAGCAGGATAGAATGATGCAGACGTTTGAAGCGGCCTTTGGTGACTATAAAGCCGCCGAAGCTGCCCTGTCTGAAAGTGAGCAGGCCTACCGGACCTTCGATGATGCCAAGGCACCCTACGTCTACCGTCATATGGCCATTCCCGACGACTTGCGCCAGCAAATGGAGGTTTCCCTGAACCGGATTGAGGCTGCCCGCGCCGAGCGCAACCAGAAAGCCCAGGCCTATAACCGGGCCAAGCTGCCGGTGTTGAGTCAAATCTTCCATCAATGGCTGGACAAGCGCCTGGAAGGGCAGCGACTGGAAATTGAGCCCCTGGTCCTCTCACCCGATGCCCAACCCAAGAAAGCCTCCCGGAAAAAGCTCTCGGTGGAAGAGGCGCTGACGATCCAACAGGAACTGGATCAGACCTGGGTGGAAGCCATGGTGTTGGATCATGAACTCCGCAAGAAGAAATACGAGCTGGAGTCCCAACGCCTCGACAAGACCCAGGATGAAGCCTTTAAAGCCTTGCAAAAAGAAGTGGCCACCCTGGAGCGTGAGATTCAACAACGTCGCCAGGCCGGGGCCAAGATGGAAACGAAATTGGATGCCCTGCCTCCGAGTCAACAACTGGACGCGATCCAACGTCACCACCAGGCTACCTGCGCCCGATTGGAAGAACGTCGGCGCCAATATGAACTGTACCTGGCCAAAACCTTTGACATTAAACCATCGGTCAAAAAACGGCATATGGTTGAGATCTTCAAGCTCGAGATTGCCCTGGAACTGGTTGAAAGCCGGTATTATCGGTCCCTGATTGAGAATACGCCGGTGACGGATTCTCCGCAGTCCATCCAGGCGCGTCAGAACCTTCAGACCCTTCAACGAAAGATCCTCAACGAGGGCCTTGGGATTAATCGCCCGGACGACGCCATTCCCACCTTGCTGGACTGCATGTACGCCGACATTCGTCGCCTAGGGCGCCCTATCCCAAATGCCTCGCTTCAGGGCATCGAACATAATCCCTTCACCACCGCCCTGGTGTCCCAGGAAGAGGGTGATGGTGTCGTCGCCTTGCCCCGAGAGAATGGCCCCTGGCAGTATCGTTTGCCTGAAGAAATCCTGGCAGAGGTCCTCAGTGGAAAGTCCATGGGACAATACCGGGTTTCCGTCAGAAGCGTCGCCTCACCCCAGGCCATCGAGGCCCTGGATAAGCTCGCCAAACAATACAAGTTTGCCTACAAAGTCCCGGTCCACGAAAAGCACTGGCAACGCACCGATCCTGTAACCATCTATATGAAGCAGCCCCTGACCCGCATGGAACAACAGGCGGTTGCCAGTGCCATGCAGCCCTTCATTTTCGAAGGCGATGATGAGGCGCTCATGGGTGAGCCGATCCTCAATTCCCAAAAGCAGCCCTATGCCGGGGTGCGAACCAACAAGACCCCCTCGTTGTTGGAGATGGCCAACATCGTGCAAGAGGCTTATCAAATTGATCCGACCCTCGGCAAGGGCGTACAGGCGTATTTTAATATTGAGGCTGTTTGGCCCGAAGTGCTCTCCCAGACCTCTCCGGGGAAAGTAGCAGCTGCACGCCAGCTGCTGAGCATTCTGTCACTTCCCGCCACATCCTAGTTGCAACATTCGCTCTTCGGGCAATGGCGATCCTGATCCCTATCTCTTTATAATGGATGTGATCCGGAAACGCCATTGAAATGGGCATTTCCGGATTCATCTTTATTGCTCGACTTGATAGAACGCTTCGCTGATTGTTGCAGCATTCCGGTTTGTAAAAGCTGAAAATCCTGACCCAGCTTGTATCGGCATACTTTGTTCCCTCAGTTTGTAAAACCACTTTATTAAATGAACCTTAAGCAAACCCTGAAAGTTGTGTCCGACCCCTTAGAATAAAACTATCGACGACGCACTCAGCAACGCCACTTCGGGCCACATACCCTTTGCTGAAATGATGTATCGGAAACTCGTCGTGATGAACAGGAATATACCGTTGATAGCCAAATTTAAAAAAATTCCAAAATTCGCTAGCACAAAAATGCAATGCATTGTTTTTATACATACATAACAGTATCTTGGATTTCTCTCTCTCGGTTACTTGGTTCATGTGTAATATGAAATGTGGAGGAAACGGATAAATGGGCCTTGTCTTAGATGCGGGTGGCTTCAGCGCTGAGCAAGCATTTACCAGTATTGCCAGTGCGGGACAAATGCTGCAATATACCAGTCAGTTTGCACAATTAGGTTTAGGTCAGTTAGCTGCAGATTTGCAGTTACAAAACCCTGATCCCACGGGCTTGTTGAACCGAGCCAACGGGCTACAGGGGCAGCTAAACCAGGTTGGTTAGCGGGCTTAATTTATAATTCAAATTTTGTTCAGTGAGCGGTAATTCTCATAGGAGTAATTGGACATGAAAAAACGTAAGTTTTCACAAGGTCTTTGGGCTTATGCAATTGGCCCTGGCGTTGGCAACACTCTTCGGCAAGTTGGCTTCTTCCTGGAAGCTGGCCGCCAGTTGGATATCGAGGATAACTTAGGTCAGGCCGAGTTTAACGGTTCTCTGACAGCACGTAAGTCTGCTGGTGAACACCAGAAAAAACGGACTGGTGCATAAACCCTATTCGTTTTCAAACATTACCGAAAACCGCCGATTGCACGGCGGTTTTTTGGTGTTTTAAGACAAAGAAGGTTATACTTCAAGTTGCGCTAATTTAGACTGGACACGGGAAATGGCCTGATGAAGCTTGTTGATTTCCCGTTCTCGATCTGGGGAAACCAGCTCCAGGGAAGATTCGTAAGCTTCCAACGCGTCTTCCAAAGCTCCCAAACCTTCACAGGCATAGCCCAGATAATAGAATAGATCGGCCTCAGGCCCATAGACACGGATGGCCTGTTCGATGGTGTCAATGGCATCGGTGAAGCTCCAAATATCGGTATAGACCAGCCCAATAGGCAGAAACTGGTTGGTGCCCACATGGATGGGATAGATGTTCTTGCGCACTTCGGTCAGCATGTCATGAACGGCGTCATCGGGCTGTGGATCGCGTTTGAGCATGGCTTTGGTCAGGATCTGCCGATTGCGGCCAAAGAGGATGGGATCGTAATGAAAGAGTTTCAGCAGACCGATAAAATCGTCGATAATTTCGTCCGGATCCCGCTTGGTGGGATCATGGGCATCGGCATCAAAAAAGGACCGCAGCCGGAAATAATTGTCGATGATGTTTTGCTTGACGACTTTTTCACGAAAGTAATAATAAGTCCGCTCCAGGGGTGTTTGGGGCTCCTTGAGAATAAATCCCATGATCGTTTCGAGGGACAAATAGCGATCCTGGGTCAGGAAGCATTGCCCGCCGGAGTGAATGAAATAACGGCGCAAGGCATCGAAGTTCACCATAAACGAAAAGGCATCGGCGTGGATCACCATTTCGATCTCTTCGGCATTGCGTTGCATGAAGTTCTTGTTATTAAACCCCTTATCCGATCCCAGGATGACCAGACTGGAGTTGCACAAGGCCTCCAAGTGCTGAATGACATTGATCCCGTTGGTGGGGAAGATGATGCGGGCTTCAGGGCATTGCTCGCAATAGTCTTTAAGGATGCGGTTCAGTTTGGGGTTGTCAAAGTAATCGCCGGACACCGGTTTCAGTTCCTGGCTGCTTTTCAGGTCCGCCAGCTTGACAGGGGAATCGGGTGAAACCTGGGTCAAGTCGCGATAGAAGGTATAGCGGATTTCAAACAACTGGCCGTCCTTGACGTGAAACGCATGGGTTTTCATGCTGTCGAAGAAGTAGTTGTTCATCACGATCAGGGGATTGCGAATACTGCCTTCGGTCACGGTCTGGCCGGATTTGCGCAAGGTAAAGGATTTATCCGTATCGGGCCGGTAAACGGCAAAATCAAGAACACCGTTGTCGACATAAAATTGGAGCGCTTCGTTTCGCTCCCAGAACGCGACATTGCTTTCCGGCAGATCGGTCATCACGAAGCGAATCTGGAACGAGCGCAGCGCGCTGAAGTAGGTAATCTTCTCCATCAGGTGTTTGATGAAGTAAAAGCTGAAACTCCCGACTCCGGTGGCCAGTTCCATGATGTAAATGGGTTCCTTGGGATCCAGGTGGGGCAGGTAGTCTAGCAGAAAGGACAGAACTAGCTCCGAGTAGACATCGGCAATAATCGGGTTATTGGTAATGCCAAAGGGAATGAATTCAAAGGCTTCCGGCCCGAGGTTCCGGTAGTAGTTTTCCATAATCTCCCAGATACAGCTGTCATACAGCGTTGTGTCCTGGCTGATAATCTGGAACCGGTCTCCTTCAGGGGCTGGGTCCTTGCCAATAAACCGGGACATGTTGAATTCAGTATCTTGGGGTGGGGTGTTCGGGGAATGTTCGGTCATCCGTGGGTCACCTCGGGTGCAGAGCTTGTGGCACCGTCCCGTCACACAGGGGCGGTGGAACGTTTATCATACCGTGCCCCGAATGAGGTGCCATCCTCTAGCTACAGCATTTTGCCCAAGGCTGTATAGTCCTGCTCTCTCCATGCCGACCTCGACACTTGCACACTTGGTGAATATCGCCGAGCTGAAGAAATCAGGTATAATAAAACCCGGACTTGCCTGGGGAACCTATTCGGGTCAGTCTTCTTTGTAGCTTCCAGTTTTGTTCAGGATATGACAGACCGATGACGCGAAGTTCAACTTTGAATCCTGTTGATGCCGATGCGGCCCGCGAGGTGGTTCGCTCGGGTGCTGTGCGTCACATTGGGATTATTATGGATGGTAACCGGCGCTGGGCGAAGAACCAGGGTGCTCCCGGCCCACAAGGACACCTGGAAGGCTTCAAGGCGTTAAAGAATCTGATTCGCTACTGTGGAACCGAGTTACATTTGCCTATTCTGACAGTGTACGCCTTTTCCACGGAAAATTGGCGACGCACGCCCATGGAAGTCGAGTTGCTGATGAATCTGTTCCAGCATGCCATTCAAACCGAAGTGGAAGAATTGATGCGTCAGAACGGGCGAATCCGTTTTATTGGGGATGTGAGCGGGCTGTCTAAAAGTTTTCAGAAACTGTGTAAAGAGGCTGAGGCACGCACTGCCAACAATACCGGGTTATTGTTCCAGGTGGCCTTCAACTACGGTGGGCGTGCCGAAGTGGTGGCATCATGCAAGAAAATTGCCGAAGCGGTTCAGTCGGGTTCGCTGGCCGTTGACGCTATTTCGGAAGAAACCATTCAAGCACATCTCTACACCGGGGATCAGCCCGATCCGGATATGATTATCCGCACCGGAAACGAAAGCCGGTTAAGCAATTTCCTCTTGTGGCAGGCCGCGTATTCGGAACTGTTCATTGTGCCGGAACTTTGGCCCGAGTTTAGCCCCGAGGTCCTGAACCGGACCATTCTCGAATTCCAAAGCCGTCAGCGCCGTTTCGGCCAGTAGCCACTCTCGTACCTCGCCACGTTAAGCAAGCATGGCGGTGTACTCGCTGGATTGAATGACAGTGTGATTTCTAAGGCGAGACCTGGACGATAACTTCCAGTTCGACGGAGGCGTCGCGAGGCAGCGAGGCCACACCAATGGCCGCCCGGGCATGGCGTCCCCGATCGCCGAAGACTTCCAACAGCAGGTCGGAGGCCCCGTTAATGACCGCCGGATGTTCGGTAAAGTAGCTGACGCTGTTGACGTAGCCCGTCAATTTCACAATCTGCTCCACACGTTTCAAGGTGCCCAGCTTGTCTTTTAGGACGCTTAAGAGGTTCATACAAGCCAGGCGAGCAGCTTCCTGACCCACGGAGACGGGCACTACAAAGCTGCCGACGGCACCGGTGTAAATGACTTTTCCCTCTTCAATAGGGAGAACCCCGGACGTGTAAATTAAATTGCCGGTCTGAACAGCGGTTACGTAGCTGGCTAAGGGGGTTACAACCGGAGGAAGCTCTTTTTCAAAGGCTTCCAGCTTGTCGGTATCCATCATTGTTGACATGACTGTGTCTCCGTCAAAATCGCTTAGGACTCGTTATCACGGACCCATTGTAGGAGAAAGGCGGAGAAAAGAACAGAAATGCCGCCCAGAACCAGGGCGGATGCATCGCTGTGGGTTTGGCTCACCACAAATCCGGCGAGGGCCGAGGCCACGAACTGGGGGGCTGCCACGAAGATGTTGAACGTCCCCATTAACACACCGGCTTTTCCACTGGGCGCCTGTGCCGCCAAGATGGCAAAGGGTATGGATAAGGTGGTGGCCCAGCCAATCCCGATGATGCTCATGGCGATAAGTGCCTGTAACGGGGTGGTGAGAAAGAACGTGGAAATGAGCCCTGCGGCAAAGCACAAGAGACCAAAGGTGTGGACGGCTTTTCGGGAAAAAGCCTGGCTCAACTTGCCGATAAAGGGCGAAACGATAAAGCAGGCGCTATTCAGGGCCAGGTAACAGTACCCGGTCCACTGTCCGGCTTTGGCATACAACGGTGAATTGGGATCCGTGACACCAAAGACCTGGTGAGGCACAAACAAGGCAAAGAAGATAAACAGACATTGCCACCCGAACCAGGTAAAGCTGTGCATCATGCAAAGCTTCTTCATTTCTGAAGGCATCTCGACAATGCTTTGCCAGGTTTGCTGGATGAAGGCCCCGAAGCCTTGGGATTGGGGTTCTTCGTCCGAGGCCAGTTCCTTGGTTTCCGGAGTCGTAATGATGGTAATGGCCATGGCCGCCAACATGGCAACGGCACCCAGGTAAAAGAGGGAGTGCATATTGCCGATGGTACCGGAAATAAAGAAGGCGATGACTGAACCCAAACCAATGGTAAAGCTCATCAGGGAGTAGGTCAGGGCTTGTTGGGATTTGGGAACCGTATCCGGGACCAGAGAGCGGTAGGGACCTTGGCTGATGTTGATGCTGGCATCCAGGACCCATAACAAGGCCGCCGCCACAATCAAGTTGGGCGAATTGGGCATGGCAATCAACGAGAGGGCGGTCAAGATGGCACCCGCCAACAGAAACGGCCGACGACGGCCCAGGCGGGTCCATGTCCGATCGCTCCAGGAACCTACGATGGGCTGAACAACAATTCCGGTAATGGGCCCGGCGCACCATAAAATGGAGGTCAGCCAGGGGGCAGAGCCCAGTCGTTCCAACAAGGGGCTCATCTGGCCCATTTGAATAGCCCAGGCAAATTGGATGCCCAGAAAACCGATACTGATGGTCAAGAGTTCCCAAAAACGTTTGGGTTGTACTCCTGGTGATGACGTGGCAAGGGATGTATCAAGGGGGTTGGGTTTGGTGGCAACGGCAGCATCCGGTGCAGTACGCATCATTGTCGGGGGCATTCAGCAGATCCTCACTTTCCTGGTGGACGTTGTTCAGGTGGTCCGAATCGTCTCGTCCGAGTCATCTTACAGTAAAAACGCTCCTCAAGGGAGAGATTGCTCGCATCCGGACCCGGATGTAACGGTTTTGTAATAGTCGCATCCTGAGTGTGAAACGATGTTTAGGGTAAATCCCATACCTGGGCTTTGTCAATCGGTCGCCTTATCAGGTAGTATGCATGACAGGCAGTTGGCTGGGTTCAGCCAGCCGTGACCAAAAGGAGAGCAAGCCGTGTCGATCGCCATCGATGCCAACCAGGGGCAACATCAAGGGCAGGGAGTCCAGTTCACGTCTCTGTTTAAGACCACCCAGGCTCGAACCCGCGCACTCTTCGATCTGGTTAAACCTGAAGCCTATTGGGCCCAGCCCATCGCGTTGCGCCATCCCATTGTGTTTTATGACGGCCACATCCATGGCTTTCTCTGGAATACTCTCTTTCGCAAGGTCTTGGGGCGCCCGTCGTTTAACCCCGACTTTGACATGCTCTTTGCCCGAGGGATTGATCCGGCCTCACTGGTGGATGCCCAAGCCAAGTCCCGGGCTTCCTGGCCGGAGCCGGATGAAGTGGCGCAATACAAGGCATGTATTGATGAGGCGCTCTATGGGTTTTTAGAGACCTTTGATCCCGGCCAACCGGCATCGCACCCGCTCTTAACACATGGCGAGATACTGTATCTTCTCCTGGAGCATGAATGGATGCACCAGGAAACGCTTCTCTACATCATTCATCAGCTTCCGCATCATCTGAAGAATCCGCCCCAAAGACCGGATGCACGACCCCCTCAACCGCAGATTCAGCCAGAGTCCATCGAGATACCTAGGGGAGAGGTGCGTCTGGGAGCTTACCCCGGAGAATTTCCCTACGGCTGGGACAACGAGTTTCCGGCCATGACGATGACATTGGCGCGGTTTGCCATCGATCGCTACCCCATTACCAATGGGCAGTTTCTGTCCTTTGTCGAGGCCGGGGGGTATGCCAATCCGGAGTATTGGCGCCCGGCAGATTGGGCATGGTGTCAGCAGGAAAAGAAACAGCATCCTTTCTTCTGGAAGCGACAAGATGGGCAATGGCAATTGCGGGATCTCTTTGAAGATATCCCCTTGCCTTTGGATTGGCCGGTCTTCGTCACTCAGGCCGAAGCCACGGCGTATGCGCGCTTTGTCGGAAAACGCCTGCCCACGGAAGCCGAGTTTCATCGGGCAGCTTACGGCGATGCGCTGGATGCCCCCTACCCTTGGGGCTGGGAGGCACCTGGGCCAACCGTGGCCAATGTGGCTTTTCAAGCCTGGTCCCCGATGCCGGTCGGCTCTCACCCGAAAGGCGCCAGCCCCTATGGGGTTGAAGATCTGGTGGGCGATGCCTGGGAATGGACCGCAACCCCGTTTGCCCCTTTCCCTGGCTTTAAACCCTCGCAAGGGTACCCGCAATATTCGGCCGACTTTTTTGATGGCCAGCACTACGTGATGAAGGGCGGCTCCTGTTTTACCGATGCGCGCTTGCTGCGCCGCCCCTTGCGCAATTGGTTCTATGGCCACTATCCTTATATGTATGCCAAATTTCGCTGCGTGTCGGATGCGGTGTAACAATCTTTTCATAAAGGGCGGATCGACTAGCATCAAACAGGCTTGAGGGGCCTTTGTCCAAACCTGCTATAGGGTTATTTTAGGTAAAGGATGGGATTCGTGATGACAAGCATGAGCGTTGGGCCATATGGGTTGCGTACCGCTGCCAACCGTTTGAACAGAGCCACACTGACCCGCTTCAGAGGTGATTCGGTTGATGAGACACCTGTCGGAAAAACGACTTCGACACCCCAAGAAGGTGTTACTGAAGAGTCGCAGGACAGAGTGGAGTCTGCATCGACATTATCACCGGTAGAGCAGGCAAAAAAACAAGCTCAAAGCCAATTCTCTCAAAATCCTTATGGGCTCTGCGACCTCTATACCGATCTCTATATCAAAGAAGCAACCCAGGCTCCCATGAGTCCGGAAGAAAAAGTCTTGGTGAAATACGCCAAAAGTCCCGAACGCACCGAGGCGTACCTCGCTTCCTGGTATGTTGCCTTTAGTGAATACCAGCGGTCCAAGGGGAATAAGGCCTGGATGCCCTATGCCAACCGGGTGCGGGCGTTCTATCCCAAAAGCTACGAGGCCGTTATGGACGACCTGGATAAACAGCGCTATCCCAAGGCGGCTATCATAAGAGACGTCAAGCGCTTGGCTCGCTATGCTGGGCAGATGAAAGCGGCTATCGTCCGGTTGACTATGGAAGACTCCGATAAATTCTGGTTCAAGCTCGATAGTTTTCATCCCAATATGAATTTGGCGATGATAGGGGCCGAAAAGTATGCTCCGGAAAAGATTAATTATGATTAGGATGGGTGTGACCCTCTCATGGAGGTTGAGTCCGGGTGTGTTGGAGGACAATAAGGAGTGAATACAATGCGTTTAGGAAATTTGACAATGTTGGCAGCGAATCAACCCGTTGCCCCCGCAAACTGCAAAACGGCGGTGATGTTTCGGAGTACGGATCTTCAGGAAAAGCCCGGAGCAGGAGATTTTTGTGACATTCCCAAGGGCTGGGATCAAAAATACCCGGTTTTCTATGCACGCTTGTCCCAGTTAAACCGTCTGAAACGGGTCCAGTTGCCGACGGACGTTATGAAAGCCGAAATGGCGATGTTGCAGAAATACTGGGGAACCCAGGACGGAGATTGCGAAGATTTTGTGGCAGTCACCAAGAAGGCGGCATCCGGTAAGCCATTGACCCCGGAAGAGGCCGTATTTGCGGAGATTTTAAAGGCCGATCAGACCGGGATGCATGCCATGGATAAGCGTATCATTGCCCAAAGCCTCTACCGTCGATCCAAAGGAGCGGGGAACGATCAACTGGCCCAGTTTACACGACATTTTAATCTCCAGGCTTATAACGAGGTCATGGCTGAAATTGAAAAGCGTCGCTGGCCAAAAAGTCCCTTCATGCGCTCCTTGGCCGCCCTGCAACGCCGAGCCGGGAATCTGGTGGTGCACCTGAACCGAAACTTACCCTAAGGACGCATCCCGGATTTTTTTGCTTTAATAAAGAGAGCGTACCCCTCAGGATGCTGTGAAGCGATGGCGTGGACTCTTTCTGGCAATTGGAAGCAAGGGTTGTTTTTGACCTTGATGGCCCTCTGTGCTCTGCCGTTTATGTCTCCGCCCATGGCCCTGGTGTTGGGAATTGCTGTGGCCTGTAGTTTGGGACAACCTTTGGGCAGTCGCCCTGCCCTATGGACCAAGCAGTTATTACAGTATTCCGTTATCGGCCTGGGCTTTGGCATGAACCTTCAGGAGGTCTTAAAAGCCGGGGCGTCAGGGATTCTGGTCACGCTGCTGACGATTCTTGGGACATTGGGAGTGGGATGGAGTATTGGACGAGCCCTGAAACAGGATAGCGTGGTGTCCCATTTGATTAACACCGGGACCGCCATCTGTGGTGGCAGTGCCATTGCTGCTGTGGGGCCGGTCTTGGGGGCCGACAGCCGGGCAATGTCCGTTGCTTTGGGGACGGTGTTTGTCTTGAATTCGCTGGCGTTGTTGATTTTTCCTGTGATAGGCCACCAGTTCCATCTGTCCGAGCCCCAGTTTGGGCTTTGGGCCGCCATCGCCATTCATGACACCAGTTCCGTCGTGGGGGCGGCGGCCAAATACGGCAATCAGGCTCTGCAGATTGCCACAACCGTGAAGCTGGCCCGGGCCTTGTGGATTGTTCCGCTGACCCTGGCAACCGCGTGGCTGTTCAAGCGACAATCCGGAACCACCCGCTTTCCAACGTTTATCCTGGGGTTTCTGCTAGCCTCTGTGTTGCAGACCTATCTGCCGCCAGTCCATGCCATTGCTCCGGCGGTGGTTGCTTTAGCCAAGGCCGGGTTAAAGGTCACCCTGTTTTTAATCGGAACCGGGCTGTCCCTCGAAACACTTCGGGCTGTGGGCATTAAACCCTTTGCCCAGGGTGTGGTCCTGTGGGTCCTGGTGTCGGTGGCGTCGTTATGGCTGGTTATGTCGTTTTCGTTCTAGAACCTTAAATTGAAAACTCGATATCATGACTGGCCGCAGCGCTAAGTGAGGAGGCTACCAGGTATTTGACGGTCTGCTCGGGGAGCTGAACCTCCTGAATCTCCACATCGTTCGCGTAGCCCAGGTCAAAGCCTTGCAGTTCTCGGTTCAGTGGCGGGGCATAAATATGCAGGGTGACCAGCTCTTTATCGGAATGATTGCTGATTTGGTGCTGGACCCCCACCGGGGCGTGAGCAACCTCCCCCGGCTTCAGGACACCGGAGATGGTTTTCCCATCCGGATAGTAATTCGTGTAGGCCAGTTCCCCTTCGAGAATGACGATGACCGAGTCGGATGGGCCATGGCCATGAATTGGCGAACCCTGCCCCGGCATCCAGCAAACCAGAATGATTTCCACGTTCTGGGATTTGACGACCAGGTGGCGAGCATAGTTCTGTTGGTAAAAGTGTTTGAGTTCGTTCAGGTTCACCATGGGGTGGGGATCTCCTTGCAGTCTTGGGAATGCGGGATTACGCGGTGGGAACAGCCACTTGCTGGCGGGCTTCTTCTTGCAGATTTTCAAAGAGCACCGTTGACAGGTAGCGTTCACCAAAGCTGGGGATAATAACCACGATAAGCTTATCTTTGTTCACAGGGCGCTTGGCTGCTTCCAGGGCTGCAAATACGGCAGCACCCGCCGAAATGCCCACCAGAAGTCCTTCTTCTTTAGCGAGGCGACGCGCCATTTCGACGGCTTGTTCGTTACTCACCTGGAACACTTCGTCAACCATGTCGCGGTTTAAGATAGGGGGGACAAAGCCGGCACCAATTCCCTGGATTTTGTGGGGGCCAGGTTTTCCCCCGGACAGAACCGGACTGTCGGTGGGTTCCACGGCAATGGTGTGAAAGGCGGGCTTTAGGGGCTTGATGTATTCGCTAATTCCCGTAATGGTTCCTCCCGTACCCACACCGCTGACCAGAATATCCACCTGGCCGTCGGTATCATTCCAGATTTCCGGGCCCGTAGTTTCCCGGTGGATTTTGGGGTTGGCCAGATTCTCAAACTGTTGCAGCATAAGGGCATGCGGCGTATTTCGGACAATCTCCTCGGCTTTTTCGATGGCACCCCGCATTCCTTGGGCTCCGGGGGTTAAGACCAATTCTGCGCCAAAGGCTTTAAGTAATACCCGGCGTTCCAGGCTCATGGTATCGGGCATCGTCAGAATCAGGCGATAGCCTTTGACGGCAGCCACGAAAGCAAGAGCAATGCCCGTGTTGCCACTGGTGGGTTCAACAAGAACGGTTTTCTCAGGTGAAATCTGTCCGGATGCTTCCGCAACCTGGATCATGCTAAGGCCAATGCGGTCTTTAACGCTGTTGCAGGGCTCCATGCTCTCCAGCTTGGCAACAACCGTGGCATGGCAGCCTTCCGTGACCCGATTCAAGCGAACAAGAGGGGTTCTGCCGATCAATTCCGTAACATCTGATGCAATGTTCATAAGGGCTCTGGCTCCTGCAGGTCAACGGACAACACGAGTTTTCAGGGCGTATTATGCCATAAAGAAACCCGTCGGACACTGGAAATTTCCTAAAGTCGGCAAGTCCCGTTGTCTAACGTTGTTTGCTCAGCAGCATCAGGCCAAAATACTGGTTTTTATCGGTCCAGTGCTGAATGCATTTCAACCCATGCGGCTTGAACCAGTGGGCGAGTTGGTTCGGATCGTATTTACGGGAAATTTCCGTCAATATGCGCTCGCCTTGTTTGAAGGTGACTTCGGTTTTCAGATCCGCAATCGACACCGATTGGTCTTGCTGGGATTCAAGGTACATCTCGATTTGGTGGTCGTCCTCATTATAAAAGGCCCGATGGCACCAGTGGTTTTCCATGAAGTTGGCACCCAACTCCCGGTTGAGTCGGGAAAGCACATTCAGGTTAAATGCCGCTGTCACCCCTTGAGCATCGTTATAGGCAGCCTCAATGACAGATTGCGGTTTTTGCTCGTTGGGCCGGCGATCGAATCCAAGCAGAAATAAATTCCCTGGCGCCATGGCCCTAACGAGTCTATCTATGAAGGCAGCTTGCTGGTGTGGGGTAAAATTCCCCATGGTACTGCCCAGGAAAAGAAAGCATCGATTGGGCTTGGGTTGCAGGTAATCCAGTGCAGCTTCGTATTGGCCGATGAGGCCGGAAACCTGGAGTCGGGGATACTGATGAATGAGAAGCCGTGAGGCTTCAATGACACTGGTGTCACTGACATCCACGGGAATATAAGTGAGGGGGGGCAGGGTGTTTGACCAGGCATCCAGAAGAATGCGGGTTTTTGAGGAAGAGCCGCTGCCCAATTCGACCCACTCCGGACAATGTCCCAGATGGCCCAGCAGCTCTGACACACTTTGTTGAAGCAGGGACGCTTCCGTGCGAGTCGGGTAGTACTCGGGCAAATCCGTAATGGCCTCATACAACATGGACCCATGGGCGTCATAAAAATAGGTTGGTGGGATTTGTTTGGGCTCGGTCTTGATTAGCCCCTGATAAATGTCCTGGCAAAGCTGTTGGTGGGCATTGTGGGTTGCCGTTAATTGAACCAACTGAAGCCGGATGTTTTCGGAAGGTAGTGAGCGTGCGGTCTTGGACCGGCTTGTGCGGATGGAGAGGGCCATAATTTGAAACGTGGTCCTATAGAGTTGGTTATTTCAGAATCATACTTGAGTTCAGGAAGACTTCCCAGCGACATGAGGGTAAATCATGGCTGTCAGTCGTAGAGCCGGTGTTTGGTAATATAGGATAAAACCCCGTCGGGCACAGCATAGCGGATGCTTTTTCGGTTTCGGATTCGACATCGAATGTCGGTGGCCGAGATGCCAATCAGTGGCATATCCAGGGTAACGGTGTCAAGATCGTCAGACAATGACTGTGGCTCCCTTGAAAGAGACTCCCGGGGGGCCAGGATGAACCGTACCCGGTTCTTGAGCGTTATGGCGTCGTGCCAGGTATGCAGGCCAGCCAGTGCATCGGCCCCGATAATGATAGGGACGCGAGACGTCGAGATATCAAAATCCGGGTGAAAATAACGGAGGGTTTGAATCGTATAGGACGGCGGGGGCAGTGTTTGTTCGACGGCTGATACGAAAAAAGCCGGATTCCCTTCAATCGCGGCCTCCACCATGGCCACACGATGATGAAAGTCGGCCATATCACTGTCATGTTGACGATGTGGCGGAACGAAGGCCGGAATGAAGAGTATGTTGTCGAAACCAAACTGGGCGCGTGCGGATTCGGCCATGATCAGATGTCCCAGGTGAATGGGGTTGAAGGTACCGAAAAAATAGCAACGGCTGGTGAGCATCAAAAGGAAGGTGCCTTGTCTGTGATCTTGTGTTTAAAAGATGAACTCTATCTTATCAAAAGCCCGAATTTACAGTTTTGTTTTGACATGCCGATACTAAACTCAGGTATTTAGATGGAATTGCATAGTACGGTAATCCCTTATGAGTATGGATGGCTTATACCGACCCAGTCAACATCTTGGGTACCTGGATACCCTGGGCCATCTGAACGCGGCTGATAGAGCCAAAGCCGAAGCAGCCCGACAAAATAAGGTGCTTGCTGCCGATGCCATTGAAGCCGTTGACAATGAAGATGATATTTTGGAAGAGAAAAAGCGCGAAGAGCAGAAGAATCCTCAGGAGAACCCTTTTCATGATGAACTGCAGGATTTGATTGCTGCCGAGTTTAACATTGCCTTTGATCCCAACATCCTGTACCGCTTTGTCTACAATGACCAAACCGATCGCTTCGAATTGGTAGACACCTTTAACCAAACGGTGCTTTTAAGCCTGACGCCGGAGGCTTTTTTAAAAGTGACGGCCAATGCGCAACGCAATTCAGGGGTGATGACGGACCATTGCGCCTAATACATCTTTAATCGAAAGTGTTCCCTTGACGAGGAGAGCTTATGGAAAAGAGATTTTTCCAGCGGCTTCAATCTGACTATATACACGCTATTGGCGGCTTCAAGGGTGTGTTTAATAAATTGTATATAAATGTAAACAAATTTTGTCAAAAAGGCAATTCATATCTTTAGATTGTTTTTATTGTGATAAGAGAAGAATAAATCCTATATATTTTAAGGAGAAGTGATAATGTCCTTATCGATTTCGACCAATGAAGCAGTCCGGTTTTACTTGGCTGCTGCGGGAAATGATAGTCAGGCAACGGAAGCATCATTCGCAAAGCGAACCAAAGCATTACAATCTCAAATTGCTGATTTGAAAGCAAAGCAGCAGAAAGAAACTGAAGAACAACTCAAAGCCTTCGGCTTGGGTCAGATTGCCCCCATCCTCGGTCTCTTGGGTGGAAAAGGCGGCGATCTGTTTTCAGGTCTTCTTGGCGATGATGATGAGTATAAGACGAAGCTTGCTGCCCTCGAAAAAGAGCGTGACTTCAACGCCTTTATGATTGTCGGTGGTGACGATCGCAAGGGCTTTGTGGCTGCTGCAAATACCGATGGTGTTGCCGGCTTGTCACTCACAGAATTTATTAACAATGTGGTTAACAAATCCACTGAAACGAGCAGTGTTGGTAAGCTGACCTTGGATGACTTCAAAGCCATTAAGGCCACAGCCACCGATAATGTTGAAATTGGTGGTAAGACCGAAGCCGGTAAAGAGCGTAAAGAACGTATCGATACCTTGGCCGGGTCATCTGATAGTAAGAAGCCAAACATCCTCAAGCTTTTACTGCCCAGCCTCTTGACGGGCCGTCCGCCGGATTTCTCCACCATTCTTACGGCTTTGGTGGGCGACGACGAAGATTCACCTTTAGCCAAAATTCTACCGTTCTTGTCGCTGATGATGCCTCAGCCTCAACCGGCAGCTCCGGCGGCAGGTGGATCCAATCCCTTACTTGCAGCCCTGTTGAGCAAGTTATAGGCAGTCGTCACAGGCAAATTTCCCCAGTTGAATCGATAAGTTTAATAAAAAGCCTCCTGTTTCAGGAGGCTTTTTTCTGAGTGGGGATTTTTCAGGTGGTTTTGGATAAGATAACACTATGCGTGAATCGAATGTGAATTTGTCTCAAGCTCTGGTGGCCTGGTATCGAGCATCACATCGTCAGTTGCCTTGGCGTGTGACGAATAGCCCTTATGAAATCTGGTTATCGGAAATCATGTTGCAACAAACCCAGGTTGCCACTGTTTTGGGTTACTATGAGCGCTTTCTGATGCGGTTCCCATCGATTCAGGACTTGGCTGAAGCCGCCATTGATGATGTGTTGAAGCTATGGGAGGGGTTGGGCTACTATGCCCGGGCGCGTAATCTTCATAAAGCGGCCCAGAAAATTGTGTCTGAGCATCATGGCATCTTCCCTGCAACCTTTGAAGAGGTTCATGCCCTGCCCGGTGTTGGCCGGAGTACGGCAGGGGCTATTTGTACGTTTGCCCTGAAAAAACCAATGCCTATTTTGGATGGTAATGTTAAACGAGTGCTCAGTCGATTGTATGGAATCGACCAACCGGTTCAAGAACAAGCGGTGACGGATCTGCTCTGGGAGAAATCCGAACAATTGTTGCCTAAGGACACTGACGACGCCTTTGATTTTAATCAGGCGCTTATGGAGTTAGGGGCAACACTGTGCATGCCCAAAAAGCCGGATTGTTCTCGCTGCCCTTGGCAATCCCAATGCGTGGCCTATGCTCAAAACCGGCAGGATGAAATCCCTGTGAAACAGGCGGCCAAGAAAACGCCGCACCATACTATTGGCGTCGGTGTTATTTGGAAAGACGACAAAATGCTTATTGCTCTTCGTCCTGCCGAAGGTCTCCTGGGTGGCTTATGGGAGTTTCCTGGCGGAAAATGTAAGCCGGACGAATCCATTAAAGACTGTATTCGGCGAGAGATCCAGGAAGAAACAGGGCTGGAGGTTACCGTGGATGCCAATATTGCCACCGTAAAACATGCCTATAGCCACTTTAAGATTACCCTTCATGCGTTCGACTGCACCTATGTTTCCGGCCAGGAATCCCCCAGGGCGTCTCAGGCCCTGAAGTGGGTAACCCTCGATGAAATTGACCAATATGCGTTTCCCAAGGCCAATAAAAAAGTGCTTGAGGCTCTCAAGGCCAATCGGGGACGTCAGTTGACCCTATGCTAGGAGCTTCGGCCATGGAGACGTTGTTTGAACTTTTTCAACATTCAGCGACACAGTGGGCGGAAAAACCTTATTTGATTGACTACCATACTCGTAACCAGGTCACTTATGGTGAGGTTTGGAAGCGGGTCTTATCTGTTGCCCATCTGTTGCAAGATCAATTTGGCGTGATGCCTGGCCATCGGGTGGGGATCCTTCTAAATAATCAGGAAGCCTTTGTGGAAGCCTTCTTTGCACTTCAAGCACTGGGAGCAGTAGTTGTGCCTCTCAATTATCGTTTAACCTCGCAAGAATTAAGGACGATCTGTGAGGATGCCGAGATGACGGGGCTGATTGTCTGTGAGGACTATTACGAACTGTGTGAGGAGATGTGCTCAAACCTGCGTTGGATTCTTTATGCCGAGCCAGAGGTCAAGCAACCCGGGGGTAATGTTGCCCTGAAAACGTTGGATGAGGCACACACGTTCGCCCCGATTGATATCAATCAATTGCCGCCGCAAAAATCCCATGACTTGATGACGCTGATTTACACGTCGGGAACAACAGGCAGGCCAAAAGGGGTGATGTTGACTCATCGCAATTTACTGGCCGATGCCGAGGCCAATGCCCAGGTTATTGACGCTCGTCAGGAGGATGTCTTTGTTACGGCGTCTCCATTATTTCATGTGTTTGGCCTCACGAATGTCTTACTGACGGCCACGATGCAGGGCGCTTCCATTGTTCTAATCAAGCGGTTTAATCCAAAGCGCTTATTGGAAGCGATTACCATGTTTCGGGTCACATTCCTGGCGGCTGTTCCAACCATGTATCAGATGATGCTGTCCCTATTGCCCAATCCTGCCTATGATTTTTCATCGCTTCGGGTGTGTCACTCCGGAGCCGCCCCCATGCATCAGGCGGTCTTTCATCAGGTTGAAGCGATGTTTAGTGCCCCGGTTCAGGAAGGCTATGGGCAATCGGAAGCCTCTTCAATCGTGACCTCTAATCCTTTGCAAGGTATCCGAAAACCGGGTTCCATTGGAAAGGCCATTCCCGGAGTCATCGTGGAGATTGTTGATGAGCTGGGCCAAGTACTTCCTCCCATGCAAGTGGGTGAACTCCGAGTGAAAGGGGATACGGTTATGCTGGGATATTTAAATCGCCCGGATGCCACAGCGAAGGCCCTGCGAGATGGGTGGCTGTATACGTCGGACATGGGTTATACCGATGAGGATGGGTATATTTTTCTCAATGGCCGTCGGGATGACCTGATTAACGTGGGTGGCTCCAAGGTCTATCCTCAGGAGGTTGAAGAGGTTCTCTATCAATACAAAGGTATTTCTGCTTGTGCCGTGAAAGGTGAAGCGTCTGAATTATATCATCAGATGGTGGCCGCCTATGTGGTACCAGAGCCCGGAATTACCCTCAGTACGGCGGACATTTTGCGCCATTGCAAGGCCCTGTTGGGTGAATACAAAATTCCGAAAGCCATCTATGTTATTGACGAAATCCC
>JBGUGD010000039.1:0-263409 GCA_041697335.1 Vampirovibrionaceae bacterium NZW_1234 | reverse complement strand
GCGTGTAAGGGGGGTGCCCAGCCCTGGGGGAACCCGGTAGTCCCCGCGCTTCACGCGGGGCTTCAAGGCCGGGGATGTTTTGGCGGGGGGGATGGGGGTGGTTTTACCCGTGAGCTTCTGCCACAGCCAGGTGAGGGGCCAGAAGAGGGTTTCAAAGGCCTTTTTGACCCAATGGACCAGGCGGTTGGCCAGGGAGGGTTGTTTGAGGGGGGTTGGCGGTTTGGTTTTTGCGCCGAAGCGGCACGGGCTGGGGGTGGGAATTTCAACCGCAGCCTTAGAGACGGATGTTCGCTCAGGTGCTTGGCCGGCTTGGGCAAAGCCGACAGGGTGAAAACCTTGACCCAGGATTGGAATTGGCATATGACAGTCGACGACAGGGTTATGAGACCGAACCGACGTGAAACATGCATGTCGTCATCACTCCTGCCCCCTATAAAACGGGTGAAGGCATGAGATTGATCGGCCGCAGGCTCTTCGGTGAAAACGGAGATGGTCCTAAACGCTCAGGCGGTCCGGGTCGTCGGCGTTGGCCCAGTTGAGGAATTGCTGGTAGACGACCTTCATCTGCGGGAAAAACTGGCTTAGCTGCTTGAGCAGCGCCAATAACTCTCGGACCTGCGGAATCTGGTAGCGATCCGGGTAGGCTTCTCGCTCCAGGGCCTGGATGTCCACGCTGTTGCCCTCGCCCACCAGTTTCGGGAATTTTTTCTTGAAATCATCGGCGGTAATGGCGCTGATTTCGCCGGACGCTTTGGCCAGATCCACGAGATCCTCGTACTTGAGAACCCCGTTCTTGCCGGGAAACAGACCTTTCTTATCTTTGCCCCCTTGCAGGAAGGTCGCCATCAGGGCAAACTCCTTGCCCTTGCCCTGTGCCCGTAAGTCCAAGGCGGCCCGGGCAATTTCCTGGCGTGTCAGGACGCCGTCTTCGTTTTCATCGTACTTGTCAAAGATGTCCTGGATGGTGTTGAGGGTGACCTTTTTCTTAGGGTCGTCGGATTTGGCCGGGTAGGCCAGCGCTTTGATCTTGTCAAAATCGATTTTGTTGCCGCTGCCCGTTAGCCCTGGAAAGGCTTTTTGAAAGTCTTCCGAGGAGATGATCTTTTTCTTGCCCCCGGCTTCGGCGAGCGCTTTCAACTCGTCTTCGGTAATGAAGCCGTCCTTGTTGGTGTCCGGGTAGAGGCCCTTGCCGTCCTTGCCCCCTTGGAGGAACGTAGCATACAGCCGTGCCTCGTCCAATTGGCCTTCCTGGCGCAACTCGTAGGCGGCCCGGGCAATTTCCTGCCGGGACAATTTCTTGTCGTTGTTTTCGTCAAACCGCTTAAAGGCTGCAAACGCTCGATTATACGAGATTTCCATGAGGCTGCAGGCTCCCTCGTTCTCTCTCTGGTCTTCATAGGTGGATTTTTATATATAGTATATATCGATAATGATTTTGAAATCTTGAATGATGTTTCACAAAAGATAAAGAAGTGTTAAGCCATGGGGGCGGTCCCCCAGAGCCTTGGGAGGCGGTTTTTTCGGTTTTCCAACGTGTCCCCGATCATTTTTTGCGATTTTTAAAGATGACCCTCAAGTTTTTAAAAAACCGGTCGATACACGATCTATCAAACAAAAAACCAGTTTCGGGAGAAATGCTCCCCAAAAGCCTGCTCTGTCAGGTTTTTTTTGTTTTTGTCGGGGTATTTGGCAGGTGTCGGATTTTGGATTTTCAGCATTGGATTTTCGAATGCCACGGGTGGAGGCATTGGATTTTTCAAGACCAACCCCGGAGATTTTGTGTTTTTTCAAAATGGCCCTCAAGTTTTTGAAAAACCGGTCGATACATGGGCTATCGATTCAACAGTTCCAAATTCACTCATTAACCTACAGGTATTTTAGAGATACGAGTAAAGCGCCCTTGAGGTTCTCAAAGGCGCTTTTGGATTTTTCAGGGGGAAATGAGCTGTGTTGGTTTAGACAGCCAGGAGCCAGGGTTCGGGATCGGCAGCCTTGAAACCGTCCGGCTGATACCCGGCCTTGACCAGTTCGTCTTCATAATGAGCCGGGTTGTTGGCGGCTTCGATCATCACCGTGGCTACCACTTCGATGGCTTCGGCCCAGGCCGTCTGCATCTCGTCGGTCCACTCGCCTTCTTTTGACAAGTGCTCTTTCAACACGGCCAAGAGGTTTTCGCCCACGGCAGCGTAATGCCCGGGCTCGGTCTTGTACTTCAGATGGCGAATGCCCATGGCATGCAGGTAGGGCACCAGCAAATCCAGGTGGTTGACGCCAGCCACAATGGCACCCAGCGAGGCCATCAGCTTTTTATGCTGCTCTTCGGGCGGGGTGATAAACAGGGGCCGCACGGCCGGGTACTTCTCAAACAGGCGCTCGTAGAACCGAAGCCCGAGGCTCCGAATCCCGCCGTTTTCCGTTTGGGCCCGTTTCAAGGTGTCACTTAATAACGCGGTATTTAAACTCATAGGGGCAGTCTCCAAGATGGGTGTTCATCAGTCAAGCGGTTTCCCGTGGCCGCATCGGGGCCAATTCCGGGGGTGCTTTGTTCCTTTAGTGTACCCCACGTCGGTTCAAAAGCGCCTTGACCCAAGTCAAGCGTGTTCCCAAAAGCACACCCGGCGGCTATAAACTGTGCTAGGATAAGGCCAGGTTACCTGTATTTGACGTGTTACGAGGAAGGCTATGGCCCATCAGGCTGTTGAAGCGGTTTTAGACCAGGCTGCGTTTTTTGAGCCCCTGACTCCGGAAGATCGTCAGGCCATGGCGGCGGTTGCCACACGGCGAAGCTATGAGGCCGGAACCCTGATCTTTGCCCAGGGGGATCCGGTGGACGCCTTTTTTCTCGTAATTTCGGGGCTGGTGCAGGCTTATAAAATCGGCCCGGAAGGGAAAGAAATGGTGCTGCATCTGGTGGAGCCCGGTGAGGTGTTTGCCGAACATCTGGTTTTTGGCGGCATTGCGGCCTATCCGGCCTATGCCATGTGTTTGAAACCAACGGATGTCCTCGCCATTGAGGCCACGGCCTTTAAAGCCCTGGTGGCCACACGGCCGGAAATCCTGATGCGGATGCTGGCGCGCCTGTCACATCGTCTTCAGGAGTTTAACCGGCTGATTGAAGACCTGTCACTCCACAGTGTCGATACCCGGCTGGCCCGGTATCTGCTCCATGCCATGGAGACCGCCCCGCAGCCTGAGGCTGCCATCTCGGTTCAGAAGAAGACCCTGGCCGCGCTGCTCGGTACTGTGCCGGAAACCTTGTCCCGGGCGCTCAAGCGCCTGAAGGAACAGCATGTTGTGGGGGACACCGAACGGGGACTCGTGGTGCTCGATGCGGTTGCCCTTCGGGCCCAAGCCAATTTGGATTAACCGAAATGATATCGCCTCTTCGGGATAATTTTTTTCGATTTTTAACGATGACCCTCAAGTTTTCAAAAAACCGGTCGATACGTGATCTATCAAATCAAAAAATGGAACCGGAAAAAATGCACCGAACCCCTTGATGGGACGGTGTTTTTTGGTGTTTTGGGGCTGTAAGGCCTATGAGTGAAACGTTTTCTTAACCGACCTTCAGCTTTCCGGGACTCTCACGATACGTGGAGTAACAAAAAATATGATCACGAATGTAACGCTCTTGGCCCATCGGGATTCAGGGCGTTTTTTTTGTTTACGTGGTGGGCTTGGGTTTGTCGGCGTTCATCTTGGCCGCTTCGGGGATGGTGATTTCGGCGTTCTTGATTTCCACCCACTTGGCGTTGGTATCGTCGCTGTAAGTCACCATGACCTTGAGGCGAAGCTTGCCGGCATCCAAATCTTCCAGGGGAATGGTGACACCCGGCTGCATTTCCACTGGGCGGGTGCCGCGGGGCTCGCCCTTGGGGGCCAGCGGATTCTTGTCGGTGGCAATCACCTGCATGGCGTCACCGAGCTTTTCATCCTGGTCCTTTTCGCCGGTCAGGAAAAAGGCTTTGACCCGCAGGTACTGGATGGGGTAGCTGCTGTCGTTGTTGATGTTGAACTTGGCCGTGGGCTGCATGTCCACCGTCGAGGGATTGATCTGGTAGGTCAGCTGGACGTTGGAGGCCCCGACCGGGTAGAGGGTATCCAAGGGCAGTTTGACGGTCTCGTTGATGTGGGCGGCTTCCTCGAAATATTTCTGGGCCTCGTCAGGGCGGTGCAGTTCGTTTAACTCGCGGCCCTTTTGCACCAGGATGGTGGACAACTTGATGCTGATGATCTTGGGATCCTGCTCGTAGGCCTTACGATACCAGTAAATGGCTTTGTCCAGGTCGGCCCGTTTTTCATACAAGGCTGCAATGGAAACCAGGGTGTTGGGGCGCATGCCATGCTTCAAGCTGGTTTTCAAAACGGCAATGGCCTGATCATATTCTTTCAGGTTGCTGTAGTGGTCGGCCAAGTGTTCTGCGGTGCTGTGGAGCTTGTCTTCCAACGGGCGCTGATCTTCAAAGTCGCGCACGTAACGCAGGGCCGCCACATACTTGGGAAAGGCATTGACCACGTCCGGTGGGGACTTGGCCATGTAAAAGTCGCCCCATTCTTCATACAGATCTGTCAGGGCGCTCAGGAGTTCTTTGTCCTTGCGGTTTTCGGGGCGGGCCTTGTACGCTTGAAACAGTTGCTTTTCGGCATCCTGATAGTTGCCCTGGGCAACCATCATCCGGCTGATAGCTACATGGGCACCGCTCTCTTTCAGGTTTTTGGCCCGAAGCAGCGAGGCATACTGAAATTCCTTCGCTGCTTTTTCCGACTCATCGATTGCCATGTAGGCTTTGCCCAACTCCAGGTGGCCATCATAGCTCTTGGGGTACTGACGTACCAGCGATTCGAAATCCTTGACGGCAAGCGCGACCTTGCCCTGACGCATCAGCCACTTGCCCCGGGTCATCAGGTCCCCATGATCGGATTGGCGAAACAGAAGCAATCCCGAAAATACCAGCGTGGCCATGGCAATGGCGCTGATGACAATGAGCATGTATTGTTTTTGCGGGTTGATGTAAAACACCCGAGACAGAATGGGCCAGAAAGCTCTGCGGGAACGGCGTCGAAGGGGGCGTCTAAACATAGGACAAAAATCTCAGTCAGGTATCTCTTAGTCGTGGCTGCACGTGCTTCTTATTGTACTGTAGATTTTGCCCGGCGACACCGTCCCTTTCCAGGGCGTTTGGCGTGGGCGTTGAAACGCGGCAAACCGTACAGAACCTCTGGATTATACTCCGAATCCTCCCGCTAAAAAAGGGGTTTTTCTTGCCGGGATAAGCAAAGTGCCTTTCGCAAACGTCTTTTCAGCAAAGCAAGCCGGGCGCTTATCAAATCCGAGCTTGCGTGCGGTACTTCCTTAAATTATTCTGAACGAAACGGATATGGGCCTGATTCCGGACTAGAATGCCGTGTGAGGACCTAAACACGAAAGAGAGGAGACACTGATATGGTTGACCCCAATCAGTTCACCAACCAGGTGCAAAAATACCTTCAGGACACCCAGCAGCTTCTGGGCCGCTATCAGCAGAATCAAATTGATGTGGAGTTTTTGCTATTGGCCATGTTGGAAGATTCCAACGGCCTGGCAAATCGTATGCTGCGTCAATTGGACGTGACCCCCGGGGCCTTGATTGGCGAATTGGAAACACGCTTGGCCAAACGCCCCCGGGCCTCCGTGCAGTCCCTGGAGTCGGGAGCCGTGTTTATTACCCCGCGCTTGAACCGTTTGTTTGAACGGGCCTTAGAAGAAGCCCAACGCCTGAAGGATCAGTACATCAGTGTCGAACACCTGCTTGTGGCCATGGCCGATGGGGATGGCGATGCCCGGGAAATCCTGCAACACCATAACATTACCAAAGATGCCTTGTACGGCATTCTTAAAGAGGTTCGGGGCCAGGCCAAAGTGGACAGCCCTAATGCGGAAGCCAACTATCAGGCCCTGGAACAGTATGGTCGGGATTTAACGGAATTGGCCAAGTCCGGCAAGCTGGATCCCGTGATTGGGCGTCAGGAAGAGATTCGGCGGGTGATTCAGGTCCTGAGCCGGCGGACCAAAAACAACCCGGTCCTGATTGGTGAGCCCGGGGTCGGCAAAACGGCCATTGTCGAAGGGCTGGCCTTGCGGATTGTCAACGGCGACGTGCCGGAGAACCTCAAGAATCGACGGGTGATTTCCCTGGATATGGGGGCCCTGATTGCCGGGGCCAAGTTTCGGGGGGAATTTGAGGAACGCTTGAAAGCGGTTTTGAAAGCCGTGCAGGCGGCTGAAGGGGAAATTATCCTCTTTATTGATGAATTACACACCGTTGTGGGGGCTGGAGCCACGGAAGGGGCCATGGATGCCAGCAACCTGCTCAAGCCCATGCTGGCTCGGGGTGAACTCCACTGTATTGGTGCCACGACCCTGAACGAATACCGCAAGTATATTGAGAAAGATGCGGCTCTGGAGCGCCGGTTCCAGCAGGTGCTGGTAACCGAGCCCACGGTGGAGGATACGGTGAGTATTTTGCGGGGGCTGAAAGAACGCTACGAAGTCCATCATGGCGTTCGTATCAAGGATTCGGCCATTATTGCCGCCGCCACCCTGTCGAATCGCTATATTACCGATCGCTTCCTGCCGGATAAGGCCATTGACTTGATCGATGAAGCCGCGGCCAAGGTGCGGATGGAAATCAACAGCATGCCCCACGAGCTGGATGAGGTCAGCCGGGAGCTGATGCAGGCGGAAATTGAATACCAGGCCCTCAAAAAGGAGACCGATCCCGATTCACTGGCCCGGCTGGTGAAGCTGGAAACGGAAATCCAGAGCCTGAAAGCTGAGCGAGACCGCCTGACCCAGCAGTGGGAATCGGAAAAAGCCAAGATTCAGGATGTGCTGTCCTTAAAAGAGGCCATTGAGCAAACCAAAATTCAGATCGACACCGCCGAGCGGGACATGGATCTCCAGCGGGCGGCCGAGCTGAAATACGGCCGCCTTCGCGAGCTTGAACGCGACATGCAGGCTCTGGAAGACCGGCTGAAGCAAGGCGCAGACGGCAACGGGAATCAGCCGCCGTTGGTGAAGGAAGTCATTGATGAAGGCGACATTGCCGAAGTGGTGAGCCGCTGGACCGGGGTCCCGGTGACCAAGCTGGTGGAAAGCGAAGCCATGAAGCTCTTAAAGCTCGAAGAACATCTGCATCAGCGGATTATCGGCCAGGATGAAGCGGTATCCGCCATTTCTGAAGCCGTGCGTCGGGCTCGGGCGGGCTTGAAAGAAGAAAATCGCCCCATTGGCAGCTTTATCTTCCTGGGGCCCACCGGGGTTGGGAAAACCGAACTGGCCAAGGCCTTGGCCGACTACCTGTTTAACGATGAGAACGCCATGGTGCGCATTGACATGTCCGAGTACATGGAGCGTCATGCGGTGTCTCGTCTGGTGGGGGCGCCTCCCGGCTATGTGGGGTATGAAGAAGGCGGCCAATTGACGGAAGCGGTTCGCCGTAAGCCCTATAGCGTCTTATTGTTGGACGAAATCGAAAAGGCACACCCGGATGTCTTTAATATCCTGCTGCAACTGTTGGATGATGGTCGCTTGACCGACTCCAAGGGGCGTACCGTCAGCTTCAAGAACACCATTATCATTATGACCAGTAACATTGGCAGCCATATCATTCTGGAGCACCAGGCCAAAGGGGCTTTGGGCGATAGTGGCTCTGAGGAAGGCATGAAGGATATGGTGATGGGTGAGTTGCGCAGTGCCTTTCGGCCGGAATTCCTGAACCGGATTGATGACATTGTCTTCTTCCACGCGCTGACCCCGTCTCAGTTGTCTGAGATTATTGAGATTCAGCTCAAGGGCCTGGAAAAACTGCTCCGAGAGCGCCATCTGTCGCTTCGCATTACCGATGCCGCCAAGGAGTTTCTCATCCGCCGGGGGTACAATCCCTTGTACGGGGCTCGACCCTTGAAGCGCGAGATTCGGCGCTTTGTGGAAAACCCGCTGGCCTCTCGCCTGATTCGGGGTGAGTTTCAGGACGGCGATGTGGTGGTCATCGATTATGACGATGGGGCTGTGGACCATGAGCATGAAGCGCTGATTTTCTCTCGTGAACGCCAGGCAACGACCTCCTTCAGTGAGGTATCGGGCGCATGATCCTGGTGACGCGACTGAATGGGGCGGAGCTGTTTGTAAACCCCGAGCTGTTTTTAAGTCTGGAACAAACCCCGGATACGGTGCTGACGCTTACGACAGGTGAAAAGCTCGTCCTTCGGGATCCGGTTGAGGACGTTGTAGCTCGCTTTATGGCCTATAAGCGCCAGGTCCATGGGCCTGGCGAAAGCGCTTAAGGGCGTTTTAACGCGTCTAAGATTTGGACTTCGGTATCGAGGTAGCTTTTTGAAAAGGATTTGCGGCAGTAGTCGTCGTCAAAATCCTCTTCCTCTTCCGGAGCGACTTGGAAAAGTTGACGCATCAGGCTGCTTAAGGCGGGATCTTGCTTTTGAACGCGCTCGGCCAGTGTGAGGATACTGGCTTTGGCTTCGATGGAGACGGATTTGAAATCGATCCGGACCCCGTCAAGGGCAAGCCGAATTTTGTCGGCCATGGGTAAGGGGCTGTCCGGCAGCGTTTTTAGGGCCCATATCGTTCGAAGGGGCTTGGCAAAGGTCGGGACGGCATTGGCGGTAATGAGGTGCTTGAAAAAGCCTAACTGATCTTGGGGAGATTGATGTGGAAACTCCTCGGCATACGCTTTTTGTACCTTCGCCAACGCTGACTGTTCCAATCGGTGTGCCACGTAGAACCAGCTTGCGGAAAGCCCTGCCGTTAACGATGCGAGCCCTGCCCCGGCCAGCCACTCGTTGCCGAATCGAGGCTGGGTTGCCATCCGTGTGCCAGGACGCGCAATTGGGCGGCTCAAGCCCATTGATGCAGGGCGGCTGCCCAAGGGCATGGGGGTTGAAAAACCAAGACGCATACTTAGATTTCCTCACTCAATATCAATGTGCTAAAAACGTATCGCAAAAATGAGGGGTTGTTTACTGAATGTAAAGGCAGACTTAATCTGCCGGACCGGAAGCCGAGTCGGCGGGATTGACGAGCTCAGATGTCGGCGCTGAAGTCAGTCAAGAGGGCACGGGGACCGCTGCTAACTGCTCTCGCAGGCGTTTTTTCATAATTTTGCCGGTGGGGTTCTTGGGCAATTCCGGCAGAATTTCTACCATGCGGGGCACATAGGCGGCGGGCAGGTGCTCTCGACAGTGACGAAGCAACTCGGACGCGGTAACGCTTTGGCCCTCTTTCAGGCTGACACAGGCGGCAATGTCTTCGCCCAATTTGGGATCGGGGATCCCCACAACGGCGGCATCCCGAATGGCCGGGTGGTGGTACAGAACGTCTTCAATACCTATGGGTGCAATGTTTTCACCGGCTTTAATGATTAGATCTTTAATGCGGCCGTTGATAAACAGGCGACCCTGCGGGTCCAGATAGCCCTGGTCTCCAGTTCTGAGCCAGCCGTCCTGGGTCAGAATCGCCTGGGTTTCCTCGGGCAGGTTGTAATAGCCGAGCATCACATTGTCGCCCTTGACCTGAATTTCACCGGTTTCGCTGACGGCCCCAATGGATCCGTCCTCTTTTTGGATCCGGACCTGGATGTTCGCTAAAGGTTTGCCGACACTGCTGGGGATGCTGCCTACCGAGGGATCGTTAAAGGCAATAACCGGCGAGGTTTCGGTCATGCCGTAGCCTTCCATCACGGGGGCCTTCAACACGGCTTCGATGCGCTCCAGCAATTTGGCCGGGAGGCTGGCGCCCCCCGAGATGCAGTAGCGCAACTCCGGTAACTGGATGTTGCCATGCTTTTGGAGAAGCTCCAGGATGACGCTAAATAAGGTAGGCACCAGGGGCAGCAAGGTTATCTTTTCATGGGCCAAGGCTTCAACGATGCTTCGTGGCATGAATTTGGGAATCAGAATTAAGGTAGCGCCCCGCTGGAGCCCGGCATAGGCCACAATCAGGCCAAACGCGTGAAACAGGGGCAGGGCCAGAAGCATGCGATCGCTGTGGGTGAACTGGGCCAGTTGGACAAAGCCCTCGTAGTTGCTTTTTAGATTCCGTTCCGAGAGCATGACCCCTTTGGGGTGCCCGGTTGTCCCGGAGGTATACATGAGAAAGGCCAAATCGGTGTCATTGACCGAGACCGGCCCTGTTGTGCCCGAGGTCGTCAGGAGACTGTCATAGGCCAGGTGCCCATCAGTGGCATCGCCCACCATAATAAATTGCAGCGGCACATGCTTGAGGTTAGGGTACAGGCTATCGCTAATCACCATGCGGCGAATGCCGGAGTTCATAATGACAAAGCCAATGTCCTCGGGCAGCATGTTGAGGTTGATGGGGACCACGACGGCACCCAGTTTACGCAAGGCATAGAAGGCCACTAAGAATTCTTTCTGGTTAAACAGCATCAGCCCGACGCGCTCGCCCGGTTGAATGCCCAGACCGTGAAACCCGGATGCCGCGGCATCCACCTGTTCCAATAGCTGACCATAGGTCCATCGTGTGTCGCCTTCAACCAGGGCCTCATGGGTCTCATAGGCTCGGGCATTGGCTTCTAGCGCGGCATAACAAATGCTGGTCATTGTCCCACAGTCTCCTCTTAATCTGAGTTCTGGTGTGCTACGGCGTTTCCAGAACGGCTCTTAATTTTCCATGGTGATGTTTTAACATGACCATGGCCTCCTCGTAAGAGACTTTTTTGGTCAGCATCACCACGGCGGGCTTGACCCGTCCCTGAGAGTGCTCTAACGCCTGTTGAGCCTCCTCCGGAGAGCAATTCGACAAATGTGCAACAATGCGAATAGCCCGCTGTCGTAGTTTAACATTGGTGGGTTTCAAATCCACCATCAGATTGCGATAGGTTTTCCCCCAGCCAATCATGGCCCCGGTGGTAATCATATTGAGAATGAGCTTTTGGGCGGTTCCGGCTTTTAAACGCGTGGATCCGGCTATGACTTCAGGCCCCACTTCAGCCACCATCGCCACATCGGCCGCCTGGGCCAGAGCCCCGGTGGGGTGACATGTAATGGCCCCGGTAAAGGCCCCTTGGGCTTTGGCGGTTTCGATTGCTGTGACCACATAGGCCGCACCGCCGCTGGCCGAAATGCCAATTAAGACATCCTTATCCCTGACCCCGGCATCCAATACCGCTTGACGGCCTTGTTCGGCAGAGTCTTCGGCCCCTTCCACCGCGTTTCTCAGGGCAGTATCACCCCCGGCAATGATGCCCTGAACCAGGTCGCTGTCAACGCCAAAGGTGGGCGGACATTCCGAGGCATCCAGGACCCCTAAACGGCCACTGGTTCCGGCGCCCACGTAAAACAACCGACCACCACGCTCAAAGGCCTCAACCACCCGGTCTACCACCTGGGCAATCTGGGGAATGATTCGCCCGATGGCGTCCGGCACTCGGCGATCTTCCTCGTTGATGAGGGTGAGCATGGCCTCGGTGGACACCAAGTCGATTTCGCTGGTGCGCGGGTTGATCTGCTCTGTGGGGACCAGAGTGCTAACGTCTAGGCGTGAATGAGACATTCGTGCTTGGGCAGGGTTTTGTAAAAGTCGGTGACTTTGTGTAACGTATCCATCAGGGCCAGGTACTGCTCGGGGTTCAAGCTTTGGGCGCCGTCTGAGAGGGCCTTGTCCGGGTCATAATGGACTTCAATCATGGCCCCATGAGCCCCGGAGAAGACACTGGCCTGGACCATGGGGGTAATCAGATAGCGATGGCCTGTGGCATGGCTGGGGTCGACCACCACCGGCAAGTGACTGATGCGCTTGAGGACAGGGACAATGGCCAAGTCCAGGACATTTCGGGTAAAGGTGGTGTCAAAGCCCCGGATACCCCGCTCGCATAAAATGACTTCTTCGTTGCCCTGAAACATGATGTGCTCGGCCGCAAGAAGAAACTCTCGAACGGTGGCAGCCATGCCCCGCTTGAGCATCACGGGTTTATTGGTTTTGCCTACGGCCTTGAGCAGTTTGAAGTTCTGCATGTTGCGGGTGCCGATTTGAAGAACATCCGCGTATTCGGCCACCATGGGGACTTCCTGGCTGTCCATGACCTCGGTAATGACCAGAAGGCCGGTACGCTCTCGGGCTTCGGCGAGAAGCTTCAGACCCTCTTCTTCCAGGCCCTGAAAGTCATAGGGGCTGGTGCGGGGCTTGAAAGCGCCGCCACGAAGGAATTGGGCACCGGATTTTTTGACCACATCGGCAATGTCAAACAGGAGTTTGGGGTTGCTTTCAATGCTGCATGGGCCGGCCATAACCACGAAATCGCTGTCTTCGCCAATGGTTACGCCATTGGCGAAGCGGATGACGGTGTCTTTTGGGTGAGCTTCCCGGCCTGCCATTTTGAAGGGTTCCCGGATGGAGAGAATCTGCTTGACCCCCTCCATGGATTCGATGGATTCGGTCTCGATCAGGCGTTTATCGCCAATGGCGGCAATGACGGTCATTACTTCGCCTTCATTAATGATCGTCCGAAATCCCAGGTCTTTCAGACGGTTGGCAACAGTTTGGATTTGCTCTTCAGTGGCACTGGGTTGCATGACAATAATCAAGGGGCGGTATCCTTTACAGATTGGGGAGGTTCTAACGCGTTTCCTATCATACTGTGTTTGCTGGCGGCCTTCAAGCCACGCCTTGAGTCTGCTCAAATCGGGTTTTTGTCCCTTGGGTTTCAGAGACTTTAAATCTGGGTATGACATCCATATCGGCTGAGCTCATCTTTCAGGGGCATGTGATCGCTCGCGCGACAGGGGCAGACTTCGCCTGCTCGTTTTAGCGAGCCGGTGTATAATGGAAGATGGATCGGTTCGTGAGCGTGACGAACGTGGTGTGAAGGAGTGGAGCACTGGCAGTAGTAGCAGTTATTCCAGCTCGATATGATTCTGTTCGCTTTCCGGGAAAGCCATTGGCTCTGATTCACGGCAAGCCCATGATTCAATGGGTCTATGAGCGTGCTTCTCAGGTATCGGCTTTTGAGGCTGTCATCGTGGCTACCGATGATGACCGGATTCTTTCTGCCGTCAACGCCTTTGGGGGCCGGGCGGTGATGACCGGATCGCACCATGCCTCGGGCACCGATCGGGTCTGGGAAGTGGCTCAGGGTCTTCCCAATGCCAGCCTCATCTTTAATGTACAGGGCGATGAACCGCTTCTGGATCCCCATTGTTTAGAGGACGCTGTTCGTCGTTTCAGCGGTCATCATGAACATGTTGATATGGTGACGCTGATGGCGCCCATCCAATCGATGGGAGAATTTCAGGACCCGAATGTGGTGAAAGTGGTTGTGAACCAACAGGGAGAAGCATTGTATTTCTCACGGGCCCCCATACCCTTTGTCCGCCAATTGGGGGCCAATGCGCAAAGCTACCAGCATGCATTTCGTCATATCGGGGTGTATGGATTCCGGCGGCAGGCGCTGGAGCGCTTTGTTCAGTTACCGGTGTCGCCCTTGGAAAACCTGGAAAAACTCGAACAGCTTCGGGCCTTAGAAGCCGGAATGCGTATTTGGGTTCATCCCATTGAAAAAGCCCCTATTGGTGTGGATACCCCCGAGGACCTGGTGGTGGTTCAGGACCTCTTAAGTCAATCTTGTGTGAGCTAAGTGGAGAAGCGACGTATGCGACGATTTCAATCCATGTCCCTGTCCATTGCCGGTGTGTTGTTGGGACTGAGTTGGATGTCTGCCGCCCATGCGACGATTTTAATCGAAGGCGACCAGAATCCAACCCTGGTAAAACAGTCGGTTCAAAAAGTGGATCAGGCCATTGAATTGATAGAAGGCACACAAAAAGTGGATAACGGTCCACCGCCGGTCCCGAAACTTTATGGGGGCATCCAGATTAATGAACCGCCGGCCGGAAATGCGTTTTTGGCGGCTCACAGTTTTACCGTACCGCCCATTGGCCTGGAGTCCAATTCAAGCCTGGCTTCGGCCGTGTCTCGCTATAACAAGTCCTTGTCACCCGAATTGATTTCTCAGATCAGCTCGGGCATCGATTCCTGGAGCCGATCCTATAACTTGGATCCCAAGCTGGTGGCCAGTCTTGTGGCGGTCGAATCGTCGTTTCGGCCTACCGCCATTTCCTCCTCCGGAGCAATTGGTCTGGGGCAACTCAAGCCTGCGACAGCCCGGTGGTTGGGGGTTAGCGATCCCTATGATCCGTCTCAGAATCTAATGGGCGTTGCCAAGTACCTGCGTTACTTGTTGGATCGGTATGACGGCAGTGTGCCCCATGCCTTGGCCGCCTATTACCAGGGGCAAGGTACCATTGATCAGCGCGGTATTGATGACGGTGCCCGGTATTACATTGGAAAGGTCACCAAGGTTTACGATCGCTTCAGCGAATAGGCAATCAAACCTAGGGAACAGCTATGGAGGCATCCAAGGGCCCACAAGGCCAGCTTTCCAGTTGACGTAGCGCTTCGTACAAAACGATGCCCACCGATGTGGACAGATTCAGGCTGCGTCGTTCCGCCAACATGGGAATCCGAAAGCTGAACTCGGGGTACTTGCGCAAGGCCGCTTCCGGCAGCCCATGGGTTTCGCTGCCGAAAACCAGAAAATGGTTTCGCTGAAAAGGGGCTTGGGTGTATATGTTGGGCACCTTGCTGCTGTACATAGAAAACGACCAGCCTGGATTGGCTTCCAAGACATCCGGAAAGTCCCGAAAAAACTCGGGTGTTACATGCTCCAGGTAATCCATCCCGGATCGCTTGAGGTGCTTTTCGTCAAAGGTAAAGCCCAGGTCACCCACCAAAATCAGGCGACTCCCGGTACAGGCGCACAGACGCCCAATGTTACCCACATTCTGGGGAATGCGGGGCTCAACCAGGACAACGCCCAGTTGACTAGAGGACGACGTGAGGATCGAACTGGGTGTACTCAAGGATCTTGGCGTAGGCTTTGTCCGTTAATATCTTTTCCGTCCCTTTGACCACGCAGCTTAAGGGGTCAACGGCAATGTGGACGGGGACATCCACTTCACGGGAAATCAGTTCATCAATGCCGGCCAACAGGGCACCGCCACCAGTCAGGGTAATGCCCCGATCCACGATGTCCGAAGCCAAGTCCGGCGGGGTTTGCTCAAGGACGGTTTTGACGCCCTGAACAATGGTCAACAAGGTTTCCTGCATGCAGTTGCGAATTTCCGGGCTGGTCAGACGCTGGGTCTGGGGCAGGCCGGTCTGCATGTTGATCCCGCGGATTTCCAGTTCGTCATCGCCTTCTTCGGTGTTCACGGCAGAACCCAGGCGGATTTTAATTTCTTCAGCCGTGCGATCGCCAATGGCCAGGTTGTAATGGTCTTTTAAGTAGCGCTTGATGTCTTCATTCAAGTTGTCTCCGGCAATGCGGATGCTCTTGGTGACAACAATACCATTTAAGCTTAAGACGGCAATTTCGGTGGTGCCGCCGCCAATGTCAATCACCATAGAGCCAACCGGTTTGTCTACCGGCATGCCAGCACCGATGGCGGCAGCCATGGGCTCATCGACCAGGTAAACCATGCGGGCCCCTGTGCTGTAGGCGGCATCACCCACGGCACGACGCTCTACTTGGGTTACCCCGCTCGGGATCCCGATGACAATGCGTGGCGGCAAGCCGAGCAAACGCTGTTCCATGGCTTTCATAATAAAGCGCTTGAGCATGACTTCGGCCCACTCGAATTCGGCAATGACCCCTTCTCGTAATGGGCGGATAGCTTTAATGTGCTCCGGGGTTCGGCCAATCATTTCCTTGGCAATTTGACCCACTTCAATTACTTTGGCTGGTGTGTTGCTCTGATCAATGGCCACCACGGAAGGTTCGTTCAGGACGATGCCTTTTTGCGTGGTGCAAATTAAGGTATTGACGGTGCCCAAGTCAACGCCGATATCATTGCCGCTTTTGCGGGTAAAGTTGAAGAAACCCACCTTCTATCTTCCTTCCTGCTAGACTCACTTGTATTGATGACACATACACGGTTGGCTGATCCATTGTAACATTCATTGCTGCAGGGATGAAAGTATCCACGCAAGATAAGGGGCTGATCCTTCCGTAATAGGCAGCTGAATTATCTCGGGAACGGTGTAGGGGTGATGTGCTTTAACCCAAGCTTCAAATGACGCCCAACAGCTGAGATCCGTTTTACAGAGGAGCAAATGTTCGGTGTCCTGTTGAATCGCTCCTTCCCATCGGTATATGGAGTGAATGCCCGGGATGATGTTCACGCAAGCCGCCAATCCTTCGGAGACAAGTCCGTGAGAGAGCGTTTTGGCGACCTCTTCGTTTGGTACAGTGATCAAGACAACACGAGGGTTTGACATCGGCTGATATCCTTATGTTCCTTTATAAAACCTTAATCTGGATGGCTATTGACCCCTTTAGCGGGCCTGGTATTTAATACAAGCTGAAAACCTTTGATGTAACCTATCTTATCAAATCTTGTTTTGTGTACTGTCCCACTGACTGGGATTAGAGTAGAGAGCCGCTCTTCTCTTCGGAGAAGCCTTTGTGCCTGAGTTGCTGCTTTGTGCAACCGCCTGGTCGGAAAGGAAAGGTTCGGATACTGGGAAAACGTTTTTCAAACCGTGTTGACGATGTAAGTATGTGATCTTGTTACAGTACAGCCGTAAAATTTGAGGAGAACTCTAAGGTGAATTTCAAAACTTTGACCCTGTCCGTTTTATTGGGTGCTTTCTTGTCTGTTGGTTTCTTGACCGGCTGCAACAAGCCTGCTGAATCCCCGGAAGCTGGCAACGCTGCTACCGAAGAAGCTGGTAACGCTGCTGCTCCTGCTGAAGAAGCTGCTCCCGCTGAAGAAGCTGCTGAAGAAGCTGGTAACGCTGCCGAAGCTGCTGGTGCTGCTGCTGAACATGCAGAAGATGCTGCTAGCCACGCTGAAGAAGCTGCTAAAGAAGGTCACTAGGACTTACTTTAACTCGAAGCTTTATTTCGAAAGCCCCCTTATTTTTTAAGGGGGCTTTTGCTTTTTCGCCGGGAGACCGGGTGGGTTACCCACGGGTTGGTCTCGATGATTTGCTTTAAAAACGCCCAGCCGTGTTTGAACCAAAGCCATGGCTCTCGCCAGGTCCAACTGGCAGCATATTCACTGGGGGCCAGTGCCGTGGCATATTCCTTGATGAGGGCGTGAGGCAGGACTTCGCCGCGCTTTAGGCATTGGGCGGTTTCCAAAAGTGTTTTAATCTGTAGATCTGCGTAATACTCTTCCTCTTTGTGGCGGTCCTCATCGGCTTCGAAATACCACAGCATGGTATAGGCACATTGAACCGAGGGATCTTCGTTTCCTGCCATTGGCCAGCAGTTTAGCGCGGCTCGTGGCGAAATCTCTTCGTTAATGACGGCTTCAATTAACCCGCTGGCTTGTTTGCGGTATGCAATGGCTCGTTCGGGGTTCACGTTTTAGGCCTTCCGCATTTGGGGTATACTATCCAGGGCATGCTCCATTGTAGTCAGCCTGGAAGGCCATGTCCCCACCTGGTTATATGAATTTTCAACCTTTATCCGGAAAAACTGTGGTGATCACCCGAGAGTCGGGGCAGGCTCAGTCCTGGATCGCTTGCTTTGAGGCCCTGGGTGCCCAGGTCTTGTCTTGTCCGGTATTGGCGTTTGCCCCGCCCGAGGATATGGCCATGGTGACGCAGGCGTTTGGTGGGCTGGATTCTACAGATTGGTTGATTTTTACCAGTCCGAATGCCGTGATATGGACTTATCGGCATTTGGCTGAACTCGGCCATGATTACCGGGTGTTTTCGCGATGTCGCATTGCGGCTGTTGGGCAGGTTACAGCCGATACTGTAAGGGCACAGGGAGCCAGTGTCGATCTGATTCCTGAGCATCAAACGGCTGAGGGTCTCTTTCAGGCCATGGTGACGTCTGTCCCGGATTTAGCCGCCTGTCGGGTATTGCTGCCCCAGGCGGATTTGGCGCAAGATACCCTTCAGGAAGCATTGGCGCAACATGGGGCCATGGTGACACGCGTGACTGTCTATCGAACGATTCAAGCTCCGCTGGGTCCGGAACTGCAGCGCTTGGCCTCGGCCTTACGTCACGATGAGGTGGATGTCATTACCTTTGCCAGCTCCTCTGCCGTTCGATACTTTCAGGACGTCATGCAGTCGCATCTCCCGGATCCCCCCGGGTGGTTGTCACGGATCTCGTTGGCTGCGCTGGGGCCTCAGACTGCCCAGACGCTTCGTCAGTCTTTGGGGCGCGTTGATATCGAAGCCCGACACGCGTCCCTGGAAGGATTAGCCTCTGCCATCATTGCCTATTATGATCCTAACGCCCCCAGCGATTTGGGGATAACAGAAGGAGCCTCATCATGATGAAGACCATAGTGGATACGCCTGCGATGGCTGTGATTCGACGCTTGGAAGACACACCCGGCCAATTGACCGATCATTGGTGTGTGCCTCCTCAGACGGGACGCTTTCTGGCAACCATGGCGCTTGCCACCAAGGCTCGGCGTGTTTGTGAAATTGGAACGTCCATTGGGTATTCGACCCTATGGTTCGCGTATGCTATGAGTCAAACGAACGGTGTTGTGGATACTCTGGAGTATTTTGAAGCTCGCCAGGCCCAAGCCATTTCTCATGTGGCTGAAGCGGGTCTTTCGGAGAGGGTTCGTTTTCACTTAGGCCCTGCTCTGGAAACACTCGCCCGATTCGCACAGGAAGGGCGGGTCTTTGACATGGTTTTTCTGGATGCGGCCAAACAGGAATACCTTCCCTATGTCCAATGTCTTGAAGCCATGATGCCACCAGGGGCTGTTCTCATTGCCGATAATACCCACTCGCATCGGGACTCGATGAGCGATTTTTTGACCTATATGGCCGAGCATTCGGGCTTTTTGGTAGCGGAACTGGAGACGCCCAATGGCCAACTGGTCGCCTATAAGCTGTAAGGGGCGAACGGGTCTCGGCCTTCGTTTTCAATGCGATTGGTAAAGACGCTAAACCTTTGAAATGGCTGTTTGCGATTTGAAGAATTTAAGCTAAGATGAGGATAGCATCCATCTGGGGTGTTCTTTTGGGCTTGGAGTATTCGGAATACATCTTACTTGCCCGCCTTTCCCACTTGACTCAAGGAGATGCCCATCTGAATGGCAACCGACAGTTTTATTGATCAGATTCAAGCCAGCAAGCACGGCCCTGAAGGCTCCGGTGATAAGATGCTGGCGACCTATGAAACCCCCTTGGTCACGGTGGACATTGTGCTGTTTACCATTGAAGGCGGGAAACTCAAGGTTCTGTTGATTCAGCGTAAGCGCCCACCCTTTCAGCATATGTGGGCGATTCCCGGGGGGTTTATCCGCGTGGGTGAGACCTTGGAAGACGCAGCCCAACGCCAACTCTATGAAGAGACCAATGTGCAAGACATTTATCTTGAGCAGTTGTATTCTTTTGGCGGCCCCAATCGTGACCCTCGGGCCCGGGTTATTACGGTTGCCTACTATGCCTTAATCAGTGCCGAGCGCCTGAAGTTGGAGGCGAAGGCCAATGCGGAAGACGTCCGTTGGTTGGACATCTCCCAATTGCCCGAATTGGCCTTCGACCACCAGGAAATTGTCCAGCGTGCCTGGGATCGCCTGAAAGCCCAAATGAAGGACTCCAATATCTCTTTTCAGCTTTTGCCTGAAAAGTTTACTTTAACCGAATTGCAGCGGGTCTATGAGCTGATTTTGGCCAAGAAACTGGATAAACGAAATTTCCGCAAGAAGATCCTGTCTTCGGGCATTGTGGTGGAAACTGAAGAAACCAAAATGGACGGCTATCATCGACCCGCCCAACTGTATGCGTTTAAAGAACGTGAAAAAGTCTTAATGTACGAACTCTAAGCCGTCTCGCCTTGTTGTGAGTGGTTTTACAGAAGGTTTGATCAGGGTTCTTTTCTCTCTGGCTCAACGTTTAACGCGTGTTCGCTGCTGTGCGCCTCAGAGCAGGCACTCATCGTGGCACGGGGGCATCTGGATCCCAGATTCAGCGCTCTCAAAACGAGAGGAACGGCAAAATCTGCCGTTCCTCTCGCAAGGGTTCCCAAGGGAAAAGGCGAGATCCGAAGATCTCGCCTTTTCGAGGTTTTCAGCTAGGCTTTAAACCAGGACTAGAATACGTAGTTGGTTCTCAAGCCGAGTACCCAAACGGTACCGTTTTGCTCAACACCGAAGCGGTTTACGATGGCTTGAACGCTGGGAACGATGCTGATGCTGTCGTTCACAACCCAACGGTAGAAGCCTTCGAAGATGTGCTCATCGGTGCTGTCAATGTCAGTACCAACGCCAGTGGTGGCATCACCCTGTTCGTTCGGTCTGATCCAGCTGTAGCCAAAGCCCAACACGTCTTTTGCACGAGCGGTCAGGTCTTTGTTGAACACGGTCAGAGGAACAGTCAACGTGGTGCTGATGGCTTGTTGGACACCTACGATCCGAGCCGGGGTACCGCTCAAAGCAGTGTTGTGCAGAGCAGCATTGACACCGGTGCCGTTACGCAGAGAGCTGATCAAGCTGTTGTACGGACTGTTTTGGTTGATAACCCAGTTGAAGGAGGTACCAATACCACGCCACCATTCTTGGTTCCAGCCCCAGAAGAAGGCGTTGAGTTGGTCACGGTTGCCAGTTGCTCCAGGGAACAAGAGCGCACCGTTCCGGTTGGCAACATTACCTACAATTTGGCTTAAGGTTGAGTCGCCGTTAAAGAAGATGTGGTACCCACCGACGTAGATCGAACCCGGCTTGGTGTAGTTCGGGCCGAGGAACGCGGTGTCGTAGTTGAAGTTCAATTCTTCAGTTACGTTGAACCCGTTCATAACGTCGGCTGTATCAAAGGTGCTCACAGCGCCGGTCAGGTCAGCACTGAGGTGGTTGCCCAACCCTTGGTGCCAAGCCAGAGCGATGGTCGGAGCAACGTTGTTGACCAGGAAGCCTTGGTTGTTCACCAGCGCGGTGTTTTGGAACTGGTTCAGTTCGTCACCACGGTACGGGCTGCGGTCAAACAGGTTTCTCCAGGGAATGATACCGGCGTACAAGTCGGAGGTGGTCCGGAACTTGTCGTTGTCCGGGGTGAAGGGCAGCTCGGACAAGACCGGGATACCGGGCTTGAAGTGCTGTTTGTAGAATGCACTTTCAACGTACAGGTTCTGACGGGTGTTCAAGCCAGCCGTAAAACCACCGTTACCGTTTAAAGCGCTGCCCAAGGTGTAGGAATCCGGACGAACACCTTCGTTGTAGAACGAAGAGTTACCAGCAATGGCAGAGTAGCCAGCGATGGGGAACGGGTTGGTGCTGCCAGTGGAGTTCACGTTAGCAGGGGTCCAACGACCGAAAGCGCCAACCAAACGGGCAATCACATCCCCTTCGCCAACGGAGGAGTTGTCATAGCCAGGGTACACAGGCACTTTCAAGCCTAAACGGAAACGACCCAAAACACCGATGCTGTCGGTAATACCGTCGTTACCGGTGGTGGCTTGACCGGAATCGCCCCAGTCAGCCAACAAGCCCAAGGACAAGTCACCATGGAGTTGGGTTTTTTCCAGCAAGTCCAAACGCTTGTCTTGCTCGTTGTTTTTCGCTTCGATGGCAGAAGCTCTGGATTCCAGGGCAGCTTCTTTTGCATTCAAGGCAGCCAATTCGTTGCGGAACTCTTCTTGCAATTTAGCCAAGGTAGCCAAATCAGACTTGTTTGCTTTTTCAGCGCCCAAGCGAGCCAAGTCACGACCAACAGCTTTGATCAAAGCGTTGAGGGCAGCAGCCATTTCGTAACGGGTTGCGTTGCGGTTCCCTTTAAAGGTGTGATCCGGGTAGCCTTCGATCACGTCATATTTCTCAACGAGATCAGCCAAAGCCTGGTAGGCCCAGCCGGAGGTATCGACATCACGCAACTCTTCTACGCTGGTGATAGCGTTAGCCGGGGTAAAAGCACCAGCCAGGATGCCGGTGGCCCCTGTTAAGAACACGCTAGCTGCTAACAGCCAAGGTGCTACTTTTCTCCGAGACATAAACAGTACTCCTATTATTTAACTTACCGATTATATGCTTCTAGTTACTATCTTCTAACAATTAAACCTTGTGATGCTGAAAACCGATTTCCTATCAAATCTTGGAGCTTTTGTAACCTCCTACTGGTTGGGCTTTAGACCCGATCACCTCCTGTCTCTCTCCGGGAAAATTTGTGTTGGATGTAAGCATCGGATTTGGCATTTTAGACACCAAACCTGCGAACATTATAAAAAGGTGAAACCAGTCTGATCGGAATTCTTTACCTAATCTTTATCCAGTGGTTTTAAAATCTGAATTCAAAATATAATGATGAGGCTGATTTGTGGATAAATTTTCTTGACAGCCAAAAGACTTTTGCAATGTGAATTTTGCAGATCGTGTCTTTGCTTTGTTCTGATGGATGACTCATTGCCCCTATATTGATGGTGTAAGTGCCCATGAATGCAATGTTTTGTTCTTCACGAAAATGTCGTCAAAAATGCTATACCTGTCATAGTAAATACCCTTGGCCCATCGTCCATGGGCCAAGGGCATGTTCTAAAAACCGTTGGCTAACGTGTCGCATGCGTCATGCGATGGCCTTAGCGCGAGGCAGCGCTGGGGGCAGATTGTAACAAATTTTGGACCAAGGCCAAGGCTTCCGGAATTTTTTCAGCATCCTTGCCACCCGCTTGGGCGAAGTTAGGCTTACCACCGCCGCCGCCGCCACAGAGTGTAGCGGCTTGTTTGACGAGGTCTCCGGCTTTAATGCCTCGCTCTTGCCAGGTCTGAGGCACCGCTGCAATGAGCTGGGCCTTGCCGTCAATATTTGCCGCCAAAAAGATAAGCGTCTGCGGAAGGCGCTGTGCCAGAGTGTCGGCCATAAACTTCAGGGTTTCCCCGCTGGCGACGTCCACGTGTTTAATAATGCTCTGGGCCTGAGTGCCTGCTTGGGCAATCAATTCATGAATGTGTGCCAGGGCGATTTTCTCTTGGACGCTTTTCAGTTGGCGATCCAACAGTTTGCGTTCATCCAGCAGCTTTTCGATTCGGGGGACCAGCTCCGGTTGAGGCACTTTTAAGAGCGTTGCCGCTTTTTCCAGCTCAATTTGGGTGCCCAGCATCTGATGCAGTGCGAGGTCCCCGGCGACAAACTCGAGCCGCCTTACGCCGGCTGCAATGGCCCCTTCGGAGGTAATTTTAATGAGACCGATATCGCCGAGGCGATCTACGTGGGTGCCGCCGCAGAGTTCCTTGCTGTGGTGGCCAAAGCTGACAACACGCACTGAGTCACCGTATTTCTCGTTGAACATGGCAACGGCCCCATCGGCCTTTGCTGTTTCGATGTCGGTCACCAAGGTATCCCGGCTTGTGTTGCTGAGTACCCAGGTGTTGACCATCATTTCCAATTGCCGTAACTCTTCGGATGTCATGGCCCGTTGGAAGGTAAAGTCGAAGCGGGCCCCGTCCGGGCTGACATAGGAGCCAGCCTGGCTGACATGAGTGCCCAGGATGGTTTTGAGCGCCGCATGGACCAGGTGGGTGGCGGAGTGGTGGCGGGCCGCTCGAAGGCGGCTGTCGGGATTCACTTCGGCTTGGACCGTTTGACCCACGCTGACGCTGCCCCCTTGATCAAAAAGACAGTGATGGACAATCAACTCACCTACTTTTTTGGTGTCTTTGACCACCACGGTTTGTGCTTTCTGGCCTTGGGGAATGTAGAAAATGCCTCGATCGCCCACTTGGCCGCCGGATTCCCCGTAGAACGGGGTTTGGTCCAGGATAATTTCAAAGGGCTGGTTGGTGCCGCCAAATTCCGAAACTTGCTTGCCCTGGCTTAGAATGGCCACAATGCGAGCCTCACTGTCCAGGGTGTCGTAACCCAGAAAGCGCGTGGCGCCATGAGTAGAGAGGATCTCTGCAAACACCTGGTCGCCCACGATGGTTTTATCGCCTTGAGCGGCTCGGGCCTTCTCGCGTTGGGCTTCCATGGCCGACTCAAAGCCTTCAGTATCAATGCTGAGTCCTGCTTCCGCAGCCAATTCGGATGTGAGCTCTACCGGGAACCCATAGGTGTCATACAGTTTAAAGGCGTCTTCACCCTTGAGTTGCGATTTCTGTTCGGTTTTGGCCTGGGCAATCAGGTCATCCAACATTTTCGAGCCCCGCTCCAGGGTTTCCAAAAACCGGCGTTCTTCCGCTTTGATGGTGTCCACAATAAACGAATACTGTTCTTTTAACTCCGGATACGCCTCTTGGTAGAGATCTCGAATGGTCGAGACGAGTTTAAAGAGCATCGGCTCTTGCATTCCCAGTTTTTTTGCGTATCGGATGCCACGACGCAAGATCATGCGGATAATATAGCCCCGCCCTTCGTTGCTGGGAACGATGCCGTCAGCAATGGCAAAGGTAACACAGCGCATGTGATCGGTGACAATTTTTAAAGTCACGTCGGTTTCCGGATCGGCATGGTAGCGATGGCCCGTGAGATCCGCTACTTTTTTCACGATGGGGAACAACAGATCCGTTTCAAAGGTGTTTTCCACACCCTGAACGACCATGGCAATGCGTTCCAAGCCCATGCCGGTGTCGACATTTTTCTTCTCCAGTGGGCTGCATTGGCCTTCGGCGTCCTTGAACAACTCCATAAAGACTAGGTTCCAAATTTCAACGTAGCGATCACAGTCACACAGTTCAAGGGCACAGTTTGGACCGCACGCGTAGGTTTCACCCCGATCATAGAAGATTTCGGTACAGGGGCCGCAGGGGCCGGTCGGGCCGGGTGGGCCCCAGAAATTGTCTTTTTCACCGCGAGACAAGATGCGCTCGTGGGCGAGCCCGATTTTTTCATGCCAGATGTTGCGGGCCTCGTCATCGGAATGGAAAACAGTAACCCACAGGCGGGAGATGGGCAGTTCCAGGACCTGAGTGACAAAGGTCCAGGCAAACTGAATGGCCTCTTCTTTAAAATAATCGCCAAAGCTGAAGTTGCCGAGCATCTCGAAGAACGTATGATGCCGTGGTGTACGGCCGACGTATTCCAAGTCGGAGGCTTTGCCGCTGACACGAGCACACTTTTGCACCGACACAACACGGGGGGGCGAGGGTGGGGGTTCAATTCCCAAAAACACCGGGACAAAGGGAAGCATTCCGGCAGGGGTCAGCAACACAGTCGGGTTGCTGGGGACAAGACTGGCGCTTGGCACATGGAGGTGGCCATGGGTTTCCTTAAAGTAGCGAATAAATTGAGAGCGAATATCAGCGCCGGATAACTTCATGGTGAGATACAATCCTATTCTGACTGTGATGCATAAACGGTGAGACGGGGGCTTCCTTCCTATAGGGAATGACCCCGGGGTAGGGATCCTCAAGGATGCTACTATTGTAAGCCCTCGGGCCGTCAATGTAAAAATAATTCTCCAGTGGTTGGAGGTTTTTTTCCACCCAGGCAAAAAGCATAATTTTTAATACACTATAATAAAAGAATACGTGGCATCGGCAGAGGTCGTAACAGCATGACGAGTGAAGTCCCCGTCTCTATCCGACATGAAGGCGCGAAAGTCGTAATTGATGTAGAAACCGATAATGTGGATTTTCGCAATGCGGAAATGTTTAAGTCGATGTTGGCGAATTTGGTCCAGCAGGGGCATAAAAACCTGGTGTTGAATTTGCGCCAGGTCAATTTTATGGACAGCTCCGGCTTAAGTGTACTGTTATCGGGCAAGCGTGTCACGGAAGAGTCCGGCGGCAGCTTTAGCATCTGTGGTCTTCAAGGGTATGTCAATAACCTGATCAATTTGACCAACCTGAACAAAACCATTGCTGTCTTTGCCAACGACATGGAAGCCATTAAGGCCTAAGCTTTTGTAAAGTAAATAAAATACCCGGTCCGGTTTTACTCGGCGTTAGTTTTCGTCCGGTTGGGCGTCAAAGGCGTAGAGCAGCAAGGGTCCTTTGGTATTCAGCACCAAGCGGTCGCCCGGATCCAGGCGTAAGTGCTCACCCATGGCTCTGGGGCCACGGTAGACGACGCGGCCATACGCGCCGATGTGGTAAAGCTTGTAGGGAACAGTCTCAGGCCGGGTACCTAAGGTCAGATCGCCGCCCCAGTAGTTGCCTGGTTGGCCGGTATCCACCACGGTGTCGCAGGGAAATTGCACGCCATTGGCCAGAACCAGTTGATCAAACCCGATTTTCAAGATGGCATGACGCCCTTTGAAGGGGACATCGATACGTTCGATATGGCCGAGGAACCGATCGGAACGTGACAAGATCTTCTTGGTTCCCACATAAATATCTTGGGACACAAAGGCACTGATGGGCTGGCCTACTACGCCGGTTTGGGTATCAATGGCGTCTTGCATGACCACGGCAATGGATGTGCCGGGGGGAAGTACAACGGCATAGGGTCTGAGATCTTCGGGAACGCCTGCCTGCTGGATATATTCTGTAGGATCAAAGCCGGCTTCTGCAGCGGGGGGGATAAGCAGCAGAAGGCATGCCAGAAATACGCTGAACCAGGGATGCTTGCTTATGTTCATGTACGCGTAACCTCGAATCCATGGGAGGTAAGTTAGGTTTCGGCGGGATCTGAAGAAATTTGAAGGCCATTTTTTTGTGAGCGTTTGGGGCACTTGGGGACACGACTGAGGAAAAGCAACAGATCTTTGCCTTTAAAAATGCTACGCTGTTAATATATAGTGTGCGCCTTTTTCAGGGTTTTTCTATGGGTTCATCAGACCAGCACCACCATTCTTACTGGATTGCCAGCTTAAAGGCCCTGGCGGTGAGCCAGCATTTTTCTCAAGCGACCTGGTATGCCATTCGTTGCTACTTGGAGAGCGGGGCTATCAGTCAGCGAGGCCATCGTTTGGTTGAGTTTTTCAAGACGCTGGATTGGCTGCCCCTGTCTGAAATTGATAAAAAGCCGCTCAAGCAGTTCTCGCCTCGGGACATTAAGCGTCTCGAACAGGAAATTCAAGCCTATCTGATTGAAAAAGCTTCAAAGCGCCAGACGGATCGGGAAAAACGAGAGTCCTATCGTTTACGGGTCTTTGAATATTTCCGGGCCCATGTCTCTACAGCCGACAAGCAGCTTTTAGAGCGGCTTCGGGATTTTGAGCTGGAGCGTATTGGCCAGGATGTCAACTGGCGGCATTATTTCTGGTTTACGTCGTTTAAGCAAATTGACGCGTTTGTTAGCCAAAGTCCCACCCAGCGAATGAATATGATTGCCCAATTCAAGCAGGATGTTCTGCAACACGAAAAAAATGCGGAGCGACTGCGCAACGGAACCTATGGTGAGTATTATTGGGGGCACGAAGGGGCATCGGCTCCAGAAACCTTTGAGGAGTGGTTGAACCGCCAGGCTCAGGCCGAATCCAATCCGCACCGACAAGGGCAATCTTGGCAATCCCATGGGCAGCGCCAAACAACAGCCACACGTCCGTTGACCGGGCTTGAGCGAGCCTATCAGTTGCTGAAGGTGAGCCCCAAAGCGACGGTGGCTGAAATTCGTCAGCAATTTCGTCAGTTGGTCCGGCAGTATCACCCGGATGTTCCGGGAGGAGATGCAGAGCGGATGAAAGAGATTCTGGCCGCCTATGACAAGGTCATGGCTGTTAGTCGATCATCACGACAGCACTCGTAATTGAAAACTTACGGTATAATCAGCTCAAGCAAGATGCCATAGAGAGAGAGGATGTTGTATGTCATCACCGTACGAGGCTTGGGCGGATTCCTTCCATTTTTCTGAAGACTTAAAAGCTTTAGAGCAGTTGTATTATGAGCAACATCAAGCGGATCTACGCCATCAGTTGGCTTCTTTGGATGTTGAGTCAGCTGTGCGAACCAGCCTGAATGAGTCGGTGACGGATTTAAACAACGAGACTATTATAGAAGCCCTTTCTCAACGTATTGCCCAGCGCTTGGAATCGTTGCTGATGCCGGTGACAGATGCGCCAGAGCACGCCAGGGAGCTTGCCAAACTCAAGCGGGATAATGCCATTCTGGCGCGTCAGGTTCAGGAACTGCGCTCTCGCCTAATAGGAGCTGAGCAGGAGGTTCAGTTTCTTCAAGGTCTTGAGCGTCAGTATCGGCCCTTATTTGGCTCCCTGTATTTGAAAACCCTTTAGCGTCCCTCGTTTGATATACTGTCTAAGAGTTGGCTGTTTTTGCTGTGCGCATTTGCGCCTCTCGGGCTTTTCCTTTGTTGTTTGGTCCTATTTTGGCAGGTTTTCAGGTCGAGCGACGAAACAGATCCCGAATCAACAGACGGACATGATCGGTAATATGTTGGAGTGAGTCTGTGAGTGGATTTTTTTTAAGTCGGGGGATCAGAACCGCAATGGCACTGGGTATTGCTTCCACTTCAATCGGGGTGGTACCGATCAAATCACCGTCAGCCTGGGCTTTCAATTTGGGGCGGCTCTGAATCCGGATGTTCTTGGCTCTGAGGTGCTTTACTCCTTCGGGCTGAATACCCCGGGTTTGTCTCGATAAGACTTGAACCAGGATGTTCCAGTAATCGGTACGCTTGTTGGAGCTGAAAATACAGATGTCCAATAAGCCGTCGTCGGGCTGTGCACCTGGAGTGAGTGTAAAATAGTGGCCGAGAAGGTTTCCGGCATTGGCGATAACAACCCCAAAGCCTCGGGTATGGATTGTATGGCCATCGGCTTCAATGTCAAAAACCGCATAAGGTGTTCGAAATAAGTGACGGAAGCCTTTAATAAAATAGGCAAAAAGGCCAAAAGTCCGCTTTTCCATACGAGTGACGCCACCCATGATTTCGGCATCCAGGCCGGCACCTGCCATCAGGGCAAAATAGCGATTATTAATCCGCCCGATGTCAATACGATGGGGAATGCCATAAAGGGCCGTGTCTAAGGCATCTCGCAAGGTGGTGGGAATACCCAGGTTCGCGGCAAGCCTGTTTCCGGTTCCAAAGGGCAAAATGCCCAGCATCAAATGCGGGTAGGGTAACATGGCTGAAATAATTTCAATAATGGTGCCGTCGCCCCCTGCTGCAATGACCCGATCGAGCTGCCCCTGATATTGCTGAATCATATTTTGCATGTGCTCTCGGCTATGGCTGATTTCGATGGTGACATTCTCACGCACCGATTCCGGTTTATGCTGAAGAGCCTCCTGGAGAGCTTGTGCCAAAACTTCCGAAGAGAGGGCTCCTGCCTGGTCATTAATGATAATCAGTGCCTGCATGGCCTTATTGTATCGTTCTTCGCTATGGAAGGATAGGTGCTGGAATGAGGCGAGTAATGCTCAAGGAGCAATTGTCGCGAGTAGGAAAGCACAAAAATCATGGTCTGCTTATAGGAACTTCTGATCCTGGAAATGCTGGTTAGAAAAGGGTTTTTCTTGAAGCGGTAGCTGTCGACAAAGTATCGATTTCTCGTTGATTTCCTGCTCGTCCACTGTCGAACGCCTGATATAAATCACCTATTGGTGAGAAAGATATTGATTAAAACGGGTCTTGTTTTTAGGTTGAGCAGGGGCGGATTGTTTCCCCTTTCTCGCTTTTGGCCCTCCCGTGACATCCAGCTTTTTTTGGCCCAGGGGAAACGGGGCAGAGATATAGGGGTTGGCTTTGCTGTGAAGACTTTGTTTGACTGCATCGGCAATGCTGCTGGCCGGTTGCATCAGAAGGCCTTGGGTATGTCGGGGGCGGAGCTGTTGAGACGATGATTTGGCTGTGATGGCCTGGGGTGTTGTGACTGATTTTACCGGAATGTCAACCACAGAAGGGGGTGTGGCAAGAGGGTTTGGCTCATTCAGGCTGAACGGATCTTCATCCCCCCAGTCAATCGTCTCATTATCAAAATCCTCTTCGTAGGTTTCCGGATGTTCATGTCGCGGGGATTCTTGAGGTGGATTGAAGAACTCCACACCAGCTACTTGAGGCTCGACAGGCAGGACAGGTTTTTTAAGGGTTCGCCTGTAAACGATGGCAAGGCCAGCAACGGCGAGAATCAAGGCCCCAACAATCGAAGAGGCTACCAGCAACCATTTCATAATTGAACCGCCCAGGGTATTGCCATGGCGCTTTTCGTTGAGTTGACGCTCAAAGGCAGTTCCCTCAGGGGTAATGGGCTTGGGGGCATCTTGCACTTTTTCGGCGGAAAGTGGCCGAGTACGATCAGATTTCTGAAGCGGAGTGATTGGCTCTTGATTTTGGGTGTTTGGAGACACAGGTTCTACCGGTTGATTTAAGAGCGCATAACCATCCTCTGGAGCAGTCTCGCCCTTGGCCGTCTGCAAGGGTTTCTTGGCAGACAGAGGGTTCACCCGTGCTTTTTGAGAAGGCTTTGAGGATTCGGACTCTTCCGAGGAGAATACCGGTTGGTTCCGTATGGCCGAAGGAGCTTGCGCACTCAGATTCTGAGAAGGGGATACGGGTTTCTGCACCGAAGTTGCAGATGAGGGCGTTGTCTTCAATTTGGCTTTCGGGCTTGGGGCAGCGTCGGCCAGTTGAACTGCAGGTTTATCTATCGCAACCTTGGGTCTTGTGACCTGAGGTTTTACCTTCGTCCGAGAGGTTGCCTGAGCAGAGGGTGTGGGCTTCTGAGAAACCGAGCTGGTGGCCGGGGCTTTAAAGCGGATTTCATAGGGGGCGGCTTCGTTGTTCACGTTTTTCAGATTGATCTTGAGCCCATTCTCGAGTTCCTCAATATTGGCGACTACACCGGCCTCAGTGTTTCGGATGTCCGGAATGCCAATGCCTTGAAACGCTTCGGGTAAATTGGCCTTGGGGAGTACAATACTGTATTCGGTGTCGGAACTGCGCTCTACACGATAGGGCTGGACTTTATCCGTGTCCAGAATGATATGGACTTTTTTGCCTACAGGCTTGATTTGTAGGCCATTGAGCTGATCTGCCAATGCGGTTCCCACCCCCAGTGAGGTGGTGGCGATGAGCAACAAGGCTGCAAGATTGGATCGTCTTTTCATACTATTATTGTACTCAAGCTCCTTCAAATCGCATACGCTTGGTTTAAAACTCCGTTACACAGAGGAGAGGTTGCTTTGGCGAACCCTGTGGTTCTGGTTTGTTCATCCGCTTGGAAGGAGACTTTATCTCCGGTTCAGGCGAATGCGATCCTGATTCGTGCTCTGAAAGCCAGTGGTTTTGCTGTAGAGATTCAGAATATTCCCTTGTCTGATGGAGGGGATGGCTTTTTAGATGCTGTTCTGACCCTGCCTTTGTGGGCGGATGCCCAGCGTTTACGACTAACCGTAACAGGGCCACTGCCGCACCAACTGATTCAAGCATCCTATTTATGGCTTGAGTCTTCATTGACACTTGTTGTGGAAGCCGCTGAGATCCATGGGATGAAGCATTTGCCCGGTGGTCAACGTGATCCGATTCGGGCCACCTCTTATGGGGTGGGAGAAGCTCTGTCCCATCTTCTGAAACAACATCCGCAAGCCCAAACGCTGGTTCTGTCCTTAGGAGGGAGTGCTTCCGTCGAGGGTGGGTTTGGCTTTTTACAGGCCTTAGGCTGGCAGTTTATCGGACCTGACGGCCAGCGGATCACAGAGCCCATAGGCGGGGGCGCCTTGTTGTCAACGGACCGGGTTATTCCCGCTGAAACACCTGTGACCCTTTCTCATGTGCGAGTCCTCACCGATGTGACCACTGTTTATCGGGATGCGCCTCGTATATTTGGGCCGCAAAAAGGAGCGGACTCACTTTTGATTGAGAGCTTAACCCATGCGTTTACCAGGCTTTCAAGCCAAGTGGGTGAGACCGGAGCTTCTACAAGTAGTTTGCCAGGGACGGGTGCCGCGGGTGGTTTGTCCTGGGCAATATTACAAGCCTTTCCCCATGCAAGGCTAACCTCCGGGATGGCTTGGCTGGATGAACAATGGGGGCTGGAACCTGCAGTCAAATCGGCTGCGCTGGTTTTAACCGGGGAAGGTTGCTTGGATGAGACATCCTTTCTTGGAAAAGGCACGGGCTATCTCTGTGAGCTGACCCAGGCATCCGGGACCCCAATCATTGTTTACTGCGGGCAGAATCGCCTGCCGGACTTAAGCCGGGTTCCCGGTGATATTCTGGCGCTGGTTGAGTCGGGTTGTGAGGTTAATGCGGATACTCTGGCAAGGACAGAGATTGCACTGTATCAGTCTGCCGTGGCGTCGATATCAACCATTGGACAAAGGCTTGCATGGCCGCAGGCCGAAAGCTAGGCAGTTGTATGTGAACCCAAGGCTTGCTGAGCACGTCCTTGTCGTGGGGCATACCACACGAGGCCAGGATAACCTTGGCATTGGGATGGCTGGCTTTGAGGCGTTCATAATGCTCGACTTGGCCAGGGTTTAGGTGGCTGTTAAAGGCAATAAACACAATAGTGTTAATGGCCTGTCCCGCCCAGGTTTGGGCTGTAAAATCAGCTGCCGGAGTGATGGGGTAGGTTTGGGAGGCGACAGGGACTACCCCATAGTGTTGACACCAGCCTAATAGATCGAGACCATGCTTGCTATCCGGGTCATAGTGGCGCATGGTTCTTCGATCTGGCATTACCAAGGCCCATTGGGTGGCCTGAGTTAGCGGTAATGGACTAATAAACTGGTGGTGCAGTTCCGTTAAACCGGTTCTGGCCCATTCTAAAGCTTGTTGGTGGCACGCCTCCTGTGAGAAGCTTTCTTCTGCATAGTCCAGCATGGGAACCCGATTGAGCGCAGCCTGGGTCTTCATCAATCGCTCAAGGCGATCATCAATGACACTCTCTGACAACTTGCCTCGTTGCACGCGAGAGACAATTGTTTCAAAGGCAAGCCAAGCTTCGGGTTGGGCTCGGCGGTAAACCAGCATATCGGCACCGGCTTCGAGGGCTTCCAGAGCAACTTCAGCAGGGTCACGCTGCCCCCAGACCGCACCCATCATGAGGTCATCGGTAAATATCAACCCATTGAAGCCAAAGGCCTGGCGTAAGAGCCCGGTCAAAATCGCATTGGATAAGGATGCCGGAATGCCAGGGTCTGCATGCAGACGTCGAGCTAGTTCTGGATAGAGTCCATGAGCGGCTAATATTGCTGGTAAGGTATTTTCCCGAATCAAGGATTCATATGGGATCAATTCTTCTTCGCTCCAGGCATCAAAAGTGGGTAAGTCATAATGTGAATCCACTGTTCCGGAACCATGGCCTGGAAAATGCTTTGCAACTGGAAGTACGCCTGCGCTTAAGTGGGTGTCGATGATGGTTCTTGCAAACGGCAGCACATGATTGGCGGTGGATCCATAAGCCCGAACCCCGATAATGGGGTTTTCAAAGGCTGTATCCAAATCCACGGTAGGCGTGAAGTTGAGGTTAAAGCCAAGCCATCTTAGACGCCGAGCGACTTCCCGGTTCACTTGGCCACAAAAGGTCGGATCATTTTTCAGGCCGAATACAATAGGCAATAATCCTGTCGGAAAAAGCCAGTGGGGTAAACGTTCAACTTGTCCGCCTTCTTGATCGATACCGATAAAGCCTAAGCCTGCCCCTGCAAAACGGTGGCGTTGTTCCGTCAGAAACGCTCGCAGATCCCCTGCGGTATCAAAAGGCTGAAGATGATGGCGAAAAAGGATCAGACCGCCAAGGCCGTATTGGTAAAACGATTCCAATTCGGCATTGAGATCAACGGTATCGCTGCCCACAAGAAACAATTGGGCCACTTTTTCTTGAAGGGTATAGGTTGGTCGACTCATCTTCGGGTTGCTCGCTACTTTCCCACACAAAACCGGGCAAAGACGGTATCCAAGACCATCTCCGTTGTATCTTGACCCAAAAGCCCCTGAAGTTCCAGAAGTGCATGGGTCAGTGGAACCGTGGCCAGATCCAGAGGAAGGCTGTCGGATAACAATGTTTCGCCTGCTTCTTGAAGATCTTGGTGGACTTGGAGCAAGGCCTGAATTTGACGTTGGGATAATAAAAAGGCCATATCTTCATCTGGGGTGAGTTGTTCACTAATGTCACTCAACCAGTCCAGAATCGCTTGTAAACCGTCCCCATGTTTTGCGGAGGTTGAGACCAGAGGCCAGGATTTTGGGAGGCTTGTGGGGGGCGTGAGTGCCTCTGAGGCATCACATTTATTTTGAACCAGTAATCCTATTTTCTGGGGGATTTTCGCCAGCAGATCCAAGTCGTATTGAGAGAGTCCCACCGTGCCATCATAAACATAAATAATGGCTTCGGCTGTTTCCATGGCACTCCAGCTGCGCTCAACCCCGAGACTTTCAACCTGATCGGCTGTCTCTCGAAGTCCGGCGGTATCCACCAGAGTCACTGGAATGCCTTGGATGGACAACGGTTCTCGAATAATATCTCGCGTGGTGCCGGCAATGTCGGTCACAATGGAGCGGTCGGATGCCAGGAGCGCATTGAATAGCGAGGATTTTCCGGCGTTAGGCAAGCCTAATATGGCAATTTCCAAGCCGTCTCGAAGAACCTGGTGACGCTGGTTAATGTCGATCTGGGTTTTTAGCTGTTGGGCAAACTCCAACAGCTGCTGTCCGAGCGGGGTCCGTTCCGGCTCATCCACCTCGTCTGGAAAATCAATGCTTGCGGTCAGGTCTGCTTGGACGCTGCCGATCTCCAAAAGGTAGCGCTGAAGCAAATGAGACACGCTTTTTTGATGCAAATTGTGGGCCGAAAGCTTCACTAAAGCACTGCCTTGCGCGTGAATCAGGTCCAGAATGGATTCGGCTTGGGTTAAATCGATGCGACCGTTTAAAAAAGCCCGCCGGGTAAACTCACCGGCCACAGCAGCCTGAGCCCCCTGCTCCAGGCAGAGGTTTAATAGGGCCTTGGAAAGATACAGGCCGCCATGACAGTGGATTTCCACACAATCTTCGCCGGTAAAGCTATGGGGGCCTTGAAAGGGTAAAATCAAAACTTCGTCGAGGGGTTGTTGATCACGTGGATCAATGATCCAGCCATAACTCACCTTGCCTGGGGTCCAGGGAAGTTTTGTGTCACTCAGGGCTTGGGCAATGGACCATGATTGTGGGCCACTGATACGAATAATGGCCACGCCACCGGTCCCACGGGGGGTCGCTAGAGCGGCAATGGTGCTGGCAGTCTCAATGGTCATGCCGGTTCATTACAAAGTTGGGGCATCAAGGGGGCTAAAAAGGCTCAGCTGATCTTCCTGGGCTGCAGCCAATAGTGACGTTTGACGCTGCTTTTCGATAACGGTGAATTCTTTTTCCTGCATCCGGTTCATCAGTCGTTCGGCTTTGGCAATGACTTTGGCGGGAAGGCCTGCCATTTTGGCAACTTGAATGCCATAGCTTTTCTGGGCAGCCCCGGGAACAACGGTATGGAGAAACTCAATATTGCCCTCGCTTTCACTCACCAGAACCCGGTAGTTTTGAATTTTGGGGCTGATTTGTTCCAGGGTGTTAAGCTCATGGTAATGGGTGGCAAACAAAGTCCGACAACCATTATGGTGAACCAGATGCTCCGCTACGCTCCAGGCAATTGAGACCCCGTCATAGGTACTTGTGCCTCGGCCCACTTCATCAAGAAGAACCAGGCTATGTTGGGTGGCACAGTTCAGAATATGAGCTGTTTCGGTCATTTCAACCATAAAAGTCGATTGACCGCTGGCCAAGTCATCCACCGCACCGATGCGTGTAAAGAGCTTGTCTACGATGCCAATACGAGCATAGCTTGCAGGAACAAAGCTACCCATCTGAGCCATCAGGACAATCAAGGCGACTTGGCGCATATAAGTCGATTTACCTGCCATGTTTGGGCCGGTAATGATCATCAATTGAGGAATGCGGTGATCTTTGGGAGCTGCTGACAAGGTCGCATTGTTACTCACAAAAGCGCCCAGAGGCAAGATTTTTTCAATAACCGGATGCCGGGCCTCATGAAGGGTCAGCTCCAAAGAGCTGTCCATATGAGGGCGGGTGTATTGTTGCTCAACGGCCACAATGGCCAGAGACAGTAGCACATCCAGTACCGCAATGCGTTGGGCCACATCCCGAAGTAGCGGTCCATAGGCTTGAAGTTCTTCTCGCAGCTTTAAGTAAAGTTGGTATTCGATATCGAAGAGTTTGCCTTGGGCCTCAAAGACTTGTTCTTCATGGGATTTTAGTTCCGGTGTGGTAAAACGCTCTGCGTTGGTCAAGGTTTGCTTGCGTTGATAATCCGGAGGGGCTTGTTTGGCAAGAGATTTGCTGATTTCAATAAAATAGCCAAAGGCATTGTTCAAGCCGACCTTGAGGGTTTTCAATCCGGTACGCTCACGTTCAGTTCGTTCATAATCTTCCAGCCAGCTTTGTTGTGTCTCAACCAACGCCCGAAGCCGATCCAATTCAGCATCAACCCCGGTTTTGAATAGGTTGCCTTCTTTAAGGCCGATGGCAGGGGTTTCCAGCAGTGTCTCTTCAATACGCTGGGTAAACACATGTAATTCCGGAGGCATGGCTTGAGCCCGATTGAGGTAGAACGTCTCCGTGCCTTTGAGAAGTTCGGAGATCCGGGGCAAGAGCTGACACGACTTCTTAAGGGCAATCAAATCCCGTGGCTGAGCACTCAAATTTTGAACCTTCATGCTCAAGCGCTCCAAATCATAGATGTTGGGCAGCGTGCTCAAGAGGCCGTCACGCAAGACCGGGTCTAGAACCAGAGCTTCAACCGCGTCCAAGCGGCTGTTGATTTCGTTCAGGTCAATAGATGGGGCTTGTAGCCATTGCCGAAGCAGTCGAGCCCCCATGCTGGTGGAGGTCTTATCGAGTACCCCTAATAAAGATCCTTCCCATTTACCGTCTTTGACGGTTTGCAGAATTTCTAGATGCCGTCGTGTTGTGTGATTCATCTCCATACGATCCGTCAGCTGGTAGAACCGCAGGCTGTCAAAGGTGGGGCGAGCTTCTTCAAGGTAGGTTTGCTCGAGGTAACCCAAAATGCTGCCAACGGCCACGACGGCAGTCGGGGCATCCAAAAGTCCAAAACTGTCCAGGCTTTGGATGTTAAACCATTTTCGAATCCGTTCTTCAGCGCGTTTTAAATCAAAGGCCTCAGGGCGAAGAGCGGTGCAGGAATAATGTTCTTGAAGGGAAATAGTAACGTCAGGGACCCATTCGTCAACCACAATGCCTTTTTGACGACGCCCCGGAACCAGAAGTTCTGACGGACGAACTCTGTCGAGTTCGTTGGTAAACTGATCTTCCGAGAGTTGGGTCGTAAAGAACTCTCCCGTCGTGGCGTCGCAATAAGCAAAGCCCCAAAGATGTGCTTTGGAGGAATACCACGCGGCAGCCAGGAAGTTGTTCTCGTTTGATTTCAAAAACTTTTGATCGGCCACAGTGCCACTGGACAAGACTCGGGTCACGCGTCGTTCCACAAGGCCTTTAGCCAGAGCGGGATCTTCCACTTGTTCGCAGATAGCGACCTTGAAGTTTTTCTCTAAAAGCCGTTGCAAGTACCCATCAACGGCTTTAACAGGTACACCCGCCATAGGGATACGGCCCAATTTCCCTGCCTCCCGGCTGGTGAGGGTAATTTCCAAGGCGCGTGCTGTAATAACCGCATCTTCCAGAAAGGTTTCATAAAAGTCCCCCATCCGGTAAAACAGAATAACCCCCGGGTACGCCTGTTTAACTTCCAAGAACTGGCGCATCATGGGAGTAGCATCCGCCGGGTTTAACTGTGCGGAGCACGAAAGATTCATTTCCGGGAGTTTTGAGCTGTCCATAGCAGGATTGTAACAAAAGCCTTTGGGAAAGGAAAAAGCAAACCTGCTGCTCTGAAGCAAATCTTTACCGATGCCGAAAGGCTCTTATGTTCAGAACTTGTAGGGTTTTGAAACGGAGAAACGGTTTCCTACTCCGAAAAGTAGTAGGACAAAAGGGCAAAAAAAATCTCGACCACTGGGTCGAGAAACTTAAGGAGGGGTATATAGTATTCAAGACACTAAGGTAAGTGTAATGAATACAATAGTCAACCCCATCTGTACAAAGTTTAAGAAATATAACAGATAACGGGGTTAATGAGCACCGTTAAGAACCTTCAAAACGTCGCCGGTAACATCACGACCACCTTGGAGAACAGACTGCTTCGGCAAAATAACATCCAATTTCGTGGTTCCAGCAACGACTTGCACGGCTTTTTCAAAGTCTTCACGGATCTCTTGTTCCTTGGACAAGGTCCACTCACGATATTCTTTAAACTTTTCAGCAAATTGCTTGTTGAGCTTTTCTTCCAAAGATTTTTTCTCTGTTGCAGAAAGTTTTTCACCCGCTTTAAGCTGGCCCGCCAAGGAATCACGCAACTTCTGAAGTTCTTCTTCCTTAGTCTTGATTTGCTCAGCAACACTTTGGGCTTTGGTGTATCTTTGGGAGACTTCCTGCATGTCTACAACACCTACATTATCCGCTAACGCAGCGGTTCCGCTTAGCAAGGCTACGGTGAAAATCGTTGCCAGAGCTTGATAAATCCGTTTCATCATTTTTACTCCTTATTACAAACAGGTGTTTACGAATTAACTCGGGGATTCAAAGGGCTTAGAATTTGTGGCCAACACCAAAGTTCAGGTTGCGTGCAAGGCCATTGGTGTCGGTGAGAGGGATAGCGTAATCAATTCGGAGCGGACCCACGGCAGGAATATTTACCCGAAGACCTGCCCCCATCGAAATGGCATAGCCTGGCCGACGAAACTGATCGTTGGTTTCGGATTCGTCAAACAGCTTCCCAGCATCCACAAAAAATGCTGCCTGAAGCATATCGTAGAGCGGGTACTTCTGAAACTTCTGCAGGAAGGGGAACCGGGTTCTGAGTTCGGCACTTCCCAGCACAAAGTGTTGGCCCACACCGATACCCCCTTCGTTGAAGCCTCGGACGGTGAAGGCCCCACCCATGCGGAACATGTTGAAGTCAGGCACATCGCCAATGGGATTGAAGCCACCCTGGCCGTTAATAGCAAAGGTCATGTTATCGGTAATCCGTAAATATCGACGTAAGTTTGCCGTTAAGGTTGCATAGGAGTCGTTGCCCAAGCCCAAGGCAAAACGGCTTCCCACAGTGTTAAACCAGCCTCTTGAAGGAGAAAGCCGGTTGTCCCGAGAATCATAAGCCAATGCAGGAGCTAAAAAGACAAAGCTGCCATCCTCTAATTGACGGGTCCGTTGAGCAGGAGTAATCCCAAATCGGTTTAGTTCGGTTTGAGAAACCCCTTCACGCAGGAACACATTTTCAAAGCCAAGGCCTAGGCTGACACTGGCACCCAGAAATTTTTCCAGCGGGTGGCCCAGGGTGACTTCACTTCCAAGACGCCGTTCAATTGCCAAGGGGACGTTAAAGCTGCCTAGCTCTCGGGCAAACATGGATACGCCAAGAGAATTGGATGTTTCAGCCAGGCTTGGATTAAACCAGCTGACCTGCGACTGTAAGACCCGACGTCTTAAGACATCGCGAGTTGAGGTTAACACACCGCTTCCCAGAGAGAAGACCGTGCTGACATCCTGGCCTCTTCCTAAGAAATTCGGGTCGGAATAGCCGACAGAACCGAAAACACCCGTGCCGGTATCAACCCCACCCCCAAGAGAGATGGCTCCGGTTTTCTTTTCATCAACTTCAATGGTCAGATCATATTCACCCGGTTTTTCGGCTGAAGCTTTAACCACACGGCGAACATCAGAAAACGCTTGAGTTGAGAAGATGCGCTTCATATCTTCTGAGACGGTTTTTTCGTTATAAACCGTGTTTTCTTTCTGAGCCATGGCACGTCGGATGACATAGTCCTTGGTTTTGCTGTTTCCTGAGAACCCGATTTTATTCAACTGACCTTCGTTAATGACCAGCTGAACGGTTCCTGGGGGTTCTTCGCGAATATCGTCAACCCGAGCCAAAACATAGCCCTTATCTTTGTAATACTGTTCGATGGACTGGATGCCCTGGTTAATCGCATTGACATTCTGAGGCATGCCGGTTTGCTCGGCAAAAAACTTTTCCAACTCTTCTTTTTTGACGCTATTTACGCCGTCAAAACTAAAGGCATTTACGACCGGATTTTCTTCTACTTCCACTTTTAAGTGCACGCCTTCACGAGTAGCCACAGGAACCACTCGCAAATGCTCAGTAAAGTACCCCAAATCGTAAATCCGTTTTAAATCAGCTTGGAGGCGGCGTTTACTATACAGGCTTCCCGGGCGGGTTAGCATGGCTTTTTGGATCGTGTCTGCCGGAACCAGCTTATTTCCTGAAATTTCAATTTGAGTGACTGTGATGCCTTGATCATACAAAGGCTCTGTTCCTGGGATGGACTCAGCGCTACCATTGGGAGCTAATTCTTCAAGTGGAGTGGGTTCCAGAGAGGCATCATCGGGGTTTTCCCGGATGTCAATGCTTTGGGCGAAGACGCTGCTAGAGAGGGATACAATTAACGCGAGGTGGGTTGCTAAGAGAAACGGCTGGATTCGATACTGGCTCATGTCGCCCCTTTCTTCCGGATGGCTTTGATTTAGTATGGTCAGCATACAATGACATTGTAACGGTTTCAAACTTTTTTGCGCGCAGATATCCATAGCTGAGATTGCAACAGCAGGCATCCACCGGGCACCATAGACAGCAGGACCACGGTTAACCAGACTAAACTGAAAACTGTGGCCGTGTGGTCAGGAATATGTCCCCAGGCGGTTAGCATCAGTGTGATGGAACCTTCGCGTAGGCCGATACCACTAAGAGATAATGGAATCATTGAGGCAAGCCCTGACAAACCGTAGACAACCGCCATTAAGGGCCACGGTAAGCTTACCCCCAAGCGGGTAAGGAGCCAATATTGCAGTGTAATACTGAGACCATGGTAAGCAATGGAAATCACAATGCCAATTGTTGCGCCTTTCGTGTCAGGCCAAATCGGGACTTTATCAGGATCAATCGGGTTTTGCTTGAGTAGGAATCGCTCAATAAAGGCACGACCTAGAGGGTGATCTTCTATGGCTTTAAAGGCATAAATAAAGATCATGAGTCCCCCTGTGGTCACGGTTAAGATAAGGGTGCCCCAGACAGGCCATGGTGGCGGTGGACTGACCCAGAGGCTCAGCGTGACAAAGAACAGCAAGCCAAATAAGCCACAAAAACGTTCCGCCAGAATGGTGGAAAAGGCCTGTACCCATCGGCACTGCTTCTCCTTGGACAACATCATAGCCCGGCCCACGTCGCCCCCCACAGCCGTGGGAAGGAACAGGCTTAAAAACATCCCAATCAAATAAAACCGAAAAAATTGTCCCACAGATGTTCCGAGTTTCATGGCCTGAGCCACGTGTAACCAGCGATAGGAGGATAGAAATTGGCAACCTAAATTACCGAACACCCCGAGAAGCAGTTGCCACCACTGAAGGCTGCTGAGTGTTGCGGCCAGATCCTCAGAGTTTATTCTGCTAAAAAGTATTACCAATAAGCCACCACTGATGAGGATTTTCAGTAGGGTCTTCAGGAGGGCTTTGGTTGACATTAGGCGTGAATCGTTCGGACCTTGTAGGGGGCTTTTTGCTGGGACTCAAAATAAGTCCGGATTTGCAGTTCTGCCAACAGGCCTGTGCTGATCAGCTGAATCCCTGTTAACACGAGAAGAACTCCCAGAAGTAATAATGGGCGATCGCCTAAATCTACTTGGTGAACAAGTTTTTCGTAGGTTAATGTGCCAAGAATAAGGAGCCCACTTAGAAGTGAGCCAAGGCCAAGGCGCCCGAACATATGTAAGGGGCGGGTGAAAAATCGCTTCAGGAAAAGCAGCATTCCTAAATCCAAGATGACTTTAAAGGTGCGAGACAGGTTGTATTTACTTTTACCAAATTGGCGTGCCCGGTGATGAACCGGCACTTGTTCAATACGGGCACCTTCCATGGATGCTAATACCGGAATAAAGCGATGCAATTCGCCGTAGAGTGGCATTTCTTGAGCCAACTCACGACGATATGCCTTTAACGAGCACCCATAATCCCGAAATTTAATGCCCGTCATGGCACCAATAATACGGTTAGCAATGTAGGACGGGATTTTTCGAGATAAAACCGCATCCTGACGGTTCTGACGCCATCCCACCACCATGTCGCAATGGGTTTCCATCAGGCGTTGCAATAGCAACGGGATGTCCTGCGGATCGTTTTGCAAATCTCCATCCAGGGTTACAAAAATTTCTCCTACCGCATGCGCAAATCCGGCAGCCATGGCCGCTGTTTGGCCGTAGTTTCGGCGAAGCTCTATTATCCGGAGAATGCCGGCAAATTCTTCGATGAAGGGTTTGACGGTCGCAACCGTATTATCTGTCGAGCCGTCATCGACAAACACAATTTCAAAGGGGACCTGTAAGCTTTCCCCAACGGCCAAAAGCTCTCGCAACAGTGGCAGGATACTCTCCTCTTCATTGTAAACAGGAACAATTAGCGAGATAAGCGGGTTTGCCGTTTTTTTGGATTGGGCCTGGATCGGATACAGCTGTTTCATTATTGATTGGAATCCTTATCAATGGGAAAGTTGCGGACGCGAACCAAGGAATAAACGTACCCTGAGTTTACCAACTCCAAAGGATAAATTCTATTTAATTCCTCAACTTCGCTTTTTCGCACCACGAGATACATGAGGCGCTCGAAGGGTGGGTTTGTATTGAGGAATTCTGTCAGTTGGTCTTCTTCATGAAGCTTTGGCGTGTAGACGACTTGTTTTTGCTGATAAAAAACCAAGCTTGGCTTGGTTAAATTATAGGTTCCCATTTTTATGTCATCTTGTTTGGCTTTCAAGGCGTAAGGTAGGATATCGGCTTGCAGCATGTGGCCAACCATTGGGAATACCAAAAGGTTTGTAGTGATATAGGCCAAGACAACACCCGTTAACAGTGTTTGAAAGACTCGAAGCGCTTTGTTGTGCCAGGCAAAATAGGCCGCAATACCAAATGAACTGCTTAACAAGAGGATAACCAATTGGGCTGGTTGATGATGATAGAGGGATTGCAAGTTATCAGGAATCAGTCGAGCTGCAAAGCCAAAGACAAATACCACACCTGATAGGGCCAAAGCAGTTAAAGCTATGGAAAGACCGCGTAATGTTTCAAAGTTCGGCGGCTTTTCACCTGCTTGGGACTCCAGTGCCGGTTTCCAGAACCAAGCCATCAGGATGGCAAGCGGGACGAATCCGGGAAGGATATAGGTGATCAATTTTGTTTTTGCAAGGCTGAAGAAGAGAAAAACCAGGATAAACCAAGCCAGGCTGTAAATTACAAGGTTTGGCAGCGTTCTGCGTTCGTTTACAATGCGTTGAACCAAGTAGGGTAGAAGGAGTGTCCAGGGGAAGGCGCCTAAGAGTAGCGTAGGAATGTAATAATACCAGGGGCCTTGATGACCTGAGACAACTCCGCCAAACCGCTGAAGGTTATGCAGGAAAAAGAAGCTCTGGATAAAGGTATCAGGGTTCGCCAATGTTACAGCGACATACCAGGGCAACGCGATGGCAAACATAAGTGCAAGACCCCAAAAAAGCCATGGTGATATAAGTAAACGCCATTGATGGCGATGGCTGATGGCGAGAAATACCATTAATGTCGCCCCTGGAAGAACTAAGGCTACAGGACCTTTGGTCAGCAAACCCAATCCTGCAAAAGCCCCAGCTGCCAAAAACCATTTCGGAGAGTATGCTTGAGCCGCATAAAGACTAAGCCATGCACCTGTCATAAAGCAGGCCAGTGTCATATCGGTTATTGAAGTTCGGCCCAGGAAAAAAATCTCTAACATCGTGGCGAAAATCAGGGCTGCCAGAAGGCCCATTTTTCTATCCCACGTTTTTCGGCAGATGAAATAAAGCATCAGCATAATGCCAAAGGAAGCCAGGGCGCTGATTAAGCGGGCAGAAAATGCCGAAACACCAAAAATTAGGTAGGAGCTGGCAATCAGCCAGTAAAACATCGGTGGTTTGTCAAAGCGAATATGCCAGTTAAAGTGGGGAGTAATCCAATCGCCACCGTGTAAAATCATTTCGCGCGCGGTTTCGGCATAGCGAGGTTCATCCACGTCAAACAAGGGGTATGCCCAAATATTGAGGACGAAAATAAGGCCTGCCACTAATAGCAGAAATAGGACGTCGTGTTTCGCTTTCATTGTTTCCAAAAAAGGGGTGTTCGACATTGAAGGATAAATTTGTCTGCTATATTATAAACCTATGGACATTCCATTTACAAAAATGCACGGCTTGGGCAACGACTTTGTGCTCGTTGAAGAAGACCAATTGGCTCCGGATATGGACTATGCCGATTTGGCAAAGACCTTGTGTGATCGACACTTTGGTATTGGAGCCGATGGTTTGATTATTGTGGCGCCCCCCGATGATCCGGGTTGTGACATTCAGTTCAAGTTTTACAACGGAGACGGTTCTCTGGCTGAAATGTGTGGCAATGGGATTCGCTGCTTTGCACGTTATGTTCGAGATCAAGGCTTGATTAAACGCCATGACTTTCGTGTAGAAACATTGGCCGGGCCGGTTTTGCCACATCTTAATCCAGATGCAACGGTCACAGTGGATATGGGACATCCGGTGTTGAGCCCGACGAAGGTTCCTTTTACGGGCTCTTCAGATATGCCTGTCTTGAATTTTCCATTGGTGGTTTCTTCCGAACTGACGGTTCCCATTGCCACCATTGGTATGGGAAATCCTCATTGTATTATTTTTCAGCATGAAGCTCCAAAACCCCTGGATTTCAAGGTCTGGGGACCTTTAATCGAGACTCACGAGCTTTTTCCGGCCAAGACCAATGTTGAATTTGTGACCGTCCTGGATCGCTCTACCGTATCAGTGGAAGTATGGGAGCGTGGGGCTGGGCCAACATTAGCGTGTGGAACAGGTGCTTGTGCTGTCGTGGTGGCTTCAATTTTAAAAGGCCTGACGGATCACGAGGTAACCGTCCAACTTCCAGGGGGTGAATTGCTCATTCAATGGAACGGGAAAGATCATATTAAAATGACCGGGGCTGCCACCTATGTATTTGCGGGTGTTTTCCCGCTGGCAACGTCCGGTGCCATGGTCCATTAGTCCCTTTGCCAAACGCAACGAGAAAGTAAGGAGCCAGAATTGTGAAACATACGAGGTGCTATGGTCAGAGGCTGACAAGACTCTTACCCTGGATGCTATTGCTGGCTTTGATGTTTCCTGTAGCTGAACGCCCTGCAAGGGCTGATCACTCGGCTTCGAATGTATCCTTCGAATCGTTAAGGCCCGTCTTTGCCTCTTTGGATAAAGGCTATCGGTTTCGAGAAGATGCACTGGTCACTTTTTCAAACGGGGCAGACTATGTGATTGTGAATCCTCTGGAGCCGGATGAGGATGGCCCGGTTCGAGTGTTGCGTCAATATCCTCAAGGCGCGGCTGTTCCCGATATTATCGAATTCAGTGATGGCCATTTCTTATTGAAGCTTGTTACATTGCCCAATGGGCGTCAATCCTTCCCGGTGGTTTCGGATTTACCTCTGCACCTTCGCTCCGGATTGCTGCCTCAAGGGTTTAACTTTCCTCCCGGGTTTCTGCTTCCCACCATGTGGAAGTCTTTAACCGGAGATCTGTTAGTTTCTTCTGACGATGAAGCGAAAGCCAAAAAATCATTTCCCCTCGCCTTTATAGCGCCATCTGCCTCACAAGGCCAGGACAAGGCGGCGCGCTGGGTGGCCTGGGATACGGCCAAGAATCAGTATGTTGATGCCAAAGCCATTGCGTGCGATCGGGCCCGCTTAAAAACCTCTCATGATGCTCGATGGCTGTTTGCAGGATGTCAAAATGAACCGACGCTTTATGTATTTGACCGCCAGGCTCCTGCCAGTGAACCGTTGCGATTGACATTACCTCAATCCGTGTCGGATATGGCTGTTGATGAAGCCAATCACCGAGTATTTCTGAGTCATTCGACCGTAAATCGTCTTTCCGTATTTAACTATTCTTCCCAACGTCTTGAAGATCCCGTAGAATTGGCTCGCCCGGCTTCAGTTCTGGCGATTTCCAATTTTCGCCATCAGCTCTATGCCACGTCTGTCAGAACAGACGAGGACAGACAAGCTGAAAGTGAGACTAAAGCGCCTCCAAAATCGTCGTTTCTGCGTGTTCGAAACCCTGACCTCAAAAGCAAGGTGATTTATCGTCCTACGATTCAGTTGGTGAATCTGAACTCCAGGACCATGGAGCAGCAGATTCCGGCCATGCCCGATGTGTCCTTGATGTTTGTTCAAGATGAGAAGGTGTTGTGGCTGGTCAGTGCCACCCAATCAAAGTTAATTGGGTTTGACTTGCGTTGGCAGGAATATACTTCCCCCATTGACCTGCCCTCTTCTCCTAAGGCCATGGATGCTGACTACGAGTGGCTTTATTTACTGGATGAACCTTCGGCATTATTGCGTCGACTGGACTTGAAGACCTATCAGTGGGGACCTTCCATTCCTTTACAGAGGGGCTCAAAACCCAGCCACTTAGTTGTCGATACCCGGGATCACGTGGCGTATGTTTTATCCGAAGCGCCCGCTGGCATTCAGGTTGTGAATTTAAATCGCGCGGAGTGGGTGGGAACTCAAAAGACAGATTTCCCAGCACATGGTCAACTGGTCTGGCTTATTCCTGAGAATGAGCGCCCGAGCCGAGGGGTGAGGATACAATTTCAAGACGGCCGGATGCTGCTTCGAACCTCGCAAAAGCCCCTATGGGAAGGGTCGCTGTCTGATCTCCGTGACCTAGTGAAAAGCCAAACCCAATCGGAATCTCAAACGGAGCCATCAGCTCCTGTAAAAGCGCCTCAATAGCATAGTTTTCCCACTGGTCTTCCATGGCATCGAAGTCCCCAAACAGAAGTCCGGCAATGTTATCAAACATCCCTGCAAGCTTGAGTTGGGTGAGTTTGCGGTCGATGGTATAAAACTTTTCGTGCCAATCCTCAATAAAAAGAATGGCGCCTCGGGTATCTGGCTGGTAGGGTGTGCCGCACAGTGCCGTTAGTAAGCTTAAGTTTCCGCCCAAAAGAATGCCTTCTGCCTGTCCGGGTTTAAGACACTGATAAGTTGAGCGGTTCGGAATTGTATAGGGGTAATTTACCTGGCCCATGACTTGTTTCCAAAGCTCAGTCTGGCTATAGCCGTCGCCTTCAATGAGGTTGGAGGTGAGCATGGGGCCATGAAAGCAGATAAGCCCTGCGCGTTGATACATGGGTAAAAGAATGCTGGTTAGATCACTAAAGCCGACAAATATTTTCGGGTTGGCCTGGACGCGTTGCCAATCGATTTGAGGTAAGAAGCGCATACATCCATACCCGCCTCGGGCGGCCAAAATGCCTTTCACTTCTGGGTCTTCAAAGGCAGCATGAAAATCCTCCAGGCGTTCCTGGTCACTGCCGGCTAAATAAAAACGACGCTTGGTACCATGGGGCATAAGCTTGGGGCGAAGGCCCACGGTTTCAATGTAGGCAATCCCTTTCTCTATGGCATCGGCATCGCTGGGGCCTGCCGGTGAGATAATCGCAAGGGTATCCCCAGGCTGGAGGGCCTGGGGATGAATCGCATTATTTTGTTTTTCTGACATCAGTGTCATTTGGAGAGCGTTTATTCCTCGCTACTGGGACGTTTGCTGGTGCGTTTGCCAGAGGCTTTATCCGAACCTTCAGCGTTTTCGGTCTCATTTTCGACTTCGCCGTCGCCTTCGGTTTCCTCAGCACCATCAGCCTCTTCTTCAGAAGCTTCGATGGTATCTTCGGGGTTGATCATAACGTACCCGTCTTCTTTCGCGTCGCCAACAACAGCGTATTTAACCGGTTCCTTGTCATCGGCACTATTATACAGTGCAATGGTGTCGGATTGCCCGTCTTTTGTTTTGCGACCGGAGGTTTTTAAATCTTGCTGGGTTTCTTCATTGTTTTTGAAAATCCAGTCTTTCAGCTTCCAGAGACCCAGAACGCCGAGGCCGATTGCACCAATGGTTTTAATCCAACCGAAGATGCCGCCGGATTTTTTCGCCGGCGCTTCTGCTGGGGCTGGCGGAGACATTTCAGGACGCTGGGAAGCGGCTTGCAGTTCTGCTAAGCCATTGGGTCCCAGTAAGTCCTGCAGGCTAGGCTGTTTGCTGGTCGGAGGTTCTGGTTGTGGTGCAGGTGGTGCCTGGAACGAAGTCATGTCACCGCTGGGGTACATGGTGTTGGCAGGCATTGCCGCTTGCTGGTAATACTGGCGCCAAGCGGCATATGGGTCGGCTTGCTGCTGAGCGTAGTAAGCATATTGACCGGCGTAAGGGTCGTACGACTGTTGTGGATACCCATACCCCGTCGATGGGTAGCTGGAGGTATAGCCGGAGCTATAGCCGTAGCCGAATTTAGGACTGACAGGTGCAGACATAATGCGATTCTCCCAAGTGTTGTAGGATGATGGTGTTTTACTGATTAATTAAGCTCCCTCAAGTTTTGATTGTGCTACCTGTGTGTTAAATTGTCACAATTCGTAACATACAGGGAATTCAATCGCCTGAGTGCCTTTTCCCTCCATGAAACAGCGTCAGGCCATGAGAATGCACCTTCATGTAAAACCAAACCGGCTACGGCTGTCATGTTTTTTGTTGATTCTTCATTAACAATCCGTGATGAAACAGGCTGATGCCTATTCAGATGTTGGCAATGTTCGTCAGGAATACGGTTTATACTTCAGCCGCTTGTAAACTGGACAGGATGAGATTGGCACATCGGCCTGCTTCACCGTTGGGGTCTAGCTCCAACGTCTTTTCCAGATACTGTTTTGCGTCAGAAATACTGCCTTGCTGCAAGTAGCAGTTCGCTAAATTGCTGTAAACCCAAGCGTTATCGGGTTCATAGAGAAGTTGTGCTTCATACTGCTGAATGGCTTTATCCCATTGCTCCTGTTTTGAGTAAAGCCGGGCCAGGTTAAAACAGATCCGAAAATCATCCGGAGCTACTTTTCCGGCCTGAATAAAATAGTATTCTGCTTCCGGCATGGAACCTTCTTCTTCATAGCAGTGAGCAAGGTTCATATACGGGTTAATAAAACCGGAATCATTTTCAATGGCTTTTTTCCACCACAACTTTGCCGTGTCTATCTCCATGGCTAGAGCACTACAGATTCCTATTTCGGTAGCAAGCAGGGCTTTTTGGTGATGCGGTGTTTCGGGCGGAAGCAATTGATACGCGGTTTCCAGTGACTTGGTTGCCTGAGCATAGTTTTTCATTTTTTTCTGGATAAGACCTATGTCATGATGCGCCAGGAAGAGTGAAGGTTCCTGATGAATCAGGTTCATTAAGGTGGAGAAACGATGAGATAGTGCATCAGGTCCGTTGTAGTAATGGATTTGGGTCAGATGCTGCAGGTGTGATAAAGATTGGACCAGTTCGGTCTGTTTGAGGCTGTCCCACAAGTATAGGGCGCGTTGTGGTTGAAGGGCTCCTACCAAATGAAATGACAGCCACTGGACCAGTTCATTCAACCCGTCGAGGGAGGGGCCAAAGTTAAGGGCCTTGGCTGGTTTTGTCTCAAAATGGTTAAACTCGTACCGCAGTTGGAAGAGATGCCTTTGTGTGGTGCAATTGTAAAGGCGAATATCCAGGATAACATTATCCAGGTAATTGGCAGGGCCGACATCGAGATCCATACTGCCGTAGAGAACATAATTGCAATCGAATCGATGGCTCAGGTCGTGTAAGGTTCGGATCTGACTCTCAACAGGTATGCCATCATCCAGAATCATCAGGTTGGGGACATGACTTTGGTCTACGAATTGAATATCCGTGCGCCACTGCAAGACTTGATTCAGGCTATACATAAACAGCTGTTCAAATTCATTGAACGCGGGATTGGTGGCCTGCTTATAGAACGATAACCCTAAGAGCTTGTACGATTCGTGCGCTGGTATCATAGCCTGTTTTAGAACCATCCGGGGGCCATTTTTATTCTCTTACCTTCATATCGACCATTTCCGGCAAAAGTTTAATCTTGCCGTGTTTTGGATTTTTGGGGTCAGCGTCTTAGTGTAAGCTCTATATTCTGGGAGCAATGGAAAACTTACTCTTCGAGATTCAACACTGTTTCTGCCGTTAACGCTTCTGTTTTCCCAGAATGTGACTGCGTTAGAATATAGCCTCTTTCCGAAATGAAGGCAGATATGCCGGTGTTTGTGGCTAAGATAAGGGGAATACCTGCTTCGGAAGCTCGAAACTGATTAAAGGCTAAGAATTGCTTTTCGAGCAGAGGGTTCTGGTGATACCAGCTGAGGTTGCTGAACGTTACCAGCATGTCCGCTTTTTGGTTGCGATAACGCCAGGCTAAGTTGGGATAGAGGGCTTCAAAACAAATCAAGGGCCCTATTTTTTTGTTGCCCAGGAAAAACAGCGGTTGACTTCCCTGGCCTGGGGAAAAGCTAAGGCCGAGGTTTAGGCCTGCCTTGGGTAGCCATTCTTCAGTAATGAGTTTCGGGAGAAATGCCGTCGTTTCCCCAAAAGGCACTAAGTACCGCTTCGAAAATCTCTGGGTCATTTCCCCGGGTTGGAAGAGAAGAGCCCCATTAAAGGCTGCAGGCTGGCTTTCTGCGTGATCATAAAAAGTACCCCCACTCAAAATCGGGATATTTTGAGGAAATCTGCGAGGGAGTGTCCATTGTTCGGGGTGCAAAGCAATAATTCCTTCCGGTAGGATGACGACGTGGGGTGACGTTGGGAATTGATACAATGCTGTTTTTATAAGCGAGCCATAGTGGGCCTCTCGTTGTTCCGGGGTCATTTCTTGGCGTTCAATTTCCAGTGGAATATTTCCCTGAATGGCAAGGGCAGGTGTCTGGTTGAGCGTGTTGCTTAAGGGAGACGGGTAGCGCCAGCCACAGACAAGGCTGAGTCCCAAACAGCCCATTGCAAGCGCCAGGGGCCTGACGTCTCGACGCTGAATCCAGAGCCAGATTAGCCCATTGCAGGCCAAAATTAAGCCTTCCAGTCCAAAAAACGTAAGGCTATAGGTGCTTTTTCGGATGAGAGGGATATCTACCTGGGAATACGCCAAAAATCCCCAAGGCAGCCCAATAGGGTGTTGGTTTAGAAACCATAAGCCCAGGCTCCATAGTACAGGAAGGGTGAATGGCAGATTCCAGTGCGGAAAACGCCTGATCAGATGATAGAGACTTACCCAAATGACACTGACAATAAGGCCCTGAAGGGTAAAACAGATGAGCCATCCCAGAGCCGTAATGGCGAGACTGGCCCATGGGGCCATGTGCATCCAGGTTAAAGGATGTAAGCTCCAAAACCACCCAAACACAATGGCATGGTAGAGGCTACCCCATACGAAGCCTTGTTGCCAGGCTTTCCAGGAAGATTGGCAGTGGCTCAGGGCAAGTAACGCCGGAACCATTCCCAACCATGCCAAGGGCCAAAATCCAATCCCTGGCAAGCTGAGGCCAAGTAACAGGCTGCTGAGCAAGACACGCCAATTGCCCATTTCAACGAGCCGCTGTTTAATAGAGGGTATGAAGATTCTTGGCATTGATCCTGGCTTAGAGCGGATTGGGTTTGGGCTTATCACGCACAATACCCATAAACGTTATCATGCCTTGGACTGGGGTGTCATTCAAACCTCCAAGGCCGATTCCGATGCCAAGCGTTTAAGTGGTATTTATAAAGCACTGACCAGTTTGCTGGAAGATGCAAAGCCCGATGTGGTTTCTATTGAGCAAATATTTTATTGTCGCAACGCCAAGACCATTATCCCAGTCACACAGGCCAGGGGGGTTATCTTGATGGCCCTGCATGATGCGGGTATGCGCTACGTGGAATATACCCCGATGCAGGTCAAGCTGAATATGACCGGGTATGGTAAGGCGACCAAGCAGGAAATACAGCAGATGGTCCAACAGCTCCTGGAGATGGACGAATTGCCACGGCCCGATGATGCTGCCGATGGTCTTGCCTTGGCGCTGTCATGTGCATTTGAGCAGGGAGCCATTAGTCTTTTATCCCCTCGTTGAATCTTGATTGGGTTTTGGCTACCATAAGGACTCCGCTAACATTTCCCGGCTTGCCAGGATGTCGTGAGCTATCGTATTAAGCAACAATTGAGTGATGAGGAGCGTCTTGCCATGGTTCAACCCTTGAGACTTGCTGTGTTAGGTGCTGGTGGTTTGGGTAAAGGGATGGTTCAACGTGCTGAGTTGGATCAGGACTTTAAAACAGTGGCTATTGTCGATAGAGAAGCCTATTTGTTTGATATCGCCGGGATTTCCTATAAGAATGTTCAATCCTTAGCCAGGCTGCGGGATCATACCGAGAGTGTGCCCTCAATAAATGCCATTTATGATTTGTTAGCGACCCATGGCGATGAAATCGATGTCATCTTTGTGGCGTTGCCCAACCTGCCCGTGAACTTTTTTGCCGACACCTTGAGAATGATTGCAACCCAGACCCGCTTTCGTGGGGTTATGGTGGATGCACTCAAGCGGACTTCGGCGGTTGAGGCCATGATGCCTCTGGATAGCCTCTGCCGGGATAAGCAGATCTTGTATATTACCGGCGCAGGTGCTACACCTGGCTTTTTAAGCACGATTGCCGCCGTGGCAGCTCAATCTTTTGTGACGGTCAACCATGTGGATATTCGTTTTGGTGTAGGGATTTCCAACTGGAGTGCGTATCGCGCTACGATTCGCGAGGATTTCCTGCATTTGCCTGGTTTTGATGCCGACAAAGTGGCGGCCATGACCGATGCTGAGATTGAAGCGGAACTCGACAAACGCAATGGCATTCTTGAACTCGTGAATATGGAACATGCCGACGATATTATTCTTGAACTGGCAGGCATCTGTCGCCGGGATCAGGTGACCGTTGGTGGTGTGGTTGATACACGCAATGCCAAGAAACCTGTCAGTACCCAGGTCACCATTACCGGAACCACAGTGTCCGGACAACAAGCCTCCCATGTGATGACGTTGGCCGATGAAACCACCATGGTCGACAACGTGTGCGGACCGGCCCTGGGCTTCTTGCGCCAAGGGTATCGCTGGTTTAGCCGTGCTCAGTATGGGGTTATTACCTCAGCCGATCTGATGCCTCGGGGGCCGCTCACGGTCAAGGAACCGGCAGCCGTTTAGCCCCATGAAAGTCTTTGTTACAGGAACCGATACGGGGATTGGCAAAACCTGGGTCAGTATGTTGCTGGCTCAGCGTGCCCTTTCGGCAGGCCAGTCGGTGATTTACTATAAACCTGTTCAGACAGGGACACCCGCGGGGCAGCCTCCCGAGGATCCAAGCTTTGTGGCTTGCGTGTTGCAGAACCCCAAGCTTGTTACCGAATGTCGCTACTGTTTTGAGCCGCCGGTGGCGCCATTGGTTGCTGATCCCACTGGCATCATTCAGCTGGATCGGATTCGAGAGGATGTCGCCCAGTACGAAGCCCAATCCGATTTGGTTTTAATTGAAGGGGCGGGAGGGCTGATGGTCCCTGTCACCCCATCGACCCTGATGATCGATGTGATCCGGATGCTAGAGGCCCCGGTGATTCTGGTCAGTCATTGTCGTCTTGGATCCATTAACCAAACCCTTCTTTCGTTAGAAGCCCTTCAGAAGCGAAACATTCCTGTTATCGGTATTGTGCTCAACTTTTATCCGGCCGATTTGGCTTCTGCTGATGAGGCCGTTCGTACGATAATCCCGACATTGCGGCCATTTGTGCCGGAGACCATACCGATTTGGACAAGTCCTGAAGCATCACAGCCGTTTCAGTCAACAGATCTGCCTGGACTGATGGAGGCCTTGACCCTTCCGTGGCCGTTACCCAAATCTTATTCATGGCCACGTCCTGTCGCCTCTGTATTGTAACAAACTGTAAAATGCCGCCTGACGCAAGGCAATTCTCCTGTTTTGCCTGTTTTTATTAGTTTAATTAGGAAAAGAAAGTGTAGTTGCGTCATGGCATTTGGTTTCCCACAACCGAATATTCCCGCCGGTGGACCGATTCCCTTTGGCGCTCCGCCGCCTATGCTTCCCGGTGGTCCTATGCCTTTTGGTGCTCCCCCGCCAATGGCTCCTGGAGGGGTTGATGGGTTCTTTTCGACGGCTGGTTTCCAAGCGGCGCAACAACAGCAACCCTCGATGCAACAACAGTTATTAGAAGCCATTTCACCGCGAGTCAAGCAATTGAGTGGCTTAAGAAACCTGGATTTTGTACGGACCGCATCAGGCCGGATTGCCCCTTTGGTTAGAAACTTATCAGGTCGAGAGATCAACGAATTATTTAACCAGCAGAACGGTGCGTTCGCTGTGTTGCAAGAACAATTGCGGACCAACCCCCAAGGTTTGGCCCAGTTTGTGGCTCAGAACAAAGGCAAAAGCGGATCGGCTGCGGATGCATTGTTTGATCCCTTTGTTCAACAGATTCAGAACTCGCCCGAATACGCGTATCTTAAGCGTGTCACAGGATCCGGCAGTGGTTTGACGTCTCGAGACTTATATCAATACTCCGTTAACCCGGACTTGCCGTTTGCCACTCGACTGGCGTTAAAAATGCGGGCTCAGGTTAAGGAAGGCCTTGTGCGCAGAATGCGCGCCATTTTCCAGGATGCCATCAAGCCCAGTCAGGCCGATGCCGAAGCACAACAAAAATTGGAACAGGAAATCGCGGAATCAAACCGCCGTATCCTAGCCAATGCCGGTGGTGACGCAGAGTCTGGCGACGCTTAATCCGAGTTTTCAAGCTACCAATTTTGTTCTAGGGTCTGACATCCCCGATAATGCTCTAGTTTACTTCACTTTGTCATCTCTTGTGGTATCGATCCGATATCTGTATCGGGGTCAAGCATGGATGGCGAAGAGATGTCATGTCGTGTTTTGTAAAGAAATGTTAACAAGGCGCAGAGGGGCGGTTCTTCTCGCTTTACCATAGTCATATTGTTTGTTTAGTAAACAGATCAATGATTCAACGGATCTCGAAAGAGGGATGGCTCGCTTCTCCAGTGAAGCGGCAGACGGGAAAAACCACAGCGCGACATGCGTTTCTCACCCTCTGATACACTTGTTTCAAGAATGGAAATGACACCAACTCAACTTCATTAAAAACAGGGGAGTGGTTACGACGATGCAGTTATTCAAAAAAGTCCTCAACTTCTCGGCCCAACGCTACTTAAAAACCGCTGGAGATCTGTTTATCTATCACAGCGACTACTCCGGTGCCCTGGGGTTGGTGGAAAAAGCATTGGATCATGAGCCTGATGATACACGTGCGTTAGTGCTTTATGGCGATATTCTCTTCTGTCTGAACCGGGACAGAGAGGCCTTGGGCGCTTTGAACAACGCCATCAAGCTAAACCCTCACCTGGCTGAAGCCTATATCTCCAAAGCCGGTGTGCTTGAAGTGTTAGGGCGCTACCGCGAGGCGCTTCAGTGCTGCCGTCAAGCCCTGCTTTGCATTGACCAAAAGAAAAAGTATTTGTTTCCCAGTTTGTTTGACCAGGAAATTTCGCTGCTGATTTCGCTCAAGCGTTTTCGCGAGGCGCAGCACACGCTGGAGAAGGCGGCTCATTACCTGGATGAGGATGAAATGGCTTATTTGCTTTCCAGCTATAAGACGTTGCTCGATCAGTTCTGCCAACGGCGCCAGGGCACTCGAGATCGTGCTCGACAACAAGCATTGCATGTGGTGAAGACCTCGGTGTCTTCCTAGCCATAGCATTTCGATTTATCTCCACTGGACACACCTGTACCCGCTTGAGAGCGGGTTTTTCTTTGGCCTGTTTTTGGTGGTCTTAATAGGGCAGAAGGGCGTGTCATCCTGACACGCCCTTCTAAAATGAGTTATCCTCCTTACTTGACCCACGTCCTACAGGTATAAAAACAAAAAATAGGTGTCTTGGAACGCATGTTACAGAATATAGCGGCTTTTTAAGGAAGCTTTAAGACTGTGTTATCCAGGTTCTATGTGACCGATATGGGCGTCACCGATGACCGGTCTAAGCAGGCCGTTGTTATGGGCAAAAAAAGAACGATGTACCGTTTCCGATACATCGTTGTATTACGCAGATATTCCTACTAAGCCACTCGGATGCGCTGGCATCCTTCGGCAGGGGGCCAACCCTCCTGACGATGCCCGGATCTTGGGGTAAAAGACCGGACGAGTGGAAAAATCAGATGAAGCCGAGTGCAAACCCGTTCATCACGACACACACGATACAAGAAGTAATTATATAAAAACAAGCAATTGAGATTTGTTGCTAGCCGGGTTTGAATCCCCCGAAGATTTCGGCCGAAAGCCGCTTTTTATCGCTGAATACCATGCAAAAGTCCCACTGGGGTCAGTGGGACTTGAATGCTGAGCGTATAACCCTTCAACAGGGGTACGGAGGCTTCCTATTTGAATTTGGAAGCGTTGAGTTCGATGTATTGTTTTTGGTTGTCCGGCACTTCGGAATCCATGTAGATAGCGTTGACAGGGCAAGCGGGTTCGCAAGCACCGCATTCAATGCACTCGTCCGGGTTAATGAACAATTGGGCTTCGCCATCCAATTCATAGATACAGTCGACGGGACACACATCAACGCATGCTTTGTCTTTTACGTTGACGCAGGGCTCGGTAATGACGTAAGGCATGATGACCTCCTATACACAGTCTGCTTGACGTTCCATATAAATTTGACTTTACCTCATTTGACATTGTCCTCAAATTTAAGCGGCATGACTATGAGTTTTTTCACAAATCCCCCCGGTGTCGGATAGAATTCACCTGTCTAATGGACCGTATGTTTCGGGTATGGTAAGGCAATAACGTGTTCAATCAATGAGAGGCCGATTGGTTCATGGACAAGCCCGCTCCCACCGCATACCCGGTACATCCCCTGATTCAGCAGCGCTGGAGCCCCAGAGCATTTTCTGATCAGGAGGTCGAGCCCTACAAGATTTGCTCGCTTCTGGAGGCGGCCCGTTGGGCACCCTCTTGTTTTAACGAGCAACCCTGGCGCTTTTTTATAGGCGCTTCCAATGTCAACCCCCGGACCCATGAAAAGCTGGCGTCGTTGCTTATGTCCGGCAACGATTGGGCTGCCAAGGCGCCGGTGTTGCTGCTCACCGTGACCAAGCTCACATTTACCTACAACGATGCCCCCAATCGTCATGGCGCCCATGATGTGGGGATGGCTCTGGAAAATATCATGCTTCAGGCTGTGGATATGGGTCTGGTAACTCACGCCATGGCGGGCTTTTATGCCGATAAGGCTGTTTCAGAGTTGCTCATCCCCGAGGGCTTTCAGCCCATGGCCCTGGTGGCCATCGGGTATCCCGGCCCGCCCGAAGTGTTGGCCGATCCGCTTCGTGAACGGGAACTGGCCCCACGAGAACGACGCCCCCTTCAAGAGCTGATTTACTCCGATCAGTGGGGCGTCGGTTATCCGTACTGTTTCTCGTAGTCTCGTTTAGGCTTTGAATTTCAGGTTGGCACCCTCAATCAAGCTATTGAAGTAGCTCAAATGCTTTGGGGGGCCTTCCACTTGAATCCGAAGGGCCTGTAAATCCCGGCGATGACTTTCGGCTTCGGAGGCCGAAAATACCGGATTAATGGAGGTAATGGCCACTTGTTTTGCCTTTTGGGCATAGCGATTCAACAACCGGATTTCCGGTCGAACCAAAATGGACTCCTCAATGAATTTCATTGGACACACCCTCTAATGTTCTGGTTCCTCTCTCGCGACAACCTAGTGTATGTTTACTACCACAATAATATTCAGAAATTAAATTACCCTACTCAAGATTATAAAGGGTGCTGCTAGATTTGTATTCCTTTTTCTGAGGGAGCTGGTCTTATTGTTACGTTTCTCAATAAAAGACAATCATGGCCAAATGGCCTGTCTTTGGGCAAAGCCGGGGCAGGCCATTGGCAGATGATAGTGATAGTTGACGCCGTTGATGGGGAAGAAATGGGTTATTTCCCGTAGCGTTTTGGCGTAAAGGATGCCGGGGTATACGTCGATGTCGGGGTGTCATCGAATTCACCGGGAAGTTGTGTGGTGGTTGAAACAATGAACTCCGGAGCATCTTCATTGTCCAGCGCATCTAAGTCACTGTACTGGTTTAGCGATGCGTTTTGCTCTTCCATAATCTGGCTGAACTGCTGAATCAGCTTGGGGTCCACCACCGGTTCATTCGCCTCAAGCGAGGCTTCAGCCACTTCTTGCTCAGGTTCTTGGGGCGTGGCCGTATCAGTAGGTGAAAAATCTACCATTTCGCCGTTTACGGCAATTTGGATACTATAATTGCTTGGGGTGGAAACGTCTTCTGTGGTGGTTGTTTCATCATCCTGGAGCCCGGTTGTTTCTTCATCGTCGAAGTCCGGATCGTTGGCGGCCAGCATGCGATGGCTTAGGGTGTTGAAGGGACCTCTTCGTCCTGTAAAGGTCGGGGGAGGTGTATCTTTTCGGAACGTGCCCAAAGGTATGTAGCTTGTTTGAAGCGTTTCAGGCATTGGGTTGTTATCAAACCCGGAAACAACCTGAAAATCCGAGGCCGATGGCGTTGTCGACGCTTTCTTGTCTCTGTGTAATAGCTGATTCAGGTTTAACTTGGGCAGTTTCTCGCTAAATTTTCCCATGGAAGCATAATCCTCGACTCTTCTCTTCTGAGTTCAGATATCGTCACCCGGGGTCCCGACTTCAGTGGTGTTAACAAATCGATACATCCCCCCGGATACGGGGCCTAGTTTGAACAGGCCGGTGGAATGGCGCGCATCATGGTGGGGCGCCCCTGGTTGTTAATCCAGCGCACCCACCCTTCTTCAGCGGCTTTCGTATCCTGGGGCTGACTGTGCACCAGGGCACCTTGGGCAAACAGCGGATCGCAAGATTGGGGAGGCCGTTGGCGGACCAAAAGATAGCCATCCTGGAGCATCAGCGGATCCAGGACGGCAGATTCGGGATCAAAGATGCCTCGAGGCAAGGCAATGCTATTGATGGACGGGCCGGACCGAAATTCGGCGTCTTTGGCGTAGATGAAGACCAGGGGGAGATTCTTTTGGACAGATTCTCGGATGTAGTAATACCATAACCAAAAGCGAAGGACTCGATGGTGTTTTCGCATATCCAGCCACCCTGTGAGCCGGGGAGCCTGGTTGATGAGCACCTCCAGCCAGGGACCGCCCTGGGAAACCACGATAAAGGCGGCTTGTTTCGGCTGAAGGATGATGCCGCTTTCTCGCAAGGTGTATAGGGTGTCTTGATGACGCCACGCCAGAAGGCCTTCCGGCGTGTAATCCAGGGTCGCCACGGTTTTGCTCTGGGAGTGCGGTTTCTGTTTCAGCGCAATGCCTTGCAGTGCCCCTTGAAGCTGGACTGGCAGAAACGGCTTCGCCTCAGGGATGCCTTCGACATGACTTTTGGGCGACCCCGAGCCAGGCTGGTACAGTCCTAAAAGGCCAATGCCGTAGTCTGTCACAAAGCTCCCGTCATCAATGGCCATACTCAGCGGCAGCCCCAGGAGGCCCATCAAAACGAGCCCCAGAAGCATGACTTTTCCTGTAATCGGATTACGTTTACTCCAGAAGGCTGTAGAACGCAGAAATCGTGCCGATACTTCCGGCAGAATTTCCACCTTGGAGGCCATGTGATGTCTCAAAAACCGTGTCGACATATCCGAGTGCTGAGTTCCTTGGGGATGCTTGCTTTTATTGTAGCGTCTTTGGTTGCGCCTGTTCTTGCCGAAGGCGGCATCAAGTACTTTCGCTGCACCCGGGAACCGGTTCTGATCCAGGCCCTGGCGATTTTGGCCGAAACCGACAACAAGTCCGTGGTAGAGGACCTGTTTGCACGCGATACGAAGATCTTATTTAAAGACATGCGCGAGTTTGGCAAAGCCTATATGAACCACGATGCCCTGAGCGTTATTGTTAACGATGGGCGTCATGTCATCTATATCAACAGCAAGCATGCATCAGCCCCACCCCCGGCCCTGGCGGCACTCATTCGCCATGAAGCCATGCACAATGACACGGAAAATTCGGTTCATGAAGAGGTGGTGGCCTGGTCGGAAGAGGCCAGGACGTGGCAGGACATGTTGGAGCGCTATCCCCACTTGAAAAGCATTCCGCTCAAATCCAACGCCCTGGTCGATCGTCTTACGGCGGTATCGGTGCTGGTCCAGCAAAACAAGCTGACCTGGCAAATCCGCAACAACGTCGCCTACAAGGGGTTGCCGGAGCACTCTCCCGGATTCTAGTCGTTGACCACGCCTGTGCTGAGGGGCGCATCTGCGTCGTTGCTGCGGTGCTCGCTCCGTCACGTATTTTGATACACTCCTTCCCTGCGCGCCTCGCGCCTTGCAACTGCATCCCCACACACCAGGCGGGCACAACGACAGCTGAAAATACGCCTGTGCTGCGGGGCGCATCTGCGTCGTTGCTGCGGTGCTCGCCCAGTCACGTATTTTGATACGCTCCTTCCCTGCGCGCCTCGCGCCTTGCATCTGCATCCTCTCAACACAGGCGTGGTCAACGACAGCTGAAAATACGCCTGTGTTGAGGGGCGAATCTGCGTCGTTGCTGCGGTGCTTGCTCCGTCACGTATTCATCCGTGCTTCCCTGGGCACCACCGATCTTGGCGAGGCCAGAATCAGTGTTTCGGGCGCATGGTGGGGAAGGCGATAACATCGCGGATGCTGGGCGAATCGGTCAACAGCATAATCAACCGATCAATGCCGATGCCCAGGCCCCCGGTCGGCGGCATGCCAAACTCCAGGGCCGTAATGTAGTCCTCATCCAGATGATGCGCTTCGTCATCCCCGGCAGCTCTGGCCTCCAGCTGCGATTCGAAGCGGGCCCGCTGGTCGATGGGGTCACTCAGTTCCGAAAAGGCATTAGCCACTTCCCAGCCGTTGATGCGGGTTTCAAAGCGCTCAACCAGGCGAGAATCACTGCGGTGAACCTTGGCCAGGGGCGAGGTCTCTTTCGGGTAATCAATAATATGGGTGGGCTGGATGAGCTTGGGCTCCACGCGTTCTTCAAACACGTACTCCAGGGTTTTGCCCCACGTCCAGGTGTCTTCAGGTTCAAGGCCAATATCCCGAGCGGCCTGGTGGGCTTCCTGGGCCAAGGTAATGGCGTTAAAGTCCAGGCCGGTTTCTTCTTTCACCGCATCAATCATGGACTTGCGGGCCCAGGGGGCAGCCAGATTAATCTGTTGGCCCTGGTACTCGATGACCTGGGTTCCTAAGACTTCCTGAGCCACGGTACTCACCAGGGCCTCGGTCAGATCCATCATGTCATGGTAGTCGGCATAGGCCTGGTAGGCTTCCAACATCGTAAATTCCGGATTGTGTTTGGGGGACAGGCCTTCGTTTCGAAAATTCCGGTTCAGCTCAAACACTTTTTCCGACAAGCCGCCGACAATCAGGCGCTTCAGGTATAACTCCGGGGCAATGCGCATATACATCGTCAGGTCCAAGGCATTGTGATGGGTAATAAAGGGCCGTGCCGCCGCGCCCCCGGCCAGGGTCTGAAGCATGGGGGTTTCCACTTCCAAAAAGCCGCGGCTTAAAAAGAAGTGACGAATGGCCGAGATAATCAGGCTCCGCTTGCGCAGCGTGTCCCGGGTGTCCTCATTCATAATCAGATCGAGATAACGTTGGCGATAGCGCGTTTCCTTGTCGGTCAGGCCGTGGAATTTTTCGGGCAAGGGTAGCAAGGCTTTGCTCAGGACCTCAATGCCAGTGGCCTTTACGGACAATTCCCCGCGAGGGGTGCGTCGAATGGTGCCAGTGGCGCCAATCATATCCCCGATGTCTACCAGTTTCAGAAGCTGTTGGGCCTCCTGCGAGAGGTTTTCCTTGTGGCAGAAAACCTGAATCTTGCCGGAACTGTCTTGCAGATCAATAAACATGCCACTGTTTCTTAGCGCCATCACGCGTCCGGCCACGTGAACCGCATCGGCCGTTTCTTCGCCTGCGGGCAGGTCTTTGTAGTGGGTTTGTAACGCCTCGTTGCTGTGGGATTTTTCAAACTTGTAGGGGTAGGGATTTATGCCCCTGTCTCGGAGGGCGTTCATTTTTTCCACTCGGGTTTCCCGAATACGGGAGGATGCCTGGCCTTCTTCCGTGTCTGTAACGGGCTGGTTCGTTGCAATGACCTCTTCCACGACAATGGTTCCTTTTTCTCTGGCGTTGATTCCTTATTATAATGAGGCCGTTGGCATTTGTCTAAAACAGGACGTGACGATCATGGACGTTTTTAAGGACCCTCACATCTCGATGGCCCCGCTTGCCGGGAAAACCGTGGCCATCATTGGTTTTGGAAATCAGGGAAAACCCCAGGCCCTGAATTTAAGAGATTCGGGTATTTCCGTGGTCGTGGGTGTGCGAAAGGCTTCGCGAAAACATCAAGATATTGAACAGGCAGGTTTTAAGGTTCTCAGCATCTCGGATGCCGTCTCCCAGTCTCAGGTCGTGATGCTGATGGTGCCGGACGAAGTGATGGGGGCCGTATATGACGCCCATATTGCTCCGGCCATGCACGCTGGAACGTATCTCGGGTTCAGCCATGGCATGGCCATCCATGCCGGGTGGATCGCACCGGCAGACACCCTCAATGTGTTTTTGCTCGCACCCAAGGCCCAAGGGCGCGGGGTTCGCAATCGCTATGTGGAAGGCTCGGGCGTCCCGGGGCTGGTGGCCGTGCATCAGGACCCCTCTGGCGATACCCTTGAGGTGGCGCTGGCTTATGGTCAGGCCATTGGGTGTTCCCGGGCCGGAATTTTAAAGACAACCTTTGCCCAGGAAACCATCTCCGACCTCTTCAGTGAACAGGCGGTGCTGTGTGGCGGCCTCACCCAGTTGATCAAAACCGCGTTCGACGTGCTGGTTGAAGGCGGCATGTCCCCGGAAATTGCGTATTTCGAATGCCTCTACGAAGTGAAACTCATTGCCGACCTGATTCAGGAAGGCGGGTTAACCTATATGCGTCAAAAAATAAGCTCTACAGCCCTGTACGGCGATCTATCCCAGGGGCCCTCTTTAATTGACGGGCATGTCAAAGCCTCCATGCAACAGGTGCTGGCTCGGATCCAATCGGGGGCCTTTGCCACGGCGTTTCAAAACGAGGTGCAGCGCGGACGCCCATTGATGCGAGAGCGATTGGAGCAAGATGCCCAGCATTTAATCGAGCTCACCGGCCGACGCTTGCGCCAGGAAGGTGTTTTACCCTGATTTCTGATGTGTTTTGCCGGGTATGACATTCCGGCAGCTTTATCCCAAAGGTCCTCAAGGTCTTCAAACGGCACGTTCCCCCCATGATCATAAAAAGTTAATGCACGAATGCCGCAACCGCTGTTTTTATGCTGTTGTCACATTCTCGTGTATCGTAATCGGACATTGGATAGAGCTTATGGGAGGGCTTTTATATGTTGAATGCTTTTTTGGCGCGCCTTGTAGCACACCAGGCTGAGTATTGGCGTCGTGGACAGGGGGCTTCTGTACTTGACCGGGGGCATCATTCTCATGCGGTCGGGGTTGGGATGGATCGCCATCGCTTGCTTCCTTTTCCGACATCGGGTCCTACATCCGGAGTCACCCCTTCCCCGTTTCCCATCCGGCCGGAGTTGATGGATCTGATATCCCGGAGTCCGTCCGCTATTATGGATCAGATGCCCCGGCCCGGGGATCTGATGCCCGGCATCGGACGCCGTGGCCGTCGGATTCGGGCCCGGCATCGGGCGAGATTGATTTCCCGGATGCGCGCTGGTGCGGGTCCTGTAAGGCTACCGTCTCGGATTCGACCCGGCACCGATATCGTACCGGCTCGTCGTGATGGAGACCGGCCGGGTGCTCCGGGTTCACGGCCCAATTATCGCTATCATGCCCCGATGCATCTGGAATTCTTACGGATGGTGGCCTGTTTGTTTGATCAAAACGGGGATGGCAAATTGTCCTTGCAAGAGGCTCGCCTGGCCGCCCGCATCATTCCCAACCGCGACATCAAAGCCTTCTTCCACAATATTGTGGAAGCCTTGCGCACCAAGGATCGGCACCTGGATCGAAACGGCGATGGGCAGATTGATCTGATCCCCAAGGTCTACCCCTATTCGGAACTGGGGGCCGCGGCCTTGCTGGATCCCACGGACCCGTCCAAAGGGTTTCGTCCCAGCGGGGATCTCAAAGAAGAGGATCGCCCCTATATGTACGGAGAATAACCAGCTTACCGGGTTTCGGGTTCTTCCGGACGGCGACGCATGAATTTATAAAACGTTTTTGTGGCCAGAATCGGGTGTCTGAGGACATGGCCCAGAGAACCCGCCAGGCGCCTCAAGGCAAGGCGTCCGCTCACGGGATACAATCGGTAAAAACCTCGTGCCAGGTCGGATAATGTCTCTCGAGAGATGGTATCCGGCCTTTGGCCTGTGACATGGGACAACTCGTTGTAAACCAACAGGGTTTGCAATTGGGATTTGACAAAGGCCGTGTCCCCTGTCGCCTGGACAACACCGGTTTCTTTCATGGCCTTGGTCATGATGCGATGGACGACCTGGGGGTTTGTACAGTCATTGGCCGATCGAAAGAGTTCGGCATCCAAAATCCGGGCGACTTTGCGAATGATCTTGGTGCGCTGTTGCTGGGCAAGAGGCGAGGTGTCATTGGGGCTGACTCCACCCGGCAAGGCGATGGCGGAGTTCACCAGTTTGGCTGCCATGCTGTGGCTGTTGCCCAGCATCAGATCGGTTAGAGATGCCACACTGTCCAACACATGGGCCGGGCTTCGCATAATCGTCAGCCCGGTGTCAATGTAGGTAAGCTTCAGACGCTGATCGGCATCCAGATTAAAGAGCACATTGCCGCCGCTGGGATCCCCATGGACGGCCCTGGTTTTGGTTTTGGGGTTGATGAGTAGAATCTGTTCGGTTTGTGCTCGTAAGAAGGTCTTGGGTACGGCCTTGGCCCACGGGCTCGGATCCCCCAGCCATGGATACGATTGGTGATCGTTGGGCCGAAAGGGGGCTTTGCCTTGGGTTAGGCGGCTTTGGTATTCTGCCGGATCGCTGCGGTGCAGTCGGAGCATGTCCGTCAAGCGCTCCAGCTCCACCCCCTGAATAAATTCCTGTACCAGGGCCACTCCGCGTGCCGGGTTTTGCGGATCAAAGGGCAGGCCTTTGACCGGGTGTTCCGGTGACAGGCGGCCGACCTCATAGATATTCACCACGCTAAAGCGCTCGGCCCCGTCGGCCAGGGCCTTGGCCCCTTCGGCTTCATGGAACAGGTCCAGTTCACGATTCCAACCCTCATACAAGCTGTTTAAAAACGTCACATGGTAATGCCGCTCATCCGGGTTGCTGTACACGGCCTGAATGATTTCCAGTAAGGCCCGTCGTTCAATATCTAATTTTTGCGCATTAATGCCCTCTTTCAGCAGTTTAATGACCAACCGATCCCCGGGGTTCAAGTTGACCGGTTTCCCATGGCTGCCCTGGACGGTTTGGGTTTGCTGATTGACCACCATGTAGGCTTCACAGACCGTGCCCACACCCATGCGCTTCTCCACCTTGTAGCGGTTCGCCCCGAAAATGGTGTCGATGGCCGCCTGGGTTTCCGTCAATGTGCGGGTGGGTCGTCCCTGGTGAATCAACGGCCCCAGAAAATGTTGAAGCCACAGGGGAAATTGCGGGTTGTTGCGGGCCAACTGGGCCAGTTTCCCCATGGAGGTGCTCTGCCCGATGAAGCGATGGGCCAACCCGATGGGGCTGTCGGTGGCGGCATAGGGAACCACGCCCAGCGCGTTCTTAAAATACAACTTAATGGCTTCTCTCAGATAGGGGTTTAACTCCTGGCGGGCCAGTTGTCTTAAGATACCGATGCCACGCTGGAAGTCCTGATAGTGATTGGCTGTTTTCGAGACAATTTCTGCCAGAAACCCCATTCCTTGCCAATCCCCTTCGGGATCGTCGGTTGGTGACGCGGACACGGGTGAGGCCGGGTTTGCTGAGCTGGGGGGAGAGCTTGGCGTCGCTGATGCATCACCGCATGTGGCTTTTAACCATTGGCCTCCGGCTTCAAGCAAGCCTCCCAGTTTTCCAACGGTGCCGATGGGGTGGGTCAGGGTCCAATGCACCGAATTTAACGCTTTGCCCACAACCGATTGCGGGTGAACGCGATTGGGATCGTCGGGATCCGAAGGCGGGGAGCCGGTTGTCGGGCTGTCGGGAAACTGGCGGATGACTTGCTGCAGCGCGTCCGACGTTTGAGCGATGACCCGGCAGGCAGCATCACGGCCACCAAAGGCCTCGATCATCTGCCATAAAAACAAGCGAGGGTCTGACTCGGGAGGCTCACCCGTCGGGTTAGAGTCCATGCCAAAGCGGAAACCGGGTGAACCAACATTGAGACGCTTTGATGCTGGATCGGAGAGGGGTGTTCGTATTGTTCTTATTGAGGATGCGGGTTTACCGTAGGCAACCGGCGCAACCGATGGGCTGAGGGGCAAGGACGATAGCATTCGGGGGGGGGCACTCATCAGGGAGATTGCTATGGTACAAGTAAACCCGAAGCCGGAGCAAAATTGTCCCGAGAAATCGTCTTTCTGAAAACCCCTGGACTGAGACACACGGCCCGATCTCGCCTCGGACCACCACACGCCAATGATGCATTCCGGCAAACGTCGTGAGTCGATCCAAAAAAATCTCATGATCAGGGACTTTACCCGGACGATAAGCCGAAAAACTCTATACACTGATTTTTTCTAGGGTATTTTCCTGCCAAAAGCCTTGGTGCATAAGAAAAAAGGGGCCTGGATTCTTAAGATATCCTTAAAAATGGCGGCATGACAGGTGTCTATGATATAATAAAGATATAAATAAAGCATTCATACAGACGCCTCTAAAAAACGGAAAAACGCGTAAATTCGCGTAAAAACACCCCAAAATAAAAAAATACCCTGCCATGTGTAGAATGTCATGTTGTTTAAAGGTCTCAATTGGATGATGTGTTGTAGCCGAAAAGCCTCTCAAGTCAAGGCTTTTCGGCATGTTGCCCTCTTTTGTTCTGCTGACCCGGCTGCGGCTGGTGATGGGTGTCGACTGGAAATTTCACGCGTAAATCACGCGTCCCGGGCGTGATTTACGCGTGAATGCCGCGTGATTTGCGCGTGAATCGCGCGTGTTTGTCCAATTTTCACGCGTAAATCACGCGTAGCTGCCCTTCAAGCTTACGTCTCGGAAGACTCCAGCTCTGCATCCATGTATTCCCGGATGAAGGAGACGCCAAACTGGTACAAATCATCTGCCTTACTCGGGTCCTCCAACGTCAGATCCTCCATGCTCAAGCTCTCCTGGGCGACATCGAGCCCGTAGCGCTGGCAAACAATGAAATACGCCATGGGGTGCTCGTCCTGGAGCACCTCAAGGGCATCCTGAAGCAACAGGCTGTGAGCCTGCTTGATGGCGGCTTCTTCCTCGTCAATCAGGGTTTCCAGCGCTGTGGAGGCTAAGGTGTCATGAATATCAATGGTCTCGCCGGTCGCGTTGTTGACTGTGCCTTGGGTCTTGGGCCGCCGTGGTTGCTGGGCTTGCCAGTCTCTACGACCCTCCAGAAGCTTTTGCCGCATCACCGGATCCTGCCAGGCCCGTTTCATTTGCCGGGACAACCGGGCCCGAGCTTCCGGGGTATCCAAGGCCTTTCGGATGCCTTGGGAGATTCGGTCACGCACTTCAGGGTCTTGCAATGCCAAGCGGGAGGCCTCGGCACGCCGTTGACGAAACGACTCGTCCTCCAGGACCCGGTGTAGCCCTGCCAGCATTCGGCCTCGCTTTTCCGGGTCCGCCCACGCACGCTGGGTTGTCTCACGTCGACGGGCCTGCTCTTCGGGTGTGTTGAAGATGGCTTTGAGCCTTTCCGAGAGCTTTCTTCGGACGTCCGGATCGCTCATCACCCGAATCGAGGTTTCCGACATCCGGCGTCGCACCTCTGGCGAGGCCAGGGCCTCTTTGACTCCATCGGATACCTTTTGACGCCACTCGGGGTCTTGGGCCAATTGCTGGGATTGCTGACACCGCTTTTCCCGGGCCTCCGGTGTGGCCAGATACTCCTTGGCCTTGCGGGACAGAAGGGCTTTAACTTCGGGCCGTTGATGTGACTGCCGGACTCCGGCGGTACGTCTCTCCTGAACCTCCGGATCCTGAAGAGCCCGCTTTCTGGCTTCGGCTCCCGAGATAATGTTGAACCCGAGCTTTTGGCCATACGAGCGCAGCTCTTTCGGGTTTAAGTCCCCGGTCTCCGGTTGCTTCAGGACATCTGCCGGAATCAGCAGATAGGTCTCAAACGTGCCATCCTGGATGAGCCGGGCCTTGAGCTCGGTTAAAAAACGCCGGGTCTTTTGGGTGGCTTCGGATGGGACTGGTCGCGCTGAAAAGCGCAGGCCAACCGTCAGCCCAATACCGGATACAGTCATTATGGCGGGGTCTCTCTGTTCCTATCGATGCCTCAATAAAGACACCACGGCAGCCAAAATTGCGCTTTTCGGTCGGATGTTGTGCAAAAGGGGTGTTTCTCGCTTTACTGGTGCTGTAACGCCGGGATCATCAGGGCAGAACCCTGTCGGGTGCCACGACGTGCAAAGGTCTGATCAACCTGGGTCAGGACTTCATGCTTTTTCTGGAGCCAGCGAGGCGCTACCAGGCCTTCCCGGTGGCCATTGCCGGTAATGCGGTGAATGGCAATGGCGGGGTCGAGATGTTCAATGAAATCGCAGACCAGTTCCACATAGGCGTCCTGGGTCAGGGGGGTCCATTCGCCCCGGAGGTATTGCTGCTCCAGGGGAGTGTGCTTCATGGCGCAAAGCAAGTGGATCTTGACGCCTTCTGGCTTTAGCTCCGACAGTTTACGAGCGGTGGCCATAATGTCGTCATGCGATTCCCCGGGCAAGCCCAAAATGACGTGAACACACATCGGGATCTCCCGCTCCCGGGTCATGGCAAAAGCCTTCAAGAAATCGTCATGGGTCTCACAGCGGTTCAACAGCGCCAGGGTGTGATCATGAATGGTCTGCATCCCGTACTCGACACACAGATAGCCGTCTGGACGTTTGTAGCTGGCAATCAGATCCAGTTTTTCCTCATTCACGCAATCGGGCCGGGTGGAAATGGCCATGCCGATAATATCCGGGTGCGACGCCATGGCTTCGTCATACAGGCGTTTTAAACGCTCAGGGCGGCTGTAGGTATTGGTATAGGACTGAAAATAGGCAATAAACTTCTCGGCATGAAAGCGCGCTCGCATGCGGGCCACGTTCTTCTCAATTTGAACCGTAATGGAGTCTTTCTTGTTTTGGGCCCGGGAGCTGGAGCCGGTTTCATCACAAAACGTACACCCGCCCACGCCTTTGGAACCGTCTCGGTTGGGGCAGGTAAAGCCGGCATCCAGGGTGACCTTGTAGACTTTGCAGCCAAACTTGGCTTTTAAGACCTCACTGTAAGGGAGGTAGGCTTTCTCAGGCATATAGGGTCCACGATTCAACACACTATTGGTATTATAGGCTGTCCAGGTAAATCGTCTAGAGACCCGAGCATGTCGGCAACGGTGTGAGGGGATATCAGTGGATCTCCTGCGTTTGATGTCCACTGATTTGATGGTTTTTGGGTCGCATTGCCACGGAAGGAGGCGGCCTATACTAAAATGGGAAACGAGGAACGGAATGTCTCATGCTACGAATTCTAGGGATTATCTGCGACATTTTTATGGTGCTGAGCCTTGTGTTCAGCGTTCTTTACGGTATCTTCCTCTTCTGTTGGGGCTTGGAAGTTCCGATGCCGCTGGTTTTCCGAGATGGCATGATGCATTTAACCGAGCCCTTTGTTGCAGGGCTTCGAGCCACGTTTGAAGTCAGCTATTTTCGCTACAAAATTACCAAATACCATTGGTTCGAATCCACCTATGGTGTTTTACTCGTTGTCAGTTTATTGACGTTTGCGGCTTTTGCCCTTGCCTCAAGTTACTTCCATCGCATGGATTACAAACTGAAACTTTGGGTTCAGGACTTGTTTCATCACCTGTTTTTAGCTCGCACCCAGGCCAAATCCGGTGTGTCTCTTTCGCCCGTCTCGTCAGCCCAACCCAGGGTTTACACCGATGCCTCTCATTCGGAATTTGCCGCAAAAAATCCCAAAAAGAAGAAACCGCCCGTGTCCGGGTCTCCCGTCGTTTTAGTGGCCATCGGCTTTGTTTACGTCGATGAGTATCCGATGCTGGAGGTTGAGGCACAGCGAAAAATCAATGAAGTCCCGGCCATTCAACGCGTCTATGACCAGAAGAACTATGTCCTTATTAAGTTTGATTCCATGATGCAGGCAACAGACTATGTTCAGGACTTTGCCTTTCACTTTAGCCAGGTCAAAATGATGACCCGTGTCGATATTGAACGTCAGCCCGCCTATCGAGTCGCCTTCCACTGCCTGAGTATCAAGGAGCATATTCTGGAAGAAGAACCCTTTTTAAATGCCATGCTGCACTGTGTTCCCCATAACCAGATTTTTATGAGTACAGAGGCAAAGCATCAGTTGGATACCGAGAGCCAGCAGCAGGTCAGCAATTTCCCCTTAAAAATACTACCCGTTGGAACATTTTCCAAATTGGGAGATAGAACTTTTCCTGAAGTCTATCGTCTTGCCTTTTGGAACGAAGGCCGAGAGCAATCGGGTTGATTTCCCGAGCTGAACACACTACCATGAGAGTACGAACCGAATTGGAGCAGGTTATGACATTCCTTCGAAAGCGAACTGGACAATGGGCAGCAACCCTGGTGCTGGCGCTCTTGGCAAGTGTTTTTACCCTCACTCAATTAGCTTCCGAAGCGGCTCGCAGTGAGCCTCGTGGCCCGGTCCTGGTTGTGTTGAATGCCAGCTGGTGTGCCACCTGTCGCGAGATTAATCCGGTGGTGGATCGCATTGCTTCATCCTCAAACCTTCAGGTGGTCAAGCTCGATGTGGATCATGGCGATGCCCCCGGGGAAGCCAGCCGCTATGGGGTTACGATCTCCGGTGGCAATGTGCCCCAGGTCTACCTGTTTAATAACGGCAAAACCGTCTTGCTGTTTAACGGTGCCAGTTACCATTTTGGTCAGTCGGCTCAGGCAGAAGCCCAAATTCGTCAGCGCTTAGACGCTAATCTATAAGTCATTCCATTATTACAGCGTTTGATTGTTCCCTGGCTTTTTGTTACAACCAGATTGTAACGAGAGAGACCAGGAGAGGCAGACGATGGCGGATAAAATTCGTGTGGGTGTGTGTGGTGGCGCAGGCAAGATGGGTAAAGAGGTCGTCAAAACCGTCTTAGCCCAGCCGGATATGACGTTGGTGACAGTTGTCGATCCGGGGCGAGCCGGTGAGGATGCCGCGTTGGTGGCCGGGGTGGCTGAGCCATGCGGCGTGTTGCTCGAGTCAGATTTGAGTGAGGCTATGGCCAAGTATCAACCCCAGGTTGTGGTTGACTTTACGGCCCCTGCCTTTGTCTTAAACAATTCGCTCGAAATCCTTCGCCATGGAGGGCGCTGTGTCATTGGGACGACAGGGCTTTCGGATGAGGGGATGGCGCAGATTCGGGCGATGGTTGAGGACAAGAAAACGTCGGCCATTGTGGTCCCCAACTTTGCCATTGGGGCTGTGTTGTTGATGAAATTTGCCCAGCAGGCCAGTCAATATTTTGATCATGCGGAAATCATCGAATTCCATCACAACCAGAAAGTGGACGCTCCCAGCGGAACGGCCTTGAAGACAGCGTTATTAATGGAAGAAGCCCAGTCCCGGTTTGCCAGCACCAATATCCCGGAAGCTCAGGAAAAGGAAATTCTGGCCGGGTCACGGGGTGGAAAAACGGACGCTGGTATTCGGATTCACAGTGTCCGCCTGCCGGGGCTCGTCGCGCATCAGGAGGTCATTTTTGGTGGCGTTGGCCAGACGCTGACCCTTCGCCATGACAGTCTGGATCGGACCTCCTTTATGCCGGGTGTGGCCTTGGCCGTCAGAAAAATGGTGACGCTTCAAGGTTTTTATTATGGTTTAGAAACCATCCTTTAATGGCCGGTCTGCTGCTTTTCTCTTCAAGTTTTAGGAGGATGGGCCGATACAAAACCTAGCGTTGGTATTGGTGAAGGTTTGATCACAATGGCGTTAAGTAAAAAGTGGAAAATTGCGCTAACCATTGTTTCTGTTGTTATTGGGCTGTGTGTCCTTGCCCTTGGAGCGCTCTTTTATTTTGGCGGGCAGGTTATGCAGCAGATGCGTGTGGTGGCACAAGAAGTGTATGGCGGCCCGACGCCCAGCCATGTGATGTCCTTGATTGGCTTTGACTTGGAGGACAATCGCCTGGCCATCTTTGCAGATTCGCAAAATCAGTTGGCCATGGTGTTGGTGGAACCCAAAGCCGCGCAGGCGTCTGAAAATCAAGAGCAGACACAACGTCCCTTTTCTGAGCCCGATGTCCAGAAAGCCATTTCGTCCTTTCAGGTACGCCCGGAAATCAAGGAAACACTCAAGGGCATTGAGCAGGGAAAAGTCAGTACCTTCAAGCTCGGCAAGCAAACGGTCAATGCCATTAAATATACCGATTCTCAGGGTAAAATTTCTCAAGCGGGGATTTTAAATCTGGAAAAAAGTCAGATGCTCTTCGTGGCTATCGGGGATACACCGGCTGAGGATTCTCGCAATGTGGCCAACTTTTTATCACAAATGCCCAAAGTCTCTCAGGATCCCAGAGTGGCGTTAAACAAGCCCTAGCAACCCTTTGCAAAAAAAATCCTTCTTCCGGGTGGAAGAAGGGTTCTCCGAGTTAGACTAACCGTATGGTCAGTTTATTGGAGCGGCAACACACTGGCTAATGTGATCAGTTAAAACGAGTATCATTACCCAAGGCTCATCACGGAAACATCGGGTTGGACATGTTTGAATGCCATGGTTTCTTCCCAGAAACGATGGGGTCCATCGTCGTCTAAGAATGTCCATCCGCAGCATGTCGCGTGAACAGTCCTGGTATGATCAAAACAAAACTTTCTTCTTACCCACACGTCGTCCGGTTCAGGCCAAACGGTCCTGAATCGTGCAAACGACAAAGTGGTCTGTTAATTTGTGAAAGCCAACGTTCCGATTTTTTTTGTCAATCGTGTTCCTAGATCCGTGCGTAACCTATATCCTCAGTTCTCCCATGTTTATCTTCTAAATCAGTGACACGAACATCTACATGAATTAAACCTTTTGTGATGAAAAAATTTATATTTTATTTCAATTTATGAAGTTTTTTCATGAGATTCCTATCCGCTAGAAAACACCACGCTGGTTTTTTAGCGGATTTTGAAAAATTGTTTTTTAAAATTTACTCATGAATTATCGTGGTGATAACGGGCGTTCTTGCTGGTAGGCTTCAGCCATTAAGATAGCCCCTGCCACAGCCACATTGAGCGATTCCACCTGGGGCTCCGAAGGAATATGAATGGCCTGTGCTTTATCCCATGCGTCTTGTGGAATGCCATGGGCTTCGCTGCCCATTAATAACACCCATTTCGTGCCAAAGTTTGTGTGCTTATAGGATTGGCCCTGATGGGCATCGGCTGCCCAAATCTGAAACGGACCATAGGTGTCCAGGGTCGAGAATAAGGAAGATACATTGGGCTCGGATAACACCGGCAGTTTAAAAATCATGCCTGCCGACGACCGGATGATCTTGGGATGAAAGGGATCGACAGCCTGCCCCACCATGATGAGACCCTGCAAGCCAAAGGCACAGGCGGCTCGAATCAGGGTTCCCACATTGCCGGGATCTTGTAGATCCAGTAATGCCAGGAGCTTCACTTGGGGTTTTTTTAGAAAGGAGCGCTCCGGTTGAGCGGGTTTTTGGGCAACAGCCAAGATAGGTGCGGGCGAGTCGGTGGTGCTCATTTTTGCCATAACGTCCGGGGAAACAACCGTGAATGAATCGGGATAGCCCGGTGGAATGAAGGTGGGATCCGTGACAAACAGATCCTCCAAAACCACCCCTAAGGCCAAGGCTTCTGCCACCGGATGCTGACCTTCCACAAGGATACGATTTTCGGCATCCCGATGCTTTCGCTGATGAAGCCGCACCACTGCTTTGACTTTAGGATTCTGAAGACTGGACAGGCAATTCATGAAGACTAGGTTAGTTTGACGTCGATCTCAAATAAGCGGAAGCAAGGAAAACTCACATCTGCTTGAAGTGTTGGCAACCCTAAAAGCCCTTTCAAGTTATCGATTCGTGGCTGTAAAACCTGTTGTAATTCATCAATGCTAATCAGGCTGTCTTTTTGTGATTTTTGCCGTAACTGCATCCGGACCTCGCCTTGATAATGCCAATCATCCAGGAGTCGTTTAAATAGGAGGCGCTGCTTGGCTTCTGGGTTGTAACAATTATGGCGTTGAGCCCAGGTAGTCATTGCTCCAATAGCTATGGCTGTCCCAATGGCATTTCCAGGTGTGTTCCAGCCTGAGTAGCCGGATAACTTGTCTAAGGGTACACCTGCATCCAGGCATGCATTCATTAGAGCTGGGTCGCCCCCATTTGCAAAGGCAACATCAGCCAAAACAATGTTTTTCGAAGGCAGCCAGGTTTTAAGGGCTTCAACAGCTTCAGGAATGTAGGATTTATTGTCAATGTGAGATTCGTTGACACAGTGATCACCCATTTTAGTGTGAGGCGCGTTTATCATCAAAATAAAATCCGCATCTTTGGGTGCCAGGCATGGTGTTGCACCAACAGATTGTAAATGGCGTTGTACGACGTTGCCAACAGGAACGCCGTCGAATAACGCCATAATTTTTCGTCCGTGGTCAGGAAAGAACCATGGATAAACTTTTAAGGTTTGTACTTCTTTTGCCCAAAGTGACTTGGCTAAAAGAAGGAGTGCAACTTCATCTGCGCCCGTCTGAACCACGCCTTTCATATGGAGTCGGCGCTTACGAAGTTCATTTTTGAAAAAGTCAGCCTCCTGTACCGGAAGACCAACTGGCCCTGTGTCATCCTGACAGTAAATCAGGAAGTCCAATAAGCCTTTTTCCAACAAGCTTATGTGAGATTGATTCAACTGAAAGTTGCGTTGCCGACGTTCCAGAAAATCCTGCATATAAGGACCTGGTACCTGGTTCAAAATATGTTCCGGCATACTGCCGCGCTGATGAGTAATGACACTGAACTCATGCAGCAAAGTTCCAAAGCCTTCCCAGTAGTGAGGTTCTTCTTCGGCATTATTGTAATTAGGGAGTCTGAGAATGGATGTAAAGCCGTAGCGGGGACGGTGTGTTTTCTTAAGCTCATCAAAGAAAACTTGGACGCGAGCCTTTAAATCCTCCAGCGGATCTTGTGTCAACCGGCTCGGGATCAGACCGCCATGGGAAATCATGTCCAAGGCCATAATGATAGGGGCTTCTTTATATTGATTGAGTGCCTTTTGCCACCACTCCCAAAGTTGTGGGATCGGTGCGGCTTCTTTCATATAGCTAAGAAGGCTACGAGGAGGCAAGAGAGCTTCTACGTTTCCAATCGCTGCAAGGTCCAAAACCTGGTCATAACAGACTGGTCGAGAGTCAATTGGAATAATAAGACATTGTGGGTTTGGCATACTGCCTTCCTCTTTCCTAGAGATAATGGTAAGCTTCTAAACACAGATTGTACAGCCTTTAGACAAAATGGGGAGAGTTCTTTTTCGATGAGCGAGCCCACTGTAACAAAGTCGGTTGCCTTGCTCCGAGTGGTGGTGGGTGGCTGGTTGCTTTGGTCTGCTTTACCCAATTTGGATCGCAGTTTTATCGAACAATTGCCGGCGACCCTGGATGTGTTTGCTCAGGCAAATCCCTATGGCCCAGTACGCTGGGTTTTGCATCAGGTGGTGTATCCTTATGCCGAGCAGATTGGCACTATTTTTTCCGTAGGCCAGCTGTTGCTTGCTGGGGCTATTGGTTTGGGGTTTTTTACGCGGCAAGCTGCTGGTTTGGGTCTGATGGTGGCCGTGGGATTATGGTTTTTGTGCGGACATCTGAGCCCGTTTCATCACAATCTGTGGTTTCTGCTAACCACCATTTTCGGGGTCTTGGTCCTGGCGGATTCGGGCCGTTGCTATGGATTGGATTACTGGGTATTTAAGAATCAAAATGTCTCGGAGTTGCCCAACAAGCTGCCCAAGACCAAATTTAAGAGCAAAAAGCAAAAAGACCTGGTCAATGCCCTTGCCAAAGAAGTCAGTAAGTCCACGAAGAAGCAAAAATCAAAATCATAGTTTGTAAAATCGACTTAAATGCTGGTTATATTTATAAAACAACTCTAGAAACATTCGAAATAATCCGACACAACTCTCGTCCGGTTGGTTTTTATACCCATAGGGGATTAGTGTTTTAAAGGGGTGCAGAGGGGCGCAAATGGTTCAACCCGTTTCAGCAGGACATGGTGTTAACGGCTCACATTCGGAGTCACGTGGCAACACGATGTTGCACCCGTATCTCTTTGACACACCGGAAGACAGTTTTGAAGCTTTAAACCCAAGACCGCCCGCACCGGATAATCGCAATTTGGGCCAAAAGTTTGTGGATTGGGTGTCCAACGGCATTTCTGGATTTTTTAAATCCGTTAAGACGGTGCTTCGCGATGTTTTTATTGAATTGCCCAAAGCGGCCTGGTGTAAGTTGACCGGGCAGCCATACCATCCACCTCAGGAGCAACAGGAGCGCCATGTAGATTACATGCGGCCATTTGCAATTATTCGTCCAGACGCACGTTTAGGGCCAAACGGCCAGAACCCGTTTTTAGCCGAATCAGGTTTTTTAAGTGCTGACTTAACCGATGAAACAATGGTTCGTCAACCATTCTCTCATCCAATTCTTCCTATTGGGCCTTTAGAAGCCCAATATCGACGAATGCTTCAAAACAGGCCATCAAATAATCAAACCCAACCTACCTCCGCAGGTCATGGAGGCTCACACGGGTCGAGATCCTAAGCCCCAAGGATATTGGGGGTTTTTCTTGCAGGACTGGCCGACATCGCGAGGGCCCCAAATTCGCTTATTTGATATTAAAAATCTCCACTGAAGCCCAATAAGCTTTTTTTTCAATGCCCTTGGCGATTTGCCATGGCAGTACTCCTCTGAATGGTGGAGGGGATGTCTTTAAGTTCCTGTTCTCAGATGAGGTAAGCCGACGGGCTGTCACGTAAAGTGAAATATAGAGAGAGAGTCTTCGTGGGTAAAGTGGATAATTATGGATTTTCTCACATCACAAACATCGCGTGTTTTAGCCAAGGCCATGGATGGGTTGTATGCTCGTCATACAGCCATTGCCAGTAATCTGGCCAATGCGGAAACGCCCGGATATCAAGCCCGTGAGGTTCTGTTTGAGGAGAACCTCAAGCAGGCTATTCAGGCCGAAAATCACGGGCAGCAAGCAAGTCGGTTTTTGCCGCCTGGGTCGTTAAAAGTGACCAGTCAAAAGCATTACAATCCCAACCCCATCCCGGGGAATCTGGATGAGGCCCGGGCTCAGGTGGAGCGCAGTCAGTTTCAGTTTCGCATGGATAACAACGGGGTGGATGTCGAATCGCAAATGGCCAAGCTGACCCGAAACAGTGGAAAATACCAGGTTTTGGCCCGCTTGGAAAGCAAGGAATTTGCCGCGTTGCGTGGCATCATCAAGGGAGGTCAGTAATCCATGGACGCCTATGATATCAGTGCATCAGCCTTGACGGCCCATCGACTGCGGCTGGATACCATTGCCAGTAACCTGGCCAATATGAATACCACGCGCAAAGCCGATGGCTCCTTGGGTGCTTATCGGAAACATAATGTGGTTTTCGCTCCCATTCTGGATAATCGGATGCAGGGTGCAAGTACTGCAAGTTCGTTGCCACTGCGTCAATCCAGTTTAATGACGGTGGATGGGGCGCGACAAATGAGTATGGAAAACGGGTCACCGGTCTTGAAGGCCTCCTTGACTCGGACGGATATGCCCGGATTTTCAGGGGTTCAGGTGACCCAGATCGTGGAAGATGAGAAGACCCCCATGCGTCTTGTCTACGATCCTTCACACCCGGATGCCAATAAAGACGGCTATGTCGAGTTTCCCAATATCAACCCCGTGACCGAGATGGTCGATATGATCTCAGCCACACGGGCCTATGAAGCTAACGTCAATTCCATTCAAGCGGCTCGCTCAATGGGCAAAGCGGCCATGGAAATTTAACGATGAGAAGGAGAGTGAGTGGTGCATTCAGCTGATATTACCAAAGTCGGTGGATTACAAATTCAGCATCAACTGATGCAATCTTCGACTGCTTCTAAATCCGATGGCCAGACTCCGGGAGAATCGCTGGCGGATTTTGGCCAATTGTTGAAAGACAGTCTGGGCAGCGTCAACCAGTTACAAAACAGCGCCGAGCAATTAAAACAAAGCTATGCTACCGGAGGCGATGTCCAGCTGCACCATGTAATGATTGCCACGGAACGTGCCGAGCTGTCTATGGAAATGACCATGCAGATTCGCAACAAATTGCTGACCGCGTACCAGGAAATCAGTCACATGGCGATTTAGCGGGGATGATTCGTGAATGGGTTATCGAGAAGGTTTTAACAACGACATGGAATTGAGCGCATGATGGAACAACTTAAAAAGTTTTTGGCGGTGTTTGGGAATCTCAGCTTTAACCAGAAAATTTTGCTGGGAACCTTGACGGTTGCGGCCATATTGATGGTCACCTTTTTCTATAACCATTCGCAGGAAGATTTTGATGTCATGCTGTCCGGTTTGGATGAAGCCGATGCCGCCGCCATTGTGCATAACCTTAAACAACAGGGCGTAGCCTATCGCTTGGCTGAAAATGGAACCACCATTCTGGTGCCTCGCAGCCGTAAAGAAGAAATGCGCTTAAACGTGTTTAAAGAAGATTTGGTTAAAAGTGATCGCACCGTGGGCTATGGGGCGCTAAAATCCCTGCCCTTTGGGATGACGGACTGGCAACAACAAAAATACGATCAAAAAATCATTAGCGACGAAGTGGTCAGTACCCTGGAAAAAATACGTGGGATCAAAAAGGCCCGTGTCATTCTGGCTCAAGCCCAGGATTCGCTGTTTGCCACTGAAAAAGTGGATCCAAAAGCCTCTGTGATGTTGATTGTGGAGCCGGGTTTTCGGCTGAAACCGGAGCAGGTGGGGACCATTCGAAACCTGGTGGCCCATTCGGTTCCGGGATTAAAACCGGAAAATGTTGCCTTGTCCGACTCCATGGGCAATGAGTTGAACGATCACATGGCGATGGCCCAGAGTGATACCGATGAAAATGGCGACAATGCCCGGACTCGTCTTGAAAAGCAGAAATCCAAAGACATCTTGGAAATGCTGACCGCAGTGGTCGGGCCTCACAATGCGGTTGTCAAGGTCAGTGCGGTGATGAATTTTGATCAAACCCAGTCTCGCATTAAACGCTTTATCCCCTCGGGGGGTACGCCTGAAAATCCCACCGGCATTCCGGTAAGTGTGCAGCGCAATAGTGAAGCTTACACCGGCCAGGGTAAAGACGGCCAAGGGCCAAAATCTGATTCCGGACAGCCCGGAACGGCATCCAATGTCCCCACCTATGCCGCCCAAAACACCGGTGCAGAGGGTAAAAATTCCAATTACGAAAATATCAACACTACCACGAACTACGAAATTTCCAGTGAAGAAAAAACCATTGTTCATGCCCCGGGGACCGTGGAGCGGATGACCATTGCCGTGGTTGTGAATAAAGTGCTGACGGAAAGTCAGACCAAAGAATTGACCCAGTTGGTGGCCTCTGCCAGTGGCGCCGATCTGGGTCGCGGGGATACCATCACCGTCAGTGGTTTGCAGTTCTCGCCGGAAAACCAGGAGCAGCAAAAACAGTCTCTGGATATCTTGAAGCAAACCAGCCAGCAGGATCTGATTCTGAGTCTGGTACAGATGGCCGGTATCTTTGTGCTCGGCATTCTGGCCCTGTTTATCCTCTACAAGCTGATCCAGCGCCCGGTGGAAGGCGAATTGGTGGAAGAGGTGGATTATGCGGTCTTGCCGGAAGAGTCCCAACCCCTCTTGTCTTCGGTCCAGCTGCCGGCCCTGGAAGCCAAGCTTGATCCGGAGATTGAGGTGATGCGCGAATCGCTTCACAACCTGGTCACCAAAGACCCCTCAGAAGCGGCTCGTGTCCTGGTGGCGTACATGAAAGATATGTAGAAATTCCCAATCCGGTCGATACACACACTACTGAATTGAGCGATTAACCTGTTTGTTGGAGAGAGTCAACGATGCCTGCTGTTAGCATTCACAATATGACCAATGCGCAAAAAGTCGCTGCGCTCTTGATTGCCCTCGGGCCGGATACGGCCACCGAGGTATTAAAGAACATCAAGGACGAGGGCGAGGTGGAACACATTGCCCTGGAAATTGCCACCATGCGCAAATTGGATCAGGACTTGTTGGTTCAGATTTTGGAAGAATTTTACACCGTGTTCCAGGCCAGCGATTACCTGGCCAGTGGTGGGGTGGCCTATGCCCGGACCTTGTTGGAAAGTGCCTATGGTTCCAGTCGGGCCGATGGGATTTTGGATCGTCTGGTGTCCTCGCTGAAAACCAATCCGTTTGACTTTTTCAACAACGCCGATCCCGCCCAGTTGTCCGCATCGTTTCAGAATGAAAACCCGCAGATGGTTGCCCTGGTTTTGGCATACTTGCGGCCTGAAAATGCGGCTGCGATTTTGAGTGGCCTGGCACCGGAAATGCAGATTGAAGTGGCCGGACGCATTGCCACCATGGATCGCACCAACCCGGAAGTCTTGCGCGAAGTGGAGCGGATTTTGGAAAACAAGTTCTCCTCGGTGGTGAGCACGGACTTTACCAAATCCGGTGGGGTGGAAGCGCTGGCCGAGATTCTGAACCGCAGCGACCGCACCACGGAAAAACACATTCTGGACGAAATGGAAATGCGCGATCCGGATAGCGCACTGCGGGTCCGTGAGCTGATGTTCGTCTTTGAGGACATTATTCACCTCGACGATCGGGCCATTCAGCGGGTGCTTCGTGAAGTGGAAACCAAGGATCTGGCCTTGGCCCTCAAAGGCTCCATTGAAGCCGTCAAAGACAAGATTTTCCGCAATATGTCCGAGCGGGCGGCTGCCATGCTGCAAGAGGACATGGATTACATGGGACCGGTTCGCTCTCGCGATGTTCAGGAAAAACAGACCTACATTGTAGGCGTCATCCGGGCTCTGGAGGCTGCGGGTGAAATTATGGTGGCACGTGGCACGGAAGAGGAAGACTTCATTGAGTAAAGTGCTTCGCTCCAATACGTATAAACAAGTTGATGTGGGCAACGAGGTTGTCCTGGACCATGATTATCTGGTGGCTCACCATAAGCCCTTGCAGCAGGAAATTCAGGCCAAGCAGCTCCTGACTCAGGCCCAAGCCCAGGCGCAACAAATGATTGAAGAAGCTCAGCAACAGGCCCAACAGATCTTAGCTGCGGCCGAAGAGCGGGCGCAACGTATTGTTGTGGAAGAAGGGCAGCAACAGCGTGATGCCATCTTACAGCAAGCTCAGGAAGAAGGTTTTCGTGCCGGGTTGTCCCAAGGGATTGCCCAGATGCGTGAGGAAATGGCAGCCCACGTGTATGTGGCCGAGCAGGTTTTTGAGCGGGCGCTGGAAGCCCAGCAATCCGTTATCTTCAAACATCGCTTTCAACTGGCAAATCTCATTCGGTATCTGGTTCAGACCATTTTGGGGGAAGAGCTAAAAACCACGCCTGACCAGGTGCTTAATCTCCTGGAACGGGCGGTGCGTCAGCTTCAGGTAACTGGGGAAGCCAAGATTGCCGTCAGCTATGATGTGTTTCAACTTTTACAAGAACACTGTGCCGAGGCGATAGCCCAGCTTTCGGCCAATCGAAGGGTTATCATTCAACCGGACCCCACGTGTACGGGGTATGATATGTACTTGTTCGGAACCGAGGCGATGTATGCCATTTCTCCGGAAAGCCAAGCCGAAGCCTATATGGCGTCGGTGGAGGCCGTGCTTAAAGCCGAGGCCGACGCCGATCGGGAGGCCATGGTGAGCTTTATTCAAAACGGGCCTGCAGAAGAGATCTCAGAACAAGAGCCCCTGATGGTTCAGGAGAGTGACGAGGCCCTTTCGTGACGCTGGATTTATCGACATTTGAGCAGGCGATTAAGCAGCAATCCCCCTACCCGGAAGTGGGTTATGTCGAGCAGATTGTGGGCTTGGTCATCGAAACCAAAGGCCCTCGGGCCAAGATGGGCGATCTGTGCTACATTCATTCCGACCAGCCGGGCGTGCCTCCCTTGGCAGCCGAGGTGGTGGGATTCAAAGCCGGCCGGCTGATGATGATGCCCTTGGGCGAGATGATTGCCCTGGCTCCCGGTAATCGGGTGGTGAACACCAATCGGGCCCTGGAAGTGCCGGTGGGTCAAAACCTCTTGGGGCGTGTTCTGGATGGCCTGGGGCGTCCCATCGACAACCGAGGAGAGCTGTGCTGTGATGATGCCTTGCCGGTGGCCACCGAAGCGCCATCGCCTCTGCACCGTCGCTCAATATCCGAGCCCTTGCCCTTGGGGGTCCGGAGTCTGGACGGGTTTACAACAGTCGGAAAGGGCCAGCGGGTTGGGATATTTGCAGGCTCCGGGGTCGGAAAATCGACGTTGCTTGGGATGATTACCCGCAATACCGAGGCGGATCTGACCGTCATTGCCCTGGTTGGTGAGCGGGGCCGGGAGGTCAAGGAGTTTATTGAAGAGGCCCTGGGAACCGAAGGGATGAAGCGTGCCGTGGTGGTTGTCTCTACGTCTGAACAACCCGCCCTGATGAAAATTAAGGCCGCCTTGACGGCCACAACGATTGCCGAATACTACCGGGCCCAAGGTAAAAATGTCATTCTGATGCTCGATTCGCTCACTCGGGTGGCGATGGCCTTACGGGAAGTGGGTTTGTCCGTGGGCGAACCGCCGACCAGCCGAGGCTACACTCCCAGTGTTTTTGCCTTTATGCCGAAACTTCTTGAGCGGGCCGGGACCAGCGATGAAGGCTCAATTACGGGCTTATATACGGTCTTGGTTGAAGGGGACGACTTCAACGAACCCATTTCCGATACGGTTCGCGGGATTTTGGATGGCCACGTCATTCTGTCCCGGGATTTGGCCCATCAAAACCATTTCCCGGCGGTGGATGTCCTCGGATCTATCAGCCGATTAATGATTGGCATTACGGCTCCTGAGCACCGTGCTGCGGCCGGAAAAATCCGAGATCTGATGGCCACCTACCGGAAATCCGAGGACATTATCAATATTGGTGCCTATGTCCGGGGCACCAACCCGAAGATCGATCTGTCCATTCAGCTTAAAGACAAAATTGACGCCTTTTTGAAGCAGCAGGTTGATGAAGCGGTGGGCTTTGATGAGACGGTCAAGGGCTTGGCGCAACTGGCGCAGCAGGTGCCTGGTTAAAAAGCAGGGTTATTCCTTTAATGACGAACACCCGACTCCAGTTGAAGTCGGGTGTCATTGACGCATATTGCGTTTGCCATCGTGGCAATCGTCTAAAATTCAAGATCAATTCACGAAACTAATAACGCTATCTGATCTAGGCTTTGCCTCCTTACTTATCCTAAAGTGTACGTCCTAAAAGTTCATCATAAACACGGTATTGGTTTTCTCCCGATGAAGACCTCCTTGTTTTTCTACTTAACCATTTGAATAAAACATCTTGTTTGTACAAAAAGCTTGATTTAAACGGCTAGTAACCTCCTTTGAATCCTTTAACGTTGACTCGTTCCTAAAACACATCAAAAGAATTGTTGCTCTCTGATCCTCCTTATTACCAACAAACAGTGCACAATACCGTTTAAGGGATTGATTTCTCCTTTTACTATGCGATTTTCTCTCTCCCAAGGGCGTTTTGTTTAACGCTCGCCTGTATTATTAAAAAAACGGAAAAATCTTTAGAATTGCCCGGACAAAAAGAAAGAAAATATTAATCCCTTATCCTGAAAGCATTTAAGCCTCGGACCTCGCGTTCATAGTTGTTCATAGTGGATGTCCTTTGGCGCTCCCATCAAGTCAAGCCGGACAGGAGGGGCATGTGCATGTGACGTCTGGTTTGGAAAATCGAGGGAAAAGGGGGGTTAGTGCTTGAGGGAGATCAACAGATCGTCCAGGGATTCCATTTCGGCGGCCACTTCTTTAAACAGTGCAATAAAGGGCTCCGGGTCTTCAGGGTCGTATTGAAAATACTCTCTCAGAGCCGGGGTCAGGTAGGCATCAGAGAAAACCCCGTGGTTGTGCTGAAGAATATGGCTAAAGGCATTGGCCAGGGCCACCACATACACCAGCTCCGGCGCATCGGTTGCCCGCTCAGGATGATGATGCCAGCGAATGACTTCGTTGAAGGTCACCGGCAGTTTCCAGCGCTGGGCAATCTGGTAGCCCAGATGCGTGTGATCGGTTTTAAGAATCTTGTGTTCCAGGGCCACGAAAAGGCGTCCGCTGAAGGGGATTCGGTTGGACCGGGCCGTGGTCAGCACGTCCTGATACTCCATGGCAAAGTAATAGTCCAGGATCATCTTGCCGATGTCGTGAAGCATGCCCGCACTGAAGGCGTCTTCGGCATAACGGATGCGGAATTTATTGGCCAGCACCCGGCTGGCAATGGCGGTACCGAAGGAATGGCGCCAGAACTGGATGGGATCGATGCCTTTTTGCCCTTTTTTATCCGAGAACATTTTGTAGATGCTGGCGCTCAGAACCACCCCCCGCACGGTATTGAAGCCCAGGATCATAATGGCATGCTGCACCGAGCTGATTTGCCGCTGAAAGCCGTAGGCCGCAGAATTAACCATGCGAAGGCATTTGGAGGTCAAGCCGGGGTCATAGCTGATGAGCTTGGCAATTTCCGATGCCGGTGTAGCGTCATCGCCGACAATCTCAATAATACTGTTGACGACGTCAGGCAGCGAGGGTAAATCCAACACACGTTTCAGGCTAATCTCATAGCCTTTGTTCACATTCATAGGTTCCATGGAGGCATCCGGTTTATTCCTTCAGGAATGGGCGCGGTCAATACGTGCATGCAAAAAATCAGACCTCGCGGGCCACCCACGGTATCGGCCACCACCTGGATGACTAAAGAGATGGGCAAAAATCTCCCCTATTTGGTTGAGAGTCTTTCGCAGGTGCATTGGTCGCACGGTTTCCGGAGGAGTCAGCCCCATTAACGTTTCAGGAAGCGATCGACCCAGGTAAACAGGGAGGACAGCTCAAAGGGTTTGGGCAAGTAGAGGTCGGCCCCGGCGTTCAACGCCTGCTCCCGGTCGTGGATACTGGACATACAGATGATGTGCATCAGCTTCAGGCCTTCGGTCTGGCGAATCCATTGGCACAGGTCCCAGCCCTTGAAGAGCCCGGGAATCGCCGGGTCGAAGAGCAGCATATCGGCGCGCTCTTTTTCCAGCGACGATTTGGCTTCGCTGTGATTGATGCAGGTTTCGACGTGGTAGCCTTGCATTTCCAGGGTGCTTTTCAGCAAAAAGGCCAGGGCGGCATCTTCTTCTACAATCAAAATCTTCTTCAGACGGTCGGCATCGGCGGTTATGCTGCCCGTTAGTTTCAGGCGCTCGCTGACCCAGTTGCTGCCGTAGTTGCCCTTGGCAATGTTTTTCATCTCTACCGAGCTGCTGAAGACGGACATGTAGTTTCGGAACAGCTTGTTCTCGCTGGTCACAATGCCCATGCTCAGGCAGACAAAGGGCACGCGCTGGCTGATGGACTCGTTGACCACGGAAATAATATAGCCCCGTTTCTGGTCTTTTTCCGAATAAAAGTTGATGACGACGTCATCAAACTGCTTGCACATCAACTCGGCGATGCGCTCGGCTTTTTCCGGGGTGGTCAGTACCAGGAAGTTTTCGGTGTCAATCTGGCCAACGATATCGGGAGGAAGAATGAGCTGTTTAAGCAATGCAGCCAGGGTTTTCAAAATCTGTTCGCTGGGAATACGTCCATACACTTCGGTGTAGACGCCAAAATTGTTCAATTCAATCAGAATCAAGGCCCACGGTAAATCCAGGTTGATCTTACGCTGGATGAGGCGTGCAAACAGGGGCAGACCGGGCAGGCGGGTCTGGCTGTTGGAGAGAAGCTCCACGTTGCGGCGCAGGTGCACCAAGAGACGCACCGCAAATTCTTCCGGTTCAATGTCGGTGGTCAGGTAATCGTCGGCCCCACTCAGGAAGAACTCGATGCGTTGGTCCTTGTTGGCTTGGGATGAGGAGATAACGATAATAGGCCGGTGTTCGGTAATCTGGGCCCGGATTTCCTGACAAAACTGGCTGACGTTTTCTTCCAGCGAATCAATAAAAAACACCACCAAATCCGGCAGCACTTTGGGCAGGATGCTTTGGGCTTCCATAATGGTGGGGGTTTCAATGGATTGCACCAGGGATTCCTGGTTAAGCTCCTGTCGTAACACCTCGACCAGTTCGGGCGGGGGGGTGCCGATGAGCTGGACCAGTTGAAATGCCATTAGGCCGTCTCCTCTTCTCCCTGGAGTCGGGCTGCGGCTTGTCGTTCAGGGGTGGCGACCGGCAGAATAACGGTAAAAGTGGTGCCTTTTTTCTCTTCGCTGGTCACGGAAATCTGGCCGCCCATGGCGTTGGTCAGCGACTTGGTGATGTACAGACCTAGGCCTGTGCCTTCCACTTCCCGGGTCAAGGGGTTATCAATCCGGGAGAACTTGTTGAAGATATTGGGCAAGTGTTCCTTGGGAATCCCCACACCCTGGTCACTGATGTTGATTTCAATCTTGTCGTTGTCGTCTTCCAGCAAATCGGCCTGGATGGTGACGGTGGATTCGGCATAGGAGTACTTGGCGGCGTTGTCGATGAGGTTTAACAGCACCTGCTCCAATTTGTCCGGGTCGGCCCAGACTTCCACCAGGTCTTCGGAAATCTTGATCTTGAACTCCCGCGGGTCCGGGATTTTGGCTTCCACACTTTGCACAATCCGCTCGATGGTCTTTTTCAGCGGAATAGGCCGATAGATAAACTGGGTTTTCTGGGCACCCAGCTTGGAGACGGTCAACATATTTTCAACCAGGCGGGTCAAACGGTCGGCCTGGTGCTTAATAATGTTGATAAAGCGTTTTTGTTGTTCGGGATCCAGGTTCGAGCCGTAGCGCAAGAGCGTATCGGCAAAGCCTTTAATGCTGGTCAGCGGGGTACGAAACTCGTGGCTGACGGTGCTGACAAAGTCGGCATGGGCCTGGGTCAGGGCCATATCTTCGGAGAACAGCTCGATCCACATTACCAGGGTGTCGGCATCCACCCAGTCGTACTTGATTTTGACCCGCACCTGTTGCTGCGAGGCAGTTTCAAACAAGCCCGTATGGATGTTCAAGGGGGTCATGGGCTTGACGCTTTTCTCTTGAAACAGGGGCAAGGGGTTGTTGGCCTTGGCTTCAACCTCAATAAAGCTCTTGGCTTCCCGGCCTTTCAGGTCTTTCCCTGGGCCTTCTCGCAGGGTTTCCAGGGCGGGGTTCCAGTCGATCACTACCCATTGTCCCGGTTCCTTTTGTTCAAAGACCAGGGCGGCGGTGGACAGTTTGTCTAAAACGGCTTTGGTTGCACTCATAGGGGGACTTCAGTCGTGACGTTACTCTTCCTCAATCGTACCTCAGCATGGATGCTTTGAGGGGCAAGTTCATTATTCCAAAATGCATGACATAAAACAAACAACTGTACGGTGGATTTTTTTCCCCGGACTTCGACAATCGTCCAGGCATTGTCGCCCGGCCTTGGCTGTACTACACTGAGGGGGATGTGTCAGACCATGTAAGGACGATGCGGCGATGAAAACATATACGGTTGCGGTACTGGGAGCCACGGGATTGGTGGGCCAGCGGATTTTGCAAATCCTGGAAGAACGTCAGTTTCCGGTAGGCACGTTAAAGCCTTTGGCCAGTGCCAAGAGTGCCGGTGGTACCCTGACCTTTATGGGCAAGTCCTACACCATCGAAGAAGCTCGCCCCGAAGCCTTCGACGGGGTGGATTTGGTTTTGGCGTCCGCCGGTGGGTCTGTCAGCGAAAAGCTGGTCCCCGAAGCCGTCAAGCGGGGTGCCGTCGTGGTAGACAACACCAGCTTTTTCCGCTTGCACGAAGAGGTTCCTCTGGTGGTGGCCGGTGTTAACGATGAGGACTTGACCTGGCACAAAGGCATTGTGGCCAACCCCAACTGTTCCACGGCCCAACTCATGCCGGTCCTGAAAGCCCTGGATGACTTGGGCGGCTTGAAACGGGTTGTCGTCAGCACTTATCAGTCGGCCAGTGGCGCCGGAAAGAATGCCATGGACGAGCTGTGCCAGACCATCAAGGCCTTTGCCACCACAAACTTTGAAGGGGAGATCACGCACCACCTCTTCTCTCGCCCGTTGGCCTTCAACCTGATTCCCCAGATTGACAAGTTCATGGACGATGGCTACACCAAGGAAGAATTCAAAGTCATTGCCGAAAGCCGCAAGATGCTTCACAAGCCTGACTTGCGCATCACCTGTACCGCCGTCCGGGTGCCTGTGCTTATCAGCCACAGTGAATCGGTCACCGTGGACTTTGAAAAGCCCACCACGCCTAAGCAGGTCATTGCGGCCCTCAAGCAGGTGCCTGATGTGCAGGTCTTTGAAAAGCAGGAGGAATTTCCCACCCCGCGTGATGCGGCCGGAATCGACCCGGTTCTGGTGGGTCGGGTTCGGGAAGACTCGTCCAATCCGGGTTATGGCGTCAACCTGTGGGTGGTGGCCGACAACCTTCGGATTGGGGCGGCCTTGAATGCCGTTCGTATTGCCGAAAAACTGCACCAGATGAATTTGATCAGAGCCACCGACCGCGTCGTGGAAGCGGTTTAGTATTATCGGGTTTCTTAAGGAGGAGACACGGATATGGGGCAGAATACCTTGGATATGACACTGTGTACGGCGATTGTTACGCCGTTTAAGTCGGATTTTAGTGTGGATCATGGCGCCCTGGAGCGCCTGGCCCAACATCTTATTGATACCGGATCCGATGCCATTCTGGTCAACGGCTCCACGGGCGAAAACCCCACGGTGACGACCGAGGAAAAGCTCGCGGTTCTCAAAACCGTGAAAGGCGTCATTGGCCAGCAGCCGGTTAAGCTCATTGCCGGGAGTGCCACCAACGACACCCAGTCCACCATCGAGCTGTCCCGGCAAACCGAAAAAGCCGGGGTGGATGCCCTCTTGGTAGTGGTGCCCTATTACAACAAGCCCTCTCAAAAAGGCATGGTGGCCCACTTTGGGGCCGTGGCCCAGGCCGTCAGCAGCCCGGTCATCATCTACAACATTCCGGGGCGCAGTGTGGTCAATATGACGGCCGAGACCATGGCGACTCTCGCCAATGCCCATGACAACCTGATTGGCGTCAAGCAAAGCAACCCGGATATGGATCTGGTCAGTGATATCCGTTTGAAAACGCCCTCGTCCTTCCGCCTGTGGTGTGGCGATGACAGCCTGACCCTGCCCATGTTGGCCTTGGGTGCCGATGGGGTCTTCAGCGTGGCTTCTCATGTGGTGGGCACCCTCATTCGTCAGATGGTCGATGCCTTCCGGGCCCAGGATCACAAAACCGCGCTGGCCCTACACCTTCAACTGATGCCGGTCTTCAAGGAGCTGTTCTTCCTGCCCAACCCCACGGTGGTGAAAACCTGCCTGAGTCAACTGGGCATGATAGAGCCATTCTTGCGCCTGCCCCTGGTGGCGCCGGATGCTGACGAGCTGACCCGCATCACCACCCTCACCGCGACCATCCGGTCCCTGATGCCCATGTACCTCAACGGCGATCTGGCCCTGACCACCCGCTAACCCATTCAAGGGTTGGCCATGGTTGCCGATATGGTGATCAGGTAGTCACGCACCCCCGTATCTTGCTACCCTGACAACAGCGGTTCTAGAATACGGGGCCAGTCCGGAGGTATCCTTTTATGGCAGGACCTATCCCACCTAAACCCTTACCTCTCCTATCTTCAGCCAGAGAAGTGGCGAAACCTACGCCGCCGCCCTTGATTTTTCAGGATCGGGCTTTCATTCCGTCTACCCTGCCTAACGACATCCCGCTCCCGTTGCAGAATTCCTTCAATACAGCTCCCTTGCCCACAGCGCCGTCTCCCGGGGTAGACAAATATCCCCCCGTTTTGCCCAAGCCGCCCGAACCGTAAGGCGTATGCTTTGCTCTACGCGACCTTGGCTGTTTTAGAATCGTCAGACTCAATGGCCTCGATCACGGCCTGGGTGTAATCCGTGGTTGACAGTGCCGGTTTTCCGGCTTTGACGGCCAGATCGCCGGTCATTTTGCCTTGGGCCAGGGTTTTTTCGATCCCGTGGCGGAGTTTTTGCGCGGCCTCTTTCCAGCCCAGGTGATCCAGCATCATGCCCATGGTCAGCATCAGGGCGGTGGGATTGGCGATATTTTTCCCGGCAATCGTGGGGGCCGTGCCGTGGGTGGACTCGAACATGGCGTATTTTTCGCCGATGTTGGCCCCGGGGGCAATGCCCAAGCCCCCGACGGTGGCGGCGAGAATGTCGGACATCAAGTCGCCGTTCAGGTTGGTGGTGGCAATCACGCTGTGCCACTGCGGGTTCAGAACGATATCCTGGCACATGGCATCGGTCAGGCGTTCCTGGATGACGACTTTCCCGTCGGCCATGGCTTTTTTGTAATCCCCGCCGTAGGTTTTACGAAAGTCCTCGTCGCTGATGGTCTGTCCCGGAAACTCCTCCCGGGCCACCTGCTTGCCCCATTCCAAAAATTCGCCTTCGGTAAATTTCATAATATTGCCCTTGCCCACCAGGGTCACCGACGGGCGCTTGTGGTCGATGGCATACTGAATGGCCCGACGCACCAGGCGCTTGGAGGCTTCTTCGCTGGCCGGTTTGATGCCGATGGCGCTATCGGGGTGAATGGCAATGGTGCTGGGACCGTCGCTGCCGTCGCGGTTGCCAAAAAGCCGGTTGACCCACGGAAAAACAGTGTTGAGGGTCCAGGCCAAAATCCGTGCCGGACGCGAGCCTGCTTTAAATTCGACGCCCTGGTAGACATCCTCCGTGTTCTCCCGAAACAGGACGATGTCGGTCTGGTCCACTTTCATGGGCGTCATCACGCCTGCCAGGGCCTTGACCGGGCGGATACAGGCGTAGAGATCCAGTTGTTTCCTCAGCTCCACGTTAACGCTGCGAAAGCCCTTGCCGATGGGGGTTCCCACGGGGCCTTTCACAAAGACATGGTGTTGTTTGATCTGGTCGAGGACCTCATCGGGGATGAGTTTTTTCCCCGCGGCCAGGGCTTTTTCCCCAATGGTCAGGGGCAGCCATTGAATGGATCGGGCCATCCCATAGGCTTTTTTCACGGCCGCGTTGACCACGCGTTGGGCTTCGGGCATAATTTCCGGCCCAATGCCGTCCCCGGCCACGGACGGGATAATCACCTGATCCGGCACCTTCAGGCCTTGGCCTGGTGTCCAGGCAATGGGTTGAAACGAGTTTTTCTGACCAAAGCGAACGGGGTTGGTCCCCAACGTGATTCGATGATTCATGGCATACAGTCCCCACGGTTCCCAATCATTCCCAGTACCTCCCATCCTTCAACGCGTCTGTAGGGCGCGTGTTTGGAGGAAAGCTCATTCTACCAGGACAAAGCCCTTGGCTCAAGGCCCTTTTCGGGCCTACCTAAATAATTCCCAGGTTTTAATTATTTATAAAAATTAAAAAATGGTTAAAAGGGTCTCTGGAAGCCAATTTTCAGGCTTCATAAAAAGTAACAAAAGGTCATCAAATCGTGAAAAACGGGTTTTATGCTTACAGATTGGTTCGCTTCTTCTCTTCTTCTACTTCTCTACTCGATAGAGCCCTTGTTGTCTTGCGATGACAAGGGTTTATTTTTTTGTCTGCGGGGTTTTTGTTGTGGGAGATGGGTTTTAAGTGTTTGATTAGGTCCGAGAGGGTGGCTTCCCTCTCGGACCCAATCAACCACTTAAAACCCATCGCCAACACCCTTCAAAAAACCATGCCCCGCACTTGCCGAAAAGCCAGACAACCCAAAAACCGAACCCTAACACCGCACCCAAGATCCAAACTTCGTCGGAGGTCTGGAACCGGGCGAAACCGGTTCCAGTGGGGAGAGCCCGAGAGGGAGACCCCCCTCTCGGACCCAATCAACCACAAAACCCCATCACCAACACTCTTCAAAAAACTCACCCCAAAAAACCTCAAAACCAAAAATATCAGACAAAAATACCCGTTTAAAACCCGAAAACCCTCTTGTATCAAGCCAAAATATTAATTTTTTATTAAAAACAAGCCGGTTTTGAAACCATAATATATAATATGGATATAAAATAAAGAAAATGCCCGCAGCACAACCCATACACCCTCACAAAAAATAAAGCTTCCCTCATACCCTCGAAAAAAAGGATTTATGCCATGTTCCCCACCCTCGCAACAAGCCATCTGCGCATTCAACCCATTAAACTGGACTGCCTGGTCCCCGATCCGGACCCGCTACGCCAGGAACTTGATGCCGCCCACGTGGCGGATCTGGTGGAAAGCTTCCAAACTCTGGGCCGCGGCCCCCTGCACCCGCTGCTGGTCAAACCCCTGGGCCAGGGGCGCTACCAGATCCTCAGCGGCCACCACCGCTATGAAGCCCTCAAGGCCAGTAACTTTAAAGAGGCTCCCTGCCTGGTCCTGACCCCGGCCTCCGATGAAGCCGAGTTCCTCCTCAAACTCCACGCCAATACCAAACGCAAAAACCTCCCCGACTTGGAGGCCTGCGAAGCCTTAGTGCGCGAACGCGATATTTACGAAGCCGTTTACCCGGAAACAAAGCATGGTGCTAACCGAGGAGCACCGTGTGGCCAATTTGGCCACACGGTGAATAAGTCCTTTGTATCTCTTAAAGCAAAGTCTCTTGGCGCTGGTACTCGCACCATTCGTCGGGACATCAAGGTGGGTGAATGCGTCAAACGTTTCCCGGAACTTAAATCCATTGGCGCCAAAAAAACCGACGTCTGTCGCCTGCTCCAATACCCGCCTATCGTCCAGGAAGAGCTGCGGCGAGCCATGCAGGCCGCACAAGAACCCGAGTCCGTCTTGCGGTTCTATCTGCTCCAAGCCAAAAAACCTCGGTATAAAAGACCCTTTGAAACACCCCCACCCCTGAAGATCGACCTGGAACAATTTAAAGCCATCATCGAGTACCTGAAACAGGGCATCGACTGGGAAGTGGTCTATTCCCCCCAGCGCCTGTACCTGGTGGAAGAAGTCTTTCAAACCCTGGCCCACCACGCCCAACGAGAATACCACCGCGTGTCTGAGCTGGCACACCGGCGCATGAATCCGCCCGAATCCGACGAGTACCGGTATTAAAACCCACCCGCATCGGGAGAATAAGGGGAATGGACCAAGGGAATTGAACCATGATCGGATCTGCCGGATTTGAAGGATTACCGGGATTGCCAGATTTCAGTACAATGAGTGGGGTAGGCAGTTCCCTCTGGAGCGTTTACCATGTCTCTGCTACACTACTCACAATGCGAATCCCTCGGTGTGAACGGGGCCTCGCCAGTGAGGAGTCCAGCGCTGTGGAATGGGAAACCGGATTAAACGTGGTTATGGCGCCACCTGACAAAAACCAACCGAAGAGCCTTGAGGTCTTGCTCCAGCAAGTGCTTTCGGCTGAGGAATCGGTCACCGTCCGCATCGAAGCGGCCACCCAACTCGCCGATCGGGCCGAACCCCAATCTGTCCATGCCCTGCTCAGTGTCATCAATCACGATGCCGAGCCCCGGGTCATGATGCATGTCATCAATATCCTGGCCCGCAAGAAAATCTACAGTGCCGTGATGCCCTTGATCGATCTGGTGCTGTGCTCGGGTAAAACCACCATTGAACAATCCCACAAAGACTTTGCCCAAAGCGACGTGGGCATGCGAATTCGCATTACCGCCATCCAGGCCCTGGGACGGATGGGCGACGACCGGGCGCTGGTGCCGCTGATGAGCGTGCTCGGAAACCAGAAGGAAAATTACCGCCTGAGGCTGGCTGCAGCCGAAAGTTTGGGCCGATTGGGCGATTCCCAGGCCTTAAATCCGTTGATTAATATTGTGCAGGATGACAAAGAGTCCAGTCAGTACTTGAAAGAATCGGCCATTAAGGCCTTGGGGATGCTGGGTGACATCCGGGCCCTGGATCCCCTGTTGGAAATGTTTGAATCCCAAAAAGGGCTGAAAAACAAGTTCAACTTCTTGAAAGAGCAGATTGTCGAGGCCATTGGCCGCTTGGGGTCCAATCATAACAAGGCCCAAAAAGCGTTGCTGGAAGCCTTGAACGATGACGCCGCCTCCATCCGCCTGTCGGCCGTCGAGTCGCTGGCCGAAATCGGCGATGAAAGCTGTATCGGGGTCCTTCGCGAACGCCTCTTTGATTCCGATGACGATGTGGCCATTGCCGCCGCCTCGACCCTCTACCAGCTGGGTGGCGAAGCCCTCATCCGCGAGATTCTGGATACCCAGGAAAATTTACCGAACTTTATCAGACAGGAGCTTGAAACCTATGTTCCATAGACAAAATGCGGTGATTCTACTCTCCGGCGGCCTGGATTCTACCGTGGCCCTGGCCAAAGCAGTTCAGGAATACGAGGTGGTTCTCGCCCTGACCTTCAATTATGGCCAGCGTGCCTTTGGCAAGGAAGTCAAAGCCTCCCGCCTGGTGGCCGAGCATTATCGGGTCAAGCACGAAATCATTGCCCTGCCCTGGCTGTCGTCCCTGCTGCCCAAAAACCTGGTTATGCGCCGCAATGGCCAGGAGCCCGTGGTGCCCATGGACTGGATGAAGGGCTCTATCGATGACGCCTTTTTTGACGCCAAACCCGTCTGGGTTCCCAACCGTAACGGGCTGTTTCTGAACATCGCCGCCACCTACGCCGAAGCTCTTGAAGCCTCGATTATCCTGTTCGGGGCCAATGCCGAAGAGGCCGAGCGCTTCCCGGACAACACCCCCGAGTTTCGCGATCGCATCAATGCCGCCTTTGAACTCTCGACCCTCAATCACCCCGAGGTGGTCTGCCCGGTAGGTGACTTGAACAAAACCGAGATTGTGGATGCCGCGGTCGAGCTGGATGTGCCCCTGCACCTCATCTGGAGCTGCTACACCGATGCCGATGTCCAATGCGGCCAATGCCCTTCGTGCTTCCGCCTGAAACAGGCCCTGCATCGCTCCAAATCCGGTGCCACCTATTTAAAGCGCATGGTCTTTGCCGATTAATCTTGATAACGCTTGAGGTTTGCCTTAAGCCATAGCCATCTTGAGCTTGCCCGTCGGGGAAAGCTCCGGCAACTCCTGCCCGGCCAAAAAGACGGTACTGATACTGAGATCGTCTTTGTGCCACAAGATCAGATCGGCCGTGGCCCCCGGCACAATCTGCCCGAGCTTGGGCGTTGCCCCCAGATGCTGGGCCGGATGATAGGTGGCCAGCTGCACGGCGTCCGGGAAGGACAACAGCCCCCACTGTGCTATGTTTCTGACACAGTCGGTGATAAACGCCGTGCTGCCCGCCAGGCGACCTTCCTCGTTCACGGCCCCATGCGCTTTCATAGTAATGCTTTGCTTGCCGAATCGAAACGAGGAGCCTGAAGGCATGCCGGTTAAGGCGTTGCAGTCGCTGATGAGAATGGTTTTTTCAAAGGGCTTGGTCTTGAGGGTCATCTCCACCACCGGCGGGGAGAGGTGATGGCCATCGGCAATGAGTTCGACATACATCTCGTCATTCACCAGAGACGCCACCAGAATCCCGGGATTGCGGTGATCCAGGCGACCCATGGCGTTAAACAGATGGGTTGCACAGGTGGCCCCGGCCTTGCACGCCGTCATGGCCGTCACGTAATCGGCACCGGAATGGCCTATGGAACACAGAATATTGTCCTGCCGAAAGGCCCGAATAAACTCTCCGGTCGGATCCAGCTCCGGTGCCAGGGTCAGGCGTTTGAGGCTGGGCGAAATCAACCCTTCCAAGTTGTTCTCCGTGAGCCTCAGTAAATCTTCCGCCGGATGGGCCCCTCGATATTCGGGGTTCAAAAACGGGCCTTCCAGGTGAATCCCGAAAATCCGGGCCTGATGCGGCACCTGGTTCTGGATCACTTCCTCCAGCTTGGCCAGGCTCACCAGCAGATCCAGCTTGGGCGCCGTAATCAGCGTGGGCAGCAAGGTGGTAATGCCCTTGTGCGGAAGCACCGTCAAGAGTTCATGGATGTCATCCAGACCGGATTGGTTGAAGTCTACACCAAAGGCCCCGTGCAGATGCTGGTCAATCAACCCCGGGGTCACCCAGCAATCGGTGGCATCAATAATGGTCACCTCGTTTTGCCCCAGCACCAGCGAGGCCGGGGTGGCATCGGTAACCTCTTGAATCTTGCCCTGGTTGATGAGCAGGGTGCCTCGGGCCAACACACCGCCGCCGGGAAGGACGATATCGCCCCCGGTAATCATCAGCCATGGTGTGTCGTAGTGAGGAATCATACCCCGATTATACCAGCTTCTTATCCAAGGCGGAGGTTGGGCCCGAAAGTGGGGTTAAAAACGCCCCATCCGGGCAATGCCCTGGATGAGTCCCCTCATGGCCTAGCCCGGTAGGTGGGCTTGATTTGGGCCATGGGGCCCCTTTTCAAGACGGACCGAACACGGTAAAATCAAGTAGGATCGTTTGCTTTCGCGCTCACGGGGGGTGATTCTCCTCAGCGGTCCATGTCCAGTGAGTCCTCGGCACAAGCCCCCTTTCGGGCCGTGTGTGTCCGAATTGGATCATTTGTCGTATCATATCTGTAATCATCCCGATGTGCGGGGCGCACGTCCCAAAGGTAATGGAGGAGCTATGGTCGATTTAACCGATTACAAGGATTTAACTAAACCCCCGGAAACGGTGGGCAATCAAGATTCTGCGTCTCAACCTTCTTATGCAGTGGAAACGGAGTATTTAAAAATGAGCTCGATGACCAGCGGTCAGTACACCAGTCACCCGGAAATGAACGAAGATTTCGATTACGCCGAATACAGCGGCAATGTGAAAACCCTGGTCCAGTTGGTGCAGGATTTGCCTGAAGGCGTCACCAAACAAACCGGCGCCCAGATCATCCGCCTGACCATGGAAGCCATGGGCATCTCCATGGAAAACGTCCTGTCCGATGCTCAGGCCGCTCAAAGCCAGCTCCTGGACGCGGTGCGCTCCAACATTAAAAAGATTGAAGAGTACAAAACCGTCATTCGTAAGCTGGAATCCGAAATTCGCTTCCACCAGAGCAAAGCCAACGAACTGTCGGAAATCATCGACCTCTTTATTCTGTCCAACGCGTCGCCCAATATGCCGCAAATGGACCGGACCGAGTACAACAGCGGCTACTAGTCGCCTTCGTGTGCTTGTTCTTCTGTGATGTTGTGATCCCATGGGCCCGCTGATTCGTTTGCTTCATGCCACTGTTGCCTGGGCCGATGCCCGCTCCAAGCAAGGTGTCGTTGTCCTGGTATTGCTGACGCTGGTCTTGGGATCCTTGGCATCGCTGACCGGGTGCGATTTCGCCCGCCACGGGCTGGTGCCGGGAGTGCCCGGGACCTCGGGGGTGGAGATGTCCGAGCGCCAGCAGGCCTTGGCCCTCTACCACGAAGCCTGGCAGACGGTGTTTGAAGAATACGTCGATGCGTCGTTTAATGGCCAGAATTGGTATAAATGGAAAGATCGCTATAACGAACACATCCAGACCCGGGATGATGCCTATGCGGCCATCAGCACCATGTTGGCCAGTTTGAACGACAACTACAGCCGGTTTTTAAACCCCAAACGGGCCCAGGATCAGAACATGCAGATTGACTCGCGCCTGTCGGGCGTGGGGATTCAGATCGCCCCCAAGGACAACCAGATTATCGTGGTTGCCCCCCTGGAAGGCTCGCCGGCCAAAAAGGCCGGGATGATGCCCCTGGACAAGATCATCAAGATCAACGGCGAGCCCACGGCCAATATGTCCATTGATGATGCGGTCGAGCGCATTCGGGGCCCCAAGGGAACGAGCGTGACCTTGCAGGTTCAGCGCAAGGCCCAGGTGCTTCAGTTCAAGCTGGTCCGGGAAGAAATTGTGTTGAAAACCGTGTTTGGCGAGCCGGTTTCCAAGGACATCGGCTATATTCGTCTGGCAAGCTTTATCAGCCAGGACACGGCCCAGGAAATGCGCCAGAAACTGATGGAACAGCGCGATACGAAGGCCATGATCATTGATGTACGGGGTAATAACGGGGGGCTTTTGCCCAATGCCCTGGAAATTTCCAGCATGCTGCTGGCTCAGGGCGAAATCGTGTCGATTGTGGATCGCGATGGCAAGCGGCGGCCTTTTCAAGCCAAGCGTTCTCCGATTTATCTCAAGCCCGTGGTCCTGCTCATTGATGAAGGCAGTGCCAGCGCCAGTGAAATTCTGGGCGGCGCCTTGAAAGACAACGGCCGGGCTACGCTTCTTGGGGCCAAGACCTTTGGCAAGGGGCTGGTTCAGAAGATCAATTACCTGCAAGATGGCTCTGAATTGAACCTGACGGTCTCCAAGTACTATACCCCTTCCGGCCAGGACATTGACAAGAAGGGCATTCACCCGGACATTGAGGTGCCGATCACCACGGCCGACCTGATGAACAACCGGGACCCGCAAAAGGATGCGGCGGTGGCCTATCTCAAGAAACAGCTGTTGGCCAAGGCGTCCTAAAGTCTTGAATTGAGGTTGCTAGAGAACGAGAGCCCCTGAGGTTCGGCGGCCATCCTCATGGGTGGGGCCGAAGTGATACATCCCCAGGCCGACCATGGCTTTGGTTTGGGTGCCTTCTTGTTCAAAAAAGCCGCCACAGTCCTGTTTCGGGTCGTAAAGGTACTTCAGGTTGCCTTCAGGCATGTCCTGTTTTTTCAGCATGGTGGCCAGAGCCTGTTGGATGACCTCGATAATTTTGCGATCCACGGGGGTATCGTTGCCCCGGCCGGTATTGATGATCAGTTCCGGGTAACAGTTGCCATGCTGGGGAATGATGCCGACAAAGACATCCTGGCCATCCACCTGGCCGTGGCCCAGGCCTTTGAGCCCTAAGCCCTGAAGGATCTCCTGGCGGGCCTCGTCTTCGGCAACCGAATTCGGGGTCGGGTTTTTGGGCTGGTAATCATGGAGGCGAACGACGTGGGAACGGCCAAAGCGAAGATCAAACGGAGTCATGGAGGATTTCCTTTATAGCGCTGTACGTGGGGGGAATTGTTATCTAAGGGAGAGAACGGGGCTGAAGCCTCCGGCATGCTTGGGGCAGGCCAAATGTAACAAAACCGTTTCAATACCTCGTGATGTGACGTTCAGCCCGAACCCGTCTCAGGACGACCTTTCGGGAAAGGGCAAGACCGTTGTCAAAATCTAGGCGCTGGGAGTGTTCATGACGGCATAGCAGCGGACGTCATGATCGCTGCTTTTGGCCGTAATGGGGGGAAAAGCCGTGGTGCAGACGTCCATGCGCTTGGGGCAGCGAGGTTCAAAGCTGCATCCGACCGGGATTTTGGTTAAGGCCGGAGGCTGGCCCTCGATGGGTTCCAGGCGGCTTCGGTCGGCTTTGGGCAAGGAGTTCAAGAGCCCTTGGGTGTAGGGGTGCCAGGGCGAGGCAAACAAGGCCTTGACCGGGGCATGTTCCACCACCCGGCCTGCGTACATGACGGCGACATCATCGCACATTTCGGCCACCACCCCCAGGTCATGGGTAATCAGGATAATGGCCGTCTTCATGTCCTGTTGTATTTCTTTCATCAGGGCCAGGATCTGGGCCTGGACCGTCACATCCAGGGCCGTGGTCGGCTCATCGGCAATCAGCAGCTTGGGGTGGCAGGACAAGGCCATGGCAATCATGACGCGCTGGCGCATGCCGCCGGAGAACTGGTGGGGGTAATCGTTCAGGCGATTTTTGGCGTTCGGCAGGCGAACCTGGTCTAAGAGCTCCACGGCACGGGCCAGGGCGTCTTTTTTTGACAGGCCCTGATGGAGCATCAGCACTTCCGAGAGCTGGTCGCCAATGGTGTAGACCGGATTCAAGGAGGTGAGCGGGTCCTGGGGGATTAACGCGATTTCCTTGCCCCGGATGTGGCGAAGTTGTTCCTGGGAGAGCGTGGTCAGGTCCCGGCCGTTAAAGTGGATGTGGCCATGGGCAATGTAGCCGGGCTTGGGGATGAGGCCCAGGATGGCCAGGCTGGTCATACTTTTGCCGCACCCGGATTCGCCCACCAGACCGAGCACGCTTTGGGAGGCCACGCTGATATTCAGCTCGTTGACTGCATAAGCGGGCCCGTCCTCCGTGGGAAAGGCGACGGTCAGATCGTGAATGGAAATTAACGCTGAGTCGGTGTGTGTCATAACACAGGTATTATACCCGATTCTGACCCCAGAGCGAGGAGGCTTGGCGTCAAGGCGATCGGGGCCATTTGCGAAATATCATATTCTGCAAACACAGCTCTTGGGATACTATGCTATATCGTGGCTCAAAGTATGCCCGAAGGATGCTGGGTAAAGCCCCCACAGTAGAGGAGTCCCTATAGTTTATGGAACGCGTTTTATCTGCCATTTTTAGTCGAGAACCGTACAGTGCGAGTCGGAATTTCATGATCACGGCCATCTTTTGGCTGGTGTTTGGGACGTCTATCGGTTTGTTGGCTTCCATGCAGTTTGATGTGCCGGATGCCCTGGCCGGTGTCGCCCAGCTGTCCTTTGGTCGTTTGCGCCCGGTTCACACCAACGCTGTCTTGGTCGGCTGGCTCTCGATGGGTTATGCCGCTTGTATGTTCTACATTATTCCCGTCCTTTCGGGACGTCGTGGCTTGTGGAGCGAGCGTCTGGGTAACGTGACCATGTTTGCCTGGAACCTGGTGATGTTCTGGGGGATCTGGGGCATTTTGAACGGGGACACGGAAGCCCGTGAATATGCGGAACTGGCTGGGACCATCTATATTGGTGGCGCCGCCATTCAGGTTTTGGATTGGGCCGTTTTGCTGGCCTTGTTGATGTTGGGCGTCAATTGCTGGATGACCGTGATGACCGGGACGGAGAAAAAATGGTACGTCTCCATCTGGTACTTCCTTGGGGCGCTCTTCTGGTTTCCCATCGTTTACATTATCGGCAACCGGGCCTTTGTTCAGCTGGAAGGTTTGAACGATGCCATTACCGGTTGGTTCTACGGACACAATATCTTAGGGATGTGGTTTACCGTCGGTGGGGTTGGGATTATGTACTACCTGATTCCCAAGTTTACCGGCAACCCGCTTTATAGCCACACCTTATCCATGATCGGGTTCTGGACCATCGGGATGTTCTATGCCCCCACCGGGACGCACCACATTTTGCAGTCCCCGGTTCCCGAGTGGCTGAAATCGGTGGCCGTTATCTCCAGTGTCTTTTTGTTGGTGCCGGTATTGACGGTATTGACCAACTTCTTTATGACCTTGAAAGGCAAATGGCATACGGCGGCTGAACACATTCCGCTTCGCTTTGCCATGGCCGGCGGGATTGCGTATCTCTTAACCTGTATTCAAGGGCCCTTTCAGGCGACCCGATGGGTTAACTGGTATCTTCACTTTACCAACTGGGTTGTGGCCCACGCCCACATGGCCTTGCTGGCAACCTTCTCCTTCTTTGTCTTTGCCGCCACCTATTACATCATCCCCCGGATTACGGGGCGCAAGATGTACAGCAAGCGCCTGGCTGTGTGGCACTTCTGGTTGTCCCTGTATGGCTGGATTTTGATGATGATCGATTTGACCATTGCCGGTCTGGTTCAGTCGGCAGGCTGGCACCACGGGATTCCCCTGGATCAGTGGGTTATCGAGCTGGTACCCTACTGGTGGATCCGCTCCCTGTCGGGCGTGATGATTGTTCTGGGTCAAATTCTCTTTATGTTTAATGTGTACAAAACCGTCTTCAGCCGTGAGCAATGCGAGGCGCTCCCGCATTCCCCCACGGGCATTGTCTACGTTTAGTATCGGCCCGAGCAGTAGAATCGGCAGAAGAATAGGATAGAAAAAGGACCTTCGGTTATGAGAATAAATTATCTGGTTGCTGGAAGCTTTGTGGTTCTCATCTTCTTAGTCATTATCTTTGTTACCACGGTTCTGCCGGCCAGTACCTTTCGTCCGACTCCGACCGCTGCGGCGCATCAGTACACGCCCAAAGAATTGGCCGGTCGGAACATCTATCGTCGGGAAGGCTGTTTCTACTGCCATACCCAGTTTAACCGCTACCAAGACCGTGGCGGCGGCGAGATGGTGGCTGCCGGCGATTACATGTTTGAAACCCCCCACGTCTTGGGAACCGAGCGGACCGGTCCGGATCTGTCCAACATCGGGGGCAAGTACCCCAGTCAATGGCACCGCACCCACCATATGTACCCGCGTAAGGTGAAACCGGGTTCGATTATGCCCAGCTACTCCTATCTGACCGATGAGGAAATGGATCAGCTGGTGGCTTACCTCCAGACCCTCGGGGCCAACCGGAAGGTGGAGCATTGGGTGATGCCGCCTCAGGAAATGCGGGACGAATACGATCATGTGAAAACCCACGTCAACGTGAATTCGCCTGCGGCCGCCAACGCCGGTCGAGGCATTTACATGCAAAACTGCTCTGTCTGCCACGGCATTCAAGGCAAGGGCAACGGTCCGATGAGTTTGACCATGGAAAAGAAACCGGCCAACTTTACCCGGCCCTTCTACAACAACTTTACCGATGCCATGTGGTACTACCGGGTCAAGGAAGGGGTTCCCGGAACCCGGATGCCTCGCTGGGGTCTCTCCTTGGGTCGCGAGCAGATGCTGTATCTGGTGGCCTTCCTGAAAACCCTGCCGCAGGATGCCCAGGCTGCCGGAGAGGAAATCCAAAGCATCGAGCAGGTGGACAACCCCTTTGCCCTGGATCAGAACTACCGCTCTGTGGATAAGCTGGGCACAGACGAGGGTAATACCTATGGTTCCAGCCGTAACTTGGGGAATCGATAAATGTGTCCCAACTGTTTTCCGGCACTGTCAGCATTGTCTCCCGGCTACATCATTGCCCTGCTGATCTGTGCCCTCTTCTTCGTCGGTGCTGTGGGGGCCATGTTTATTGCCTCACGCAGTGGGCGGCTGGAAGCGCTGGAAGATACGAAATACCGCATGTTAGATGATTAAGAAGCGAAAGAGGCTTGAGGTAACGAGACCATGAGTGAAGAACACGCCAACCCGACCCAAGGTCATACCCAGGATGTTTCCACCGATGATTACGTTGAGTTTGAAATCGGAAAGCATCGGGTGCCTTGGTTTTTGTGGGTCTTTTTTGCCATCATCATTAGCTGGGCCTCCATTTCGTGGATTAAGTTTTTTGGTTACTAGGTGATAGACCCATGTACAAAACGACACTGACGTTTCAAACGCTTTTTGCCTCCCTTCTGGCCGGGGTCCTGATGGTGGGAACCTTGGCCGGGTGTGCGACGCAAGAAAAGCAGATTAAAAATGCCAAGACTCTGGTGGCTGTTCCGGAGCTGAACAAGAAGCTGGTTGAGGAAGATTTTGCCTTCCCCGAGCGCCCGCCTCGCTTAAGCCGCGGCAAAGTGGTGTTTGAGCAAAACTGTGCTTCCTGCCACGCCGGTAAGGCTATGGCCACGGAAAAAATGATGGCCTCTCGCCCCATTGATACCTACCTGTTTCTGACCAAGGGCGATGGGGGCAAGCACCCGGCTTTTCGTCAATTGACCCGAGACCAGCGTTGGGAAGCGGTTTTCTATGCCCGTCACCTGGCCGGTGAATCCCAGATTGCCAACAAGGACATTGCGGCCGTGTTTGGTGGAAACTGTGCCGTTTGCCACGGGGCCAAAGGCTTTGCCGACGGTCCGCTGCATTCGGGCCACGGGTCGGCTCACGAGTTGGGCATGGCGCCGGTGAAAAACCAATTTAACCCGCCGCCGGCCAACTTCCACAGCTATGCCCGGATGTACAACCGGACCAATAACGAATTGATCAAGTTTATTGAAGAAGGCCTCTATCCGTCGGCCATGCCAAGCTGGAAAGGCCGAGCGGATCGGGACAAGAACGTGGTGTTTGATCGGGCCACCATTACGGACCTGGTGAAATACATCCGCGGGTTTGCCTATGACTATGACTTAGAGGCTGCGCCAGCCAAAGAGGCACCCAAGACCTCCGCCTTGCCCAAAAAGCCTGTGCGTGAAGTCAGTGCCCTGATGCCTGAATCCGGGGAGAATCGTATCCGATGAATCGACGTTTATTTTTGAAATTTGCGCTGAGCGTCCCGCTTTTTGGAGCGCTCCTGCTGTTTGTGTCACCCTTGTTCCGGTACCTGAAGCCCACGGCCGGACCCTTCCCCCATGGGATGGTTTCCAAGCCCGATATGCCCTCCAGTGTGAAGCCCATTACCTTCCCTCTGTCGGCATTCCCTGAACCCTGGGTGGTTCAGGAATTCGTCTACGAGCAAAAAGCGCCGGAGTACACCCGGCAAGGGGCCCAAATCAGTAAAATTCCCGGTTACGTCCTTCGGATTCCCGGCAAGAGCCCCGATGATTATCAGTTTGTGGCCTACAGCCGCATCTGCCCGCACATGGGGTGTATCTTCCGCTACCTGCCGGATCCGGCAGAGTCGGCCGCCAGTTTTAACTATAAGCCCCCGCAAGGGTTGCCTGTTTTTGGCTGTCCTTGCCACTTAAGCGTTTATGACCCCTTGCAGGATCAAAACGTGGATGGAAAATCCATGTCCGGTAAGGTGGTCAGTGGTCCTGCACCTCGTCCGCCCCGGCAATTTGCCTTCCACTTGGATGAGGCGTCCAAGACGCTGGTTATTACGGATTTAGAACGAGGAGGTATTGCATAAGTGGGCGTTAATTTACCCTTTAACCCCCCTCAGATGCTGGACAAGGCGTTTCGCTACGTCTCCGATCGGTTTGCTAAAATCGACGTCTTTGACGAAACCAAAACGGACCTTCAAGCCAGTTCCCCCTGGTATCAACTGGGCAGTATCGCCTATTTGTACTGGATCATTACGGTGATTACCGGTCTGATTCTGGTGGCGTTTTACATTCCCAGTACCTTTCAGGCCTATGATTCCATTATTGCCATCAAGGAAAACCTGATTCTGGGAATCATCCGGGGGATGCACAAGTATGGTGGCGACGCCATTATCATTGCCTCCACCCTGAAGGTTTATCGGATGTGGTTCCGGGCCGAGTACAAGAATAAAGGTGAATTTGCCTTTATTCTTGCGATGATCATCCTGGTGGCCGCCATGTACTCCGGTCTGACCGGGTACCTGTTGATCTGGAACCAACGGGCCTTCTGGGCGACCAAGATCTTCGGAACCTTCCCCACCTACCTCGATGTGAAAGCCCCTACAGAATACTGGTTCTTCCCCAAGCTTGTGGGGACGACCACGTTTCTGTTAGGCCAATACACCAATCAAGGCAACAACGTTTCCCAGATGCTTCTGGGAGGGGCCTCCATCGGTCAGGCGACGATGACTCGCTTCTTCTCCCTGCACTTTGGGATCTCCCTGATTGCCCTGGTGATTTCCGAACTGTATTTCTACAAAAACCGGTACAAGCGTATTAACCTGCCCCGCTGGTCAGTGCTGACCTTTATCGGGATGCTGCTGTTGACCACCATTGTGTTGCCCGCGGAAATGGGCAGCCGGGCCAACCCGGAGGTTACTCCCCTGCCGATTCTTTCGGACTGGTACTTCCTGGCGCTGTACCAATTGCTGAAGTACATGGATCCTTACTGGGCAACCATTTGGACCGTGGGTATTCCGTTTATTACCATTGCCTTAATGTTTCTGGATTTCGGTCCCGAGCGGGATCCCTGGAAACGGCCCATCTTTACCGTGGCGGCCATTATCGGTCTGATCGATTTTATCCTGTTCTCCATCCTGATCATCATGAACGTGGCCGACATTAACCGGGATCCGCCAATCTGGTATGCCCAAATGATCGTGATGATGACCGTTGCCGAATTGTGGCATTACGCCATCTACCGTCAAATCCATGTTTGGTTGTTCTTTGTGGTTCCCAACCTGTTGCTGAGCGGCTGGTACTTCTTCCTGTACGTGATGCCCAAACCGGCACCGCAAGGGTTTATGAATCTCTTGTATGCCGATCATCCGAGCATCGTTCACAACACCTTTGAATTTGCCAAACATCCCTACTTTACGATGTGGTTCATTTACTCGTTGCTGCTCTTGGGCTTAAGCCTGATCTTTATGGCCACCGGCTCCAAGCGCCAAGTGGCACAGGAGGCCAAAGCCGCATGATCCAACGACTGCTATGGTGGACCTGGTTTCTGGTATCGACCTTTGCTCTGTCCAAGGTCTTTGCCGCTTCGCGCCTCTTGACGTCCGAGTCGCCCGAGGCCAGTGTGCCGAACTTCATTTTGTGGTTGAGCATTCTGGTCCTCACCCTGATTATCCTCGGTCATGACGCCTATATGAAGGCCAAGCGCGAAGATAAACTGGTCCGCCAGGTCGGGTTGTTTGAATGGATCGATCATCAGTATTGTAAATTACGACATCGGGAGAAAAGCCAATAATGCCTGTTCTTCAAGTTCTGAAAGTCGCAGTTGCCGTCGTTTTTTCCGCGCTAGGCTTCGTCGGGCTTTATCTCATGTTCAATGCCGAAACACTGACAGCCAACAATCCCCACGAATATTTTCGCTGGGCGTTGGGTGCCGGGTTGGTCTTTGTTGCCATTGGGGCCGCACTGACCGCTTTGGACAAAGAGGATAATGTCGTCACCAAGTCTGAAGCGGATAGATCATAGGAGATTAAACAAGGTGGTACGCCAAGCCATTTCTGATGCTTATCGAGGGTTGATCTCTCAATTGCAACGGCTGACGCTGGGTATTGAGCGTTTGTTGAACGTCGTGTTTTCACAAAAGTTCAATCCGTTCTATTACCATGGTGCGTTGCCCAACTTCTTTTTATGGGTGTTGTTCATTTCCGGGCTGCTGTTGTTTGCCTACTACAACCCCACCTTGGAACGGGCCTACCCGTCGATTCTCTATATGACCAATCAGATTCCGTCCGGGGCGCTGTTTCGGGCCATGCACCGGTATGCGGCCGATGGGATGATGATCTTCGTGCTGCTGCACTTCTTCCGCGTCTGGTTTACGGATCGCTACCGGGAGTATCGGATTTTACCGTGGATCACCGGGGTCATCCTGTTTACGATTCTCTTTTTGGCCGGTTTGACCGGGTACATGCTGATTTGGGATGACAACTCCGTGACCCTGACCTATGTCACCACCAACTTCCTCCAAGCGTTTCCCTTTGGCGGAAAGGCCTTGGCAGAGCTGTTGATTGGCGGCAGCATCGTCACCGATTTCACGCTGACCCGCTATCTGTTTCTCCACCTGGCTATCCCCACCTCCATGCTCTTCTTCCTCTGGTGGCATTACCTGCGCATTACCCGCCCGGTGACCAATGCCCCCTTGGTGTTGAACCTGATGATGTTCGGTGGCTTGTTGGTGGCCTGTGGCCTGATGCCGATTAAAGTCGGTGCCCCGCCGAACCTGACCAATCCGGGTGGTGTACTGGAGATTGACTGGCTTTACATGCTGCCCCATGGCCTGATTGCCAATGGTGCCAGTCTCCAGGCCGCATGGGCTGTGACCCTGGGCATCCCGGTCGCAATGTTACTCTTGCCCTATATTCAAAAGAAACAGTTCCAGGGCCAGTTTGCTCAGGTGGTGACCGACAACTGTACCGGTTGCTCCTTGTGCTACCACGACTGTCCTTACGAAGCCATTGAGATGGTCGATCGGGATGATGACAGCCGATTCAAGCGCTTGGCTGTGGTGAACGCCGATCGCTGTTCCAACTGTGGTCTTTGCGTTGGGGCCTGTGCCTTTAAGGCCATTGAAATTCCCCGCATGACTACGGATGTTGTACTGAAAGAGATACAAGTTGCTTTAGCAGGGAGCACCCAATCGTGAATGCCAAAAAAGTTAAAGTAATCGCTCTGGTTTGCGAACGGAGTGTTGATTTCAAAAACAGACTCGATAACAATCGCTGTCTGTCTGAATGCCCTGATGTCCATGTCATTCAGGTCCCATGCAGTGGCCATATTCAACCGGCCATGATTGAGTCGGCCTTGAAACAGGGCGCCGAAGGCGTTATTACCACGGGTTGCCGTATTGGTGATTGCTATTACCGCGAAGGCAACAAGTTTCTCAAGGCTCGCCTGGAAGGTGAGCGTCAGCCCAAACTGCGTGCCAGCATCGATCGTAAGCGCATTCAGGCCTACTGGTTATCGGCTCTGGAGTACAGCCGCTTTGGGGAAATGGCAACGGAGTTTGTCAGCTTCCTCAATACGTATGACGCCGGCGCTGGCGCAAAGTCGTAAGATAGATAGAAGGAGTCGCTGACACCATGGTTCGAGCCGCCAAAGTCGATTCACAGCAAGAAATCGGTCTCTTTATGAGATATATCTGGTTTTATTCCTTTTTCTTTTTCCTGCTGTTGATGATTGCCAGTTTCGGTCTCATTGCAGAAGCGTAATCAGAGGGAGCATCACACATTATGTCCGATCACGATCATGATCATATGACGTTCACCGAATTTGTTGATGAACACTGGGTGCTGTTCTTTTTTGGGTTGTTCTTCCTGATGACCTTGTTCTTGCCCACCCTCTTCCTGAGTAGCAGCCTGGTGCTCTGGTCCATTGTCATTATTCTGGGAATTTGTATGGCCTTGCTGCTGTATTCGGTGTTTCTGGGCAAGGGCCACAAAAAATCCTAAACAGACGTTGAGCCCACGGCATAGGGGCTTGGGATTCCCGCAGGCCGAGCGAAATCGGATTCTTCGGGTTGATTCTCGGTAAGGTAGCTGTTTCTGCCTGAGTGGATGTTTGAGATTCCAGTAGCATAGTCGGGAGCATCTTTTATGAAACGCTCACGTGTCTCAATTTGTCTTTGTTCAGTATTTTTCCGGATTGGGAACCTTGGTTCCAGAGTCGATGAAGGTCTAAGCGGTGATCTGGTGCCCCGGAGTGGATTGCTGCGGCAGATTTCTCTTCCTTGTGTGTCATTGAACTCAGGTCTATAGAAATGATTTTTTTCAGGTGGGGGATGGGGTTGCTGCTTGGGGTGCTGCTGATTGCCCAGAGCGGGCTAAGCGCATGGGCTCTAGAAGACGATTTGCAGCTTTGGCTGCCGGTAACCCTGGAGGTTCCGGTCAAGAAATTCCGGTTGTCGGTGGAGGTGCAGCCTCGTATTTCAGAGAACGTCACCCATTTGGCCTTGGTCCGGGTGCGCCCGTCTGTGACCTATGATGTGAACACGCATCTGAGCCTGACCGCCGGTTATTTATGGTCCCCCATTTTTCCGACCGATGATGCTGGGGATTCAAGTGTGCAGTTTGAGCAACGGGTGTGGCAGCAGGCGATGATTAATCATGCCGTTAAAAAGGTCCGGTTTAATCATCAGTTTCGCCTGGAGCAACGGTTTATCGAGGATCAGGCCGAGGTGTCGGTCCGGGGACGTTATTTGATTCGGGCACTCGTGCCCCTTCGTAAAGGACCCTGGTCCTGGGTGGCCAGTAATGAGCTGCTGATGAACCTTAATGATACGCCTCACATTGATTCAGGGTTTAACCAGGAGCGGGTGTTTACGGGGTTTCGTCGGACGTTTAAGAACAAGTCCTTTGTCGAGGCCGGATATATGCTGCAGTTTGTGGATGTGGCCAGCCCCGGTCGCAATCAGCTGAATCATAATCTGGTGGTGCGCCTTAATGTGCCGTTGGATCTGACAAGAACCCAAGGCCAGCAGGCAGCCCCGCCGCCGGGGCTGTACCGCTTGCCTCACGAGCGTAATGCGCCTTTGATTCTGGATTAATCGTGCTGGATAGTCTTATTATTCCTGCGGGTGCCTGTATTCAGCGGTTTCTCGGTTTTGAGGCATCCTTGCGAAATATTAAATAAGTATGAAGATAGATATCAAAAAATATCTAATGTTTGTTTTAATGCATGCAAGAGAGTTAAATTAGGTGCTCCTTTGGATTTTAGGAGGAATTGAGACATGATGATTCGACCCCGGCCACAGTATCGTCAAATCACTCCTGTTGAGGTGGATCGTGTACGTGGTTTATTTATTTCACCCCTTGCCGGTGCGCCGATACGGGATTTAAACGTCAGTGCCAAGGATTTACGTGATAAGGCCTCGTTGGTTGCCGATCGCAACCTGGCCAATGTGTTGGAAAATTTGGCCATTGGATTAGAGTCCGGCGACCGCCTGGTGGATTCCAACAGCGACGGTAAGCTCTTGATCATGCGCGGGATGTTCTCGTCATCGAACCGGACGGAACTGGATGATCTGGCCGGCAGGAACCGACTCATTGAGTTGTCTGACTTTGGCGTCAGTCAACCCGAGCCGCCCAAACCACCGAAGCCCCCGAAAAATGACAAACTGGATGAGATCCTCAAGTTCTTGTTGGTGTTCTTGTTCAGCCAAATTTTTGCCGGGCAGAATCAAGGCGCTCAGCCCCCTCGCTTTTTCTAAACGCAGAATCTGAGTTATCATTTTACAGCTCCCGCCACTGACGGGAGCTGTTTTCTGGGTTTTCGGGGGCGTGGGGCACAAAGACAAGATCTTTCGATGCCTTTGTTCTATAATACCCCTGACCGGTTTATGACCGGGGCCCGTTTTGAGGTGTTTCCAGACCTGAGCTTGTCTTGAGTCCCTTTGGGCTTTGTGCTATATAGATAAAACTTCACATGTGAACTAGGAGATTACTTTAGGAATGGTTAAAATTCGTTTAAAGCGTTTAGGCAGAAAGAAAAGACCGTTTTACCGTATCGTGGTGATGGACATTCGGGCTCGTCGTAACGGCGCTCCCTTGGCAGAACTGGGATATTTCAACCCCTTGTCCCGCGAGCTGAAATTGGATAAGCAAGCTGCCAACGACTGGTTGGGTAAAGGTGCTGTGCCGACCGAGGTTGTGGTTCGCCTGATTAAGCAAGCTCCTGAAACCGGTGAATTGATTGTTCTGGAAAAAGCGCAAAAAGAGCGCCTTTCCAAGAAAGCCCAAGCGCGCTTGAAGGAACAGGAAGAGGCGAAAGCCGCCGCCGCTGAAGCTGCTGAAGCCCAAAAAGCTGCAGCAGAAGCTGCCGCTGCTGCTCCTGCCGAAGAGCCGGCCCCTGCCGCTGAAGAAGCCCCAGCTGCTGAAGAAGCTGCCGCCGAGTAAGCTTTTTTCTCAATCCGCCTTTACAAGCCGTCTGCCTGGCCAGAGAGGGCCTTTCTCGTGCTGGTTTTGGCAACGCCTTAAGCGGTGATGCCGCAGGTACCGGTCTTGGCGAGGGTGTGTTCTCATTTCGTGATGACTGGCTTTTTGCTATGATGAAAGAACGCCTTTGGTGGGCATCGTTTGGCATGAGCGGATGATGACGGCACAACGCCCCAAGAATTCACGCGTGGTTTCCGGGATCCTGATGGGAGCCCTGGTGACCCTTGGCGCCGTTTTAGGTGGCGGGGTCTGGGCATTATTGATTACCGTCGGCTTTTATCCCATTGCCTACAAGGAAATGCTGGCCTTGATGACGGCCAAGGGGATTCGGCCGTCTCGGTTAACCGTCTGTGTGTTTAGCCCCATTTTTTATCTGATGGCCTATATGGGGTGGGAGCGCCATTTTCAGGTGGCCGTGACGGTGGGCCTTATTTTTACCTTTGCCTGGCTGCTTCTGCGCAAGAAACCCGCGTCCATCTCCGATATCGGGGGGACCATTATGATGTTTTTCTACCTGGGCTTCCTGCCAGCCCACTTCATTCTCATCCGGCAGCTGGGCCATGACAGTCATTTGCCTGTTTGGCAACAGTCCGGGGTCTTTTACCTGATGCTTATCCTGTTGGTTGTCAGTGCTTCCGACATTTTTGCCTATTACGGCGGAAAGCGCTTCGGGAAAAACCTGCTCTCCCCCCAAATCAGTCCGAAAAAGACTGTCGAAGGCTCTGTGGTGGGGACCTCTGCCGCCGTTTTGGTGGGGCTGGTGGCGGCCTTGGCGTTCCACCTGCCGTGGTATCATGGCCTGATTTTTGCCGCCTTGATTTCGCTGGTGGGGCAGATGGGGGATTTGTCCGAGTCGCTGATTAAGCGAGATGCCGGGTTGAAAGATTCCGGGAGTGTTATCCCCGGGCATGGGGGACTGTTGGATCGAACCGACAGCTATATTTTCTCTGGGGCGGTCGGGTATTATTATATTATCTGGTTTGTGTTGCATCAGGGCTTGGCCCATGAGGTCATTGAATTGTTCCGATGATGAAGGACTCTGAGTTACAACAGATTCAGGCTTTTCTAGAGTCGTTAGGTGTTGAGTACACGGACGACGCTTTGCCCTTGTACCAACAGGCGCTGACGCATAGTTCCTATACTTACGAATTCAAGATGTCATCCCTGAAAAACTATGAACGGCTTGAGTTTTTGGGAGATGCCGTTCTCAAGATCATCATCAGCCAATATCTGTTCGAGCGCTTTCCCCATTACCGGGAAGGCGAACTCACGAAGATACGCTCCGTGATTGTGAGTGATGCTGTTCTGGCCAATTTTGCCCGTCGCATTCAGATTGGCGAGTATATGATTTTCGGCCCCTGTGAGGCTAAAAGTGGGGGACGGAACAAGGTATCCAACCTGGCTTGTGCCCTGGAAGCCTTTTTGGGAGCGCTGTTTCTGAATGGCCAAATGGCCTTTGCCACGCAATTTATCGAGGACCTGGTGGAAGACGAAGTCACCAAAGTGGATTTGAGCAAGACCAAGGATAATTACAAGGCGGCCCTTCAGGAATTGACCCAAGGGGACGGCTTTGGTCTGCCGGAATATGTGACGGTACTGGAAGAAGGCCCCGCCCATTCCCGGACGTTTCACGTGGAAGTGGTCATTAATGGCGAAGTGATGGGCTGTGGCCAGGGAAAATCCAAAAAAGAAGCCCAGCAAATGGCGGCCAAGATGGCCTTGATTTGCATGGATCAACCTGTTGATGAGGATGAGGCGCAAAGCAACGGCGCAGATGCGCTCTGACAGGGTGGACGGCTTTAAGGGCCACCGCCGGTCTGGTGCATGGTTTGCGTAATCTGCTGGAAGGCATGCAGGATTAAGGGGCCGAGAATCACGATAAAGATGCCCGGAAAGAAGAACATGTAGATGGGCAGCACCATTTTGACCGAAATCTTGTTGGCAGCCGCTTCGGCCCGGTGAAGGCGCTTCTGGCGAAGACCTTCCGACTGGACTTTCAAGGCCTGAACCACGCCGGTGCCCATTTCATAAGCCTGAATCAAGGCGTTGACGATGGCATTGAGGTCGTCAATCCCGGTCCGGTTGGCCAAATCCATCAACGCATCCTTACGAGGCTTGCCAAAGCTGATGTCTTTGGAATACCGCAGCAGTTCCTCTCTTAAATACTCAGAGGTCTGTACGGACTCGATCTTGGAAATCTTGGCAATGGCCACATCCAAGCCCAAGCCAGCCTCCACGCAGATGACCAGGAGATCGAGAAAATCCGGCAGGGCTTTTCGGATGCTGTTTTGCCGTTTGGACGCTTGCTGAATGAGCCACAGGATGGGCATAAAGAAGCCCATTCCGCCAAACATGACAAACAGAAGCGTCGCGACCAGGCCTGATACCGAGTGGGTAATGAGGACCAGAAAGGCCACAAACAACAACGGGGCCACGGTGGTAATACAGTGAACGCCCATGAAGGTTCGCTGGTACTGCGGGCGCAAGTATCCGGCCTGCATCAGCTTCATTCGAATCCAGGATTTGCCGGACAAAGGAATGAGGGTTTGGATTTTATCCGACAGGTTTTGGGCAAAGGGAATAATGACCCGCTGGGTGAAGCTGTCATCAAAATTTTTCTGGCGGCCCGTCAGGGCTTTGCTCGGTGCCGCACCTGGGTTCAGGTTTGATACGCGGGCTTTGACCTGGCTTTCGTTTTTCGACTGGATGACCCCGAAGGCGGCCATGGCCAAGGTGAAGAAGATGAGCGCACCGAGAATAATCATTTCCATGGCACTACACCTCCAATGAGACGATTTTCTTGAGTACAACGCCACCAATGGCCTGCATCACCAGGGCAAACCCGATAAGACAGATGCCAATGGGGTTATGGGCAAAGTTGTTCATCATTTCGGGCATAATCAAGGTAAATACCCCGGCCAGACCAAAGGGAATCAGAAATACAATAATGGCCGAAAGCTTGCCTTGTGCCGATAAGGCGCTGACTTTGCTGAGGAGCTTGTAGCGATCCCGGATGGTGTGGCTCAGATTGCTCAGCAATTCTGCCAGGTTGCCGCCGGTTTCTTTCTGAATCAAAACAGCGGTCACAAATAAGGCCACATCCGGGTTCGGAATCCGTTTGGCCAGGGCCAATAGGGCATCTTCCTGGGTAGAGCCGAAATTCATTTCTGCCGCCACTTTACTCAGTTCCGTGGACCAGGGGTCGGTAAAGTTTTCGGCCACCACTTGCACGGCGCGAGCAAAGCCGTAGCCGGACTTGAAACAGCTGACCATCATGTCCAGAACATCGGCAAACTGGGCCCGGGCTTTGCTCATCCGCATCATGATGCGGATTTTAAGGTACATTTGGGGTAAAAAGAAACCGCCCGTGCCAGCGAGAATGGTCAGGAAAAGGCCTTTTCCCATGGCCAGAGTAATCAGGCCGCAGAAAAAAGCGGCGCCAACGGCCAACATGATGAATTCGTTGGGTTTGATCATCAGGTTGGCCCGCTCTAAATCCATATCCAGGCGTTGGAGAAACTTGCTTTGATCTTTGTTGCGCTTTTTGAGGATGTAATGTTGTTGCTGCATCCGCCGCATCTGCTCTGCGCGGTCTTCTTCGTTGAAGAGCTGATGAACAAACTCACGGGCCTGGTCTTTTTTGGCAAAGAACAGGTAGTACACCCCCGCAAAGGCAAAGAGAATGGGGATGACCGGTACAATATACAAGGGATCCATCGCGCCTACGTGCCTCCATCACTTTGATGTCTAGAATTGCTCAAACATCGAGACATCCAGCTTGGCCCCCGACGCCAGCACTCGTTCGAGGAACTTGGGTCGGACACCGGTGTATTTGAATTCGCCAATGATTTTGCCATTTTCATCCACACCTTCCTGGCGAAAGAGGAAGATATCCTGCAGTAACACCACGTCGCCTTCCATGCCGACGATTTCCGTAATGCTCATGACCTTGCGGCTTCCGTCACTCAGGCGGCAAGCCTGAACAATCAAGTCGACGGCCGAGGCAATCTGCTCCCGAATGGCGCGTTGCGGCAGGTCAAAGCCTGCCATCATCACCAGCGTCTCAAGGCGACGAAGGGCGTCTCGAGGGGTGTTGGCGTGAAGCGTTGTCAAAGAGCCATCGTGACCGGTGTTCATGGCTTGAAGCATGTCCAGGGCTTCTCCGGCCCGGACCTCCCCGACAACAATCCGCTCGGGGCGCATCCGAAGGGAGTTTTTGACCAGATCTCGCATGGTAATCTGGCCTTTGCCTTCAATGTTGGGTGGTCGGGTTTCCAGGCGCACCACGTGCTCCTGTTGCAGTTGTAGCTCGGCGGCGTCCTCAATGGTGACAATCCGCTCGTCATCGGGGATAAAGCTGGAGACCACGTTAAGGAGCGTGGTTTTCCCGGAGCCCGTACCGCCGGAGATGATGATATTCAATCGGCCATAAACACAGGCTTTTAGGACCTCGGCCGCCATAGGCGAGAGGGAGCCGAAATTAATCAGATCCTGGACCTTGTAGGGGTCTGCCGAAAACTTCCGAATGGTCAGCGCCGGGCCATCAATGGCCAGGGGCGGAATGATAACGTTGACCCTTGAGCCATCCTGAAGACGGGCGTCACAGAGAGGGGTGCTTTCATCGACCCGGCGACCGATGCGAGAGACAATGCGATCGATGATTTGCATCAAGTGGCCGTCATCTTTGAACTGCACATCGGTGAGTACGAGCTTGCCCTTGCGCTCCACGTAGACGTGTTTGGCGCCGTTGACCATGACTTCGCTGATGGTTTTGTCCCGCAGTAACGGCTCCAAGGGACCCAAGCCCATGGTTTCGTCCAGAATTTCATCGACCAGCCGATCCCGCTCGATTTGGGTTAGCAAGGCATTTTCTTCCAACAGGAGTTCATTGACGGCCTGGCGGATTTGTTTACGCAGCTCTGTGGGATTAATATCGTTGAGCTGCGTGGTATCCATTTCTTCAATCAATCTGCGATGAATCCGGACCCGCAGTTGCTCGGATTCACTCTCTTTTTCGGTTTTTACAGCCAAGGCTGTTGCCGATTGGTCTTTTTTTGCCGTCAGTTCACTTGCCGTTTCTTCGGTATGCGGGGTTTCAGGCTCTTGGCCTGGGCCCGATTCACCGGGTTTTTTGTTGAACCCGCCCCAACCTTGTCTAACCAGCGACATGACTGCTTCTCCGTGTTAATCGTCCAAAGAATCCGGTGGATTTTTCCGACTGGCGCTCAGGTTCCAAGGATGTGGCAATGCCGGACAACTTGGTGGCCAGTTCCTGAAAGGCCTTTACCAAATCCGCCTGGGGAGATACCATCCCCAGAGCCTGGCCCAGGCTCATGGCTTCCACGTTTAACGGCCAATTGTTGGGCAGACGGAAGTAGATCGGGTATTTAAACTCTTCTTCAATGCTTTCGTTTGACATTCCTACCGCAGCTTTGAGGTCGCAGCGGTTGAGGATCAGCTTGACCTTGTTGGTGTCCAGGTGGCGCTTCACCAGTTCGATGTACTGGCGGGTCCGATAGAGGCCGGGAATGTCCAAGGACGACACCAGGAGAATATCATCGGCACTTTCCACAAAGTACTGGTGGTACGGATCCACGACATGGGTGGGTAAATCGATGATGATGAACTCATACCGGGATTTGATGTAGGTCATGACCCGCTCGAGAAGCTCGGGAGGGATGAGCGGGTTTTCATCCAACACGCTTTTACAAGCCACAATCAGGTCGATGCCGGTTTCGTGGTGGACGATGATTTTATCCAAGACGGCATCATCAATGTCGTTGGGGTTTTCATTCACCAGATCGGACAGGGCATAGCTGGCCTTAAAGTTGAGCATGACGGCTGTATTGCCAAAAACCTGGTCCATATCAAAGATGAGAACCGGTTTTCGGGTCACTAAGCGTAGCTGGTGAGCCAGGTTAACGGCCACCGTGGAGGCCCCGACCCCACCTTTACTGCCAAAGACTGGGATGACTTTGCCGTAGTCGCGCTCTGTTTCGCCTTTTTGTTTCAAGGCCAGCTTTTGATGGAAGTTCCAATGCTTTTCGATAGCAGCTTCCAGGGCTGCTGGGTCTTTGGGGTATTGAATAAACTCTTTCACACCACTGGAGACGGCTTTGACAATGATGTTGGGATCCAGTTCCCGGTGCAGACCGAACACCACGGTTTTGCTCTCGACGTTGTAGTTGATGACTTCGATAAAGAGACAGGCATCGAGCTCTCGGTCGGTCAGGTCGATAATGAGCAAATCGGGCTTTTGCTTTTGCCACAACGATTGGGCGTCGGAAAGCTCTGTCACAACACCGTCGAACTTAATGAAACTAAGCTGCTGGAGCTGCTTAGTAAGCATATTTCGGGTTTCTTCGGTGCTGGCGACAGCAATTACTCTCATAGGTATAGTGTCTCAAGTGTCATGGGGCCTGAGGTGTCCAAGCTATCGGGCTGTCGGTTCATATGACCCATCGGTTTCACAGTCGTCTCTGAGCGTTGGCGATGAACTTCCTCATACACTGAAGGTATCGACCAAGCTGTCATTTTCTTTATGGCGGTCGCTCACCTGAAGGAGATGCACCTTCGCTATCACGTCTTTGACCTTCTCATCGGATAGGGGCCAATAGAGCGCAGGGAGTTGAGGTTGACAGATCCAGGGGGGGATCGCCATCCCGATTTTTGGGATGGCGATGTGTTTCCTTTAAGGATTGAAACTTAACAATTGGGTGAGGCTTTGTCGGATTTTGTTGACATGTACGGCCACATCCGGTTTACGGGGAGGAAGAACCCCAGTGGTTGTGGGTTTTACACGTTTGGGAACGTTTGTGGCTTTGGTTTTTGGCGCCAGTGGTTTACCGCTGGTGGTTGCCTTATTGAGACTTTTAGCCGGAATGTCACTCACTTTGGCACTGGTCTGGCCAGGCTTTGCCGAGGGGAGTGCTTTCTGGGCCGCTGCCGGAGCCGTAGCTTGGGGGGCTTTGGCAGTTGGGGTCTGGGGACTTGGCTTCGGGCTGGATTCAACCACTTCTGGGGTTACGGATGCCTCGAGACGCCCTAGCAGGTTGGTTAGTTCTTGCTTTTGAGTGCTAAGGTAATCTTCCAGACCTGCGGGAAGGATGACCTGGCCTGCAGCGCCACTAACTGTCCCTAAATCTGTTGATGGGGCTGTTGCTGTCGAATCGGGCTTGGCAGTTGGTTGGGGTTCAGCAGCTTTTGCCTCTTGGGCTTCTTTGGCAAGCCGTTGTGCTTCTTTTTGTGCTTTTTTCAAAGCACGTTTGAATTCTCGGGTGGGTTTGCCGTCCGAAGTGGTTCCCGACCCGGCTGCCGCTTTCAGCTCAGCCTTGGGATCGGTGCTGGCCAGGATTTTTGTATCGGCCTTGGTTTCAGGCTTGCCTTCGGAGGCGGTTGTGGTGCTTCCCGGGATTTGATAGGCCTTCAAAACGGCTTCGGCATCGGCGCTAATTTTAGGGGCATTGGCATCTCTGCGGGATTCCACGGCACTGAGATTCATTTGAGATTGGATCTCAGGGTGAACCACAATGACAATCTCCGTTTTGGCTTCCTGGAAAGCTTTGCTGCGGAACAAGGTTCCTAAAATCGGGAGCTGTCCCAGTAAGGGGGTTTTAATCAGGTTTCGGGTCGAACTGTCATTATAGAGCCCGCTTAAGACGAAATAGTCGCCATTGTTCATCTCCAGAACGCTTTGACTGCGGCGGGTGCTTAAGCCGGGAACCCGGAACCCGCTGATGTTTACGGAGGAGTTTGCGTCCAAAGCACTGACTTCAGGGCTGACCTGCATGTGGACGGTGCCGCGGTCGGTGACGGTGGCCAACATGTTGAGGCGAATACCGAACTCTTTAAAGATAATACTGACCCCACCGGTACTGTTGATTAAGGGAATGGGAAACTCACCGCCAGCGAGGAAGGAGGCAGGCTCACCGCTGATACTGGTCAGCGTTGGCTCCGCCAGGACCTTGGCCACACCGTTGCTAACCAGACCGTTTAAGACGCTGGAGAAGTCTCCACCATAGCGGATCCCCAATGTTGCGTTGTTGGCCCCGTTGACCTGGTTAAAAAAGCTTTCGATGGTGGTAAACAAGACATTGGTGGTGGTCCCGGCAACGACACCTTGGCCCAGGCCACCTTGATAGGAGGCAAACCGGGCGGTTTCACCGGCGAGGAAATGAGAAATGGTGTAATTATTGACGTTGGTTTTCTGGACTTCCAGGAACTTGATGGTGCATTTGATCTGGGGGCGCTCTTCCACTTCCAGCATACTGACCACGTTGCCAGAGGCATCGGTCATAATGGAGCCATGGAGGATGTTACCGGCAAAATTGCTGACCAGATCGCCGCCACTGCCTGCTGTAAAGCTGCTGTCGTTTGAAGAAGAGCTGCTGCCGCCCTCTTCTTTGACCAGGTTTCCACCTTGGCCGGCAAGAATTTTAATGCCCGGTGTGCCATAGAACACACCGGCCAGGTTGATGGCCTTGGAGACGGCACTGCTGTTTTTCACCCGACCCATTAAAATGGCTTTCTCCTTGCCGCCAAAGCCTGGAACGATGCTGAGTTTGATGTTGGGATCAATGTTCTTCAGCTGCTCCTGAACCATTTCGGCTTTGGTGGTGGGCTGGCCCATCACGCGAATCAGGTTAATGATTTTTGTTGAACTCTGGGCCTGCAGTGCACTGCCTGGGGAGTTACTGCTGACTTCATTGGCCTGCCCTTGTCCAGCACGATCTTCGGAGAAGAAAGCTTTGGCTAAATCATACGCCAGTTGGGCTTTGTCCTGGGACTCGGCGACACCGGTCAAAATAACGGAATCTTCCGCAGCGACCGGCAGGATATTGATGCCGGGGTCAATCATTTGAATCTTGTTGGCAAGGGTTGATACGTCACGATGAACGGATAAGTCGATGGTGGTGTAGTTTGAGCCGCTGTTTTCGTTCCAGATAAGCAGGTTTGCTACTCCGACGGCTTTACCGATTAGCTCGACTTCGGTGGGACTGATGAGGACAACACCCACAACTTGGGGATCGCTTATAGAGACACGGCTAGCAGGGCTACTGAGTCGGATAACCTGGGCTTTGCCCATGGTGAGTTCCAATTGGGTTGTATTTTGGCTAATGGTGCTTCGAATAACCGGACTTTGCGGTGCTTTTGTGGCTGCGGCCAGTGCCAGCGGAGCCAGTGTGCTGCTGTTGCATAAGGCCATGGTCAGGGCCAGTGCCATTAACTTAGTCTTCATTGTAAAAAACGAACTCCTCGCCTTGTCTCCAACTCTGCTCTGTTTGTCTAAAAAATAAGCACACCTTTTATTCTAGGGGTCGATTGGGTTTACGGTTGTGTTTGTTGTGAACGTGTGTTCTTTCTTCTTTATTAGAAACTGATACTGCTTTTTGAGGTTCCTTCAATCAGTTGAATTTCTTTTCCGCTGGTAAAGACCGGCGGGGGGGCCGATGCGGCTGCCATGGGAGCGGGCGGCATGGACTCGGAGGATGCGGCCGAGGGCTTGGGGCCAAACAGGGATGGATCCATTCCGGCGGTCATCTGGGCCAGCTTTTCCATCATTTTGTTAAAAGGCAGCATGTCCTGACTGAAAGCCCCAAGCAGACTGACTTCTTCGTGCTCGTTTTCCGGGCGTAAAGCCAGGCGGAGTTGGCCACGAGTATCGGCAAAGGCCAGCTTTTCAGCTTCTTCCGGTGTTACAGCCAAGGTAATGGAGGAAACCACTTTACCTTTAGTCACATCGCCTTTGGGGGCGTTGTTGTTATTTGCCGGGGTGGTGCCATTGCCATTGGTCTCGGCGGGGGGATTGCCTGAATTTGACCCTTCTAAGCCTTCTTCGATGACATTTTTCTTGTCATACATTTCCTGGGCGATCGCCAGAACCAAGACATCCTGTAAGACGGTTTGGGAAACATCGATGCTGTCTTCCAACAAGACACCGGTGTTTTCAGCCACTGCTTTTTCACTGGTTTGAGACAGCTTGAGGTTAAAGGTCCCCAGCACATCCACGTGATCACCGGGTTTGATGAAGCCGCCAACACCTTTGTCTTCCCGAACCAATATGGTCATGGCTCGATGGCCGGGTGGAATGACCACAGGCATACCGCCATTGGATGATTCATTGGCCAAGCTCATTTTGAAAAGGGGCTCACCGGGATAAATGTCTCGTTTAAGGGCACGGCCAATAAGCTTTTGAGGTGAATCAAATACGTTTTCTCCTTCTGGATAATGATCGGCAGGCCATTCAATTACTTTTAAACTGTTAGCTTGTAAGACTTCTCCCGAGTATAGCTGTTGCGCCGCAACCACCAAGGGCTTTGTTTTGACCTTTTCGGCCTTTTGCGGAGCAGGGCCGCTCATGATGCTTTTGAAAACCACCATGGTCAATACGGCACTGACCACGGCCAAAATGATAAACACCTGACCCATATTAAGACGACGCAGCTTGGGGCCGCCTGATCCTGGCTTGGAACTCATTGTGTGATCCTACTCCTCGTAGCGCATTGTTGCCGTATTGGTAATCGTAAAGGTATCCAATCCGGTCGCGGATCCTCCACTTAAACGATTCAGAAAAGTGCGGATTTGCACCGGATTTTGAAACTGATAGGTAATCGTCACCGTCATACGGCGGTTTCCGGTTGAGCTCCCGGTCGGTCCCGTGACGTTGATATTGCTGTTTGATAGCTGAATGCCCGTGCTGTTCGATACAAAGGTACGCACCCAATTTCGAACATTAGTAATGCCGGTATTGATGGTTGCCGTATTGGCAAAGTTACTGTCGGCTGCAGCTACCCGAGCACCTTCTTTGGCCGCTGTGAGGAAGGAGTGATTGATGTAAAGGTATAAACTCAAACTCACCAGGGCGCCAATCATGGCCGTAAACAGCAACATGGACATGACCATTTCCACGGTGCCCTGCCCTTGCTTTTTGGAACGATGAAAACTCTTGAAATACCTGAAACACGGTGCCATGAAAGGTTGCCTCTTTATTCTTGATGGGATGGTTGGCGTTCTAGGGGGATACATTCGGTCTGAAATGAAATATAGGAGAGCGCAGAGAGAGATGGGCACGCCACTCTCTCTCTCTGCTGCAAAGGAACAAATTCTTTATAAGTTACCTGACTGGGTGGTGAAGAAGCTTTGAACACCACCAAAGATACTGTTATAGACGTTGCCCATCCCTTGCTGGCCAATGACCAATACGGCCGCAACAATTAAGGCAGCAACAATCATGGCGCCTGCGTACTCGATAACACCTTGTCCAGCCTGTTTTTGCAGAGGCATGCGTTTCATCCAGTCTTGCATTGACAGCACTCCTTTAATTCTTTTAAATTTGCAGTAAACCGTACTCAGTTATGGTAAAGCGTCTCTTCCGTGAGATGCCTTGGGTAAGAGAATCAACCCTTTAACCCCCTTATTCCCTCCGGGGTCCGGGATAAAACCTGATATTACAAAGCCTTAACGAATGGGGTTGAAAACGGGACCTCTGGGTTCTTTCCCCCTGAAGGGCAACTGCTTGTGTGCTATACTGAAACGTGTGATGTCCCGTGACACAGGCCACTGAACCCGATGACGACCACAGAGCCGCAATTGCTCAAAATTGGAGACGTTGCCAAGCAAACTGGCATTACCTTGCGCACGCTGCGCTACTATGAAGAGCTGAGTCTGATTGAGCCGGATAATCGGACCAAGGGTAATTTCCGGCTCTACCATCCCTCGGTTATTCGCCGGGTTCAGTTCATCAATTCGCTCAAAAAGCTGGATTTCTCCCTGGAAGAGATCCGGGAAATCATTGGAACGTCCGATACGCTCCAGTCCGATAAAGACGTTATTGAGCGTACACGGCAGGCCTTGTTGATTAAAAAAGAGAAAATTACCCAAAAACTCATTGAGATGGCCGATATGAACCGGGAAGTGGACATATCGTTGAGGATTTTAGACGAGTGTGCCGTCTGCAAACAGCATAAAGATGAGCAATGCGACCCCTTGTGTGAAAACAAAAGCATTCACATTTAAGGGATTTTGTCGCGGATTGTAAACCTTAAGGATGTTTTAAGAATTCCCAGAAGTTCCCACCAGGCTTGATTTTGGGTGGTTGAATTTTGTGGGTTTGTGATCTGTGTCGTAGCAAGATTTGCCATGACATTGTTTTTATTCATATATATAGTTGGATACGCATGGAGTACAACATGGCACCTATCGGTGGCGCATCAGGATTAGATAGTTGGCGGAAAGCCGCAGAGTATGCTGCGTCCTTAAACGCCCAGTCTGGTTCTGCCAATCCATTTGGCTCCAACGGCGCCAATCCCACCCGCTTTGCCGGTGGCGTTGATGGTGCTTCTGGCGCTGGCGCTGGAACCTCTGGTGTCCAGGGCGGTAGTAATCCTTTTGGTGTTGGCCAAGTCGGTAGAACCCAAGGCGTTGGTCAAGCCGGTGGCGTTAACGAGTTGTATGCTGGCATTAATTCCCGTGGCCCCTTAGAAAGCGGGACCGATGGTGAGCAGTTTGCCCGTCGCTTTGGTCAGATGGGCGTTGCTGGAAGCCAATTAAACGTGGTTGGCTAAGTAACTGCTAACCAAAACAAGCTTTAAACGAAAACGAGACAGTCAATGACTGTCTCGTTTTCGTTAAGGGTTAATACCCTGTGCGCTTGGGTGACTAGGCTTTACCCAAGGTTTTTTCGCCGGGCTTCCAGCCAACCGGGCAGAGTTCGCCGGTTTGGAAGGCTTGGACGTTACGCAGAATTTCATCTACGTTGCGGCCCACGGACAAGTCGTTAACGACGTAGCTTCTGAGGTTGCCATCGGGGTCGATGATGAAGGCGCCGCGGAAGCTGATGCCTTTTTCTTCGCTCAAGATGCCATAGTCACGGCTGATGCGCTTGGTCAAGTCGCTCAACAGCGGGAAGCGCAGTTGGCCCAAGTCTTTCATCCAATCCAAGTGAGAGTAAACGCTGTCAACACTAGCGCCCAACACTTGGCAATTGATTTTTTCGAATTCGTTCAGCTTGTCGTTGAAGCCGGTGATTTCGGTGGGGCACACGAAGGTGAAGTCCAAGGGGTAGAAGAACAGGACCACCCATTTGCCACGGTAGTCTCTCAAGGAAACGTCTTTGATTTGCCCGTCAACAACCGCTTGGGCGGTAAACTCGGGAGCGGGTTTGCCAATTTGAATCATGAGTCTATGCACTCCTTCTATTTCAATTGCACGATGACTGGTATGACTGTATGTAACCCATTTTTACGTATTAGGAAGCATAGGAAGAAGGCGAAGAAATTTCAAGCCTTTTGTTTGGCTTGGAATCTTAAAAAAACCTTATTTCTAGGCCAAGCAGCTAGGCAGGGCAGGCGAAGTGAGAGTATAATGCTTTATATCGACTACGACAGATATTTGGGACAGAAACCTGGAGGTTGTTCACGGGATGAAGATTGGACAAAATTTCGACATGCAGGCCATGTTCAAAAAGCCCCCGGCCAATGCGGGCGGACCGGAATTTGGTGGCGGAATGCCGCAAATGAAGGCCCCTCAGGGTGCGGGCAATCCTTTTCAAGTTGCCGGTAACCTAAATATGCCTCAACAGGGCGGGTACCCGGGTGCGGCTGGCAACCGGCTCAACATTTCGGCCTAGAAATTCTCCATAAAAGATTCCACAATGGGGTGGTGCGGCATTGCATCACCCCATTGTTTGCCATAAGGTAATCGGTATGAATATGGAACGCACATGGCTGAATCGTCTACAATCCCGCTTGCCTCAAGTGGATTTGCGGCACGATACCTTTTATGACCCGAGTTCTCGGGCGATTTTAACCACCGATATGTTGGTGGAGGACGTCCATTTCTGCTGGGATTATTTTCAGCCCCAAGACTTGGGCTGGCGAAGCATTGCGGCCAGTCTCAGTGATATTGCGGCAACTGGGGGTGTTGCTCGCTGGATTCTCATCAGCATGGGGATGCCCGAGCACGTTCAAATGGACAGGCTTGAAGGCATTTATGAAGGGATTGAAGCCATTTGTCAGGAATTTCAATGTGTCGTTGTCGGAGGCGATACAGTGCGGTCCGATAAAACGACCTTGTCGATTACCATTATGGGGCTGTTGCCTTCAGGCAGCTTGCCCGGTCGGCGTCACACCGCTCAACCTGGTGATGTTATTGCTGTGAGCGGGGATCATGGCCTGAGTCGGGCAGGATTTGAGGTCCTGAAGAATAATATCTCCGGCTTTAATGTTGCAAAGCAGGCTCACTTGCGCCCGATTCCGAGATTGTCGCTGGGGCAGCGTGTGGCCAAGGTTTTACCTCATTTTGCCATGATGGACTCCAGTGATGGCTTGGCTGATGCCATGGTGAGGTTTGCCGAAGCCAGTGGGGTAGACATTGTCCTGGAAGATAAACGTCTGGTACCACACCTGGAAGTTCAGCAGGTCGCCGAGCGTATGGGTATCGATCCGAAGGAATGGCTGCTGTATGGTGGCGAAGATTTTGAATTGGTGGTCTCCTTGCCGCCAGAAACACTGGTTTTGTTTCCGGAATTAAAGCCCGTGGGGTATGTGCTGCCCAAGAACCGGCCGGGTCCCGGAAATGCTTTGTTGAAACATGTGGACGGGACCGTGCGTCCTTTGGAGCCCGAAAAACTCTTTCAGCATTTTGCAGAGTCTCCGGCACCCCAAGAGGGAGCGCATCCGTGGCCGTCGGATGATGCCATTGAGTCTCACCTAATGTCATGACATTACCGGTGGTCTGGGCCATTCTGGTGGCCGGGGGTTCTGGACAACGCTACAGCCCTTTGCAATCCAAACTACTTGAGCCCATTGCAGGAAAGCCCGTCATTGTCCGAAGCATGGAGGCCTTGGTGGCTGTTCCCAATATGTGTGGTGTGTCGATTGTGTACCATCCCCAATGGGAAGAAGCCTATCGCGAGTGTTTAGAACCCTTTCAGTACCAACTTCCCCTGATCTGGGTGATTGGTGGTGAAACCCGACGGGGCTCTGTGATGCAGGGGCTCCAAGTTATGCCGTCAACGGTGAATGCCGTCATTGTGCATGATGCTGCTCGTCCGTTGGTAAAGCCGAAGCATATTGAGGCCGCTTTGGCACCAATTCTGGCAGGCGAAGCGGTTGGGGCCAGTTTAGGGGTTCCGTGTCAGAATACGGTGAAGCAAGTAGCTCCCGGTGATCCGCCATGGGTGGAAATGACGCTGGATCGAGAGCGCCTTTGGCAAGTGCATACGCCTCAGGTCTTCCGGCCCGAAATTTTGTTCAAAGCCCATTGTCATATTGATGAAACGCTCCCCATTCGCGATGATGCCGAGCTGGTGGAGCGTTATTTTGAAGGGCAACCTGTTGTTCGCATGGTCCTGGATGATCCGAGCAACATTAAAATTACCACTGCCGCGGATCGTCGCCTGGCAGAAGCACTTTTACAACTCGACCAGGGAACGGCGTCCTAATCGATAGGCCGATAGGTTTTTAAATAAGCTTTTTCACGCTGTACCAGCAGTGGATCGGTCATATCGATCAGAGTTTTGCGGACCTCTTTGGCGGCAATTTTCAGAAAATCCTCGCATTGCTCTTTGCGAAGAGCTTCTTCGTCGGTTAAATGGCTGGCTGACTTTAGGTGTTTTAGTTCTGACGACACCAATTGCGTGAGTTTCCGGTAGGTGGCAATATCCGCCAGATGATGTAAGCGGGTCTGGATGGGCAGCATCGCCTTTTCCGCAAACTCCCGTTCCAGGCTCTTGCGATCCCAGCCCTCATAGGGATTGGCGATCCCTTCTTTTTTCCAATGGGCCTTGCGCTTGCTATACGCGGCTTCCAATCGGTTCATGGACTCCAGATAGGGAGGCACGCATGTGGACAGAGCATATTGGAAGGCTTTTTCAACGGTTTCTTGAGGGCTCCCTTTGCCTTTGAGGATGCCGCCCAGGGTCATGGGCAACAACGGGGTGGGATAAAAGAGTCGGCTGTTGGTGAGCTTGGTTAAACCCATACGCCATGCATGCTTCTTTCGCTCTTCAATGAGGACCCCGGCGACAATGAGGTTCTTTTGAATCCGGCTTTGGCCTTCATAAATGGTGGTGACTTCCGCATCCCGGGAACGTTTTTCCAGGCCATCACCTTCTCGAACGTTGGCCAGGTAGCCACGGCCCCCTTTGATACTCATGGCTTCTTCCACACATTTTTTGCCCAGTTCCGTGTTGAAATATTTAGCCATGGCACCTTCGGTCCGGAAGACCAAAGGCTTTTTGCCTTTACCACCACTTTTTTCAAAGGCTTCTCGCTCTACAGCCGAAATATCCGCAAGTCGGGCACATTCCATAATTAAAAGACGGCCTGCCATAGACTTTGCAGACAAATCTTTCAGGGGATCAGCAATAGCCTGATACTTTTGAAGCAGATTGCCACCTTGTCGGCGTTGAGTGGCCCACTTTGTAGCCACATTAAGGGCGGCCTGGCTGGTCCCTTGACCAAAACAGGCCACATGTAAACGGGTTTCATCCAGTAAGGTCATCAATTTTTCATAGATATTGTCCTTGGGATCGCCAAGCATCAAAGACTGTGGCACTTTGACATTCTTGAGATCGAAGTCGCCGTTGTTGACTTCCCGAAGTCCCATTTTGTTGTATTTAATGCCCGTGACGACATCGGTCCCGGTGTGGCGGATATTTTCTTCCCCAATCAAGGTTCGAGGCACCAAAAAGGCCTTAAAGTTTCGCTTGGCCGGGGGAACTTTACTGGCGTGCCAATCCGGTGGGGCATACTTGGGCTTTTCGGCGGCAAACACGACAATAAAGTCTGCGCCTCGGTGGATGATTTTGCCAGTGGCATCGGTGACTTGGGCTGCGTTGCCAATAAATTTTTTGTTGCCATTGAGAATGTACTGGGTATTGCCACGTTCATCCGTGGTCTCGGTATACGTCGTTTCCAATCCCCGAGCATCCGAGCCGATGTTTTCTTCCGTCAGGGCAAAGGCATAGCTCAGCGCGCCGTGGTTTGCCGCATTGAGAAAAAAGGCCTTCTGGGCTTCCGTCCCCATTTTTGAGATGGATTCTGCGGCCAGCCCGTTACTGACCCCTAAGAAGGTGCCTACGCCAACGCCGAGGCTTTCTGTGATTTCCAGCGTGGCCAAGGCCGCAGGTTTGGCATAGCCATCTTTGCCAAGTTCAGCCAAATATTGGTTGGCTGTGTCCAGTTTGGTATCGTCAACAAAAAGATTTTGAAGGGATTTCGCGACGTCGGAAGGAACATTCTGCATGACCGCCGGATCGGACAAATAGCTTTTGCCGGGACGATGATCCGGGACCGGCACACAGGTGACGTTTTTGCCTTCTCGGGTCAGCGCATGAAGCACAGGCAGTGGAGGGGTCCAGGAATGGTCCCATTGTTGAACGTCATAAAGGCTGAAGGGCTTGATGGCTTGTTTAAGATCGCCGATAAAGTGACGGTAATTCGGATTCAGCGAGAGCAACGAGCCGGAGGATCCAAAACGTAATGCCAGCTTATCGCCTGTTAATGGCGGTAGAGGATGGTTTACTTTAAATCTTGTATTGATTTTGGATGCCTGTACAGGCTTGCTTTGGGTTAATACCGCTCCTTGAGTCGAAATACTGCCCACAATCATTTCTCCCCTAAACTCAAATTGATGCCGTCATTATCTTTCAAAGGTTTAGGGAAACAAACGGTTTTTTATGGTTCTTGCGCCTTCCCGAAAGGCTATCAACTGTATTTCATGCAATAGCCTGTCGTAGCGCAGTTTTCCAGAATCGTTTTTATTACAAAATGTAAATTGCCGGTTTCGTGAGTGGTTAGAGTTGCGGCATGGTCAGATCAAAGAGATAGAATCGCCCCGGGGCCATGGTGGTTTCAATGGTGCCGCTGTTAACGACAAAAGTACTGGTGCCGCCGTAGCTCGGCGCCAGATTGAAGAGCTTTTGACGCGGGTTGAGGCCGGGAACTTCAATAGTCCCTTTGGCGATGCTGTTCATGTTCTTATTGGCCACCACTAAGAGGGTTTTTCCCTGGTGTTGGCGTAAAAAGGCAATAATACTCGGGTCTTTTTTGTTTTGGCTGACTTCGAGAGGAATAAATTGCCCTCGGGTCAGAACCGGACCATAGGTTTTGCTTTGGCGGATGGCCAGCATCTTGGTTAGGAACTCGCCTATATCGGGGTGCTGGCCGGTTGGGCGCTGACGCCAGTTAAAGATATCAAATTCGTGGGTGTAGCCGGTTGTAAAACCGTCTAAAATATACGGGTTTGCGTGAGGCTGGGTCGCCATTAGGCCCGAAATTAGCTTGCAATAAAGGGCACCGCCATGCTTCATGGTGCTGGGGTCATCATGGGTTAAGAAACTGCCAATCAGCGATTTTTGAGGCCCAATACGATTGAATAGTGCCTGGTGCTGTTGAAGATATTCGATGTATTGGTGGGCGTCCATATCATGGAAGATGTGGAACTGTCCGTAAATACTGTCGAAACCGGCTTTCATCAGATCTTCCGGAACATCTCGGGGAATATTTTTCATGGGAGAGGCGTCTTCTTCGGTGTAGGTTTCTGCAAGCCAGGCTTTATCCGGGTATTTGCCGATGAAGTAGCGCCAGAAATCCATGGTCCTGGCCCGAGCAACATCCGCCCGGAAGCCGTCAACGCCGACATCATTGATCATCAAATCAAAGAACTTCTGGTAATAATCTCGTAATGCGGGGGAATCTTTCACAAACATCCGAATGTCGACCCAATTGGTTGGGGTCAGAGTATTGCCTTGGGCATCTCGCGCCAACAGGTCAGGGCGGGTTTCGGCCAAGTCTACCGAAGCACAACTGGGGATGTCCACCATCACATGAATGCCCAGTTTATGGGCGGCGTCCACAAACATTCTGGCTTCTTGAACTAGAGTATACGGGCTGTTAGGCTCTTTGTATTCTTCGTTCAAACTGTCATAGGCCTCCGGAGCATACACACTGCCCGGAGAACCAAAGTCGCCTAAGCGTTCTTTTTTCCCAACGGGGAGAATGGGCAACAAGTGGATGTTATTGATGCCCATAGCCTTTAGTTCCGGTAGGCCCTGAATCGCTTTTAGAAAGGTCCCGCTTTCGTTTTTGTTGGGATCAATGATCATATCCCCATTTTTGTCCCGAGCACCAAAGGTCCGTATATGCAGAGCATAAGTGACGGCTTCCCGGTTAAAGAACAATTCTTTCAAACGGTTTTTAAAGGGAGGCGCAGCTGGTTTGGTTGTGACTTTTGTTACGGCAGCAGGTTTCATCAAAGGCCGGTTGGGTAGCCAAGTGGTACGGGCCGGAAAATAGCTTTGCCATGGTGCAGGTATATAGGCGTATTGTTGCGATGCCCACTGGCCATATGCAGAGCGGGGGGCATGGGGAGGCATACTGGCATAGGCCGTCCAGGGAGTATAGCTCACAGGGCTCCACATCAGGCTTTTCCTCCGGACTTCGGGGCTTCCAAATCACGCCCCAGGAACAGCGCCATGTAAATTGCCGTGGAGATAACCATTGTGGCTCCCAGCAGCAGGGGAAAACGTTGGAACCAGCGTCGACGAAGACCAAGGTTGTTGGCCGCTTTCAGCAGGAAGCTCTTGGGAGAGGCTCCCATTTGATCAAACGCAGGGCCAAAGCGTCCGGAGGAAAATGCACCCATGACATTTTTTAGGCCATTAGTGCCGCCGGCAGCCCGACTGGCCTTGCTGATTTCACCCAAGCGGCTGGCTTGCTCCACATAGCCTAACACTGCCGATTCCATGTGCTTGCGGATGAGTTGCTGAGACTGTGCCTTTGGGAGCTTGTTTAGCGGCAGTTGCAATAAGGTGTTAAAATGCCGTAGGGTGCCCTCGGCAGCCCCGCGATAGAGGCCTAATTGTTGCGTTAACTTGTCATAAACCCCTTTGGGTAGAAAGCGTTTTACGTCCTTGCGTTCCAGAAGCTTTTCCAGAGGTGTCAGGATACTGTCTAAACGCTCTTGCTGCCTGAAAAGCAGGTTCTCCAGAGAGGCTCGCTGGGAGGTCTGCTGAAGTTCTGAGGTCAGATGGTTGACCACTTTACTGAAGCGGTGGTTGCTGGAGGGGTGTAAGAGATCGGCTTGCGCTAATTTTTTCAGATTCAGCGTTTCAACCAAGTCCTCGGGCAGGGCCTTCCACCAGCGGGACAAGAGAGTGACCTCATTGCCGGAGCCCACGGATGCCTGAATGGTGTTGCTGACGGCCTTGGCAATCTTGTCTGCATTTTTGGTTTTCAGGGCCGGCGTCAGTTTCTGGTAGGCGGCCCATTGCCGTAGGCGACTGGTCAGGGACTTAAAGGGGTCTTCCAAACGATCGCAAATCACAGAGGCCAGAACCGGCGTGGCCAAGCCTGCCATCAACATCCACCAGGTGTGGGTTTGCACGGCAATTTGTTTCATTTTGTCCTGAAACAAGGTCTCGTGATCTGGATCTTTTACAGGGATGCCGGTTTGATTGGAGATGGATTCCCGGGTGTTTTGGGACAGTACGTCCAGGGGGAGATAGCTTGGATCTTGGTACAGCCGAACCATTTGCCCATTACTGTTGATGTATTTCAGCCCTGGGTTGACGCCCGTTTTGGCATATACGGCTGCATTAATAAGCATGGGGGTAATGGCCATGGCGCCTAGCCAGCTTGCACCACCCAGCCATAAGGGCAAAGAACCACCGACTTGAGACGTGCCCAAGCTGCCTAATCCTGCAATGGTTGCAACGCCCAAGGTCCGGCTAACATCATCCAGGCGGGCCAGGGCATGGTCTTGAGCATGACCATGTGCTAAGCCGCAGGCTGCAGTTTTAACTGCTTCAGGGTATTTCCACAGTTTGTCCTGGGCAGCTTCCTGCCATGTGGCCAGTCGTGCCTTCGGTGGGAGGTAGACGGCATGACGACTGCCGGCAGGCAAATGGTTCTGGAGGTAGGTGTTCGTCATACCTGACCTCCTTGGGCTCGAGTCTGGGTTAATTGTTGAAGGAGAGCCTCCAACTGGGGATTTTGTTGCAGGTTCAGATACGGGATTTTGGGTTTTTCGGTTGTGGTGACATAGCGTTTATGGGGGACACCTCGGGTCAGAATAAAGCCGATAGTGCCCAGAATGCTTGCCAGTCCGCCGTAAACCACCACTTTTCGCCAGAGAGGGGCGCTTGCGACATTCAGGCGTTCTATCAGAACGGCCCGGAAAGCTTCGCCTAAGGTGGCAGCCGAATTAGACAGTTTCCCCCAGACGCCTAAGCCCCGGTTTTGCCAGATTTGGCGAATAACCGGGAATGCTTTCGGGACATCGGCCCAGCGATCGCTTTTGGCCAGATAGCCAGCTCCGATGGCACTGATGATGTTACCGACAATGAGTTTCAAGGTGCGACTGGTGACAATGGCATAGCGCAATTGGTCTCTTACGGCATCCTGGGGATCTTGAATGTGGAAGGGGATCCCCATTTTTTCAGCCAGGGCGCGGTAGTGTTTATTCTGAAGCAGGTCAAATCGGGGGAAATTGCTGCTGGCAAAGACGTATTCCGTGGGGCCGTTTTTGGAGCGATACATCATGGTCAAATCAATGCCGTAGCGCCACTTGTAGAGCCCATTAATGACACCATTGGTGCCCATGGCACCCAATAAATACAGTAAGACGGCAGCACCTTGTCGGATACCTTCCCCTTTATTGCCACCAATAAACGGGCTTAGCGTAAGACCCAGGCCACCCAGATAGTAGGGAACTTTCGCCACCAACATGGCATCGGCAAAGGTAAAATCTTTTGACCCGATTAAGCCTTTCCAGACACTTTTGGGCAGGGTAACAAAGGTTGTTTTAAGACGATGGGCGACTTTATCGAAGATACTGTAGTCGAGCAGAACATCGGTTGGAATTTGTTTTCGTCGGAGTTGAAGGGCATCATAGGCTTTTTTCTCGTCGATAATCCGAGCTAGATTTGTTAATACCTCTTTGGGGTTGGGCTGCTGGCTTGGCTGCTGCAATCCATAGGAGGGGATTTGTGGTGCCATGGCAGGGATACCTACACCGGTATAGCCAAAGGCTGGTGGAGGCATGATGTGATATCGCCCGTTTAACGTGGTATACACCCGACCTGCCGTTATCCCTTATTCCTGCATCTGTCAGTATTTAAAAACCCTCAAAGGAAAAAATTGCGCTTTGCGGGCTCTTCATAATGACATAAGTCGCAGCAGGGATAAAGCCCCAGTTGGCTTGATGTGAATGGATTTTAAGGCTGTTTTTTGAATCAGAGCGAATCTAATGACCAGCCGTGAATTCTTTGAAATGCCTTTCAATCCAGCCCAGATAGGACCTCGGCTGAGGGGGGTGGCAACAGAGTCGAAAGACAAAATAAGACGGATGGGTTAGGTTGCAGGATTATCCTGAATGGTCACCACGACTTTTCCAGCTTCACGGCTGAAAAGATCCACTGTTATAGTGTGAAGCCCTTGGGCCAACTTGGCACCGAGGATAATGCACGTGGTTTTTTGGTTGTGGAAGAAAATCGCCGGATTGCTGTCGGAAATTTCATGGCCGTGGAAGATTTTATCGCCGATTTTTAGCAGGATTTGCTGGGGCGAAAAGCTATGATCATTGAGCTTGATATTATTCAGCCGTGTTAAAATCCCCGGACCAATAGAATTAAATAAGTCAAACGCTACCCCGTCCGTGGTTTCCCGAAGGCTTCCAGAGACGTAGACGCGTTTAAGCAAAAATTTCGGAATGATTGACATGCCTTCACTCGTTGGTTGTTATCCTACGTTAGACCATGTATCGAACATTTTTTAGGAAAGTTTAAAAAACGCCTGATATGGAACAAGACTTACTCTACCATACCCTTTGGGGAAGGGTTTTTCAAGGGATAACAGGGGGATAAAGTTTATAAGGGCCAACTCTAAATGGTTAGGCCCATTGGTGTTGAGTACGCCTTCCGGGAGATAGAACATTTTCTGGTTGCCACAAGCCTCCCAGTACTTACCAATGAGAACCCCATTTAACCGAATATTCACCCGCTCAATATTTGAGAAGTCTATTTCGAGGCCCAAAGGCAATTTAAAATCATCATTGATATTCAGCTGAAACGTTGTTGACGCATACACTATGGGTGCTTCGTTCGGAGCCTTTTCTGTGGGGATTGTGTCTTCGGAAGCGGTTAGCGGTGCAACCTGGATACTGCCATCTAAATGGATATTTTTTCCATCCAGGACAAGCCCTAAAACCCCGCGCGGGTCATGGGTATCTTCGTAAAAGCCTTTATGATGACCCAAGCTCTCTGTGAAGATGACCAACTCGTTAAGACCTTCCTCGTTTAAGTGGTCTTGTGGCAGTTGTATGCTTACAGCATCGCCCGGGCTGCCCACTTCCGGGTGGACATGGAAGGTATGGTTTTGGATGAGGCCATGGCCGTTGAGGAAAACGGCCCAAATATGTTGAGCATAGATAGTCAATCGCTCGGCAGGTCCCTCAAATGGGTAGCGATACCAGGCAGCACCCTCAAAGAGTTCGTGACTGTCCATGGTACAACCTTTGGGAGCAAGTGGTTTGAAGCCCTGAGAATCAACTAAGGGTTTGCCTCCGGGTTGAAGCGTCCAATCTTCCAACATCGGCAACAGATACGAGGGGAGACGCTCGAAACGGTTAAGTGGCTGGATATTTCCGTCCAGAGTTGTGATCCAGCAAGGGCGGTTTTGAGAGAGATAAAACTCGTTATCGCCCATAACCAGATCCGGGCCAATGACATATCGGCCATCTGACAATGGCCAGATGCGATCGGCCAGATGGCTTCCGAGGAAGTAAATATGGAGGCTTCCCAAATGAATATAGGTTAATTCATCAGCCGGCATGGGGTGGGGGACTGATACAGTCAGTTTTTCGTTTCGAGCTTGGGCCTGAATGCCTGTTCCGGAGTTCATCATAGAAATTTGGGAAGGTGCAGTTAAATCCACGACAACAGGATGCTCCGACGGCAGAATGAGCATCTGTTCTGTCTGCACCAAAGGCTCAGCTGTTAGCGCGTGGAGCTGCCAGCCACTCTTGAGTTTAAGCTCATAGGGTAAAATCATCGACCGGTAAGGCTGGACTTCTGTAGAAATACCGGGTTTAATCTCTACTCGCTTAGGACTGCTCGTAATATTTCGAGTGATGATCCAATAGGTGCCAGCTTTTGTAAGGTCTTTTCGGACGACATACGTCCCTTCATTATGCTGGATGCCGATCTCACTGCTTTCGACACGCTCTGTTTGTGTCATATCAAAGTGGGTTAAGAACAAGTTGATGCGTTTTGCCTCAAAAAGGCGCTCTGTTGGGACTCCAGCTTCACTGATGGGGGCAGCAAAATCATAGGAGGTGTAGGCATCGGTAGCCCCAATGTGATCCCAGTTCGTTCCCCCCACCGCTTTATAGTGGTTAAAGGCAGTACCGCCTTGCCCGATAAAGCTGCGGGTCACTAACCCGATATGTTCACGTCCCAGGCTTTGATGAATGGTGTCGTAGCAGACACTTTTCCAGCCAGCAAACCAGCCGGCCTGGAGTTCTGCAATCATTAACGGGCGGTCGGGGCAAAACTCGTCCCGGATGTTTGTCTCCAGGTGATCTAAAACCGAAAACAAATCCGGGAATGTTCGCCAATTCATGTCAAAGGCGGTTACCGAATAGTTGTCGATGGCATAGATATCGACTAAATCAGCATACAGGCCTGCTGCGTAGAAATCGTTATGCATCGTTGGAACCTGAATGCCGTAGCTACGGTAAATATCAATCAGCTCCTGCATGTAGTCCGGTTCCATATCAATGGTGCTGTATTCGTTTTCAACCTGGACCATCAGCAGGTTCGGTCGGTCTTTAAACTTCGGCAGGATTTGATCCAGCCATTGCCGGACATAGCTCATGTACCTTTCTGAGTAAGTGAAGGCACCTTCTTTGCGGTTACGTAATATGACCTCGGGATCGCTTAGCAGCCACGCCGGTAGGCCGCCTCGAGCAGTTTCTGCGTTGATATAAGGCCCCGGTCGTGCAATGAGATATAGGCCCTGAGCTTCTACCATATCCAGGAGGTGATCTACATCACGAATGCCCGTGAAATCGTACACGCCTGGAGCTTTGCTATGGTAATCCCAGTTGAAATAGAGGTCAACCGTGTTATAGCCCGCATATTTGAGCTTTTGGAGACGATCCTGCCACAACCGTTGATGAGGCAGACGAAAATAATGCATAGCGCCACTTCGAATGAACTGCCGCCGACCCTCTATCGTAAAACTATATCGATCGTACTGAATATCCACAAGCGAACTCCGTCGCCTTTATTGTACCCTTGAGATGGCATAAAAAAAATCCCCTTTCGGGGATTAGGACATTTCTTCATCATGAAGATCTGTCGAGGGGGAAATAAGGGGGGTATATACGTTTATTGTTAAGTTGTAGGAGTAAAAATACAGGAAAACCTCGAATTTGGGGGACTACCCTACCCAGTACAATCCGGAGGACGAGGGGTAGAAGGGTGTGGATTGGACTTTATACCGGGTGCAGGCATCCTCATCAACAAACACCTTGGGTGCTTTTGTCGGATAGATATCAAGCACATCCTGCGAATAGTCGTCCTTTAAGGTGCTGGGTAGAACATGTTGCCCGATTTTACGAAGTAGCCCCTGGATTGTTCCTTGTTCTTCCCGAACGGCTCGGGGGAAAAATTGTCCAGAGGTAAAGCGAGGGGAGGAGATTGAGGTTAAGGGCAACATCAAGGCACCTACTTTCCTGCAAAGAATGTGTAGTGTTTACACTTTCTGGGTGTAGTATAGACACTAAGGGGATGAAAGTCAACCCCTTTTTAAAAATCGGGGATGTGAAGAATTGGCTTGGTTCTTTGGGTTTTTGGTTGTGAGCAGGCAAAATAAAGAGTTTATAAAGCTTTCTGAATGCGTTTTTAATATGGCAATTGTGTGGCAAGGTTTTTTGCCATGTTGTCTTAAAAGTCCAGGGGGGTAAGCAGTGAATGGTGTAAAGCTGACACTTTCAGCTGGCATCAACTTCATGGTCCTTCTTGTTATTCTCATGGCCTTTGGCTATTATTAACCCTGCATTTAATGTCATCAGGATGGCGACTTGACACCTGTTTGACACCTGAGTAAGAAATAAAATCAATTCTCCATGGCATTGGGTAATAGAAAGCGACGGAAGGGACCTTAAACATGCTTCATTTGGATACGACCAACGTTCAGCAATCTGCGGTAGGGGCCGCTCAAGGTCTGGATCTGTCTCTATCCTTCAAGGAGTATGCCTCAAAAGTGGCTTCTTCCGTTCAGTGGCTTTGGGATAACCCGGAGCAGGCCGGCGGGTGGCGGCGTTGGGCGAATCTGGCTCAGAACACAGGCATGGTTGACAACATTATGTCCTATGCCAATTCTGTTAAAGGTCAGTTTGACCAGTTAGTCGTCATCGGTATTGGTGGGTCCTCCTTAGGTGGCATGGCCATGTTTGAGGCCTTGTTGCCTTCTTACTGGAATGAGCGGAGTGCCGCACAGCGCAATGGCTTTCCTCGCTATTACTTTGTAGACAATGTGGATCCGGATAAGCTGCAGGGCTTGTTTGAAATCTTGGACTTGAAGCGGACCCTCGTCAATGTCATTACCAAGAGCGGCACTACGGCTGAAACCATGGCGGGCTATTTATGGCTTAAAGCGGCTTTAAGTCAGGCTGTTGGGCCGGAAAACCTTTCGAAGCATTTGGTTATGACCACGGACCCTAAAAAAGGCGTTTTGCGCAAGATTGTCGACCAGGAGGGTCTGGTGGCTTTTGAAGTTCCGGAAGATGTGGGTGGGCGTTATTCTGTTTTTTCTGCCGTTGGTTTGTTGCCAGCGGCGCTCTTGGGTATTCCGATTGCCGATCTCTTAAAAGGGATTCGGGATTTGATGCCCAACCTGCAAGCAACTGCTGTTGAGGAAAATCCTGCTGCCCAAGCCGCTCTGATTCAATATTTAATGTACCAGCAGGGTAAACGTATTTCGGTTTTGATGCCTTATACAGCAAAACTGTTCTATGTAGCCGATTGGTATGTCCAGCTTTGGGCCGAATCGTTAGGGAAAAAGACTGATTTAGACAATAATCTGGTTCATGAAGGTCCGACCCCGTTGAAAGCCGTTGGTGTAACCGATCAACATTCACAAGTGCAACTGTTTAACGAAGGGCCTTTTGACAAGATTTTCACCTTTGTGCGCCTAAAGTCCTTTGAAAATAAGCTGACAATTCCGAATCTCTATCCTGACGTGCCTGACCTAAGCTATCTCGGGGATCATACCTTCGAAGAGCTTCTGCAAGCCGAAGCCGATGCCACTCGAGCGAGTCTCACCAAAAACCAGCGTCCCAACGTGACGTTGACATTAGACCGACTGGATGCCTATCACTTTGGGCAATTGCTTTATTTCCTGGAGGTCCAGACCGCTCTAATGGGACGTCTCCTCAACATCGATCCTTTTGATCAGCCTGGTGTTGAACTGGCAAAACAATACACCTACGCCTTGATGGGTCGCCCTGGCTTTGAAAACCTCAAGGCTGAGTTGACCGGAAAATCCCTACAACCGACTTAAGGCAATTTAACTCTCCTTGAATCAAGCGGGGCTTTGTTTGCATAGGTTTATGATGCAACGTTAAATCCGCTTAAATCATCACCAAAAGAAAAACCGGCAATTTCTTGCCGGCATCTTAAGTTCTCTCTTTTCTTCTCGTAGGTTATATGTGTATGGGAGGTTTCGCTTCTCTCAACATAATAAAAACAATCATTCATGTGAAAATGCGTTTACCGGGCATTACCCTGATGAATTTGTTACATTTTTTTATAATTCAGATCTGTTTGGGTTGTGAGTTTATAGCTGAAGTTTCTTCTTGATGGAGTTTTTGAAGGTCCATAGCGTATTAAAGGCTCCTCCCATCAAGGTAATGAGTCCTGTTAAAGCGCCTGCATAACCAAACGCCTTGGAATAACCAAGGGCGCTCTTGGACTGGAAGGTGAGTAAGCCTGCAAATAATGCGGGGAAAAAGGCCATATTAATGCCTTTTGCAAAGGCATGGAGGCCATAGCGAAAGGGATTTTGTGTAAGGGCTTCCAATGAAGTTGGATCCGCCTCCTGGGATTTGTTTTCCGGAGTAGGGGGAGGTGGCTGAGGAAAGGGATGATTGCTCATTTGATCAGTCATCGGCATTGGGGCATTCGGTTGTGCCATCATAGGGCGGGTTTGCTGCCAAGAAGGTTGTTGAATTGGGGTATAGTATGCTGGGGGCGGGTATCCATACACTCCAGGAGACTGAATATTTGTGACCACTGTTGGGTGATACGAGTAGTAAGATTGGGTGTACGGGGTTGGGTAAGACATGGTTGGTGAAGCCGGCACATTAGGGCCGACATAGTGGATGCCCGGAGGGCTGGGGATGTAGAGGGGGGGCACAAGTAAATCAGTCATCCCATCAAACGTCCCATGTGTCTTACGAGGTGAGGACAGCATTTTAAGTTAAAAAAGGGTATCGAAGGGGCTGCCCATGAATTTCCAATCATACCGGGAAGGGCATGGGGAAAGTATTACATATAAAATAAAACGCCTTAGCTTTTTTGCTAAGGCGTGTAAGTCCTAAGAGTGGAAGTAGAAGAGTTGAATCACACTATTTATTATGTGGATTTCCAGCGGGATTGTTATTGCCAACATGGGCAGTCTTCAGCTTCCGAGAATTGGCTAGCTCTGCTGGACACAAACTTAAAGGGTCTATCGAGAGACCGTTTTTCTTCAGGTCTTGAGAATCATACCCCTTTACGTTACTGTGCTAACTGGATTCTGCGGTCTCTTGCTGCTTCTTAATCTATTGCAATCGGGCTCTTAGTGAAAGGTCGGTATATGGTTCATTCCTCGGCTTCGGACATGGCAACTGCCCTTGCTCAGGCATATGATCCTGAGCAGTTTCGGTCCATGGCACATCGACTCGTAGATGAGTTGGCAGATTATTTAAATGCTGTTACTCAGCCAAACGTATCGATGCCGGTGCTGCCTGCGATTCATCCGTCGGTTATGCTGGACAAATGGCCTGTATCGTTTGAGAAGGGGCCTTCAGCTTCTTTCGAGGAATTGATGCGTTTGGTTTTGGCTCAGTCCAATCACTTGCATCACCCACGCTACATCGGGCACCAAGTTTCTGCACCGTTGCCTGTGGCTGCGCTGTGCGACATGGTGGCGGCCTTGCTGAATAATGGTACGGCGATTTATGAAATGGGCCCCGCAAGCACAGCGATGGAGCGCCGAGTTATTGAATGGATGAGTCGGTTAATTGGCTATGGTGTCCAGGCTGATGGGGTTTTGACCTCGGGTGGTACCATTGGCAATTTGACGGCTCTGTTGGCCGCACGCCAAGTCAAAGCGGGATTTGATATTTGGGATGAAGGCCCCGGTGATGCTTCCCCATTTTGTGTTCTTGCAGCCGAGCAGACCCACTATTCCGTTAAGCGGGCGGTTCAAATTATGGGCTGGGGTCACGAAGGCGTCATGCCTGTTGCCGTGGACGCGTCATTTAAAATGCAGCCAGAAGCACTTGTCGCAGCTTATCGGCGAGCCCAAGAAAAGGGGAAAAAGGTCCTTGCCGTGGTTGCCAACGGGTGCTCGACGGCTACAGGAAGCTTTGATCCATTATCAGAAATCGCCGATTTTTGCCAAACTTATGACCTCTGGCTTCATGTGGACGGGGCTCATGGGGCTTCAACGCTGGTTTCCGAAAAATATCGAGGTTTGTTGGCTGGTATTGACCGGGCAGATTCTGTCGTATGGGATGCGCATAAAATGATGATGATGCCAGGATTGGTAACAGCTGTTATTTTCAAGGACGGTCAGCATTCTTACGAGGCTTTTTCTCAACGTGCCAGCTATTTATTTGAGCGTCAAGCCCAGGAAGAATGGTATAACCTGGCGCATCGCACCATGGAGTGTACCAAGCGGATGCTCAGCCTGAAGCTCTATGTGGCGTTGAAGGTCTATGGGACGGCTTTGTTTGATGAGTATATTACCCAAACCTATGATCGCACCCGTCAGTTTGCTCACATCCTTCAGGCTGACCCTGAATTTGAGATTGCGATTGCGCCGGAAAGCAACATCATTTGTTTTCGTTATATACCACAAGGGTTTGCCGGTGATTTGGATGCATTACAGCTTCAAATTCGACAGCGTATTTTAGCCGACGAGTCATTTTATATTGTTCAGACCCGCTTGCCGCGCGGGCAGTATTTGCGCTGTGTGCTGATGAACCCGTTTACCTCGCTTGCGGATCTGGAAGCGTTGATGGTCGAGATTCGCCGGGTAGCTGCGGATTTAAATTCTTGATTTCATAAGCGTGCGTCCGGTGTCGTAATCGTCGTTTAAAAACTGTAACGATACATAAGTTTACTTACTATATCCTCCGTAAGGACCCGGGCGTATAGTGAACACATTGGTTTTAATGGGAACATCGGACGAAATAAACCGCTTGGATAGAGCGCCGAAGGAAAATGTGGCGCAATGTTCTTGTTTTAACCTGCCTGTACCCTCTTTAATGCTTAGATTTCTCCTTTAGTACACACACTAGACTTTGTTGCGGGATTCAATACGAAAACATACAGACGCAAGGCTGCTGTTTCAGTACAGCAGCTTTTTTCTTGAGCATTGGAGAGTGCATTTGCTTCATATATGTTTACAAGGTGTCACAAAAAAATCTTCAGGGTGATTTATAGGGTATAAGTTCAAACCAAGAGCCAAGAGCACGGTTGAACTTCAGGGGAAACAACAAAGAAAGAATGTATTAGGGGGATTTATGAGTAACGTTCGTGTGTTTGGTCAAAACGGAATTCAACAACCGCAAGCTGGATTTACTTTTTCCAATTCAACTGCCTCTTCCGGTATTCACTTTGCCGGCAATGGTCAGGATACGTTCCAGTCGGCTCAGCCGTCTAAAAAGTCCAATTTTCTGTTTGGTGGCCTGGAGTTTTTGGTCTTAGGTGGCCTGGCTGCCGGGGCGCTTTATTTCTTCCGCAACTCCGGTGCGGTAAAGTCTATTACCCAAGCCGGTTCCAAATTCATGGGGCAAGGTGGCGGCCAAGTGGCTGGGAAAGAAGTTGGTTTTCTGTCCAAGTACATCCTGAATCCCATCATGGATGTGGCTCGCTTCATTAAAAAATATACCTGGGACGCCGTTATGGGCTTGTTTAAAAGCGGTGAAGCTGTTCAGGAAGTTGGGAAACAGGCCGTTAAATCTGCCACTCGGCGTGGGGGGCAAGCGGTTAGCCAGGTTGCCACACAAGTGACGAAAAAGGGTGCCCAGGTAGCCAAAGCTGTTCAAAAAGCGGGTGGCAATGCGGTTGCTACAGCCACGACCGAAGGTAAGCAAGCCATTGTGGCTGCCGGCCAAAAAGCAACTCGTGCTTTTACCAAGTCTCTGAAAGGGTTTGAGAGCTTGACCCCGGAATTGAAGCAGCTCTTTACGCAAATTGCAGAATTACGCAAAGCCGGTGCTGGTGAGCGTCAACTGGCCAACCTGACCCGCTTATTCCACCAGCAAACAGGCTATAAATTCACCAAGTTTGTTGAAAAGTTCAAGATTGCCCTCTAGTCCAAAGCTTACTACCTACCATACACACACTCACTCACCTACTCACTACAACCCCCCACTTCACACATCTGCACTTTCGAACTGACCCAGCACTCCCCGTTGGGTTTGGGACGAAAACAAACAGACGTAGCGCCACAGAGTTATCTCGGTGGCGTTTTTTTTTGTGTATTGGCCGCATTCAGGTCTTCATATTTGTTTACAAGGTGTCACAAAAAAATCTTCACGGTGATTAATAGGGTATACAGCTCAACCATAGATTGGCTCTGAGCTTCAGGAGGAACTTAATAGTCTGATTTTTAGGGGGATTTTATGAACAACGTTAGTGCATATGGTATTCAAAACGCTCAATCCGGTTTTTCAAAATCCAATAAATCCAGTGCTTCTGGGATCCAATTTGCCGGGGCCAATGGCGATAGCTTCGAGACGGCTCAATCGGCCAAGAAATCGAATTTTCTGTTCGGTGGTCTTGAGTTTTTAGCCTTAGGTGCCTTAGCGGGAGTCGGGTTATATTTCTTCCGCAATGCGGGTGCCGCCAAAGCCGTCGCTCAAGCCGGCAGTAAAATTGCTGGCAAGGGTGGTGCCAAAGTATTGCCTCAAGCGGCTCAAGAAGCTGGCTTCTTGTCTAAATACCTGTGGAATCCCATCATGGATGTGGCTCGCTTCGTGAAGAAATACACCTGGGACGCCGTTATGGGTTTATTTAAAAATGGTGAAGCCGTTCAGCAGGTTACCCAAAATGTCGGTAAAGCTGTCGCTGCCGGTCAGAAAGGTGGCGCCCGGGTGACTGGCAAAGCTCGTAAAATGTTTGATAGCATTCTGTCTATGCTCGAAAATGGGGCTCAGCCTAAGGAAATTGCCAAGCTCAGCCGCAAGTTCAAAAAAGCTTCCGGGATGTCTTTCGATAAGGCTAAACAGGTGTTAGGCATTGCCTAGATGGTTTATGTCTCCTGAATCAGACTTCTTTCCTCTACCAGTGAAATGAAATTCACTCACCCACTCACTAACCTTAATTAACCCCCCTATTTTGAACCGAGGAGTTCGCTATGATCGCCCACTGTATTCATCGGAACAGCTCTCTCCCCAATGGGTTTGTTGTTTCATCCGGGCCGATTGCTGGCAGGGCTCCTCTTTTTCTGTCTTCTGCACCGAGTGTCTTGAATCCCAAAACTGACCTTCATCTGGATCCGGAACGCCCTCCCGTATTTGCCGGTGTGGTGGAAGATCAAAAACGAATTACCGATGCTTTCACCGATGCCGATGCCAACCGAAGCTGGTTGCAGCGCTGGTGCTTAAAAGCCATTGAATGGTATCAACAACGGACGCGTCGTGAAGATGGCAAGGGTGGCACCCGAAACATTTTGGGATGTGTCTGTCCCTATTACCCTTCATGTTCTACCTATACGGCCGAGGCCATTCGCGAGTACGGTGTTCTGGGTGGTATCTTACGCGGGGCCAAGCGTATTTTCCTCAAGTGCAATCCTTGTAACCTGTGGTTTAATCACAAAGCCTTCGAATTGAAACCCAACATGATTTTCGATCCGGTACGCCCGACGGATCCGATGCCGGATTTCATGAAGCCTCAGGCTGAACAGGCTTCTAAACCTGCCAACTTGGAAGCGGGTGTTGACGTTCCTTCGCTTGAGCAAACGGAGATGGTTACAGAGCCTGTGACGGCCCAACCCAAACCGATGGCGGATAACCATACGCATCGAATCTTCAATCCCTTCGCTCTTGGGGCGGTGTCCAGTCCCCTGTCTTATGCTGCGATGCCTTGGGGTGGGTATTATACAGGCTACACTCATCCGTCTTTCATGTCTTATGGCGCCCATGGCATGCCTTATTCCAGTCCTTATGCCCACGCCTATGCGACAACTTATCCCTATGCAGCCTAATACATCGCCATCCAAACACGACGGGGATGCACTAGTCGGTTTCGCATACTCTTAGTACAATGTGACCAACCTCGGGAATTTCTTTACGGCCTCTTGGCGTTAATGTGATTCTTTGGGACAATTGTAGTTAATCGTAGTTGAGTCAAACAACCCATTCTTTAAGACTGGAATTTGGAGAGGATGCGTCAACCTATGAATCGCTATTGTAAAACGTTTTTACTTGGGATGTCGGGCATTTTGATTCTGGCGCATACGTTGCCGGTATTTGCCGATTCGATGTTAGTGCCGCGCCTGGGGTACTCTCCATTATTGCCCAAGCGAATCTATTTGGAACTCAGTGAACAGCCCAACATCAAAGGTCAAAAGAACGAAAAAACTCCTGAAACGGAATCTGAGGCAGAGAAAGAGTCTAAAAAGGCGTTTTGGAAGGTTTGGCAAAGTCAGATTGATGCAGAAGCCTTGAAGAGAGGGGAGGAAGCTGCGGCCGAGGTGCGTAAAAAAGCCCTCAAAGACGAGAAGTCCATGACCAAGGAAGAACGTCGCAAATTGGCCGAATCCGAGCGCGTGGCTCGAAACAAGGCCATCACGGATTACAAACTGGAAGCGTTTAAAAACACCCCTATTGGCGGTGTGTTCTACCTCTATGACTTAAAACAGCAGCGTCTGCAGTTTAAGGAGCCCTCTAAGATTCAATCGGTTCAAGGAGATACACCGGTCACTCCCTTTTATGTGGAATTTCGCGAGACCCCGGCTGAGGGTGTCTTTGATTTGGCTGTAGTCGGTAGTGGTCACAAGAGCGACGCGCCCATCTATGTCTCCGATGCTGTTTATTGGGATGCTTTGCAACCAGTGCTTCAAGATATGAACAAAGCCCATTGCCCGCCTGACAATGGCACCTTTCGCATTCTGCAGCAATGCTACAACCTTAATGTAGTGAATCCGCTGGCCGAAGTGACCCCGGAAGGTCCCAAGCCGCAATTGGTGACCGGAGGATGGTATACGCAAAACGACAACCAGAACTTGATAAAATCCACCGTGGATATTGCAAACCTATCTCAAATGCTGCTGCAAACCTATTTGATTAATCCCAAGTCCTTTAAATACCTGGGATTGGTGGGTGAGCATTATACTCAGAGCAAATATCCCGATATTCTGGATGAAGCCAATTGGGGGCTTCAATACCTGTTGACCAGCCAGCAACCGGATGGGTCTTTTCCCCAAGGGGTCCGTCGGCAATCGGAAGGTGGTGTGACCCGCTATACCCTGGTACCGGCTCCAAGCACAGAAGCTACGGCTCGCGCGGTGATGACCCTGGCAACAGCCTCCCTTGCTTTTCAAAAGGAAGATCTGAGTATGTCGGTTCGATTCTTGCGTGCGGCTGAAAAGGGTTGGTCTTATCTGGTTGCCCATGCGGCCCAGACCGAACCCGAATGGATGTACCTGGCTACTACCCCCATGAGTCAGGCCAGTAGCGATATGCTGTACGCCAAAGCTTATGACACCGTGAAATCTCATGTCTCGTCTTTGTCTGCCTTTGACTCGCTTTTGCTGGGTTCGATGACGAAGGGTACAGGGTTGTCTCCGGCTGAATCCACCACTGGGGATGTATGGGCGTTGCTGAGCCAGGCCCGTCAAGGCGAGTCCGGTGCTATTCAGTCCCTGGCCGCTTGGGTCAATAACTTGTATGGGTATGACAAGATTTCCTTCGTGCGGGAAGGCAAATATGAAGTGGCTTCGGCATTAACCGACCCCTTGGGTTGGATGGCTGGAAAAACCGGGATTGCGGCAACCAAAATGGGCCAAAAGTTCGCAGATTCCAACATAATGCGCCTGGATGCCAAGATCAGCACCGATTCTCTGAAGGCATTGGAAGAGACAGAAACAAAAGCCCGGCAGCGGATGCGTAAAGGCTATCAGAAGCTGACCTTCAACTCTCTGCTGGAGCGCACCCAGTTGGCGTATGCCTTGACGCTTCTGAACCAGCAGGTTGCGCCGATTCGGGATAAACAGCAAGAAGAGCAGCGGGATTTGCGGGATCGCTTTGACGAACCGGATATCAAAAAAGGCCACTGGCCCAAACCGCTTTAATCTCTCTTAGATTGGTGCTTTAGCCCTGAGTCTTGATAAAACCACCCTTCCTGGAACGTGAAGGGTGGTTTTTTGTGTGCTGGCGTTAACGATAGGGTTCTTCAAAAATCCACATTGACACATTTGTGAAGATCGCTTAATAGGCCTGCTTTTCTCCTCTGGATAGGGGGCTTTTAAAGATTGGCCCAGGGTCTACACCATATGGATGAGGTCCATCCATGAGTGCACTTCTAAAATGAAAATATGCCTTGAGAGTGGGCTGAGAGAGCAGGAGTAATGTGGTATGGCGCAGTTTGATAGTGGTCGGAGTGGATCACCCGCTGAGAAACCCAAAATTAATTATTCATCCAAATTGTTGGCCGCCCTCAATAAATTTGCCGGGGCCATTTCCGTTGAAGTCAAACACCCCATGGTGGAAAAGTATGGCGAAGCCTATGACTACCTGATTCAAGGGGATACCCACCGGCTTCGGGATGAAGTGGAAGAGGCCATTCGGGCTTATGAAAAGGCCATTGCCTTGAACCCCATGTTTGTGGAGGCCTATGTGGCTATGGGACGCTGTTTTCGGCGAAAAGGCGATCTCAAACGGGCCATGGCGACGTTTAATAAAGCCTTATCCTTAAATTCCTTCGATAAGGAAGTGCACGTGGAGGCCGCCAAATGTTTTAATGAAGCAGGTATGCCGGCCAAAGGAATCCACCATTTCCGCCAAGCCATGAAGTTGGATGCCAACTACACGGAAGCCAAGTTTAATCTGGCCTTGTGTCTGGAATTGCAGGGCGAACTCACCGAGCCGACCCGCTTGTATGAGGAAATCATTGCCGCTGAGCCCGACTTCTTGCCTGCCTACAATAATTTGGGCAGCATTTACATGCGCCAGGGGCAGTACACACAGTCCGAAAAAATGTTTCGCCAACTCATTGAGATGGCTCCGGATTTCTCTCGGGGTTATCTGGGCTTGGCTATTTCCTTGGATCATGGCAACCGCCCGGCCGAGGCCCTTCGCTACTATGAAAAGCTGTTGAGTATGAAATCCCATTACCGCAACCGGGAATTCATCGAAAAGCGCATTGTGGCGTTACGAGGGATTTTGAAGAAACCGGCCAAAACCACTGCCAGTGGGGCTGTTTTAGTCCGGGTCAAGTGAATCCAGCAGGTACAGGCGTAAGGTATTCAACGCGTACTGGCTAAACCAGTGTTTGATCTGGTGGCGATCATATTGGGCATTCACCAGCACTTTTTTCACAATCGGACATTGGTCCGCCACGGCAAGGCCGATATAGGCGAGCCCCACCGGTTTGCTATCCGTGCCGCCTGTGGGCCCGGCAATGCCGGTGATGCCTAGGCCAATATCGGTTTGGGCTTTTTCACGGATACCCATGGCCATTTCAGCAGCCACTTGACCACTGACAGCCCCAAACGAGGCCAGGGTTTCAGAAGACACGCCCAGCTGGGTTTCTTTAGCCTGATTGCTGTAGGTCACCATGTTGAGAAGGACATACTCCGAGCTGCCGCTGATGTCCGTCAGCCTGGAGCTGATCAAACCGCCGGTACACGATTCGGCCACGGACACAGTTTTCTGTTTGGCTCTGAGGAGTTGAGCCACTACCGCCTCCATGGGCTCCTCGTTACTGCCAAAGCAGTAGGTGCCTAATCGGGATTGAATTTCACCGGCCACGGGCTCGATTAGGGTCAGGGCTTCGGCTTCACTCGGGGCTTTGGCTGCAATCCGAATACGCACTTCCGCTTGGCCAACATAGGGCGACACTGTAGGTGAGGCTTGGGCCATTAAATCCCGAAGTTTCTCACCCAGCATGGACTCACCGATGCCGAAAAATTGGAGCGAACGGCTGACCAGAACGGCAGATTCCGGCAAGAGTGGCTTAAGCTTGGCCATGGCGACCTCGGTCCACATGGTTTTCATTTCCCGAGGAACCCCGGGAAAGGCCAGGATGTAGCACGGCCCGGTGTTCCACCCGCGCTTGGCAACGTGGGTAGACACATCCCAGAAAAGGCCTGGGGCCGTTCCCGTCCGGTTTGGGAGAGGTTCGGCATCGACAGGGCGCATGGCCTGTTTCAGGTTGGTGGAACTCATGGGCATGCCCCGGGCAATGAAAAACTGTCGAATGCGCTCTTCAGATGCTGGGTCAGCGACCATCGGTGTTTCAAACAGTTCGGCCAACGTTGCCACGGTTAAATCATCGTCTGTGGGGCCCAGACCGCCGGTGACCACAATCAGGTTGGCCCGGCGCATCGCTGTTTCAAAGACGGCTTTGATCCGGTTGGGATTATCGCCCACCACGGTATGGTAGTATACGTTGACGCCCAGTTCGGCTAAGGCTTGGGACAAATAGCTGGCATTGCTGTTGATGATTTCTCCCATGAGAACTTCGGTACCAACCGCAATGATTTCTGCTTGAAAGGGTGTGTTAGGGGGCATACAGCAGGGCTCCTAGAGCATTAAACACAAGGTGTCCGGGGCCAAGCCGAATGCCTTTTCCTGGGTTTTCGAGAGAAGGCCGATGGGGTGTGGCCGGGTCGCAAGAGTATAGCAGGGGGCCTTTTGGCATAATGCGTCACACGTTGCCTGTTGTGCCTGTGAGTAAGGCCCATGAAGCCATGAAGCGGGACTGCTAGCCGCGCTGAAAAATACATGCGGATCAAAGAGTGCTTCTTCCATGGCATGCCATGTCGCTTGGCTATAAGCAGGGTGTTTTATGAGGGTGTCCTGATAGTGGTTCTGGGTATCACGTAAGGTTTCAAAGGCGTGTGTTTCGGCCTGAGACAAAGGGATAGTGGGATGGACTTCCCCCAGCCAGAGGGCATAAAACAGGGGCATTGTTGCCAGGGACAGCGTTTCTTTTAGGTTGGGGGTTGGCAGAGGGCCTGCGTAACTCATATTTTCGGGAAGAACCCGGCACACCATGGCATAAGGTGCTTTCCACATGTAAGCCAGCTCTTCTTTGGAGCGCGCATATTGAAGCAGGCATGTGCCACCTAAGGCGTATTGCGTCAGCTTTTGCTGTAGGGCCGCTTCGGAGTCGGCTTCAAAGAAAAAGCCTTGGAAGTTCGTCAGCTTGGGCTGGTCTTGACCGGTGTCTTCTAATGTCCAGTTCTGGGGGAGCAAGGCAATTCGATGCCGGGCATGATAAATCTCCTGGCCAATGCTTTCAGCATACGCCACAATCCGGGTGGCCACATTCTCAGTAAAGAGGGCATTGTTCTCCTTAACTCCGCTAATGTCGCCTTGAGACAAGGCCAACAAGCAATGGAGTAAGGGCACACTTCGAAGTTTTAACGCTATTTTCTGCAGTACCGCATGCGGAGCCCCTTCTGGGAAGAAGATAAACAGTCGCCCAATGGCCTGATGATGATGAATCAACGTATAAATACGCTGGAGGGCCTCCCAGGATACCCCGAGAGGGGCTAAAATCTCGCGACTCATCTCGGCTGACTTGATGGGGTGGAGCTTGTCCACTGGGATCTTAGGGCGAAGCCACGCAGGACCCGTGTTTTTATCAATGTCATGGAGCAACGCGCTGAGCAGTGTAATTTCTTTTTGATAGGCGGTTAAAGGTGAAAAATGGGGGGAGGCTTTGGTCTGGCTGATGACTTCAAAGGTATGCACATCCAGCGGGTAATGGTGGGTTTGGTGTTGGGTATTCCAATCGGTTTGTGTGAGGCGATCCCAAGCGGGAATGATCGAGGCCAGTTTGCCTGCTTGACTGTAAGTCATCACCCGACTTGGATCCGTGTGGGCTAATACTGCCAGTAAGGCCTCCAACTCCTGGGCTGTGGGAGAGGATGAGGACATTAATGACGCGGTCAGCATTGGAACCCTCCTTTCCTTTCCCACTGTAACGCTAAGGAGAGAGTTTGCAAAGAGCCGTGTCAAACGGCGATGGTATCGGTCTAACTTTTGACGTGTTTGGAGCTTCGATCGGGGATATCTTCCACTTCCAGATCCAGCTCTTCCAAATAGGCATCCAGTCGCTCCATAGGCTCCAGGCCAATCTGGGCCCCGGGGTTCTGAACCACATTGGCGGCATTGACGGTAGCCCGTTTCAAGCCCAAAGGAATATCCCAGCCGTCTTTAATAATGGATGCCGTGAAGGTACTGGCAAAGGCGTCTCCCGCCCCCAGCGTGCAGGTGGCTTCTACCATCATGGGGGATATGAAATAGCGATTGTCCTTGTCGTCGGCTGCAAAGACCCCATTTCGGCCATGAGTAATAATGGCCACCTTAGGCCCCATATCCTTGAGCTTCTGTAAGATGACGGTGACCCGCTCGGTTTTGGAGGAATTGGTTAGAATGGCCGCTTCGGTGCGGTTCATTACCAGGATTTTGGTTTCTGAAATAATGCGCTTTAAGGCGCCGTAGCCCCGTTTGATTTGGGCAAGTCCTGGATTAAAGGCAATATCAATGTTGCTTTTGCTGGCTACATCGGACAAACGGTCAAAGTCGTCTTCATTGCGGCTGCCGTAGGCCCCCAGGTACATCCACTTGGCCAGGCTGACCCGCTTCCAATTGACCTCATCAAAATTGATCAAGTGGCTGACGCCCCGGTTCACCAGAACGGTCCGGTCATGGCCGGGAACGTTGAGGATGATGGACATGCCAGTCCGGGCCATGGTGCTGCTGTCGATTTGCAGAAACTCGGTGTTGACATGAAATTGCCGAAGGCGGCTTAAAACCTCTTCACCACCCTTGTCATTGGCAATGCGAGAAAGAATTGCCGATTTTAAGCCTTGGATACTGAAATTAACAGCCGTATTGGTTCCACCTCCGCCGACTTCGGTTAAAGGGTAATCCACATTGATCTTGGAGCCCAAGGCCATCAGTAAATGATTGCTGCGGATAAAGGCCGATTGATCGGACTCAATCGGAATATTCACAAAAACATCCTGAACGGCACTACCGAAAGAGACGATGTCAATCGGGGATTCAGGTGGAAAATCCGAAGAATTAGGATTGGGTAGGTGATTCAATGGGGGCATGGGTAGGTAACTTTACGTTCAGTAACTCTTCTAAATGTTTGTCCACTTCTTTAACGGCATTCTCTCCCGACAGTAGGACCAGGACCTGTCGGTTGGACTGGAGCTTACCTTCGATTTGTTGTAACTCAAAGCTGGATTGAAGGGAAGTGGTTCGTAACAAATCCGTCACGTCGGGATTATCTTGAGGCAGAGACTTGGCCAGGGCATGATGCTGTTCTATGGCCTGGAGTTGCTGCTTATAGGATTCACAGCTCTGGCGATAGGATAAAAAATTCAAGAGCAATTGGCTCTGCGTTTCTTCGATTTCACGGGTCAGAATAACCAGATCGGCGCTGGTGACTTTGGTCAGCTCTTTGGCCACAGTGTCTGGGGCGGTGGCTCGCGTGATAAAGGCGCTGCCTAAAAGAGGTGCCGGGTTCCCGGCAAGGGCTGCACCACCAAAACCTCCAATTTGAACCAGGCCTCGAAGCATGTTCTGTGTCCATGCCGAGCGGTCTTTGTGTTTAAGTTGGCCGGTTTTTTCGGCCATCTTTTCCAGGGCCAGCTGGATACTGGAGTTGCGTTGCAGGGTCCCTCGCCACAAAATTTCCAGTTCAGGCAGGAGGGTGGGCTCTAGGTCATCAATTTCAGAGAGCAGTTCCTGATGCATGCCTTGCAACGGGTCGTTGTTAAACCCAAAGGCCAGATTCAGCGGCAAAACCAGGGTCAAAAGGACCAATCCGAGGGCGGGCTTATTTAAGAACCGAATCATACATGACTCCTGAAGGCAGGGCTTTACTGGGCATCAGGCTGACCGGGCCGGGTTCCGAGGGGGTAATGTCACCAAAGCGTAGCTGTTTCATATTGTCTTTGCCAACCAAACGCTCTAGGGCAATGTAATGGCGAATGGCACCTTGTTTGGCGGCTCGGGCCTGGGCAAGAGCACTTTGTTTCTGGTGCTCTAGAGCAATCTGACGGACGGGATCGGCTTCTGTTTTTGTTGTGGTTATGCTGGTTTCCAGGCGATCCGTAACTTGATTCATTTGCACCATGGTTCTCAAGCAGTTTTTGTAATCAAAGTAATTCGAGACCAGGGCTTTTTGAAGACTCTGCACAAAGCTGGCCAGCTCTACCAATTCCGTATCCGAAGGCAGTTGCGACGGGTCGATTTTCTTGGAATTGACCATGGCCCGGTCCACCATATTGGCGCCGATGGCCGAGGCTCCAACCGTGTAAGGATCTGCTCCGAACATATACGGCAATAGAGAGGCGCCACTTAAGAGACCGCCAACGGTCCGAGACAAGATGCTGGAATGAACTTCTCTCAGCTCTGGTGGTGTTGCCAACTGCTTCAGGCCGTATTGAATGACAGGATTTTTGGAGATAACCGACTGCCATAACAGATCCAAATTTCGCAAATCTTCGGCTGTAGAGCCTGTGGCTGACTTGATATGGGCCTGGAGGGGGGCGTTTAACGTTTCAATGGGTTTGGAAAGCTGAATTTTTTCTTGAATCCGGGTGTTTTCAGGTGTTTTATCAAGCTCGACAATGTCATCGAAGGAAGTTAGGGCATGTGCCGGAGAAACTGTCGAGAAGACCGCCAAGGCAAGGGTCAGTGTGGCAAAAAAGCGGGGGTTGCGTAAAGACAGCATTCAGAATGACACCCTTTTTTAGATTCCGTTTCCGTATTGTGCCAAAAAAAACGGAAACGAGCTAGCCTGGGCTCAAACAATGCGCTGACACGGCAATGTCGTGCAGTCATGCTTCAGCTTGCTTTTTTAAAAGCTGGGATAAAATTTGGTAAAAGCTATATTTCAAAGGGTTAAAGGTCATTATTTGTGTTTAAAAATGACTGTATGAAAGCATTTATGTTGAGCATAAATCTAATTTCTCTCTGTATATGGGGGTTTTTTCTGGATTATATGTTTAAAAATCTAAATGAATGGGAATAATAACTAAAAATAACTTAAAAAAGGTTGATGTCTTTATGTTTTTCGGTTGCACCTGCTGTCAGTCCAGTGTTAAGTCGGTCTTTCATAAGATTTTCACCGTGCGGACAATTTGTCCGCACGGTGAAAATCTGTTTTTTCGTCTTAATCTCTTCAACAAGCAACCCAGTCATCGTCGAGGTTTCGATGGTTTTTCACCCATCCTACTCTACAGCGTCGCAATTTTTTCGTGATGAATGGCGTAATAAGACCCTGGCATTACGCGGGCCTGATCCAGGCGAAAGCCCAGGGCCTCGTTGGGGTGATAGTACTCATGTTCACCTTGAAGCAGGACAATGCTTTTGACATTGGGAATGCCATACTCCACATAGTAATCAAAGCAGTGAACCCACAAGGGGCCGCCATAAAGCACCGACAAGGGATTCCCATCCGATTCGGTGATGACCCGGTAGTTCATCAGATTTTTGCGGTCAATGAGGTAATGCTGCCCGTTTAAAGACTCAATCCGCACCCAGGGGTATAGATGGGGGGTGGAAAACAAGTTAAACAGCGTTTGAAAGGTCAAACCTTTCCAGTGCCCGTAGTAGGTCCAGCCGGATTTACTGGTGATTCGTCGGCTTTCGTTAAACGAGGGCAAGGTAGCCAGCTGTTTTAAGGGCATGGATTTGGGCAGTTGATTTTCTATACGAATCTGCAGAGCATATTGACTCGGCTCAATATGCGGGAGCGGGTCACGATAAATGGCCGGCCACGGGAACGTGGACTTGGTAAAGGCCTCTTTTTGCTCATAACGGGTTTGTAAGCTTCGAAATAGGGTCATGATTCTCCTTGCGGTCGGTGCTTTTGCAGCAAGCACAACGTTAGACCGGTTATGCTTTAAAAAATTAGAACTTTCGTTTCTGTTACCAGTCATTTATCATAAAGTAGACCCCCTCTGTACTCAAGTAGGAGACTTCCCATGGTACACCCTCTCTTTGCGTTCTCCTCCCAATTTGGTTCTCGCTTTGGCCAATGGATTGTTTTTGTCATTCCAGTCGTCTTGATGTTTTCACTCAGTAGCGCTCAGGCGGCAGATATTCGAGTCAGCTCCGGAACACAGGTCTTTGAACCGTTTACAGGGCGGTCTCATTTTGAAGGAAACGTTTTGGTGGCGATGGAAGGAACCCAGATTTCAGGACCCCAGGCTGATTTTTCGATGGATAAAAATGGCAAAGCCAGCTCAGCCACATTTTCCAATCGCCCCAAAATGGTTCGCCAAGGGACCTCCGTGAAGCAGACCATTCAGGCGGATACCCTGAATATGGGGTTGGATAACGGGGCGATGAAAGCGAAAGGCAATGTCGTGACCCAGATGAGCGGGGCCAAAGAGGGTGATGTTTCCATTAAGTCCGATCACCAGGAGTTTGATCAGCAACACGGTGTTATGAAAGCCGTGGGCCATGTGACTGTTAAAAAAGGTGATGCCTTGATCACCAGCCCTGAAGCCCTGATTTTTCTGGGAGCCTCAGGTGGGGCTGAAAAGGCGGTCTTTATTAAAGGGGCCAAACTAATCCAGGGAGACCAAGAGATTAAAGCCGAAACCATTACGATTAAGCTGGATACGGGCGATATTTTTGCTGAACGTAATACTCAGAGCAGTGTTTTAAGCAAGGACAGCGAAGGCAAGACCACCCGAATCCAGGTTCAATCTCACTTGCAAGAGTTAGATCACAAGACGGGTACCTTAATCGCCAATGGCAATACGCTGATCCATTACGATGACTACGTGGCCAAGGGACCCAAAGCGGTTTTTTACCGTGAAAATGACACGTTAAATCGCATTGTTATGACCGGCAGAGCCATGATTGATGACCCGGATCGCCGTGTGACCGGAGATACGGTTGTAATTACCGTGAACCCCAAGCAATTTAATGCCAAAGGTAATGTTACAACCTTTATTAAGGCTAAAAATCAAGAGGCCTCGAATACAGAAAAAGGCAAACCCGCCGCCACTAACGGTTCGTCGGGTCATGCCAAGACATCGGCAAATAGTACTGCCTCTTCTTCGGCTGATGCCTTTGAACAGGAAATGATGATTGAGAAAGCCACATCGCAACAAGGCGGAAATTAACCCGGTATGACCCTGAAAGTTCGAAACTTGTTCAAACAATATGGCGGTCGACCGGTCGTCAATGATGTGTCTTTTGACGTGAATCTGGGTGAAGTGGTGGGCTTGCTGGGGCCCAATGGGGCCGGGAAGACCACGTCGTTTTATTCCACGGTGGGTATTGTTCAGCCAAATCAAGGTGAAATCTGGTTAAACGAGCAAAACCTTTCCGACTTGCCTATTCACGAACGTGCTCGAGCCGGGGTAGGGTATTTGCCGCAGGAAACCTCGGTGTTTCGCCGTTTAACGGTGGAAGAGAATATACGCCTGGTGCAAGAGTTTCAGGAAGGTCCGGCTCAGGTGAAGCAGGAGCAGTTGGAGCAGTTGCTTCAGGAGTTTGGTATTGAACGGCATCGGCACAAGCCGGCAATTCAATTGTCAGGCGGGGAGCGTCGGCGGGTGGAGATTGCTCGGGCTATTGCCGCAAACCCCAAGTATTTGTTATTGGATGAGCCTTTTACCGGGATTGATCCCATTGCCATTCAAGATATCCAGAAGCTGATTGTGCAGCTAAAATCGCGCGGGCTTGGCATTCTGCTCACCGATCACAATCCTAAAGCTACTTTAAGCATTGTGGACCGGGCGTACATCATTCATGACGGTAAAATCATTTATGCGGGCTCCGCTCAGGACGTTGCAAACGAGCAAATTGTACGAGATTACTATTTAGGGGCTGATTTTCAACTGTGAAACTCCTGGATCGGTTTATTATCAGTCGTCACGCCCTTATTGCTGTGTTTGCCATTTTCGTCTTTACGGTCCTTTGGTTGGCGCCGGAAATTATGTTCAATGCCATTCAAGGGGTCTCCGAGCATAAATTGACGCCCTGGCAAGGCTTGGCCTATTTGATCTATCAGGTGCCCACGGTTTTGGTTTATTGTCTGCCCATTGCCACGTTGTTTGCCAGTGTGTTTCTGTTTCGCCAGATGAGTTTGTCCTCTGAACTGACTGCTATTATGGCCAGTGGAGTGTCTTTTCGGCGAATTCTGATTCCCATTGGGATGGTTGGGGCTTCCATGAGTCTTTTATTTGTTTTGACGCAAGAATGGTTCGTGCCTGAGGCCTCAAAGGCCTTATATGCCTTAAATGCGCAGACCCAGTTTGAGGAAAACGCTGAGGAACATCATCAGGTTACCTATGTCGAACGGGGCCCGGATGGGTCAATGGACAAGTTTTTGGTCATTTCCCCCAAGGCTAAAACTGATATGAATCAGTTTATCTTTCTCTTTTTCACGGGCAAAGGGCCTGAAACCCGTATTTGGAGAATGATTACTGCAACTCAAGGACGCTGGAGCGACCAGGATAAGGGATGGCTCCTGTCGGATGGGATTGATTACCAGCTGAATGAAGAGGGGATTTACCAAACCGTGGCATCGTTTGGGTTAAAGCTAGTCCATACCAGTGATATGGCTCAGGCCTTCTTGTCTTTTCCTCCCGGAAGACCCACGGAATACCGATTAGCAGATTTACAAAAATATGTTCGTCTTTTGGGCCTGGGTGGGCAGAGTGAAGATGAGCGTTTTTATAAAGTGCGCTTATACCAACGGTATTTTCTGGCGTTCATTCCCATTGTATTTGCTGTTTTAGGGGCGTGTCTCGGAGTTGAACGATCTCGCGCCACACGGAACTTAGGGTTGACGTATGCGGCTGTCTTTCTGCTGTTCTATAATGTAATGGTTCCTGTCTGCACAACCTTAGGCAGTATTGGTTTTTTGCCACCTCTGGCAGCCGCATTTATACCGCTTCTTTTAGCACTGGGCAGCGGTAAAGTCCTGTTGACCTTGCGACAACGCTTTGGCTAGATGGGCTGGGCTGTGAGATAATGCCATCATGGAAATAGACTTGAACAGAGGGTCTATGGGTGGATCACCGTCAAACGTATTATGACATTCTGGAAGTGACTCCGTCGGCGGATATGGCGGAGATCAAAAGTGCTTACCGACGTCTGGCGCGTAAGTACCACCCGGACATTAACCCTGGAAATCCTATTGCCGAGTCCAAGTTCAAGCAGGTGGGAGAAGCCTATGCCGTATTATCTGAACCTGAAAAACGCCAGGCCTATGATTTAAGTTTTGGCATTCGTCGAAAAACATCGACTGACAAGAACACCCAGGCGCAGTCGACTTCAACCCGAGAGCCCGCTTCTGGTGGGAGGGCAAAAAATGCTAAAGCACCGCCCCCTCCTCGGACAAAAACCTCAGCAGGGTCCTCGACCAAACAAACTTCCGCAGACGCAGGTGATGGCAAGAATGCCGGGTTCAAAGATATGTTTGACTCTTTGTTTCGCAAGGACGAGAGAGCCGATGGCAATACTGCTGCCTCATCCGGTCCGGAGCCTTCGGCTGTTCGCGATGCCCAACGGGCCTATTCGGCCGCCAACAAGGCGGCCTCCTCGAAGCCGGTTCGAGGTGAAGATGTGACGGTGGAGACGGTTATCTCTCGCAACGAGTCTCAGCAAGGTATTGTGAAAACGGTTAGTGTTCAGCACACCGAAGCTTGCAAGCGCTGCTCGGCCACAGGCAAGGTCAATGGTCTGCCTTGTTCAGTGTGCCATGGGGATAAGCAATTGGTGACGGTGCGAAAGATTGATGTCCGTATTCCGGCAGGCGTCAAGGCCGGTTCCAAGGTTCGTGTGGCGAAAGAGGGTGGGCGGGGTCTTCAGGGCGGCGAACCCGGGGATTTATTCCTGCTGATCAAAATTGAGGAAGAGCAGGCCCTGAAGATTGACGGGCTGACGGTTACATGTGATGTACCCATTACGATTCCGGAGGCTGTGCTTGGGGCCGAAATTGATGTGCCAACCCTGCATGGCAAGGTCAAAATGGTGATTCCTGCCCTGACCAACTCGGGAACGGTCTTTCGCTTGAAAGGGCAAGGGGTTAAGCTGAACAACAATACAGGGGATCAGTTCGTGACTGTCTACATTGTTTCCCCCAAAAGTCTGTCAGCTAGAGAAAAAGAGCTTTATCAGGAACTCGCCCGAGTCTCCACAGACGCTCCCCGAAAATAAGAAATTTATCCCTTCACATTCGCTTAGAGGAAGTCCCTTATGAGGACTCCTATGTTTGGTTGATGGCAAGGGCATCAAAATCGGTCATCATCAGGATAGGTGTATGTGAGAACGTCCCGGTCAGGGACGATGGTCCTGAGAGAGCGAGAGCACGTATGCGGTGGGTCAGAGAAAAATCGCTTTGGATAGTCTTTGCAATGGTGTTGCTCATGATTGGGCTTCCAACCGATGCGTTTGCCCAAATTTCAGGGGGCTTGCCCACCCTGGATATCAAGCTGGGGCAATCGAATAACCCTGAAGATATCAGCAAAGGCCTCCAGATCATGATCCTGTTGACGGTGCTGACCTTGGCACCGGCCCTTCTGATTATGACGACGGCCTTTACCCGGATTGTGATTGTTTTATCGTTGGTCCGTCATGCCATCGGATCGCCCACGCTGCCTCCCAATCAAGTGGTGGTTGGGTTGGCTCTGATTCTGACCTTCTTTGTTATGTCCCCCACGTTTTCAGCCATTAACAACAAGGCACTTCAACCTTATCTTCACCATCAATTGGCCCAGGAAAAGGCTATTACCCTGGCCCTGGACCCCTTACGCAGCTTTATGTTTAAGCAGGTGGATGAAAAGGACGTGGGCTTGTTTGTTCGTTTGGCCAAGCTCAAGGCCCCGAAAACCACCGATGATGTACCGACGTATGTATTGCTGCCTGCCTTTATTATCAGTGAGTTGAAAACAGCATTTCAGCTTGGGTTTATTGTCTTTTTGCCGTTTATTGTTATCGACATTGTTATTGCCAGCTTGCTAACGTCTATGGGGATGGTCTTTCTGCCACCAATGACCATTTCTTTGCCTTTCAAACTTGTTCTCTTTGTTCTGGTCGATGGGTGGCATCTGATTACCGAAGCTCTGGTTCTGGGGTTTCATTAATGACCGTGATGAGTGGAGCGTAAGAATATGTCTGAAATGGCCTTTATTGGCTTGTTACAAGAAACCATTATGCTAATCCTGATGCTGTGTGCCCCGGTTCTGGTTGTGGCTATGTCCGTTGGGATTTTAATCAGCCTGTTTCAGGCGGTCACTCAGATTCAGGAAGCAACATTGACCTTTGTGCCGAAGATTCTCGTCTCACTCGTGGTTCTGGTCATTGCCTGTCCCTGGATGCTGAGCGTGTATATCGATCGCACGCATCGAATTCTGAATCACATGGTAACCATTACGGAATAAGCGAAGGAGTCTTCTGGATTGAACCCGAATCTGCTAGCCATTTTTTCCGAAGCCACCGTAATGGTGTTTATGCTGATGCTAATGCGCATCAGCGGCATGATGGCGACGGCACCGTTTTTTACGCAGTTGGGAATTCCGATTCAGGTCCGTATTTTTCTGATCTTTACGTTGGGCATGGTGATGTTTCCCATTTATTCCACCAATGCTGCTCCTATCTGGGCGAAGGACCTTTGGAGCTTTGGCTGGCTGGCGTTTCAGGAGTTGGCCATTGGCTTGATGCTTGGGTTTGTGGCTCAACTGGTTTTTGCTTCGGTTCAGATGGCCGGTGGGCATATCAGTGTGATGATTGGCTTGAATATGGCACAAGCCCTGGACCCAACAACCCAGGTTAACTCTCCGGCCATTGGTCAGTTTTACAGCATGTTGGCGCTGATGCTGTTTATGACCCTGAATATTCATCACAGTCTGATTATGGCAGTTGCCAAGAGTTTTGAATTTGTGCCGCTGGCAACAGGGATTGAATCCTTTGCTTTGTTGGCTCAACGTTTTACGGGCTTGGGCTCACACGCCATTGTCTTATCCATGCTTCTGGTATTGCCCGTGATGGGTATTATTCTGGTAAAAGAGGTTGCTCTGGCGTTTATGGCCAAGCTAATGCCCCAAATGAACATTATGATGGTTTCGCTGCCCGGCAAGATTATGTTGGGTCTGTTGCTCATTTCCATTACCTTGCCCTACACGGCTGAGGCCCTGGGCAAGGCCTATGAGGAGTTGACCTCGCACTTGATGATACTGTTCAGGACTTAGGGAGGCTGTATGTCAGGACAGGAAAAAACAGAACAGCCTACAGGTAAACGTCTGGCCGATGCCAGACGAAAAGGCCAGGTTGCCAAAAGCAATGAATTAAATTCGGCGTTGGTCCTGGTGGCTTCCTGGATTCTCTTGATTACGTACAGCTCGTATTTATTCAATTATTTATGCCGCCTGACCCGAGAACTCCTGCATCATGAACTTCGTATGGCCCACACGTTGACTGTATTGACGTTTGGCCAACTCTTCAGAGACATCGTGTATCACGTTGTTTTGTTGGTAATTCCCTTTATGTTGACCATTATGGTGGTCGGAATTTTGATTAATATTCTCCAAGTCAAGTGGATGGTGTCATTTCAGGTGATTAAGCCTAATTTTTCCAAGTTGAACCCGATTGCGGGAGCCAAACGCTTTGTCTCTGTCCGCTCTTTGGTGGAGTTGGCCAAGAATCTCTTGAAAATGGTGATTGTAGGGGCATGTGGGTTTTCCATTATTAATGCCAACAAGGGACACTTGTTGAGTATGGCGACCATGGGCTTTACCGAGGCGTGGGGCTTTATTTTCCAGATGGTAATTCAGATTGCCTCCTCCATTGCTTTGGTTATGTTGGTGTTGGGTGTGGTGGACCTCTGGTGGCAGAAGCGCCAGCTGATGAAAAACCTGAAGATGACCAAGCAGGAAGTCAAAGATGAAATGAAGAACGCCGAGGGGAACCAACAGATTAAAGGCAAAGTGCGGGCCAAGGGGCAGGAGATTGCATTCTCTAAAATGGCCAAAGCTATCCCTCAGGCCGATGTTGTGGTAACCAACCCGACCCACTTTGCTGTGGCCATTAAGTATGATCCCGACGTTGCTCCGGCTCCCATTGTGGTGGCCAAGGGCACGGATCATATGGCCTTGAAGATTCGCCAAATTGCTAAGGAGAATAAGGTGCCCATTGTGGAAAACCGGCCTCTGGCTCGAAGTTTGTACGCATTGGTTGAAGTCAATCACTTAATCCCGCCGGAACTGTTTATTGCCGTGGCCGAGGTTCTGGCCTTCGTGTTTAAACGTAACAAGGGGCGTCGGCGTCCCCAGGTTCAGACGGTGAAGTAAGTGAGAGAACAGGGTATGCTGCATGAATAAACTGAGTTTATCCAAGCTCCTGAAACACAACGACATCTTTCTGGCTGTCGGCATTTCCTTGATTATCGGTATGCTGCTGTTGCCCATGCCGTCGTTTTTTCTGGATGTCTTGCTGACGGTGGATTTGGCCCTGGCCGTAACGATTTTAATGGTGACCTTGTACACACATGAGCCACTTCAGTATTCGACGTTCCCCATTATTCTTCTGGTAGCCACCCTGTTTCGCCTGGGCCTGAACGTGAGCGCCACACGACTGATATTAACCCATGGGGAGGCTGGTGCGGTTATTCATGCGTTCGGGAGTTTCGTTGTCGGGGGGAACTACCTCGTCGGGATTCTTATCTTTATTATTCTCGTCATCATTAACTTCAGTGTCATTACCACCGGTGCTGGTCGGGTTGCCGAGGTGGCTGCCCGCTTTACCTTGGATGCGATGCCTGGAAAGCAGTTAAGTATTGATGCTGATTTAAACGCCGGAATTATTACCGAAGAAGAAGCCAAGGTCCGCCGCAGCCAGATTCAGCGCGAAGCTGATTTCTACGGGACCATGGACGGTGCCTCCAAATTCGTTAAGGGTGATGCCTTTGCTGCCATTTTGATTACCGTGGTGAATATTATTGGGGGTTTAATTGTGGGCGTTTTTCAACAGGGAATGTCCATTCAGGATGCAGTTCAACACTTTACCATCCTCACCATTGGGGATGGCTTGGTGTCACAAATGCCTGCCCTGGTTATTTCGGCAGCCACCGGTATTTTGGTAACCCGTGTTTCGGATTCCGATCAGCGGAACTTGGGCGATGACATTCAGGCACAAATGTTTATGGATCCCAAGATTCTGGGTATTGTGGGCTCCTTGATGGGGGCTTTGGCCTTGATCCCGGGTTTGCCCACGTTGCCCTTTATGTTGATTGCGGCTGCTTTGGGGGCCGGAAGCTATTTCCTTTACAAGGGTCAAAAGCGTAAGCTAGCCGAACAGGAGCGCCAGCAAGCGGCTGAATCGGCCAAGGCCAAGATCAAAAAGGCCAGTACCTCGGAAAGCGTCATGGATCTGCTACAGGTGGAATCCCTGGAGGTGGAAATCGGCTATCGACTGGTTCCATTGCTGGAACCTGAGAATGGGGGTGACCTGCTGGATCGGATCTCGCAAATACGGCGCCAAGTAGCAATTGAACTGGGTATGGTGTTGCCCTCTGTGCGTGTGCGTGACAACTTGCAACTCTCTCCCAACGGCTACAACATCAAGATTCGGGGTGTGGTGATTGACAGTGGCGAAGTCCGCCCTGAAATGTGGATGGCCATGAACACGGATAATATGGCCGAACCCATCAACGGTATTGCCGGTAAAGAGCCTGCTTTTGGCCTGCCAGCCATCTGGATTTACCCGGATCAAAAAGAAGAGGCAGAGGCGAAAGGGTATACCATTGTGAGTGCTTCTGCGGTGGTTGCAACGCACCTGACTGAAGTCATCAAGAAATACTCGCCCGACATTCTGTCTCGTCTGGATGTACAATCGCTTCTGGATAACCTCAAAAAATCTGCTGAATCGCTGGTTGAGGATCTGATTCCCGATCAACTGACCGTGGCTGAATTGCATGTGATTTTACAGAATCTGCTTCGGGAGCGTGTCTCCATTCGGGATTTGGCCAGCATCCTGGAGGCTCTGACATATCATAGCCGGGTATCCAAGGACAAGGATTATTTAATGGAGCAATGCCGGATGGCCTTGTCTCGGAGCATTTGCAAGCAGTATCAGGATCCGAACACAGGTGAACTGCCTGTGATTACCTTAGCACCCGATGTTGAAGATAAGTTGGCGGCGGGCTTAACCGAAAGTGGAGAGTTGTTGGGCTTGAGCCCTGTATACACCCAGAACCTGTTGACCAGCATTAATCAAGCGGTGGAATCCGTATTGATGAATCATGGCTTGCAACCTGTCCTGCTGTGTAACTCCAGGCTGCGTTTGCCACTGCGTCGCCTGATTGAGCGGATGCTTTCGCAGGTTGCCGTATTGTCTTACAACGAAATAGGCCCCACGGTTCGGGCGGTTTCCTTAGGAACCATCCACGTGGAGGCGGCTGTTATGTCATGAAGTCCGGGTTTTAAGGTATGAAACAAGAGGTTCGATTAGCCGGTATCTTTGCTTCGTTGACTTTTCTGGTCATTGCCACACGTGCCTATGTGACCACCGATAATCCATTGCATGCCATGATCTTTGGACTGGGGTCCAGCGTGGTTCTCGGTGTCATTGGGTATCGGATAGGTGCCATTTTGGCCCATCCTAAAGGAAATCGTTCGGGTGGCGGGTGGTTTGGAAATGTCTCCAAATCTCAGAAATCCCCGGCGGGGACACTCTCGGCCAAAGAGGGCTTGGCCCCGGTTACGGGAGAGGAAACCTTTTTGGAGGATATTCAGCCTTAATCTCTTGAAAACTCGGGGGAATAGCTATAAAATAAATTTCGAAAAACTGGATGGGGTATTGAAGTTTTTTCGCCCCGGATCGATATCTTCTCCAGAATCTGTCCTTTTATCCAGGTTTGATGTGTCCGTAACCATTGAGGTTCCATGGCCAGTTCTGACTCCTCTGACAGTAGTCCCTTACGGTCACAACGCAGTATTGAAACAGTTGTTCTCCCTTCGTCCGCCAAGTCAGACACTTGGCACAGTAAGCGCGCCGTTTTAGTGGCTTTGGCCGCCAACCTGTCCATTGGTGGGGTGAAACTGATAGCCGGTATCCTTGGGCGCCAGAGTGCCATGCTCTCTGAAGCCATGCACTCGATGGCTGATTCGTTAAACAGCGGTTTTTTATTGATTGGTCTTTACAAAGGCAGCCGTGCGCCAGATAAAACGCATCCCTTTGGGTATGGGTTGGAGACCACGCTTTGGGCGATGCTGGCCAGTCTGTTAATGCTCATATTGGCCAGTATGTCCATGTATATTGGCATCAACCGCTTTATTCACCCTCAACCTCTGGAAGGGTATTGGTTATCGGCTGTTGTGCTATTGGTCAGTATTGTTCTTGAGATTGGGGCTGTCAATGTTGCCGCGACGGCTGTGTTAAACGAGAAAGAACTGACCGAGTCCTCGTGGTGGCGTCGTGTGGTGACGGCAGGTAAGCATGTACGCACAATTATTAGCCCCACTACTCGGTTTGTTTACTATGAAGACACCATTGCGCTTCTGGGTGCGATTGTGGCCCTGGTGGCAATTACCATTTCTCAAGTGGGAACAGTAATTGGGATTTTGCCTCAAGCCTACGCCCATGTCCCTGACGCCTCCGCTTCTATTTTGATCGGTTTGATGCTGCTGAGTTTGGCGATTTACTTGTTCCTGCATAACAGCAAGGGCTTGACCGGCTCTTCGGCCAGCCCACAGGTTGAGCAGAAGATTCGCGACTTTGTCTTGAGTCTTTCGGGTGTGTCGCAAGTGCATGACTTGAAGACCATTGATTACGGGATGTCCGGGGTTGTGGTTCACATGCGGGTCGAGGTTGACCCGGACATTCTGGTGAAAGATGTGGATGACCTGACGGACCGGATTCGGGATCGGGTACAGGCTCGGGTATCTAATGTCAAAGAGGTTATCATCGAGGTTTTGGCCGATGAGACCAACGTTGAATGGAGTGATCAGTTCTATCGGTTGATTGAACAGGGCCGGGAACGCAATGTGCTTAAACAGCGCGAAGAGCGTATCCTCAAAAATGTCTATGAATTTACCCACGCCGTGGTCAGTGACATTATGATCCCTCGGACCGATGTGGATTGTATTGAAGTATCGGAGTCCTTGAACGACTTGGTAGACATTATTGTTAAAACCGGCCACACCCGGATTCCGGTTTATCAGGAAGATATTGACAATATGATCGGTGCAATCCATGCCAAGGATGTGTTTGAGTACCTGCGTCGCGGTGAAATGGACGTGCCTCTTCAGGGACTGGTTCGTGAGTTTGATATTTACCCCGAAAATAAACCGGTGAGCGATTTGCTGGAAGAATTCAAGCGCAAGAAAATTCAAATCGCCATGGTGGCTGATGAGCACGGCGGCTTTGCTGGCCTGGTTACCCTGGAGGACTTGTTAGAAGAGATCGTGGGTGAAATTTGGGACGAGTACGATGAAGATCAGGATGTTCTGGATCAGCCTGAGCCCAACCGCATTGTGATGAGTGGGCGGATAAATATTGACGAGCTCAATGAGCGTTTTAAACTGGGCATTCCCGATGAAGAGTTCAATACCATTGGGGGCTTTGTCTTTGGATTGTTGGGCCGGGAACCCAAGGAAGGCGATCAGGTGCCGTTTGAAGACTTAATGTTTACGGTCCTGGAAATGGATGGCCACCGTATTAACAAAATGCAATTGGAAGGCCCGATGCCCTTTGTCTCGACCATGCAAGACGAAGACACCTATGTGGATTCGCCCATGTCCCAAAGCAGCCATGTCTCGGAGCGCTAGACAGGCACGCTGTTAGGGAACTCAAAGGTATAATGGCCGATAACTTTGCCCTGGGTGTTCACGCGGTGGGACGAGAACTGTGGCATTTGCCGAAGAGCTTCAGCCTGATCGAAGCTCAACCAGTCAAGTTTTTCCAATAACGTAATGACCAGTCGATCCCGCATCTCGTTGCTGCCGTCATGCATCTTGATGGCAAGGCCCTCTTTTCGCTCGCGATGGGCTAGACCGAGAAACCCTTCTGCTCCAACCTTGGCCACGATATTGCCTTGGCTGATCTTCATGAGGTTGGAATCAATCCGATGGGCATCACCCACGAGTTCGGGATGGGTGACCATGGCCCGGTAAAGATGCGCTAATTCAGGTTGTATAGCCAGGTTCTGAAATAATTTGGCGATAGAGGCGAGGGGGAGACCAAATACCGGTGCTCCACAACCGTCAATGGCGGTGATGATGGCGTCGGTCTCGCTGTAATGCTCGATAATTTTTCGAATGGCCTGCTGTAAGGGGTGATCAGGGTCAAGGTACGTTTCCAAAGGCCAGCCGTAATACCGGCACGCCAACAACATGCCGGCATGCTTTCCCGAGCAGTTGTTATGGATCTTGGTTGGGGCTGATTGAGAACAGATGAGCTGCTTTGAAGTGGACTCATCAGTGGGCATGTGCGGACCACACTGAAGATCAGCTTCAGTTGCTTGGGCTCGCTCTAATAATCGATGAACCAGCTTCAGGTGTATCGCAGAGGCAGAATGCGAGGCGCAGATGATGGCCCACTCCTCTAGGGGAATGTCTTTTGATTGAGGGTTTTGATATAACGGTAAGGCTTGGAATGGCTTGGCCGCAGAACGCAGGAATACATGGCTCTCTTCCAAGTCTGGGAACATTTGGCAAACCGTTCCCGTCTCTGAGCAAACAGCGGTTGAGGCGATATGAATGTTTTCACAAATGCCACCCCGGTAAGCACGGATAACCGTTACATTTTTCATAGGACTAAAGTTTTCCTGCGTTTCGTCCTAAAATAGTAAAGGAAGTCAAGATGAGAGACAACCTCGTGGTGAGTAACGCACCGAATTCATTTACCCCCGAGCCGAAGCCGTTTCAGCCTGCGACAGTGGGCGATGTTCCGGCTATGGTGCTGACTTACCAAGATAATGATATTGGCATGACGCGCAGCTTGCTGATTTCCGCCGGTGTTCACATCGGTAGCATCTTGTTAATCTGGTTGTTCTTGATTCTCTTGGAGTTTTTCGGCATTCACTTGCTCACCTTTGATCGGCCTCAGCCGGTTCAGGATATTGAGTTTCAATTGGTGAATGCACCTGAAGAGGCCCCCCGTAACCCGAAGACTCGAAATCGGGCGGAACACAATACCCGTGCAGGGGGAGAAAAAATACCCAATATGCGTGAGGCCCAAACCCAGCGACAGGCAGGTAACCCTCAACCTCGTCAGCGTCCTCAACCCAGTGTTTCAGCGACGCCGACACCTCGGTCTCGTTCTGCTCCAAACCAGACGCCTCAGCCTCAACGTCCCCAGCAACAAGCTAAGCCGGTAGCACAACAGCCTTCTCAGCAACCCGATAATACGCCCCCGGCTCCTCCTCGGCCCAGGGTAACAGCTCCTCGGCCTACCACGGATCGCCAACGCATTTCTGCTGTGCCTAATCCTGTCGCGCCAATCCAAGTTCCCGAGTCGGCTGGGCCGGTCACGACAACCGGACCCCTCGTAAGAGGACCTGCCAGCGGAAGTGGCACGGCTGGTTCTGGTTCCGGTGGTGGCGGTGCCAGCTCCCCGGCAACCGTTCCTGGGCAGTTTTCCGGGGGTGGCCGACCTTCTTCTGCAGGCTCATCGGGCCAAGGTGGTCGTAGTCCTTATTCTCAGTACGGGAGCCCTGGTGGCGGCGGTGGCCGACCCGGGGTCGATGCCATTGCGGAGCCGGATTTCGGTCCCTATCTTGCGGAGCTTCAGCGTCGCATTCGTCGCAACTGGACTCCACCCGATGATCGGGAAGATAAAAGTGTGGTTCTGCTGTTTAGTATTTCTCGCGATGGACGTCTTTTAAGTGTGAATGTGAAACGCTCCTCCGGGTTTGCCAATGCCGATGCTGCCGCTCGAGCTGCTGTGGAACGCTCTGCTCCGTTTCGGCCTTTACCTCCGGAATATCGCAACAACAGCATTAGCGTTGAATTTACCTTCGACTATAACGTCTATATGGGGCGTTCTGGCGGTATTAGCCGACACTAATCCGATGGATTGGCGTTTTGAGAATTCGCTTGTGCTTCTGCTCGGATGAGAGGGACGAAACGCACTTCGCCTAAGTCGATTTCCTCGGTTTGGTCTAGGCTATGTCGGATGACTTTAAGTAAGCGCTGATAGGCTTTTCCAGTATCTATGGGGAAAATGATGATACCGCCATCAGGATTTAACTGCTGAATCAGATTTTGCGGGTAGACGTCGCAGGCGGCTGTTACCAGAATGCGATCAAAAGGGCTGTCTTGTGAGAGGCCTTGGGAACCATCACCGATGATGAGCTTTCTAGGATGGTACCCAAGTGATTCTAATTGACTTTGGGCTTGTTGTGATAATGCTGCATGACGTTCAATACTGTAGATCTTGCTGGATAGTTCGCAGAGAATGGCGGTTTGATAGCCTGAACCGGTGCCGATTTCGAGCACCTTGTGAAAGGGTTCAATCTCGAGGGCTTGGGTCATGAAGGCAACCATATAGGGCTGAGAGATCGTTTGTTGACAATCAATATGATAGGGAAAATCCCCATAGGCCTCTTCAAGTGTTGTAAATTTGCCAAATAAGTGGCGAGGAACCTTGCGCATGGCGTTTAAAACGTTTATGTCGTGAATATCTCGTTTTTCGAGTTGGTCACAGACCATCTTAAGCCTTAATTGTTCGGCTTTTTGGTCATTAGGCTGCCCAGTTCGGTATGTCGTCATTTATTTACCCCCTCAATTCGCCTGAAAGCTTGGGATTAATTCTGGGGGCCTCCTTCACAACAGGTTTCAACCACCCAATGACAGATAGGGCACTCCAGATGACCCCGCACTTCGATGGGCGGAGTCTGAGGGTGTTGATGACACTGAGGACAGTAGCAATTGGTTGGGCGGGATGTGGGATTCATTGAACAACCTCTCTAGTATGTGTTATGGGCAATATCTGTATTTTAACCTAGGGAGGTTGGGTGGGCATCAGAATTTAAGGGGGGGCTTGGCGCGGAAATTAATTTTCGGGCATGTTCAGAGTGCTTCTGGAGTCAGCAGGGGCTTGCCCTATTGGCAGAGTCCACTATGATGGAATCAAAGCCGCCTCTTGCGACTTGGTTGATGATGTTGTGGATAGTTTGAAAGAGTTTTTCAATGAGCGATGCATTGTATGTTTCTGAGTTAACGGACATGTTAACCGATTGGTTTGAAACAATAGAAGAAGTTGAAATGACGGATGATGATCGGGTCATGCTGGAAAAGACGGCCATGATGCTGAGTTCTGCCAAAGTGTCTGCCTTGGCGATGGGTGTTGAGGAAGAGCATTTTGATGACTGGCTTCAGGCCGATGTTTTAGAGCAATGGTCTTATCTGTTGGATGATGAAGAAGAGCAGCGCCAAGAAAATCCCATTGCCACGTTTGCGGATTTTGTGATGAACGGTGAGCAGCGCCTGTATCTGCAAATGTTGAAACGGTGTATGTCCGCAGCGGAGCAGGCAACCGCATAATTTTTCTGCCAGAGTGACGTTTTAACCGTTTAAAAACGTCGACATCAAGGTATGGATTTCTTCTTTTAGTTTTAGTAAGTCGCAGTAAATCGGCTCTAAAACGGCGTTTTCTGGTGTTAAATTGATAAACTTCAGCGCCTCCAAATCTAAAGGGTACATAAGCCCGTCAATGCCAAGACCTGAGCCTGTCATCATTGTGTAGGTATCTGCCAGGTGAACGATAGTGACCAGTTGGGCATCGTCTTGAGAGATGTCTGCCGGCAACTTCGAAGGCTGATGATGATAACGGATGACATGGCAAAGTGAGTCCGGAAGCTTCCAGCGCTGGGCGATATGGAGACCTACTATGGTATGGCTCACCCCTGCAATGGTTTCCTCGGCGTCGCTAAAGGACGACTTTTGTTGTAGGGCTGTTTCGGCCAAGTCTTGTCCTTTGCCGTCAATGTGCTCTTCCAACGCAATTTTTCCAATATCTCGTATCAAGGCACCCACAAAGGCTAATTCTGGATCTTTAAATTCCAGTCGTTGGGCGATATTTCGAGCGTACACTGCACAGGTAATGGCGTTTTCCCAGAGGTCGCCCCGCTCTAGCGCATATCCCAGAACGGCTCTATCGAGACACCCATGAGAAATGATGGTAAAGATAACACGCTTGAGGGTTTGATATCCTAAAATCGATACGGCTTCGCTCAGTGTTGCAATTTGCCGGGAAAACCCATATTGAGCAGAGTTACAGAGTTTCAGGATCTTCATCGTCAAGGAGGGATCCATCATAATGACATTGGCCAGCTCGTGAACCTCTACGTCCGGGTTATCAAGCATCTTGTTAACTTCTATGGCAACAAGAGGAAGCTCATGGCGTGTTTCCATTGTGTTGATCATGTCGTCAATTTGTGTTTCGTGGATCATGGTCTGGCTTCCTTGCTAGATAATTCGTGGGGTTTCGCCGGGATGGAAGACTTTGATCTGTCCGCAGGTCATATCTAAGATTACGGTTCTAGGCTTGTTGCCCCCGGTTTCTGTTTTTTCAACCTGAATACCTTCTCGTGTCAGCATCGTGCGAGCGGTAATGGCATTTCGAGTTCCAATGTTTAAGATATTGCCGCTGCCCCCACCAAAATTAAACAATTGAGAGCCCCCAATGATCTTAAAGTGGGCTGCGTTTTTGATGAGTCCTTTTTCGGTGAGTTCTTTGATAAACAACGGGATAGCCAGATCGACATATTTTTCCGGAGCATCACCCGTGGTGTAAGACATTTTGCTATCCGGTAGTGCCATATGGGCCATTCCACCCATTTTGGCTTCGGTATCGTACACCACTACCACAATGCCAGTTGCAACCCGGGTGGCTTTGACAATTTCCTTGGCGTATTTGGTGATATAAATCTGGCCGACCGAGACCAGCGTCTCTCGGGTGGTTTGAACATTCACGGAATAACCTCCCCTACGCCATCAAAGGAGGTAGTAATTTCATTGATTTTCTCTTGCAGTTTCAGCAATTCTGCATAAAGCACTTCCAGTTCCATGGAGTCTGGTTCCAGAGGGAGCACTTCAAAGACTTTTGGGTCGAGTGGGTACATTAATCCGTCTACGCCAACACCTTTACCGGTCATCATGGTAAAGACGTCAGCGAGATGCACGATACAGGTTAACTTAACATCTTGAGGGCTGAGTGAGGCAGGCATTTTTGAAGGCGTATGATGGTAGGCAATGGCGGTCACCAGAGAGTCAGGTAAGTTCCATCGGCTAGCCAACTGTGATCCGACTTCGGTATGGCTGACACCCAGGACATTTTCCTCGGCTTCGGCAAAAGAAATTTTGTTTTTTCGAGCGTTGTCTTCCAGCAGTTCGCTTTGCCCCACCATATAACTTTCCAAAGCGACTTTGCCGACATCGCGAAGCAGCGCTGCAATAAAGGCCAATTCACCGTCCATAAAATGAACTTTGCGAGCAATGTGCTGAGCATAGGAGGCACAGGTCAGTGCGTTATCCCAAAGCTCTCCTTTTTCCAGGGCATATCCTCGTACAGGTCGGTTGAGGAAGCTGTGAGAAATAATGACGAAGACAATACGCTTGATTTCTTTGTATCCCAAAATGGATACAGCTTCACTGATGGTCGCAATTTTTCGAGGGATACCGTATTCAGCAGAGTTACACAGTCGTAGAACTTTTGTTGTGAGGCCTGGGTCGATCATGATGACCTTGGCCAAGTCACGGGCACTGGTCTGAGGATCTTCCATAAGACGATACACTTGCAAGGCAACCGCAGGCAGCTCTGGCAAGTGGTTTAAATTGGACAGTATTTCTTCGAGGATATTTGGGGAAGCCATGCCTCAAGATCCAGTGGGGTTTGTTTACTGTTATACCATTTACAATGCAATTAGACGTCCTCTAAAGAATCGACCCAAATACCACTTCCCTTGAATCGAATTTGCAAAAGAATGATTTCTGGAGCTTCATGTCTGATTGAATAGGTAAACTTTGCCGTTTTGTGTGCGGTTTCTATCTTGTTTTGAGGCAAAACAGGCTTTAAGCATAGTGCGCTTTACCTATTTTCCGGTTTCAGGAAGAGCCGCTAAGTCTTTTTTTGCCGGATAACATCGCCTACAATAGGAGAAGTATTATTGATGGATGATGTTCTGTATGCGGCTGACCCCGTTCAAAAAACAGACTTTTTTCTTCTTCTTGTTCTTGCTCTTTCTGGGGTTTGGCTTTTTGGGAACCCAGTATTATGTGCAACACGAAAAGCAATTTTCGCGCTCTCGTTATTCTACGGCCGAGATTCTGAGGTCTCGGGCACTGTCTCATCGCCTGCGACATGTGGAATACCGCAATGCCAGCTTGGAATCGGAAATTACAGAATTGAGTTTGCAAGCTTCGGGGCGCTACTCGAGAGCCCATCAGGAAACTATTCAGCAGCTCTCTAAATTTATAGGTCTTGTGCCGCAAGAGGGTCCTGGGGTTGAAGTTCTGGTTAAAGATAGCAGTAAACCCTTATTGTTGGGGGACGATCCGAATGTTGGGATTGTGCATAATACAGATTTAGCTGAAGTGGTCAACGATTTGAGGGCCGCTGGCGCTACAGCCGTTGCCATTAATGGCCAGCCTGTTACCTCAATGACGGGGATCAACTGCTCCGGACCTATTATTGTTATTAATGGTACTCGGGTTGCCTCTCCATTTAAGGTGCAGGCACTAGGAAACCCGGAAAAGATTTCTGCTTATTTGAATCGCCCTACAAGTTTTGTTAAGAGTCTTTCAAAATACGGTATTGAGACAAAAGTGATGAAAGCTAAGGTTGCCATTCCTGCTGCTGCTCCCAATCTCGCTTCCTCGTCATAGCTGCTTGTGATGCTTCATTGTCATTTGACGATCCTCCTCGTATAATCGCCCCTATGAAAATGATTTGGTTCTTTTTGATGCCGGTGGTAGGACTGATCTGTGGGATTGTCCTGGCCAACACGCTAAGTTTTTCGATTACGGAAGATCTTTCGGTGTTTATTGCCGTTGGGCTGATTATTACCTTGGATCTCCTTGTTGAGGGGACGTCGCAGTTTTTAAGCGGGAAGTTTAGCTTGCGCTCGATGATGTTGACCTACTTTTTTAACCTGTTGTTTGCTTATTTTCTGCTGACTATTGGTCATTTGATGCGCATTGACCTTTATATTGCCTTGTTTATTGTGTTTGGGATCAAATTGTTTAGCAATCTTGCTTACATTTCTCAAAAGTTCTTTTCAAAGCTTCAGTTTTAATCAATAATAGGGCCAAAGAGGCTAGACTACTGCTATTGCGCATAAGTACATAGCGTTTTAGAAAAAGAAACAAAGGGATGCGACATGATGGACAATTTCGAAGGGCAGCAATTTGAGCACCAAGAGTATAATGACAATCCGCTATTTCGGACGCTGAATCAGGGTGCTGCGCCTCAGATGAGCCAATCGAAAGCTGTCATTAAGGTTGTTGGTGTTGGTGGCGGTGGCAGTAATGCTGTTAACCGAATGATTGCCAGTGGTTTAACTGGAATTGATTTTTGGGTCATGAATACAGACTCGCAAGTGATTGATACAGCCTCCACACCGCATCGGGTTCAGTTGGGGCAGAAAATTACCCGTGGCCTTGGCGCCGGTGGGAATCCTGCAATCGGGCAAAAAGCTGCAGAAGAGAGCCGCGATGATATTATGGCAGCCTTAGAAGGCGCTGATATGGTCTTTATTACTGCCGGTATGGGTGGAGGGACCGGAACCGGTGCCGCTGCCATTGTTGCAGAGGTGGCTCGTGATATTGGAGCATTGACTGTGGGCGTGGTGACCAAACCGTTCACTTTTGAAGGTCGTCGTCGTCAACAACAGGCTCTTCAAGGTCTGGAGTGCTTACGTGAAGCTGTTGATACCTTGATTGTGATCCCGAATGACAAGCTTCTGGAAGTGGTTGAACGTCGCACCTCCATGCAGGAAGCCTTCCGCATTGCTGATGAAGTATTGCAGCGTGGGGTTCAGGGTATTTCCAATATTATTACTGTTCCTGGCTTGATTAACGTTGACTTCGCTGATGTTAAGGCCGTGATGAGTATGGCAGGTTCTGCCATTATGGGGATTGGCATTGGCTCAGGCGAAGGTCGCGCTCTGGAAGCCGCTCGTATGGCTGTGAATTCACCCTTGCTGGAGACATCTATTGAAGGTGCCAGCGGCGTGATCTTCAATGTAACGGGTGGTGCCGATATGACGTTGCATGAGGTCAATGAAGCGGCTGAAGTGATTTACGAAGCCGTTGATAAAGATGCCAATATCATCTTTGGTGCTGTTATTGATGAGCGTATTCAAGGTGAAATCCAGATTACCGTTATTGCGACTGGGTTTGAGCTGAAAGCCCGTGCTGCTGCCGGACGTGAACATGGGGTCAATATTCCCTTTCAGAATGCACCTGGGTTGTGGCCTCAAGGTATGGTACCCGGAACACCGGGCGTTTACGGAGCTGCTGTACCCCAGAATCCTTCAAATGCTTTGGCTCAGAAAGTAGACGATAAGTTGAATAAATCGGCTTTATACGAGAAGGAGCCACCACCAGCGATCCAAGAAGCCGCTCGCCGTTTGCTGGATTTGCCTGATTTCCTGGGACGCAAGAAATAAGGCTTGTCCGTGTCCGCATGACATCATCCGCCGTCACATTTTCAGACAGTCCGGGCTCGCTTCCTGTGGGTTCTGCGGTCCAAGCTGTTCGATTGACGGATGAAGCCGTTATTCTCTTGGATCAGACGGCCCTTCCTCAGTCGGTACACTATGTGTCGGTTGATACCGTGTCGGAGATGGTCTCTGCCATACAGACCATGATCGTTCGGGGCGCTCCAGCCATCGGTGTTGCTGGTGCATATGGGTTGGTTTTAAGCGCCCGTTATCATCAAAAGACGCTTCAAGACGATATGACCGCGTTCAAAGGTGCTTTGGCTAGAGACGCTCATCATCTTGCGATGGCGCGTCCCACGGCTGTGAATCTTCAATGGGCTGTGGATCGGTTGTTGAAGGTTATCCAATCTTTTGAAGGACCATCCGTATTGGAATTGACTCAGCGTGTTACGGCTGAGGCCAATGCGATTTTTGAAGAGGATGTAGCCATGTGTCGGGCTATCGGTCGACATGGGGCCGCATTAGTGCCACAGGGAGCCCGGATATTAACCCATTGTAATGCCGGAGCATTGGCTACGGCTGGCTATGGTACAGCGCTTGGGGTCGTTCGTGCTGCTTTTGCCAAAGACGCCTCGATTCAAGTTTATGCCGATGAAACACGGCCTCGATTGCAGGGAGCTCGTCTGACTACCTGGGAAATGGTGCAGGAGGGTATTCCGGTGACCTTGATCTCGGATAATATGTCGGCTTGGCTTATGAAACAAGGGCGTGTAGATCTCGTGATTGTTGGGGCCGATCGGATTGCTGCCAATGGTGATGTGGCCAATAAAATCGGGACCTATTTACTGGCTTTGGCAGCAAAGGCTCACCAGGTTCCCTTTTATGTGGCTGCTCCCTCTTCGACGATTGATGCTTCTTTGGCTTCGGGTGAGTTAATTCCCATTGAAGAGCGTGATGGCCAAGAAATAGGGACCATCCACGAACAGGCTATTTGTCCAGAAGGCGTCCAGTTTTATAATCCTGCCTTTGATGTCACTCCTGCTGATCTCATCACGGGCATTATTACCGAGCATGGGGTGTTTGAGGCTCCATTCCAGTTTTAAAGCCATAAAAGGCGCTATTGTTTTCTTGGATAGCGGTTTATCTTGAATGATGCCCACAAGGCATGAAGCAATATTTAAGTAGGTTTCATGTTTTGCGTCTTTTAAGGCGGATATTTGGATTTAAACAAGATATACTTTGTTTCGGTTTGTGACGGGGATATTTGATTTGATTTTGAGACTTAAGGTCTTGATTTACTCCGTATTTTATTACGAATGTTGCTAAATGTAACAAAAAACATTATTATGTCTTTAATATGGCAATTTAATATCTCTTTGCGTTTTTATTTTATTACGAAATGGTAATTTACTGGAGTGTGTGTGTCTCATGTCTGTTAATCGGACAAATATTGGACCTATAGGACAGGTGTCCCAGAGCTCCTGGTATATTCCGCCTTCCCTTAATCCAAATGAGCGAATCCACGTGTTCGCCGAGGGGTGGGTACAAGGAAAAACCAGTCCGACTTGGGTGCCGAACTTTGAGTCTGATTGGAGCCCGGTTCAGGCAACTGGTTTCTACGGGATGAATTCTGATTTTGGTCGACTCAACTTTGAGCCGATTGGGGACATGGGTTATCAATCCCCAATAGAAGATCCCTTTGCCAATGGTTACGGTAATTACTATACCGACCAACCCCCTCCAGGCTTTTTTCCACAAAATCCATTTCCTGATTTTGGTTTAAATCCTGGGTTTCCTGGACCAGTTCCCCCTGCTCCGGCTCCGGCGCCTGTTCAGGCGCCTCCGCCACGGCCATTGCCTCCGCAATACTATCCTGTCCCTGTTCCGGTACCTCAACCCATATATATTGAGAAACCTGTGTACTTCCCGGGTGGAAGCAGACCATCATTTGATATGTCCGGGTTGATGGAAATGTTTTTCCTGAAGTCGCTCTTTGGTGGTTCCTCCACAGGTGGTGGCGGAGGAATGGGGAATAACTACGGCCGGGTTGGAAATCTGGTCAACAATATTACCCAACATATAACTAATAATTACTTTTTGGGGGGTAACGGTGGTTTCTGGTCACCTTTAGTTCTGCCTGGCACTTGTAATCCCCCGATTCCTACCGGGGTTTGTCCGCCTCCGATGCCCACGGGTCTTTGTGCTCCTAAACCTCAACCTGCTCCTTCACCGGGTGTGTGTCTACCACCACAGCCTCCAGCTCCGCCCCTACCACCTGCAGATGCCTGTGCCGATGATCCGCTGCAAGGTGCTGGTGTAACCTGGGAAGTGACTAGTAATAATACTTTAAGTGTAGGTTGGTTGACAGGTAAGCCGTTGCAGTTTGATCCTCGCTTACAAGGGCCCATTAATCTGCTCTCCTACAAAGATTTTCAACTTAATGCCACCCAAGGGACTGTAGCAGGCCAAGCGAATAAGGTAATTACTAAACTGGATTTAATTGATAAAGGTATCGTGATTCATGGGGACGCAGCTCAAAACCGCTATAGTATTGAAGACAATGGCCAAATTATTACGTTGGGTGCTAATGAAACCAGAACGCTTTCCAGTGGTCATACGGTCACGATTCAAAATGGTAACTTAATCTTCCAGGATGAAGAGCAACGTCTGGTCTTTGAAGATCAAGGGGATTTCTTTAAAGTATCGAGCCAACTGACCGGTGGTATCAAAGGCAAAGTTAGTGGTGTGGTTGGACATGCCCTGCTTAAGGGGCAAGCGCCGGATCAAAACGCCTTGCGGGCCATGGTGATGGAAGCGGGTGCGAAAGCCGTTAATTGGCAAACCTATGTAAATGGCTGTAATGGTGCTGTGGATGGTTTTGCTATCGTCAGTAACAATGGGGAAACTACGGGCACCGATGTCTGTCAGAACCAGTCTGCTCATAGTGAAAATCTTGAGCTTTCTTTTGACGGAGCGACGTCTGCAGCCCGGGTTGGTTGGTTCAGTGAACCAACGACCTTGGGTAATACTATGACCGGTGCCATTAACCTGTTTGCATCCAAGGATTTTCAGGTTAACGCATTCCAGCAGAATGCTGCTAACACCACAAACACGGTGTCTACACAGGGGGCATTCCTGGATGATGATGACGAAGTTTATATTGATGCGGTGAATAATACCGTCACTGTTCGGATTAATAACAACGGCACGATTACACAGAAAGTGCTGACTGCTGCTGATTTAGATGCTAATGGAAACTATCGCCTGGATGAGGACAGCGTAATTCGCGTGACGGGTCTGGGCGGCAATGCGAAGGTGACCTTAACCAACGAAAAAGGTGTCTATACTTGGGAAGATAAGGGCAATACCGTCAATTTCACTGGGAAAGTCGGTGCTCAAGGCTTCCGTGGTGATGCGACCGGTTTCTTGGGGCAGATTATGAAAACCCGTGCTTTGCCAACAGGTACTGAGCTGAATTCGATTCGCTTGGCCTCGATATCGACTAAAGATAATGTCTTTGCTACCGGTTGTGACAATTGGGTTGATTTCCAGAACTGGATCAGCAGTAATGTGCCCTTTACCTATGCTGAAATCAGCTCAACGGGTGACCCACACTTTACCTATCACGATGGTGCCTATGCCGAAGATTATAGTGTGGGGCCAGCCGTTTTCTACGCAATGACAGATAGGCTCGATGGTTCTGTCGGTATTAGAACGGTTGTAGATAACCGTGAAACAGCCACCTGGGGTACAAGCACTGTAACCAAAGCAATGGGTGCGGTATTGGATCTGGGTAAAGATGCTGCTGGCAATCAGATTTCCAAACGCATTGTTTGGGAGCGCTATGAAGATCCTGCTCACTTTGTGCATACACCGGCTGCGGCTCGAAATGGCAACGACACAGTGCCACATATTGAAGAAAACGGCCAGTTTGTTCCAATGCAAGTCTCTCGGGAATACAAATATACGGCTACCAACGATGATGGTGATACCGTGACCTACACGGTTGTTTATGATGGTAGTCAGCTTAAGATATCAGGAGCTGGCGCCGAGCAAATCTTCCAGGGCAACAGTGACTTTATGGATATTCATATGACGGTTACGGACGCTTCTAAAGCGGTGCGTTCAACCGGATATGCCGGATACACCTATCGTTGGGCTAACCCGGGTGCTAGAGCAACCTATGAGGATGCGATTAACCAGCATTTTGGTGACAAGCGACGCTCCGATTTCAGCACGAATGGGCTGCTGGCAACCTACCAAAACTGGCGAAATGATCTGTTAAGCTTTGCTGACTATGCTCGAATTTTGAAGAATGGTCTGATGCAAGTCACTGTAGGGACCACAGGAACTTAAGGCCAGGGTCTCTTATGGGGCTATAGCGGCACTCGGGCTTCTGATCTGAGAAAAGAAGCCTTGAACCAGATCTTTGTATTGAGTTGGAACAACCCAATTCAGAGTTTTTTCCATCAATTTTGTAGCCATGGGGCTGGCCCCAAGGGCTGTCTTAAAGCGGCTTAGAACTTCTTGGCCTTTAGGAGTCTGTCCTAAAATGCCGATAATGTCTTGACGAAGCTGAAGAGGATTTTGGATGGCTGTTTTCAGTTTCTTGACCGCTTCTGGGGTAAGCAATCGACGAACCTCAGGCTGATCATAGAGTTGGCCTGCCAATTCTAGAAACTGAGCTTTATCAGGGTCGTTGGTTGTGGTTGCTGGTGTAACATCGCTTGAGTGAGTCTTGGTTTTTATGTCCGATGTTTTGGATGCCGTACCCGATGGCTGAGGTTCGCCATCGGTTAAAGGTTTCCAGACCTGCGATGAACGTTCTTGCAGGTTTGGTAATCCTGGTGGTGTATTATCCGCATGGTTGTGCTCGATTTGAGAGTGAGCTGACTCAAAAGGCCCTGACGAATTCCAAGAGGGTATGCGTGAAGTTGGTGGCGATTGAGGCCAGCCGGTCTGCCAGTAAGGTTGTGGATAATAAATTTGAGGATAGGAAGACTGTGCAGGATACGGCATGGCTGGACCATAACCATAGGATGGATACATAGCAGCGTAACCAAATCCTGGTTTGGTCTGAACATTAGGGCTTACGGGAGAAGACGAAAGGCGCATTCGAGGTCCCTCAATCCGAATGGGTTTCCTGACATAATGGGCAATTGATAGGGAATCAACTTATTAAATCCCCTCAAACAAGATTATTGCTAGCAGGTATCGGGAGTAATTGTTGTTTTAGCTCAAGAATCCGATTTTTCAAATCCGATGGTAGTGGTTCAGGCTGGGGGGCTTCCAAGCGGGGAAAAATGGTTGTGCTGGGGGGGGACACATACCCTAATGAAGATTTAGTCGGCATAGATTCAAATGCCTGTAGCGTTGGTTCCTTCTTAAGTGCCTGGGCCAACCTCTGAAAAGGTGCTTCGGGGGCTTCATTATTATGGCGGTATTGTCGGAAAGTTTCTTGAGCCAGGTATTGCTTCAATGCATGATCCTGTTCGTACTCAATCAAAGGCAATTCTTCTTCAGAGGTTTCTTCTGCAGGGTGTCCAGCGGATGCTGACCTTGGTGATAAGGGTTCCAGAACTTCAGGTCGGTCAAGATAGATGAGGGCATGAGCCAAAGATTGCTTGATTTCTGGGAGAGAACGGCCTGCAAGCAGGCTGGCTTTGGTTTGCCGTAAAATGTCCACCTCTTGAGGACTAAATAACATAAGCCGAGGCTGACCACTGGGCGCCTTATAATACTTCCTGGGCACGTCAAAATATTGGGCCAAGCGTAAGACAACGCTTTCCGATAAATCCAGGTCCCTGGCTACCTGTTCCAGAGTGAGTTGGAGGGCTTGGTGCATGGATCAATCCCACATCCCACAAAAGTATCTCTGGTGCTATTATACGCGACCAGGTGTCAGATCCCAAATCGGATCTGCAGGAATTCCATGGTTGGTTTCATGGTGAGGCTAGTTGAAGTTTGGGTACAGCAGACGATCGTCCAGTTTGGGAATGCGAGACAGGTCATCCCCATTGAACCTTCCCATAAACGGGTTGCGTCCTCTCAGGCTTTGCCATGGCAGGTTGGCGTCGGGAGGCGTTTGGGTGGCTAACAGCAGTGGGTTGCCATTCTGCGCTGCGACCTCTTGCTCAGAGGGCTGGCTGGTGTGGCTGTGCGTGTCAATTACTTTGTCAAGGCCTTTACGAGCGAAAGAACTTACCACTAGGCTGCCAATTGTGCCAGCAATAATCCCGGCAGCACCCAGAGGTGAAATGCCCAGAAGTAACGGGACTCCAACAGCAGCTGCGGTGGAAGCCGCAAATGTGCCAATGGATTTTACGACCGACTTAAAGCCGGACTGGACTCCACCCCAAAGTTTGCTGAGGATGCCTCCTTGAGTTTTGCTAAAGCCCTCGGCAGCGTCTTTAATCCCTCCGACGGTGCTGCTGATGGCTTCAAACAGCAGAGAGAATTTTACAAAGCCGGATAAATTTTTGACCCCCGGTAAATTGTTAAATGTATTGAGAGCACCGCCCAGGCGAGATTGAATCCCTTGAGGCAAGATACCAAGTCCACGTTGCACAAATCCTTCCAGCCCTTTTGTGGGTGTAGGTTTGACATTGCGAGATAAAAATTCGACGGTATCTTTTCCGAGTGGGGCTGCGATTCCATTTTTATTTCCGCCCACCAGTTTCCCGATCCAGCCTTCATCGCGGAAAAGCCGGGTTTCCAAGAATTGGCCAAATCGCTGAAATATCCCCACCGATGACGACATCGCGTCCCCCCAAAATCATAATATCCCCTTATTTATATAAAACCCGGATTCATGCATTTTGTGACGGGATTTCTCAATAAAGAACGGTTGTTAAATCATCTTTGTGGAGTATTCAGAATGCTCTTGGAAAGCCGAATTCAGTAATGTCATTCATCAATGACATAATCTACCCTCCTCTCTCTCCTATAATCTCTCATCGCTCAATCAGTGTCTCCTTAATAGAGACACTTTTTTCTTTTTAGGCCAGATCTTTCCGGTGTTTGCCGGTGTCCTAAGGAAGCGTCATTTACATTTAGAGACCATGTGACATGTCATATCCACAGGATGTTTTTGTATTTTTAGGGTATAGGCTACGTTGATACGAAATATGATGAGGATGGTGTGTTATGGGTGCATTGGCTAGTGCCTTAATGCGTGCAAATGTGATGAATCAGTCTATTCGACAGCTTGCAAACGCAAATCAAACGGCGAGGCGTAATACCGGTGGTCCCGGAAATTTTGATGGCGAGGCCTATCTGCGTGCAAATCCTGATGTTGCAGCGAACCCGGTTTTTAGGAGTAATCCGTTTGCTCATTATGCAGCGCATGGGCAGTTTGAAAATCGGAATTTAGGTGTCGGTAATTTTGACGGCGCTGCCTATTTACGGGCAAACCCAGATGTCGCTGTTGATCCCATGTATGTTACGCGTCCTTTTCAACATTTTTTGGATGAAGGTATGGAACAGGGGCGGGATCTGGGCACGAATCCGAGGGTGAATACGAGTCGACAGGCTAATCCTGAACTGAGTGCAGGATTTAATGAAGGCTTTTACCTCGCAACTAACCCGGATGTCGCCGCTGCTGTTTCTCGTGGGGATTTTAGCGCCGCCTATGAGCATGACTTGTTATATGGCTCCCGAGAAGGGCGCTCGCCAAACCAAACCATTGCTTAACCCGGTGTTTGAGGGCTTGTTTCTCCCTGATTAAGGCCTTGGTATGCACCTGCAGTCAGAGCCTTAAGGTTTTTTTAAGGTTTACAAGCAGTAATAAAGTGACATGGGCTAAATTTATGAGTGTTTTTATATTTTTAAGTGATACGACTGCATGGATATAGGTAATACTGAGGAAAGGTGCGTTATGGGACCCTTGGCAAGCGCGCAACTTCGCGCCAATTTACTGACTCAAGCCGTGGCTCGGTTGGCGAATGCGGTGAATACGGCGCAGCAAAATACCGGCGGTCGTGAAAATTTTGACGGCCAAGCTTACTTGCGACAGAACCCGGATGTGGCTGCCGATCCGTTTTTTAGCCGTAATCCCTATGCCCATTATGTCCTTCATGGTCAAAACGAGGGACGGAACTTGGGGGGTGGGAATTTCGATGGACAAGCCTATTTAAGAGCTAATCCAGATGTAGCGGCTGACCCCTTTTATGGCCGTAACCCTTTCCAGCATTTCCTGGATCATGGCTTGGAAGAGGAAAGGGATTTGGGAACCAATCCCACGGTAAATGCAAGCCGACAGAATGGTCAACAGGGTAATGGGAGCTTCGATGAGGATTTTTATTTGGCGGGTAATCCGGATGTGGCTGCAGCAGTAGCTCGTGGCGACTTCGCCTCGGGATACGAACATTATCTCTTGCATGGGTCTCGGGAAGGTCGCTCACCGAATCAATCGGTAAATCCCGCCGGGGCGCAAGGAAACAATCAGAACCCGTCACCACAAAATAATAACTCGAATTCAGCCCTTACGCCGGATCAGCTTCGTGCCAATGCCGCACCTGAGGATCGAGAGGCCATTGAGCGAACCTTGGAGCGCATTGTGCAGCGTTAGCATTGCAAAATACACTGCTGATGCAGACTTTCCCTATGTCTTAAAACTTGAAATTAAAATAACTTTACAAACTAGAATCAAAATCAAAATGTTTGTTTTTATACAAACATAGAGAAGAGATTACTTCGGTGTACGAATAAGAGAGAGGAGATAGAAACTATGCAAACAATGATTTTGATGGACAACCAAGCCGATTTACTCAGCCTCAGCAGCTGCCTGGAAGTGAACCTGTTGAGCCACCGCCAGATGATTCGCCCTGCAATGGGTTTGATGATGGAAGTGTCCTTGCTTGGCCGTGATTGCAGCTTTTTGTTTGAAGGTATGTAAACCAAAGATTTGGGTTCTGAACTCTGATAAACCTCTAAAACGACGCTTTTTTAAGCGTCGTTTTTCCGTTGCAGACCTATTGTCCCACAAAGTTTAGAATATCGGTTGGAACAGGCGCCGGAGGTTGGCGCCGAGGGTTATAGCCCTGCTCATAGATATTCAAATTGCTGTAGTCTGTCGCAATTTGTCCCCCTTGAGGGTTAATAGTTATCCCAAAGAAAGAACGTTTTTGTATGAGATCGACCCCGACAGTTAATCTTAATGCCTTCGAGCCAACCGTCATAAACAGACGTTGATCAATCAACAAGCTGTTACGGGCATTGTCTTCATCCAAGTTAAACCCATGGACGGCACCAATATTCACAAATTTGCCAAGGTCAATTGTATTAATGGTCTGAATGTTATTTCGGCCTTGGAAGAAGGTATCAAATACAAAGGGGCTCTCTCCGGCCTCAACACCGTAACGGTAACTGATTTGGGAAAATACCGGACCGGTCAAGAGATTAAGATAGGGACCGGCTTGTAAGATCCCGTAAACATCCCCTGTCGTGTAAGCTGATAGACGGGCTTGAGCTAAAGCACCAATCGAGCCAAAGTTACCCAGATAAAGTAGGGGCTGTGAATTCAGAAGGCGACCTTGGACTTGGAATCGTCCTGCCGTAACTGGCCCGCTGCCTTTAGGGGACACGAAGAAACGCGTGCTTCGGGTCGGGAAGAAGTTATCGGTCATTACCCCAGAAGATAGATAAGTTCCAAGGCTCCACCGATCTCCCAGGTTGAAATTACGATAATCAATAACTTCTGCTGTGTCTTTTGGGCGCTCGGGCCCGAAAAATCCGTTTGTTTGTAAGTGATTCATTCCCAACCGCAAACGCGTGCCATTTCGCCCAAAAAGGCGTTGTTGCATCATCAAAATGGGTTGCCGGACAGTGGTACTGTATCCGAACTCAGTCTGGTTTCCCGGAGCACGATAATGGCCTAAAAAACCAAAGCCAAGTTGATTATCAATACGTTCCGCCTGGTTTGAATCGGTCGTTCTTACGGAGCTTCCGTAAGTTACTATGGGAGAGAGCTTTAACCATCCTTTTAAGGCAGGAAAGTCCCAGCCTGGTCCTGCATAGAAACCACCATAGTCTGCGCTAAATCCAATATCTGGACCTAAATAGGTCAGGAAACGTTGATTTTCCTGATAACCGAAATCCATGAGCGGCATATAGAATAGAGGAACTTTCTTGTATCGAAAGTAGGGGTGATGCAGATAAATTTTGTCAAACCCGTCTTTTTTTCGATAGACGTTGATGTTTTTGATTTTGACTTTGAAATCACTGTTTAGCCCTTCATAGTCAGCAATTGCAATATCCTTGGGGCTAACAGGTTTGTCTGCAACCTGTAAATCCGCTGCTTGTCCAGAACCTTCCAGGTTATTATCTGCTAAATCATAGAATGTTCCTGCACCTTCAATCAATGCCTGCTGAAGCCGACCACTTAAAATGGCTTTACCATTGGAGGCAGTAAAGTAAGCAAAATGTGCACCGGGTCCTAGCCGAAGACGACGGCCAGAATAACTGTTAGCAATCTTATTCATTGCTTCCGTGGTGATAATGATACGACCATTTCGCATAATGGTGTACTGGTCCGAGCGAAGACCGATTTTGCCCCGGACACGAACATCATCGGTAATGGTTCGGGGTTCTGCATAGAAAGAGAGATTGTCTTTCAATTTCATGTGGGCCATTTGACTGCCCAAGACTTGACCATCATTAATGATAAAGACGTTCCCCGTTGCCACCATGGTGGATAACTTTGTGTCAAAAGTAACTTTATCAGCCAGAAGCTCTGTTTCTTTTTCAGGGATGATTATATAGACGTTTCCTTCGACAGTATAGATGGCTGTTTGGGGGTCGTAGGAGAGTTCGTCACTGTTTATGTTAATATTAACGGGTTTCCCTGTATCCGGATCTGTTGCAGTTAATTCAAGCGAGCCTTTCTGAGGTGGGTTTTGAGCAAGCTCATCCAAGTCTGAACGGAGCGTAATCGGTTCAGAGGGAGGCAAAGATGTTGACGGCACAATCTGTTTTCGGGGTACTGAATTGCTGTTATTTGTTGATATGTTGGGAAGCTGAGGAATGGGAGCTGTGGAAACAGACTGGGCTAGGGCAATCTGGTGGGGCTCTATAGAAATAGTGCTGAGCGCGACAGGCGCCTGAGGTGTGGGGGGCGTTAAAGGTTCAAAGGGTAAAGGAATAGGGGCTGAGGCAAATACAGAACCTGATGTTAAGGAAAGCAAAAAAGCGCCTGAGAGTAAGCGAACTAGGACTCGAGGGGGTGTCACCGAATAACCTCTTTATAAATGGTTGCAGGGGAAGGAACCAGAACCCTTGATGAAACAGTGGGCACTATTGTTTCATTCTAACAAAGTTGGGCTAACTTCGAGAAATCAGATTTTCAAGAGAAGCTTTAATGTACTTCCTGATAAATGGCTTTCTTGTCCATGATGTTGGGATTCACGTCGGTCAAAGCAGATTGCATGCGGTGAATTCTATGGGTGTTTGCCTGGCTCATAAAGAAATGTTACAACTGCCACGCGATCAACTCCTGCTCAGGCAATTTTAATAAGGATATATTTTTTATTATATTAGTATAGTTTTATTATGGGTCGTGTTTTATGGCTGTCCCTTATCCTCCAGCAATTTATCCATCTAATGGGCCAATGGTGCCTTACCATAATGGTGGTATTGGCTTTCATCAAGGGGCAGGTCCTTCGATTCCTTTCAATACCGGGTTTAACGTAAACCCATTTTCCAGTTATGCTCAAGGGTTTGATAATTTTCAAGAAACACCCTTTTCGGCTTACCCGTATCCATCCAACTCTCCCTGGGCCTACTCCCGGCCGAATGCAATTGATTTTCTTCTGTCCGGTGATAGTCGCTCCGGAAATCAAGCAAGCTATAGTAATTTTGACTCTGCCGGCGATTTGCAATCCGGCAATTTGACAAATATTGACTCATTCAACCGATATTACAACATTCTCAATATCAACTATGCCCCTATTACAGGCATGTTAGCTTTCTTTGCAGGTTTGCTCTTGGGTAATGAAGGCTTGTTGCCGAACCCGACTCCTCAAGGCTACCCGAATCAGTTCGAGCCCTATGGTGTTTATCCAGGAGGATATCCCAATTTACCGCATTATCCAGCACCTCCAGTGCCCTGGGGCACCATGGATGATCCCTCATATACAGGAACACCTTCCAATGGACTTTTTCCAGATTATCTGAATAACTGGTATTACGGTGATGCCTATGGGTATGGTTACCAAGGCATTGATCCAGACTTTGATTTTTAAAGTTTAATTGAAGAACACACACACATTTTGTTTCATAAAGGCCCTGATTATTTGGGGCCTTTTTTTTGTGGAACGCCTGAGTTTCTTTCTTTGGCGTCGAGGCTCAGGAAAATACATCGGTCTGTAACAACTCTTAACGAGCGACTTTCGTTTTGAGATTGATTACAGATAATGAAAAAGTCATAACAGAATATACACAGTTTTTGGGGAGGCTATGCATCGTGGACATTCAAGCGAAGGGGAGGCTTTTATTTGCGCAGGGGGTTGCGAAAGGCCTGAAAAATAATTCTGTATCTGATACATCAATGCTCCTAGAGCCTCAATCAGATGGGTTTTCCAAGGTGAGAATTGCTAGAGGTTCTAAGGCATTGCGCTTTGGGCGCTTTACGGTTCAGCCTGGCTCGTTGGAGGCCATGCGCCGAGATCGATATGTCCTCATTTTAGGCGGCAACGGCAAAATGGGACAAGGCATTATGCAAAATGCTGCTACTGCCGGTTTTAATCGTCTGACGACTGATATGTCCGAAGAGGTGGCTCTGAATGCTGTATTTGAAGCGCGCCGCGAAATGGCAATTGGTGCTTCTAAAGGCGTTATTAAGCCTGGAGAGTACTTTCGTGCTACCAAGGAGACCGAAGGCCGTGCATTAGATAGTAAGCGTCTCAGCCTAACTCCAGAACAAGGAGGCTATCGACGTGAAGATCTTCCTTCGGTGGGTCTGGTCATTGAAGCGATTAATGAAAACTTGCCTTTGAAGCAGCAGACCCTGAAGAACCTAGAAAGCCGTGTTGATCAAGATACTATAATTGCAACTAACACATCTTCGTTACGCGTCTCGGAAGTAGCCAAGCTTCTAAAGCATCCTGAGCGTGCTATTGGGCTTCATTACTTTGATCCTGCGCGTCAGAACCTGTTGGTGGAAGTTGTTCCTATTCCTGGTGTAACCAAGCCCGAGGTGGTTGAGCAAACCATGAAATATGCCAGAGCTGTCGGAAAAATTCCGGTTCTGGTGAAGAAGGACTCCGCCGGATTTGTCGCCAATCGTTTGTTGATTACAGTGGCTACCGAAGCAATGCGGCTTTATGAAGAAGGACTGGCTGGGCCAAAAACCATTGATAAAATAGCTTCCAAGATTCTGTGGGGCAATTTGGCAGATATGCCTGTTGTGGCCGAAGAAAAATTGATGCCGCCCTTTAAACTCTTCAAGAAATATGGTGATTTAGGAGTACAAATTGCCAAAAATATGGAAGAGTTGGGCCCCTATTACAAGGTCTCCGAGTTGCTTCAAAAAGAATTTGAACGGGTTCAGGGTATCAAGCGTGGACCCTTAAAGCAGCTTCGTGAGGATCGAGCTGCTAAGCAGCGGGAGTATGATGTCGCTCTACTGGAGTACAACCTCGAGAAATCGAAGGCACCATACTCTGAGAAGCAAGCGCTTCGAGAAAAGCACCAATTAGACCAGAAAAAGCAGGGTGTAGATAGACTGGATCTGGAAATTAAGAAGCTGGAAGCTGAAGCAGAATATTTCCCCTATGGTATGACGAAATTGGATAAGCCTGAACCCAAAACACCGGCGGAGAAAAAGGCGTTGGAAAAGCTTGTGGGAGATCGACTTCGCGGTGCTCTTTGTGCCTCTGCCATGCAGATTGTGGATGAAGGTTTATGTGACGCCAAAGATGTCGATAATATTGTCCAGGTAGGTTTTAGCTGGTCTTTTAGGCCGTTTCAATGGATGCAGCAGCAAGATAGCCCAGCACCAAAATCCTCTTGGCTGTCGCTCGGAAAATCAAAAAAGCCGCTGAGTCATACTGCCATGGTGGCTTCTGCGTTAGAGTCCATTCGCACACGCTATGGTGAGACGTTCCGAGTCCCTGAACTTAGTTCTGACAAAATGAAGGTCAGCCATGTATCCACCAGCTTTAATCCAAAAACGGGGGTCCAAACCATCACTATCGATAAAGTACAAAACTTTATGGGTGGGAATAACTTCAATACGTTGGATTCTCAGACCTTGTTGGATTTGAAGCGGGCTGTCGAAGAGGCGAACCAACAACCGGATAAGATTAAAGCCATTGTCCTCGAAACCAATGGTGGTAAGGTATTCTCTGGCGGCGCTGATCTGGATGAGCTGAAAAACCTGAAAGATGCTAAAGACTTTGATCGCGCGGTACAATTGGGCCGCTATGTGATGGATACCATTGCCAATTCCAAAATTAAGACGATTGCCAAAGTTCAAGGCGATGCCTATGGTGGAGGTGTAGAGCTTGCATTGGCATGCGATGAGATTGTTGCATGTGATAAAGCCACCTTTACACTACCTGAAGTGAATTTAGGTATCTTTCCTGCCTGGGGTGGCACGGAACGCTTGGCTCAAAAAGCCGGTAAGCCTTTGGCCTATGCCATGATTCTGAACGGCAAGCAGCGCATTGGTGATTTGGACAAGTATTTTAATGAATTTCCGCCAAACTTTAAATGGTTGGCCAACGGGTCTAAAAAGCTGATTAACAATGTGCTGGGCTGGCAGTTAAATACGCCAGGTTATCGGCTTGATGCGGAAACAGCGCGTCGGGTTGGTTTAGTGACCACGTTAAAAATTCAACAACCTGATGGAACAGTGAAAGAGGGGTTGCCAACCCGCCAAGAACTTGATGATGCGTTTGAGAAACTTTTGGAGCAACCGGAGTTTCTTCAAAAAGATCCGGTTCATAACGATTCGATGCGAGGCTTCTCTCGGTTTCCTTCTGCCAAGTCCTATCCCTCGGATATGAGGACCCAGTTCCAGTTGGATGATGCAGCCAGGGTTTTCTCGCAGGAAGTAGGGCATCGCTTTAGCAGAGAAGCTGCTCAAGTGGCAAAACGTTTGATTGACAACTCCGATACACCCGATGCCGGACAATGCACGTTAGACGAATTGGGGACGATGTTGAAAAATGCACGGCGTCGTAATAATGCCATTTTGGGATTGGTTGACTCCGCAACTGCCGGTTACAACCGGCAACAGTTTGCATCGCTCTACCATTTGCTTAAGGCGATGGCGGTTGATGGTGTAAAGAAGCTGGTGACGTTTTCTTAAGATCGATACTCACCATTATGAAAAAGCGGCCAAGGAATTTATCCTTGGCCGCTTTCTTATGAGCAATTAGTCTGAAAGATTAGTAACGACCTTCTTCGGTATCGAGTAACTGGAACCAGGATTGGATGTAAGGCCTGTCAGGAGCTATTTCCCGACGTGTTCGTTCAAAGTGGGCGCGCATGGCCGGTTCTGTAGGTTGAGCCCAGCGACTTTCATGGCTCCATGCGAGAATTTCATCTTCACTTCTGGGGGCACTATTGGCTTTGACCCAGGCGAGCATCTCCTCATCGGTTTTTCCTTGGGCAACCTGGTCTTTGAACGCGTTGGCATCTACTCCAGTGAAGTCGAAAAACCGTCGATCCAGCGGACAGTTATAATTATACTCTCCATTTGTTCCAGCAAGAACGGCTCGGCATTTATCAAGAATTCGACCCAGTAAAATATAGTCCCCCACCAGATCATTGGGACTTCTGGGATAACTGCTTCGAAGGTCCGGGGCATTGTTCAGAGTGACTTGGGACATAATGGTGATTCCTTTTATTTGGTAAATAATGAGACAGGAAGGGCCCTCTATTATAGCTGAAAAGCCAGGAAAAACACCGTCTTGATGCGCTGAAATGTAGGCTTAGATAGAATATTCCTCTAAGCCTATGAAGCGGGAGAACCCAAAAAATATGGTATTTTAGTGATACTCCCAACAGGGGGAGTATTACGTCCTGTAGAGTAAAAGTAGTAGTATTTCACAGTTTTGAAAAGGAGCAATTCCATGAAAAAGTCCAAAAAGGCCGCTTCGTTAGCCTTGGGTATGTCGTTATTGGGTGCTGGTATGTTGTCCTCTATGGCCATGGCCGAAGATGCTTCCATGTCCGGTTTATTTCAGATGAGCGAAATCCCCAACAGCCAATTGATTGCTGAAAAGGGTGGCGATGCTGCGTGTGGTAAAGGCTCTTGTGGTTCTAAGAGCGAGCACAAATGTGGTTCCAAGTGCGGCGCCAAAAAGTCCGAGCACAAGTGTGGCTCCAAGTGTGGCGCTAAAAAATCCGAAAAGAAATGTGCCGCTGCTAAAACTGCCGAGAAAAAGTGCGCCGCCGGCAAGTCTGCTGAGAAAAAATGTGCTGCTGGCAAGCATGTCGAGAAAAAGTGTGCAGCCGTTAAGAATGCTGATAAAGGATGTGCTGCAGCCAAATCCATGGAAAAAAAGTGCGCCGCTAAAAAAGCGCACTAATTTTCACCATCTGTCTGCACTGTTTTTAGCAACAACAGGCAGGTGAATTCGTCTAAAACCCTACACCACTTATCTGGTGTAGGGTTTTTAGCCACCGGCCGTTATTGCTTTCTCGGGTGTGCTGAAGGACAATGAAATTGCAGGGTCACTGTTGTGAGGTGTTTTTGTGGAGAGTCTTTTTAAAACGCAAATGAGGCATCTTCCGCACCTTGGTGTTGGCTTGGGGTTGCGACATGGGTTGTTCGATGAGATCATGGCTCATCGCTCAACCATTGACTGGCTGGAGATTGTGCCTGAAAATTTTATGGGCAAAGGTGGACACAGTATCTGGATGCTGGAAGAGGCCAGGAGTTATGGGTTCCCCATGGTGTCCCATGGCGTTAATCTCTCCATCGGAAGTGTTGATCCGCTGTCCGAAGAATATCTCCGGGATTTGGCCATGTTATTTCAGCGCATTGATCCGCCATGGTTTAGCGATCATCTCTGTTTTTCATCCGTGGATGGTGTTTATTTGAACGACTTGCTTCCGTTGCCGTTTACCTGGGAGGCGGTGCATCATATTGTGCCTCGTATCCGGGTTGTTCAGGAACGGCTGGAACGTCCGTTTTTAATTGAAAACATTTCGTATTATGCAACCATGGGGCCACAAGAGCTGACCGAGGCTCAGTTTTTAGCTGAAATTCTCGAGCGTTCCGACTGTGGTTTGCTGCTTGATGTGAATAACATTTTTGTTAATGCTCAAAATCATGGCTATGACCCAGGTGAATTTCTAAATGCTATCCCTCTTGAGCGTGTGGTTCAGCTTCACGTGGCAGGTCACTTGCGACAGAAGCACCTTGTTGTCGACACGCATGCCGAGCCGGTCTGTTCGGAAGTATGGGATTTACTTGCAGTGGTAATTCAGCGGACTTGTGCCAAAGGTATATTACTTGAACGAGATGACAATCTGCCTCCCATTGATTCGTTACTCTCTGAATTGGATCAAATTCGTTCTATCTGTCATTCATCAGGAAAATCCAACGGTGTGAGCCTTCCGCTCGGGGTTCACCAAAAATGACGCTTCAAGAATTTCAACAGATCTTTAAGCAACTGATGACAACCTCTGAGGGCAAGCTCGCACTCAAGTCATCAGATGCTCTTGCTGTTTTTTGGGCTCAATCATCTCTATCAGATAGAGAAAAAGAGGCGATGCAGCAGCCGGTACTTGAGCATTACCGTCAATATGCTTATATGCTCCAGGCCAATGTAGAACAAACCTTAAGGTCAATTTTTTCCTTGACGGCAATGGTATTGGTTGATGTTTGGGATGAGGTATTCGAGGATTATGATTGGACTCCGGCCAGCCGCTCTTATCGGTTGATGTCCGTTGGGGAAGCTTTTGCTGATTATTTAGCCGGGCATGCGGTTGTTCAGGAACGTTGGCCCTATTTGCCTGATTTAGCACGTTATGAGTGGGTACAGGCTTGTCTACTTAGTTATCCAGATACAACTTATCCGGAATCTCGCTTGAAGGTTATGCCAGAAAGTGAGGACCAGCTTGCATTGATGGTACCGGTCCTGAATCAGGCCTCAGCGCTATTGGAGTTGTCCTATCCCATTCCTTCTTTGGTCTCACTGTTAAAATCTGATCCTGAAACAAGGCTTTCGCCCGATTTTTTATCCCCCCGATCAACCTTGGTATGGATGTATCGGTCGTTTGACAGACCGTTTCGCTGCCGATCGTTTGAGGTTTCTTCGGTTCTGGCAGCTTGGCTGAATTCGCTTCAGTCCCACCCTAATGCCCTTTTGTCATACTTGGATTCGATTCAGCCGGTCTATTCCCACATCGCGTCGCAGATGCCCGGGTTGACCCCAGGACTTTTCTATAGCCAATTTATCCCCATGCTCACTCAGCTACTTGAGAATGGTATTGTGCTGGGGTCTTGCTTTATAGGGGCAGTTTCTGGTGAGGAACCTTTATAGATACTGAAAAAGCCAGGTTTATTTCATGTAAACCTGGCTTTTATATGATTTTTTCTCAATCCAATGGTGTTGCCAAAGTGTTGCCTTGTGGGGTTTAGTGGACCATACTTTGTTTGCCACGTGTCCAAGGTGAATCTTTCGACATGGAGGATAGAAGTTTTAACGTATTGACCTCGCCAGGAGTGGGCATATTTTCCTGGTGTTTTTGTTTATAGTACGCGTCAATAATACTGGCAATCTCGTCATCCGTAATGAGGCTGGATGAGCGTGTATTTGTGCTTATGATTGGTTCCATGTCCTTACACCTTTTTTGGGCTTGTTATATAAATTGTATTTAAATAAAAACCTAGTCAAGCTCTATATTGCTTGATTTAATATAAATATTATATATTTTTTACAAGACTCTATTTTTTCATCATAAGAGCGCTCAAAAAAAATCCTGCCATTCTGACAGGATTTCAAAGATGGTCATATGAAACAGGAACAAGGTTTCATGGCTATAGGGTTATACGCACAACGAGAGAACGGTTCCGAGATGGTTACATAAAAAAGGTTAACAGCATCAGGGCACATAAACCCATCACACCCATAGACCACGGTAGGTCTGTAGAGGATTCGCTTTCATAGGCTTGAGGATCAAATGCATCTTCGACAAAAGGATTGGGCATGGTCATTTCAACAAAAGGATTCGGCATGGTCATAGCGAGCAGTCTCCTAAGTCAGTTCACAGCAGTTAACCCGAGGAAATGACAGGCCAATGAGAGCCCTTATGGCCAGAAGATTTGATTCCGATATATCAGTTAATGAAGGATAGGGTCAGTACCGGGTTCAGGTCATCAGGTGAAACATCGCAACGCAGGGTATAGGTGAAACCCGGATGAACTCTATTAATGGGGTATGTATCGCTCAATTAGTGTCTCATTGATCCGTGTCTATTTAGAGATATTCCCGCTTTAAGAGCGTTGTAAACACTACCGTAATATTTGTTCACAGGGGGGGCTGAGAGAGTTCATTCGCCCTGGAAAGAAGCTTGGGGAAAGAATCTGCCCAATAGAAATGGCCGTTGATAATATCCCCTATAATTTTTGCGCCGCGCTCAGCGATAACATACCCCCCTCCATTCATAAAGGTAATGTCACCCTTGACGGTAGAGGATTTGTCGATGAGAAGATACTGGGGTGCGGGAATGTAGCGGGTGAGTTTAATTTTCAGTGGCCTGTGCTCTATTTCTGGTAATCGAAGCGGAGTTTGGATGCTCACGTCGTGAACCGTGCTGTTCTGTAAGACCATGTAATTGCTACGGGCAGAGAGTGTGCCTGCAATCTGGCTGCTATGGATGAGGCTATTAGGTCCTGCTTTGACATGGCCTTGGACCTTACAGTTGTTTAGAACCAAGGTTCCCTGTGTTTCTAGATGACCAATGACGGGAATCTGACTTAACTCGGCTTGATTCAGTGAAATGACATGATTCAATTTCGGACAGTTTTTGGCCACAAGCTTTTGCGCTTCCACCTTTACTGTGCCATGTACGGTTGTATCCAAGAGGAATGCGCTTTCTTTGGCGTAAATGTGATTGATATCGCTTTTATAGGCGTCGATATTACGAGCGAAGGCGCTTCCCAACAGTTTACTTTGGTTCAGGGTTAACCGGTTTACATATGGAGTGGGATTTTGCTCTGTGGGTTTAGGGCGGATATCACCCAAAACGGCACTATGGGTTAATTTTACTTGATCCTCTGCGGCAACTGAAGCAATTTCCGGGCAGTAACTGGCATAAACACTCTCTTTAGCACCCAAGGAGCCTAGCTTAGCACAATGGGTCACACGGATGGATTCGCCGGACTGAATCGGATTTAGGTAGCTTTGATGGTTTAGTCGGATTGTGAGTGGGTCCATCCAAGGCGATTCATCAGAACTGGAACTCGGACTGCTTGCGAAACGCTGATTTCCAATAGGCAGTGCTTTAGGACTGACGTTGACATGTTGCAGGTTGGGTCTGATGTAGGCTTGGAGACGGATGCGCAATTTTGTAATCTCCCCTGAAAGCTCACTCTGTTCTCCAAAACCACGCTGGAGATAATGGCTATGGTTGTAACATAACGTTGTGCTGGATGCAAATTCGGGCTATTTTTTTCATCAGCAGGTGAAATGGAGACCCTAAAGGTGCTAGAGTACTAGACACATTGTTTTTGTGCTAGGATCCATCGTTATGAAAGCACGTTCTATTGCTAGAGAATTAGCCGTCTTTGCACTGTTCCAAGCCGAAAAGAAAGGCGAAAAGCTTGTCTGGGAAAAATTGTCCCTGCAAGAACAGATTGTTGATACCGTTCGAGCTTTGGAGTCTTTGGCGGAGGAACAGTTGGAAACCGTGACCCATAAGATTGCAGCTGTCAAAGAGACACTTCTGGATCATGAGCTTGACCATCCAGACAATGAGCATATACCGCATCAACTCCCGACGGTTGCTGTGCCCATTCCAACCACTCATGATATGCAGGCCCAATTAGATACTTTGTTGTCAGCTGTGCAAAACCTGCAAGAAGCACTATATTTGCCCGAAGTCAAAGCTTTGTCCGAACGAGAAGATGTGCAGAATTACTGCATGATGCTGGTTCGCAGTGTGACACGCCATCAGGACGAGATTGATGCCAAAATAGAGGAAGCCGCCCAGGATTGGCGTGTTGATCGCATGCACAAGATGGATTTGGTGCTACTTCGCATGGCTGTCTCCGAGCTTCTTTATGTTGACAGCATTGATGCAGCTACTGTTATTGATGAATCCTTGGAGCTGGCCAAGCGTTTTACCGATGAAGAAAGCCGGAAGTTTATTCACGGCGTTCTGGGACAAATCGCCAAAACCGTTGCCGAGGTCCCAGGGAATGTTTAAACTCTTTGGCAAAAAAACAGTTGAAGGCACGACTCAGGAATCTTCAGCCGTAGCTTCTGCCTCATCCGAACCTATGTCTTCTCCTGAAGCGGCGTCGGGCTTGGATAAACTCAAGTCTGCTGTATCTGTTACCGGTCGAGCCTTGGTTGGTAAAATTCTCTCTTTGGGGGCTGATGCCAGTCGGGTTTTAACGGAAGACGATCTGGAAACTATCGAAGAAACATTGATCCGAGCGGACGTGGGTGTCGATATGGCTGTGGAATTAACGGAAAAGATTCGCAAGAATCCAGCAGTACACCCCACCGATAAGTTGAAGGTATTCTTGCAGGACGAATTTTCCCGAGCATTGGCATTAGGTCCTCATGCCAATGAATTGCGATATGAGGCGGGGAAATTGAATCTTTACCTTATTGTGGGGGTCAATGGGGCTGGAAAAACGACATTGATTGGCAAATTGGCGCATCGATTCGTCCAGCAAGGCAAAAAAGTGGTCATTGCGGCGGGTGATACGTTTCGGGCCGCTGCCGAAGACCAGATTGAAGTTTGGGCCCAGCGGGCGGGTGCTGAGTTGGTGCGTAAAGACAATGCGGATACCGCAGCTGTCATCTATGACAGCATTCATCATGCCGTTGAATCCAAGGCTGATGTGTTGATCATTGATACGGCAGGGCGGCTTCAGAACAAATTCAACCTGATGGAAGAACTTCGCAAGGTCAAGCGTATTATCGAGCGAGAAGCCCCTGCGGATTTAGTTTACGAAGCCTTGTTAGTGATTGATGCCACGACCGGGCAGAATGCCTTGCGTCAAGCCGAAGTGTTTCAGGAAGCGGTTCAGCTGACTGGGGTTGCATTGACCAAGTTGGATGGATCCGCCAAGGGCGGCATTGTGTTTAACATTGCAAAACAGTATCATTTACCTGTTAAATTGGTAGGTGTGGGCGAAAAAATTGAGGATATTCGGGATTTTGATGCCCAAGCATTCGTGAATGCCTTATTTGATTGACCCAAGCAGCGTATTTAGGTAGTCCAGTATGTTTGATCAGTTATCAGAACGGTTACAAGAGAGCTTTGCCAGTCTTGGTGGCAATAAGCAACTGACCCTTGAAAATATTGACGAAGCCCTGAAAGAGGTTCGCCGGGCTTTATTGGAAGCGGATGTCAGCTTGCGTGTTGTAAAGACCTTTATCACGCGTATTAAAGAACGGGCAGAAGGCGAGAACGTCATTAAAAGTGTTTCTCCCTCTCAGCAGTTGGTTAAGATTGTTCATGATGAGCTTACTGCCCTTTTAGGGGGTGAAAACAAGCCCCTCGATCTGGAGGGCAATCCTGCAATCATTATGATGTTTGGTTTGCAAGGCTCGGGGAAAACCACCACCTGTGGTAAGTTAGCCCTTCAATTGCGTAAAAAGGGCAAAAAACCCTTGCTCATTGCCGCTGATGTGTATCGGCCTGCCGCGGTCAACCAATTGATTTCTCTGGGGAAACAGGTCGGTATACCGGTGTTTTCTATTGAAAATTCCACCGATGTTCTTGAGATTGCCCGGCAAGGGCTTCAATATGCGCAGGAGCAACAGCTCAATACCATTATCATTGACACGGCTGGCCGCCTTCAGGTGGATACTGAGATGATGGCGGAATTGTTGCTTTTGGAGCGCATGGTGAAGCCTCAAGAGAAGCTGTTGGTTATTGATGCTATGACGGGCCAGGAGGCCATCCATGTGTCAGAGACCTTTAATACCCAGTTGGATGTGACCGGGATTGTCTTGACCAAATTGGATGGCGATACTCGGGGAGGGGCTGCGCTTAGTGTGGTTGAGGTCACCGGAAAGCCCATTAAGCTGGTGGGTACTGGTGAAAAGATGGATGGACTTGAGCCTTTTTACCCCGAGCGGATGTCCACCCGTATTCTGGGGATGGGTGATGTGGTTTCCTTGGTTGAGCGGGCTCAGGAAGCCATCGATCTGGATGAAGCCAAAGAATTTGAGCGTAAGATGCGCAAGCAGGAGTTTTCTTTGGAAGACTTTATGAAGATACAGCGCACCATGAAGCGCTTGGGTTCCTTAGATCAAATTCTGGGGATGCTTCCGATTCCAGGGTTAACCAAGGATATGCGGGAAATGTTGGCCCATGGGGGGGAAGAGCAGCTTCGACGTGTTGAAGCTATGATTAACAGTATGACCTTGGAGGAACGTCGCAAGCCAGAGCAGATTAACCGAAGTCGTAAGCTTCGAATTGCGAAAGGCTGCGGTATGCAAGAGGCCGATATTTCCAAGTTTCTGAAAGATTTTGAGATGATGCGTCAGATGATGAAGCAGATGACTCAGATGACCGACCAGATGAAGAAGGGCAAAATGCCCATGGGAATGAAGATGGCTCGAGGAGCCAAAGGGGCAAAAGGAGTTCCTCCGTTTCCTGGTGGCTTTCCAGGTGGTAAGAAGCCTCCCTTCCCTTTTTAGATGGGTTGGCTAATCTGGAACATCATCCCCTAATCCGGGGTGGTCGATTGTCTCAAGTAACTTAACAAATGGTGATGTTTGATTGCGATTTGGTATCGTCGCAGATATAATTTACTTTTCCTTTACATGTTTTTAACATGGGCTTAGACGAGCCAATAATGAGGGTATCAAAGGATGACAGTGACTTCGCCACAGGGCGTTCGGATGCAAATTCGCCATTTTGAAGCTGATGATGCAGCATCAGTAGAGTTTGTGGTGCTTTCTGTCCTTCAAGAATGGGGCTTTTTGCCTAATGTTCGGGATCGAGAGGAGCTTGAAGCCCTCAGGACGGCAAATCCCTTTGATGTGTTTTTTGTTGCCGAAGACCCGGATGTGGGTGTTGTTGGCTGTGCTGGTATTGTTCGGGTTGATGATAATAGCTGTGAACTTCGTAAAATCTATTTATTGCAGCGCTTTCGTGGCCAATCCATCGGTTTGCAATTGCTAAATGCTTGTGTTGAAGAGGCCCAGCGCCGTGGGTTCCATACCATGCGCCTTGAGGTGAATTCGGTCATGGCACAAGCGGTCCCCTTTTATACCCGCAATGGATTTGTGTTGGCTGAAGATGAAAAAGGCCAGACCCCCACGGCGGATCAGGTTTACTACAAGCTTCTTTCTTAAATCCTAATAATGTCTGAATACCTTTTGGGGCCTGGATTTCAGGGGGTTACTGGTGTTGAATAATATTACAAACCGGTAACATTCTGACAACGCCTCTCTTTATGCTGCTTTTATAACTATAGAGAATATCTTTCTTGGCAACAGGTTGTTGCGTTGATTTATAAGGCTGGTCGTGTGAACGGTACATTATTAAAGTTGTGTAATAAGCTTTGTCCGGCGATGGCCCTATGATAGCGGATAACCTAGGGTGCTGATAAATACCTCCGGCGTGGAGGTTGGAATGGTGAATGGTCAAGAATCAAAGAGGTCTGTGGTATGGTGACTCAAGCTGGGATGCAGCCGAATGGTTTTCTCTCTCGTGTGATGGGAAATCGATTGGAGGAATCTCGTCGTAATGGCGGCGGCATTGGCTCCGGTACGGACGCGAGTGCTGGAGGGATGGGGCCTACCAATGCTTCTGGGGCTGGTGGTGGCTTAGGCCCTTCCCGAGATGCTTCGGGAGGGTTAGGGCCGATGAACGGAGGAAACTCCCAGACTGACCCATCGAGTGGTGGAATGGGTAACAATCAGCCTGATGTCCTGGCCCTGTTGATCGAGCACTTTGATGAAGTGGATCAGAATGGTGATGAATTTTTGGATCAAAACGAGCTGAACTCTGCCGGTGATATTTTACAGCAATCCGCTGGTGGTGACCTGGGGCAAAATGGTGAACAGGTCTTGCAGAATTTGGCTAATAATATTAATTCACTTATGTTTAAGAGCATTGATCCCGGAGCAGCGGCTTGGTTTGGCCTTTCCAAGAAAGATTTGGCGGGTCTGAAAAATGATCGTGATGGGAATCAAGAACTCCAAGAGACACCCAACCCCAATGACCGGTCCAATCAACAGATTGGCCCCACTGGCCGGGCTTCTCGCGAGCGTATTGCTCAAGAGCGGGGGTTACCGGACGCGTCCATTCCCACTTTTGATCAATATGTCCAACAGACCCAGCAACTGACGCGCCAACGTCCGGAGCTGTTTTAAGCACAGTGAATTAACGCAAGCTCAACGCTTTTTCATGAGCATACTGCTCTAGTGTATCTTGCAGCGGTTCCAGGGTAATGGTGCCATATTTCCGCTGGAGTGCTTTGGTTAAAAGCTCATCGGTCAAGTTTGGATTCTTGGGAAGTAATGACCCATGGAGATACGTGCCGTAGAGATTGCCCACAACGGCGCCTTCTTTACCATCTTGACCATTATTGCCGTACCCATGAAGCACGCTGCCAAGAGGAGTTACCCCTTCACCTAGGAAGGTCAGCCCGCTGTGGTTCTCAAAACCAACCACCGTTGATCCGTCCGGTCTTTGTATACTTACATTTCCGATAAAGCGCTTTGAACCTGCAACCGTATAGGCATCCATCAAGCTCAGCCCAAGCAGTCGATCGCCTTGATGGGGCTGATAATAATGCCCCATAAGTTGGTAACCGCCACAAATTCCAAGCATGACGGTGCCTTGGGCTACTGCCGTTTTAATGCGCTCAGATTTAACGGTGTATAAGTCGTGGCAAATTTTGGTTTGTTGGGTATCTTGTCCGCCGCCCATAAATAAAATATCAATTTCATCCGGGTTAAAAAGACTGTCTGGTGGCAAGGGCATTACGGTAACTTCAATACCACGCCAGCGAGCCCGCTGATACAGTGCCAAAATATTGCCCCGATCTCCATAAATATTGAGGTGGTCGGGATAGAGATGGCCAAGGGTCAGATGCATTGGACCTTATTCCTTTGTGGCATAAGTAAAAAGTTGTAAATATAAGGGTTTTGCCACCGTCTTTGGGGCTGTAAATTTATTTTACAATAGACCCCATTTTACTCTAAGTTTTTTGCAAAAGCTGCCGATACCCCCCGTAATCATAGTTTACTTTTCAGACCACCGTAACAGAACAAGGTAATATGGAGGTTTTCTCACGAATGAGGACATCAGCACAAAAGGGTTTCACCCTTGCAGAATTATTGATTGCACTCGCTTTGCTCGGTGTTATTGCCGCTTTCACCATTCCTAAAGTCTTGCAATCCTCTGGATCTCAAGAAGCACAAGCGAAAGTCCGTGAAGCGGTCGCAACCCTGGAAAGCGCTTATTACAACAAGCAAATCCAAGGCACTTTGGACACCAGTGCAACGGCAAACGCAACCCCACTCACCGATTTATATGCCAATCTGATTGGTAGCCTGAACACCGTTGCGAATGCACCAGACGATGTCGCTGCGGCTGCTAACGGGAACATCCCTGCTGGACCTTTCAATGGTTTGAGCCCGGCTCACCCCTGCGCAGGTTTCCTTGGCTGGGTTCAACTGCCTAATGGTGTTGTTATCGCTGGTTTACGCGGGCCGAACCTCAGTCCGTTCCCCAGAGAATTCGCACAAAATAACAACGTGATCTGTATTGACTATAACGGTAGCAGTAAGCCCAACCGTGCTGGTGTAGATGCCTTCGTCGGTAACTTTAACCAGTGGGGTGCATTTGACGCTGTAGTGGGTTCCCAAGCAGAAGGCCAAAAGTCCTTCCGCTGGGGTAACGGTTCTGTTGCTTCCGATCCGGCCAATGGCATTTCGCCTCTTGCCGCCAATGGTACTGCTTTAGCCGCTCCATTCCTGGAAGGCCGTACCCACGCTGGTAAGCACTTGGTTAACTAGTTCCCTAGGATCGTATCAAAATCAACAGCTGCTCTTCGCTAGAGGGGCAGCTGTTTTTATTGGGGTGCTTTCTGATTGAGCTTGATTTCGGAAGATGCCGGTGTGGCCGGATAGAGCTGGTTAAACTTCTGTAGGACTTTCTCGGTAATATCCAGTTTGGGGTCATAGGACAACGTTTTGGTGGGTTCGATGGCATTAATAATAGTTAGCCCTTCTTCTTCACGAACCTGGTCGGTGGCCAACCTGAGTTGGCCAACGAAATTACGGTCGACTTCCGATTGAGCCGCCTGAATGAGGGCTGAGGCTTTTTGCTGTAGGGTATTCAACGCGACTTCATTTTGTTGATAAGCACTCATTTTTTGTTGGGCCGCTGTGGCGTTACCTTGACTTAACAGCTGATTAATTTCTTTTCGTAAGGCTTCGGTTTTACGACTTTGCTCCTGCACTGCGGCAGATTGCTCCCGGATAAGCTTCTGCAACGCCGCATATTGTTTGCTGCCATGGTCCGAGGTGGTAAAAACCCGATTAAGATCCACATAGCCCATGGTAAATGGGGCTGCTTCAAGGGGGTTCTGCGGTTTGATGATAAAGGTAATCACTAGCGGGTAGACAATGGCGATAACAGTCAATAAGACAACGGCATCCACTAGGGTTCGGCGTAACAGACTCACAGGTGCCTCCCATAACACAGCACGAGAAGAAGCAGTGAGATCACTATACCATGGTGTTCGTGCTTCGGTGTGGGGTGCTGATTACGTTGTGCCTTTGCTGGGCCCGCTGGATGAGTAACATTTGGCTACATCAGGTTTAATCTGCTGGAATTTTAGGAATGAGATAAATACAACCTTATGTAAAATGGCTCTTTCCCCGACCTTGTTATCTATTGTTCTTTTATATAAAGCGTTTTCAGAGAGGCCATGTTAGTAATAAATGCTAATACGGGTCTCTTTATTCTTTGGTAGTGTCAATATTTCAGATCAATGCCAAAAAATCGGGGTTAGTTTGTATAGAACCCTTACGAAGTTGAAAAAATGAGATAGGTCTCAGGGCTGCTTAGAGCTTTCTGACTTGGAAGACTTGGTGGTGAGCCGCTGAAAGTTAGTCTCTAAATCCACAAGGCGATCATTCATATCGAGCATTCTGGAAAATGGTTTAAATCCTCGGTTTCCAGGAGGAATTTGTGCAACAGCATCGCCAACAAATGCCGCAAAGCGCTCTAATGTGGTGCTTTTTCGACGTGGTGCCTCATTCTCCCTTGATTTTTCTTGGGGTATATTCATTGCTGGCTTGCTTTTCGATACCGGTATATTTCCAGACATAAGACGTAACTTCCACCCTATTGCCAAAACCGCACCTAACCACTGAACAAAAGATGTTCAAAATGTACTCATTTATATAAAAACGCCAGGCTTGGTCCCTGTTGTCAAAGTTCAGAATCTTTTAATGAATACTGTCGGGGTACTTGGGAGCCAATGTATTCAGATGGATCAAGCCCTCTGGTGCACAATCGTTTAAATCGAAGAGCCAAAGGACTCTCTGAAGAGTAAAGCCGAGCAGATTGTCAAACTTGGTGTCGGAGAGGGGACTTGAACCCCTACAGATTGCTCTACACGCCCCTCAAACGTGCGCGTCTACCATTCCGCCACTCCGACATGGGGTGCGAATTACATCTTAATGGGCCTGGGAAGGACTGTCAAGAAACGGGGCCGTGGCGCTTAGGGATGGTCATTAAGCTATCAAGAATTCATAAAGAGAAGGCCCTCAGGGTGCTCAACTGCGATAAAATGACCGGTGTGAGTCCATGCTCGAGGTTGCTAATCCTGTCGTTCTGTCTGTCTTGGATAAACAACCTCTTGTCCAAATGCTGGGTTTGACTCACAATACTGGTGTAGTATCAGGTTTTGGAGAGGCTGACACAGAGTGACCGGATCGACATATTTGCTGGAAGTCGGTACAGAAGAGCTTCCGTCTGGGTTTTTGGAAACATGTGCAGGCGAGCTGAAACACCTGACCCAGGATGCGTTGGAAAAAGCCAAGTTGTCTTACGGTGATATCCGGGTGCTCCAGACCCCTCGCCGGTTAGCTTTGTTTATTGATGGCCTCGCGTCCTCGCAAGCGGACTCTGAAGAAGTGTTGAAAGGTCCTCCCGTCTCGGTAGCGCTGGATGCGAACGGCCATCCGACTCCCGCAGGGTTGGGTTTCGCCAAAAAGGTTGGTGTGGATTTCTCTCAATTGATTCAAGAAACTATCGATGGAACTCCCTATATGGTCTATCGTCGTCAGTTACAAGGGCGTACGTCTGCCGAAGTCTTGCCGGAAATCTTGCCTGATGTAGTGTTGAGTCTTTCCGGCTCGCACTTCATGGTCTGGGATTCCAGTGATGTCAAATTTTCGCGGCCCATACGCTGGTTGGTTTCAATGCTGGACAAGACGCCTGTTTCTGTGACGATTGGTCTTCAAAAATCCGGACAAATCACTAGAGGGCATCGCTTTTTTGCCAAGGCCCAGGCCATTGAAATTCCCAGCGTGGAACAATATCAACAAACCCTGGCTGAAAAAGGTTTGGTGATTGTGGATCAGGCTGTGCGACGTCAGCGGATTCAGGAAGGCCTTGCCAATGTGGCCGCGTCCTTAAAGGGAGTTGTTCCAGAGAATCCCGGTTTGTTGGATACGGTTACGATGCTGGTTGAGTCCCCGCATTTAGTATATGGGTCTTTCGCCCCTGAGTTTTTGGCTTTGCCCAAAGAGGTTATTACAACTGTGATGGCAGCCCACCAGAAATATTTTTCTGTCGAGGATGCCTCGGGCAATTTGATGCCCTACTTCATCACCATTTCTAATAACCCGACCGATCAGGCCGATGACATGATCCGCCATGGGAATGAAAAAGTGCTTCGAGCTCGCTTGGAAGATGCCAGTTTCTTCTTTCAGGAAGATCGTAAGCGTCCGTTTAGTGACTATGTGGCTCAACTTCAAGGTGTGACCTTTCAAAAAGGCTTAGGCTCACTCTTGGATAAGACCAATCGATTAAAAACCCTTGTGGCTGCTTTAGCTCCTGGGCTTGGCCTGGATAATCCGTCCTTAGTGACCGATGCAGTGCGTGCTGCTGAATTGTGTAAGGCGGATTTGGTCACCAATATGGTGCGTGAACTCACAGAATTACAAGGTGTCATGGGTAAGCACTATGCACAACTCAGCGGGGAAAAGCCTGATGTAGCTATAGCGATTGCTGAACATTATCAACCTCGTTTTATGGGTGATGCTGTTGCCTCCTCCAGGCTGGGTATTATTCTGTCTCTGGCGGACAAGCTGGATACAATGGTTGCTGTTTTTTCTCAAAAAGACGCTCGCTATCCAACCGGTTCAAAAGACCCTATGGGGCTTCGGCGGATGGCGCTCGGCATTCTTTTGACTATCCTGGACAACAAAATTGTTGTTAATCTGGATGAAGCTCTTGGCCAAGCCTACGATAATCTGGGAGCTTTGGCACAAGAGTCTCGCCAGGATACCTTGGAGCGTACTACTCAGTTCCTGTTGCAACGGTTCAAAGGCTATCTTTTGGATCAGAATTATTCCTATGACACCATTGATGCTGTTTTAGAGAGCGATATCTCGCCGTTTGCCAACCTGGCTGATACCGTTCAACGCCTGGGGACCTTGAAACAATTGCAGCAGGATGTTGATCTGTTTAAGAGTCTTTATGAGCCTGCCAATCGGATTTCCCGGATCTTGGGAAAGGCTTATAATCCCACTGCGTCCTTGAGTCAGGTGAATGGACAACTCTTTAAGGATGATTCGGAGCGGGTATTGTTCGACACTGTCCAAAAACACGCGGTTGAGGCCCTCTCCTTTGAGGCGGCTTTAGCACCCATGCGACACTGGGCACCCGCTGTGGAAGCATTCTTTGATAATGTGATGGTGAATGTTGACGATGCGGCAGTCAAAGCCAATCGCTATGTCTTGCTCAGCGCATTGAATCGTTCTTATCGCCAATATGCCGACTTTACAAAGCTGGTGGTGTAGTTATGGTTAATCATTTGCACGACAACCCTCCCCAACAAAGCTATTATGAGCTTCCGGTTGATTTCTCGGAAGATCCTCGAGAGAAAGCCACGTTCACCCTGGGGTTTTTCTTGAAGTGGGGTATTGTATTCTTCTTGTTAATCATCTCGGTGGTTTTGGGGATGTTGATCTCCAAGAGCACTAGCCAGCTCCCGGATATTCGGATTTTGGAAACCTATCGGCCTAACGAGAGTACACAAATCTTTGATCGCAGTGGAACTTTGATTGCCAATATTCATGGAGATGAAGATCGGGTGGTTGTTCGCTTGAAGGATATTTCGCCCAATATGATTCGTGCGGTGCTTGCGACAGAAGATAATCGCTTCTATGAACACAACGGGATCGACCTTCGCGGGACGGCTCGGGCCTTTGTTACCGATGTGAGTGCCGAAGGCCACGTGCAAGGGGGAAGTACAGTAACGCAACAGCTGGTAAAGAACCTGTTCCTGACCCCGGAGAAGTCCTATACCCGTAAGATTGCCGAAGCGATTTTGGCCTTGCGGGTTGAAAAGCACTATAGCAAAGACAAGATTCTGGAAATGTATCTGAATCAGGTTTATTTCGGGAACCTGAGCTACGGGGTCGAAAAAGCAGCTCGGCGTTATTTTAAACGTCCCGCCAAGCAGCTGACGATTGCTCAGTCAGCCATGTTGGCCGGATTGTTGAAGGCTCCGGAAGGGCTTTCTCCATATGTGTATCCAGAAGCTGCTCGTCGCCGCCAGTTGGAAGTGATTGGTAAAATGGAAGAGTTCGGCTATATTACCGCTAAGCAGCGCCAGGAAGCGGTTGAAGAAGAAATTGTGTTAAACAGCCGGGATTCTAAGCCTTCCAAGCACCCTTACTTTGTTACTTATGTTATTCAGGAGCTGGAAGCCACTTACGGAGAAGATGTGGTTCGTCGAGGTGGGCTTAGAGTCTATACCACTATGGACGAAAAGGCACAAGATGCGGCAGAAAAAGCCGTCTATGAAGGGGTGACTAACGCTCCTTCCGGATCGGGAATTAAGCAAGGGGCTTTGGTCGCCATTGATGTGGGAGCTGGTGAAATTTTGGCTATGGTTGGTGGCGTGGATTTTCAAAAGAACCAATATAATGCTGCCACGCAGTCTCGACGAGCCGTTGGGTCCACCTTCAAGCCGTTCGTCTATCTAACCGGTTTTCGTTTGGGAAAAATCACAACCAAGTCTCCCATTTCGGATCGCCCGGTATCCTATGGAGGCTGGTCGCCTCATAACTGGGACGGCAAGTATATGGGGGGGATGGACATCCGCAAAGCCTTGACTCTGTCTCGGAATACAACAACAGTTCAAGTTGGGATGAAGGTGGGTCTGGATGAAGTTATCAAGACATGCCAACTGGCCGGGATTATTTCCCCGATTGATAACAATTCGTCCAGCTTGTTGGGGTCTTCCGGGGTGTCTCTTTTGGAGCTGGCCTCGGCTTATTCTACCTTTGCTCGTGGCGGTATTTATGTGCAGCCGACGGCCATTAAGCGAGTTGAGGATAGTCAGGGTAAGCTGATTAAAATCGATACCCCGGCACCTAAACGGGTTTTTGAGCAAGATGACGTTGCTGCGCTGGTGGATATTTTGATTGATGTAGTCGAAAAAGGAACCGGGAAAAACGCTCGCCTGGAAAAGCGTGTCGTGGCTGGAAAAACGGGAACTACCGACCAGATGCGTGATATTTGGTTTATGGGCTTTACCCCAGATTTGGTTGCTGGGGTGTGGATGGGAGATCCGGCCAATAAACCGATGCACGGGGTGTTTGGAGCAAACTCAGCCAAGGTCTGGCATGCTTTTGCCGATGTCTATTACAAAACACATAATATTCCGCCTCAAAAGTTCTTTGTCGCTTCAAGCGATTATGCGGCCAAAATGGGGATTATACATTTGGTAGATCCCGATGGGTTGGCCGATGCCAAGCGTAAGCTGGGTGTTGAAAACCTGGATAAAGACAAAGTGGATTTTGATACTGAGACGGATTCAGGCAAGAAAGCTAAGGCAGGACAGGATGCCAACAAGCCGGCATCGGGTAAAACGTCTGTGAAGTCCGCATCTACGGTATCTGTTGGTGATGCTCAACCCGAGTCCGGTGGTCAGGATGCAGGGCGTCCTGCAACACCCGTTATTCAAGAAACACCCGCTGAAAAGGCTGAAAAGTTCAAAAACTGGAAAAATACATTGGATTCGGTGCAGGAGAATCTCAATAATGATTAATAGTTGCCCTTGGCCTGTCGGATCCGCTACTCTGAAGAAAGTACGTAAGCACATCAACAATGCACTTAGTGTGGTTCTATGAAGTATCACTTTATTGATGAAGAGTTTCCCTATACGGGTGAAGAGTTATCCAATCACTGGATTTACAAGAATTTTGGAATCCTGGGTGATGCTGTGGTTGGCTTCGTAGGGCCGTGTGACATTGATAAGAAACGCATGGTGGATTTGGAAGACGTTTTAAACGATGACCTGATCTATTCGCCTCGGATGCTGAACTTTATTATTGAAATTTTTGATATGGATTTACGCGAAGGCGTCATTCTGCAGCGTCTTTTTTCAGCCATTATTCAAGGCAAACTTATGGATATGATTGCCGATCGGCCCGACATTAGCCTGCGTCGGATTGGAGACGATTTATTTGTTAATGACAGCAAAAAGCTCTCAGTATCTATTTGTACGGTCAGTCCAACCTCTATTTTGATTCATGCCGGGCTTAATGTGGAGTCGGAGGGTACGCCTGTCGAGTCGGCCGGCTTGAGTTCGGATATGGGAATTCAACAGGTGAAGGCTTTGGCCTTGTCCTGTATGAAAACGCTGTCCGAGGAATGGGAAGACATTAAGCTCTGTTGTTGCAAGGTTAAAGCTGTGGTGTAGTGTCGACATGGGTAAACGAAAGCTTTTTCTTCTGTTTTTATCGGCCATGTCCTTTTCCATCATCATTATGGTGATTATTTACGGTGTGTTTATCAAGGACATGGATATCTCCTTCAACGTCAAAAATCCGGAATCGGCGCCTTCGCCGATTGATGCCTTCAATCGTGCTCAGGTAGACACGAGTGAAAGTGAAGGCACAAAAGTTCCTGCCAAAGTCAGTTCTCCAGAAGAAGCACAGCCCCAGGAAACAGCCGATAACACCCAGACGACCCCCAATCCCAATGCCCAGGAAACCATTACTGAAGTGGTTCCGCTGGAACCTCAGGTAACCCCTCAGGATGGTTCTCCGGAAGTTCCACTTCCGGATGCCCCAAAGGCCGAATCCGGTCCTAGTTCTCGAATTCTTGAAGCCGGGTCCTCGTCACAAACTCCAAGTCTTCACTTTGTCTATTTGGATGGCTTTTCATCCCGGGAGGCAGCGGAAGAAGCCATTAAGCAATTGCAGGACCGGAAACTTTCCAGCCAGCCCTATATTCGCCAGCACAGGGGCCAGGTCGTTCTTCAATTCGGTATTTTTAGTGATCGTGAAAATGCCGACGCATTGGCTCAGCAATTGCGAAACCAACGTGTTTTCGTCAAAGTAGACTAGTTCCGGTCTAGGTGACCTGCTGAATCGAGTCACCATACCCAGTGTGAACAAGGAATATATGTAAAATCGGGAGGACCTTGGCATGGCCTCGTCTGACGATGAAATAAAGCAGGGGTGTTGTGCCCTGCTCTACCAGGCCCATCGGGTGACTGAAGGATTAATGACCCAGATGGATAGTGCCCTTGTTGACCCCATTGAGCCAACGCAAGTAAAAACATTAGCCTCGACCTTGGCCCTGGATCTGGCCCGTCATTTTTATTGCGAAGAACACGGGTTGTTCCCGGTCCTCAGTTTGTATCGAACCATGGTGCTTATGCATGTGGAACATGAAGGCCTAGTGGATACTCAAGATGCATTTTTAAAGGCGGTTTCCTCCGAGCCCTTCCCTGCATTGGAAACGTTATATCCCTTATGGGTTGCGTGGCGAGATCGACTGAAGGCTCATATTCTTGAAGAGGAGCAGGGTGTCTTTTCCCTGGCCCAATCCGTTCTGGAGCCTGAGGAAAAAGCCCTGGTGGCTCGAAAACTTCAGGAACTGACAGTGTACACCCAGGCCCTGGAGGATCTCTCAGTCCTCTTATCAGCATCTAAGACGCCTGAGTATCGGCTGCAGGACAAAGCATTGTGGGAGACTGCCACCAGGCCTGTGGTGTATGAGCCCTTGTTTCAGCAGGATTATGCAGGGTTGTACCACATCTATCTTGCTGCGGGAAAAGCTCTAAAGCCTCATTGGACTGCTGAAGCCCAATGTTTTATTGTGGTTTCCGGTCAAGTGCTCTTTGAAAGTCCAACGCATCAGGAAACTTTAATGCCTGGGATGGTTTTGGAAGTCGAGCCTCGCTTGAAATTAAGTTTTCAGGCTGTGAAAGACAGCCATCTGATTGCAATGAAGCTATGGCCTAAGCCCCATTTCATCCGAATGTGAGCTTTCGTACCTAACCTCGTGTCTCGGCAACAGATCAGATGTCTTTTTCAGAGTAGGCAGGCTTAAGTGTTGTCGGAACTACATGCCATGGCCGAGAAGTAGTTTTTGCAGGCCAAGTCCAGTAGTTGTTGGGATAACGTAGGTTTCACGCCAAAATAGGCCGAGGCATTGATAACCTGATCCAAGATATCCCTGGCATGGCAGGCTCGAAAACCTCGCACTCCCTGATAGTGCTGGTTGATCAGGTAGCTGACCATGGTGTCATCGTAGGCAATGCCCACGCGAGCGCATTGGAACTGGAACAGTTTTCGGAACTGCATCTCATCAGGGCTATGGACTTCGATTTTGTAAGGGATTCGGCGTAAGAATGCATCATCGACAAGCTCTTTCGGGTTTAAGTTGGTTGAAAAGATAATAAGCTGGTCAAAAGGCACCTGTATTTTTTTGCCATTGGGTAAAATCAGGAAGTCATACCGTTTTTCCAGCGGGACAATCCACCGATTCAGCAGATCTCGATGATCGATGCGTTGGCGGCCAAAATCATCGATGAGGAAGGTTCCCCCATTGGCTTTCATCTGGAGTGGGGCCTCTGAAACCCGGTAAACTGGGTCATACTTGATTTCCAAAGAATCCATGGTCAGCTCCCCACCCACAACAACCAGAGGTCGCTTGATTTTAACCCAACGGGTGTCGAACTTTTCGCCCTGATCTTCATCGAGAACCTCGTGGCTTTGCGGATCAAAGAGCTGCACAATTTCACCATCCACCCAAACCGCCCGAGGGATATAAATGCCCTCTGAAAAGCAATCTCGAATTCGCTCGGCTAAGGTCGTTTTGCCGTTTCCCGGTTCGCCGAACAGGAATAACCCCCGTCCGGAATTAATGGCTGGGCCCAGAGTTTCCAGGACGCCTTCGGGGGTGACAATATCGGAGAAGGCACGCTTTAAGTCCTCCACCCGAGGCAGCTCATGGCGGATGCTTTGGCTATGAACGCTATCAATATAATCTTTAAAGACGACCGGGGCAGCACCACTATAGGCACAGTATTCTTTCGACAAAACGGCCTGCTGTTTGCCCTGCTCCGTGAGGACATAGTAAAAGTCCCCCAGGGATGCTGTAGTCCGGTGGGTGAGCATCATCTTGTTTTTTAGGTTGGTCAGAATGGGGTGAACAATTTTAAAGGGCAAACAAATGGTTTCAGCCATTTCTCGCCCGGTTAAGGTGCCTTTGGCAAGCAAGTTTTTGAGCAACAAATCTTCAATAAGCACATCGGGCAGCCCTGTGTCTTCCAGCTGTGTTGGGAGGCTGGGGTAGCCTTTGGGTAGCGTTGTTTGTGAATCTTCCTCTGCGGCCTGTAATGTCTCGTCTGGATAACTGAGCATGCCGAATAAACCCTCTCGTAACGATAAAGACTGTTATGAGTACTATTCACAACTAGACTAATTCTTAAACCTGCTTCGCCTGATTTGTAACAGTATGTTTGTAAAGGGGCTGAATAAATGTATTTTTGTTCGGGCCTGTTGGTATTTTTATCTGACACGTTACCATTGTTACATCCTGTAGCATGGCGTCAGCGAACCCTTGGTTTGTTATATGATCATCAACACGAAGTTTTTTGTGCCAGTGAGATGAGTTAGGTCACATGTCGGTTTCGACGCTGAGAGAGCTTGAAAACCCTTTTGAAAAGATTCCGCCGCAAAGCCTGGAAGCTGAACAGGCGACCTTAGGATGCGTGCTGGCTGATCCGGATGCCCTGCTCCAGGTGGTGGAACTGGTTAAGCCTAAAGATTTCTATCGCAATGCTCATCGGCTCATCTTTGATGCTGTGATTACGTTGTTTGAAAAGAATGAGCCCGTGGATATCGTTACCGTATCGGAGTTGTTGAAGGATCGAGGGCAACTGGACGATGTGGGCGGTCGTTCTTATATTAACGATTTGGCTTTATCTGTTGCCACCAGTGAGAATGTTGCCTACTATGCCCAGATTATCCGTGATAAAGCTATATTACGGGCTCTGATTCAGGCGGGAACCGAGATCGTATACACGGCGTACGAGGATGTGGAATCGGATCAGGCTATCGATAAAGCTGAACAAATCATTTTCAATATTGCTCAGCAAGGTATGCCCGATGATTTGGTGGCCATTAAGGAGATCTTACCCACCAGCTACGAGCAAATCGAAGAGCGCTTTAACAACAAAGATAGCCTGATGGGGGTCGCAAGCGGCTTTTATGATTTGGATCTGATGACCTCGGGCTTCCAAAAGTCGGATCTGATCATTGTCGCGGCCCGTCCTTCGATGGGGAAAACCGCATTTTGTTTGAACATTGCAACCCATGTGGCTTTACATGAGAAACGCCCAACCTTGATCTTCAGTTTGGAGATGTCAAAAGAACAGTTGGTCCAACGGATGCTGTGCTCCGAGGCGGAAGTTGATGCTCAGCGTATTCGTACCGGTGATATTCACCCGCAGGATTTCACCAAAATCTCCCAGGCTATGGGGCGACTGGGTGATGCGCCGATGTACATTGATGACACCCCTGCCGTATCCGTCATGGAACTTCGGGCCAAGGCTCGTAAGCTCAAGATGGAGCTGGGAGACCTGGGCTTGATTGTGATTGACTATTTACAGTTGATGGAAGCCGGTGGCAACAAAAAAGGCAGTGGCGATCGGGTACAAGAGATTTCAGCCATTTCACGTGGGTTAAAAGGCATTGCCCGGGAACTTCAGGCGCCGGTTATTGCCTTGTCCCAGCTCTCTCGTGCGGTGGAAAGTCGTCAAGATAAAAAACCCATGCTCAGCGACTTGCGGGAATCGGGTTCCATTGAGCAAGATGCGGATTTAGTTATGTTTTTGTTCCGGGATGAGTACTATACCAAAGAACTGTCTGAGAAACCGGGCACAGCAACGGTCATTATCGCTAAACAGCGGAACGGCCCGGTGGGAGAAGTCGACCTGCTCTTCCGCAACAGCATTACCAAGTTCTTGAACCCGGCTGGAAAAAATACTCAGATTTTCTAGACCATTGCAAACAGGGCGTTTGCAATTAAAAACCCCACCGGAGTTCCTGAGGAGAAAGGGGCGGGGTAGAAAAGAGAGAGCATCTTGTATTGGATATTGGAGTGTAATCAAACCGAATTGCGATACCCTGTGGTCGACAGGGGGCTCGCCGTCTGGAAAAAGACGATACACGGTCGGGGTTCAAGGGTGTTGGTTTTAATGACGTCGGTTTCGCATTGGATGTTCCCATCCATTCAAACCGTTGGGTTTGTGTGTTTGCTACCTAAAATGCTCAGTCGTATTTTTAGCGATGTGCTTGTGTTTATTCCCTCAAGCGGAGGGAAGTGCTTATCAATTGGAAGTCAAGGCTTGACTCAGTTGGTAAAGCTTGATATAAAAACATGTTTGGGATAAGTCTGTTTTAATTATTTTAGGTTGTTTTAAATAAAGGGAGGGTAAAGATTGTTAGCCCAATACAAACAAACGTAACGAATTAAGTTGTTTTTATTGGGTTGCCATAGAATTGACAAACTCATGTAATATCCTCTGGGCATCAGCGAATCAGACAGTCAACGTTTTATGAGTGGGTGACATATGGTCGTCCAAAGTAGGAATGGCTCGGTAGGATTGAGAAATGGAGACGCAAAGGGGGAAGAATGCGCCTGAATGGCTTTATAGGTCACGGTATTCAATCTCGTCCGAACAACGATAATCGGTATCACGGCTGGCGAGTTCCTCAGAACACTACAGTTGTTCAGCCAAGGCTGTTTTCGGCCGATCGGGTGGTTCTGGGCCAGGTATCCTTTGGTCGGGTCAAGAGAGGTGAATCGGCCAAAAAAGCGGTTTCCAAAGTCGAAGTGGTGTTTGAGAAAAACTTTTTAGAGCGATTGGTAAATCTCGCCAAACAGCGTCAGATGAATATTGGGGATTATATTCAGCATGCGCTTCCCTACTTAACGGTTGATGCTCCGGACAAGAAAATTACCGAACAAGTTTCAGATACCCTTACAGGGCTTCATCATGGCAAACGGGTGAAGACCAAAGTGACCACTTTGTTTGGGTCTGAACAAATCTTTGATGAGTGGATCCGCATTCTGAAGGCGACGGAGAAGTATGCCCAGATTTCCATGTACAACTTTGAGAATATTCTGGTGCCTGGAGGACGAGAGGTGGCTGGGGCCGATCTGTCACCAGGCTGGCTCAAGCAGCAGCAAATCTTGAAATTAATCGAAGAGAAGGCGCGTAAAGGGGTTCGGTTCCAAATTCTACTGGATAACAGCGTCGTTCGGGAGCGAGATGAGTTTAACAACCCCATTTTCCCAAGGCGAATGACCAACGATGAGATGATTCAGCACTTGCGTCGCCTAAAAGAGGAACAGGGATTACCCATTGATGTTTTGGAATTCCCTCGCAAAGTGGCTCATATTTATCACGTTAAGCTCCTGGTATCCGATGGCAAGCGGGCATTATTGGGCGGAATGAACCTGAGCAACCACTCTGCAGCCAACTGGGATGCCTGTGTGTCTCTGGAAGGAGCTGAAGTGGCCAACCTTCAGAGCGAGACCTTCCATCCGGATTGGCTAATGGCCAAGCACCGAAAATACCCGGATATCGAATTGTCCGAGCTGACTCAAGAGTTGCCCCAAATCGATCCGGTCACAGATCCGGCCCTCAAGGTCTATAACACCCGGCCCAGAGAGTACATGGAAGTGGGTTTTCAGGGAAAAGAGGGGATTGGGGACTTCTTTAAACAGAAATTGGCGTCGGAGGATTTAAAAGCAATTCACTCCGAGCAGTTTATTGCCACGCATAAGGAACTCAAAGAGCTGATTGTGAAGCGCTTCAGAGAAGGGGTGAATATCAAAATGCTCCATTCCTCGTCTGTGGTGGATCAGTTCCCCTATAGTCGTAAAGCTGTCTTTGATTTGATGCGAGAAGGCCTACCGGTTCGATTTTATAACGAGTGGGAAGCCATTGGAGAAAAGCTCCATGCGAAGTGGACGGTTTTTAACGATGATGAAGTTTTGATTGGATCGGCCAATTTAAGTGCCCGAGGCCTGGAGACGAACCTGGAACAAGGCATGCGGGAGGACTACCCGAATTATCCGACTCAGCGCTATACCCGAGGGAACCGGGATATGGCGGTTGTTATTCCATCTAAGAAAATCGCGGCTGCTTTTCTCAAACAATTCAAGCTGGACTGGGACCACAGTCCGCCACAACAGCCTCCTGGCTACGGGGAGTTTGAAGCTGCACATAAGCATCCTGCTTATGCCGACCTGGTGAAGAAGATTATGGGGGAAACTAAATGATGCGGCTTGGACTTCAAGGCTACGGCATGACCTCAATGCATGTCTATCGTCAAGCTTTACCCGTTGTACCTCGGGTCGCTGTACAATCAGCAGGACGCCCAGCCTCAGTGCCCATGGTGCGTTTCTGGGGAGAGGCCCATTCTTCTGAGGCTTCCAGGAAAGATGAGACACCTAAGGAACGTCGATTTATTCAATACACCCCATACAACACAGCGTGCCCCTTGTCGACATGGCATACCTTTGCCACAGCCAAGGCCATGGCTTATCACAACAAGAATGCCCAGACCCTTCAGAAGTACCTGTCGAATTCCGGGGAGTATTATCAGGATATTTCATGGGTCAAGTTCGGGAAACCTTTGGGTGAGGTGCCCTATACTGTTTTTGATACGGAAACTACCGGTTTGAAGGACTATGATCGCATTATCCAGATTGCTTCATCTCAAGTAGACAAAGATCATAAAGTCGATCACGACCAGGACTTCAATACCTACGTTAACCCGGGGCGAGATGCCACTGGGCATATGTTTCCGATTAATCCTGCGGCCTCTCGGGTACATGGCATTACGGCTGCCGATGTGGCTGATAAACCTACCATTGATGGGTTTTTATACAATATTCGAAACGAGCGCATGAAGCAGACCGGCTTAGTCGTTGCCTATAACGCCAAGTTTGATACCCAGTTCTTCAATAAGGCCATTGATAACTGGAATCGTTCGCCCAATCGAAAGCAGTATGGGTATTTGAGGCCTTTAGAGCCAGCGCTGGTGCTGGATCCCTTTGTTCTCATTCAGCGTGTGCATCCCTTTGTGTCGTTAAGCAAGCGATTAACGGATCATTATGAAATTCTGATGGGTAAACCCTTTGAAAATCAACATGATGCCCAGGCCGATGTGGATGGGACAGTTGATGTTTTGAAGTATACGTTTAAATACTTGCAAAAGCACAGCATCCCTGTTGAATGGGCCAAGTTCGTGGAGCGACAGCTCCCCAAGAAAAAAATGCTGCCCAAGGAAAAGGCCGCTGTCATTGCTCGGTTTGTCAGGGAAAACCGTCCCTACCTGGAAAAACATGTGCCTTTTAAGCCTCAGCCTCTGAGAATCACCGATATTCTAAAGTTTCAGCATGGTAGCGCTGTCTACCACGATGATACCGGCTTGCCCAAGCTGGATATTTCGCTGAATCTGTTTGGCTGGGATGGCAGCAAAGTATGGGAAAGCAAATCCGATTGCCTGGATCCCGAATTGGCACTGGAAGTCCGCCAGGAACGAGATGCTGAGAATCGGGCATTCTTGAAACGGATGCTGGCCCGGAAAATTCCAGAGGCGCAACTGCAAAGTTTGGCCTCGATTTTGATGCCTATCTTGCATCCCAACCTGTCTGTTGAAAAGCCGGAGCATACCTCGGCTCTCAAAGCCCTCCGGCGAGAGTTGACCGAGGCACTGACCGAGCCCTTTGCCACAGACGTGATGAACAAAGCCATGCCACAATCTGACGAGGCTTGGCCGACATGGCAGGCGACGTTAAACGAAAAGCTGGAAGAGCTTCTTCAGAAAAAACTGGCTGGGAATCAACAGGCTCAGTCCCTCAAGCATCCCATTCAAGTTGCCAGAGATACGTTGATCAGCGTCACAGGGGTTGCGGCCAAAGAAGCCATGCAAACCCTGGGCCAACGGTATTTTTATTCCCTAGTGCCCATTGAGCCAGGCAAACCCTTGATCGATCCTGGGGTATTGGAAATGCCGATGACCCAGGAAGAAGCCGATCGCAAGCGTGGCAAGCGGCCTCGCCGGCGCTAGCCTTTGATAGAACCGGACAAGGTTCCCGAGACGAAATAGCGTTGCAGTAACAGAAAAAAGACCACCACGGGAATCGTGGCCAAGATTGTACCCGCTGCAATCAGACGCCAGTTGGCACTAAAGGCCCCTTGTAGATGGACAAGCCCAACGGGCAAGGTGTACATCTGAGGTTTCGACAGGACAATGCTAGGCCAAAGGAATTCGCCCCAGTTTGCCATAAAGGTAAAGACCGCCAAAGTCGCCAGAGTTGGGCGAATGAGGGGCAGCATTACCGAGGTCAGGACCTGAAAGCTGTTGCAGCCATCCATAATGGCTGATTCTTCGAGTTGCTTGGGCACATTAACCAGGGCTTGGCGCACAAAGAATATGCCAAAGCCCCCCACAACAAAAGGAATAACCAGGCCAATATAAGCAGGCAGAACACCTGCCGTGTCCACCAGGTTGAGCTTTAGGACCATCAGGTACAAGGGAATCATAATGACCTGAAAAGGAATCATCATGGTGGCCAGGATAGTTAAAAAGATGCTGTTTTTGCCTCGAAAATCAAATCGTGCCAAGGGATAAGCCGCCAGAACACTAAAGACCAGGTTTAAAATGACTGCCAAGCCTGTAACCACAATGCTGTGAAAAAAATACAGGCCCATCGGCACCACACGCCAGACTTCGGTAAAATTCTGAAAGGTGGGTGAGGCTGGAATCAACTGTGGCGGGTATTGGAAAATATTTTCCGACGACGATTTCAAGGCCGTGGAGAGGAGCCACAAAAACGGCCCGATAGAGACCAGCACCAGCAGAATCAACATGCCGTAGGTGGCCCATCTCTTAAGCATTGAGGGCCTCCTTTTCAGCCTTCAGGTAGAAGTACTTGATATTGATGAGTGACAGCACAAAGACAATCAGCATCAGCAGAAACCCTGCCGCCGAGGCCGTGCCTAAATTCAAATTCCCGAAGGCCTGGTCATAGATGTAATAGACAAAGGTTTCTGTCGAGCCGACCGGCCCGCCTCGGGTCATCACATAAATCTCTGTAAACACTTTCAGAGCGCCGATGGTGCTGATAATGGCAACCATGGCCATGGCCGGACGCAAGTGAGGAACCGTAATATGCCAGTGCTTTTGCCATAAAGTCGCCCCATCGACCTCAGCAGCCTCGTACAGTTCCGAGGAAATGCTTTGCAGGTTGGCCAGATACATCATCATGTAATAGCCAACCCCTTTCCAAACCACCATAATTCCAATGGCATAAAGGGCAATGTCGGGTGACACCAGCCATTGAATCTTGGGGATGCCGAGGCATGAGAGGAGATAATTGATCAACCCATCAGAGGCATACAGCCATTTCCAGGCAATCCCGGCGACTACCAGCGATACCACTACGGGCAGGTAAATCAGCGCCCGAAACAGGCTGATGCCTTTGAGCTGATTATTGACCACCAGCGCCACGAGAATGGGGACGAATATCATGGCTGGTACGACGGCAAGGGTAAATAACGCCGTATTCAGGGCAACTTGCCAGAATCGGGGGGCCGCAAGCAGGTCGGTGTAATTTTTGAAGCCGATAAAAGCGGGTGAAAAAATAGAGTGCCCGTAATCCAACATGCTGATGTAAAAGGCCATTCCCATGGGCACGATAAAAAACAAGCCCAGCAATAGAAGGGGAATCGCCAGGTACAGCCAAGGGCGCAGTGATGAAGAGGAATGCATCATAGTTCTTATTATGTCAGAGATTAACATCAGATGCCCAAGGCTTTTAAAATGACCCGTTTACGTCGCTGTCCGTCAAATTCGGCATAAAAGACTTGCTCCCAAGGGCCCAGATCCAACTTGCCCTTGGTAATGGGAATGGTCACCTGATGGCCAATAAGAAGGCGTTTTAAATGGGCATCCCCATTGTCCTCTCCGGTTCGATGATGCAGATAATCCGGGTTTTCTGGGGCAACTTGTTCAACCCATTGGTCAATGTCGTGGATCAATCCGTCTTCCCAGTCGTTAATGTAGACGCCTGCGGTAATATGCATGGCGCTCACCAGGACAAAGCCTTCCTGAATGCCGGACTCTTTGACAAAGGCGGCAATGTCATCGGTAATGCGAATGTAATCTCTGCGCTTGGGGGTTTCAAACCACAGGTAATGCGTACTGGCTTTCATGGCAGGGCGCCTCTCTCATTCGTTGTCTGCACACAGGGCCTTAACGAGCCACAGGCGGCATTATGGCTGAAGGACATGGGGTTGTCAAAACCGGGGATGCTATCCAGAGGATTGTCGGCCGGATAGAGGAAATTTGAGGTCTGCTCTCTCTTTAGGCCGTCATGTCGAACGAATAGGGGATGATGCTTGAGGGGCAGGCACGTTTAATAGGGATAGTTTATGGCGAGACGTGAAGTGTCGTCGTCCACGAGAAGAGAAAAACAGGGACGCGTATGTGCAGGCCAATCAAAGGGGTATTTGATGGCGTTGCCTGATTATGGCCGTTGTAGTGCCTATATTCTGGGACTGGAACAATGGTGGCTGAAAGATTGCTTCCGCCGCTACCGGGCCTTTTTGTTCTGCTCGCTACTCATCGTGCTGGTGGTAAGTGGGGTTGTGATTTGGCGTGTTTACCCGGAGTGGTACGAATCGAAGACAGTTTTTGCCGAGTCGGCTAATCCCGTGTTACGAGCCAAGGGGCTCAGTGTTTCAGAAGAGACGGTGCGGCTTTTGAAGGGAAATCGCTTGTTTAGAGTGATTTATCCTGACTGGAAGACACCGCCGGAAGATAGAATTCAGGTTTACAAAGTGCCGGAGAGCAACCTTGTTTCTGTAGTTTTACGAGCTCGGCAACCGGAGCAAGCTCAAAAACAGTTGGAGGCATACCTCAAGCACTACGAAACCCTGGTTAAAACGATGGCTCTGGAGCCTTTAAACGAATTGCGAGGGGCGTTAGAGCATCGGCTGGCCCGATCTTATGATAAATTGGCCGCCATGGATCAGTCCATTGCGGCGTTTAAAGCGTCTGAGCATATCACTGATGTGCAGGTAACGGCCAAGGCCCTGGCCTCTGAAATGGCCAGTGTTCATCAGCAGTTGAACCAGGTTCAGGTTAAATTGGCGTTGACCCAGACCAAGCTTCAGCACACCCGGCAGGCTTTGGGCCACTCCACCAAAATGGCCCTTCAGGACTTGGATCAGTTGCATCCCTGGCTTCTCAGTATGCCGGTGACCACCAAGCCCAAGATTGCTCAGGGAATCTATCCGTTGACCTATTCGCCATTATTGACACCCCCACTCCCGTCAGAACAGCAGGTCCAGTCGGTGAGTTTGTTTGAGCCACCACCCAAGGTGGACCTGGCGAGCCTTCAAGCTCGATTGAAGACGGCCGATTGGGCAGTATGGAAAGAGGCTCGCCAGGAAATCTTGACACGGTTTGTCATGCTCAAGAGTGAAATGTCAGGCCTAACGCGTCAAAGCCAAATTCTGGAAGCCCAGCTTCGCCAGTTAAAAACGCAGGTTCAACACTTCAGTCAGACAGAGTTAACGCTGAAGGCGCTTGAAGAGGAACGCCAAGCTCAGGCTGGGAAGTTGGCGGTTTTGAATCAGAAATTCCATGACACGGAAGCGGCTATTTTAGCTGTTGAACATCGGCGTCTTAGAGTTTTGGAGGCTCCCAGCCGACCATTTGAGCCGGTGTTTCCCAACCGCCTTCATGTATTGTCGGGTGTGATGACGATCAGCGCATTTTTACTCATGGCAGGCATCTTGATTGTGAGCCGATGTCAAGATGACCAAGTTTTCCCGGCGTTTGTGGCACGAATGCTCCAAGCCCCCGTTTTGGCTGTGATTCCGAGAGTTAACCTCCATACACCCTCGTCTTTGGATGCTTCGATAACGGAAGCCCATTCTGCCGCCTTTCGAGAGTGGGTTCTCAATATCAAGCTGCGCTCTCGATACGCAGATCAACGTATTCTGGCCTTTGCCGGAATTCATGAGTTGGAGATGCAAAATTTGGCCGTCGTGCCCCTTTGGGCTCGGTTCTTAAAGGAACGAGGTGAGCGGATTTTTACGCTCACGGTTTCGGATGCCATTGTTGAGCGGAGTTCAGAGACCTTTTTGGACATGGTGAAAGCATTCACTCAGGCCCGTGCCGAAACGACGGGTTGGGATGCCCAAGCCTGGGTTTCACAGTACTTCGATGCCCGCTTGCCTCAGCATTTGGTATCGGTGGAGATGCTGAAGGCTTCTGAGTGGTTCCGGACCGAGGCGTTTTCTGAGTTGATGGCCGCGTTGAAGCAGCAGTTTGACTGGGTATTTCTGGAGTTGCCTGCGATGTTGGACTCGGATTCGTTTTTCTATTTGGATGGCAAAATCGAGGGCCTGGTGGTAATGGTGGATGCGGCTATGTCTCGACGCAAGGTGACACGGATTCTTGGATCTTTGGGTTATGGGCAGTTGCCTATTATCGGAGCTGTTTTGGTTAATTGGGGCAGCCACGAGGAAACGGTTTGGTCCCAGGACATTTATCAGGACGAGGTTGTTTATTCGTCCTGAGGTCGCGTTTCTCGAAAACGCATTAAAACCGCGTTATCTGACACGGCCTTGGCTTGAACGTTTATGTCGATTCCTTGAGGCGCCAACTCTTTTTTGGCGAACGCGTCCACGTTTTTCAAGCTTTGCTCAACAAATTGAGGTGGGGTGTTTACGTTTTTGATCCAGAGAAAATAGTTCACCGTCGGCTTTTCACGGCGAAGCCGATTGATTCGAAGCTCGTCTCGAATCGCGCTGGCCAAATAGGTTAGGGTTTTAAAGAATCCCAAGGGTTTCTTCGAGTCTCGATTCAGCCCGATGGATTCCTGCACCAGATACAAATCGGCCTGGGTTGGGTATAACGGCATCAACTGCCGGGCGGTGTGAATAATCAGGTCTTTCTCCTGGTCATTGGCCACCCAGCCAAATCTGGGCCTTGCTGCCCTGTTGGGTACAGTGTCGTTGATTGAAGCGAGGTGCGTCATGACGATGCCCTTTATCCTTAATCTTCATCGGTCACCATGTTACGCCAAACAGCGACGTCAGCAAAGTCATGCCAGAGCTGGTTTTTGCTTATGCACAGATGCGAGACGATTCCATCACAGCGGGGGCATCGAAGCGTGTTTGACCGGTGAGGTCAAATACGGCAATTTCCGGAGCACTGTTGACCCGAAACGGGTGCAGCGCAAAATGAAAATCATGCTCGGGTTTGTGGACGGCAAAGCTGGCCGAGCCGACGCCACTAGTGACGTAGAGCTGGGTTTTTTCTTGAAAGGTAAACCAGCCATATTGGTAGTCATGATCCAGGAGATGACGCTGGATCCAATTAACGACCATATGATTCACGTGCCCGCCGTGGGTATGTCCTGCCATCACCAGGTGAGGTGCATTCTCTGCTTTGGCCACATGTGGGGCCAAAGCGGGGTTGTGAATCAGGCAAAGATGAGTCATCGAGGCATCAATGGTCTGGAATGCTTTCTCAATATTCGGGGTGCCATGGCGGCAATCATCAATGCCCGAAATACACAAGGGCTGCCCATCAATATCCAGAATAATGGCGTCATTCACCAGCATGTCAAAGCCGGCTTCTCGTTGCATAACCCGCAGTCCTTGGCTTCGATGGCCGTCGCTATAATCATGGTTTCCCAAACAGGCAAACTTTCCGAGTCGGGCCTTGAGCTGGTGCAAGAAGGAGTGGCCGGTATCAAGGCATTTGGAGCCGTAGTGGATGATGTCACCCGTGGTGATAATAATATCGGCGTTCAGGTGGTTTACAGTATCAACCACTTGCTGATGATAGGAGTGGGAGCTGTATTCGTAATAGTGAATATCAGATAATTGCACCACCCGGAGCCCTTCGAGCGCGTCCGGAAGGTTCGGAATATACGTACGGTGAGATGCAATCCGGAACTGCTGGGCTGATGACGGGGGAAGCCATCGGCTAATCTGCTCTGATAACTGATGTCCCAGCTGGGTCCAACGGGAAACGGATTTATCCGACTCGGGCATGATTCCTCCTCACGTGGGTTAGCCGATATGGGGGATGACTGATGATGATACTTTGCATGAGTATCGACTAAAAATCAAACTACTTCAGCGATGATGATGGGTTTTCAAGCGGATTTTGGGGAAGCTGGCTGAGCCGAGAGAAACGGGAAGGGGGTGTCCTGGACTTGCCGACTTGGCGAAGGTGGGTCTCCAAAGGGTGTGTTAGGGTGAAGGGATAGTATGAGGGGAGAGGCGTACCCATGCATCGCGGGATTCCCAGAGAGGCAGTGGCCAGACCGGTTTGTCGATGGCCTTTTGTCACTTTGGGTTTGGTTTTACTCAATGTGTTGGTGTTCTGGTATTGGCAGTGGGACAAGCCGCTCAGTCATGTTCAGGCCGGAATCTTTGAATATGGACTGATGCCCGTAGAATTCACAACTCATACGGATCTGCCTCCGGTGGGGCCTTATCCTTACTGGATTAGTCTCTGGACCATGATGTTTTTGCATGTGGATGTCGCTCACTTGCTTTCAAACATGATTTATTTACTCGTCTTTGGCAGTTATGTGGAGCGTCGAATGGGGCATTGGACCTATCTGGTTTTCTTTCTGGTCTGTGGCCTTGGCGCTGATGCTTTACAAGTCTGGAGTAATCCCATGTCCTGGGTACCCAGTATCGGAGCCAGCGGTCCGGTGTCCGGTGTTATGGCTGCGTTTTTGCTGTTACTCCCCCGACATTGCTCTGTGCCCTTTAAAAGTTGGCAAGGTATCTTTGTGATGGTCTCAGCGATATTGTTAGGCCTTTGGGCCGGAACTCAAGCATTGATGCTTTGGGCTTACCTGGAGTTTGGTCTTCAAGCCAACGTTGCCCATATGGCTCACCTGGGGGGCGTACTGACCGGTGGGCTTTTGACGCTGGTGATTTTATTAATCCGACGACTGGAGGCCTTAGAATTACAAGTCAATGCCGCTATCAATAATCCCCGCCACACCGAGCGTTGGGGATGAGAGTCGGCTTGTGCTACTTGAGGTCGAGCTTTGGCTCTGCTGTGCTCGCATGATCGCTTGCTGTAAGAGCTGAAAACGCTGTAAAAACAAGGTCATCATTCGGGTATTGTAGGTTTGAAAATTCTGATTATAGGTCTGCAAGGCTATATGATACTCTTGCATCGCTTTGGAGTCATTCATGTTTTCCGGCGGGGTGGGCGGCGTTGGCATCACCGGTAAATTCATGGCTCGTGCTTGCATGATGTTCTGAAAGTTGGCCAAACCGTTGAAATTAGGCAACTTTCTGGCCACATTGGCCGGAATGGGGTGGCCACTGGTTTGAACGATGGCTGCTGCAATTCTTGAAAACAGGCTCATGGTTGCATCCTTTGACAACTACCGGAAAAGCGAATTGGGTTATGGGGGCAGGACCCTGATAGCCCACTGGAGACAGTGTACTTGGGTTTGTCCAAAATACCACCGGTCTTCAGAGGGCTATCTGCTGTATCGGTACTGTCTGAATGTGGGTTCAATGGGATGAAATAAAATTCATCGGGCTGATGGATTTTAGATGAGAAAAGCCTGCTCTTCTGGGGAATTGTGATTTGAATCCAATGTTGTTCTTCGTGGTCTTTCTTGGGTACACTAAAGGGTATGAGTTCCGCTTCGAATCAAGTGCAACATAAGCGTGTTATGTCCGGGATGCGGCCGACAGGAAAACTGCATCTGGGGCACTATGTGGGTGTCTTGCGAAACTGGGTTGAGCTTCAGCACCAGTATGAGTGTTATTTCTCTATTGTTGACTGGCATGCTCTGACTACCCAGTACGATAACACCGAGATGCTGCAAGAAAACATCCTGAATGTGGCGTTGGATTGGCTGGCTTCTGGCATTGATACCCAGAAAGCCACGGTGTTTATCCAGTCTCAGGTGCCTGAGATTGCTGAGTTGCATTTGCTTTTTAGCATGGTCACTCCCAACAAGTGGGTAGAAACAGACCCAACACTCAAGGACATGGTGACAATGTTGCGAGATGGGGTTAATGCTGATTTGACCTATGGCTTATTGGGCTACCCCATTCTGCAGGCCGCTGATATTTTGTCAGTCAAAGGATCGCTGGTTCCTGTTGGTAAGGATCAATTGGCCCACCTGGAAATTGCCCGAGACATCGTCACCCGATTCAATCATACATACCAGTCTCAAGTCTTTGTGCCTCCCCAGCCTCTGTTGACCCAAACCCCGCTCTTGCCTGGGCTGGATGGCCGTAAAATGGGCAAGTCCTATGGCAATGCGATTTATTTGAGCGAGACCGAGGATGAGACCTGGGCCAAACTGAAACAGGGTATTACCGATCCGGCTCGTATTAAACGCACGGATCCGGGAAACCCTGAAAATTGCGAAGTCATCTACAAATATTATCAAGTCTTTGCCTCTGCTGAGGCGCAGGCTTTGGCTGCCGATGAATGTCGCACGGCAGCCCGTGGATGTATGGACTGCAAGAAAATTTTATTGGACTTCGTTATGGAAGAGATGCGTCCGCTTCGTGAGCGGCGTCAGGCGTTGGCTAACGACTTGGGATATGTTCACCAACTGTTACGGGAAGGGACTGAAAAAGCCCGGGCCACCTGCCAAGACACCATGCGTGAAGTCCGTTCGGTGATGAAGCTTTATCAACTGACCCTTTAAGTTTACTGCCGTTTTGAAGTTTTTCTTTGGCTCTGTCTGTTATGAGCCACTCTATTAGGGCTTGTTTGGAGCGCCAACTCACCATTGGGTGTCAGTGTTTTAAGTCAATGGCTTGTCTAAGCGCTAGTCAATTGGCGTAATTCTATTGAATGAAGAGTGATTTGTCCGGGAATAGGAGACCTGGAGAATACTCTGAGGCTGGAAATCCTTCTAAGATGAGGTTGAACTCAAGCTGGTAAATAGACAGGTTAGGATTACTCCCAGGAAAGGAGGACTGAAGAATGGCAGAAGGGAAAAGCTTACGGGGATTTGCATCAATGCCTCCCGAGAAGCAACGTGAAATAGCTAGTAAAGGCGGCCGTGCTGCTCATGAAAAAGGAACGGCTCACGAATTTACATCGGATGAAGCTCGCGAAGCGGGCCGCAAAGGTGGGGAAAAAGTCAGCCAAAATCGTGAGCATATGGCCGCTATTGGACGTAAAGGCGGACAAAGCAGCCATGCCGGTCGTAAGAACGACTAACGTTTAATCGGGTTACTCAAAAAACACCACACAAGTTGTGGTGTTTTTTGTGTATATCGTTGCCCAAACTCCGGGTGAGACTAGTGACGCTTTACGCGACCCAGGACATGAATATTGTCATCTAAGAGGATTTGATGCAGGGCTCGGCGTTCTTTTTCATTGAAGAGCCGATCTTCAAGCAAAACCAGCCCATCCCCGATGGCACAGAGTTCTCGATTCTCGGGGGTTGCGGTCAGGGGGCCGGTATCCATCACAATCCAGTCGAAATGGGGTTTAAGATAACTCAGCAAAGATGGCAGCAATGCCAAATTGTCTGTCAGCGTTTGCTGGGCTTCGGTTGCGGATTTTAAGGCCGGGGTGTTATGCAGTAAGGTGACCCCGGGGAGATCTGAAGATGAATGGCATTGTTCTTGAAAACGCCTCCAGAAGTCGTTTGGCATTTCAGCCCAGTTCATTTCCGGATGGCAATGCCTCAGCAAGTCAACAAAGGATAATCCCGAATCATAAGCCAGATCAAAGGCCAGGTGCAGGGTGGGCCATGAAAAATCCGCATCCATAACCAGTACGCGTTGATGATGGCGAGATAAAAAATGAACCAGTTTCATGACCATCCAAGAGGTGCTTTTGCCTCGGGTTGTCGAAGCGACGTTGACACACAGTGCCTGCTCCATATCCGTGCGCAATTCCATGAGACGCGTTGTTAAAAATGCATAGGCTGGGGCATCCGGCAGGCGATCGGTTTGATGATAATTGGGTGGATAAAATGCCGCATACAGCGGCTCTGCCAACCAGGGAATAATGCTCAACAAGGGAGCTTCCAAAAGCGATTGCTTAATCGCACGTGGTCGAGATGACGTTGTGTGTAGAAGCATAGCGTGTCTTCCAACTCCGTTTTTTTATGCGGCACCTTTTGCACTAATCACGATGGGAACGGTTTTTATCAGAATTTCCAGATCCCGCCACAAAGACCATGAGCGAATATAGCTGACATCCAATTCAACTACCTGATCAAAATTTTGGATGTCCGAGCGCCCACTGATCTGCCAGTTGCAGGTGAGACCTGGAACCGTGGCCAGGCGTTTGAGGTAGGATTTACGATAGCGACAGACTTCATCGGGCAAGGGAGGGCGAGGTCCTACGAGGCTCATTTCCCCCTTCAGCACATTAATCAGCTGAGGCAGCTCATCAATGCTATAGCGGCGGATCCATTTGCCCACGCGCGTGATGCGGGGATCGGCCTTCATTTTGAACATAAAATCGTTGGTTTCGTTTTGAGCCAATAAGGCCTGGCGATAGCGATCGGCATCGGCCACCATGCTTCGAAACTTATACATATAAAACTCTTGTCCCAAATACCCGACACGGCGTTGTCGGATAAAGCATGGGCCTGGAGAGTCCAGCTTGATAAGCAGCATGACGAGGGCTAAAAACGGGCTCAGCAGAATCAGCCCGCCACCACTTAAAAGAATATCCATGCCGCGTTTCATAAACCATTGAATGCGTTTGGCTTGTGGAGACATGGGCATGGTCACATCTCTCGTCATCCTGTCGGAGAATAAAGAAGGTGAATTCAACCCGATGCGATTAAACCAAGCCATTGCCACGAAATCCTCTGTTGCCCCATGCTAACTAACTGACTCAATTGCTTGTGGTTTGGAAACCATACCAACATCTGCCAACGTCTGTGGCATCAATATCGAAAACCCTTTTATTTCAGGGTCTTCGTCCTGGGTCCAAGTGTTCTTGTGGTTGATTTCTGTATTGTTGAAGACCTTATCGAATTTGCGGATTGAAGACTATTGCCCAAGGGTGTAGACAATATGGTCCAGGCCGACTATTTAGCCCTGGGTAGGGTGTCACCTTTTACTGCCTATCTTGGCTGCTCCTGGCGTCTTCAAGCTGAGGGCATAGGTCTCGTTTGCGGAACACTGCCAGGGGGAGTAATTTTTAATGTCGGGTTTTTTGTTTTTATTGGGGGTAGTTTTCATCAAATGCGGAATTTGCTTTTTCGGCAAGCATCAAGCATAAGGAGCTGTATGCAATGTTTAGCATGACCGATGTGCGACCCAAAGCGGATGCAACATGGGTGTATTCCAAAGTGTTTATTCCAGCCCTTCAGGTGGGAATATCGCTTTTGACCATGGATGAGCTTTTGCACGGTGTTCGACTCGCCTGCCAAAACGGCCGTAAGCTTCTAATTGATAATGTGAATATGGATATATTGTGGCATGCACGTCAGGACGCAGCCTATCGCCAGGTCTTGAACGACCGTGCCAATATTATTCTGGTGGATGGGGTGCCGGTATGTTGGCTGGCAAAAATGGCGGGTGTTGAAGTGCCCCAAAGATTAGCGCTGACTGATGTGGTTCCCATGATGCTGCGCTTGTGCGCCCGTGAATCTTATCGGGTGTTTGTGCTGGGTTCGAATGAAATTACGCTGGCCCAGGCCAAGGGTAAATTAGCGGCGAGTAATAGTTTGCCCCGTTCCATCCATCATTGGTCTCAGCCGCGTCATTTATTGGACGATCCCCAGATCAATGATGCCGTTCTCAAGCAAATTCAAGAGGCTCGGCCACAGGTCATCTTTGTGGCCCTGGGTTCACCGTGGCAGACCATGTGGATTGATCGCAATTGGGATAGGCTTCCTGACTGTGTTATTGTGCCGGTTGGGGGAGCATTTGACTATATTGCCGGAACGGTAGGCCGAGCCCCTGTATGGATGCAACATGCCGGACTGGAATGGGTGTATCGTCTCTTATTTGATCGTCAGCGGCGAGAACGCAGTTTATTTGAGCGCTATATCGTTCAGGACTTTCCGTTTGCCCTTCGTCTGGCCTGCCATATCGGGCTTAAGCGTCAATCTGTTCAAACCCTTGAAGCGAGCCACTAATGCGTATTGCCTTTGTGAACCATCGAGATTGGCTGGATGGGGGCATGGACAAAGTGGTCCTGGTCCAGCGCGAGGAACTGCTGCGTCGGGGGCATGAGGCCGTTATTTTTGCCCAATCCCATGAACGTAATCTTGATTCGCCCTACCGCCATTATTTTCCCAAGGACGTGGATCGCCAGCGGTATTCGCTGTCCCTCAAGCGGCTGCCGCTTGTGTTTCGCGATGTGGCCCAGAGCATTTACAATCCCCAAGTGGGAAAACAATTCGGGGCGTTTTTAGATGATTTTCGTCCTGACGTGGTGCATGTGCATGGGCTGATGCGCAGTTTTTCGCCAGCCATTTACGATGCGGCCCAACGGCGGCAGATTCCCCTGATTCAAACCCATCACTACGTCAAGCTGGCCTGCCCTACCGGGAAGTTGTTACAAGGGGAGGCCTCCTATTGTGAACGCATGCCCTGCCTGTATGGTCAGCCATGGAAATGTGTCCAACATCGGTGCCAGGAAAATTCCGTGGCTCGTAGCATTGTTTCGACACTGGAGTGGTCCCTTAATCATCGGCGATATCGGACTCAACCCGACCTGCATTTGGCCCCGAGCGGGTATTTACGAAATTTATTGCTTTCTTCCGGTGTGGCACCCCATACCTTGCAGCTGCATCCAAACTTTGTTGATACCACACGGTTTACTCCGGCATTAACCAAGCCCGAAGGGGGTAGAACCTTTTTGTATGCCGGGCGGATTTCTCCGGAAAAAGGCATTACCACCTTCTTGCAAGCCGTAGCGCCCTTAAAAGATATCCGTGTGCTAATTGCAGGGGAAGGGCCTATGTACCCATTCCTGCGCCGCCAGACGGAGCGTAACGGGCTATCGCACATTACGTGGCTCGGAGCTTTGTCCGAGGCCGAATTGGTACCGTATTTGCAGCAAGCCCGGGCCGTGGTAATGCCTTCAAGATGGGGGGAAATTTTTGGCCTGAGTATTTTGGAAGCCTTTGCTTGCGGCACGATGGTGATTGGTTCTGACGTGGGGGCGATTCCCGAACTGGTGATTCCCGGTGAAACCGGCTTTCTGGTTCCGCCTGGAAATCATGAAGCCTTGCGACATGCTATAGGCTATGTTGCCAATATGTCGGCTTCGGAGGCCAATGCCATTGGAGAGCGGGCCGCTCGATGGGTAAAGCGGACCTTTGATTTAGAGCGACATATGGAATTGTTGTTAGGTTTTTACCAGCAAGAAGGAGTGTTGGTCTCATGACAACCGATTCAGCCATGCATATTGGCTTGATTTCTCGCTATTATCCTCCTGATCCGGGGGGTGGACTGGCTTTGTATACACGGCAGATTGCCGAAGAGTTGGTTCGTCAGGGACACCGTGTCACTGTTTTTGCCTCTAGCACCACCGGGGAGGATTGGCATACTCAAGAAGAAGGTGTGCTGGTGCGGCGTGTTCCCCAACATAAAGTGTACCAACGCTCCTGGACAGGGGCGACCTGTTTGTGGAACAGTTGGCTCTTAGCCAAAGATATCGAACGGGTTCACCGACAAGATCCCGTGGACGTGATCCAATGCCCGGTGACGTTTTTTGAAAGCCTGGCGTGGGGTCGTTTTTACAAAACTAAACTGGGCGTACCCCTGATAGCCAAGTTTCATGAAAATCGGGAAACCTACGAACGCATTGAAGGGGCCTTGCCCCAACTCAAAGCCAAGCGGCGGCAATTATTTAAGCATTATTTACGCCAAGTGGCGCTGGATGCGGATTACTGGCTGGGGGTTTCCCATCATGCTTTAACCGGCATGGTAGACTACCTGGGCTTGGGATCCGACGATCACCCCCGTCAGGTTTCTGAATCACCGATTGATGTCATCCGCTTGTCCCCGACAGAGGCGCCTGAAGGGTATTTTCAACGGTATGGGCTGATGCCCGAGACGCCATTTATTTTTTATTCCGGGCGGTTGATTTACGAAAAAGGCCTGCATCTTTTGGTTGAGGCGTTTCTTGCAGACATCAGCGCCGCCATGCCGGAGGTACATTTGGCCATTGCCGGTGAATTTGATTACCGCCAGCCGGCCTATGAGCATCAGATACGCGAGCGCTTACAAGGGCATCCAGCGGCAGAGCGGGTTCATTTTCTGGGCCGCATTGCCTATGACCAAATGTCTTACTGGTATAGTCAGTGTAAATTATTCGTGGCGCCCTCCTTTTGTGAACCCTTCGGCAGGGTGTTTATTGAAGCCATGGCCTGTGAAGCTCCCGTAGTCGGGTTTGCCCAGGGTGGGCCTCTGGAGATTATCCGCCATGGGGAAGATGGCTTTCTGGTGACCGAACAGACGGCCAGCAGCCTTGGGCAAGCTATGCGGCTCTTGCTTGATAGTCCGGAACTCTTAACTCGGCTGGGTATTCACGCGCGCCAGACTGTGGTGAGTCGCTACAGTCAGGAAGAAATTGTGGCCGACCTGGTCAATCTGTATGCGGGCTTGGCCCAGCAAAAAGCAGGCCCGAAAGCCTGCTTTGCTAAACTCCAATCCGACGTACTGGATTCCCGCCAGCTTTAGGCCGTCACCAAAGTTTTCAGTTTTTCCACGTTTTGACGTACGTCTTCGATGGAGACGTTCAGTTGTTCACGCTCGGCATCGGTCAGGGGGATTTCCATAATTTTTTCCAGGCCATTTTTGCCCAACTTCACGGGCACCCCGACATAGAGGCCATTGACACCGTACTCACCGTTCAGGTAGACGGAGCAGGGCAGAATTTTCTTTTTGTCTTTGACAATGGATTCCACCATTTCCACCACCGACGCACTGGGGGCATAGAAGGCGGATCCGGTTTTAAGGTACTGAACAATTTCTGCACCACCATTGCGAGTGCGATTTACCAGGCGCTCAATCGTTTCACCGTCCAGTAATTCGGTTAAGGGAATCCCGGCCACGTTGGTGAAGCGGACCAGCGGCACCATGGTATCGCCATGGCCACCTAGCACAAAGGCTTGAACTTGCTCAACGGAAACATCGAGTGCTTCGGCAATAAATGTCCGGAAGCGAGCGGTGTCCAAGACCCCTGCCATACCAATAACTCGGTTGGAGGGGAAGCCGGTAACCTGCAAGGCAACATGGCACATGGCATCCAGCGGGTTGGATACGACAATGACGGTGGCATTCGGGGCTTCTTTCTTAATGTTCTGGCACACCTGGGTCATGATTTTGGCATTGGCGTCCAAAAGATCATCGCGGCTCATCCCCGGTTTGCGGGGCATCCCAGCTGTAATGACGACCAATTCGGAATCCCGAATGACATCATAGGTATTGCTGCCTAGTAACCGGGTGTCGTAGCCATACACCGGCCCGGATTCGGCAATGTCTAAGCCTTTTCCTTGAGGAACGCCTTCAACGACATCCACCAAGGCAACGTATTTGGATAATTCGGCTTCGGCCAAACGCTGAGCCAATGTTGCCCCAACGTTTCCGGCGCCGATAACGGAGATTTTATGATACATCGTGGTTTGCCCTCCAAAGATGACGAGACTTCACAAGATGCCCTGATTGTTTCACCCACACGGGGTTTTTTCAAGTCCTGCCTGGAGAGTGAGGCTTTTACACGGACATTGAATCCTCTGCAATCCCTATCAAGAGGGGCTGGTTTTGACGTGGCTGGAGTCGCTTTGGGCTGTGGAAAAGGACACTTGAAGCAAAGGTGTGTTTGGTGGAAGCTATAGTAGAATTCACATCACGTCCTGAGAGGTTGAAATGCCCATGGCTGTTGTCGCTCCCTCCCCCCTTGTTGAAGACTACCTCACCCGCCCATCCAATCCGCTGCGCTCCATTTATGACAAATTGAGTCAGGGCCAGCGCCTGTCCAAGGCCGATGGGTTTGATCTGGTGAACTCCAATGACCTCTTGGGAATAGGGTTGCTGGCCGATGAAATGCGCAAACGTATGACGCCGGTTGAGCGGATGGACCATGTGTACTGGGTTCACAATTACCACATCAACATTACCAACGTGTGTGAAGGGACCTGTCGTTTTTGTGCCTTCAGTCGGCGCTCCCTGAAAGCCAAAAATGCCTATTTTCTGACCATTGAGGATATCGTCAAGCAGGTGCATGCCTACCCGATGCTGGCCGATCTGTCGGAGTTCCACATTGTCTCCGGGATGACGCCTGAACTGAACCTGGACTACTATCTTGAGTTGTTTAAAACCCTGAAATCCGAGTTTCCTCATGTCCATATCAAAGCCCTCACGGCGGCTGAAATCGATTATTTGGCAAAACTCAACGGCATTAGCTGCGAAGAGGTGCTGACCACGTTAAAAGCCAATGGGCATGATTCCATGCCGGGGGGTGGTGCCGAAGTTTTCTCGGATCGAATCCGTGCGATGTTGTATCCGGATAAAATTACCCACCAGGAATGGCTGGCCATCCACGGTATGGCTCACAAGCTTGGCATGAAGAGTAACGCCACCTTGTTGGCGGGCTTGGGCGAGACCTGGGAAGAGCGTATCGATCACATCTTGTACGTTCGCGAACAACAGGATAAGTCCGGCGGCTTTATGACCTTCATCCCCCTGAACTGCTGGTATGACAACACGGCGGTGGATGCGTCCAATGCCCTGACCGGGGTCGAGAACCTCAAACTCTTTGCCCTCAGTCGACTGTTGCTGGATAACGTGCCCTATATCAAGTCCTACTGGATTCAGCATGGGTTAAAAATGTCTCAGGTCAGCCTGTCCTTTGGGATCAATGACTTGGATGGCACGGTGACCCAGGAGAAAATTACCCACATGGCCGGAACCGATTCGGCCCAGGCGGTCACCAAGTCCGAGCTGGTGCACGTGATCAAGCAGGCGGGTAAAATTCCCGTCGAGCGCGACACGCTCTACAACATCAAACAAATCTTTGACTAAGCGCCATGATGGGGAGGGTGACGGCCATGACAGACCCCCTTCGCTTTGGTGAGATTGCGTTTATCAATGCCTTGCCCTTGACGCTGCCCGAGGCTGCACTGACGGATGTCCCTTTAGTTCGCATGCCCATGGCTCCGAACAAGTTAAACGAGGCCATCTTGCAGCAGCGCCTGGATGTTTCTCCGGTGTCCAGTGCCTGTTATCTACGTAACCAGGAAGCGTTAGTCATGCTTGAGGAGGTCTCCATTAGCGCCCAGACCCAGGTGGACAGTGTGTTGATGTTTCTTCCTCGTGCAGATTTCTCCTGGGAGGCGTCAACCACCCTGGCTGTTACTGATCAGTCCGAAACATCGGTGGCCCTGATGCGCTACATGCTCTTTCGGGAAACCGGATTTCGCTATGAACCCTCCCAGATGACGCTTTACCCCCTTGGTGAAGGTATGGGGCATTTGGAAGCCGGATTGCCGCTTCTGGCTATTGGTGATGAAGCTCTGCGTCTGAAAGATCTGGTGTCCGATAGGCCCTATCCCATTGTGGATTTGGCCCAGTGGTGGACAACGCACACGGGCTTACCTTTCGTCTTTGCGGTCTGGGTGGCGCGTCGAGCTTGGGCCGAGACCCATCCGGACCTTTTGCTCCAGTTGAATCACGCGCTGGTTTCTCAAAAGCAGCGCTTTCAGGCCGATGTAGGCCTTCAGTCATCGGTGTTTCGGGCGGCTCAGGCCCGTTGTCCGTGGTTGAGTCCATCTGCGGCACGACGTTACTTTACGGATTGCCTGTCTTATAATTTAGACAGGTCACATCATGCCGCGTTGGCTTATTTCGAACGCATTTTGGCTTGGTTGGATTATGACGGAAGCGACTCCCATCACAGGCATTGTCCTGAGCTACCACTCGAACTTTTACACCGTTAAGGTGGGCGATAGCCTGTATCAATGCTTTTTGCGTGGGGTTCTCAAGAAAGAAGGCTCAGAGGTTCTCGTAGGGGATCAGGTGGTGGTGGACAGCCTGGATGAGGCCAATCTGGCTGGACGAGTGGTCCAGGTCCTTGAGCGGCACTCCCAACTTAGTCGTCCCAAGATTGCCAACATTACCGATGCGCTTGTTGTGGCCTCTATCTCGAACCCGGCCTTCGACTTTGTGCAGACCGACCGGTATTTGACGCACATCCAGCTGGCCGGTATCCAGCCATGCCTGTGTATCAGCAAGGCCGACTTGGCTGCATCCCGCGAGGACATTGCCGCCATTCGGGCCGTGTATGAACCCTTGGGGATTCCCGTTTTTTCCACCAGCATTTTTACTCCGGAAACAGTCTCCGGAGTCTTCTCGCATTTGGAAGGCAAGACTGTCGTTCTGGCAGGCCCGAGCGGGGCTGGAAAATCCAGTTTGCTCAACGCCATCCAACCGGATCTGAACCTACGGGTACAGGAGACCTCGGAAAAACTCCAGCGAGGTCAGCACACCACCCGGCATGTAACGCTCATCGAGCTCTGTACCAAGACCTATGTGGCCGACACCCCGGGCTTTAGCTATCTGAAGTTCGATACGGTGATGCCCAAGACACTGGAATCGGTTTTTCCGGAGTTTGTGCCCTATCGCACCCATTGTCGCTTTCAGGATTGCCTGCATTTGGATGAAGAGGCCTGTGCCGTCAAGGCCGATTTGGAAACCCTGGCAGAAAGCCGCTATGAGAGCTACGTCCTGTTTCAGGCCGAAGCCCAGGAAGGGGTGGAAGTGGCTCAAAATACCAGCAACAAACAGGAATACGGCTACAAAACCCTCAAGCGAGGCAAGCAAAAGCAGGTCCAGATTCTCAAACTCCACGAAAAACAGCGAGAAGCCTCTCGCCGGACCAAAAAACAGCAAATTCAGGATTGGACCTCTGAAGATGGTACACTAGAGGATGATGATTGAAACACGACAAACGTATCAGAGTCGGTTTGAGACCCATCTTCAGGCCATCGAGTCTTATCTGGAGACGTGTTTGGCCCCCCAGGAGCCTCAGGTTCTTTGGGATGCCATGCGCCATGGGGTCTTAAGCGGGGGCAAGCGGATTCGCCCGGTGCTGTTGCTGGAAACCTGTCGGGCCAGCGGTGGCGATTTGGAAAAAGCCCTGCCCACGGCCTGTGCCCTGGAGCTGATTCACTGCTTCAGTCTGATTCATGATGATTTGCCCTGTATCGACAACGACGATATGCGCCGGGGGCGCCTGACGGTGCATAAGGCCTTTTCCGAGGACATGGCGGTGTTGGCAGGAGACGCCCTGTATGGGCTGGCCTTTGCTCAAATTACGGATTTCGCGCCCCAGTTGTCCGATCGGGCCAAGCTTCGCCTTTTATCTGCTTTGGCTTGGGCCTCCAGCGTCAAGGGTCTGGTCAATGGGCAAGTGGATGACATTCAGTTTGCCCATGCAGCGCCGGATGAGCAGCTTTTGTATCGGATTCATCACGGCAAGACCGGTGCGTTGTTCCGGTTTTCCACCTGGGCGGGCGGGCTCATCGCAGGCCAACCCGAGCCGATCCTGACGCGTTTGAGCCGTTACGGCGACTTGTTGGGCCTGGCTTTTCAGATTGTCGATGATTTATTGGATGTCCAGGCCTCTGCCGACGTCCTGGGCAAAACCCCGGGTAAAGATCAAGCCCAGGGCAAGATGACCTTTCCGGCGGTCTTTGGCGTGGCCGAGACCGAGCGTATCCTTAAAGATCGGATTGCTGCCCTGCATGCCTTGTTGGACGAGCTGGACGGCGATCTTGAGACAGAGCAGTTGCTGTATTTAGTGGGGTTTGTGGAAAAGCGAGAGTCCTGATGTCACTAGCACAATTTTCCGGCACCGGTGTTGAAGTTATTATTGCGGGCTTTGCCAGCGGCTTTTTGGCCCAGTTTATCAAGCTCGTCAGTCACATTGTCTTTCAGCATCGGCTGAACTTTCGTCTCCTGGTGCAAACGGGCGGCATGCCCAGCAGCCACAGCTCCACCATGTGTTCTCTGGCCACCAGCACGGGGTTGGTCAGCGGCTTTACGTCGGTGGAATTTGCCATCGCCCTTGGGGTTGCCCTGGTCGTCATGTACGATGCCGCCGGTGTTCGCCAGGCGGCGGGCAAGATGGCCGGCATTCTCAACCGGATGACTGAGGACTTCTACCAGCACCATCCCGAATACCTCCCTGAACGCCTCCGGGAACTCCTGGGCCACACCCCCTTCGAAGTATTCGTCGGCGCCCTCTTCGGCATCGCCCTCTCCCTCGCCGTCCACGACTACCTCATGTGGCTCACGTTCTAGCCAAAAATCCCTCCTATGATTAAAGGATGTCGGATCCCACCGTGCCTCTCTATACTATAGGGTTATCGTGATGCAACTGTGTCTTACCCCTGGAAAGAGAGGATTCAATGGCCACCCTGTCCCTTGCCATGATTGTCAAAAACGAAGAGCGCTACATCGAGCGGGTTCTTGGCTGCGCAAAGACATTTTGCGATGAAATGATCGTTGTCGACACCGGCTCCACCGATCGCACCGTGGAATTGGCCGAAGCCATGGGGGCCAAGGTCTATCATTTCGAGTGGATCAACGATTTTGCCGCTGCCCGGAACTTCTCCTTTGAACAATGCACCTCCGACTGGATCATCTGGCTCGATGCCGATGACGTGGTCAATGAGGAAGGGCAGAGAGGTCTCAATCAATTAAAGACTATGAACATGGAATACGACTATGATGTTATTGAATTGCCTTATCAGTACACCTTTGATGAGTCTGGGGAATGTATCAGGGTCTATTTCCGTGAGCGTATTGTGAGCCGAAGTGCACAGTTCAAATGGGACAGGCCGATACACGAGACAATTGTTTTGGTTAAGCCTGACGGTCAAGACGTAAAGCGCTTACGAATCAATAATATAGCCATCGAACATCGTGATGACATCCGAGACAGACCCTCTAAGATGGAGCGCAATGCCAAAATTCTTAGCAAACTTCGTGAACAAGACGATGAATCCCCTTGGATTTCGTTTTATCTGGGCCATGATCTCCGATATCGGAAGCAGTATCTCGATGCTATTGATGAATACGATAGATGTATTCATGACATGCAAGATGTGAATTATTGGATTAAATACTCCTGCTACATTCATATTGCTCAATGCTATGATCGTCTTAAAGATGAACCTAAAAAAGTTGAAGCCCTGTGCCAAGCCGCTGCATATGATCCGAAACAGCGCGAAGCATTTCAGTTACTGGGTATTTATTATTATGAGAAAGGGGATTATGAAGCTGCACTGCCGTTTTTTATGGCGGCCAGCAAAATTAAGCCCCCATTAAATGGGTTTTACAATCCAACGCTTTACAATTGGGAAACTGACTATTATTTATGTTTAACTTATGCGCAGACAGGCCATTATCAGGAGGCTCTAAGCATTGGTTTGCAGCTGTTGCAGAAACATCAAAATTGCCCGTTGCCCACTTATAATATTAACGAAATACACAAGGCTATGAACCATTGTATTCAAGCCAATCTTCCTGAAGAGGTCAAGAAGCAAGAGCGTTCCAATGAGGTTTCTTCCGAGCCTCCATTGGTCTTATTTTCACAACCTCAGACTCAATTGGCACCTGAAGCGTTATGGGAGCAGCAGCTCGATAAAATACGGTAACTGAGTTTTCTGTTTTATAAATGAACGTCTAAGAGCTGTCTTGTATAGGAAGGTGGGTTATTTATGGAAGCTATGGATGGTATAATGAAGAGTATCTTAATGAAGAGAGTGTGTTTTCAAATGTTGAAGCAGCATCGGTCTTTGACACTTCTTGTGATGATGTTTATCTACACACCAATGGGCTATGCCTTGGAGATGTTTAGTAATCCTGTTGTTTCAATGACTGTTGTTCCTTCCAGCTTTTCTTCTGTATCCTGCTCTGCAGGTGCAGGTCCGTTTTCCGTAAATAGTGGCCAGTCGTTATCTTTATCCATTTCGTGTACCGGCACCTTATCCAGTGGTTACGCAGATATTCGTTTCACTCCTAATGGTTACAGCTCTTCAAATGAATTTGTTTTAGACTATATCAGTTGTGATAATGGTTGGATGGGTGCAGCTAGCCCTGGTTCCTATGTGGATGCAACCGCTGTAAGTTCATTAAGTTGTACTGCTCAATACACGGATAGTAGTGTGCAGCTCTCACCAGGTAGCCAGGCGGAAACGATAGGAGTGTCTTTTGATGCTTACTAAAAGGCTTAAGGGCTACTTTACTGCCAGAAGTAACACCTTTTGGATAGTCCTCGGCCTGCTTATTTGTTGTTTTATTTTGTTGTCCAAGGGTTGGGCCGACACGACATCAGTGATGGTGAATTATACTGTGTATAGTGCTGAAATTGATAGTGTGTCTTGTACACCAAATCCATCAAACCAATCTGTATATAGCCCCAACGAGCCAATCTATTTAACCGCAGATTGTTCTGCTTCGACGACTGGCGGTGGTATTGCAAATTTGAATTTTAGCCCGAGCACTTCTGTCTACTCCTCAAACAATGTGCATTTTACTTTGTATTCGTTGAGTTGCGGTTCAGGCGGAATGTTGAGTGGGAACTCCTGTTTACACAATGGTGTAACATCCGCAGATAATTCTTTTACCATCACCGGTTCGTCCAGTATCCCTGGAGCAGACACTATTATTGTCAGTGGTACCTATAGCACTTACTAATTGTTTCTGTAACCGTAAACATAAGATTCCGGGGTCGATATCTTCAAGCCGGCTATTTACCCATTGGAGGCTTATATCTCTTTAAAATAGCCGGCAGTGAAAAGACTTAACAGTGCTTTAGGATAAGTATTTTATATAACTTTACATTTGCTCAAGCTTTATAAGCTTACAGTCGATATATCCTTCAAGAAAACGAATGGATTGTTCATCACACACGAGAAGGAGTTATTCGATGAAAAATGTATCTAAAGCAACCAAAGTTAAATTAGCCCTTACATTTGCAGCTTTTACGGCCATTAGCTTTTTGACCCCTTTCTCTGATGCGAACACTGAGACGGGAACCACACAATTTTCTATTACCATCGCTGAAGACTTTGACATTAGTGGTGCTTCCTGTTCAGTAACCCAAGGTGGGGGGGGCACTTTTACCAGAGGCCAGCTTCTTGGGGATAATGCACTTCAGTATTCTTGCTCTATTGTCGTTGATTCCGGCTACAATGGGACTCTAGTTGGTACGCCTAATGTTACGAATTCTTCGGCCGGCAACACGTATACCCCACAAGTTGACAGTTGCGATAATTCGGGTAGCAACAATACCACCAACTGTACATGGAACAACCCAACGGCGCAAACGTATACGATGACGGTTGATCTGACTGGTACCCCCGGCAATAGTGGTGCAGACACCATTGATGTCAACGTTGTATGGGTTTCGGCTTAGGTTATCTAAGTGCTTTAACCCATAAGATGCTTTTAGAATACACCTGGCTGTATACAGTCAGGTGTATTTTTTGGGGTATAAAAGCAATGCTAATCCTGTAATATTATTTTACAATTTGGGGGCAATTCCAAACCCCTTAATGTTTTTATTATATTAAATAAAGACATTAAGGGGTTTGTTTATGAACTTGCGTGTTTCCTGTTTTTTGTGGTGTGTTCGGCAATGCCTATGTGCTTTAGTCCTTGTGGTGTTAGTATTCCCAGGTTTAACTGTCGCTAAAACCCTCGATTCATCGGCTTCTTTTGAGATTACCATTGTCCCTGCCGGAATTGAACAGCTGACTTGTGAAATTAAAAATAATGTTCTCACCGAGATTGAGTGTGTAACGGAAGGGATTGCACAACTGGGCAACTCGGATGTTGAAACCGAGAATATCGGGGTAGATCTGCAGTTTGTAGATCTATCAACTCATTTTTCCGAACAGCAGCATGATTTCAGTTGCCGTCACGTGAATGACCAATCAAGAAATCGTTTGAAGTGTTCGATGCCTAGCACGAGTACGGTCGCAACCAATACAAATGCGCTTGGAGTACAGTAACCCTGCTCCTAGATTTCCTTTATATGACGGATAATTTGGCCATGGTGCCTGAAAATATGGTATAGTCCATGTAGTATGTGTCTTAAGCAATTGTGACCCAAATGGCTTCTTTCATAGCGCGTATTAAAAAACTGTTTGTTACGTTGTTAATAGTAAGTTCTGTTTCTTGTGGGCCGGTTCTTACCGCTCAGGCGGCAGTTGATAATTTTGCATGTAGTGGTCTTAATTTAGGTTCTGTAACGAAAGGCGTTCCTTTATCTTATCAATATATTTCATGCACCCTTACTGGAAGCGGAACCGAAACAATCACCTTTATATCTCCTGAAACCACTGCTCTTGGCGCAAGTTTTGATCAAACATCCTCCAGTTCCTGTCAATATTCGGATGGAATGCCTAATAATGCTTTATTTACTGGTGGGACAACTACGTTTGCTCACAATTTTGCTGAAGGCGTTGTAACCTGTACTCTACAATACAACTTTACCCCAGCTGTGTCTGGGTTTGCTCAGGATACAATTAACCTCACAATTCAATATTGAGTTGTGGATACTGTGGTAGTGAAAAATAAAAAAAGGATGAGAGTATGAAGTGTAGCCGAATGCATAAATTGTTTTGCTTGGGGTGCCTTGCTGTTGTCGGCGGTGCTATCTTAATGCTACCTTCCTGGTCTTATGTGGTGAAAGCAGCGTATTCAATTATTCCTTTACGTGAAGAATTAACAGTAAAAGATAATTTTGTATCCAGCCAAGTGACCATAAAGAATACTAGCGAGGGGATGATTAGTATTAAGGTGCTTCCCTCCGAATGGACAATGACTGATAAAAAACCAATAGATGTTCCTGATAATGTTAAATCAGGAATTTTGGAAAATATTATTATTTCTCCGTCAGAATTTAAGTTAGGACCGCAAGAAAAGCAAGTCGTTCGTTATGGGTTGCGTTTTCCTGAAGCTATTCCTGATGGCGAGTACCGTATTAAATTAACATTCCGTCAGTCTATGACTCCAGACTTCGTTCAATCGGTGAATAAGTATAATGGTGATACCAATTCAACACAGATTCGGGTTTTACCTGTCCCTAATTTTGCCTATGTCGGCTATTTGTTTAAGGGTGAGCTTCAATCTCAACCATCTGTCACTTTGACGAGATGTTCTTTTGCTGCGAATCAAAAAAGTTTTCTGATTAATGCCCAAGTACTTAATGCAGGCAATAAAACCGCTCGCTTACAGCCTCGAGTCATTATTGAAAAGCAACTCAACAATAATTTTGAACCATTTGGTATTTTAGATTTGAGTAAATCTACTTTCGTGGTTTTACCTAAAAAAAATGAACCATTAGATATAGCTGTTCCGGAAACGTCCGACTATGTTTATGCTGCTGGTAAATATCGCCTTGAGTTACGCCTTTCGGATGAGAGAAAGGTTAATACTACTCTTACCCAGCAGTGCGAAGTTTCGATCTAACAGTATTTAAATTTTCTGGCTGTTATTGAGTGATAGAAACTCATCTTTTCAATGGTGTGTAACTTTTTCGATGCCTGCCATAATATTTTGTGAGAGAGTAGGCCGAATTGGTAGATGAGAATTTAGCTGTGCTAGCGGAAGGATTACTCAATCTCTTGTTTAAGAGTAAAGAAAACGTGCAAAGCCAGAGGTTGCCACTGAGGCTCTCTCTTACCTATGAAATTTGTATTTTAAGTCAGATATTGGGTGTGAATACCTATCGTCACTGTCAAGAGCGCCTGCAAGCTAAGTCTTTTTTTGAAGTTGATTTTGAAGTCAGAGCTGTACAAGATATTTTGTCTGTTGAAAGTTTGATCACTATTGATCCGGATATACTTCAACAGCAGACTCTTAAAATTGGGTTAAGCAGTTCATTTGCTCTCTCTATTGCCTTAAACCCGCTTCTGACTTTTGGCAATGCTCTGTCCTCGGATCCCGAGTGGATTACACCTAAGGTATCATCACCTATCTCTCTCTCAAGCAAGTCGGTTTATGTAAACCATGATTATTTTTTTCCTCAGTCTGGTATTTCCAATTCTGAAAATGCGGTCTCTTCCATGCTTCAACAAGCATTAATTCCACATAAAAAGAAGAAGTCGGCAAAAACAAAAAGGTTAAGCAAATACGATTTAACCAATATTCGCTCGTCCTCAGATATATTTGAATATACTTTGGTTCCCCAAACTGTTAAGCTGGGTCTTGAAAAAACTGAACCCGCTGAGCACCATCCTTCGTTACTATCTATTCATTATGAGCCTTTATCTACCAACACATCTGCCAAGAACCAGGACGTTCTGGTGAGTGAAGGCACTTCCGTTACAATACCTGAAGTTGAACAAATGACTTCGCCTATAAACTTCTTGGATGTAGAAACCAGTGAGGGTTCCAGTGCGAATATACCTCTGACTTCATCATCTCCAAACGAAATTCAGCCATTGCACATTGAACCTGTACCTGCTGATACAGATAGTCTTGAGAAAAAGGAACAAAAGTCTGAAATTACAGATTTAAGTCAAGGTTCGTTAAATATTGTCAGTGTTAAAATTTTTAACCGGTCTGATGAGAGTGTTGAAATCTACTCATATACTGATGGTAGTATTGGGATACCGGTCAATACTATCGGAAAGCTTTTGGGCCATGAAAGCTCCTATGATTCTGATAAAAAAATTTACCGAGCCCTAACAACACCGAATCAAGATGTGATTAACATCGATCTAAGCACTAAACAAATTAAGGTAAATGGTAAGGTTATCCTTAATAATTCCCACCCTTTGATTGAAGTTAAAGGGATTTCTTATGCGCAAGATCTTATTATTGACCAAGCGGTCTTTGAGACGATTTTTGATGTTAAAACGGTTTACGATCAGAAGAATTTAGTGCTCACAATTAATCCATTATCCGGTAACATTAAAGCCCAAACAAGGAAGGCCACTAAAAAAGAAGAAAATAATATTGATCTTAAAGAATCGCGTCAATTTCTTGAACGACTGTCGATTCAACAGCGAAATATGGGTATCTATAGTACTATTCCCCCTGGTCGTGGCGCGATTGCTCGCGATTTTCGGTATTTGTCTCAAGGAAACGCAACAACCTCATTTGGTTTATCGGGCGGCTTCGGAGGATGGGATTGGAGTTTGGAGCCAAAGTTTCTAAGTTTTAATAATCGAACCACCTTACAAGCAGTGGACTGGGCTTTTGTTAAAGAAAACTCTGATTTTCAAACAAAAATTGGTAGCCTTGATGCTGGGCTTTCTCCCATTGTCAGTCCTAACTTACCGACTTGGGGTATTAAACTAGCCTCAAAAAATGCATTAACACCTGCTAAAATTAGCGATACTCCAGGTTATGTGATTCATGGAAAAATTGAGCAACCTGGTGAAGTCGTATTAGTGATTAACAATGAAGAACGCCAAAGAATTAACGCCAATGACAAGTATAATTTTACGGATGTCACTCTGACCTCGAAAGATATTGGCGATGTTAGGGTTATATCAAGGTCCGATGAGGGGCCACAAACGTTAAAGTCCAAGCTAACTTATATTTCCGGAAATAACTTTTTACTGCCTAAAACTTCTGCCTGGTCAACTTTTGCAGGTATCTCGCCTCCCCGGTTTACGCCCCCACAACCAAGCCGTGACAACCCATTATTGCTTCCTCAATCTTTTAAATTATTATTGGGGGGGCGATATTATTATGGCTTGGGCGAGAAAACCACTTTAGGTGTTTCCTTTGCGAATGATTCGATTTTGGGGCCAGCTCAAAGTTTCTTCCAAAATACCTTTGCGTCTCCCTTTGTTCCTTTAAATGGTTCAACCAGTTATATTCGCAACTTTGATTTTTTCCAAGGCCAAGCCTTGGGAATTTCGCTTAATCGGAGGTTGAGCGAGAAAGTCTCTCTTTTATCTGACTTTGGGATAAGTCGGTATAACTTACGTTCCAGTGCGCAAAACTTTTTGGACGATACAGCACTAGGAAAGAGTGGGGTTATTAATTTTGAGTATGATAATGGCCACTTGAAATCGGCTTTGTCTTTCTTCCATTACGATACCGATTATTATTCGCCCTCCAGTACACAAAATCTCACTGGCTTGTATGATAGGCGAGGCATTAAATTATCAGTGACAGGGAACTCAATTAAGCGCCCACTAACATATCAATTTAATCTTACCGGAAACCAAAGCAATCTATCTGATTTGGTTAGGGGAGGAAGAGTCAATGCTGTGTTAGTAAATGGAATACTCAGCTATAACCTAAACCAGAATGGTCGGATAAATCTCAACTTTAATCGCAGTGCTGGTTCGAATAATCTGAACGAATTTATTTCTCAATCGTTGAATCTAAATTATAGTAAAACCTTCCGCAATAATTGGGTCTATAATTTACGTTTATTTAACCAAAGCACAAATAATATTACACTTCCCGATCCCGCAAACCCAATCTCAACTCCCATTGTATTGGAAAACGAGTTCGTTCAGAAAGGGCTGGCAAATTCAATACAATTACCCTTCCTAAAAAAACATACACTTGAGCTTGGTACAACGCATTCCAATGTCCTGGATTTTTCGTATATCAAGGCCAGTCTGAATATCGGTAGATTTCAAATTGAGCCTTTGATTCAATTGAGTTATAACTCTCTCCAAATTAACGATAGAATTGGTATGAGGTTTAATTACACAGCCAAGAATGGCCGGAAGATTGGTTTGGGGTACTTTTATAATCGGTTTCGGTTTGGCTTTCAGGAAGTGGATAGACAGTTACAATCGACAGTTCGACATGAAGTCACTACAAATTTTACCGATTTAATTGGTTTTGTTGGGCACTCCTTACGGTTTGGTGGTCCTAACATGACTAAACAGGCAAGACTGCAGCTGATTTCTTTTTTGGATTACAATGCTGACGGGAAACGTTCTGAAAAGGAACCCCTCTTGCCCGATATTGATCTGAATATTGATTATAAGCCTGAAGGGAAAACCGATAAGCAAGGTGAACTCATGGTTTCTAATCTGACTTTGGGAAAACACCGTGTTGCTGTAAATTCCAACACATTACCTTTAACGTTAAAAGTTCCGGATGATATGTATATTAATATTAAAAAGCCGGTTTTATATAAAGCACTGGTCCCGATTCAGGCGACTGGGAGTACAGCTAGTGGTAAGCTTTCCATTAAGAGTGTTCTGCCCAAAGATGCTAATTCGACAACATTTCCCTATATCCGGCTGCTTTTGATAAACAAGGATAAGCAAGTTGTTCAAGTGACAGAAACAATGGAAGATGGCTATTTCTATTTTGGCAATTTACCTCCTGGTGAATATTATTTGGACTTTGAGGATAAGTTTAAAAAGAGTGAGAACTTTAAAATTGTTAAAATGCCCGAGCCATTTAAAATTGAGTATTCTGATGATTATAAGCAAATTAATTCTGTAAAAGCTTTGGCAATTGAATTGTTGAAGTTGCAATAATCTGAGAGCGATATTTCTGTTAATTTTTATTTGTCTGTTGTGTGGATAAGTTCCGTTAAGAGAAACTTGTTCTTGTTTTTCTCGTGGAGCTCACCAATTCGATAGGCGCTATGCAAAATATTTTAGGAGGATGCGATTAGGTTTGCCGGGCCACTTAACCTTGGCGAGGCTTTGTGGTTGAATGGGGGAAACGTTTGACAGAAGGAGCGGTGAAGATGGTATCTCATAAAATTGCAGTGTTGCCCGGTGATGGGATTGGCCCTGAGATTGTGGATCAGGGGTTAAAAGTCTTGAAAGCTTTGGAAGGGCCTTTGGGGGCTACTTTTGAGCTGGAATATGCCGATATCGGTGGCGCGGGGTTAGAGTCCAGTGGGGTTCCCTTGCCGGAGTCGACCTTGAAGCTCGCCTTGGCGGCTGATGCCGTTTACCTTGGGGCGGTGGGCGATTACAAATGGGACACCATTGAGCCCGAGCGTCGTCCGGAACAGGGCTTGTTGCAGATTCGCAAGGCCATGGAGTTGTTTGCAAACCTGCGTCCGGTGAAAGCCTATAAGCCTTTGTTACACGCCTCTACGTTGAAGCCTGAAATCGTGGATGGCATTGATATTATGGTGGTTCGGGAATTGACCGGTGGCTTGTACTTTGGTCGTCCCCGCCAAAAAGAGGCCGACAGGGCCCTTGATACCATGCTCTACACCAAGCTCGAAATCGAGCGCATTGCCCATGCCGCTTTCAAATTGGCCCAAGGCCGCAACCGTCAGCTCTGCTCGGTGGACAAGGCCAATGTGTTGGCCAGCTCCCAGTTGTGGCGTGAAACTGTCGAGGAAATCGCCAAACAATACCCCGATGTGGCCTTGACCCATATGTACGTCGACAATGCCTCGATGCAGCTGATTCGCAATCCCAAGCAGTTTGATGTCCTGCTGACGGAAAACACCTTTGGCGATATTCTGTCGGACGAGGCCTCGATGCTGACCGGCTCCTTGGGTATGCTCCCCAGCGCCAGCCTGGGCGAGAACAATCGGGCAATGTACGAACCCTCCCACGGCAGTGCGCCCAAGTATGCGGGCCAAAATAAGGTTAACCCCATTGCCACCATTATGTCGGCAGCGATGATGCTGGAGCATTCCTTTGGCTATGCCCAGGCTGCCAAATGGGTGGATGAAGCCGTGCTTCAAACCTTGAACGATGGCTATCGCACCTACGATATCGCCGAACCTGGCTCAAACGTGGTGGGCACTTCGGAAATCGGTGACCAGATCGCCCTTCGGGTCGCCAAGCTGGCGGAGAGTCCCAAAGCCGTCACACCGTAGTTTCGGTTTTACGATAAACCGTTGACTCCACCGATGTTGGAGCACCGACCCATGGCTCATCGGCCAGGAGCTTTTGAATGCGATGAAACACCCGCTCTGGCGTCAGCATGGTCATACAGGCCCGATGGTAACAGGTCCGGGTAATGCATGGACGGCAGGGAATCTGGACGGCAATCTTCTCCAGCCGGGTTCGAGGTGACACCACAGGTTCCCACATGGGAATATTGGTCGGCCCATACAAAACGGCCAGCCGAGGGGCATCCACGGCGGCGGCCAGGTGGGCCATGGCCGTGTCCAGCGTAATAACCAGGTCGGACATCTGGCAGAGGGCTGCTGACTCTCGCAAGGTGGTTTGGCCGCAGAAATTATGAATGGGCACTCGCACCAAGGATTCCAGCTTTTCGTAATGGGCCCTGTCCCGCGGTATGCCCAGCGCGATGAACTGTCCATGGGTCAGGTCGGCCACCGCATCAACCAAAACTGCCCAGTACTCCAGTGGCCAGCGTTTGCCGGGCGAGCCTGCCGACAGATGAATAATGATACGAGGCTCGCTGATGCCGGCCAGCATGGCTTTGGCGGTTTCATAGTCGCCGTCGCTTAAGTAAATGGTCGGGTGATAGTCGTGCCAGGGGAGGCCAAAGGCCGTTAAAATAGCTTGAAAGTGGGTGGTCTGGTGATAGGCCGAATCAAAGGGCCCGGAAGGAATGGCGTGGGTCAGGATGTCGCCCCAGCGATGGAGCTTCTGAAGACCAAAGCGCTCCAGGGTAAAGCCCATGCGAATGGGAATCCCGGCATCCAGGACCGCAACCCCCCAGGGTAAGGAATAGCGCAACAGCAGAACGCAGTCGCAATGAAGGGCTCGTAACAAGGCCGTGCGCTCGGCCAGGGGTTCTGGCATAAGGATGCGGTGTGGGTTGAAGGGCAGGGTTTCCACGAGGTTTAAATGGCTTTGAGGCCCAATGAGATAGAGGTTTCCGCCTTGGCGGTAAAGATGACGGGCCAAAGTTTCAAGCACGGGCAGGGCCAGAACGGTATCCCCAATAAAAATGGGGAGGATCACGGCGACGGACCTGGGGGAAAACGGCAGAACCGGGATGGGGGTATTGGCGTTTTCGGGAAGAACCGAATTTAAGGTCCATTGACACAGCCGGGCGAGGGCGGTAGATGCCAGTGCCATAAAGCCTCTCTTTTTAATGTACTTGGTGATGTGCTTGCTTACCTGAAAATCCCATACCATTTGTAGTCTAGCGCTGTGAAAGGCACTCGACTATAGCCTGGACGAGGGGCTTTTCAAGGGAGACACAGGCTTCACTACTGATGTGTCTGGACGAAGGCCTCAAAAGCCCGGGCAATCTGGGGTTTATAGGCCAGGACGGTTTTGAGCTTCAGGATTGCCTTTTGCTCCATCTGGCGAATGCGCTCACGGGTGAGCTTGTATTTTTGGGCAATGTCTTCCAGGGTCATGGGATCGCCTTTGTCAATGCCGAAGCGATCCATGATAATTTCCCGAGGGCGCTCATTGAGCCATCTCAGGAGGTGGGTCTTAATGGCCTCTTTGAGATCCTCAAAGGTGACCTTGTCCTCGGGGCTTTCGCCATCCGCTTCTTCCAACAGATTTTCGGCCGACTGCGGCTCATCGGTTTCCTGTTCCGTGCGGCCCATAGCCGAAAAATGGGTCTCGGCCCGGTTGCTGCTACGATAATTTTCGATGGCATTGAAGTTTTGGATAATAGCCATCAGGGGTTCCAGCTTGGCTTCGGTGGGTTGACGTCTAAAGGTCATGAAGTAGGCCAGCTCTTCGTTACTGGGCTTACTCTTGAAGCGGCTTTGGTAGTCAGCCTGGGCGTTGATGATCCGGACAAGTGTCGGATTGGGGTCCTCAAGGTAGGCATCGCTGCTGCGGATATGTTTGATCTTCGTGGCTTTGAGCCCCAGGGTTTTATCGCCAGCCAATTCGTCGACCGTAGGCATCCGGTGCAGCTTCTTTTGGAGGCGGGCTTCGGTCTCCTGAAGTTTTAAGACCAGTAAAAGTTCCGTAATGGCTTTGCCTGAGCGAGGGAAATTGCCCAGATCCGCCAGATTGCCCTGGAAGGCCTCGAGTTGGCTCAGAATTTTGTCCTCGGGTGTGGTGTTGTGAAGGGTATAGAAGGCCAGCTGCATAGCCGATGGGGTTTTGCCGTAATGCCCAAAGTAGGTTGATTCCTGGTTTTTCCAGTAGCCATTTGCTTCCACAACGTAGGCTGGGCGGTGGACCGAAAAGCGGTATTGTAAGGCGCGCTTGATAGATTGGTTGATCCACCAGGTGGCGTAGGTCGAAAGCTTGTGGCCGGGGTTGTAGTCGAACTTTTCCGTGGCCGTAATCAGGCCCACATTCCCTTCCCCGATGAGATCGACGAAGGACAGGCCACGGCCCATATTTTTCCGGGCTTGTTTGGCCACCAGTTTCAGATTGCCTTCGGCAATGCGCTTTTTGGCACTGACCAGGTCCTTGGCCAGCTTCATGGCCGTGACCCGGTTTTCTTCCGGAATTACCGCCAATAAAGGTTCTTGAGAGGCATAGATATTCATATCGACAGGGCTGTCGGAGCGAAGAACAGCCAGGCGCTTTTCCCGCCGGGCCTTGTTGAGCGTCTCCAGTTCTTCGGTCAGAATTTGAGCCAGCTTGTAAATGCCCCGGGGAGTTCGCGAACGTTTGCCTTTCTCTTTGGGAGTGTCTTTGTCCCCGTCTTCGGAGCCTTCCTGGTAGGACTCTCCCCAGAGCCGACGGCCCTGGACAGGATTAATCCGAGAGAGGAGCTTCATGGACTCCATGTTGATAAAGGACACCACTCCGGTGCGACCAATGCTGTCGAGGCCGATAAAGGTCCTCAGTGTTTCTTGGGCATCTTCAAGGGCGGTTTTGAGGGGCATATTCTCCGAATCTTTATGGGCGCGAACCAAGCCTCCCATCATCACCTGGAGTTGCTTTTTCTCCTCTTTGCCCAAAGCTTTTACCAGGCCATCACCATTAACACTCAAGCGGCTCAGGGTGTCCCGGACAAATTGGCTTTGTTTCTTGTTGAGGGTTTCAGCCGCCAGGGCCTGAACCTGGGTAAGGCGTTCCCGGACGAGAGACGCACTTCTCAGACGATCGGCATGAACGGTTTGAGTGATTTCGGTGATTTTTTCCGAAAGCAGTCTGCCGTCTTGGCGAATTTGCTCCTGATCCGGTCCTGCCGGAGCGCTGGCCGTCACGCTGTCTATGAAAAGTTTGGCCAATTCGTTGTAGCTGGTCACCAGTTGGCGGGTCAGACGTTTTTCTTCGTCCCCACTCAGGCGGGGGTGATGTTTCTTGATGGCGTCAAAGAGTTCCGAGGCTTCTTGGGCTTCGGTTTGAACCTTTCGTTTCTTTTGCAGCCCGCCAAAGGTCAAGGGAGAGAATCGGGCCCCGGGGGCCAGGGAGATTTGGGCTGGCATCAAGCGAATGTCCATACAATCACATCCTCAACAGGGTTAACCGGTATGTGCCGAGGGGGGCGTATCATTGGCATCGTCTGTCTCGGCAACGTCGTCAGACATGGGTACACTGATATGGGTTTCTTGCGGGGTGCCTTTCAAGCCCAGGCGTTGAATTTCCTTATCCAAGGTCCGGCGGCTGATGCCGAGGAGTTCGGCGGCTTTGGGCTTGCTGTTGCGGGTTTGGCCTAACGCCAAGCGAATGGCCTCAACAGCCATTTCATCGTACAGGATTGCCAAGGGGCGCACAGTAGCTTGTTGGCCCGATGTCAGAGCCAGTTGGATCTTGGGGCCCTCATTTTGAAGCAGGCTTCTGGCAGGTGACGGGCTTTCGGCTTGAGCCGGTTCCTCGTTGAACTCGCCATCCAAACTGGCCAGCAGGTGTTCGGGCTGAATTTCGGACTCCCCTTGGGCCAGAATCAGGGCGCTTTCCACCGCTTGCTTCAATTCTCGGATGTTGCCCGGCCAATGATACTCTTTCAGCAGTGTCAGGGCTTCGGTGCTAAATTGGGTGGGCGCCTTAAAGTCGGGAAGCTTGGTACTCAAGGCCTGGTGTTTCTGGGTCAGAAAATGCTGGGCTAGGGGCAAAATATCGTCATGCCGATCCCGAAGGGCGGGAATCGCAATAGGAAATACTTTGAGGCGATGATACAGGTCCGCCCGGAAGCTCCGGTCTTTGGTGGCGGCTCTCAGGTCTTTGTTTGTGGCGGCCACAATCCGGGTATCCACGGCCATCGCAGTGGAGGAGCCGACAGGTGTCACCTGGCCTTCTTCCAAAGCGCTTAACAGCTTGGCTTGCATGGGGAGCGGTGTTTCTCCCACTTCATCCAAAAACAGAGTGCCGCCGTGGGCTTGGACGAAATGCCCCGTTCGATCGGCCTGAGCTCCGGTAAAAGCGCCTTTTTTGTGGCCGAAAAACTCGGATTCGGCTAAGTTTTCGTTGACGGCGCCGCAATTCACCGGAACGAAGGGGCCATTAGCCCGGTGAGCCGTTAATGCATGCAGGACCTTGGCAAAGGCTGTTTTGCCCACCCCGGTTTCGCCCAGCAACAGGACCGTGACATCGGTGTTGGCCACTTTTCGCAAGGCATCCAGCACTTTAACCAGGACTGGGCTGGCCCCGATAATCTCCGGGGCAATCATTTGGGCTGCTGTTGGCCGGGTACTACCAAAGCGGGTAGCCGGAAGCCTACTTGCCCGGGTTACATTGTTTCGAGAGGGTGGGGTTTGGGCGGTAGAAGCGCCAAAATGGGAAGGTATATGCATTCTGTCCGTGTCCTGTACGCCAACGGGTCTACAGGCCAACAAACACGGCGCACTGAATTGAATTGCCCACGGGGATGGCGTTTCTTTACAAATATTCATACCTGTGATGATTGTAACAATTTGGATATCAGGGCCGGAAAAATGCGCAAATTTGTGGCTTGAGAGGGTTCTCTTCCGTATTGTGGTAAAAGCTATCCGGGTTGGGGTAGCGCGATTGGATAAGGAACTGAGACGATATGGACGTACGATTTGGCATGCGCCCGTCACGGGCACCGCAGCAACCGGTGTTGGTCCCTTCCCCCCGGTCATTAACCCAGACCAATGCCTTGGGCAAGGGTATTGAGCGTCTTCCGGGCGGAAGCCCGTTTTTGGCCCTGTACAATGTCCCGGGTGGTGTGCCTGGGGTGACCGATGCCTTGCCCCCGGAGAAGAACTGGACCGTAGCACACCGGGATAACGCGGAGCTGGGTGCCGTTCATGCGTTGCCCATCATTCGAAACAAGAAGGGAAAGCTTTTCGTTCGTTTGCTGGTCACTCGAAAGCCCGGGGCCATGGGGAAACTGGTGGTGGAAGTCCCCGGTGGGCTGGTGATGAACGATGACCCGACCGGCGACAAATCCAGCCGGGCTGCCGTGACCAAGAGTCTGGCCGGTGGCGACAAGATGGCGAAAATTTTTAAACAAGGCGACGTGGAAACCCGGGAGGAGACCGGGATGACAGTCGTAAAGTCCAAGCGCTTGGCCAACCAGGCTTTTGCCGTATCGCCAGGTGCGGTGACGGAGATGAAGAGCTTTTCCATGGTCTTTGCCACGGGCAAGACCAGCAATGCCTTTCAGGAGCATGATGAAAAGGGCTTGATTGTCGGGCAGTTGGATGTGCCGTTGCGCACGTTTCAGGATTATCACTCCTTTCAAAACTGGCTGGCCGAGCAGAACCGCCTGGGCCGGATGGTGGGTATGGATGTGTTGGCCGTCCGAGGCTTATTGCCACCCCGCATTAACTTTAAAGCCTAGTTGGGCTTTGGCCATCCAGTCAGTTTAAGGGCATTCGGGTCCGCTGTGACCGTGCGGACAAATTGTCCGCATGGTGGCTGAGCATGAGATGACCGAGTGGCCAAATTGGCCACTCGGTCAATGGGGGTGTGATTCCGTACGGACAAATTGTCCGTACGGGAAATCTTGGGGCAAAACGTCAGGGTGGTTTCACGAGCGGATGCCTTCCCGCCGCTGGGCAAGGCAAAGCGGCTTGGGGTGTTTTGGGTTAATGCCTGGGTTGTAGAAGAGGGTGTCGTGGCCATTGTTGTCAGACCCGTTTTTTAAGTATCCTTTTGGGTTATATTCCCATATTGATTGTCTTTTAAACGTGGTCTGTGTCTAAAAGTGCCATTTTGTGATGATTTTAAGAATATTTTTGCAAAATATGTTTCTGGGAGGCGGTTTTAGCTGGCGCAGGTGGCCAGCTGCATCTGGTGCTTGTTCTGAAGCTGGCCGCAGGCGGCAGCAATGTCGGTACCGCGCTCGATGCGGACGGTGACTTTATGGCCGCTTTCGTAAACGCGATCGCGGAACGCCAGCACGTCTTCCCGGCTGGGGCGGAAATAGCCGTATTCTTCACCAATGGGGTTGTACGGGATGAGGTTGATGTTGCAGTGCAGGCGCTTTAACAACACATTCAGGCGCTGGGCGTGGGGAACGGTGTCGTTGACTCCGGCCAGCAAGATGTATTCAATGGTAATGCGGCGCCCGGTTTTCTCCACGTAACGATGCAGAGAGGTCATCAGCATGTCGATGGGGTACTTTTTGGTGATGGGCATAAATTTCAGCCGGGTCTCATCATCCGGGGCATGCAAGGACACGGCCAGCGTCAGTTGCAGGTCCTCGTCGGCCAGGCGGTCGATCATCGGGACAATTCCCGAGGTGGAAATCGTAATGTGGCGCATGCCGATTTCGGCGGACTTGTTGATGATGTGGATAGCGGCCAGCAGGTTGTCGTAATTGAGAAGCGGCTCACCCTGGCCCATAAAAACGATGTTGCGGACATTGGCGCCCGAATCATGGCGGATGTACATCAGCTGATCCACGATTTCGGCCACACTCAGGTTTCGCTTGAAGCCCAGTTTGGCTGTCGCACAGAAGTCGCAGTTGACGGCACAGCCCACTTGGGTGCTGAGGCACACGGCATAGACGTCGCGCTCTTCAAAGTACATCAGCACGGATTCCACTTGTTGGCCGTCCGGCAGGCGGAAGAGATACTTGATGGTCCCGTCCTGGCTTACCTGTTTGTCGGCAATGGTGAGGCAGCCCACCTGATGGTGTTCTTTCAACTTGGCCCGCAAGGATTTGGCCAGATTGGTCATTTTGTCGAAATCGCGCTCGTTACGCACATAAATCCAGGAATGCAGCTGCTCGGCCCGAAATTTCGGCTCGCCCAGGCTGCTGACCAGGGCTTCGAGGGCCGGTAAGTCTAAACCGATGAGAGAGGGTAACGTGCTCACGGGGAATCACTCCATTCGTGCATGCAATAGTCTAGCATAAGTTGATTTTGGAAGGGACCTTCACGGTCTGCGGCGTTTCGTGCCGGATGAGCCTGTTCGAGGCCTCTTGGGGCGGCCTTTGCCTGAGATGTCTGAATAAAACCGGAACAAACGTAAAATTGTGTAGCATGGGGATGTGGGCTAAAAAGCCAAACTGGCTGGGCTTTTTGGGATTTAAGAATTTGTTAATTATTGGAGGATATACTTCCTAGCAAGCCCTATTAATGTTTTGTTTTTATATAGGTATAAATTGTTAAGCGGTTGGGTCACGTTTGCTGGAGGTCACATGAGTCGTGGTACGAAGAAGATTATTCAATCCAATTTGATGTTTCGAGGGACCGCCTCGCATCGCTTTAAAATCCATGGGGCGGAGCAGCGCTATATGGATGTGGCCGTGCATTTGCCCGGATGGTTGTCGACCATGCTCGAGGATTTGGAACAGGTTCAGGCGGTATCACCGAATTAACAGAATTCATGGTTGGTTGGTAGGAGCGACGTTTGTAGGGAACGTTGCACGGGAGCGCAACATGGGTTGTCTGATGTGGAGGTTTATCAGACACCAAGTCTAGAGGAAAACAGCATGTCGAGTCGGCGTGGCAGTTTATCGGCATGTAGGCGATGTTTCGTGCGTAAGCACCATGCTGTTTTCCTTCTTTATTTTTTCAGAACCCCTTCCCCATTGACCCGAAGGGGGCCATGACGCGTTTAAGGGCCAGGGAATGCTTGTTAATTTTTATAAATAAAGTACGGGTTTCTCACGGGGGCGGCTTGTGTTGTGACGTGAAAATCGGTATTCTCCAATCAGGATGGCATGGGCGTGCATGTCTCTGGATGGGTGCGAGGATGACCGACATATGATGCAGGTGGCAAGGACAACAACGGTACCTGGAACGGCGCGGGTTTTCCCCCGGACAAGGCCGATGTCCGCTACCGCCCCCGATGCGCTTCGGTTTCAGGCGACGCCGGAGGGCTCGGCCTGGCCCAGGCCGCATCGCGATCCCCTGCCTGCCGGGGTGTATTTTCCTCGTTATGTGCCGCCCACGGGTTCTGGTATCAGCAATCAGTATGTGGCCTTCGAGCGTATTGATACGGCTGGGGCCTTGTTGGTCCGGGATCTGTGCCCGGACAGGGCCATGGTGACTGCCGGGGCCGATCGTCTGGAGTACGGTGATACACCCCAGCCCTTTGATTACCTGATGACCGAAGGCCGCCTCAGTGGGGTGGGACAAACCTCTCTGGAACTGGAGCTGGGGGTGTATGCCAAAAACAAACTACCGCATGATGCCGCCGGGGGCGAGTCGCCCAAAGGCCCCGGGCGGATGATTTTAAAGGGCTATTTGACCTTTGCCCTGGTGGGAGACAAAAAAACGCCAGTGAAGGCCCTGCTTCAGGATCCGGTGTTATTGCGCCAGTTTGAGATCCGGCGCCAGAACCGCAAGGCCGAGGCTGCAGCAATATGGCAGCTGGCCCCGGAGCGCCGTGCCATGCAGGTTGAGGATCACGAGGTGTTGCCTGGAACGGAGGCCATGTATGTCACCCGGGCCACGGATCAAAACATTCATCAGACGGTGTTTGGCGGAACGATTCTCGATGTCCTCCACCAGGGGGCCCTGAAAGGGGCCCAGACCTTTGCACGGATGCCCTTGAAACTGACTCACCAGGATCGCATGGCCTTTGAAGAGCCGGGGCATATTGGAGAAGTCCTGGTGGCCAAGCCCGTGGTGACCCGGACTTGGGAGGGCCGACGCATGGAAGTGCAGGTGGACTTGGTGGCCTATCGGCCCCGGCCCGGTGCGTCATGGGTTAAGGCTATCCCTGCTTTGTATCGGCGTCTCTTGACCAACCCACGCGTCATTGCCTCCAGCGTGTATCAGTTTGTTCCGGCAGACCCCGCCTCTCGCCTGCCCGACTGGCAGCCTCAGACCCCCAAGGCTCGCTTGCGTGCCGAGGCGGCCCGAATTCGAGATGTGTTTCGCCAGCAAGAGGCTGTTGCCTTGGCCAAGGGATAAGCGGGAATTTTAGGCGCTTTTGCGACCGCCCAGGGCCAGGAGCAGCAAGGGCAGAATTTGACCAAAGCCGCTGGTGGGTTGTGCGGCCGTTTGTTGGCGCACTGGTTGAAATCCGTTCCAGTTGCCCGGCATCGGAAGGGGAGTCGAAGCGGGCAATCCCGGATGGGCCATGGGCTGGCCTTGCGGGTTGCGACTCATCAGCCAGGCAACCTGTTCTTGTGGACTAAGCCAAGGCGATTCCGGCTCAGGCTCCAAGGGGGTGGGGTTAATGACGCTGCCCGAGCCCAAGCGGCCGAAGGCGATGAGCTGCCCCAGGCGGGTGGCATCGTTGGCAGACAGACTGGCGGGACCCACCGGGGGGCCCAGGACATCCCAGATCTGGTTTGGGGCGTTGTCATACAGAGAATAGCGGGTTTGCTGAACATAGACCGGCCGACGCGAGGGAGAACCCGTGAGGGTGGGCCAATCGGTCGTGGTGGTAAAGCTGTCTGTGTGGCCCTGGAAGTTCCCCCACTGGGAGGCAGGCCAAGGGGCTATGGAACCCACAGGCTCACGCCATGAGGCAATGCGGCCGGTTTGATCATAAACCGGAGCATTCCAATTGGCATTGAAACCCAGGGTGTTCATCTCCAGGGGGCCTCTCTTCGTCGTTCGCTTCTCTTTTCCAGGGGGATGGGGCTGAATACGCCCCAAAGGGATTTATTACGTTTCAATACAATAAAAACAACGAGGCGCTCAAAATTGCCTGTTGAAATCTTGTAAAACCATTAAGACTCTCAATCTTTGCAGACAAAAGCCGACCCCAGGGGTGAGGTACTCAAAAATAGCGCTACAAAACGGCCTTTAGTTGCCCTTGATTCCGTTTCGATAGCATCGGGCCTTGTAATTGGCTCGAGCCACAGGGGTGCCGTCCAATTGATACTCCACAATCAGCTCGCCTTCCAGACGGTTTTCGTGGATGATGCTGAGCACCAGGGTTTCGGTCCGCTTCCACAACGTATTGGTTTGGTAATCGTACGTGGTTTCGACCACGGCGGTGTGGCCAAAGCAGCGCTCGGGGGGGTGGGTGATTTTAAACATCCGGTTGCGCTTGCTTTCGATGTTGATGCCGAAGTTGTCGAAGACCACTTCCACCAGGTCGGCTTCTTCCAGCCAGTTGCCCACGAAGACCTTGGGATCGATGCGATCCGACAAGCTGGAACGAAGGCGCTCGACTTCGGAGTTCAGTTGCATCAGCTTTTTCTCAGCCCGGGTGTGGCGCTCTTCAACATCCAGAACTTGCTTTTGCAGACGAGATTTGTCGTCGATGAGCTTTAAATGCTCTTGGAAGTGTTCCTTGGATTGGAAAATTTCCTTGAGATGCTCGATTTCAGCATTCAGATCGTTGACTTTCTGTTGAAAAATGTCATTGGCCTTCATTAAATGGGCTTTTTGTTTCTCAGCCAGTAAGAGTTTTTGCTGCAAGGTATCTTTTTCCGCCATCAGTTTGTCGATGAGGGCCAATAAGCCAGCGTTTTGCCCTTGTGTGGGCTGCATGGAGGCCGTATTGATCCGCACCGGGGGGGTGCTGAACCGACTGCTTTTCCGGCTGACCAGAGACGAGCCCATAAGAGGTTCACCAATGCCTTGGGTCTCATGAGCATCAACAAATTCTTGAAGGCTTAAGCGTTTGGGCTCAACCGGTTTTAACTCTCGTAAGAGCCGTTGGGACAAACTGTTGGGAGCCGTAGCCAGAAGAACCGGTTGTTCGGACGAACGGGTCTCTGAGGGCGTACTCAACACGGTTGCTGGTGCCACCGGTTCCTGAAGGGTTGTGATAACCGATTCAGGGATGGTAGTGGGTTCCTGGGCGAAAACCTGTGTAGCCTCCAAGGCCAGAGCAAAGGGGCTGGCACTGCCGTCGGTTTTGTTGGCAGCGGAGGACCCCACAGAAGCCAAGGCTTTGGATTCGGTTTCTACCGGTTGATCCGACGCAGAATCGTTTTTGGAAGAATCGTTCTCTTGTGTGGCTTCCTGGCGCGGCAGAATGACCATGCGCTTGATGTCCAGGAGGGAACGTCCCAGCGTAAGGTGCTTTTTGATGTTTTTAAACAGGTTGATATGCAGTTGACTGTAAATTTTGTTTCCGAACTTGTCGACAGGAATATCCAGGTTCAGCTCGGACTCCCAAGACTCCAGCTGGTCTTCGTCAATATTGAATCGAGACAGTGTTTTTAAGGCTTTTTCCTGTGTGATCACGTGCCAATTCCCTCATAGTACTTCCCCTATTTTATTATAAAAGACGAATTTGGTGTGTCCATTTGTGTGGCCCAAAAATCGAGCATGTGAAGGAGCCAGGACTGCCGATGAATCCAGATGTTTACTGCCGGATGTCTGTGGTCCGCTCGAAAGCTCGGCCTAGCCGGGACACTCGTCGACCACTTTCATCACTTCATCGGTATGGGTGCAAGGATTGATTGTGGCATTATAGCCATGAGGCGTCATATAGCGGTTGGTGTCCTTGGGAATGACGACGGTCACCGTTTCGGTCTCGGTATTGTTCCAGGTGGGAACGTGAAGGGTGACCTCCAGTCGGGCCGGATCGGACATGTTCTGAGGGATATCGCAAATTTGGCGAACCACCACGCCCATGGGAAGCTTGAAATAGTCAGCTTCCTCACAATAGTCATCGACGTCATTGGGGTTGAGGGCTTCGGTGTAATTGAGATGGCTGTATAAATAACGGCCGAAGAGTTCACGTTCGAGGGTGCCTATTTGCTCGGCCGGCAGTTCGCTATCGCGCTTTCGGGCCAGGTAGGCTTCACCAATCAGGGTAAAACTGTCGCGGATCATGGCATCCCCATGCCGGTCTTCCTTGGGCAGCACGAGTTTGGGTAGGGCAAACAGGGCAATGACGCCCATGAGAATCATGGTGACCAGCACTTCGGTCAGTGTGAATCCGGCGTTTGGCGCAGTCGCTCTCATGAGTTTTTAGGGGCCCTGCATTCGTATGCTATGCGTGATGAGAGTATCGGTTTAAGCCGACAAAACTTGACCCAAACAGGTGGGGTTCGTCATGCAAGGACCAAAACGAAAACAGCGGATTAATTAATTTTCTGGAACATGTAGCCAATGCCGCGGGCGGTCAGAATCAGCTCGGGATTGCTAATGTCGTTTTCCAGCTTGGACCTGAGACGGCTGATGTGAACATCTACCACCCGGGTGTCGATGCGGTGGTCTTCCGGGTAGGCCCAGACATGCTTGAGAATTTCGCCCCGAGAGTAGGGAACACCCGAATTGGTGACCAACAGTTCCAGGAGGCTGAACTCCATGCCCGTCAGGCGCACCCGCTCGTTCTTGCGGAAGACCTGGCGCTTGCTGGTGTCAATTTTAATGTGGCCCACCTGAATCACATGGTTGGTTTCCTTGGTGGGGGTGGTGCCGTTTTTGCCGTAGGTACGGCGTAAAATGGATTTAACCCGGGCTTCCAGCTCCTTGGGACTGAAGGGCTTGACAACATAATCGTCGGCACCCAGCTCCAGGCCGGTAATACGCTCAGACACATCGCCCAAGGCCGTGAGAATGATGATGGGTGTGTCGTTATTTTTGCGAATTTCTTTGGTGACGCCGTAACCATCCATTTTGGGCATCATGATGTCCAAAATGACAATGTCCGGTGAAAACTGGTCGAAGAGCTGAATGGCTTCCTCCCCGTCTGAGGCAATGGCGGTTTCGTAGCCGAGCATTTTAAAGCGAGTTTCGAGAATACGGCGAATGCTGGCCTCGTCGTCCACAATCAGGACTTTTTCGTTGCGTTTAGCCTGTGACGAAGCCGATGGGGTTTCTTTTTCGGATGTCTTAGCGTTCAATGTAATGCCCTCGGTCAACCATTCCAGTGGTGATTCTTACCTGTTAAAACGTTACGGAACTTTATCTTACTCGAAATTCATGAGGAGGTAAAGTTATGTAGCCTTTGCACGCCATGGTAGTCCAGCATCGGGATCCCTCACCACATCTGCCCAGTGGATTTATTTTGCCGGGCTCCTCCGGCCGGAGGAGGCAGCGGCAAAAAGCCCCGGTTTGCTGAGGTTAAATAACGATGAGGTTTGCTTTGGTCGCAGTAACGCTGGTACATAACCCGCACAGTCCAACATAAGGCACGATGATATCGCGCCTTCCATGACGTTGCGATGATTCTTGGTCGCTGTGGGTTCGCGAGCCTTCCGGTCGGTGTGTGGCTATATGGCCGCCGGAGAGATACTGGGAGCCCCGATAAAAATCTCCGCAAATAAGTATTCGGCGAGTTTTTGAATTTTTTGAGGGTCCGAACACCCGAATTCTTGCAATGTCTCCTGAATCTGCTTCAGTGTGCGATCAAAGACATCGGGTGGAAATAATTCCGTGAATTGCAGAATGGATCCGGCCACGTGGGTCTCTGTAATCCCACTGGCAATCAGTTTTTCGCGAATGGCGTTAATATCAATATCGCTCATGTCCATTGTCATTTTCCCCATGGTCGCTTTTCCCCGTTTACCTATTGGACCCCAGGCACATCCCCCGAAGGGCGTGCCGAGTCGTGTTGTTGTTGACGCCGAGTTTCAGGCAATCGCTCTGACATGTGAGGCCATGTGGCCCAGCCACAAGACATTCCTGTCCGATGTATGTCGGTGATTGACGTGAACTCATGCGTACCTTAACCCTAGCGTATGGTTTATATTACTATTAAAACAGTAGAATGTGAAGCATCCGCCGGACTAAGCCCGGTTTGGGGGCGACACGTGGTTGAGTCTTTTTTCCGGGTTTGTTCAGAAACCGGCTATCCCAACCTGCCGCTGCACCCATTTGATGCAAAAACAACACCTAAGTTTATATCAGGTTGGTATATCATGCAAGGACTAATCAACCCCTCCCTTCGAGTTAGTTCTTTTTGCAACAATCATCCATGAAAAAGACCCGCCTGTTTATAGGACGGGTCTTTTAAAGAGTAATAGTCTCAGATTAAGCGTTGGCTAGATCAACTTCGGGCACACCAAGCTTATCATCCAGGACTTTGTCTGCAATTTCGCCTAAGCGGTTGTGTGCAGCCTCGCTGAGTTTGAGGCCTTGGAAGGGGTAGGCTGCGTCAGCTAAT
>JBGUGD010000018.1:0-28930 GCA_041697335.1 Vampirovibrionaceae bacterium NZW_1234 | reverse complement strand
CGGTGGCTCCCTCATTCTCGGAATCACCCTGAGTGCCCTATTTCAATCTGAAGTGGTAGCAAGCTTCCTTTTGGCCAGTCTTGTTGCAGGCACCGGCCTGACCGCATTGCCCTCTTACAAGGCCTCTCTGGAACATCCACCACTTCTAAGCATGCCCTTCGTCATCATCCAGACCAGCCTTCTAGGTGCAGGCCTGTTGGATTGGGCCAACGAAGCAAGCCGAAGCGACAAGCTGACCCTACTGGGGGCGCTCATTGTTATTGTCGCTGTTTACGCGCTGGTGACCCAAAAAATGGCGATGCGACGTCAGGCGGTATAAATCTCTGGATACCAGCACATCTCGATCATCAATTCGCCGAAACACCGTTACCTGAAGTTGCTCCGGCGACAGCTGATGCGCCCGCCGAGTCACAGGCGTAGCAGGGAGAGCCTGACGAGCGACAAACCCGACAGACAAAGTTTGCTGCTGTACCTGCGTCTTGAGCTGGATGGGGACGGATGTCGTGTTTTCAAAGACAAGGTCGGCTTGACCATACCACACCGTGGCGTCCAGGCCCGGCAAAATGGTTCTCATCGGGCGAAGGTGGGGGACACGCTGATGAATACGCATCCCATGCTCCAAAGCCGCCTGGTAAAGAAGAGAAGATAGGATGCAAATTCCACCACCAATGCTGTCCGGGCTGGCGGCTTCCACGTAGGAGGGCGATGCGGCAAACCCCCGATGACGAGTCCTGGGGCCGACCTGGCGGTTAAAGGAAAATTGTTGTCGGGGCGCTAAGACCACCCCATCCAGACGTTGGGCTGCTTCCTGAAGATTCAGGCGCTGGGATGGGGTCAACGGATCAAGGGATAGAGATTTCATGGCCACCGGCCGGGAAAAGGGCTGCCCGAAAAACAACAGGACACTGAGGGCCACGGGAAGACCAAGCCAGAACAACACTGAAAGCCGGACCATCGTTCCTCCCGACTTGCCTACTCGGTAACCCGAAGGTGATTCAGGTCAGAGTAAGCACGGATGTTTCGTGTGTACATCCCTTCCAGACGAGCCGGATTCATCTGAAACGTACCCGGCATCTCCATGCGAATCATGGTGTGGAAACTGGTCTTGCCTGCAGGGAGTTGTGTTGCAAAGAACACCACCCGATCATCAAGGACATCCTGGTGTTCCCACCACCAGGTCCCCCAATCGCCGGTAATATCGGAATCCGCTTCGGGGGATTGCTCCTCATCCAGAGTGTTCAACCGGGGATCGTTCATGATGACCTCACCCCCACTGGGCAAGGCTGCTTCCAACAGAATATAGGGCAAGGTGATAGGGGATTCGATAAAGACCTTCATCAACACCGTTTCCCCGGCTTTAAGCGCCTGGTTGCCCAAGGGTTTGGTGCGAAAATGAATCTTACCGTCACTGGTCATCGCTTGAGCTTCAAGACGGAAGAACTCCCGATAGATGCGCAAGCCTTCCGGCCGGGATGGTTCCTTCACCGTATCGCCAGGCTTGAGTGGGTGCATATAACTGAGCACACTGGCATAGAACAAACGCCCAATACCTTCCTTCAGCAGGGTTAGCTCCTGCCCTACAATCTGGGCCAGATTGGGCTTGAAGAGAATTTCGGGGCCATAGGCATTGGCCGCATTAAACGATTGCTCGGCCAGAACGTCATTCATTAAACGAAGTGTCGCCAGAAACTCGGGTTTGGCCGAACCACCCGTGTGAATGGCTTCCGCCATTAAGGCCTGAAGGACCTGGGAGGTGGTTTTCGTGTTATCCCAGCCATCCTTGCCCCGTTGCGTCAATAACCAACGTCGAGTGGCTTCAATGGCACCCGTATTATCCGGACTAACCGCCAACAAAGCCCTGAGGGCCAGCGCGGTTCGCTCGACACCGGTAAATCGATAGGTATATTCCTGCTGACGTTGCTCTAAACGGCGCCTCATCTGGGGTGTATTGTCCCAATCCATCAATTCCCCGCTTTGATGCGCCAGACTCATCAGTTCCGATAGCGCCAGTTTGGCCAAGGCAGATTGATTCGCCTTGTGGAAGGCCAATGCCCAGTACGCGAGTTCTTCGGGTGATGCCGAGGAGACGCGGGATTTCGCCCAAGACGAGAGCTTATCGGAAACCTTATCTCCATGAAGGCTTGCAGCATGGGCCATCATCGCCAAATCAATCCGGGCATCCGCCACCCCTTCCTTGGCCAGCTTGGGATCAGACAGTTGCCTCTGCAATTCCGGCATCGCCTTTCGAAGCCACTCCCGACCGGATGACACCAGATCATCGTCAACCGCATAGCCAGCCTGGCGAAGCATCATCAGCCCTTCGAGAACATAGGCCGTCATCTGAGCCTGGCTTTCATCAAATTCCCACCAGCCCCAGCCACCGTCACCATGATGCATCTCACGGAGGCGGGCTATGCCCTTACGATACACGTCCTCAAAACGGGCCCGGGCCGAATCGCTTAAAGGCACATTCAAGGTTTGATTTAGTCGGATAGCCAGAATGGATGGTATTAGCCGACTCATGGTCTGCTCTGTACAACCGTAAGGATAATCAATGAGTGCATCAAAGCTCCCAATAACGGGCCCCAGGGTCGACGCCGCCAAAGCAATATGGTACCTGACGGTTTCCATGGCCACCCCTGGAGGTAAAGTTACCGGGAGAGACACAGAAGTGGCGTCCAGGGTCATTGTACCGCTCTGGATCTTCTCAACAGGCATCCCCAACGGCAAAATCGGAATGGTTTTCTCCAAGGCATCTCCGGCGGTCTGCCCGATGGCCTTGACCTGAAACGTAGCCTGCCCAGGTGTCTGGACTGAAACCGGCCATGTAATTCGCTGAGCACCTTCGGGCTTCACATTCAGGGTTTGTACCAGGCGATGTTTGGTCGTAAGCAGGGACGGCATGGAGAGCGCCACTTGAATGTCCTGAGGATGCTCCGTGTAGTTATGAACAATGGCGGTCACGACGCCTTCATCCCACTGCGTGAAGAAGCGGGGCAAGGCCAGACGAACAATCAGATCCTGGGTTGCGATGAAGCTCCCAATGGCCGAGCCGACATCGGTAGCCTGAGTAATACCACGGACCGTGGCTCGCCAGGTGGTCAGGTTATCCGGAACCCTGAATGTCACTATGGCATCTCCGTTCTCATCGGTCATGGCCGTGGGGAACCAGGCAGCAACATCCCGGAAGTCCTTGCGCATGCGGGGCTCAATCTTATCCGGCCCGCCGGAATATTCTTCCGGGAATGAGCTGGTTGTCGTCACCCAATTTGCGCGCTCATCGTAAAAGAATTGCTGAATATTCTCGCTCTGATCAGCCCGAATGGCATAGATGCTCTCATCCACTACACCAATCGAAAGCTCGGTCTTTGCCGCTGGTTTGCCGTCCGGATATTGTGCATGCACACGCAAGGTCACCTCGTCCCCGGGATGATACTTGGGTTTGTCCGTTTGGACTGCAAGCTGGAGAAAGTGCTTGTGGGGCGTTACTTTAATCATGTGAGACTGGGTATAAAACTGATGTTTCTGGCCCACATAGGTTACCGTGACATTGACATTGGGCTCATACTCGGCCTTTAAAGGAACTTCCACCAATTTGGCCGAAGCATCCAGGTCGATTAACCGATACTCATGCAAGCGGGTACCCTCAATGGCTAACAGGGCCTGGGTTCCCTCTTTACCTGTAACCGGGGCAGCCACCATAATCTTGGCAGTTTCGCCGGGTTGATAAACCGACTTGTCGAGGCGCACGGAAAGGGCTTGCTGTTGGGCTTCTTTGGGAGACAAAAGATAGGGCTGATTGGGGCTGGCAATCCAGACCGAATGTTCGTCAAACACCGGCCGCCCTTTTTGATCCTGAGCAACTGCCGTCAGGTAGTAGACGTCGGTCATACCAGCCGAATCGGTTTGCAGGGTCAGGTGGGCCTTGCCACTTTCATCGGTTTTGACGGAGGCCGTCTGCGGAACCTGCTTGCTACGATATTCCCCCCGCCGGATATCCCATATCCAACGGACCAGGCTCACGTCAATGGTTTGGTTGGCTACAGGCCTGCCCTCATAATCGACGGCCATCACATCGGCAGAAATGGCTTCGCCTTGACGGACCACTTCGGAACTCGGCTTGATAAAAACCGCAAAATTGGCCATGGACACAGGTAATGTTCCGCTTCCCACAACCGTCATACGGCTCAAGTCGGTGACATCGGCCTGGATTTTGTAGCGTTTGTCATAAAAATCAGTCCCATAGGGCCCATTGGCTGGTTTTTGTGGCGGGTGGGTCCTGAATTCAACAATGGCCTCGCCATTTTCATCGGTCTGGATATAACCCTCAGTAACCAGATCGCCGTCATAGGAACCGGAGTCCATATCCGGATCCCAGGAATCATAGTAGGATTCATACTCGGGGCGATTCATCAATCGAGAACGACCCGCCCAATCCACCGATTCATAGACGGAGTAGTGGACTTTGGCATGGGTCACGGGAGCACCAAAATAATACGTGGCCCGAACCCGCGCTTTGACCGTGTCACCCACCACAGCTCGGGACTGTATAGGAATGACCTCCACCTGATACTCGGGTTTACGGTATTGGGCCACCTCAAACCAGGCATAGGAATACGTATTGTCCGGATACCTCATGGAGACTTGGTAGGCCCCCGTCTTGGCTTCCTCGGGAAGCGTAAAGGTCCCGTTAAAGGTGCCATGGCCATTGGTCTGAAAAGGGCCTTCCCAGATTTTCGTCCCATCCGGGTCTTCAACAGCAACATGAACAGGCAGGCTGCCTTCAGGCAAATGCAGACCATCGGGATCGAGAACCCGGACCATGCCTTTGAAGTACACGGTTTGCCCTAACCGATATACAGGGCGCTCGGTGTAAAAATAAGTCCGATACTTGTCTGAATGAGCTCGATAAAAAGAGATTCCACCATAGGCCCGCTCTTGGCCATGGGTCCCTACCGCCAGAAAGTTTGTGTAACTCTTTTCGCCGTAGGCTTTCGGCACGGGGAATTCGACCAGGCCATTGGCATCCGTTTGCGCCGCTGGAGCCACCGGAGTCTGAAAGTCAGAGGCGTATAACGCGACATTGACACCGGGACGAGGCTTCAACGTATTCAAGTCAACAGCTCTGACCACCGCTTTTTCCGGGGCATGTTTGATGACCAGGCCCACATCGGTGACGGAAAACCACATGGCATTCCAATCCTGCTGGCTTTGGAAGTTATAGACCTCGGCCACGGCGAAGTAGTCGCCTACGGGCAAGGGCTTGGCCAGCTTCATAGGCGTTCTGGCCCAATCTTCAAAATCGGTTTCCAGCTTGCGCTCAAACACCTCAATGGGTGTCTGATTGATAAAGGCTGTATTTATAGCCCCAGTGGGCTTGTAGAGATTCAAACTGGTACTGAAATACAGATTTTGACTTGCCGCCAGTGTTCCTGAATTTTGAATCATCGGTAGGGCGTCGCGGCGATACAGTTTCACCACCGCTCGGTTTGCCCCGGAGGCATTAATCCAGAACGACGGCTGCTCTTTGGTTGTAAAAACCCGGGTATTGGAAGCCAAGTTCACCGACGGAGCCAACAGGTGAAGGCGAATGGGCGCTACGGTATGGATGCGGCCCTCATCCACATATAGCCCATACTTATTCTCGGTGGCAAAGCCCGGTGCTCTGACACGTAGGGCATATTCGCCTACAGGAAGCCGTTCAATACGAAAGCTTCCGTCGGGATTGACCCAGACCCCACGTTCCAGGACGTTACGATCGCCTCGAGGGCCAATGGCCAGGGCATAAACCTTCTGTCCCCGAATGTCATAGCTGGCCAGATTAAATCCTTGCTGCTCAATAGCGATGCGCCCTTCCAGGGCCCCAACCGGGCGTTCCAACCCAACTGCAAAGGCCAATAATGTCACCATGGCAGCCAGGGCCAATACCCATGTCCAGGACTGCTTGAGCTTAGCGATAAACATCGGTCCGAATCCTATAGATCTGATAGCGTTCCCCGGGCTGGATACCGGCTTTCAACTTGCATTGCACCAATTGATAATGAGCATTCCGGGCTTCCCCGGGAAGAATAATACCGGACTTTCCGCCCGAACGAACCATCAAGCCATCACGCAAGGGGTTGACGGCAGCCAGTGATGACACAGGCTCGATGCCTTTAACCACAGTGACCTGGGGCTTCAGGTGCTCCCATTCGTCTGGGCGGATGGGAGGGAAGCGATACTCCTTGGTCAAGGCACCCAGGGTATTAAATACGGTGGCCTGGACCTGATTGGCATGCTCGGGAAAGAGGGTTCCCCAACATGCTCGGGATCTGCCGTTAACGCTCAAAGTCACAAAGAGACCCGCGGGCTGCTTATACATCGGGCTTACCGGAATACCCGCCGCCCATCGATTCCAGTCCTGCGTGTGTGTGGGGCTGAAATACTGCGCCATGGTCATCCGAACCACCTGGGGCAACGTCGTCATGGCCTGGGCCGAAGCCATCGTGAAAATTGAGAACATCAGCCCTAGCAGCACCAAGGAGAATCCCATGGTCACGACGCATCGTGACATGGAGTGTAAAAACGACTTCCCAAAAGGAACAGGTTTCACCAGGAACATCCTACCCGTACAATGATCATCAACCTCTCTTAGAGTTTCACCATACAGCAAACACAGCAGGTTGACGCATTGGATTGCGATTTGTTACCGTTACCACAACTGTCACGAAGAGCCTTTGTAAAGGGCCTTCTTCTGTTGCCATGGGTATTATCCGAGCCCAGCCTGGGAAAACCTGCACCCGTAAAAGTCCCCTGGGCATGGATGGACTTACACACTTCGAACATCCTATTTCATCCGGGCTCAATACCCCCCAGCGGTCCCCCCGGATCGCTGATGAAACTCGTCACAACGGCCATGGTCCTTGAACATCATCTGATTTCTCCCGACAAGGAATTTGAATGCACCGGAATCTTCCGGATTCAGAACCATGTGTATCGCTGCTCAGCCCCTCATGGGCGAGTTACCCTTATTCAGGCGCTCGGCCAGTCGTGCAATGGCTACTTTGCTCATTTGACACCGCTTATTCACATCCATGAACTCCTGCGTTTTGCACGCGCCTTGGGCTTGGCCTCACCAACCCGTCAAGCCAATCTGCCCGATCTTCCTTGGGCTTTTCCTCAGCACCCCCAATCACCCGTTCAGGACTATATCCTCGGCCTTGCCCCCGATTTACAATCCTCGCTGTTCCAGTTGCTCCGCCTCAGCGGCCTGATTGCTACCCAGGGAAAACTCCCTCACTGGCAGGTTCCTTCTGACAGCCCTGTCATCCACCCTGAGACCTGGGGATTCCTGGCAAATGGCATGCATCTGGCCTCTCGTTCGGGCACTGGTAAGCATCTGGATCCGAAGAATCATTTCCACTTGGCCATTAAGACCGGTACGACAAACCATGGGTATCGCTATCAATCCTGGATCTCGGGTTTTTTCCCCTATCACCAGCCCCGATACGCCATTTGCCTTCGGGCCCCCCAGGGGACCAGCCAGGATCAGGCTGTCCCTCTATTGCGCCAAGCCTTACACTCTCGCTCGTGGGATTTTTCTTTATGAGACGCTCTATGCTTTGGCTTCCGGCTACAGCCCTTGTATTGCTTTCACAGATGTCTGGAATTGTCTGGGGAGCACTGCCCCCTGAGATTACGGTGCGTCTCTTTGAGGCTCAGCCTTCGGTCTCCAGCCTTATCCTTGATGGATGCTTCACCTTGGCCAACCCGCACCACACAATCACTAGGCGATGTGGCCGCTATACGATTGCGCCTCATCAAGACCGACTTCGCTTGAAGCCAAGTCAGGCCCTGTCCGCAAAATCTGCCACTTACACCCGGCTGGTTCTGAATACAGGGCCTGAAGATGGTCTCAGACTGAGTTTGCCTGGCGGAGCGCCTCGCCGCTATTATGGCAGATTGGCGATACATCGGGACACAAAGCGTCAACTGGTCATTACAAACACACTGAACACTCCCCTCTATGTCAGTAGCGTTGTCAGCAGTGAAACGCCCCCCGGTTGGCCCCTCGAAGCCTTGAAAGCACAGGCGGTGTTAACCCAAAGCCGACTGGCGAAAATGAAACTCAATACCCCTTTAAGTGACACTACCCAGGATGAATCGTTTTTAGGCATGGGGCCACTTCGCCCAGAGGTCCAGAAAGCCGTCTTGTCTGTCTGGAATCAGGTGCTCACTTATGAAGGCCGTCCCATTTCAGCCCTTTACCACAGTACATGTGCCGGCCACACCAGTTCCGGCAGTTTCTTCTCTGGTCATCATACACCTTACCTTACCGCCGTAAAGTGTGATTATTGCAAAGCTTCGCCCTTTTGGAGCACGACCGTGACGCAGATCCCTCGTCCGCTGTTTTTCCAGAGCTTCGGCCCCAAGCTCCCCCAAATCACAGCGTGGGATGATGGCCATCGGCCTCTCTGGATTTCCATGGGCAACGCCGCCCCCACACGGAGCTACGCCTTCTGGATGCGCCTGGGTCAGAAGTTTGGCTGGGACAAAGCACCCGGGACAAAATTCGACATTCACGCCAAGGGCATGGATTATATAGAAATCCATTCCCGAGGCGCCGGTCACGGCGTGGGCCTTTGCCAGTGGGGTGCTGCCGGACAAGCCCGAAAAGGGCGAAAATACGATGCCATTCTCCACTATTATTTTCCCCAGACCCACTTAACTCGCCTTGGGTCTTAAGCGTGCATAAACTTACACGCCCGGCCACGGTTTTAGCCAGTGTATCGCTTTTGTTACATCGGCATCTCCAAAACGCAATTTCAAAGAAGATATTGTTTTTATTTAAATAAGATATAGTGTGTGTTCCTCAAAAATGTGAAAGGTGTGTGTTCTATGATGGGTTTAAGACCGCCAATGGCAATGGGTGCTCCCAGCAACATGTTCAATGCCACACTGGCTAATATACCCGATCCTGCATCTTTCCAGAGATTTGCACAATCAGAAGCCATTACCGGCTACAGCAATGCCGACTTACAAGATGCCCTGGTCACAGCTGGATTGGCCGAGCCCACGAATCCCTACCAAAGCATGTTGGGTGCTAGCGGCCATATCGCAGGTGTCCCACTTGAAGCGCTTTTCCCTGGTAATGGACCGATGGCGCAAAGTATCGGGGCTACTGTTCAGGGTTCCCTTGCTCGCCGTTTTGGCGCATTCCAAGGCCCCGCATTCTCAGGTAATTTTGATCCCTTCCAAAACAACCCCATGAATCCATTTCAAGAGCTGAATCCCTTCCAGGCTGCAGCACCCAGAATGATGCCGCCTGCCTTCAACCAGCAATCTCCGATGGATATGTATGCCGGTGGCTTAGGCCCCTCTTTTGGCGCACCTCGGGCTTCCTACGGTGGATCACCTTTCAATCCGTTTGGTCAGATGGCAACGTCGGCTGCACCTGCGATGAACGGCCCTTGGGTTCAAGAAGGCCCGAACGGGGTTTCATGGGGATACAACTACCAATCCAGAAATGCGATGGGATCCTTTAACGGCGTACCTTTCGAAATGAATGATGCCTCCCCCTATGCAGCTCCCATGATGCCTTATATGCCCACACCATCGCCTGAAGCATTCTTCTCCGGCCAGTTTGGCCCAATGATGGCCAACGCCATGCAAGGTGCTGCTCAAGGATGGGGCATGGGTGCCAATCCCGGCTTCAACCCCTTCAGCGCATTTTAGGAAATGCCAGCGTTTTAGCCGCCTAAATCCTGTAGAGCTTTGGAATTGGTCTCGTTCTGTTCTTTTAGAAGCTTTTTAATAATATCTTCCTGGGCTTCCATCTGCTTCACAACGGTTTCGATGTTGCGAATCTTGGTTCCTAGGACCATATCGGCGCTCACAACCAGGCGATTGCTGGCCTTTTCGTATTTAGCCAGAACCGGTGCTGTCAAGCCCTGAAGGACAGCTCCTGTTGCGAGTCCAGCCATCCCGAAGGTCCCCATCAAGGGAGCCACGTTCGTCATAATACTGCCAATGCCACTCAAAATTCCCATGGCCGGTAATATCTTGTTTCGGCCAAAACCTGATGCCCCCACTAAAGATGATGGCGCCTGCCCCGGATCGCCCAATGAGGTCCCCGTTCCCATGGGTGCAGCAGCCCCGCCAATAGTGCCAAAAGCCATCGGATAAGCCGGATCGCCAATGCCAAGAACACCCAGGCCGGCATTTCCGATTCCCATACTCGCGAAGATGGAGGACGTATCCAATCCAGCGGCCCCTCCCGTCGGAAAACCGCTAAACTGCGAAAACGGCCCTAAACCAAACGGAGCTTGTCCGCCTGGTGCCAAACCCGTCCCGCCCGAGATGGGATCCGCATAGGAGGTTCCCGGTATCTGAATTGAATGATTCCCCAGGGCCGGTAAGAAGCCGGTTCCACTAAGCATTTGAGACAACTTGAACCAAAACCCGCCGGGTTTCTGCATACCACTGCCTGCAATAGAAGGGCTCGAAACCGTTAAGTCACGCATTTGCTCCCAGGCTTCATACAATTCCGCCTTACCCTCGTCGGTGCATTTGCCGAGGGATTTCAAGCTCACCATAGGTTCCCATTTGTACTGCATTGCGAACGTCTTCCTTATGGCTGCCGGCGGGTCCGTAGCCCGGCATGGGGCGTATTATAGTTCAGGGTAATCGAATTCTGAAAAATACAAGATTCGCTTTCAACGGCATCAACGAACGATTCTTCATTAATGCGATCATCGACCGTTTTGGTGAGCCATTGGTGCCTGCGTTCATAAAATCCCCCAGATATACGACCCGCGTTGCGGCCATATATTGCGAATCATTAACAAACTATTCACAGACAGAAAAATATTGTTTTTATGCCCATACAGACATATTGGGTTATAGGTACAAAATCATCTTACGTGGACATTGGAGGCTGGTAACATGGTATTTGTTGATGTGGCTCGTTCATCGCCACCTGGAGCACCTTTCCCTTTGGGAGGGCCTGGCATCGGAAGCTTTATCCCATCAAGCATAATCGCAACGCCGTTTAACCTGGATTCACCTGATTCGGCAACTAACACGATTGGATTTAATCCATCCGCTTATAGCGCGCCCTCAAGTCCACAGAACAGAAATATGGACTTCTCGCAAATGAGCCGGAACTATAACAAGCGCAATGATGCATTTCGTCAAATCCTGGGTGGCTTGGGCTTGAATAAGTCCTCCGGTAGTAACGGGTCATCCGGTAAAAAAGGGATTCCACAAGGTTCTCGGATTCAGGATATTATTGCCCAGAAAATGAAGGCCCTTAAAAACCCTCGAACCGCAGAGTAAGCCCTTTAACATTAAGCACGGCTTAAACGGTTTTCTTCACCTCGCCGGATTGCAACGGCCCTGCACAGGGTAACGTAAAACTCACCCGTGTACCGATGCCCTCTGTACTGGTAATGTGAATACTGCCGCCTTGAAGCTCGATCAACTTTTTGGTAAGCGCCAGCCCTAATCCAGTGGATTCAGGGCTTCTGGCCTCTGTGGCCAAATGACAGAACTCGGTGAATAATTCTTGTTGCCGGTTTTTGGGAATACCAATACCCGTGTCCTCAATTTCGGCAACCAGGATGCCAGCCTCGGATTGCGCAAAACTAACATTCACGGAGCCACCGGGTTTGTTATATTTAATGGCATTGCTTAGAAGATTAAACAGAATTTGTCTGAACCGATTCGGATCCGCATAAATGGGAGGCATGTCGGGGGGAACCTGAAAGTTCAGGCTGACCGAATGGCAACGTGCCATTTGATCGAACAAGTTGGCGATTTCTTGGCTCATCATATCCAAATAAATGTACTCGCGATAAAGCTCGATGCGTCCGGCTTCAATCCGTGAAATATCCAGCAAATCCTGCACCATGCGTAACATATGCTCGGCACTCAACATGATGTTAGTCAGGTATTTATTCTGTTTGCTCGTTAAATTCTGGCTTTCCTGCTCCTGTAGAATCTGGGAAAATCCTAAAATAGCGTGAAGCGGTGTTTTAAACTCATGCGACAGGTTGGAAATAAACGTTCGCTTTCGCTCATTTTCCACTTCAATCCGATGCTTGTCTTCCTGTTCGGCCTGATAACTTTCAGCCTGAAACAAGGCATTGGCGACATGGACGGCAATATCCTGTAAAAATTGGACTTCCGAGTCCTGCCACTGGCGCTGGGAAAAACACTGATGCAAGGCAATTTTACCGTAGAGTTGACCACGATAAAAAATCTCCAACACCAACGCCGACTGGATACGGTATTTCTCGCAAAAGTGTCGCCAGACCCCGGTAGGATCATTCTCGGTCATACGAGCCATATTGCTCTCATTCAGATAGACAGATGAGAATGTTTCCGTTAAACCCGGCGGACACAAAGGCTTAACCACATTGGGCACATCGGAATTGGGGATCAGGGGTAACTGCTCAGAACTTCGATACTGACTCGAAACGTCGATGGTCGTATCCTCACCGTCTCGGCAATACCGAAGAATAACACACCGATCGGCTTTAAAATAGGTACCGATTTCGTGCGCCATCTGGCTCAAAATGGTGTGCACATCAAAAGAATGAGAAATTAATTCTACGATATGGCGAATCACTTTTTCTCTGGCCAAGGTTTCCTGAATCGACTCTTCCATCCGCTTTCGTTCGGTAATATCGGTAATCATTTTCAGGCACCCTTGATAGTTGCCCTCACTATTCCCCAAAGGATTCGCCGCTATCATCACCCAGAGGGGTTGACCGTCTTTGCGGAGCAATTGAGTTTCATAGATCTCTTTTAACCCACGTCGGCGACGACTTAAGGCTGTTTCAATCTGACTTGTTTGGCAGGATATCGTCAATTCAACCATGCTTCGTCCCAGAAGCTCATGCACTTCGTAGCCCGTCATCTCGGCAAAACGCTGGTTCACAAAAGTGAGTCGATGGGTTTTATCCAGGACGACAATTCCCTCCATGGCCGTTTCAACAATCTGGCGATACTTGGCTTCACTCTGCTCAATGATCTCTTTGGCTTCTATCGTATCCGTCAGATCAACGCTAAAAACCACAACTCCCACAATATTGCCCTGCTCATCAGAGTAGGGAACTTTATCTGTTTTCATCCAATGCTTTTGGCCTGTCTTGTCCCGATAGGGCTCAACAATCCCATACTTGGGTTTTCCACTGCAGATCACGTCCAAATCATCCTGATGATAACGTGCCGCTTCGTCCGGGTATAAATCATATGTCGATACCCCTTGCATGGTCTCTACAGTCAAGCCCAATGACGTCGCAGCTGCGCGATTTGCTGTGATAATACGGTTATGGGCATCCTTAAAAAAGATCAATGCCGGGACGGCATCAATCACGGTACGATATTGATGCAATGTACTTTGCGTCAATCCTTCCAGGGACGGGAACCCGGAAGCCTTTGCCAACAGTGAGGGATTCACAGGTACCGGAGTCTGCCCAAGAGCAGTAGACTCCGAAGGGACCCAAGACCGATCGACTGTCTGATCACTACTAATACCAGTATCCGCAATCATGCAATAAATGTGTCCAAATGACGTCCAGGCAACACCCGATGTACATAGTCTATGTCATAAACGCGTTTCTGAATTTACTACCCACATGGGCTATATTTATTGGACGGTTTTGAAATATTACGCAACATTTCATTATTATGGAATTCAATGTCCTAAAGTCAACTGATTCTCGTGTAAAATGGCATCGACGTTACTTTTTGTGACATGTACTTCGTGTGAAATGAAATAAGGTGTCATGCGAACCTCACAGATGCCGCGCTTCATCAGTATGTTTATTCTGATTTTGCTGCTCGCACCTCTTGCTGCCAAGGCACAGCGGCCGCCGGAATTCGTCAATCTGGAGTCAATTGCACCATCTATTCTCATCGACATGCGCTATAGCTCGGCACATAATTTTGTGGGTCGCCCCATTGAGGGCTATACTCGTCCCATTTGTATTCTCACTCGACCTGCAGCCCAAGCCCTGGCAGATGCCCAACAGGAATTGCAAAGTCTTGGATTAGGTTTGAAAGTGTATGACTGTTACCGTCCAAAACGCGCCGTTCTGGACTTTGTTGCCTGGGCGGCTTCCGACACAACAGGATTGGCAGGGTTCTATCCCCGAGTCGCCAAAGGTGATTTGTTCAAGGAAGGCTATATTGCCGAACGTTCCGGGCACAGTCGCGGCAGTACGATCGATCTAACCCTGGTACCCTATCCAAAGCCCTTTCTCCCAGATCCTTCCGAAACCGTGCCTCGGGATTGCCGGAGCCGCCATTATCCTATTCCCGACAACAGCCTGGACATGGGGACGTCCTTTGATTGCTTTGATCCCCTGGCCCATACCGATACCACGGAACTCCCTCCCATAATCAAAGCCAACCGGGCTTTGCTGAAAACCATAATGCAACACCATGGGTTTAAAAATCTGCCTCAGGAGTGGTGGCATTACACCTTAGAGAACGAGCCCTTCCCCAGTACGTATTTTGATTTTCCGATCGACTAAAGTTGCAGAGGATGAGGTTATCGCGAATAACGACGCGTGGTGGCCGGGGAGAAGATCTGTGTGTTGGGACACCCTTTGGTTTGAAATAAACCATACGTCTTCGGCAAGCGATGGGTCTCCCCTCCCAGCACATGGACAATCAACAGGCAGTCATCCGTCTGCTTTAACGTGGCTTCGTATTGATGGGCATAATCTTCAGGAATTCCCAACCCGGATAGCGCAGCTACAAAATTATTGGCGTATGAGCCCACAATTCCCCCGGCAATCACACCAAGAATGGGACCTGAAACCAACATACCCGGCTCAAATGCCATCAGGCTATCCATCATGTCAATACTGTCATACACGGTCGAAGCCAACAGAACAGGAGCGTCATCATCCAAAATATCTTGCGGCTCTACTGCGGCATACTTTAGCTCCCACGACTCTTCGGCAATTAAAACACTAACCTCATCAATGCCATAGCGTAACAATTCCAAGCTCGACAAAAATTCCCACAGTAAATCCGGGCCGGTCATCAGGCCGCAGACCTGAGCCACCTCCTTATAACGCCTCGCCATGTTTATGCCAACCTCTTCTGTCGTTGCTCTTTGCGTCGTGTGGCTTATTCAATTCCGATATAGCTTAACGCGTATCTATGGGGTCGACCTCCGCCAATGGACTAGTTATGAGAGGTATCCCTCTGTTTCGAAACATAAAAAATCCCTCGTCAGGGAGTCGAGGGAGTGCTCTTCACGTCAAATATCACGAATCAGTCAGTGTGTTTTTACTCTCTAACAACAAAGGGGAGGGAATAAGGAACGGGTAAAGGAAAAAAAGAAGAGAACTTTCACAAAGTTTGGTTGGGGGGAATTCTGTGTTTTCTAACACGGTGTCTTGGAAAGTTCTCTTCCAGAAGATGCTCCTATTAAAGCCAATCCAGCCGGGGCGTGCATGAGGAATTGTTCCTAAATTCCTCTGGGTAAAATTTCCCAGCATACCGCGTGTATACACCTTCATTACGTGAGAAAGGCCCATGCCTTGCCAAGGCTTATCACAGTTGCGTATGATTAGCCTATAACGTCCACGATAATTAGAAGGTGTTTCCCATGCGCATCCCCCTCCCCTTGCGGCCGCTTGCACTTGGCCTGTGGCTTCCGGCACTGGCCATGCTGTTGGGCTTATCGACTCCCGTTCACGCACTTATGCAAACCGATATGACTATTCTCGGAGTGTCCACCAACCTCGATAAGCTTGGGGTGGTCGAAAGCTGGATTGGCGATGGCAGCGGGCTCTTTTTCTGTGAAGTCCGACTTTACGGCAAAGACCAGTGGGAGCCGTTGGACGTGAAACAAATCCAACCTACCGAGTCTCAATCTGCCGGAGAAAAAGCGTGTAAAACCCTGCAACAAAAGGTTACCAAAGCGAACGAACTGCATGTGGTTCCCTGGAAAGCCCTGGAGCTAACACCTGCACCACCCGCCATCAAGAACGAAGCCGGGCAACTGTTGACAGGGACACTGGAGGAGCTGGCCGAAAATTATCCGACACTTCAGGAATATACCTTTGCCCTCTCCCCCAATGATCGCTGGCAGGTGGCCATCAACAGCCTTGTACAGCCCGAAATGCTGGAAACCCCAAGCGGCAGTCAGCATGTGGTCTATAAGCCCGTTGGCTTTGATTTTGCATTTCGCCCTGAAGTAGAGCCCATTCCGTTTCTAACCTTTCACCTACCCTATGACGAAGGTACTGCTTTAATTACGCCCATTAAGACACTGATTAATGAACAATTTGGCTTAATTATGGTGACCCTCCGAGAATACCGACAAGGCTACGAAGGCTTCGACTATCACTATCGGCCACTTTACCTTTCCTGGCCAACCTATTTGCCCTTAAGTGCAGAAGAAGCCCGCACCAAACTCCTCAAAGCAGCCGAATACGCCATGGAACCCACGGAATGGCAAAAAGGACCCAACAGCATGCACCCTGCCTACAGAGCCTACCTGCGTATGAAGCAGGAGCACCTGCCTAAGGAAGAGATTTTGGGGGCCCTTGACGATGCCTCTCCTGCAGGCAAACTTTACTGGATGGCGTTGCTCCTGCATCGGGATCCGCAAGAGTATCAGAAGGTCTATCAGGAAGTCCTTCGCGAGTCAGGTCACAACACCGATGTGTTGGAAGCCCAAGGCCAAGCCTGGGCAACACGGCCCTTTAATCAAATTCTCAAAGAGCAGGTCCGTAAGATTTTATACGCCCAGTAATAAGCTGCTGGAGAGCGACTACATGGGCAAGGCTTGACGCATTTCCGGCGACATCCGAGCCAACAGGAAGGCCACAACCATAATCACAAGCCAAACTGCCCCAATCCCCAGACTTACCCACAACCAAGTGGTGTTCACCGAATTCCACCAGGGACGGCTTTGCAGATAGCTTGGCTGGCAACTGGCAGGCATATTGGGGTGTTCCTCAGGCCTGGTACCAGGGTCCGTGGTAAAAACATTGTATTTAGAGCAGTCCGGATCGTCCATCGTGTGCTTGCGAAAGAAATACAACAGGAAGAAGACCGGCGCTCCCAGGGTGAACACCAACATCCCCATCGTAAACCACTCATTCCATCGAGCCGGGGCTAGATCCATTGGCATAATGACCTCATTCCTCTCGTCTTACGCTTCTCATGGTGTGACTTCTCAATATGGATATTATGGTCGTGATCGCGTTTGGAAACAGTCCCACAATCAGGGAGTTTTTCATCGTTGTGATGGCGCAGGCTCAGCCTTAGCTTAGGCTTTTTGGAGTCGAAGGCTGTTACTCACCACGGATACCGAACTCAAGGCCATGGCAGCCCCGGCAATCATGGGATCCAGCAGTAAGCCAAAGACCGGATACAAGGCCCCGGCGGCAAGCGGAATGCCTAGAACATTATAGATAAAGGCAAAAAACAGATTCTGCTTGATAACGCCCAAGCAACGGCGGGACAAGCGAACGGCTTCAACCACATCAAGAACCTGATCCCGGATCAAGGTAATGTCGGAGGACTCAACCGCCACATCGGTCCCGGCTCCAAAAGCCATCCCAATATCTGCCTGAGCCAGGGCAGGGGCATCGTTGATACCATCGCCCACCATGGCCACAACCCGGCCTTTGGCCTGCAATGCTTGAATATGGTGAGCCTTTTGATCCGGTAAAACCCCGGCCATCACATGCTCAATCCCGACAGAGGCGGCAATGGTTCTTGCGGTGGCTTCCTGGTCTCCGGTCAGCATCCAGACATCAAACCCCATGGCTTTCAATCGAGATACGGCCTCTTGGGCATCCGGCTTCAGGGTGTCGGCAATGGCAAAGCCAACAGTGGGTTTCTGATCAACCGCCATCAGCACCAGCGTATGACCGGCAGCCGCAGCATGCTGTAACTGTGTGACACCTTCCCCCAGGGAGATGCCCTGAGACTCCAAAAAATGGGCAGTCCCTAATAGGATTTGATGCTCTGCCACCTCGCCGACAACGCCTTTTCCAAAGTAGGCCTGAAACTGGTTTACCGACACCAGTGGCAGCGCACGTTCCTGGGCGGCTTGTACCAAAGCCTGCCCCAAAGCATGCTCGGAGCCTTGTTCAATCGACGCAGCCCACTGTAACCAGGTGGCTTCATGGCCATTCTGTTCAACCAGCGGGATGATCTGGGCGAGGCGGGGCTTGCCCATCGTCAGTGTTCCTGTTTTGTCCAGGACAATGGTATCCAGCTTTTGCGTGCGCTCCAGGACCTCCGCATTGCGGATTAAAACCCCCTTCTCAGCCGCACGTCCCACCCCGACCATCAGTGCGGTCGGGGTGGCCAGGCCCAAAGCACAGGGACAGGCAATAATCAGCACGGTCACAAAACTCATCACCGCATACCCCAATGCAGGCTTAGGGCCGAAGATCATCCAGGCAACAAAGGTCAGGGCCGCAATCACGAGGATCCCCAGGACAAAATAGCCGCTCAGGGTATCTGCCAGACGCTGAATCGGGGCCTTGGAGCCCTGAGCCTCCCGGACCCGAGCAATAATGCTTTGCAGCATCGTGTCCTTACCCACATGGGTTGCCCGATAAACGACGCTCCCGGAGACATTAAACGTCCCCCCAATAACCTTTGCACCCGGAGCTTTATCCACAGGCAGGGGCTCACCGGTCATCATGGATTCATCGACAGCCGTTTCACCGGATTCGACAACGCCATCCACGGGAATTTTTTCGCCAGGGCGAATGCGGATGCGATCGCCCACGCTTAGGGTGTCGATGGACACTGTTTCGTCACGCCCATCTTTGACAACCGTTGCGGTTTTGGGCTGTAAAGCCATTAGATGCTCAATGGCCGCCGAGGTTTTTCCCTTGGCCCGAGCTTCGAGCATGCGGCCCAACAGCATGAAGGTCATCAACATGGCCGCCACTTCATAATACACGTGAGGATGAATGCCCAATCGCTCGAATCCCTGGGGCCAGACCGTGGCAACCACGCTGTAGGCATAGGCCGTGGCGGTACTTAAGGACACCAGCGTACTCATATTGGCTTGTCGGTGCGTGAGGGCCTTCCAGGCGTCCTGAAAGAAAGGCAAGCCAAAGCCAAAGACCACAATCGTTGTCAAGATGAGCATCACCCCGTTTTGCCAGGGCCACTGGGTCATGGCCATACTCATAACAGCCACCGGCAAGGAGAACAGGAGACTCAGCCAAAAACGGCGCCTCAGAGACTGATAATGCTGGGCTTCCGTGACACTTAACGGCTGACGTGTCTCAGCCTTATCCGAGGCCTCATATCCAGCGGCTTCAACAGCATCCACCAACGCCCTGACGGAAGCTGTTTCTTCGTAGAAGGTAACAGTGGCACTGGCATCAGCGAAGTTTACCGCAGCCTGTTCTACGCCTGGGACCGATTGCAAGGCCTTTTCAACAGTTCGGGCACACCCGGCACAGGTCATGCCTTTCAATTGCAGTTGGGCGTGTTTCATATCCAGGAGCCCTCGCTTGCCTCTGCTGGTAGGAGAATTCGTGTAACCTTAGACGGATGCCTTGAGAACCTGTTGCAATTTCACCAGGCGAGCTTTGGCAGCCTCAAGGGTCTCGGGCTTCTTACTGAAGCAGAAGCGCACATAAGGGTGACCCAGCTCCGGACGGCTAAAGAAACTGGAGCCCGGAACCACAGCAACCCCAATGTCTTTCACCAGGAAATGGGTGAAATCAATGTCGGATTTGAAGCCGAAGCCACGAATATCGGTGAGGACGTAATACGCGCCTTGCGGGGCAAAATACGGAATGCCGGCTTCGTCCAAAATCGAAAGCATGGTCCGGCGCTTTTGGGCATACATGGCCGCCAAGTCATCGTAATAGCTTTGGGGGAGCTGCATGGCAACCACACCAGCCCGTTGCAGGGGCGCAGGCGCCCCGACGGTCAAGAAATCGTGAACCTTGCGAATGGCCGAGGTCAGCTCGGCATTGGCAATAATGGTCCCAATGCGCCAGCCCGTGACACTGTAGGTCTTGGATAAGCCATTAATGGTGATTGTCAGATCTTCCATCCCGGGCAGGGAGCCCAAGGCAATGTGCTTGGCATCATCGTAAAGAATGTGCTCGTAAATCTCGTCGGTAAAGGCCAGAACACCCCATTTTTGACAGAGCCGGGCAATAAACTCGAGCTCTTCTCGGGAGAAGACTTTACCGGTGGGATTATGGGGGGTATTGATAATGATCCCCTTGGTGCGCTCGTTGAAGGCCGCCTCCAGCTCCTTTTCGTCAAAGCTCCAGGTGGGAGGATGCAGCGTCACGTAACGCGGCGTGGCACCGGCCAGAACGGCATCCGGGCCATAGTTTTCGTAATACGGCTCGAATACGATAACTTCATCCCCCGGATCGACGGTGGCCAACATTGCGGCTGCCATGGCTTCCGTGGCCCCACAGGTGACGGTAATGTCGGTCTCGGGGTTGATGGTCATCCCCAAGTAGCGGCCTGATTTTTCAGCAATGGCTTGGCGAAAATCCCGGGCGCCCCAGGTCACGGCGTACTGGTTGATGTCGTCATTGATGGCCTTGCAGGCAGCGTCTTTGAGCTCCTGAGGACATGAGAAGTCCGGAAACCCCTGGGCCAGGTTCACGGCCTGGTGCTGTGCCGCCAGACGGGACATCTCCCGAATGACGGACTCGGTAAACTGACTGGCTTTTTTAGACGTTTTGGCTCGCGGGGTCGTCATAATGGCATCTCACTTCCTGGTTTTGTTAGCGATTTCTATTCGAGGGAATCTCTCAGGCACGGCCTGTGGGAATGGTAGTATACCAAAAATATGGGACCACGCCATGGGCTTCGGCCCCGGCTGAGGTTCTCAGAGGGTTACTTGAGCTTCATACCGAACTTCTCGGGATCGAAGTTGGGGGGAAAGCGAGTCTCTTTATCATAGGAGGCCCCGGCGAGGTTGGCCCGGTTGAGATTACGAATGGTGCTCAGATCGGCTCCGGCAAAGCTGGCGTCCTTAAAGTCCGCCCCCATCACATTGGCCTCTTTTAAACTGGCTCGGGACAGATTGGCCCCCACGAATTTGGCGTCTTTCAGGTTGGCCCCGTCCAACTTGGCTTGAGTGAGGTTGGCCTTGTCCAGTCGGGCTCCCATCAGGTTGGCCTGCTGAAGATTGGCATGGCTGAAATCGGCGTTTTGGGCATCGGCCTCGATGAGCTTGGCCTTGGACAGATTGGCATGATTGAACTTGGCGTCCTGCAGGTTGGCCCCGGTGAGGTTGGCCTCGGTCAGGTTGGCATTCAAGAACTTGGCTCGGGTCAGATCCGCCCCTCTTAGGTCTGCCCGGGTGAGGTTGGCGTTGGTCATATCCGACCCGGTCAAATCGGCCCCTCGGAGCTTGGCATCGGTGAGATTGGCATCCCGGAGCTTGGAGTCTCGCATATCGGCCTGGCTAAAATTGGCCTTTTGCAAATCGGCCTTCAGGAACTTCGCGTCCCTTAAGCGAGCCCCAGCAAAATTTGCCTCCTGAAGATTGGCGCCATTAAAGTTCGCCCGTTCCAGGTTCGCCCCGCGAAAGTCGGAGCGGCCCAGCGACTGGCCCTGGAAATTGCTTTTGCCGGCAGGTTGCCCCCGGCCGAATTTGAGGCTGAAATTCTCGATAAAGTTGGCCCCGGAACTGGCTCGGGCCGATTCCATATCGGGGGAGCCCATGCCGGTACTAATGCGAAACGCATTGTAAAAGTTTTCGGGGACCTGAACGTTTTTGGAAACACTTTGGTAATTGCTGTTAACCCACTGGCCGGAATACTTGACGGAACCGAAGTTCATCATCCTTTCGCCCTCCTATGTGTCCATATCTGTCCAATTACCCACGTCACGAAAAGAAGCGATGCGAACCTTGTCGTACATGTTGGAAAACGCAAATTTGTTTTTTTGTGCATTAAGAAATCCTAAACCCCTTGCTGGGCGTCGTTTTTTCGACAAACCTGCGACACGCTTAAACAAACCATCGATGGGTGCGCGTCGGTTTCGCATCGAAATTGCCTCAGGAAAAAGGCAATTCTTATTGCTATAGCTGGTTTTGAAGAATCAGGCTGTTTGTTGAGTGGACATTTGAGGCAATTTTGAACATCTCAGTCCTCAAGCTTGCATTTTTCGAAGACGCCCCAAATCATTCGCACTGAAGGTTTTACCGTTGCCATCCAAGGATGCGACTCTCTGAATCGTCCGGGCATCCAAAGCCCCGTTATAATAGGTTTCACCATAGTAATACCGTTCCTGGTAAGAGGACTCAGACTGTTGCCCGTTCACGTTCACTTGAACCACCCCCTGCTCCGCCAGGTAGCCATAGCGATAGGGAGACATCAGGGTGTCAAAGTTCTCCAGGAGCATGGCAGCGATCTGCGCATCGGGAGATCCTCGCATCGCATTTCGCAAGAAGCGTTGTAGCTGTTCTCGGGTCACCGAGGGGTTGGCTGCCGTGCGCCCCGACGCTCGGGAAATAACACTCAGAACAGCATCGGTATCGTAGTCGCCTCGGGGTTGGGTGGGAGTGCGGATCAGCTGGATGTCGTCCACCACCAGGGGTGTGCCCAGCATATACACTGTGGGCATATTCGGGCGGGGCTGACCGAGAACCTCGACCTCGACCCCATCATTTAGCCAGGAGGGACGGGGCATGGCCTCATCAAATACCAGAAGAAATTCCTGTCGGGTTCGAGCATCCCGGACTAACCACCCGCCCTGCTCCACGGATCGGTAAACGGTTCCTTGGATCCGTTGCCGGTCTTGGGAGGAGGTGTGGTGCACGTCCTCTGTGGCAGACGGGTCTTGAACCGTGGGGGTTGTGGGCAAAGCAATCAAACCGACAGCCATGGGAGGAGTGACCTCCATCGGCTTTTGATTGACAGGGGTGACACTTGGGGTGGCCTCTTTCGACGAAGTGGTCTCCTTGGTCTCCGGTGCCGTCCGCAAGCCGACTGCCATCGGTGGCAATTCTACCGGCTTTTGAACCGAATCGGCCTTCGCTTTCTCAGTCTTCTCATCTTCTTTTGGGTCCTGTGTGGTCGCGGTCAGCTGAACCATTTTCGTTGTCGTCTTGGTCTCTGGGGTGGCCTGGCTTTTCGTGGAAAGATCCGGGGTACTTTCCGCAGTGGTCAGGGTCTGAGAGGTGGTGCTCACTGAGGAGACGGTTTCCTTTGCCGAGGGTCCCTCACCGGACCGGCCCGTACTGTTGGAGGGAAGTTTCAGGTCGGTTGCCCCACTCTCGCTCAGAGAGGCAGACTCTTGTTTCTTCTTCGCCTTGAAGGCCAAAGCCAGAATGATAGCGGATGCATCCGGTTCAAAGCGCCATGACCATGGGGAGGGCTCTCGTCGGGCGTGTGACGGCTGAGGCACACCGACGTCAGTAAAAGGGCTCAGGCTTCCGGTGGTTCTCGCCAGGGGCATCCCCCCCTGTGCAGGGCCATTCATCAATCCGGCCCCACGAGGGCTCCATAACGACTGTAGGGGACTCCCGATACTCTGTAGGGTGGGAGATTGCCATGCAAGACCCATCATGGACCGATCGGGTTGTATTCCCGAACCCAAAACCAACCTTGTGGGTGTTCCTACTGGGACTGTAAATCCCAGCGCCCCGTTCAAGACAGATGGGGCCGGATCCGCACCCGGACGAAAATCCATATTGGGAGACATCACCCGCCCATTGGGATTGGGCAGGTTATCCAAAGGAGCCAGCAGATTCGACAGGAAGCTTCCACTGGAACCATTGGCTCTGAATGCGTTCCATCCCGGGGAAGCCATTGACACACCTCGATTTTGCTCAAATCGCGGGTTGGGCCCCATCGGCGGTGACCAGCTGGGATCCAAAGAAGAACCTCGAAAATCAAAGGCATCTTGTGAAAAATCAGCATTCGAAGGATTGCGCCAATCCAGAGAGGCAACAGACAGCAGCCAATCCGAAGGCGGACCCACTCCCGTAAGGGAGTCCAGAAACGGTGAGTCTACGTTTTGGCGTAGAGATAGGTTTAAAATGTTACCTAACGTCGACATGCGGTGTCGTTCAAGCCTCTTTTCCTCTTCTCTTGTGACTCCTCGCTTCTGAGTCTTTCACCCTAGGACATTGATGGTCCTTGGAGACTTACACCAATAAAAACGCGCCAAAATCACATATTGCTTTTTTATTGCCAACCAAGCTCCTTAAGAAATATTTTGTAATATTTCATGAGGTTACAATCTTTGTAAACTGCACGCATTTGGACTCAAGAATTCCCAGAGGCGTCGATACCCTAGCTATCAAGGCGTGAATTGAGAGGTTAACAGAATACGTGCGCCCTCCGTTTAAACAACGTACATTGAAATCATGGATTACGCCGCTGATCCTCAGCCTGTTCATGTGTTTTCCCGTCCTCAGCCAATACACACGGGCTCTGCCTGTGCTGGAGAGTACTGATACACCGACCGCAGAGGATTGGCATTATGCCATGACCAGCCCCATCGGGGATAAGTTTTACTATGATCGCCATTCTGCCATTCGTAAGGGAGACATGGTGACTTACACCGAGCGCATGGTGTATGGACGGACCTTACAGGAAGAAATGAGCCTCATCACTGGCCGACCCGTCTTTATGGACCACGGTCCTGCGTATCTGGACTGTGCGGCCCGCACCGTTCAGCGCCTTCAGCTCAAAGCCGTCCCCATTGAACCCGGCAGTGATATGGACAAGGTCCGCCAAGACTTGTGTGACACAAAGTAACATATGGGAATGAGCCCACGCAAATGAGGACGGTTCCGTTGACTCTGCATCGCCGGAACCTCTTGCGCATATTGATGTTGAGGACAGCCCGATTCCAGGTAAAAAGCACACTGGGAAAGAAATTTGATAAAGCCCTGGCCCATTCGGGCCCGGATTCGGTGTTTCAAAGCGCGAGGAACGGAAAAATTTTCCGTTCCTCGCGGAAAAGAAAATGGTGACGTGGCCGGTATTATTGCATTGATGCAAGAAACCCCTCAAACACAGGTCTGAGGGGTTCTTATAATGATTTGATTGACAAAGAGACTAGGCAATTTCACCTTTCGGTTGCTGTGCCTGGCGCTCCGGGAGCAGAATGACTTCGGCCGCCGACTTCTTCTCCACCATCTCGCTGGTAATCGTGACGGTAGTAATGTCATTGCGGGACGGAATCTCGTACATCAAGTCAATCATCAGTTCTTCCACAATGGACTTGAGTGCGCGAGCCCCGGTACGACGCTTGAGCGCCTCCTTGGCTATGGCCTGGGCCGCCTCGTGTTCGAACTCGAGGGTCACACCGTCCATGGCCATCAATTCCTGATATTGCTTGAAGATGGCGTTCTTGGGAGCCATCAGGATCTGCATCAGGGCGTCTTCGTCCAGCGGATCCAGAACCGCCAGAACCGGAATCCGGCCAATAAATTCGGGAATCAGACCGAACTTCAGCAAATCTTCAGGCTGCAACTGCTTCAGGGTCCGGGCCGCAGCCAGTTCCCGTTCGTACAGATGCTTGGGAGCCGATGCACCAAAGCCCATCGACTTGCCCGACGCGACACGGCTTTCCACGATCTTGTCGAGGCCCACAAAGGCGCCACCGCAGATAAACAGGATGTTCCCTGTGTTGATCTGGATGAACTCCTGATGCGGGTGCTTACGCCCACCCTGAGGCGGAACGTTGGCTACCGTACCTTCAATCATCTTCAGCAACGCTTGCTGCACACCCTCACCGCTTACATCACGAGTGATGCTGGGATTTTCGGATTTGCGAGCAATCTTGTCGATTTCGTCGATGTAGATAATCCCTTGCTCTGCCTTGGCCGCATCATAATCGGCAGCCTGGTAAAGACGCAACAGAATGTTTTCCACATCATCGCCCACGTAACCGGCTTCGGTCAGCGTGGTCGCATCCGCAACAGCAAAAGGCACTTCCAGCATCTTGGCCAACGTCTGGGCCAAGAGGGTCTTACCGCAACCGGACGGGCCGACCAGCAAGATATTGCTCTTTTGAATCTCGACCCCGTTCTTGTTGGGATCGGTATTGGTGTTGTGGCTGATGCGCTTGTAGTGATTGTAGACCGCCACGGAAAGCACTTTCTTGGCGTCATCTTGACCCACGATGTGCTCGTCGAGAAACGCCTTGATTTCCGTAGGCTTGGGGACCTTGGCCAGTTCTACCGGGGTCGAGGGCTTTTCGCCTTCTTCGGCCTCAAAGAACTCTTCGTCCAGAATCTCGTTGCAAAGGTCCACACACTCATCGCAGATGTACACTTCGGGACCCGCGATCAGCTTTTTGACCTGATCTTGGCTTTTTCCGCAAAATGAACATTTCAGTCGGCTATCATCATGTTTGGCCATGGTGTATTCCTCCGCTTGAAGGCCTATGAAGAGAAGACCCTTCGATTTACCTCGATCAATTCGATGCAGATCTTTAGCGATCGCAGCGAGCTGATGCAAAATTGTTACTTACTTTATGATACTAGTCTTCTTTGGCCTCTTCAACACGGGTAATCACTTTATCGACCATACCATAGGCCACTGCTTCCTCAGCGGACATAATGTAGTCGCGATCCGTGTCTTTCTCAATCTTTTTAATGGACTGGCCGGTGTGATGCGCCAGCAATTCATTGATAATTTTCTTCATACGGTTGATTTCCGCGGCCTGAATCTCGATGTCGGTCGCTTGACCTTGAGCACCGCCCAGGGGTTGGTGAATCAGGACTCGAGACAGAGGCAGGGCCATCCGTTTCCCAGGCGCACCGGCAGCCAGCAGGAAAGCACCCATACTGGCGGCTTGACCCAAACAGATGGTGGCCACATCGGCACGGATGTGCTGCATGGTGTCGTAAATAGCGAAACCAGCCGTGACACTACCACCCGGGCTGTTGATGTAGAGCATAATGTCTTTTTCCGGGTTTTCGGAATCCAACAACAGCAACTGAGCCACGATGGTGTTGGCCACCATGTCATCTACCGGGGTGCCCAAAAAGACAATCCGCTCTCTCAGCAAACGGGAGAAGATGTCAAAAGACCGCTCCCCACGGCTGGATTGCTCGATAACGATAGGCACAAAAGAGGCCGGATTAATGATGCCACTGCCATTGGACGCAGACATGTTCACAATGGGATTGTGCTTGCTGGTGCTGATAATATCGCTCATGGTGTAAAAACCCTCTTCTATCGCTGGAAAACAATGAAATGATTGATTACTACTGCCTACTAGTCTTCTGCCAGAACTTCGTATTCTTCTTTCTCCAAGGAACTGGCAACGGCCACGGCCTCGTGGAGCGCTTTGCCTTCACCCTGGGGGGCATCTTTCACAAAGTTAAATTCTGCCCGGGAAGTCAGAAACTCAACAATCTTACGGCTTAGGATCTCGTCAGCAAGAGCCTGAGCTGCTTCCGGCGAGTTGGCCAGTTGCTTCATGGCTTGCTTTTCGTCGAGATTGCGATCTTTGGCCAAGGCGGCCACTTCCTGCTGGAATTCGTCTTCGGTCACCGTAATGGCTTCCTGCTTGGCAATGGCACCAAATACCAGACTGGTCTGAATCCGACGCAAGGCCTCCTGACGCAGGTTCTGCCAGATTTTCTCGTGACCTTGGGAGTCCACAAACTGCTCCCAGTTCATGCCTTGGTTTTTAAAGCCGGTTTGAATCTCTTCCAGAAGAATGCGAGCTTCACGGTTAATCATCGCATCGGGGACGTCCATTTTAGAGTCGTCAACCACTTTGTCGATAACCGCTTTTTGCTTGCGGAAGACATTCTCGTTTTCCACGGTTTTTTCGATAAACCTGCGCACTTCGTCCTGAAGTTGCTGCACGTTTTCGTAAGGACCGCATTTGCGGGCCAATTCGTCATCCAGCTCGGGAACCACTTTCTTCTTGATTTCATTGATTTTCACAATGAAGTCCGCCGGTTTACCCGCCAGGGACTGGTCGTGGTAATCGCTGGGGAAGCTCACGTTAATGGTGAACTCTTCCCCGATTTTATGCCCCGGAATCTGGGCGGCAAACCCTTCGATGAAGTTGTTGTTGGCCAGGTCCAACTGGTAGTTCTTGGCCGCACCGCCCCGGATCAATTCGCCATTGATGGCGCCGGTGAAGTCGATGTTCACAATGTCACCGGCTTCGGCGGGACGATCGATAATGGTTTCCAGGGTGGTCATCCGTTCACGGATCTGACGGATTTCGTTCTCGAAGGAATCGGCGGGCGCTTCGTATGCCGGCACATCCACTTTCAAACTGGACAAATCGGCCAGTGAAACTTCGGGACGCAGCTCAACCAAGGCCTTAACCGTCAGGGGCTGGCCCATTTCAAAGGTAAAGTTCTCGATTTGCGGCGGGGCTACAACGTCCAATTGATGCTCACTGATGGCATCGGCAAAGGCGTGGGGCAGAACCCGATCCAAAACTTCCTGCTTAATGCGATCGACTCCGATGGCTTTTTCCACCACTTGGCGAGGGGCCTTGCCACGACGGAAGCCAGGGATATTCAACCGCTGGCCAAGGCGCTTGCAGGCCTTGTTGTATTCCATACTGGCATGTTCGGAATCAATTTCTAATAAAATCTGTGCAGTATGCTGATCTGCTTTTTCAACGTCAACTTTCATCAAATCGAGTACTCTAATGACAACAAAACGCTAATACTTGGCAATGTCATATCAATAATACGACGAAAAATCAAATCGGAATTCCAGAGCGTGATCCCAATCGGGGTTTCGGGTCGGTATGGGGATAGCTTATCCCACGGGCGTGTTCGAGTGGAAAAGAACAGCACCTCACAGGGTTGGAACAAGGTAACCACTCCCACCGGGTACCGCATTTGGAAACGTTTCGGAAACACCAGACAAAATAAAAATGGAGCGGGAGACGAGGCTCGAACTCGCGACATCTTCCTTGGCAAGGAAGCATTCTACCACTGAATTACTCCCGCGAGAGGTTTCTA